>CAWACG010000001.1:0-88137 GCA_963780515.1 uncultured Acidobacteriaceae bacterium
GCCTATCAGGTGCTGAGCGACGCCGACAAGCGCGCCGCCTACGACCGGCTTTAAACACGCCGGCGTGGGCGCATCGGGAAGTGGGGGGTTCGGTGGCTTCAGCGGGAGCGTGGACCTCGGCGACATCTTCGGCGATCTGTTCGGCGAAATGTTCAATATGGGCGGCAGCCGGCGGCGGCCACGGCAAGGGCAGCGGCGCGGCGAGGATTTGCGTTACGATTTGGCAATCGACTTTGAAGATGCGATCTTCGGCACTGAGACGGAGATCAAGGTTCGCCGCTTTGAGGCATGCGCGACCTGCCATGGCAGCGGCACTCGTCGGGCCGCGGGCCGAGCGTGTGCCCGCAATGCCACGGACGAGGCCAGATTCGCTACCAGCAGGGATTCTTCTCTGTGGCGCGCACCTGCAGCGCATGCGGCGGTTCGGGCTCTATCATCAGTGACCCATGCACGACGTGCCACGGAGAGACACGTGTAGCTAAAGAAATCAAACTCACCGTCAAAGTGCCGCCCGGCGTGGACGACGGAACCCGCATTCGCTATGGGGGCGAAGGAGACGCGGGCCGTTCCGGAGGGCCAGGTGGAGACCTGTACGTCGTTCTCTCCGTTCGCGCTCATGACT
Source organism: uncultured Acidobacteriaceae bacterium (assembly GCA_963780515.1). Taxonomy (GTDB): domain Bacteria; phylum Acidobacteriota; class Terriglobia; order Terriglobales; family Acidobacteriaceae; genus Telmatobacter. The sequence goes on from CAWACG010000001.1 coordinate 623, forward strand.
TCTTTGAGCGTCAGGGTCACGATCTGTACTGCGTCATTCCCATCAGTTTTCCGCAGGCCGCGTTGGGCGCTGAAATTGAAATCGAAGGCATCGACGGTCCAGTGACCTTGAAGATTTCTGATGGCACACAGAACGGCAAGGAGTTACGCATTCGGGGCCGCGGCGTGCCTCACCTGAATGAGAAGGGTCGAGGGGACCTGATCGTCAAGGTCATGGTGCAGATTCCTAAAAAGCTGAGCCGTGCGCAACGCGAACTGGTGGCCAAGCTCGCTGAGACGATGACGGTTGAGAACAAGCCTACGTCCCCAGGCCTGCTGGAGAAGATGAAGGATTTGTTCACCTAGAAATCCGCATCAGTGCGAAGTTTGCGGGCGCTCTCCGAAGCGCCCGCCGTTCCGAATCAAGCCAATTGCCAGGGAGCCCGATAGGGACGCGAAAGCAATTCCCCGGCGGCGCTGTCGTTGAGAATCTTCTCCCCCGTCACATCCCACTTCAGCTTGCGGCCGACCAACATGGAAATCAGGCCGAGGTGTCCCGGAATCGTGGAGTGATGTGCCGTCTCCACCGGGGTAATCGTCGGTTTCCGCGATTTCACGCAGTCGAGGAAGTTGCGCTGATGGCCGTGGGACTCATATAGTTTCACTTTTCGCAAATCTTCGGGCAGTGGGTCAGTGGTCGCCCAAGCGGGATTCGACGCATCAAATCCGCTCCGGTCCACCCAGACCCAGCCGTCGGTTCCGATCCATTTTGTCCCCATCATGATTTCCGGATAGCCGCCTGCGATTGTCATCCCGACGTCCACGGGATAGTGCGTGACTTCCTTGCGATAGCGGCATTCGATCATGTATTTCGTCGCGGAGTTCCATACCGCATTCGCGGGGGGAAACTCCCCGTGGCCTTCAACTTCAGACGGGCCGGTAGCGTCGAACCCAAGGCCCCAATGTGCGATGTCGCCGTGATGGCCAATCCAGTCCATCAACTGGCCGCCGCCAGTGTTGTAGTTCCAGCGCCAATTCTGATAAACGCGTGCCTCAATATACGGCTCCATCCTCGATGGTCCGATCCACCGGTCGTAGTCCAGTTCCGGCGGAGGCTCAGTAACGGCCAAGTTCCACGCCGGAGTTCCGGGAACGATCTGCGCCGGATCGGTAATTTTGTCAGTCAGCGAGGAAAGTCTCGCAAGCAGAGCGGGAACGGTGCCTGGGAAGTCATGATGCCCGCCGGGCAGACCCACCTCAACGCGCACGACATTCCCGATGAGGCCGTTGCGGACAATCTCCGCCGCCTTGTGGAACGTGGGAACCGAACGTTGCCAGGAGCCTGTCTGCCAAATGACGCTGTTCTCTTCCACGGCTCTTACGATGGCTTGTTGCTCCGCGATGGTGTGCGCAAGTGGCTTCTCACCATACACATCTTTTTTCCGTTTCGCCGCTTCGGTGGCTGCGAGCGCGTGCCAATGATCCGGCACAGCGATCATCACCGCGTCAATGTCGTCCCGTGCCATCAATTCGCGATAGTCGTGAAATGACTTGCAATCCTTGTTCCCGTAGTGTCCGTTGATCGTATCTACGGCCGTCTGCAGGTGGCCCTTGTGCAGGTCGCAAGCTGCGACAACCTGGCAATCATCCTCCGCCAGGAATGCCTTGGTGTTGCCGGGCCCCATCATGCCCCAGCCGATGACGCCCAGCGTAATGCGATTTGAAGCCGAGGTGCTGCGCGCTCCCCAGGCGCTCGCAGGTATGATCGCCACGGCCCCCACTGTTTTCAGGAACCGGCGCCGTGTAATGGCAGAAAAGGGGTTTGAAGCGGATTGCAGATCTCTCATCATCGTCTCCGAATCTCTCTCGCGGAAGCGCCCGGTCCGGACTTGGACCAGCCACTGAACGCCCGCTTTGACAGCAGCCTTTATATCAGAAGAGCCTGCAGCATGTGCGTGCGGGTTCGGTTCTTCCGCGTGGAGATCGTCGGCTCACCTTTCGATGATTGGCTCGAATTGTCCTTTCATCGGCTAGACTTGGCAGTTAAGCTGAGCAAATCATCGGGAGGGAACGGCGTGAGCGATTGGAAGTTTCTGCAGAAGGATGCCTCGGAGAATCTTGCCAGGTTGCACTTTTTCTCCATCACAAAGAAACATTGCGACGGTGAGATCGAGGCGCGTATCACGGTGAAGGAGTTCGCCACCGCGAAGTCGAGCGATCTGCAGTTCTTAGCCACAGCCGACATTGAGTTAAATCAGAAAACACTCAATTTCCAGCCGGTTGGCTGGAGCGAAACTCTGATGGGCGCCCTCGCAGAGTGCCTGAGAAACCTCCGCAAATTCGAATACGAATGCCCCGAGCAGCCTACGGCGCCACCCGCGGACTGAACGGTGCGGTGAGGGTCGAGTGCCCCCAAAAGCAATCTCGTCTGATATCGAGCGATCTCACCTGGCCGAATAGGCCCAGGCCGTCCGTTGCCAATTTCCTCATCCAAGTCTCAAATCTGGGGTCCCAACCCTTAGGTAACGTGACCTGAGTGATAGTCGGCCCTATTACTAGCAGAGAGTCGCCTTATGCAATCACGGTACGATATTGCGATACCGCAGAATGACTTCCCTCAGCGAGGTGGAGCAAAACCGTGAAAGCTTATGAAGATACAAAATCCAATCGGAGCGTCGTGTCTGATACGCTTCAATCCCTCAAAGAGCAGACCAAACTCTGGCACGACAAAATCGATCTCCTCGAAGCGGGGCAGCACTTAAATAAAGCGGAGGCTATTGCCGACCTCGGTAAGTTGTTGGACGTCTGCCAGAATCTTAGGGACGCCATCCTATCGGAGGACAGTGCGGCGGCGTGGAAAACAAAGGAAGAACTTCATTCGCTTGTCGAACGGCTGGACGATGTTGCGGGAAAACGCCGCCGTTATCTGGATTTAGCTCAATTGCTTGCCGGCGGAACCCTTTCGCACCGGCGGGAGCGTACGAAACTGGAGCGGCTGGCGCAACGCGATGCGGCGGTAGCCGAGTTGATGGAGATTTCCGCGCTCGCTTCGCCGCCGGATCTTCCCGGTCCTGCTGCTAAGAAGTGGCTCGATTGGGCATGCAGCCTGGAAGATGGCGCAGATGACGCCGATCTTCAGAATCTCAAGAGCAATTTCCCGCGCGTCGATGATTTTGTGCGCCAACTGGAAGTTGAACTGTGGCAGGATCACCCCGTTGCCACTCCAGAACAATCAGGCTCCACGATTTCGCCCGCCGCAGCCGGATCCTCCGGATCCTCCCCTTCTTCTCTCAACGAAATATCCACGCCGGACAACAACAAGCACGGTGCGCAGAGTCAGTCCTACGCCTCTGCGGACCTGGAACAGTCATCCTCGGTTTGCGCAATCGAGGCCCCTCCGGCGCCTGAAGAAAAGGAAGAAAAAGTAATCGACGATTTACCGGCGCAAGCCACAGACTCGCTCGAGACTCCCAAGCAGTCGTTCTTCGAGGTAGATGAAGTCGAGAATCTCTCTCGCCATCTTGAGAAGGCGAAGAAGAACCCGAAGGAAGCGCGGAAAATACGCGCACTCGTCGCAACATCAAACTGGCTTCTGCCGCGCGAGCAAAACCCTGTTCTCCATCCCAGCTGCGGGATTCGCGCGCAGCTCCACTATGCTGGATATTCCGACCTTGTTGCTGTTTCCCCGGATGAAGCAGAGCGCGCCATCGAAGACGATGAGCGCTTGCTTCTTTTCACGGGCGGGGCCGACCTGCTGCGGTGGAAACTCTCCGACGCTTCCGATGATCCGCTTGATGGGGTTGCCGCGGTTCGGCGCCTGACGGTGGAACAACTTCGGGATTGGTTCGTCGAGTTGCACAAGATTGCGCTTTCAGAACCTCAGATTGAAGATATTTACAGACTCACTCGCGGAATCCCATTGCTAGTAGGCGAGCTTCATCGACTGATCATTCCTGTCCCTGAAGCGCCGCCAACGTGGCTAGGCTATGCGATTTGGACTGAGACCAAGTCGCGCTTTGAGCGTCGGCTCGTGGCTCTGGCGCAGGAGCTAAGAAGCGGTTCACCTGCAGTTCGGCTGACAGATCGTGAGATCTGCCTGCTGAAGATGGTTGTAATCGCCAGCGATTATTCGACCGCCGAAACAATCGCATCGAATCTGATGGAGGACTGGTATCAGTACCATCTTCCTGAGCTTCCGGCGATGACCTCATCCGATGAACGAGGAATTGCATTGCTTCAGTCTCTTGGGCTGGTGCCAGTATGTCGTGAACCGGGTGTGCACCCAATTCAGGCTATCATGCCGGTCGATGCGGACGACCCAATTCGAAAGATCGTCAGCCATCTGTAACCAATATCGAGATCTCCACATCGGCGCTGGCTACCCAGCGCCGATAGAGTAATCCATCGCAGCAGAATTCGAAAGGTTTGCCTCGCGTTGAAGCGTGAGTGCTCCAACTCCCCATTGCGGGTTAGCGAATTCACGCAGTCATCTGCGGATCATGCGGAAAAAACCAAGGTTTGAATTGGTGGAGCTGAGCGGGATCGAACTTGAGCCGCAACGCGGGCGTCTGAGCCCACAGGCGAAATCCTGAGCTTGAACGCAGTGAAAGGGAAGGACCCCACCCTCGAAACTCATTTGAAGTGATTTGGTGGAGCTGAGCGGGATCGAACCGCTGGCCTCCTCGTTGCGAACGAGGCGCTCTCCCAGCTGAGCTACAGCCCCACGGGTGACTTTCTTATCTTACCAGCGGTCGTCACTTCCGGAAAGGGCCGGCGGCAGAGGTCAACGAGGTGTGGCGGAAGGGGAAGTCGCGCCTGGTCGAAGGGGAATCACGCGTCTGCAGCAATCAACGAGCATACGAGAAAGTGCCGCAAAGGTCGGTCGATTTGCTGATTGAATCGAAGGTGAAGACTGGTGGTTCCGGGCCAGAGAAGAAAGCAACCTGCAGGCTGCGACCGGATACGAAAGTCGCCATCCACTGTGTATCTTCCTCGCCGCAGAGAGTGTTGCGGTGGAGAAAACGCTTCGTACTCGGCACCGTCACCCGGTAGAGGATTCCTGTAGCACCGGCATTGACGTCGGCATCAAAGACCGCGCTGACTTCAGCCGGCGCGAGCCTGCGTGCTTGCACAAGTGGAAATGCGGTGAAGTTGATCGTGATCTTCGTATCGGAGATGGAAATATCACCGGTGATTGAATTGGCAGTATTGCTCGCGGCAGGCCAGTATCCCTTGTCCTGAGCCAGGCAGGAAAGGGGGCACAGCAGAGCGAGAATGACGGATGCGCGAAGGATTGTCGGTGTCTTCACTTCTTGAGGATTACCTTCCGAAAGCAAACGGCCGGGGAGGATGCCCCAGCCTTTGCTGCCAGTCAACTGGGCTACCCAGACCACCTAGACCACCCAGAACTGGAATATCGTTACAGTTGGTTCATGTTCTGCAGGAACTCAGCGTTGTTGCGCACCTTTTCAAGACGGCTGATCAGCAGTTCCATGGCCTCAACCGGCGAAAGCGGGTTGAGCACTTTGCGCAAAACCCAGATACGCTGCAAGTCGTCCTTGGGGATGAGCAATTCTTCCTTGCGGGTGCCGGAGCGCTGGATATCGATGGCCGGGAATACTCTTTTATCGACCAGCTTACGGTCGAGGATGATTTCCATGTTGCCGGTGCCCTTGAATTCTTCGAAGATCACTTCGTCCATGCGCGAGCCGGTGTCCACGAGAGCAGTTGCAATGATCGTTAGCGACCCGCCTTCTTCAATGTTGCGCGCCGCGCCAAAAAAGCGCTTCGGGCGCTGCAGTGCGTTTGAATCCACGCCGCCTGAGAGCACCTTGCCCGACGGTGGCACGATGGTGTTGTAGGCGCGGGCCAAACGGGTGATGGAGTCGAGCAGAATCACCACGTCGCGCTTGTGCTCGACCAGGCGCTTGGCCTTCTCGATCACCATTTCAGCCACTTGCACGTGGCGCGCGGCCGGCTCGTCGAAGGTGGAACTGATAACTTCACCCTTCACCGAGCGCTGCATGTCCGTCACTTCTTCGGGCCGCTCGTCAATGAGCAGAACAATCAGCACAACTTCCGGCTGGTTGGTGGTGATGGAGTTGGCCAGCGATTGCAACAGCATCGTCTTGCCCGTACGAGGCGGAGCGACGATAAGGCCGCGCTGTCCCTTTCCGACGGGAGTAAGCAGGTCCATCACCCGGCCGCTCACGGCCTCGCGCACCGTCTCCAGCTTGATGCGTTCCTGGGGGTAAAGCGGGGTCAGGTTGTCGAAGAGAATCTTGTTGCGAGTTTCCTCGGGCGACTCGAAGTTGATGGCCTCGATCTTGACCAGGGCGAAATACTTCTCGCCTTCGTGAGGCGGGCGGACGTTGCCGCTGATGGAGTCGCCCGTCTTCAGATCGAATTTGCGAATCTGCGAGGGTGAAACATAGATGTCGTCGGGGCCGGGCAGATAGTTATAGTCGGGCGAGCGCAGAAAGCCGTAGCCGTCGGGCAGGATTTCAAGCACGCCCTCGGCAAAGATGTGGCCTTCCTTTTCGCTCTGGGCCTGAAGAATCTTGAAGATCAGGTCCTGTTTGCGGAGGCCGCTGGCGCCCGGTATCTCAAGGGTGCGCGCGATGCGGCTCAGTTCAGTGATGTTTTTCTCTTTTAGTTCAGCGATCGTCATGTTCACCTGCGATAGGGCGGGATGGGAGTGAGGGGGGTCTGGGAGGGGGAAGTACTCCAAGAACAATAAGGCGGGGGTTCAAAAAGCAGCCTGAAAAAGCCGCGATCTGAACAACTCTCCAACTGAAGCAGAAGATTGAAACATCTGGAAAGAGCGGCCACCTTCAAAGGAAGCCGCTTCAAAACCTTTGCCTGACTCAATTATACGCTTCAATAAATGCGGTCAGGCGGCGCGGCGCCGTTCGACGGGTTGAGGTTGAGCCGCAGGCGCTTCAACCGGCGCTGCGGTACCGGGGTTGGTGACGTGAAAACGGACCAGGACCTCGTTTGTGGTGTCCTGCAGCCGTGTGTTCGGCTTGTGCAGCATCCGGGTTGCCTTGCTGGCCAACTGACAGAGCTGGTAACGATTGGACACGTGAGAGAGTGCCCCAAATACTAGATCAGAACGCATTACAAAATTCTCCTTCCGAAATCCGCGCCCGGTTGGTACTACCTGGCACCACCGGTGCAACTGGCAGCAAAAACGATGCAGTACTGCCCCCAAAACCACTTTCATTCCTTAGACGCACGAACCGGGCATCGAGTTGGAAAAAATCTTGACGCAGAATCGCACGAATTCAAGCAGGCCAAACGCCGAATCAACAATGCAGATTACCGGCTTGATTACCACGCGCCTCGCATTTCCTTCCCGGTGGGCATTAAAACGCACCGAGGGGCATCAAAGGATGAGCGCCTGCTCAATATGATGCGGGAAATGACAGAAGGCTGAGCAAAATTGCACACTGCAACTTGCTTTTTTGGATGGCACCCATAAATTTATACTCAGTCGGCCGCTGGGTCAACTATTTTTTGAGCGACTCCAGCACCATTGGGGGATCTCGTGGCCGCTCGTAATATACCCCAATATATTGTTTATTATCTGAGAGATGAGGTGAGATTTCGACCGCGAATTCCGATCGAATGATTAGACTCCCAACAAGCTTTGGCCCCGGAGTTTTCAACAGGGAACCATTTCCGTTAACGAAACGAGACCGAGTGTGCAGCGACCTTCACCCGGCTCAAAAATCTGTGCTTAAGCCCAGTAACTGCGATCGAGCGTCCGGTACTGGATGGCTTCCGCAAGATGGGCCACGGTGAGGTGTTCTGCGCCTCCAAGGTCAGCAATCGTCCGCGCCACTTTGAGGATGCGATCATGGGCCCGCGCGGTCAGTCCCTGCTGCTGCATGGCGCGCTCCAAAAGGCGTTCGGAATCGGCGCCCAGTTCGCAATGAACGCGAATCTGGCGCGTGGTCATCTGCGCATTGGAGTAGATTTTGTCGCCGGATTTCCTGAAGCGCACTCGTTGAAGTTCTCGTGCCGCCAAGACCCGGCCACGTATCTCTGCCGAGCCTTCGGCCGATGCAGAACCGCGCAGTTCCTTATATTGAACCGCCGGCACCTCGATATGAATGTCGATCCGATCCAGCAGCGGGCCCGAAATCTTGGCGACATAGCGCTGGATCATCGGTGGCGTGCACATGCACTCGCGCGACTTGTCGTTGAAGTAGCCGCAGGGGCAGGGGTTCATGGCAGCGGCCAGCATAAAGCGGGCGGGAAAGGTGAGTGACATGGAGGCGCGGGCGATGGTGACCGTGTGGTCCTCGAGCGGTTGGCGCATCACTTCAAGCACGTTGCGCGGGAACTCCGGCAGTTCGTCGAGAAAAAGCAGGCCATTGTGGGCCAGCGAAACTTCGCCGGGGCGCGGCACGATGCCGCCGCCAATCAACCCCGCGTCAGAGATGGTGTGATGGGGCGACCGAAACGGCCGTTGCGTTACCAGGCCTGCGGCGGCATCAAGAACCCCAGCGACGGAGTGAATCTTGGTGGTTTCGAGCGCCTCTTCAAAGGTGAGCGGGGCAAGAATTGAAGGCAGTCGCTTGGCCAGCATCGTTTTTCCCGAACCCGGCGGCCCAATCATCAGAATGTTGTGGCTGCCCGCCGCCGCCACTTCAAGGGCGCGCTTGGCAGAGTGTTGCCCGCGCACATCGCAGAAATCGACCGTAAAATGCTGCAATTCGCCAAGCAATTCCTCGGTTGAAACACGGTACGGTTCGCGCTGGATTGTGCCGACAACCTGGCTGTTCATCAACTCAATCACGTCGAGCAGCGAAGAAACGGGATAGACATTCACTCCTTCTACGACCGCGGCTTCGGCGGCGTTGGCCGCGGGAAGAATCAGGTTGGGGATGCTCTTTTCTCTCGCGAGTATCGCTATCGGCAGGATGCCCGGCACAGATCGAACGCTGCCGTCCAGACCCAGTTCTCCCACCAGCAGAAACCGACTCAGGTCGTCCACCTGCAACGCGCCGTAGGCTCCAAGAATTCCGAGGGCGATGGGCAGATCGAAGCCGGAGCCCTCCTTCTTGAGGTCGGCAGGGGCCAGGTTGATGGTGATAAACGTCGGTGGAATCAGGTAGCCGGAGTTCTTGATGGCCGCGCGAACCCGGTCGCGGCTCTCGCGAACTGCGGCGTCAGGCAGCCCAACAGTATGGAACTGATCTTTGTCGCAGACCGTGCCGCTGTAGTCGACTTCTACGTCGATCAAGTTGGCGTCAATTCCGTAAACAGCAGCGCTGCGGACCTTAAATAGCATGTCGGTGAATTACAGCTACCCTAGCAGGAATAGAGAAGGGTCGATGTGACAGGGAACAGGGTCAACACTCTCCCTCCAACTCCGGGATTCGTGGCGGTGCCGGTTCCCAGGCAGATACGCCGCAATCTGAACCCATCTGTTTCAAGGAGCTTGAATTCCGAGCAAATGTTATCCTCGAAGTGACCCAGAGTGGCTGTTTTGACGCGATTCCCGATTCCGGATTTTCCCCCTGTCAGGCGCCTAAAGACCTGTGTGCTATCTCTAATTATTCTTTCTTTTCTTACATTTGCAGACGGATGCAACCGCTTTCACCAGGAACATCATGAGATGGTCTACGTCTGGACGCGGCAAATGTACCTCCGCGATCGCGTGGCGGCGGTGTCAAACCGTGTTGCCGAGGTTGCGAACGGCCAACCCCTCGAGGTCCTCGAGCACGGCCGCCGGTTCTACAAAGTCAAGACCGAGAAGAACGAAATAGGCTGGATTCCCGAGCGGGCGGTCATCGACAGCAAGACCTTCGAAAGCTTTGTCCAACTTGCCAAACAGCACAAGGATGATCCGGTTGTCGCAAATGCCATCCTGCGCGATGACATGTATCTGCATCTGACGCCTGGCCGCGAGACGGATCGTTTTTATCTGCTCCCGGGTAACGCCAAGGTGCAAATGCTGGTCCGCGCCTCAATGCCGAAGGTTCCGGTTGCCCGTGTGGTCGCTCTCAAGCGTAAAACATCGGCTTCTGCTGCAAAAAAAGGCCCCTTGCCCTTGAGCGGCAGTCACCAGCCCCGTCCACAGCCAGTGTCAGCCGAGTCGCTTCCGGGCGAGCCTCCCCCTGAAGTCGTGATGGAAGACTGGTGGTTGGTACGAGATAACCAGGGCCACACCGGCTGGCTGCTGGGGAATCGCGTGGACGTCGATGTTTCAGACGATATCGCGCAATACGCTGAAGGCCAGCGCATTGTGGGAGCTTACGTGATTGCCAAAGTCAACGACCCCGATTCTCCCGGCCTCAACCACGAGATGCCGGAGTACGTAACCGCTCTCAGTCCGCCCAAATCCGGCCTTCCGTTCGACTTCGACCAGATTCGCGTCTTTACCTGGAGCCTGAAGCATCATCGTTATGAAACCGCATTCCGGATTCATCCGATTCAGGGCTTCCTGCCGGTCCGGATCTCGTCAGAGCCGGCGCCCGGCGGAACCGAACCGGTCTTCAGCTTTCAGATATCAAGCTCCATGGATATTGCCATCGATCCCGACACCGGGATTGCGCGCCCCGTCGCACCTCGAACCATCTCCTACGCTTTACGGGACACGATGGTCCATCGCGTCGGCCCCGATTTAGCGCCGATTCCCATCACCCACTCCGAAGGGGACAACGCCCAGAAGAAGGCGCATCGAAAATAGAGAGCGTCCGTCTAGAGAGTGTCCGTCGCGAAGGCCGTGAATTGAGAATGTTGGACGGTCGCCCCTAACGCGAACTCAGCTCCGCACCTGGCCTCACCACTGCACGCCGGGATACAGGCTTGGCAACCGGTAAGCATGGAACTGGTCTGAGTTCGGCGTGGTCCCCTGCCACACGACCTGGGAAGCCTGCGGGTTCAGCTCCTGCACAATTGCCCCTGTAGGCGCCGCCGCGAAATCGACATGAATATTGCCGTTGTCGAGGAGGCTGGCATTGCCGCCAAAAAAACTGAAATAGCTTGGAGGGGGCACGTAGTGGGTTACCATCGTCGCTGTCATGTTGTTCTCGTTCAGCTCGAGGACGGGCACGGTGGAGTAGCACGTCGCAGTCACCGGCATATAAGGCTTGCAGTAGACTGCCCCGGAAGGAAAGATGCGGTCGTTCCCGTTGTCCATCAATCCGATGCGAAACACTCCCGTGGTGTTGGGAGTGAAGTAGCTCATCCCATGCTGCGCATAAAACCAGTCGGTCGGGTCGGTGGCCCCCACCAGCTTGAAGTCGCCGCCCTCCCCCAAATGCCAAAGAACCTTTCCTGAACCCTGACCGTCAAGATATTCGATTTTGATGATCCAGTTCTGGTGGCGCATCGAGAGCAGCAAATTGTGATCGTCTGTCGAATAAAGCATTCCGTTGGAGTGCGTCCAGTCAGGAAAGTTCATGGGATGGCGATTGATATCGAGATGATCAAAGGTGTTCCATACCCACACAGGGTTGGAGTTCTGATCGACATCGACCAGTGCATCGCCAATCACGTTGGTGGTGCCTGGATAGCCGGGCAGGCCGGCATAGGCCCGGGTTTCGGTCGCCAGCAGGATCCAATGGCCGTTGGGCAGCGCAAGAACGCTATGGTGGAAACTGCCGAGCTGATAAGTGTTTCCTTCGGCGTCACGCAGATTTGATGCGGCCAGTTTCTGATTCAGCGTGTCCATTGTAATGTTCCGCACCAAGTTGCCGGCCAGGTCGACCTCTCGCACCTCATTCAGCGCGCCGGAGTGCGACCCGATCGTCAGCGATGACAGGTAGGAGATAACCATGAGGAAATCCCCGTTCGGCAGTAGCTCAAGGCCTTGCAACAGGTCCTGGCTCGGGGCCTGATAGGTATAGGTCCATATCACGTTGCCGCTGAGATCGGTGGCAAAGGCTTGCGTCACTCCCTGAGGCAGCAGGGTGTTCCACATCTCGATCCCTGGTTGAGGCGCGGCCCCGCTCGGCGTAGTGATCTGGGTGGCCACGGTCTTGGGCGGCGTGCCCGTCATGCAGGTCTGATCTGTGTCGTTATACGTGGCTCCGTTGTTCAGCGCGACCTGGGCCCGCATGTGGTAAAGAGTGTTGCCCATCATTCCGGCAACATAAATCTGCACCTGTCCTCCGTTCGGTGAAGGCGTGGCGACCTGCCAGGTATTCAATTCATAATTTGTCGTTTTCCCAAACTGCACAGCCACCTTTCCAGGGGCGGGTAGATAGATCGAGTAGAGCGCAACCTGCGGGTTGCCCGTAAATTCGGGACAGGAGGCACGGCCTGGCAAGACAATCGCCACAACCGCAGTGGCGTAGTTTTGCTGCGGAGAAGCTGAAAGAGCTGCGGTCACCGAGACGTTCTCACTTTGAGTGAGGTTGGCCGGCGCTGTGTAATTCCCTGAAGCGTCGACGGTTCCGGTAGTCGAGCTTCCAGTCGCCGTTCCGTTGACCAGCCACTCCAAATTTCCACCGCCGCTGACCGTGGCAGTGAACTGAAACTTCTGGCCTGGAGCCAGCGCAACGTACTGCGGAGTGATGGTGACCGAGCCACTCTGACCGGAACTGGGCGGCGGCCCGCTTGGAGAAGGTTCCCCGGGAACCGAAGCCCCGGAACGGACAAAGAATCCGCATCCAGAAAGAAGGACCAGGAGCGATGAGAGGCAAAGCAACCCCACACCATGGGTTGTGATAGAGCGCCAACGCGAGCGCTTTGGATCCAACCAATCCTGCGGCCAGGGGTCCATGCGGGGGGAAGACCTCATTGGTAAGACTCAATCAGGGGTGTGGCAAGAATCTGGAATGCGTGCAATCCGCATTGCCTTTTTCTTTTGATGTATTTGCCGGCTCTGAGGGTGTCTGCTCTTCTGCGCTTTCTATACAATGAGGCGAATGAGGCCGCGATGATTCAGCAGAATCGAAAGCTGTTTGACCCTGCTGGAGCGGTCGTTCGCGCTTTTGGGGTGTTTGGGACAGCCGTTCGGAAGAGCGGATTGATTGCATGGCCCACTCTGGTACTTGGTCCTCGCCCCGGTCTCAAAGAGATCAATCTGGTCTGCTGGGGACTGTTCTTCGGCTGTGTCGTCATCCCCGTGTCTTTCGTTTTCTGGCTTCATCTGCGAGCCGGCCAGATCGGTGACTTTGTCTACTTCTACGGTATTGGCCGCATCGCCAACGAGTACCCGCCTGCAAAACTTTACGACTATGCCGTGCAAGTCAGGGTCTTCAACGCGATAAGCCCTTTGCACACAGGGGACATCTGGGGACCAAGCCCGTACCCGCCTCTCGTGGCCCGATTCTTCAGTCTCTTCGCGCGGATACCGTTCAAGCTGGCTTGCATTGTTTGGGCGGGAATTTCACTTGCCTTCTACCTCACTGGAATTGCAGTAACCGTCAGGAAGGCTTTCCCCGAAGAACGTCTCAAGCGCTCCCTGATCTTTTGCTTCGCGTTAGCCTTCCCTCCATTCCTTCTTGATACGCTCGTCAACGGGCAGCTTTCTACGGTCGCGGTTTGTTGCATCGGTCTCGCAATTCTTGAGGAGAGGCATTCGAAGCCATTTCTAAGCGGACTCGTGCTCTCGATTCTCACCTACAAACCAACCCTGCTTCTGCTTCTTCTCCCCATGCTCCTACTCACCCGTAAATTCCGAACACTTTTTGGATTCATGACCGGGGCAGTCGCGGTTTTCCTGGCTTCAACGGCGCTCGACGGCATAGGAATATGGCCGGCATACCTCAATTTCCTGCGGTTCTTTTCAGGCATTCTCGAAATAAAGGAACGCGGGCCATTCCGGCACTGGCAGTTTCTCGACTTGAGGACACTCTCACTCGCGATCCCCGGCGGACGATCCACAATCGCCGTGGCGATTTCGATCTGCTTGATGATTGCAGTTTTGCTGTGGTTCTCGCTTCTCTGCATTAAATCGACGACAAACCAGGAACCCGCGCAGTCCCTGATCTGGGCTGCCGTCCTGACCTGGACTTTGCTTTTGAATGTTTATGTTCCTATCTACGATGCCCCGCTCGTCGTCATTGCGATGATTCTGACGTTAGGCGCACTCAGAGCGCTCGGATGGACCGATGCAACAGGGTGGATGATCTTTTTCGCGATTTTGATCTTTGCAGTTTCGTGGAACACTGAATCCGTTGCCCAGAGATACGGCGTGCAGCCGCTCACGGTTCTGCTTTTGATTCTTGGTCTGGGGCAACTGCTTCTGCTGGATCAGGCAGTTCGCCGAGAACCATCTCAAACGGGAACTGAAATTCTCGCGGACTGACCCCGGTCGCTTCTCCTACCGTCTAAACGATTCCGGCCTGCCGGCCTCCATGCAGCTCATCCCCGTTTGCGCAGCGAATGTTCAACGACCCGCATCATATCCGCTTCAGGAGCTGGTTTGCCTGTCCATATCTCAAACTGCCGGGCACCCTGCTGCACAAACATTTCAAGTCCACTTACGACAGGAATTCCGCGCGAACGCGCCAGTGCCAGCAGCGGTGTCTCCAGAGGGTTGTAGACCATGTCGAAGACCAACCCCGCGTTCATCTCGTTTTCGGCGATGGGCAAACCCTGCTTGACGCCCTTCATCCCACAGGGCGTCGAGTTGATGAGTACATCAAAATGCTGCTTCGCAAATACCTCGTGCTTCAGCGACTTTGCCTTTGCCTGCCTGGCCAGACTCACTGCGCGCTCATGAGTCCGGTTGATCACGTACACCTCGGCGCCTTGCTCCACCAGCCCAAAGACAGCGGCCCGCGCCGCGCCCCCCGCACCCAGAACCGCAATGCGCGCGCCTTTCAATCGCAGCCGCTTTTCGAGCGGTCTTACCACTCCTGCGACATCGGTGTTGAACCCGTAGAGCTTGCCATCTGCCCCCGTGCGCAGCGTATTACAAGCGCCAATCTTTGCGGTCAGCGGGTCCATATTCGCCAGGTGCGGCAGCACCTCCTGCTTCAGCGGCATGGTCACGGCCACGCCCGCCAGCGGCAGCTCTCGAATGACGTTTAGCAGGTCGTCCAGTGCACGCACCTTCAGCGGAAGCATCACGGCATTTACAATCTCCCGCCGAAAAGCAGTGTTGTGCATCAGCGGCGAGAACGAATGCGAAATCGGATTGCCGGCCACCCCAAAGACGCGCGTCGCCTGATCAAGGTGCTCCACCCGATAGAGGTCGAGCAGGGTGCGCACGGCAACCTGTCCCGGCGCGGTTTCCGTTCCGTCGGAGAACGCGGCAAATGTAAACGCTGCCCCGGCCCTTGGACCGAGCACGCGGCTGAGCAGCCCCTCTTCGCCCATTGCAATGCCCACCACGTGAGCCGACAGCGAACGGTCTTCGATCAGCCGCAACACCGCAAGGTTGTCGGCCAGCGAACGGGCGGTTGAGACCACCTTCACAAAGTCAGGCTTGAACACTTCAATCCGGTCAGCAGCCTGAGCCAGGCTCTTGGTGCGCATAAAGTCATGAAAGCTGATCATCAGCGCCGCCCCGGCACCCCGCAGCTTGGCCAGTTGGGCCGGCTTGGCTTCCTCGGCCGACTCGATTTCCAGGTCGATGATCTGGCAGCCGGCCTGGACCGCCTTGGCGAGAATGTCGAATTCGGTGGTCAGCGCGCCGTCAAAGTTGCCGCCGTTCTGCTTGCGCCTGCAGGTAGCCACGGCCGTCACATCGCGGTGTTCTGTCATGAACTGCTTGATGTAGGGCAGCGCCGCCGGCGGCTTGGGCAATGAATCCAAACGGAATTCGATGAATTTGGAGTCTTTCAGGGCCGATTCAGCCCGCTCCATCAGTTCCGCCGCTGATCCAGCTGGAATCGCCACACACAACTTCCCCACGCGCAAGGGCAGGGTTGCGGTGGGCGATGCGGACGCAGTGGCTAATGTCTGAGGCATAACTTCAATTGACGCATATTAGATGGGATACGTCCGGTATGCAACAGGGAAAGCCTGTGCCTTCAGTAATCTCGGCTATCTTTTTCGCGAACCCGGCCCGTTGTGGCAATCTTTAGCTCTGGAGGGTTGTGCTCATCATGCCTGTCGAAGCCACTGCTGCAACCGCTGTAGCTCAAGATCTTCACGCCTGGGAAGCAGGTGGGGCGGCTTCTTGCGAGGCCCTCACAGCCTGGGTGAGCGCCCGTTTGGCCGCCCACGAAGCAGCTCTGGCTGCTCTATTGGAGGTCTCCGAGCCGCGGAACCCGGAAAACTCGCTCCGCCTCTACGATGTCGCCATCGAACAGTTGGCGCTCGCAGGTGCCCAAGCGGGTGTCCTCAACTCCGTCGCTGCGGACAAGGGTGTCCGCGACCAGGCACAGCTTGAAGCCCAGCGCGTCGCCATGGCAGGTAGCTCCCTCAGCCTCAATCGCCCCGTCTATGACGCTCTGGTGGCCATGGATCTAACCGGCTCCGGTGTCGCGACTAAGCATTACGTTGAGCGCACCTTGCTCGGCTATCGGTTATCTGGCGTCGATAAGGACGAGCCCACCCGCAACCACCTCCAGGCTCTGCATGAGAAAGCTACGCGGCTCTCGCTCGAGTTTGGGCGCAACATTCAGGAGGGGGGAAAAACCATCCAGGCCACACTTGCCGAGCTGGACGGTCTGCCCGCCGACTATCTTCAGCGCCATCCGCCGGATGGTGAGGGCCGGGTAGCCCTCTCGACCGACCAGCCCGACATGCAGCCTGTTATGACCTTTGCGGACAATCCCGCACTTCGGCAACGCATGTTCCTGGCCTACAACACCCGCGCCTACCCCGCCAACCAGCAGATTCTGCTCGACCTGCTGGCCACCCGGCAGGAAATTGCCACGGTGCTGGGGTTCCGAAGCTGGGCAGACCTGGCCACCGCCGACCAGATGATGGGCTCCGCGGCCAATGTGCGCACGTTTTTGACCAGACTGGACGAAGCCAGCCGTAATGGCGCAAAGCGCGAACACCAACTCATTCTCGACTTTGCCCGCACCCGCGAACCCGGCTTGACAGCAATCGACGCCACTGCCCGCGGTTATTGGTATGAGCAATTCCGCCGCTCCGCCTTCGACTTCGATTCCCAGTCCGTACGGCCTTATTTCCCCTATGCACAGGCGGAGGCGGGAGTCTTGCAGACGGCGGCAAAGCTCTTCAAAGTCGAGTTCCGGCACTCAAGCGCATCCGCCTGGGACCCGGCCGTTTCAGTCTTCGAGGTCTTCGACGAAGGTCGCCAGGTCGGACGCTTCTATCTCGACATGCACCCCCGCGAAGGCAAGGACAAGTGGTTCTCTGCCGCGCCCATCGTCACCGGGGTTCGCGGTCGCTACCTTCCCGAGGCCGGTCTTATCTGCAACTTTCCAGGGGGCGAGGCGGGCGATCCCGGCTTGCTGCAGTACAACGACGTGGTCACCTTCTTCCACGAATTCGGCCACCTGATGCACGCAATTCTTGGCGGCCATACGGAGTGGGCGGGTCTGTCGGGATTTGCCACCGAAGGCGACTTCATCGAAGTTCCCTCGCAGATGCTCGAAGAATTCTTCCGCGATGAAAGGCTTCTCCAGGCCTTCGCGAAGCACTACCAGACCGGTGCCGTCCTTCCCTCAGAACTCATCCAAAGGATGAAAGGCGCGAGCGCCTTTGGACGGGCAGACTGGGTGCGCGCGCAGCTTTACTACACCGCTCTTTCTCTTGACCTGCACGACCAGGATCCGGCAGGCCTCGATCTCGACACCACGACCAAGCACCTCTACCAAACCCTGCAGCCCTGGACGTGGATCGAGGGCAATCGCATGTATGCAAGCTTCGGCCATCTCACTGGATACTCCTCGAACTACTACACCTATGCCTTCGACAAGGTGATCGCGCTGGACTTCTTCGCGCAGTTCGATGCAGAGGATCTGCTTGGATGCGACGCAGGCAGCCGCTATCGCAAACTTGTCCTTGAGCAAGGCGGCTCCAAGCCCGGCCGCCAGATGGTGCGCGACTTCCTGGGCCGCGACGAGGAGTTTCAGGCATTTACCAAGTGGCTCAACGAGGAGTTTGAAAGCGAGTTACTCGGTGCTTTGCAATGAGTCCAAGTGATTTTCGCGGCAAATGGGCGCTGGTCACCGGAGCCAGCGCGGGCATTGGCGCGGCGTTGGCGCGCGACTTGGCAACGCACGGCGCAAACCTTGTCCTCACCGCGCGGCGCAAAGAACGTCTTGAGGCTCTGGCTGCCGAACTCGCAGCCAAAGGCATCGAAACGCGAATTGTCGTCGCCGATCTCAACGATCCTGCAGCGCCGGAGCAAATCTACCAGGCCACTGAAGGTGCCGGTTTCACTGTAGATATCTTGGTGAACAACGCAGGCCTGGGCCAATTCGGCGCTTTTCACCAAAGTCCGGTAGAGCAAGAGACGAGCCAGGTGCGCGTCAACTGCGAGGCCGTCGTGCGGCTGTCGCGGCTATTCATTCCGCGCATGGTCGAGCGCCGCCGCGGGTGGGTGCTCGTCGTGGCCTCGACGGCCAGCTTTCAACCAGTGCCATACCTCTCGACCTACGCAGCCACAAAAGCATTTGACCGCTTCTTCGCGCTGGGACTCGCCGCCGAGATGGCTCGCTTCGGCGTAAAGGTGACCGCGCTTTGCCCAGGAGTCACGGAAAGCGAGTTCTTCGAGGTATCTCGTTCGAATGTCTTCAAACGCGGGAAGTTGCAATCGGCGGAGGACGTTGCCCGCCAGGCAGTCGCTGCCCTGGCGAACGGTCAGCGCACCATCATCCCCAACATCGGCGGACGTATTTCAGCTTACGCCGTTCGCCTGCTGCCGATTGGCTTCATCACAAACCTGATTGAAAAAGTGATACGCCGCAAGGCAAACCTGGCCTGATCCGCCTTGTCGCCAGATCGCCGCGCGGTACTGCTGCGCAATTCTGTGCTCCGGCTCGCACTGGCATCCTCCCTTGAGAAAGTTTTCCACCGGCTTTATATCCGGCTTGCAACCTTTCACCCAATCCGGCATCCTATTGAGTAACAAGCAGAGGCTTCCCCGAATTATGACCCTTCCAATGAAGGTACACATTCCCTTTTGAAGGTCCGGCAACGGACCCCTTCCCTTGATCCCTTCAGGACCCCCCTCCTAAAAACGCCTCTCGAGCGGGCCTGCCGGAAGGCAGGCCCATTCGCTCTCCTCTCACCAGCGCCCGCCATACCTCCCGCTACAATCGGACTGTGAAGCGGACTCTTTCATCCTCGAACCCAAAATCCGACCAAAATCTACAAGCGATCGACGCACTCTTTGCGAACGCAGGGTTGGTGCGCAACCGAAGAGGGAAGCCCGCGGGCATCACACGCCAACTTCGCCTGGAACGCGTTTCACCACAGGAGCTTTCGGTCAGATCGTCGGCGCCCCGTGCAGCCCCCAATGGCATTCAGTGGCTCCCAGTTCCGAGATGGGAGAAGCTTTCCTGGCTCTGGAATGGATTCAGTACGCGGAAAGGCGGAGCCAGTCGAGCCTACTGTGCTGACGAAGCTCCGGCCGAGTTGAACCTGGGCTTTACCGCCGACGACAGCCGCGAGTCCGTTCTCCACAATCGCCGCTTGATGGTCAAAGCCGTCACCGGAGACGCCGAAACGCCCCTCATCACCCTGCGCCAGTTCCACTCCAATCTTGTGGTCCTTGTCAGCGCCGCAGACTCCAACCGAGACCGTCCAAGGAAGGCTGACGGCCTGATGACTGCCGAGCCCGGCCTCCTGCTCGCGATCCAAACCGCGGACTGCATTCCTGTGCTGGTGGCAGACCGCAAACGTCGCGCCGTGGCTGCCTTTCACGCTGGCTGGAGGGGAACGGTAAAGCGGATTGTCGAAACCGGCATCGGTCGTATGCGCCTCGAATTTGGTTCATACCCCGAGGACCTCGTGGCTGCCATTGGCCCGGGCATCGGCGCCTGCTGTTACTCGGTCGGCGAGGAGGTGTACTCCAGCTTCGAGTCGCAGTTCGCCTACGCCCGCGAACTCTTTCGTGAAGTTTACGACGCTGACCCAGTGCGAGCCAGGTATCCAATGCTCTTTCTTACTCAGCGCGCGCCGGGTCATTCTGACATCGGTCCCAACCTCCACCTGGATCTCGTGGAGGCCAACCGGCGCCAACTTCTCGATGCCGGCCTGGAGCCGGGCGCTATTCAGTTAGTCGGCGGCTGCACGAGCTGCCAGCCGGAGCTGTTTTTCTCGCACCGCGGGATGCGCGGCCGTGCCGGACGCATGTTGAGCCTCATCGGCATTCGGCCGCGCTAAGGCATCAGCAAATTGCGGGTAGGGATTGTGCGCTTGAACAGGGAAGGTGCGCGCAATCAATGCGGATAATCACGAAGCGGCTGAGGCTTCTCCTGGATTGACCAGGTCGCGCAGCTCCTTTGAAGGTTTGAAGTAAGGGACGCGCTTGGCAGGAACTTCCACGCGCTCACCAGTCTTCGGGTTCCGGCCAATGCGGGGATTGCGCTGGCGGATGCGGAAAGACCCGAAGCCGCGAATCTCAATCTTGTCTCCACTCTGTAGCGCGGCAATTACGGAATCGAAAACCGTTTCCACGATAACCTCACCGTCGCGGCGAGTTAGATCACCGAGCTTGGTGACCTTTTCCACCAGGTCTGCCTTTGTCATGTCTTTTAGACCTCCGCTCACAGCATAAACGGATTCTGCCCCCCCCAGCGCCAAAAATCAAGGTACCCTGTGAGAATTGAGCCTTTTGGTTCAGCAGGTTGGAGGAAAACCGGGGAATCACGCCGTCCCCTGGGTCAAGCTCGCCTCGCGGGGTTATCCTATCCAGAGTCTGTTTCGGAATGCGGGCTTGAAGGAGCACAGCGAAAGAGCGTGGGTGTGACTCAGTTCCCAAAGTACAGCATTGTGATTCCAGCCTTCAACGAAGCTGGACGCATTCCCGCGACACTTCAGGAAGTGGTGGCCTGCATTCGTGCCAACGACTGGCACGCCGAAGTGATCGTGGTCAACGACGGCTCTACCGACTCCACCGTCCAGGTGGTGCGCGACATCGGCCTGCAGGCCCCAGAGATCCGCCTGCTTGAAAATCCCGGCAACCGCGGTAAGGGTTACAGCGTGCGCCACGGAGTTCTTCAAGCCCTCGGCGACATCGTAATGTTCACCGATTCTGACCTCTCCGCACCCATCCAGGAGGCTGAGCGCCTTTTTGCCGCCATCGCCAATGGCGCCGACATCGCCATCGGCTCGCGCTGGCTTGAGAGCGGACGCCAGGTCCATCGCCAGCCGCTTTACCGGCAGTTCTTCGGGCGCTGTTTCAACGCCGTCTGTCGCATGGTCATGCGGCTTCCTTTCGCCGATACGCAGTGCGGATTCAAGGCCTTTACACGCTCCGCTGCCCAGACAGTATTCAAGCTGCAAACCATCGAGCGCTGGGGATTTGATCCTGAAATTCTCATGATCGCGCTCAAGCGCGGCTTCAAAGTGGTCGAGGTGCCCTGTGAGTTGGGCGCACGATGAGCGCACTCGCATGAGCTACCTCAAAGACGGCATGCAGATGCTCAAGGAACTCGCCATCATTCGCTGGAACGCTTTCACCGGCCGCTACAACAAGAAGGTCGAGCCTATCCTGCGCGCCGGAGAGACACGCTAGGCGCGATCCCGCGATTCTTCCGAGTTACTTGATCATCTTGCCCTGACCCGGCTGGATATCCCCGCACGATGCGCCAAGGTAGTGCGAAATCATCGACATGTTGATCGTCATGGGTTGCGGTAGATTCGGCATCGCCACTGTCATCACCACGGTTCCATGTGCATGTTCCGCGCTGTCGATGAGAATGTCAGCATGCGACTTGTTCACGCCGCTTCCCTGACTGCAGACTTCATCGAATGAAATCTCCTTTGCGCTCTGCTGCAGATTCGAGATCGTGCAGCCATGCTGCTGTTTGGCGTTGAATCCCTGGATGTCGCTCTTCCACTTCTCTGGTGTCAGGCACGACTGACTTACATGTGCACGCCCAAGAGCCGCGGCCATTCCAGCCATCGGCGTGTTCTCAAGACCGGTCACCGTAGAGCTGGTCTCAGTTTGCCAAAGCCCCATCGTGACAGGCGGCACTTCAGAAATTTGCGCTACTCCGGCAACAGCAATGGCAGCGAGTGAGAGCGACAGTGGCATCAACCATTTCCCAGCGAAACGAGTCTTCAAAGTGGTGCTCCTCGGGAATGAGATTGCCTGCGCCCGAGCAGGCGGAACAGCGTGTTCTGCCTTATAGCACAAAGCAAGCGTGCCGAGCCAGAACTGCTTTTCTGACCTGCTCCGGCATCGGTATTGGCCCCACCAAAGCAGCGCGGCCTTAACCTGGATCGCCCCGCGTAGACGACTTTCCGCTAGGCCTTTGCGCAAGTTGAGTGGTAGGGTTGAGGTCAATCCCCAGGAGGTCCCGCCACCCGATGGTTTGCCGCATTTCCCCGCGCCTCCGCTGGCAATCCGGCAGCCGCCTCACCTTCTACTCGGATCGCGTAGTCGAGGCGCAATGCACAAAGGGCGAACTCTTCGGCTTCGACCGCGGCCGCGAGCTGTCAACCGAGCCCGCCTCTGCAATCGTCGAGGCCGCCAGGAATTTCGGCCAGCAGGACGACATCACCGTGGTCACCATCGAGCGCGCGCAAGCATTCGCCACCGCGGCATAATTGAGTTCCGATTTTCAGAAAGTTGGAACCTTCACGCGGTCGCCGCGCTCGCCACCGATTGCAGCCCGCGTGCTTCAATCTCAAACTCGCGAATCTTGTACTTCTGAATCTTGCCCGACAGCGTAGCCGGAAAATCATCCACGAAGCGCACATGCTCTGGAATCTTGTAGTATGCGATCTGCCCCTGGCAGAATCCGCGAATCTCTTCCTCTGTGGCATCCAGGCCTGGTCGCAGCCGCACCCACGCCACCACAATTTCGCCCAGCCGCGCATTGGGAATTCCCACCACCTGCGCCTCGCCTACCTTGGGATGCGTGTAGAGAAATTCCTCCACCTCACGCGGATAAATGTTTTCGCCGCCGCGAATAATTACGTCTCTCGACCGCCCGGTCAGGTGGATGCATCTGTCTTCGTGCATTACGCCCAAATCGCCCGTGTGCAGCCAGCCGTCCGGTTTGATTACCTGCGCGGTGCCTTCTGCGTCGCCGTCGTATCCCTTCATCACCGCGTAGCCGCGCGCGCAGATTTCACCCTGCTCGCCAATCGGCAGGGTTTCGCCGGTAACAGTTGAAACCACCTGAATCTCGGTCTGCGGCATGGCGCGGCCCACCGTATTCACTCGAATCTCAATCGAGTCTCCGGCATCGCTCATGGTCACAACGGGCGAGGTCTCTGTCTGCCCGTAGGCAATCACCAACTCGCCGATGTGCATTTCGTTCAACACCCGCTTCATCAACTCCACGGGACACGGCGCGCCGCTCATCATTCCGGTGCGGAGGCTGGTCAGGTCAAAGCTCGCAAAATCCGGCAGTCCAAACTCCGCCACATACATCGCCGGAACCCCATACACCGAGCTCGCCCGTTCTTCGTGGACAGCCTCTAGCGTCGCGCGCGCGTCAAAGGTCCAGTTGGGCAAAATGATCGCTGCCCCGCTGTTCACTGCGCTCATCGTCCCGATCACGCATCCATAACAGTGAAACAGCGGAACCGGCACAACGATGCGGTCCTGCTCGGTATAGTGAAATCCCTGTGCCAGAAACTGCCCATTGTTGACCACGTTGTGATGCGTGAGCATCACGCCCTTGGGCAACCCCGTCGTCCCGCTGGTGTATTGAATATTCGCAATATCGTCGACAGCGACGTGGTCGGGTAACTCGCCCTCCGCATCCAACAGCGCGGTCCACTCCGGCGAGTCGAAATAAATGGTGTGCCGCAATTCCAGCGTGAGCCCGTACCGAGCCCGCCCCAGAATCTCTTCATAGTCCGCGCGTTTGTCCGTGTGCCACAGAAACAGGGCCTTCATCCGCGAGCGCGTCAGCGTGTATCCCAGTTCATGCGAACGGTAGGCCGGGTTCACGTTTACCAGCGCCGCTCCAGCACGCGCGCAGCCCATGTGCATCATGATCCATTCAATGCAATTGGTCGACCACAGCCCCACCCGGTCGCCCGCGTCGGATCCCCAGCGACCACAATCCGCGCGCCACTCGATCGGCCGCTTCGCTCAACTCAGCCCAGGTCATGCGCCGCGACTGGTGGCGCGAAGCCACTGCCAGGCGATCGGGGAACCGGCTCGCGGTGCGATGCAGCAAGGCCCCAATCGTCAGTTCAAGCAGCGGACGGTCGGGACCGTGCGTTGTACTTAAGGGCAAAACCATCTCGTTGACTGGCATATTTCCAAATCAAACACAACCATCGGAGTCTACATCTGCGACACCTCGCCGCAATGTGTGATCCAGCGCACATGCGTCACGAAAAGCAGGTCGCCGACTTGCACACACTCCAGCCCCGATTATGCCTCCGGCGATTCCCACCGGCCAGTCTCACCGGACCGAAACACAGCTTCAATCACAGCCATGTTCCTGATCGCCTCTTCCAGTGGAACAGGAACCTCTCCGCCCTCCAGAACTGCCTTTGAGAAGGCATCGCCCTGCATCGTGTACTGATCGGCAACCGGAAAGGTCTCCGTCCTGATACCGCTGCCGCTCAGGTCGCCGTTCTCGTCGATAAACAAACGTGTGGGCCGGTCCTTGGGCGCATTAAACGGAATCTCGATCTCTATACGCCCCTTCGTCCCCAGAAACTGCATCTTCTGGTAAGGGACAAGTTGCGTGCTGCAAGTGAAAATCGACTGCCCGCCTGCAAAGTCCAGAATCGCCGACGTCAGCCGGTCAATCTTCATCTCAGGATCGCGCTCCACCAGTCCCACCACCCGCGCCGGCTCCTGCCCAAACGCATACCGCGACGCATGAATGCAATAGCAGCCGATGTCCAGCAGAGCGCCCCCGCCGCTCTCCAGATGGTTGCGGATATTGCCGGGGTCATTGTTGAAGTAGCTGAAGAATCCAACAATCGACCGGAGCTCGCCGATCCGTCCCTCGCCGATCAACTCGCGCAACCGCAGCCATTGCGTATAACTGCGAATCATGAACGCTTCGCCGATCTTGACTCCGGTGCGCGCCTGCACTGCCAGCAGGGTCTTGGCCTCTGCAACGGTCAGGCTCAGCGGCTTCTCGCACAGTACATGCTTACCGGCCTCGGCTGCCTTGATGGTCCACGGCACATGCATCTGGTTGGGCAGGGGATTGTAAATCGCGTCGACATCCGGGTCGGCAAGCAGTTCTTCATACGAACCGTACGCTGTCGCAATCCCCAAAGTGCTCGCCGCTTTCCGAGCCTTGCCAAGGTCGCGCGAAGCAACGGCGGTAACCGCAGTGAACTGGCCGTGCTGCATGGCCGGCAGAACTTTCTTCATTCCAATGTTGGCGGTGCTGAGAACTCCCCAGCGAAGTTTCTTCGTCATGCGAGCCATCATAAACCTCCCTGTAGAACCGCCAACTGCCTTCATGGCCGTTCTTCACGTCCACTCTCCGCGATACAATCACCGGGCAGACCAAAGGGACACAAGCATGTACTCTCAAAAGGGAATCCGGTGCAGGGTCGCAGTTCTTGCGCTCTCTTTCGCGGCCTTCTCCGGGTCGTCCAGCGCTGCAGCCAGTCCGCAGGACGCTGGATCCGCGCAGGTCGTCGCGACGCAGGCTGGCAATAGCTTCCAGATAGAGAATCCCATTATCGGTGCGAAGTGGTCCGTTTCAGATAGCGCCATCAGCGGTCTTGTGGTGATGGACCGGTTGAATGGAACGGAGATTAAGGTGCAGGCGCCCTTCGCCATCCTCCTCCAAAATGGAGCGATCTATGACCCCGCCAATCTGAAGCTCATCGGCCAGCCGGTCCAACGCGAACTGACCCCGTTACCCGACGCATCGCGCCTTGCTGACCGGCTTCATGGTGCAGTTTTTGACTTTCCCCTCGAGAGCAGCGATCACTCTCTCAAGGTCGTGTGGTCGGTCGTACTCCTCGATGGCTCAACCTACCTCAGACAGATTCTCACTCTCACCGCGGTGGCGCAGGACGTCCCCATCAGCCGGGTTCAACTCATCGATCTTCACCTGCCGGGAGCGCAGGTCAGCGGAACGGTGGCCGGGTCGCCAATTGTGGCTGGAAATCTATTCCTTGGCTTCGAACATCCGCTGTCAGAAAGCAAAGTCACCGGCGACCGCGCCACGGCCTGGATAAATCGTGACCTGCCCCTGCGCGCAGGCCAGTCCATCACCTACTCTTCGGTCATCGGCGTGGCCCGTCAAGGCCAGATGCGGCGAGACTTCCTCGCCTATCTTGAGCGGGAACGGGCTCATCCCTACAGAACCTTCCTGCACTACAACTCCTGGTACGACCTCGGCTACTTCACCAGTTATGACCAGCAGGGCGCTCTCGATCGCGTGAACGCGTTCGGGCACGAGCTGACAGAAAAGCGCGGTGTCAAGCTGGATTCATTCCTCTTCGACGATGGCTGGGACAATCACAAGTCGCTCTGGAAGTTCAACGATGGGTTTCCCAACGGCTTTACTCCTGTGAGAGAGGCCGCAGAAAAGTACGGTGCCGATCCCGGCGTCTGGATGTCGCCATGGGGCGGCTATTCGAAACCCAAGCAAGAGCGAATCGCCTTCGGAAAAGCTGCTGGATACGAAATCGTCGCGGACGGATACGCCCTGTCCGGGCCGAAATATTACGATGCCTTCCGCGATGTCTGCCTGGACATGATTCACAAATACGGCGTGAATCAGTTCAAGTTTGATGGCACCGGCAATGTCGACTCGGTCTTTCCCGGCAGCCGCTTCGACAGCGATTTTTCCGCCGCCATCCACCTCATCGGCGAGCTGCGCGCAGCCAAGCCCGACATCTTCATCAACCTCACCACGGGCACATGGCCGTCGCCCTTCTGGCTTATGCATGCGGATTCCATCTGGCGCGGCGGCGACGACGACTCCACCGCCGGCGTGGGAACCTACCGCGAGCGCTGGATCACCTATCGCGACGCGCAGACTTATCAGAATGTTGTCCAGCGCGGACCGCTCTATCCACTCAACTCGCTCATGCTGCATGGCATGATCTACGCCCGCAATCACAAGTACCTCGACAAGGATCCGGGCAATGATTTTCGCAATGAAATTCGATCCTACTTCGGTACAGGCACCCAGCTTCAGGAGATGTACATAACGCCATCCTTGCTGACCGATGCCAATTGGGACGACCTTGCCGAAGCCGCAAAGTGGTCCCGCGCCAACGCCGATGTCTTGAAAGATACCCACTGGATAGGCGGCGATCCCGCTTGGCTTGAAGTCTACGGCTGGGCTTCATGGACTCCGCGCAAAGGCATCCTTGTGCTCCGCAACCCGAGCGATAGGCAGCAGACAATTCGCATCCGTTTGCAAGATGCCTTCCAACTGCCCCCCACAGGAGCAG
This sequence comes from uncultured Acidobacteriaceae bacterium, assembly GCA_963780515.1. Taxonomy (GTDB): domain Bacteria; phylum Acidobacteriota; class Terriglobia; order Terriglobales; family Acidobacteriaceae; genus Telmatobacter. The sequence goes on from CAWACG010000001.1 coordinate 28,015, forward strand.
TGTCCTACTTGGCCAGGAGCCCCTGGAAAGACGATGCGGCCCGTCCGGCAATCACGATTCGTGCGGAACAGACACATCAGTTTCAGCTTGCACCTTTCCAGGTGCTCACGCTGGACTTCGTACCAGAACCAACCTCGCATAACTGAGTCCTGAGAAAGGAGAGGACCCATGACAAACCCGACGCTTCTGGTTCTTGCTGCCGGAATGGGCAGCCGCTACGGCGGCTTGAAACAAATTGATCCGGTCGGCCCCGATGACGAAACCATCATGGACTATTCGATCTACGATGCACGACAGTCTGGATTCGCCAAGGTTGTATTCGTGATCCGCAAAGACATTGAGCAGGAATTCAAGCAGACGCTTGGTGCGCGATTTGAAAAACGCATCCCGGTCGAATACGTCTTTCAGGAACTGGGAAAACTGGTGCCGGGATCATTATTGCCTCCCGCTCGCACCAAGCCCTGGGGCACCACGCACGCCATTCTCATGGCCGCCCAGGCCATCCATGAGCCCTTCGCTGTCATCAATGCCGACGACTTTTATGGAGCGGAGAGTTTCCGCGCCCTGGCACAGCATCTACTTTCCGGCGTTGAGGATTACGCGATGGTGGGGTATCTACTGCGCAATACGCTCTCGGACTTCGGCTCGGTTGCCCGCGGAGTGTGCCGCGTCGATGGCAACGGTTTCCTTGAGAGCATTGTTGAGTTGAAGAATGTCGAACGCATGGGCGGCCACGCGATGAACACCGACGCGGAGGGCCATGAGATTCGGCTCGCGGGAGATGAGACCGTTTCAATGAATATGTGGGGATTCACTTCCCGCGTCTTTGGCCAGTTGCAAGACGAATTTCAGCGATTCCTTCAGCTGCACGCCACGGATTTGAAAGCCGAGTGCTACATTCCCAGTACGATGAATGATCTCATCGAAGCCCGCAAGGCGCGCGTAAAAGTCCTGCGCTCTCGTGATTCGTGGTTCGGCGTCACATACCGCGAAGACCGGTCAACCGCCGTCCAAAGCATCCGCCGACTCATCGAGGCCGGTCATTATCCGCGAAGGCTTTGGAAATGAGCCAGGTTCACAATGTGGAAGCAGCAGCTCGCCAGTTCCAGATCGACGGCGTCTTTCTCAGCGCCGCCCCCTACGGTAGCGGCCATATCAACGACTCCTACTGCGCCGTTTTCAATCATCGCGGTCAGCCGACGCGCATCATCCTGCAGCGCATCAATCACTACATTTTCAAGAACCCGGTCACCCTGATGGAAAACATTCAGCGCGTGACTGCGCATCTTGCCTCGCAAGTAGTTGGCGAACCGGATAGCGACCGCCGCGTGCTCACGCTTATTCCGGCACGCGATGGGGTGGCCTGGCACGTGGATCCGGGCGGCAATTATTGGCGCGCTTATCGGTTCATCGAGCGCGCCCATTCGTACGACGCTGTCGAAACCACCCAGCAGGCGTTTCAGGCTGCCAAGGCCTTCGGACAGTTTCAACAAATGCTGGCCGGTCTGACCGCCCCCCGCCTGCACGACACCATCCCGGACTTTCATCACACGCCGAAACGGTTTTTGGTGCTCCAGCAGGCAATCGCCGCCGACTCCGCCAACCGCGCCATCTTTGCCCGTTCGGAAATTGAATTCGCCCTCGCCCATCAATCCATCAGCGGGGTTCTGCTGGATGCGAATCTGCCGGAGCGCGTCACGCACAACGACACAAAGTTCAACAACGTACTGCTTGATGACGATACGGGAGAGGGTGTCTGCGTCATTGATCTCGACACCGTCATGCCCGGTCTGGCGCTCTATGACTTCGGCGACATGGTGCGCACTGCGACCAGTCCCGCGCAGGAAGACGAGCGGGACCTTGCCAAAGTCACCATGCAGTTCCCCATGTTCGAGGCGCTGGTGCGCGGCTATCTGGCTTCAACAGCGGGCTTCCTGACGAAAGGCGAGAGGCAACACCTTGCCTTCTCCGGCAAACTGATCACACTTGAAATTGGCCTCCGGTTTCTCACCGATTATCTAGCCGGCGATACCTACTTCAAAGTGCATCGCGACGGACACAACCTCGACCGCTGTCGCACCCAGTTCAAACTCGTCGAGTCCATCGAGCGCCAGGAGGAGAAGATGGAGCGGTTGGTGGAGTCGATCCAGAATTGATGGCCGGCGAAACCCGGTCGCTCCGCGCCATGCCCTGCAATTTTTGACGGAGCCGGGTGAAGCTCATCCTCCCAAAACTCAAAGCACCTAGGCTCGGGAAAGTTTCTCGACCGCAAGTGAGTTTTCGAACCAGGAAGAAGAGGGTGCTTGACTCATTGTACCTGGGTGGTCGTCGCTATCCGGGCTCTTCCTGATCGCACCAATCACTGTAAACGAGTTCAAGCTGTACAAGCGTACTTCGGTCTGAATTCCGCCACCCGTCAACATCAGGCGGGATTTGGAAAGGAAAAGCGACACAACCGAAGATTCCAGGCGATCTCTGAAACGAAGATTCCCATAGCTGAATTTCCTGCAAGGAGCTCCGTCGACAATGTCCTCCATCTCAATCAGGTCAAAGTAGACATCGAGCTTCAAGCCGCCATGGCCTGAAAGCGCTCCCGCCTCATTGATGATTTGCAGAGTTGTGATGAAGTCTTTTCGCATAGGGGCCCCCTACTCGATATGGCTGTGTATGGCGTTAACGTTACCCCTGAAGAAAACCCAGTTCTGTGATTTACGACACTTCGATTCCTCGAAAACACGCATTTAGCCCGAATTGGAAAACGCAGAGAGGTGTTCCCGAACTGGGCTTGCTCTCCCCAAGAGAGGCTGGAATATCACTGGTATTCCGTGCTGTCCTACCCACGAGAGACGGCACGAGCGCGACGCATCGAGATGGTTGGGTTGCCACGGCTGGTTGTCGTCGCGGGCGACAAAAGGCGCAACGACACGGATCTATGGATGAGTTTCTCTGCTAAGTGACGGGCAATAAATTGTTTATGGTGGGCGCTGCAGGATTCGAACCTGCGACTTCCACCGTGTGAAGGTGGCACTCTACCGCTGAGTTAAGCGCCCCTGGGAGGGTTGACAGAAGTCGCGCCAGGGCGGCATCCCATGGGTTAGAGTAGCACCAGCAGGGCTTTACGGCCAAGCTGTGCCGCCAGTCGCTGGGGCAGGCCCAGCCCCTCAATTTCAACCATGCGCTGGAAGTCCAAACCCACCCGCGATGCAGGCGACTCCGACCAAAACGGCGAGGCAATTCTGCGTCCCGCTCCAGGCCTTGGCGGGGTCGGCCTCAGTGGCTTTGAACGGTCCGGCTCCGGTCCAGGCGGCTCCGGTTTGCCGGGCTCAAGCCAGTCCAAAATGTCCAGCCAGCCCGGCGGCAGGCCCGACGGCAAGCCCAACCCGCATACCGGCCTGACCCCGTACGCAGACTCGCCGGAAAACCCAAATTCCGCCCCGGAAACCTCAGATTTGGCGCAACCTTCCGATGCGGATGGGGTTCCAGAAGATATGGCAACCCTGGTCCTGGACAAACCGGCACTGGGAGCGGGCTCGGCTTCACTGCCGAACGCAAGGCGCGATGCGTACAAAGGCATCGACTATGGCGCGGACGAGTCAAGCGATGCCGCCATCATGCTGCGCGTGGCGGCGGGAGACGAGTCAGGTTTCAATTTCCTGGTGGAAAAGTATCACCGGGCCATGATTCACTTCCTATTCCGGATGGTGCGCAACCAGGCAGTTGCCGAGGAATTGGCGCAGGAAGTGTTTCTGCGCGTTTACCGCTCGCGCGAGAGCTATCGGGCCGAGGCCAAGTTCACCACCTGGCTCTACCGGATCGCAACCAACCTGGCGGTGAACCATGCGCGCGACACCCGTCATGAAAGATCCGCGCAGACTGTCTATCTGGATGTGCCGGACGAGGAAACTGGAACCACTCCGGACGTGGCGGACGACGAACCAAGTGTGGAGCAGCGCTTGTTGCGCGACGAGCGGATGGCGGCTATCAGGAAACATGTGATGGCCTTGCCTGAGCGGCAGCGGATGGCGGTGCTGATGCATAAGTACCAGGGAATGGACTACAAGCAGATCGGGGACGTGCTCAAACTGAGTGAGTCGGCGACCAAGTCGCTGCTCTTTCGCGCTTACCAGACGCTGCGGGACAAGTTGAAGGATTTTGTGTGAGGAGAAAAGCCGGGCAGCACCGGCGGGGAGTGGGGTGGCACCAATGGAACAGACCATGAACAAATGCATCGGAATGGACGCGAAGCTGGCGGAACTGCTGCTCGCTCCTGAGACGGCGCCTACCAAGGTTGTAACGCACGTTGCCGCATGCGAGTCTTGTCGCAAAGAGCTGGACGAGTTGCGAGCGACCATGGCTTTAATGGATACCTGGGACGCGCCAGAGCCGAGCCCCTACTTCATGACCCGGCTCGGTGCGCGACTCGATGAGGAACGTCAAGCCGCGCCGGCCGGGTGGTTTCAGCGCCTTCGCGCGCGCTTTGTCTACGGTCCCCAATTGCACGTCCGGCCTTTGGCAGCCATGGCTCTCACCGTGGTGCTGCTCTTGGGCGGCGGCGCATACCTCGATATCTCCAATTGGGATCAGCCGGCTCCGCCTCCGGGACAGGCAGCCGTAGTCCATGACTTGCAAACCATCGACAACAACGCCCAGCTCCTGGACCAGCTTGAGGCGCTTTCCGACAACGACAGCAACTCCAACTAAGAGTTCGCTCGCGGTCCATCCGCAACAGCTCGTACGGCAAGAGGGCCGGGAGACATGATGATCGGGGTACCAAATGCGGGAACGCTCCGCCGCGCAGCCTTGGCTGTTGCGACCCTGGCGCTATGCCTGCCTCCTGCCTGGGGTCGCGGCCAGCACCAGTCCTCCCGCCCGAGCGCGCCGCGCCAAAACTATTCCGCTCCCCGGTCCCAGCCCTCCCGACCTCAGAGCGGGCGTCAGCAAATGGGCAGGCCACAAAACTATGGCCGTCCCGCCCCGCAATACCCTCAATATCGTGGCTCCGCACCGCAGAATCGCAGCACTTGGCAGGCCCCGCAAAATCGACCCATGACTGGGCGTCCGGCCTATCCCTCGCCGTCCTATATGGCGCCCGGTTCGTCGCGCCCCAACTATCCCCGTTATATGCAGCCCGGCTACGCTCCACCCGGCCACCTTGGCGCCTGGCTCAATGAGCATCGCGGCGTGCCCGTACAGGACCAGGAACGGATGCTGCGCAGCGATCCCAGCTTCACCCGTCTCGCCCCGTCGGACCAGCAAAGGGTGGTGCGCGAGTTGAACCAGGTCGACAGGATGCCGGAAGCGCAACGGCAGCGCACTCTGGCCCGTGCTGAAGCAATTGAGAGGCTGTCCCCCCAGGAACGTGCGCAGGTGAACGAGTCGGCGCGCATGTGGAGAACCCTGCCCCCCGACCGGCAGGCCATGATGAAGGGCGCATTTCAGAACCTGCGCGCTGTTCCGCCGGACCAACGCCAGATGGTTCTCAACTCCAGCCGTTATCAGAGCGCCTTCAGCCCTGAAGAACGCGGCATTCTGTCCAACATGCTGCGCGTCGAGCCGTACGAGCCACCCCATCAATAGACCATCCCTCAGTCACCCAGCTGCCCTGCGGACAATCTACCCCTGAGGTTGGGTGACCCCGTACCTCCCGTCCAGCCTTATCTGCCATCTAGTTTTAAGGGCGAAGAATCACCATCTGCATCGTCGTCTGGCGCAAACAAGAGCCAGCCTGTCCCGCCCGCCATCAGCGCAAGACCCAGCCAGGTCCGCCATCCCGCGGCTGGACGCATCAAAACCAGCACGGCAAGAATCGCGATCAGCGGCGCCAGCACATAGCGGGTTGTCATACGCGCTGCTGACATCCGCTGCATCAGCCAGAACAGAAGCAGGAGCCCCGGCAACTCCACAACCGCAGACCAGGCCAACTCCGGTCCCATCGCACCCCAGTTCCAAACCGCTCGTTCGGTCGCCGCGCTCAGCACCGCCAGTCCCAATGCCGCGGAGGTGCCGGCAATCGCCGCCAACGGCATCACCGACCGTCCCGGCAATTCGGCCGAAAGCTTCACCGCCCGGCAATTGGCAATCGCCACGCACCCTGCTGCGAAAACCACTTCGAAGAAAGCAAATCCCCCTTCAATCGAACCCGGAAGTGCGACTGGAAAAACACACAGCGTCCCAATCACGGCGACGAGAGCCGCCAGCAACCCGTTCCTGCTCCCTCGTCCCGTGCCAGAGCCAACATAAGGCTCAACGACAACTGCGAACACTGGCGCAAGTGAGAAGAGCGCGACCCGCGACTGTCCTGAAATAGATTCGTTCGACAGGTACACAAGACCCGCCGGAGCGACAAAAAGCCCCACGCCAATCAACACTGAAGCTCGCAATTCGCGACCATTTGGCCACTCCGCGCGTCGTAGGGCGGCGATCAATGCAGCCACCGCAGCGAACACCGCAAACGAGACCACTTGCCTCTCCATGTAGGGGAAAGGAGCGGGCGTCAGATTGGGAAACAGATCGCCACGCAGCGAACTCAGAGACCAAAGAAACGAAAGCAGAAGCAGCCCGGCCATCGCAGCCGCGCTCGCTCTCGCTCGTCCGAACCAGTTTCCGGCCATACCTTCGATCAAATCACACTGAGACAGGCTCTGAAAGCGTGTGCCCGACAAACCCAATCGCCGCTAAGCTACAATGGTAGATAGGCCAAGGCCAATCTTTTTTGCGTCTCTAAACGCAAGCACAGCAAGGAGTTTTACCTCTATGGCGATTCCCGCCACTCAAATGCGTCCGGGCATGATCATCAAGCACAATGACCAGTTGCATCTCGTCTTCAAGGTGGAGCACCGCACTCCCGGCAACCTCCGCGCCTTCATCCAGGCCAAACTGCGCAACCTGAGGACCGGCGCCATGTTCGAACATCGCTTTCGCTCCGCCGACGCCATCGAGAAGGTGGTTGTGGACGAAGTTTCAATGGAGTTCCTCTACGCCGATGGCGACGACTATTACTTCATGAATCCCGTGGACTTCGAGCAGACCGTCCTTAAGGGCTCCACGCTCGGCGATGCGGTCGAGTACCTCACCCCAAATCTCCAGATCAAGGTCAGCTACCACGACGGCCAGGCCGTAGGCATCGAACTTGCCTTCGGCTGTCGAGTTGGAAGTCGTCGAGACCGAACCCGGCCTGAAATCCGCCACCGCGTCCAGCGTCACAAAACCCGCCAAAACCGAGACCGGCCTCGTGGTCCAGGTGCCAGCCTTCATCAATGAAGGAGAAAAAATTCGCGTCGACACCAGCGAAGGAGCCTACCTCAGCCGCGCTTAGCGCGTCTCAGCAGCATACGGGTGCAACTCCGCTCGCGCCAGTATGGAGGCGTTCGTGAAGACTCATTTCGCGATCATCATCTCATTTGCGCTTCTCCGGCCGGCTGCGGCACCCTCGCAGCCGGCTTCTTCGTTGATCCCCGACCAGGCTGCGCTCACCCAGGGCAACAACGCATTTGCCATCGATCTCTACGGCCAGTTGCGCAGGCAGCCGGGGAATCTCTTCTTCTCTCCGGCCAGCATCTCCACCGCTTTCGCCATGGCTTACGCCGGCGCAAGCGGAACCACCGCTGCCGAAATGGCATCGACTCTGCACTTCGCCCTGCCCCCGGACAAGCTCCACCCCGCGATGGGCGCGCTCCTTGCCGCCTTCAACGCTCCTCACAAGGGCTATCAGCTCCGCGTCGCCGATGCCCTTTGGGCCCAACAGGGAGAAAGGTTCCTTCCCGAATTTCTCAAGGTAAACAAGACCGATTATGCGGCAGGCCTGCACATGGTCGACTTCGAACACGCCTCCGAGCCGGCGCGACTCACCATCAACCACTGGGTTGAGCAGCAGACCGCGGACAAGATCCAGGGTCTCTTGCCGCCCGGTTCCGTCGACGCCGCAACGCGCCTCGTATTGACCAACGCCATCTACTTCAAAGGTGACTGGCAGAGCCAATTCGACAAGACCAGCACTGCACTCGAAGACTTTCATCTTTCCGCGGCCAACTCGGTCAAAGCGCCGCTGATGCATCGCACCGGCAGCTTTCGCTATTTCAATGGCGGCAGCTTCCAGGCGTTGGAGATTCCCTATCAGAGCGGCGATCTCTCCATGATTGTCTTCCTGCCCAACTCGATTGACGGCCTGCCGGCCTTGGAACAGTCCATCACCGTATCGAGCCTGCAAAGTTGGATCGACCATCTGCGGTTCGCTTCTAAGGTCAACCTGGCGCTGCCCCGCTTCAAAATGACCCGGCAATTCTCCCTCAACGGCGCGCTCGCTGCCCTCGGCATGAGGCAGGCCTTTGACCGCAACAGCGCAGACTTCTCCGCCATGACCGGCAGGCGCAACTTGTGGATCGGAGCAGCTGTCCATAAGGCCTATATCGCGGCGAATGAAGAGGGAACCGAGGCCGCCGCAGCCACCGGCATGACCATGCAGGCAGCGGCAATGAGGCAGGAACCTCCGCCCATCGTCTTTCGCGTCGATCACCCCTTTCTCTTCCTCATTCGCGAAAATCGCTCCGGCAGCATCCTCTTCATGGGCCGCGTAACCGACCCAACCCGGTAGCCCGCGCCGAACAAAAATATTCCTTGACCGCTCACCAATTTGGTGTGTTACAGTCAGTAACACTATGACGAGTAACACTCCATCAGGGCATGATCCCGCGGAGCTCGGCGAACTGGAGCGCAGCATTCTTTCCATTGTCTGGCGCCTGGGCGCTGTAACCGCGGAGCAAGCACGCGAGGAGCTTAAGCGGCCGCTCAAGGATTCCACCGTGCGCACTGTCCTGCGCCGCCTTGAGGAAAAGGGCTACCTGGCCCACACCCTTGAAGACCGCACGTTCCTTTACCACCCTGCCCAGTCACGCCAGCGCGTAGCCGGCCGCGCCGCCAAGCGCATCGTCGATTGGTTCTGCGAGGGCTCGGTCGAGGCGCTCCTCGTAGGCATGGTCGACTCAAAAGTCCTCGATCGCGCCGAGTTGCAGCGCCTTGCCGCCCGAATTGCCGAGGCCCAGAAGAGCGCCGCGAATCCCGATCGCACTGTTGACAAGAATCAGGAAGGAGGCAAAGAGATGATCGCAGCATTGGTTGAAGCAGCCCTGCGTTCTCTGCTCGTGGCATTGGCCGTTGGGTCGGGTTTGCTGGTCTTTCGCGTACGCAACGTAATGGCGCAGAAAACTGCATGGGGCATGGTTCTGGCTGCAGCGGTTTTCATGCCCTTGCTCTTGCCTGTGGCAGCTCGCTGGCAGTTTGACCCTGCAAATGCACGATTCGTACTTCCTGCCAATCCCCAGACCCTCCTCGAAGAGCTGCAGGCAAGGATTCAATCGCGGAGCTCTGCTGCGAAATCCGCCGCCCGCTTGCCGTCGCCTGCCGCGGCCGCCGCTCCGCACGCCGATTCGCCGCAAGGTGAAGAATCAGCGCCGCCTCCGCGCGAACCATCCTCCGGTGACCACTCCCAAGCAATTGCTGAGCAAAATTCTCTGAACGTCGCGCCGATACAATTCCCGGCACAATCCGTCGCTCCGCTGCCCCCGGTCACTCACAACCGGCCATTTGCGCTGGCCTCGGCACTGTGGCTTGCCTATTTCCTGGTCACTGCCGCGATTCTGCTTCGCCTTTGTTATGGGCTCGGCGCCGCTCTTCGCATCTGGCGCGGTGCCACGCCGATTTCCATCGATCCGGATTCTCCTCTCGCCGCCGGGCTCCACTTGCGTTCCAGCAGTGCCGTCTCGTCGCCGGTCACCATCGGCTCTGCGGTGGTCCTGCCCGCAAATTACGCCGCCTGGGACGCTGAGAAACTCCGTATCGTCCTCGCCCACGAGCGCTCCCACATTCGCCAGGGCGACTTCTACCTGCAACTGCTCTCCGGCCTCTACGCGGCGCTCTTCTGGTTCAGCCCGCTCGGTTGGTGGCTCAAGCACAAGCTGTCTGATCTGGCCGAGGCCATCAGCGACCGTGCCGGTCTCGAGCAGGCTGCCAGCCGTTCCGCCTACGCACAGGTCCTGCTTGAATTCGCGGCCGCGCCGCGCCCAACCCTTATAGGAGTCGCCATGGCTCGTTCCGGTCGTCTCACTCATCGCATTGAACGCCTTTTGAACGACGCATCTTTCCGCCAGGCCTTTGCCGCGAATCGCATGCGCGCACTGCTGGCAGTTTTGCTCGTGCCTGTCGCCCTCTTCGGCGCCACCGCGCTGGTTCGCGTTCAAGCCGCGTCGCAGGCGCCGCAACAGCCTGCACCCCAGGCCGTGCCTTCCGCGCCCGCTCAGCCGGAAGCGCCCGCGGAGGCCGTGGAGCCGCCCGCACTCGCCGAGCCGGTCACCGGCCAGTCCCATCCCGACCAGGCGCCCGACGCGGCTCCCGCCCCACCGCCCGCCATCAGCGCCGACCAGGCTGCCCCCGCGCCGCACACCCCCGCCATGGCGCCCGCTCCCGCCCCACCGCTCGCCGATGTCATCCCTCCCTTGCCGCCCATCGGCCCTGGTCCCGATATGGTCATCCGGGTCGCGCCGATCAAAATCGATCCTCCCGTCATTCATCTCGATATCCCCGACGCCGCCCACCGCAGCTTCATCATCGCCCGCGCCCTACAGGATGCAAACGGCAAGACGTCCTTCTACCACTACTCCAGCAACGGGGATTCTTACGCCATCGTCACCGGAGATGACCGCCAGCACCTGACGTTCTCCGGTGACATTCATGCCGGCGATATCGATAAGGCGCGCAAGCAGGCCCACGGCGACTTCCTCTGGTTCACCCACGACGGCAAATCCTACTTCGTCGATGACCCCGCCATCGTGGCGCAGGTTGAGGCCACCAATCAGCCTATGGAAGAACTCCGCAAGCAGCAGGAGATGCTAGGCCTTCAGCAAAGAATCCTCGGCAAGCAGCAGCAGGAGCTTGGTCACGTAAGGGTGTCCACGATCGTTTCGGCTCCAGACGTCAGCAAGGAGATGGCCGAGCTCAACGAGGAAGTCGCTAAGATGCAAGCCACCGTGGGCAAAACGCTCACCCAGGAGGAGCTGTCCAAACTCCAGGCCGTGCTCGGTCAACTCCAGGGCAGGCTCGGCGAGTTGCAGGGCCAATTAGGCGCGAAACGATTCCTCTTCGTGGATCAGCAAGCCAAACTAGGCGCGGAACAGGGCGCCCTCGGTGAGCAGCAAGGCAAACTTGGTGCAGAGCAGGGAAGAATCGCCTCCGAATTGGACCAGAAGGTCAAGTCGATCATCGACCAAAGCCTGAAGAACGGCACCGCCCATCCCGTGCAATAAACAGCCTTCGAGCAGAGATCGACGATGCGTAACTGTCGGCGAGTCTCGTCACGGCTGCACGGGCTGCAGTTCATTCCAGCTTCCTGTAAGCGCCGCGTTCGGATTGAAGTTAGGGTCATCGCTCATCACGTACTGATTGGCGCCATTGAGCCAGGCGTGGCCGTACTGGTTGCTCAGTTCAAACGTGCGCCCGGTCGAGGGATCGCGGTAGGTTTGCACATCCCGAAGGTTCTGGTCGGTGGCGTGAAAGCCAATATCCGAAACCCTCTGGGCATTGGCGCTCATGTGCAAGTACGTCTGGGTGATGAAGTTGTCGAGGTCGGCCTGGATCTTGTCCATGGCGGCCTCCTTGTTGGCTTGTGTCTGGTAGTAATTGGCAATCCACTTGTTCGTATAGGCTGTATAGCGGGGCAGCGGTTGAATGGAAGCAACGACCACCTTGAACAGCTTGTCGTTGGCATCGAGCTCGCCCTTCGGCGCACCCAACACGACTTGGCCGACGGCGTGGAGATCGTAAAGAAATCCTCGACCGACGCGATAGGTCTGGGTCACGAGCGCCACGGAATACCAGAGTTCCATCGGCTTGTCGTCCTTTTGAGACGCCAGCCGTATCCGGATCGCGTCAACGCGCGCGCCGCCGTTGCTGGCGTCGGCTGGTGGCAGCCCATTGCGTTGGCGCACGATCTGCTCGAGGGCGGGGAACGGCTCGACCGATACCACTGTCACCGCCGGCTTAAAGTCGCCGAGCACGAACTGGCGGAAATATTGCTCTGCGTTCAACGGTTTTGACACGGGGCAAAGATCATTCGTCTTATTCCCGTTGTGCGTCCGCCGGTTGGGGTCGGTGAGCTTGTGCAATTCTTGCGGGTCGTCGGAGTATTGCCAGGCGTAGTTGGGAGCACCTTGAAATTTAGTGATGCCATCGGGGCTCGTGGCCTCCCAAAACACTGAAAAACTTTCGCTGAAACAGCCAGTCTTGCCGCCGTACATATGGATCGCACCCTTGAAGTCCCAGTTGCTGGGAATCAACAGTTCGATCGCCGGCGCCGGCGCCTTATCGTAATCAGGGTCATTGACCATGATCTGCGCCTTCTTCAGAAGCAGGTAAGAGCCCGGAGCAGCGCTGCCGTTGCTTTCCCGGTGTTTGCCGACAGAGGCCGGGGCCGCTTGCGGTGCGGAATTAGATGGAGCCGGATTAGACGGTGCGGAGCTAGACGGCTCGGGCGCGGAGGGCTCTGGCAGGGGGGCCGCAGCCGGTGTCGCGGTTGCGGGAGCAGATGTCGCTCGGTGGCATTCCCATGGCTCTGGCAATGGCCTGCTTGCAGCCGTCCGAGACGTCTGCCTGGTGCTGTTTGAGGCAGGCGATGATGCGTCCTCCGCCTGGCGCAACACCGGCGCAAAGCTTCTGCACGTCAGAGGCGCAGGCAGTGCGCCCATCGGCCAAGGCCTGCGCCGACACGCCCTGCGCGTAAAGCGACTGCGGTTCCAACACGCCGTCGGCAATTGCTGCCAGCGCCAGGGCAACAGCGCATTGCATGAACACCTTCGCTGATCTCGACATCAGGATCTCCTTGCTTGATGGGCAACTAAGCGTATGCCTCGCCACGATCGCGGGCTCACTGCGGATCAGGCCACAGAGCAAAATCCTCTCGCTGAATCGCTCCCGGATACCCCATACGAAATGCTGTTCGGTCGTTTGGTTGACCCGACATTGGATTCGTGGTCCCCTTCCCGCGCCCATTGTACCGTGCTGCATTTACGTCCCGTCACCTGCTCCTATCGCCATTCTCCGATCGCAGCCAGTTAACCGCTTTACCGTCAATTACTCGTTGATCAATATTTCACTCCGCCTTCCATCAGGAAGAAACGACTGAGATCCTCGCACCCCGTGGACCCGATTCGCCTTGAAATGCGCAGCACGATCACAGCCACATGCGTCTGGGATCGGCGGCAGAATTCCATGGAACCCGAGATCTTCGCTCCACGGCGAATTGCTCCTCTAACTTTGCATTGAGTTACGCTCGTTTGGCGCACAATCGTTAGGTAAGGTTGAGGAGCGAGTGCATGCGACACGTAAGAACGAGAGATACTTCGCACGGCGCAAGCCGAACTTTATCTCTTCTTCCCAGTGAAGCTGTGAAGCTGTGCAGCTCAGGGTAGGGGCCAGGTCAATCTTTCAGGGATGTAACCGGTCCATACCGTCGTCGTAGTACCCCCTTCAATATTTTTGTTTTTCCACAAAGTCCCTGCAGATTCTATTTGCGAAATGTGATCCGCATCCTCTATCGAAACAGAAGCCTCGCGAAGCTGAGCAAAAAAACAAGAGCCGGTCCAAACTTCGGACCGGCTCTCATCATGATTGTCCCGAAAGTTATGACAGTTGAACCGGCTTCGCTTCCAGCAGTGCTTCGATCGTCTGCAGCGCTTCCAGCACTTTGTTCGATACTGGTGCATCCACCTGAACCACGGCCAGAGCCTTCACCGGCTTGGCGCCCGCGCGCTCGCGGCCCAGTGCGAAGTTCGCAATGTTCACGCCCTGCTCGCCAAGAATCGTCCCGATTCTGCCGATCACGCCTGGCACATCCAGGTTGCGGCAAACCAGCAGGTTGCCTTCCAACGGCGCTTCAATATCGATGCCGCTGAACTCCAGCAGCCGCGGCTGCTCTCCGTGAATGACTGTCGCGCTCGCGTGGCTCTTTCCCTCCGCTGCGTGCAACTCAATCGTCAACACCGAAGTCGCACCACCGCGATGGCTCTCCCGCTTCTCCTCGTGCACGCGAATGCCGCGCTCTTGCGCGACCGCAGCCGCATTGATGCGGTTCACATTCTCCGAGCCTTGCAGCAGCCCTTCAATCGCCGCATTGCGCACCAGGTCGGTCTTTGCCTCCGCCAGCGCGCCGCCGTAAATCAGGTGAATCGACTCGATGCCACCGTTGCCCGTCTGCGCCAAAAACGATCCCAACCGTCCCGCCAGATCGATGTAAGGCGCCAGCTGTACATATTCCTCGTGGCTCAACGACGGCAGGTTCACCGCGTTCTGCACCACGCCCAGCTTCAGGTACTCGCGCACCTGCATCGCGATCTGGATACCCACAGCCTCTTGTGCTTCGGCCGTCGACCCTGCAATGTGCGGCGTCAGAATTACGTTGCCCAGTTCGGCATAGGGCGAATCCTTCGGCGGCTCGACGGTGAACACATCCAGCGCCGCCCCGGCCACTTGTCCGCTTTTCAGGGCGGCGGCCAGCGCCGCGTCCTCCACCAACTCGCCGCGCGCGCAGTTGATGATGCGCACGCCTTTCTTCATCGATGCAATCGTCTTCGCATTGATGATTCCCGTCGTCTGCGGCGTGAGCCCCACATGCAGCGTGATGTAGTCCGACCCGGCCATCAGTTCATCCAGCGTCACCAGCTTGATCCCGTTTTCTCGTGCCACCGCGGCCGACACAAATGGATCGCTGCCGATAATCTCAAGTCCAAAACCGCGCGCCCGCTTCGCCACTTCAAGACCGATTCGGCCCAGCCCCAGAATCCCCAGCGTCTTGCCGCGAAGCTCTGCGCCCTGCAGGTTCTTTTTTTCCCACTTTCCAGCGTGCATCGAAGCATTGGCTGCGGGCACCTTGCGCGCCAGCGCCAGCATCAGCCCGATGGTCAGTTCCGCGACAGCAACCGCGTTGGCTCCCGGCGTATTCATCACCACAACGCCGCGCCGTGTTGCCGCATCGGCATCGATATTGTCTACGCCCACGCCCGCCCGGCCCACCACGCGCAGCTTCGGCGCATGCTCCATCAGCGCGTCGTCCACCTGCACAGCCGACCGCACCACAAGCGCATCGGCATCCGCCAGCGCCGCCGGCAATCCTTCCGGCAATTGATCGTGCGTCAGAACTTCCCATCCCGGCTCGGCCGCAAACACGGCAAGCGTTGCCGGCGAAACCTTCTCTGCCAAAACGATCTTCATCTTCTCTCCCTTCGCTTGCACTGGGACTTCGTACTCGTCGAAGCGGATGTTGTGCTTCTCACACATCAACTCGAACATGCGCACCACGGCCGCGTGCGGCTTGCCTTCACCACGCTCGTAATTCGTGATCGAGTTGGCATGCACACCCAACCGCTCTGCCATTTCATATTGATAGAGATCAAGCTGCTTGCGTGCAATCAGCAGCTTCTCTCCAAACGTCAGTTCCGCCATGAATGCCTTTCACTACTTCTCTGTTTCACTACTTCACCGCGTCCGCATACACCTGCTGCGCCGCCGCCACTGCCTGCCCGTACTTCACCGGTAGTTCCAGCGTGTCCTTGGCAATATGCTCCATCGCTCCCAGCAGCGCCACGGTATCCAGATAGTCGAAGAATCCCAAATGCGCCACTCTGAAAATCTTGCCCTGCATCTCGCCTTGTCCGTTTGCCGTGACCAGCGCAAAGCGAGTCTTCAGCGCCTTCACCACATCGCCCGAGTTCATCCCTTCAGGCACAGCCACCGCTGTAGCCGCTGCTGCCGGAGCCGTGGGCGCAAACAACGTGAATCCAAGCGCCACCAGCCCCGCCCGTGTCGCCGCCGCGTTCACCTGCGCGTTATCCACCAGGGCAATGCGACCCTTTTCGAGATCCCCGCCTGCCTGCCCTGCGATGTAATCGAGCGCTGCGCCCAGCCCCGCAACCAATGCCACCGCCGGCGTATACGCGCTCTCGCCTTTCACCGCGTTCTTGCGCTCCTTGCGTAGGTCAAAGTAGTAGCGAGGATTCTTTGACTTTTCCATCGCCGCCCATGCCCGCTCGCTCACGCTCAGGTAGCTCAGCCCCGGCGGAATCATCACCGCCTTCTGCGAGCCGCCAATCAAAACGTCGATCCCCCAGCCATCCACGTCAAAGTGCGTCGTGCCCAGCCCGGTAATTCCATCCACTACCAGCAGCGCATCGGGCGCTGCTTCCTTCAGCAGCTTCGCCACGGCCTCCACGTCATGCCGCACCGCGGTCGAGGTCTCCGTAGCCTGCATGTAGACGACCTTGTGCTCCGGCCTCAGCGCCGCTTTTATGACTGCAAGGTCAAACGTCTCGCCGTAGGGCGCGGTCACCACATCTGGCTCGCAACCAAACGCCTTAGCCAACCCCGCCCAGCGCTCGCCAAACTTGCCCGCCGTTAGCACCAGTACCCGGTCGCCCGGCGAAGTGAGATTGGAAACCGACGCCTCCATCGCCCCTGTACCCGAGGACGAAAGCAGCAGCACGTCGTTCTTTGTGCCCACAAAGACCTTCAACTGAGCCAGCACCTTCTGGAACAGTGCGCGAAACTCTGGCGTCCGGTGGTGCATGTCCGCCGCCGCCATGGCAAATTGTGCCGCGGGCAGCAGCGGGGTGGGTCCGGGTGTAAAAAGGCGTGTCTTGCGAATCATAATTTCCCTCGATTCGGCCCCGCATTCCGCGAGCGTCGAAATCATAGAATACACAATGTTGTGGTTTTTGTGAACTTTTGTGGAATGGGCCAGCGCTGGCGACTCCTGGCCTTTGTCATCTGCTTGGCTCGATAAGAAGCTAGTAAATGCGCGATTTAAAAGGTTTAATGGGCAAACTACGGCAATCGAACGCGTGAGCCTCCAGCAAAGAGAGAAGAATGGACCCGCCTGGTTCGGATTCCTGGCCAGGCGAAGGCATCGGGGGTGCGCGATCGTCTCCGCGCCCCCCTTGCATTCGGACTGTCTTTCAGCTTCCACCAGGATCGGCGATTCGCTGAAGGTCCTGTTTACCGGTGTCCGCCACCGCCACGGAAACCGCCGCCGCCGCCGAATCCGCCGCCATGGAAGCCTCCACCGCCCGCGCGAAGCCCTCCGCCGCCATGGAAGCCGCCGCCACGGATCGGCCCGCCGCGAGGATTACCGACTCCACCGTGTCCGTGAAATCTGTATCCGTGGTGGCCGCCGTAGTAACCGCCCCCGTAGTAGCCATAGATTCCGCCCCACCACGGAGGATAGAATCCCCACCCAAATGGACTCCAGAACGGCCCTCCGCCGATGAACGTGTAATCCCATGCCCACGGGTCCCAATACCAACCCGGATAGAATCCCGCTGCGCCCGCATACTCCGGCGCAATCTGGGCATTGTCCTCGGCCAGATATTCTGACCGCAGGCTGCTCCAGTTGTAGAGATCTCCTTCGGCGGCCTTGGCATCAAAACTTATCGTCCGGGCCTTCACTCCCGGCGCAAGCGCAATTTCATGATGGTTCTTGACCGTTGTGAATCGCCCCTGCCGCTCTTCAACCTCGGCACGGCCGTCGAACACTTTGGCCATCGCGGGGCTCGCGTCGAACTCGTAGTAGCCGTTCTTTATAAGCTGCGTGGTCACTCCGCCGTCGATCACTTCGACATTGTTCTGTGGGTAAATCTCATCCACTTCGACTCCTGTCCGGCCGTGTTCCAGTTCTACCTGGGTAAGAGTCAAATCGGGTGAGATCATCTTTACTGCGCTATTGTCACCAAGGCGCATAAAAATCCCAGGCGTCAGAAGAATCTCCGCCTTTCCTGCGGTTGTCGAGAGCACCTCGCCGGGGTTGAGATATGCGCTGCCCACACTTTGGTGGGTCAGCAGTTGCCCATCAAGAAAAGCTGAGCCCTCTACATAATTCACCGTTCCGGGCCGAGCTGGGTTTGCGCCGAATGCCGGCGCGCATAGGAGTCCTATGCCAAGTAGCGCGATCGTCTTTAACATTGACCTCATCGCGATGTCCCCCCATTCGTTAAAATGCCAAAGGGGGGATAAAGTTCCTAAATCGACAGGCCGGGCGCCAAGATCGCTTGCGCTGCATAAACATGAAAATGAATTATGGAAGAGGCAGGCAGACAACCCCCATACTTACCCCGAAAACCGAATGACGGCCGGCGCAACTATGATTGAAACTTCAGGCAGGAGCTCATGATCGAAGCAGGCGCACTCGAAGCACAAATCAGTCAACAGGTTATCGTCGCAATGAAGTCCCACGACGCCGAACGCACCGGTACGCTGCGCCTCATCAAGAACGCGCTGAAAAACAAAGCCATCGAAAAGCGCGAAGCCCTAACCCCGGCCGAGGAGCAGCAGGCGCTTTCCACCATGATCAAACAACGCCGCGACTCCATCGAGCAGTTCACCAAGGGCAATCGCCCTGAACTCGCCGCCAAAGAAGCCGCCGAAATCGTCGTGATCGAGGAGTTCCTTCCCAAGGCCCTCGACGAATCTGGCCTCCGCACACTCGTCTCCGAAGTTGCCGCAGAACATGCCGCAGCGTCCGGCCATGCGCCAACGCCCAAAGACATGGGGCCCGTGATCAAAGCCGTCCAGGCCAGACTCCAGGCCGCCGGTCTACGCGCAGAAGGCCGTCTGGTCAGCGAAGCAGTGAAACAGGCCCTCGCAGGTTAAGCGAACATGAATACGGCGAATCTGGGTGGACGGCCTTTGCAAGGAACCTCTACCATCGGTTCACGATAGTTCATTGAATGCCGAAAAGTTCCGGTTCCAGCAGCTGAAGTGGATCGTCGTACGTTGGCGGGGTTGGTCAATGTTCTCTTCCCGACGACGCAATCTTGCACACCGGCCGTTCCCTCGCTGCGTCTAGATAGAAAGTTTCGGCCTCACTAAGCTTCCCCTGCAGGAGCATCGATGACTTTCTCCAGGACCATCTCAACGGTCGCGTTTGTTTTTCTCATTCTTCTTTTCGTCCCAACGCTCTGGGCGCAGGGACCACCCTACCAAACCGACGACCCGGTGCCTGTCGACCTGCATCATTACGAGTTCTACATCTTCGGCGGAGTCGATGGAACGCCGGTTGAGATCGACTCCACCGGCCCGGCATTCGAGTTTAACTGGGGCGCCATTCCCAGGGTTCAGCTTCACGCCATCCTGCCCTGGGGAGTCGTAGCGCCGCTGAATCACCCGGTGTATGCACCGTCGGGCGTCGGGCCCACGAACTTTGGACTGACTGACATGGAACTCGGCGCGAAGATCGCCTATATCAAGGAGACGAAGTATTTTCCCCAGGTGGGCACCTTCACCATGTTCGAGATGCCCACCGGCAATTTCGATAAGGGGCTCGGCGTTGGAAAGGTCTGGTACAAGCTTCCTGTCTGGCTGCAGAAGAATGAGGGCCATTGGCTGCTCGATGGCGGTGCCGGCTACCAGATTGTGCCGCAAACCGGCTTTCGCAATTTCCCTTATGGCGGATTCCTGTTGAAATACACCTTTGGCCCGCGACTGGAATTCGGCGGCGAGGTCTTCTCTCATGCGCGCGAGGGCACGGCGGCCGCACAGACGCAGGCTTCCACCATGATCGACCTCGGCGGCTACTATCACTTCAAGCACAATCCCAACGAGCAGTTCCTGTTCTGCTACGGCCACTCGGTTGCCGGGCAAACTGAGAACTACGCGTATGTCGGCATGTACTGGACGTGGGGTAAAGATGAAAAGAAGCCGGATACGGGCCATGCATGGTTGCCGAGGCCGCCGAGCGCAACCGGATTCGAATGACCTGCATCCTGGCCCTTGCCGCGCAAAAAAATGCCGGAGCAGGGTCTGACCTGCCCCGGCACGTAGCTTCACGTTCAAAGTCCGCTTTAATCCAAGTCGTCTATATAGTGACCCACGAGCACGGTGTTGCCTGAAACGGGATCTTTCAGCAACAGGCCCACCACGCGCACATTTGCGCCGTCAGTCACGTCAGAGAACCCGCTCCATCCATCGCGGAACTGGCAATTGTCCGCAATATAGACCGTCACCGATTTGCGGAATCAGTACGCCCGCAAATCCGTTGACCTGCATCTGGAATGTGCCATTGCTGGAGTTCTCGCTCCCGGCCACGACCGTGCCGTTGAGGCCCCAGTCGCGCAACATCACGCGTTTCACCCTAACTGCCGATGCGTTCGCCGCGCCGCTCGCCGGTCCGCCCTGAAGTCGCCCATTACCGCATACGCGGCGCTGCCAGTCGCCAATTACCCCAGGCGCCAGGAACCGTTCTTCCCAATCTGATTTCGAGTGAATGGATGAAGCTCGACTGGCCTGCATGACCATGTTTGCAACTGTCTCTACGTCTCTCAGACTTCCAGCATCCGGTCCAGAGCCACCTTGGCCCAGTGTTTTACACTCGGACGGACCTTGATGCGGTTGACCACGCGGCCTTCCACCAGGTTCTCCAGTGTCCACGCCAGGTGTTGCGGGCTGATGCGGTACATCGTGGTGCAGAGGCAGCCCGTATCGTCAAGAGTGATGACGCGCTTGTTCTGCCCGGCAAATCGTTGCGCCATGCGATTTACGAGATGAATCTCCGTGCCCACGGCAAACATCGTTCCCTCGGGGCTCTTCTCGACCGCAGCAATGAGCTGCTCGGTAGACCCCAGCGCATCGGCCTTCTGACAAACTTCCCAGCGGCATTCAGGATGCACGATCACCTGAATCCCCGGATATTTCGCGCGCACCTGATCTACATGGCTGGGCAGAAAGCGCTGATGCACCGAGCAATGTCCCTTCCACAGCAGAATGCGGCTGGCTGTGAATCGGTCTCTTGTCTCGCCGCCCTGCAATGCCCACGGATCCCACACTGTCATTTCGTCCAGCGGAATCCCCATCGCAAAGCCGGTGTTCCTTCCCAAATGCTGATCGGGCAAAAACAGAATGCGCTTACCGCGCGCAAAGGCCCACTCAAATGCCGTGCGCGCGTTGGACGACGTGCACACAAGCCCGCCGCGTTCGCCGCAGAAGGCCTTGATGGCGGCGGCGGAGTTCATGTAAGTCAGTGGCACAATTTCGTCCGAAAGGTGAAAGTGCGTGAGCACTTCCCAACAGGCCTCCACCTGCGAAATCTCGGCCATATCCGCCATCGAGCACCCGGCATTCAGATCCGGCAGAATCACCTGCTGACCTTCGTGCCCCAGCACATCGGCACTCTCGGCCATAAAGTGCACGCCGCAAAACACGATGTACTTCGCATCGGTTTCAGAGGCAATCTTTGAGAGCTTGTAGCTGTCGCCGATGAAATCGGCAAAGCGAATCACTTCGTCGCGCTGATAATGGTGGCCCAGCACAATCGCGTTCGCCCCGAGCTTCGCGCGCGCCTCCGCGATGCGGTGCATCCATCGAGTGGTCAGGGAGCGCAAGGTAGTTTTCAAGGCTGCAACTGGTGTCAGCCTCCGGCGAGGCCGCCGTAACGTCGTCTACGATCAGATTCACTGTATTCCGCCTTCAGCCCTGCCCATCCCTTGCGGGAGCGGCGGACGGGGATGTTGAAAGCTAATGCCGGCTGCAGTGGACGCGCTGTCGATGCTCAATCCGGCGGTGATACCGCCTGCCTTTCTTGAGCAACGCCCCCATCCACGGGGTTGTTGCAGCCCCTTTTATTCATTGGATGCGATTCCAGCCCGGCGGATTCCAGGAACCTGCCCGGCGCAAGCCACTTCCACTGTCAACAATTTTAACAAATGTCCCTGGTCTACCTCGACAAACCGGCCCTTGATGATCGGTTGGATGAGCTCGCCAGACGCAGGTAGGATAATCTCGCTCTGAAGACCTGTCGGTCACTCAATCGGAGACACGCATATGCATGAATTGGAGCAGGTTCTCATTGGCGACAGCGCCGCATCACCGCCGGCCGTAATTCTTGAAAGTCTCGACGACTCTCTGGCGGACCGGATCGTCCGAGGCGCACCGCGCTCGATTTACGAAGAACTCTGGCATATCACCTACTGGCAGCAGATCACGCTCGAATGGGTTGAGGGCATCGAGACACCCTATCCCGTGCATCGCCTCCGCCGGTTTCCCGAGCGAGGACGAAAAAGCCCACGAAGATTGGGACACGCTGCGTCAAAGATTCTTCCGTGGCAACCAGCAGGCGGCCGCCATTGCGCGTGACGCCGCCATGCTCGAGCGCCAGGTGAATTGCCCATCCCGACCCGGCTTGCCCGTCCGCACCATGTCGGTGAGAGAGCAACTGGAGAGCCTGGCGGCCCACAACGCGTACCACTTCGGCAGGATCGTGCTCCTGCGGCAGCTTGCCGGTGCGTGGCCGCCGCCGTCCGGTGGCTTTAGCTGGTGATCGCGTAAATGACCTGCACCTCCTTGGCGCAATTGTGACTGCCATGCGCGGGCAGGTATCATTAGCCTTCATGGTTACGCCGCCTGCAATCGAAGTTGCAAACCTGGGTATGGCCGACTCCCTCATCCTTATGGTGATGGCGCTGGTCGTCTTTGGGCCGCGGCGGCTGCCCCAGATCGGCCGACAGATCGGCAAGTTGATGTATGAATTCCGCAAGGCATCTAACGACTTCAAGTTCCAGATGGAAGAGGAACTGCGGGTTGCCGAAGATGCGGACCGCCGCAAGAAGGAAGAGGAGCGGCAGCGGGCCCTCGCACTCAATGCCCCGCCGCAGGAATCTGTTTCTGCACCGCCTCCGGCGTCCGTCAATGCCATCGAGTCACCGTACCCCGGAGAATCGCAATACCCCGAATTGAATCCGCCAGCCGAGGCAAAGGTGGAAGAAACTGTCCCTCGCATTCTGCCGCCCTCGACAGGTGAAACGGTTGCAGCCGCGAAGCCTTCACCGGCGATCGAGCCGAAAGTGGAGGCAATCACTGCTCTGGCCGCCGACGCCCCCGAACATCCTGCTGTCGTGACCGTTCCTCCAGCCGAAGTCCCGGCGGATCCATCCATTCCAAACGATCAACCTGCCGCTCCCACGGAGGCCGTAAGCCACAATGGTTGACCCCGCGGACGCAATCGGCAAGGCGCGCCAGGCGGTAACTCAGCGTGCGGAACTTCCAGGCATGAGCCTGATGGAGCACCTCGACGAGCTGCGTCGGCGCATTGTTCACTCCGCCCTGTATCTGGCCGTGGGCTTCTTCGTCTGCTGGTTCTTCCGCGACCGTATTGTGGGCTTTCTCCAGGCGCCGCTGAATCACATCGGCAAGTCGCTGGTCTTTACTCACCCGATGGACGCCCTCAACCTGGATTTGCAGGCGTCACTGCTGGCCGGGGCGATCCTGGCTTCGCCGTTCATCCTTTTTCAGGTCTGGCTGTTCATTGCACCGGGCCTTTACCAGAAGGAGCGGCGGTTTGTGGTGCCGTTCATGGCCGCCACCGTGGGGCTGTTCCTCACCGGCGCAAGCTTCGGCTACTTTTTCGTGCTGCCTGCCGCCATCAAAATCCTCATCGTGGGCTTCGGGCACAACTTCACGCCCATGGTCACCATCGAGGACTACACCAGCTTTTTTCTCTCCGTCATTCTCGGCCTCGGCATCAGCTTTGAGATGCCTATCCTCATCTTCTTCCTGGCCCTGTTCGGCATCGTCAGTCCGAGCTTTCTGTGGAAGAACATTCGCTATGCAATCCTGGCCGTGTTTCTTGTCGCCGCGATCATCACGCCCAGCCCCGATCCATGGACCATGTGCATCTACGCCGTCCCCATGCTGGTCCTCTACCTCATCGGCATCGGCGTAGCATGGTATGTCCATCCCTCACGCCGCAAGGCCAAGGAAGCAAAACACGCCGCGCAATAATTCCCTATTGACGCAGTTTCAGGCCGTTTCTGAGAGGGCACGGCTTCAGCCCTGCCGCACGCTCCCAGGCATAAATCCAGGCTCTAGCTGCTAAGGGAAAGTCAGAAGTTGAGATGCACTTCCCCTTGGGGAGAAGCCCGGTTCCATCAAAGTGTCATGGGTCGCCGTTGGCGGCGTACGCTCAAATCACTTCCGGCTACCGCACCGCCGTCGCCGCAAACTTCTTCACCATCGCCAACAGCAGTTTCCTGTCGCTGTCGTTCAGGTTGGTGGAGTAGCGGCGAATCTGCGTAAGGAAGCGAAGCTCTTCGTCTGAAAGCCGATGCGTGTTCAGTTGCCGGCCCACATTATCATCGGCAAAGAATTGCGCAATGGGCAGATCAAGCGCCAGGGCAATCTTTGAGAGCGTGTCCAGCGACGGCACAGTGTGGCCGTTCTCCACGCGCGAAAGGTAGCAGCGCAGCAGGCCTGTCTTCTTCTCGATGTCCCCTTGTGAAAGCCCCTTCTGCAGACGGTGCGAACGGATCGTGGTGCCAATCTTCATCATCTGGGAGTTCCTGTCCGGTGTCGCGGGGGTTACTTCCGCGGTAGCAACCAGTAAGTTATTGGCTCAAGAGTTAACATGCCCCGCACACGATTGCAAGGAAAAATCTCTCCTGCGATAACCCCAGGTGTCATAGGAAGTATCGACTTCGACAACCGCCGCTATTTCCCCAGCTCTGCCTCGAAGAAGATATCGATGCGCGCCAGCGCGTTCGCGGCGTCTTCCGCCCGGTATCCGTTCTTGTTGTTGGGATTCTCAAAGGCGTGTCCCGCGTCGGGATAAATCTTTGCGTCCACAGGCTGTCCCAGCGTCTTCATCGCCGCTTCAAATGCGTGCACCGCATCCGGCGGAATCCCCGTGTCCATGCCGCCAAAGTTGCCCAGCACGGCGGCATGAATCTTTCCCAGCGCTGCTTTGTCGGTCGGCAGCGCGCCGTAGTTGACGGCCACTGCCTTCAGCGCCGGTTCGGCAATGGCCAGTTGCAGTGCGTATCCACCGCCCATGCACCAGCCTACCGCCCCGATGCGGTCGCGCTTTCACGTCGCTCCGCCCGGCAAGATACGTGAACCCCGCAACCAGGTCCTGCACTCCCCGGTCCTGGGGAAGCCCGCGCGAAAGCTCATGCGCCGTTTCCATGTCGTTGGCCACTTTTCCGCGATAGAGATCCACCGCCAGCGTCACGTAACCCTTGGCGGCATAGCCGGCTGCCTCCTGCTTGATCCAGTCGTTCAATCCCCACCACTCATGCACCACAATCAGCCCAGGGTGCGGCCCCGGCGTCTGGGGCAGATACAGAATCCCCTGCGCCATGCCCTCGCCGCTGGGGAAGGTGACAGCCTGCTGGGCGAGGCCATTTGCCGCCATTACAGAAAATAGCACGGGGATTGCGCTGAAGAGGAAGCGGAGAGCTTTCATGCCAAGACCTCGATTCCGTAGAACCAATCAGGGCGCCAGGAAGGTTACGGCACTCAAAGTTCCTTCACCAGGTGCACGATGCCTTCCACCGGATTGTCATTATAAGCAGCGCACGGAGTGAAGCCTAGTTCCAGATACATGCGATGTGCCGCCGCCATCGCCGCGGGCGCGGTATCCAGGTAAACGGCCGTGCGTCCGGCGTCATTGGCACGGTCAATCACCGCCTGCGTGAGGGCTCTACCCAGTCCAAGTCCACGTGCCATGGGGCGTACCCACAAGCGTTTCAGCTCCCAAAAATCGGCCGTCGCGGCTCCCGGCAGGATGCGCCATGCAACAAATCCCGCGGGGGTGCCGTCAACTAAGGCCATCAGGCAGCCGCCGCCCTGCTCGGTATAGCTTTGCGGCAGCCGCTCGGCTTCCTTTTCCAGCGCGCCAAAGCAAAATCGCGCTGCGCCCGGCTGCGCGATCACAAAGCGGCCGTACTCCAGCAGAAGCTCCTGCGCCTGCGCCCGCGTTGTCGCGGAAGCAGTTGCGGCAATCTCCTCAAATTGAATGTTTCGCGCCCTGGCCTCGTCTGTGCGCATGCCTGAGTTTACGATGCATTTGCAGTCGCCGACAGCCGTAAACCTTCGCCCTGCGGCCAACGTCTGAATCAGTACGAGCTTGAAATGCCAGGGAGAGTGCATGCGGCGGTCAGCGATGCGGGGGACAGTTGCGTTGGGTGTCTTTCTGGTCGGTGGAATCGCCGCGTTGGCTCAGGCCAACGTGTCACCCCCCGCCAGTCAGACCACTCGGCCCGCCGTCTCGCAGCCGACTCCAGCAGTCGCGGGCGGCCGCCTGTACGGCTTGGTCAAGAGCGGCAATATCCCCCTCCCCGGCGTCACCGTCACCGCGCAGAACACCCTCACCGGCAAGCGTTACTCCACCACAACCGACATTACCGGCGCCTGGTCGATGACCATTCCCCAGAACGGCCGCTACGTGATTCGCACCCAGTTTGCGGCCTTTGCGCCCGGCGATCAGGAGGCCCTGCTCAACGCCTCCAGTCATGACCAGGCCGTCAACTTCCAGCTGATCCTCGCCTCGCGCGCAGCCGAGCAGCAACAGCAGGGCCAGGAGGCGCAGATCGCTCAAGCCGTTCGCCAGTTAGCAGGGAACGGCGCACAGAACCTAAACCTGATGAGCTCGTTGGCAGCCGACACCGATTCCCAGGTCGGGGCCTCCGGCGCCAGCGGCGCCGCTCTCCCCTCCATCGCGGGCAACTCCGACTTCAGTGAGGATTCGGTCGCCATCAGCGGCCAGGCAGGCGCGGTCAGCCCCCTCGCCGGCATCGACATGGATCGCGTCCGCGACGCCATCGAAACGCTGCGCCTTCAGAACGGCGGCCAGGCCGGGGGCCTCTTCGGCGGCGGGGGTGGTCCGGTGGTCATCATGGGCGGCCCCGGCGGCTTCGGAGGCGGGTTCGGCGGAGGCGGCAGAGGCGGATTCCGCAACTTCCGCGGCTTCAAGCCCGGACAGCCACACGGCGCCATCTTCTGGACCGGCAGCAACTCCGCCATCGATGCGCAGCCCTATGCATTGCGCGGACAGCCTGAGGCGCAGCCGGCTTCCGGCACCAACCGCTTCGGGTTGACCTTTATCAGCGCCCCTTATCTGCCCCGATTGACCAAGCCCAGCGGCAAAGACACAATCTTCCTCACTCTTTCCGGCCAGCGCAATTCAAACCCCATCAGCGAGTACGCCACCGTGCCCACGGATGCCGAGCGTGCCGGCAACATCCCCGGTCTTGCTGCACCCATTACCCCGGTTCTGCCCGCAACGGCTCTGCTCAAGTACTATCCCGAGCCCAACCTCCCTGGGGATACGCAGAACTACCGCCTGTTTACCACTGCGCAAACCAACTCTACCCAGGCAGGCGTTCGCTACATGCGCGGTCTGGGTGCACATGGCACGCCCTTTGGCGCCTTCGGCGGCCGCGGCGGAGGCGGTGGCCGGCGCTCTCAGGCCCAGGGACTGCGCCAGAGCATCAACTTCAACTACAACTGGAGCCACTCCGCACAGGACGACGTCAACCTCTTTCCCGCGCTCGGCGGAAAAGGCTCCACCGACTTTGATTCGCTCCAGGCCGGCTACACCATCGGATACAACAAGCTCACCAGCATCTTCAATGCCAACTGGAACCGCAGCCAGAGTCAGACCACCAACTTCTTCACCAATGGAACCGATATTGCCACCGAGACCGGCATCCTCGGTCCGGATGGGACTCCGCTCAACTCCAGTGCCCTTAATTACGGCTTGCCGAACCTGGTCCTCAATCAGTTCACCAGGCTCACTCAGCAGCAGCCCAGCTTTTCCGTTGCCCAGACAATCTCCGCGTCCGAAACGCTGAGCTGGATTCACGGCAAGCACAACATCCGCTTTGGCGGCGACTATCGCCGCGTCCATCATGACTTTCTCGGCGGCTCCAACTCCACCGGAACCTTCTATTTCACAGGCGCCTACACCGGCTCCTCGCTGGGAGATTTTCTCCTTGGCGAGGCGCAGGAAACCACCATCGACGCTGCCATCGCCAAGAGTTACTTGCGCGAGAATGTCTTTGACCTCTACGCCCAGGACGACTGGCGCGCGCGGTCCAACCTCACCCTGAATTACGGCGTCCGCTACGAATTCTTCGCTCCCTATACTGAGAAATACAATCACCTCGCCATCGTGGATACAAACCCGGCGGGCGGATTCACCCAGGCTGCAGAAGTCGAGGCAGGCAGCCCGGCGCCGTTTAGCGGCAACCTTCCCGATTCGCTGGTCTACCCGTTCAGGCTCGGTGTCGCGCCACGCATTGGACTCGCGTTGCGCCTGCCGAAGCAGACTGTCATTCGCGCCGGTTTCGGCATGAACTTCACCAACAGCCAGTACGCCGGCTTCGCCACCATCATGGCCCACCAGCCCCCCTTTGCGAATGAGCAGACTAACCAGTCCGCCGCGGCCGGCACGCTGACCCTCGCCGACGGATTCCCCGCGCCCAACTCAGTCGGAAACTACGCCCTCGATCCCCACTACCATCTTCCCTACGTCGAGGTGTGGAACATCGATATCCAGAAAACCCTGCCCTGGGGCATTGTCATGAATGCCGACTACAACGGCTCCAAGGGGAATCATCTCGACATCACCAGCGCCCCGGGCCGCGCGCCCGACGGCACAAGCTACTCCGGGGCGCAGTTCAACTATGAGCAGTCCGTGGCCTTTTCGAAATCCAACGCAGGCACCCTGCGGGTCAACAAGCGGCTCAGCGGCGGCGTCGCACTCGGCGCCAACTACCAGTACTCGCACTCCATCGACGATGCCGGTTCGGTCGGCGGCACATCCACCATGGTCGCGCAGAACTGGCAGGACCTCCTCGCCGAGGAAGCAAACTCCAGCTTCGACATCCGCCACAAAGTCAGCGGAACCTATCTCTACGAACTCCCCTTCGGCCAGGATAAGCATTGGCTCACCACCGGAACCGCCGCGCACATCTTCGAGGGCTTCTCCGTCTCCGGCAGCTTCACCTTTGCCACTGGCGCTTCGCTTACACCTCGCTATGCGGCCTCAGCTGCTGACGTGGCGCGCGGAACCGCCGGCTCGTTACGACCCGATCGCGTACCGGGTGTTTCGCTCACCGCTGGCGGCGGTTCGCAAGCGGAGTGGTTCAACACCGCGGCCTTCGCGCCCCCGGCAGGTCCCTACGGCACCGCCTCGCGCAACTCCATTCCGGGGCCGGGAACGGTCGAAAACAATATGTCGCTCTCGAAAACCGTGCAACTCGGCGAAACGCGCAGCATGGAATTCCGCGCCACCGCCAACAATGTATTCAACACCGTGCAGTACTCCGGCGTGGACACCAGCGTGGATTCGCTCACCTTTGGCCAGGTCACATCGGCTGGAACCATGCGCGCGTTCAACTTCATGGCGCGTTTCAGATTCTAGCCAGCACGCTAAATTGGCGAGCAGTTAAGTGAGTCGCAGAGATTGGAAGGGAATTGGATGCAGGGTCGAATGCAAAAAACAGTTGCGATCGTCGCGGCACTTCTGCTTGCGATACCCGCGATTCCTCCCGCATTCGCGCAAAGTCCCAACCAATCACCGGATGCCCAGGCCCAATCTGGTCCCCAATCCGGCTCGAAATCCGGCTTCGTCATGAAAGTCAACGCCGAGCTCGTCCTCACCAACGTCGTCGCGCGCGACTCAAAGACCGGCGAATTCGTGCGCGCTCTCACTCAAAACGATTTCACCATCTACGAAAACGGCAAGAAGCAGCAGATCTCCACCTTCGATTTCCAAAGCGTAGACATGGCCCGACCCCTCAACGAAGCCACCGTCACCGGCCTCGCGGCGGGCGTCACAGGCAACGGCACCAAGGCCGTCGTGGTTACCAAACCCGAAGACCTGCTCAATCACCGCCTCATCGTCATGTTCTTTGACCTCACCTCTATGCAGCCTGAAGATTTGGAACGCAGCGTGGAGGCGGCCCAGGCCTTTCTGCGCACAAAAATGCAGCCTGCCGACCTGGTCGCGCTCGTCTCGCTCGGCGACACGCTCAGCGTCGATCAGGACTTTACCGCGGACAAGAATGCCCTCGTCAACGAGGTCGGCGCCTACAACGGCACCGAAGGGCAGGGCTTTGCCCAGGGCGCCAACGCCAACTCCAATCAGGTTGAAGACACCACCAGCTACACCCCCGACGAGAGCGAATACAACGACATCAACACCGACCGCGAACTCTTCGCTCTCCGCGCCATCTCCAAATCGCTGGAGAAGATCACCGAGAAGAAATCGCTGCTCTACTTCTCTGGCGGTATCTCCCGCGACGGCA
Source organism: uncultured Acidobacteriaceae bacterium (assembly GCA_963780515.1). Lineage (GTDB taxonomy): Bacteria > Acidobacteriota > Terriglobia > Terriglobales > Acidobacteriaceae > Telmatobacter. The sequence goes on from CAWACG010000001.1 coordinate 58,125, forward strand.
TCGAAAATCAGGCCTCGCTGCGCTCGGCCATCAACGCCGCGGTGCGCGCCAATCTCTCCATCTATAGCGTCGACACCCGCGGCCTGCAGGCCATCTCGCCGTTGGGCGATGCTTCCACCGGCAGCTTGCGCGGCACCGGCGCCTACAGCGGCGGCGCGTTGATGAACAACATGAATGCCAACTTCGCCACCCAGGAAGTCATGGCCACGCTCAGCTCCGACACCGGCGGCAAGGCGTTCTTTGACTCCAACGACTTCGCGCCCGCCTTCGCAAGGGTGCAGAAAGATACCGAGGCCTATTACGCCATCGGATTTCACTCCACCAATCCCGCGCGTGACGGAAAGTATCGCAAGCTCACCATCAAGATCAATCGGCCCGGCGTCAAGCTCGAATACCGGCCCGGCTACTACGCGCCCGCCGACTTCAGGCACTCCGGCCGCGAAGACCGCGAGCGCGAACTGGATGAGGAATTAGCCAGCGACCTGCCCGCAACCGACATGGCCGTCTATCTCGATGCCATGTACTTCCGTCTCGACGACAACCGCTTCTACGTCCCGGTATCCATCATCGTGCCCGGCTCGCAGATTCCGTTTATAAAAGGCGGCGACAAGGACAAGGCCACACTCGACATCATCGGCGAAGTGATCGACGAGGTAAAGCGCCCCATCGGCAACGCCCGCGAAACGGTCAAGCTCAATCTCGATCCGTCCCTGCAGGCGCGGCAGAAGAATATCGAATACACCACCAGCTTCAAACTTGCCGCCAGGCAAGTATCACCTCAAATTCGTCGTGCGTGAAAACCAGACCGGCCGCATGGGCTCCTTCGAGGCCGACATCGTCCTGCCTGAAATGAAGAAGGTGCCGCTCAAGATGAGCTCCATCGTGCTCGCCTCGCAGCGCCGCCCCAGCAAGAAGGATTCCCCGCTGGTCCGCGACGGCGAGGAATACGTGCCCAACATCAGCCACGTCTTCCGCCAGGATCAGCACCTCTACCTGCTCTACGAAATCTACGATCCCACCCGCGAAAAGCCCGCTGAAAACCAGCCCAGGGGAACCAAGCCCGGTGTTAATCTGCTCAGCAGCCTCGAACTCATTCAGGGTTCAACGAAGGTCTACGAAACACCGATCGTGCAGGCCCGGTCCATCAACGTTGAAGGCCGCGATGCTGTGTCGATCGAGCTCGATGTGCCTCTGGTCGGCCTCAAGCCCGGTCCCTACGTCTGCCAGTTGAATGTGATCGACGACGCCGGCGGCAGCTTCGCTTTTCCGCGCTTTGCGGTGCTCGTGCGCGAACCCGCTCCAACTGCCGCGCCGCAAACAACTGCGCCCGCGCAGCCAGGCGGCAACGCAGGCGCAGCGCAATGAAGCATTGCCCGGCAGCTGAACTTCAACACATCCCGCTAACCCGAAATGGAAAGGGAACTGCGATCAGCCGCGTTTTCCCGTGATCAAGCGGAAGACAAACACCACCAGCACCGCTCCCGCAATTGCAATCAGAATGGTATAAATCAATCCGCCTGCAGGCGATATGCCGAGAAGGCCGGCGATATAACCGCCTACCAGTGCGCCCACGATTCCCAGCGCCGTATCGGCGAGAAAACCATACCCGCCGCCCTTCATGATCTTGCCAGTAGCCCAGCCCGCCACCAGTCCTACAATGATCCACCATAGAAAATGCATATCGTCCTCCTTCGTCTTTTCGAGTGTAAGTGTTGCGCTGCACAGAACAAGGGGAGGTCGCCGCTCGTCAAATGGGCCCGGCTAAGCCGGTCAGGCAATTACTCAAAGGCGCGGCCATGGCGAGCATCCTACACCCAACCGCGCGGTCTTGAATATCGGAAAGAATGGATGCCGCTTCGCCCTTAGTGCTGGACGGCGCCTCAGCCCGGCTCACTGCCCGCAAGATTCTTCTCCGTCGCCCCCGCGTTGCCATACGGGCAGTGGCGGCAGCCGGAGCCGCAACAGCTTCCGCGCTTCAGATGGTAGGCCGCCGTAAACACCAAGTTCGGTCCCTCGAAGTAAAAATCCCCGGGCTCGAGAAGTGGCTCCACTTGGGGTGCCTTGTGTGGCTCGTTGCGGTCCATCTTCCTATTCTCGCGGAATTCCGCGCCGAACGGCCGGGGATTCGTCGCTAAAATCAGAGCATGACCTTGACCGCGCAAGATCGAGCCCGCCGCATCAAAATCATCCTCTTCGACGTCGATGGCGTCTTGACCGACGGCACCATCTGGCTCGTCCCCGCGCCCAACCCCGCTTCCAGCAGTCCCGAAACGCAGGCCCACCTCTCAAAGCATGATGGCCAGATCGGTTTCGGCGTGCACTCCTCCACGATGACGGAAGCCAAGGGTTACAGCGCGCACGACGGCACCGCCATCTCCCTCGCGCGGCTCGGCGGCATGAAGTGCGGCGTCATTACGAAGCGCGTGAGCGAAACCGTGGCCACCCGCGCCCGCGACCTCAAGCTTGAATTTGTCTACATGGGCCAGGCCTTCAAAATGCAGGCCGTCCGCGAAATCATGCTGAAGGAAAACGTCACCCTGGACGAAATCGCCTACGTGGGCGACGACGTCATCGACCTTCCCGTGATGCGCGAGTGCGGCTTCGCCGTTGCCGTTGCCAATGCCCGCGCGCAGGTAAAGGCCGAGGCCCACTACGTCACGCCCAATGCCGGCGGCTACGGCGCGGGCCGCGACGCAGTCGAGTTCATCCTTGAGGCCAAGGGCCTGCTCGACAAAGTCATCGCCGAGTATATCGACGAGCGCAATCCCATCTCCCCTTCAATGGACATCGGCAAGGGCGGTGACCTCGCCTGACGCGTCGCGCCCCGTTCAAGTAGCGTGCATCAGGCTGAAGACAAGAACCGCAAGCACAATCAGGCTCACGACGACATACAGGCGATCGCGCTCCAGCGCAAACCCCGCCGCCGCCAGCGCCACGCGCGCCACAGGCGTAGCAATCAGCAGCAACAGCCCTAGTTGGATCCATCCTTCACTCTGCAGATGTCCTGCGGACTTCACTATTCCCGCCAGCGTCCGCAAATCCCCGCCTTCCACGGTAAAGGTTCGAAAGCTAATCCTGTCGGAGTGGTGCTGCGCGATGTAAAAAGCGCCGCCCGCAAACACTACCGCCGCCGCCAGCAAAACGCCGGTCCGCAGCAGATTGCCGATGAGGGTCTCCAGGCGCTGGTCATCCATCTCTGTTACACCTTCCCCGTGATGCCGTTCACAATCATCTCAATTGCCAACAGCAGAATCACGCAGCCGAACACGAGCCTCAGCGTCTTCACCCGCGCGCGCACCAGCACCTTGGTTCCCAGAAACGCGCCGCCCAGCACCCCCAGCATCACCGGCATGGCCACTCTCGGATCGATGTAGCCGCGGCTCAGGTACACGCCGGCGCTCGCCGCGGCGGTCACGCCAATCATAAAATTGCTGGTCGTCGCAGACACCTTGAACGGAATCTTCATCGCCCGGTCCATCGCGATCACCTTCACCGCCCCGGAGCCGATTCCCAGCAGCCCCGACAGCGCGCCCGCCCCGAACATCAATCCAAATCCCGTGGGAACGTTGCGCACTCCGTACTCCTGCCGTCGTCCGTCCACGGGATACTCCCCGTTCAGTCTCAAGCGCCTTGCCAGCGAGTCCGATTCGATTGCGGCACCATTTTCCGGCTCCGCATTCACAAAGGACTGATAGGCCGCCTGCAGCAACACCAATCCAAAAATGATCGCGATGACGTGCGTGCTGACGAACCCTGTCAGGTACGCCCCAAGTACAGCGCCCAGCGTTGTGGCAATCTCCAGCAACATGCCGATGCGAATGTTGGAATAGCCTTCCTTTACGTAGGCCGCTGCCGCACCCGATGAAGTTGCGATCACCGAGACAAGCGACGCACCGATGGCATACTTGATGTCCACGCCCAGCGCCAGCGCCAGCGCCGGCACCACAACTACGCCCCCGCCCAGTCCGGTCAGCGCGCCCAGAAAGCCGGCGACCATGGCCATGGCAAAAACCACGAGCGTGAATGTCAATGCTGTCATCAGGAATAAATGAAAGCGCAGAGTATCTTGCTGTGCCCGCCTGCTGCGCGGCGAATCGTTTCCCTGCATTCAGAAAACCGCCGCATCAACTCATTCTATTTCTTCCCCGTGCCGCACCCTTCGCATCCAGCACTGTGAGAGTGGTATCGGCGCATGGCCAACCGCGCCCCGCAACCGCAATTATTCCGTGCGTCCAGGGTCGTGCCAGCCGCCGTCCGCAGCGATCAGCGCATCCGCCTGTTTCGGCCCCCAGGTCCCACGCTTGTACGGGCGAGCCCGATGATGCGTTTTGAGAACGCGGTCCACAACCGCCCATGCGGCCTCCACCGCATCCTCCCGCGTGAACAGAGCCCCGTCGCCCTTCATGGCGTCTCCCAGCAGCCGCTCGTAGGGAGTCTCCTCGCCGGGCTGTTCTTCCAGTAGATAAAGCTCCCGCTGCTTTCCAATAAACTCCTCGCCTGCGAGCTTGACGCGTGCCGCAATCGCCACCGCCGAGTTGGGAGAGAGCCGAAATCGTATGTAGTTCGACCGCTCATTCGCCTGGAACGCATCGGCAAACAGCCTCTGCGGAGGCTGCTTCAATTCCACCAGAATCTCCGTCGCGGTGTCGGGTAGATATTTCCCTGAACGCAGGTACCACGGCACGCCGTCCCAACGCCATGAATCGATGAACAGGCGCAGAGCGCAGAAGGTTTCCACGTCCGATCGCTTGGCCACGTCCGGCTCCTGCCGGTAGCCGGCGTATTGGCCCCTCACCACGTCATCGGGCTTCAGCGGGCACATCGCTTTGAAGACCTTGGCCTTCTCAATGTGCACTTCTCCAAAGTCCCGGCCCGCGGGCGGCTCCATGGCCAGCAGCGCGACAACCTGGAAGAGATGATTCTGAATCACGTCGCGCAGGCATCCGGCGGTTTCGTAAAACGCGCCGCGCTTTCCCACGCCGAAATCTTCTGAGAGCGTAATCTGCACGCTGGCCACGTAGTTGCGATTCCAGATCGGCTCCAGGAACGAATTCGCAAAGCGAAAATACAGGATATTCATGATCGCTTCCTTGCCCAGGAAGTGATCGATGCGAAAGATTGAGTCCTCGGGGAACACTGAATGCGCAACCCGATTCAGCTCCCGCGCGGATGCCAGGTCGCGGCCAAACGGCTTTTCGACAATCACCCGTGCATTCCCGGCCAGGCCGGCAGCCCCCAATCCCTTGATGACCGTTTCAAACAGTGCGGGCGGAATGGCTAGATAATGCGCCGGACGCCGGGCCTTTCCCAACGCCTCTTTGATCGCCGTAAACGTGTTGCTGTCTTTGTAGTCGCCGCTTACATACTTCATCAGTGAAAGAAGCTGATGAAGTGCGCGTTTGTTATCGATTCCGCCTGAATGCTGAATGCTGTCCGTCGCGCGCCTGTGCAGACGCTCCAGGCTCCAATTGGGAAAGGCGACGCCGATCACCGGCACATTCAGCACTCCGCGTTCGACCATCGCATACAGTGCCGGAAAAATCATCTTGTGGGCCAGGTCGCCCGTTACGCCGAAAATCACCAGTGCGTCTGATTTGGAAATTGCCATCAGCCACCTTCCTTATCAATTGAGGTTATTGCCCTGCAGCCGTCATCTTAGATTTAGATGCGGGAAAGGCGCGATACGGCCGCGCTTCTCTGTCCTTGTCGCTTTTCACCAGGGAAGGCTGCGCGGAATCCATGATAAATCGCCGCTCAGCACATGGAGTGCGAGTGCCGAAGACATCAGGAGCACGCCCACCCAGGAGCGCCAGTCGCGGTGCATGCGCTGCCAGTAGGGGCCGGGGCACGGATCCCCGTAGTCGCCACTTTCTCCAGCGTGGTTACGTTTATTTCCTGTCGTCTTCTCCTCGAGTGATCGACTAGCCGTTTTTACTAAAGTTCTAAACCGACGGCCACGGAAGGAGCAGGGCGATTTTAACCCTCTGAAAGATGGCGGATTTTCGTGGCCTTTAGGCCGGGGCCTTCGTGCGCTTTCCCAGGAAATGAGTGAAATACAACGGCAGTATTTTCTGCGCATGAGCTCGCCATTCGACTCTTATGGTTTTTCCGTCGCAGCGGCAGTTACCTGGTTCGGCCGGTCGCCATCCGTCCCGGATGAACTCGCCGCCGGCGCTGGCTTGTCGGGCGGTATCTCGGTACCCGCAGGGAAGATAAGAATCTGGATCGAGCCCCAATCCGCGTTCGCGCCTGTGCCCGTCTGCTTGCCCATTCCCAGGGTCTTGAGTTGCCTGTCGTCAAATCCAAAATTGTCCACCAGGTACGTGCGAATCACCATTGCTCTGGCTTCGGTCAGAACCAGGTCCTTTTGCACATCGCCATCCATGCCGGTGGAGGCCACCACCACCGCAAACCCGAATTGGTTCTGCGCAAGAAAATCGCCGCCGGTGTTGAGCGATTTCTGATTCTTCAACTTGGCCGAATCGCGCCCGTCAAAGAGCTCCTTTACTGTAAAGGTAAATACCTTCACCGGCGTGCCCAGCGGAAGCCTGCCAATCCTGTTCGCTCCCAGTTCGGCAGAGTCTTCGTAACCACGCTTCTTGAAGTAGCCGCTCAACAGAAAATTATGTTTCAAAGCCTCCATGTTTTCTTGAAAATCAGTCACTCCAGCCTGGGCCTGCACCATGGTTGCATCCAGCGTCGTCGTGGTCTGTTGCAGGTTGGTGTAGAGCTGCTTGTCGTTCACCAACGCTCCCACCGTACCTTGGCCTGCGTCGATCTTCGCGCTCACTGAGTTAAGATGCGCCGTTGCCATCGCTGCATTCTGGATCGCCTCCTGGCTGCTGTCCAATATGCCGTTCGTCTTTTTCAGGAGGTCAGCCATCTGCAGCGGTGGCACGCTCTGGATGATCTCGCCATCTTTCACCTCGCCTTGCCCAGCGGATCCAAACGAAATAGCGAGATACTGATTCCCCAATAGTCCTTCGGTCTGAATCGAGGCCACCGAGTCCTGCTTGATGATTTCGTGCGTGGATTGGGCCAGCTCCATCACCACCGTCACCTTGTCCCCCGGCTTTCCCGGCAACACGATGTGAGTCACAGTTCCGCTGTGAACTCCGCCCACCTGCACATCGGCCCCCTCATCCAGCCCCGCCACATTTTCAAATTGCGCTTTCAGACGGTAGGTGGAACGAAACAGGTACTCCTTGCTTCCAATTACGAAGACCCCGGCAGCCAGAACCGCCAACGTCACAACGATGAATGCGCCCAGCCGTGCCAATCTCGACATTTGTCCCCCTACGACCACTTGAGAAACTCCTTCACAAACCCGATGTCGCTTTGCTGAAGGTCCTCAAAGCTGCCTTCAATCACCACATCGCCTTCATTCAAAATCGCCAGGCGGTTGGCGATTGTCCTTGCACTATGCAGGTTGTGCGTCACCACCACGGATGCCATTTGGCGCTCCCGCTGGAGCTTAAGAATCAATTCGTTGATCTCCCCGGAACTGATCGGATCCAGGCCCGCTGTCGGCTCATCCAGCAGCAGAATCTCCGGCGCCAGTGCGAGCGCGCGCGCCAGTCCCACGCGCTTCTGCATTCCTCCTGAGATATCGGATGGCATTTGGTCCACAGCCTTTTCCATGCCCACTTCTGCCAGCAGATTCCTCACCGATTCAGCCCGCTCCTGCTTCGACATCTCTCGCCGATGGTGTTCCAGCGGAAACGCAACGTTCTCGCCCACGGTCAGCGAATCGTAGAGTGCTGCGTGCTGAAACAGGAATCCCATCTTCTTTCGTATCTCGCCCATCACATCCAGAGTCAGGCCGGCGACGTTTTGTCCATGAATGCGCACCGAACCGGAGTCGGGTTTTTCCAGGCCGATAATCAACCGCAGCAGCACGCTTTTTCCTGTGCCGCTGCGCCCCAGCACCGCCAGCGTTTCCCCGCGGCTCACGCTCAAATTGATCCCGTTCAGAACCCTGTGCCTTGCGAAGGTCTTCCGCAGGTTCTCAACGACAATAACCGGCACACTGCATTTGTCCTCAGGTTTCCCTTGTTTCGTCGGATTGTCGTAAGCTTTGGCCATTTTTATTCAAGTGCGCCTCACGCAGCGCCTACGGAAAGAAAACGAGAATGAATTTCACCAGCACCACGTCTGCCAGAATCAGAAACAGCGAACCCAGCACCACCGAGTTTGTCGCGGCGCGGCCCACGCCCGAAGCGCCTCCGCGCGCGCGCATCCCTTCAAAGCATGCAATCAACCCGATAATCATTCCGTACGCAGCGGTCTTGAATGTCGGAGGCAGAAACGAATTGAAAGTGGAGCCCCTGAAACCGTTTTCGATGAACTGATGAAACGAGAGAGGCTCAACGAGAGACTGCGCAAACCATCCTGTCAACAGTCCGCAAGCGTCCGCGCCAAGAGTCAGCAGCGGCAGCATTAGAATGCAGGCCAGGATCCTCGTCGCCGCCAGCAGCCTGTAAGGATTGATCGCCGAAGCCTCAATGGCGTCAATCTGCTCGGTAACTTTCATTGATGCAAGTTCCGCGCCAATGCCCGCGCCCACGCGGCCGCTCACCACAAGGCCCGTGATCACCGGCCCCATCACCTGGATCACCGAATACACGAGGGTTGCGGGAAACATAGACTTCGCGCCAAATCGACTCAGGCTGTAGCGGGCCTCCAACGAAATCACAATGCCCACCGCGGCTCCGGCCAATGCGACTAGCGGCAGCGACTTCGATCCAACCTCGTCAAGCTGGCGAATCAGTTCGCGCCATTCAAAGGGAGGCGTCACCGCTGCCTTCAGGACTTGCCATGAAAAGATGCCCAGGCTTCCGAACCACTCGAAGAAGCCGTTAAACAGTCCCGTGGCAATGTTTGCGCCGGAAGCCATGCGCGCCTCTTCCCGCTCCGGCGTCGGCGCGTTGATCCCGGCAACCGCAGGATAGCTGCGGTCACTCACTTGTTCGGGCCTTGGACAGTCGAGCCGTGCGGATTGTTCAAATGCATCCGTGAAAGCAACGAATGAGGTCCGCTATAGATGAACTCCAGCGAAATGTTCTCGCCGACATACGCGAGCAAGCTGTAGTTGCCCATCCTGAATGCATCCTTCGCGCCGAATCGGCCCGGATACCACCCGTAGACCGCGACCATCGAGCCCGCATACGGTGCAACAAGAGCAGGAATGGAGAAGATGCGATGGCCGTCGTCGCCACGCCGTCCCGTAAAGGTCGAGATCACAGCATGCCGAAGCCGCGGATACAAGCCCGAGCATTCGCAACGGTAATACAAAGTATCTTCCTTGAAAGCTGCCGCCAATCCGTAACGCGTCGTTGTCCCGACGACCGCAATGCCAAGGTTTGACCCGAATCGCTTGCTGTAACCCTCAGCCCCTTGATTCCACTCCGGCGGCGAATACGTTAGTTGGTTGATGCCGGCTGCGAATGCGGCGCCCGTGATCGAATAAGGCCCATACGCGTCGAAAACGTAGTTCACGACCTTCATTCTCGATGTCGGCGGAATGTACGTCGGGGCTGGAGTCGCGTCGACCCTGATTTCTGCGCCACCCGAGGAAGCTACCGGCGCAGCCAGCGATTGCGCCCTAGCCCGCGCCGGAAATGTAGTCAGGTGAAAAGCAAGCAACAGCAGTAGAACCGGCGGCTCGAACCTCGTAAAGCGCAAAAATCCCATTCTGCGCGCACCCCCACCACCGTCCCGAATTCCACGCCAGCCGTCCGAGCGCCCCAAAGTCAATGTCCTTACCAAAGTGGTCAACGTCTCTCCTCCGGCTGGCTTCGCCCTTTTCGTGCAACGGCTCGCGCCGGGATGGAGCAATGCCCGTGATTGGCCATGCTCCTAGTGATGTTGTCAGGGAGCGGACCTCCGAGGATGGTCAAATATGCTCGGAAGCGGCAGCCGCCTCCGCCACGCATGCAAGGACCGCCCCATCGATTGGAGTCTCTGGTTAGGCATTCGGGGTTTGGCAGGTGAGACGGAGAGATCAGCTCAGGGATTGAGAAGAATTGGTGGACCCGATCGGGATCGAACTTGAGCCGCAATGCGGGCGTCTGAGCCCGCAGGCGAAATCCTGACCTTGAACGCAATGAGAGGGAAGGACCTCAGCGCCGAAACTCTTTCGGGAGGATTGGTGGACCTGACCGGGATCGAACCGGTGACCTCTTCCATGCCATGGAAGCGCGCTCCCAGCTGCGCCACAGGCCCACGTGCTGCGGGGATGCAACTCTCTTATTGTCTCCGCTTGAGCCTCATTCGTCAAACTTCCGCTGGCCCGCCATCCTGATCCGAAATACCTGCGCCAATCCAGCCTCAGTCCGCAATCCATAAGTGCAGGTCGCAGGCTTTAAATTGGAGTTGCAGGCGATTCCCCGCAGGAGGTCAATCCATGCAGGCTGCTGTCGTCAATGTATTGGGCCAGTCACCCATCTATCAGTCGTTTCCAGAGCCCGTGCCCGGTGAAGGCGAAGTCATCGTCAATGTCCGTGCCGCCGGACTGCACCCCATCGTCAAGGCGCTTGGCCAGCGGCTCGCACTATGCCGCCGGCGGTGAGCTTCCTGCCGTGCCCGGCATCGATGGCGTCGGTGTCCTCCAAGACGGTAGCCGGGTCTACTTCGGCTTTGCGCGCAAGCCCTGGGGAACTATGTGCGAGCGCACCGTCGTCCCCGTGACAGGGTGCCTGCCGCTTCCCGATGGGCTCGACGACGTGCAGGCTGCGGCCATCGCCAATCCCGGCATGTCTGCCTGGCTGTCGCTCAAAGATCGCGCCGCCGTCGCCGCCGGCGAAACCGTCCTCGTGATGGGCGCCACCGGAGTCGCCGGTAAGCTCGCCACGCAGGTCGCGCGCCAGCTCGGAGCCAAACGCGTAATTGCCGCCGGCCGCAACGTGGCCGCCATTGCACGCACAGGATGTGAACGCCGTCATCTCTCTCGCTCAACCCGAAGATGCAATCCGCGACGCATTCGCCGCCGAAGCCGCCAACGGAATCGACGTGGTCATCGACTACCTCTGGGGCAGGCCCACCGAACTGCTCCTTGAGGCTCTTGCCAAAGGCTTCCGCGCCAGCGCCACCCGGTCCACGCGCCTTGTTGAAGTTGGCTCAAGTGCGGGCCAGACGATTACCCTTCCCGGAGCCACCCTGCGCAGCATCGATCTCAAGCTCCTCGGCAGCGGCTTCGGCTCCGTGCCGCTCGACCAGGTGTTTCAGGCTATCCCCACCCTCTTCAAGATGGCCGCCGCCGGCAGCCTCCGCGTCGACACCGAGCCAGTCCACCTCGCCGACGTCCAAGCGGCCTGGACGCGTGTCGAAAAGGGACGCAGAATCGTTTTTACGGTATAGAAGGCGGCAGCAAAGGTGACAAAAGGAACAAATTACAACCGTGACCGGGAACACTTTGGGTGGGCTCCGGTGTCTAAGACAATAGAGCGCGGGACTTCCGGTTTGCAGGATAAGGAGTTCCGTCTCCCGCGCGCAGCAGGCAACATCGGATTCTCGGCGGCAGAAAAACGCCAGACCGGGTGCCTGTCAGAATCAGCCGGCAGTTGACCGGACGAAATTTGGCAGATGCCAAATAGGCGCAGATTGCGGTAAGGTGGGAGGCACTGAATTGCAGGCGGACCTCACCATGGGCAACCTTGCCAGCGCGATACCCCTCCAGTCCGAGGAAGCGGCTCTTGTTGCGGAACTTCGAGCCGGCTCGGAAGAGGCATTCTCGTGGCTTATCGCGCACTACCACCAGCCCATTTACTCGCTTCTCGCGCGCGTCCTGTACGACCGCGCCGATGCCGCCGACCTCACCCAGGAAGTCTTCGTAAAAGTCTTCCGCGGTGTGTCGGGATTTCATGGGGACTCCTCGCTGCGCACGTGGATTTACCGTATCGCCCTGCGCGAGGCCTCAAACCAGAGGCGCTGGTGGATGCGCCACAAATACCAGGAGATTCCCATCGAGCAGGAGATGGCCGAAGGAAATTCCGGAATCCCCGCGAAGTTGAAGGACACACTGGTTGACTCCGCCGAGTCGCCGTTTGACATGGCGGTTCATGAGGAGAATCGGGCGCGGGTCGAGGCAGCCCTGAACCAGGTCCCGGAACCCTACCGCACCACTCTCATCCTGCGTGATATTGAAGGCTTTGTGTATGAGCAGGTTGCAGAGATGCAGGGGGTGAACCTGGGCACCGTCAAGTCAAGGCTGGTGCGCGGCCGGGCCTGTTTGAAGGCGCTTCTCATTGCGCCCGCACAGACTCAAAATTCCCCCACGCGAACCCAATTTGAAATGCCTTTGGGAGAGGAGGCGCGATGAACGGCTGCAATGCTATCCAGAAGAACTTCTCTGACTATCTTGACGGCAGACTCACCGGACGCGAGATGCAAAGCGTCACCGCCCACCTTGACCTGTGCCGCCAGTGCGCCGGCGAGTTTTCTGCGCTTCGCCAGAATCAGGCAGCGCTCGCCTCCCTCGGGCCGGTGCCTGAGCCGGAAGATCTGCTTCTCCGCATTCGCGTCGCCGTAAGCCATGAGCGGGCACGCCGCCGTAAGAGCATCTTTCAGGGGTGCGGCCTGGCTTGGAAAAACACCGTCGGTCCGTTCCTGCTCCAGGCCAGTGCCGGGTTCGCCAGCGCTGTCCTTCTGCTGGGCACGGTTACAGTGCTGGTGGGAATGATCGCCCAGCCTGAAGTCGCCCAGGCAAAGGGAGATGAGCCCCTGGGAATGGCCACCGCCCCGCGCCTCATGTATCTCTCCAGCGGCTCCGGCAGCAGCGACGAAATGGGTGCCCTTGCATCCCCGGTCGTGGTCGAGGCTTACGTCAACGGGCAGGGCGAGGTCTACGACTATCGCATCGTCTCCGGCCCCACCGACGCAGCCACCAAGGCCCAGGTTGAAAACATGCTGGTGCTCAGCCGCTTTGAGCCGGCCCGCTTCTTCGGCCAGCCCGTTCGTGGCCTGGCCGTGCTTGCCTTCTCCGGCGTCTCGGTGCGCGGATAGCATTTGCTCCCGTTTCCCTCCCGTTTGACCCTGCCTCCTCGTCTAACTAGACTTGCAGGCAGGGTTCCCGTCATGCCGTTTTCGTCATTCCGATCCTCCGCCGCTCCAACTGCGGCTGTTCTGTGCCTCCTCGCCGCGCTTTCACCCGTCGCAGCCCGCACCCAATCCTCAGCAGCAGCAGCAGCAGCAGCCAGCAACCGAACTCGTCTTCCGAGGGTGTGCAGCCGGTCAAGGCGCCTTCCCTCGTCGATCCCGCAGGTCCCACCATCTCGCTGGTCAGTTCCGAGCCGGTTTTCATCATGGCCGCCGCATTGAACGCCTGCGGTTACAACGAGGGCCTTGCAGAGAGCGCGCCGGTGCGCCAGCGCGTCATCGACGACATGAACAAAGCGCTGGCCGCCAGCGAAGACGCACGCGAAAAGCGCGACAAGGTCTGCCTCTTCATCGCCCAGCACCGCATGACGGGCTCTGAGAAGGACATCTCGCAGTACATCTCCCTTGCCCTCTATCTCAGCCCTCCGCCAGAGCTTGAAACCACCGTCGACCTGCCCGAAATGCCGCCCGATTCCACCCAGGTGGCCGAGATTGTGCCCCTGCTGCGCGACTTTGCCGCGGCCATCGACCTCAACGGAATCTGGCTCACCGTTCACCGCGTCTACGACGTGGAAATTGATAAGCTCCACGATCCGCTTTCGCAGATGATCGTCAATACCAACCTCTATCTCAAGATGCCCACATCCACTTACAACGGGCAGCGATTCATCGTGGTCATCGAGCCCATGCTCTCCCCGGCCATGGTCAATGCGCGCATCTACGGCACCGACTTCGTCGTGGTGGTTTCTCCGGTCAACGGCAAGATCCCCATGAATGACGTCCGCCACACCTACCTGCATTACCTCATCGAGCCGCTCCTCTATGCCCGCTCCAACGCCATTGACCGAATGCAGCCGATTCTCAAGGCGATTCACGACGCCCCCCTCGACTTCCACTACCGCTCCGACCCCGTGGCCCTTACCGTCGAATGCCTCATCAAGGCCATCGAAGCGCGCACCATGGATACCGGCATTCCCGTCTACAAGATTCCTGCCGGCGTTGAGCGCTCTGATCTGCCCCGCTATGAGCACGAGCGCCAGCTCTACCAGCAGAAGGTCGATGCCGTGCGCTGGGCCGCCATCCAGCACGACATGACTCAGGGATTCGTGCTCACGCAATACTTCTATGAACAGTTGGTCCCCTTCGAGAAGGATCCGGCCAGTCTCGGGGACACCATCGGCGAAATGGTCTACGGCATGGATATCGACCAACAGGTCCATCGCGCCAAAAACATCGACTTTGATGCCCAGGCCGACGGTGACGTGCTCCAGCGCACCAAACCCCGCGTACTCACCGGCCTTGACCTCGCTGAGGCCCGCCTCCAGTCCGGCGACGTGGCTACCGCCGGCGCTCTTGCGCGCCAGGCCCTCACCGTGCACTCTGACACCCTCGAATCTGTGGCCGACAACGCCCGCGCCAACTTCATCCTCGCCCGCGTAGCCATCCTCTCCGGCCATCCTGAGGAGGCCATCGACCGCTTCCAGAAGACGCTGGCCACCAGCAAGGAACCGCGCCTGCTGGCCTGGTCGCATATCTACCTCGCCCGCATGCTCGACCTCGAATGCAAGCGCGACGCGGCCGTGGCCGAGTACAACGAGGCGCTCGCGTCCCGCGATGGGGCCCAGGACACGCGTCTTGCCGCCGAGCGCGGTGTCAAGACCGCCTATGCCGTCCGCGGCCATAGTTGCGAAGATGCCGACGATGATGCGTCGCCCCCCGCAACTCCGCCCCCCGCTGCCGGTAGCCAGCAGGGAACACAGAAGCCGCAATAATGCGCCGCGGGGCCCCATCAGGGCCCTCTGTGACGTCTAATAAACACATCGGACAGGTTCGCGGCCGGATGTTTTCCGCGTGATCGACGTCTCTCGAATCTTTTCGATTATTCAACCCCTCGAGGCTTACGTGGAAGCGGTTCTGGCGGAACTGGAAGCTGCAATCGGGCATGACTTTGCCAGGCCCGAATTGCTGGTGCGCGCCCTCACCCACCGCTCCCTTGCCAATCAGAGAGCGGTCGAAGACGGCAAGGAAAAGTCCGCGGCCCAGGGAGACAACGAGCGCCTCGAGTTTCTGGGCGACGCCGTGCTCGGCCTCGTCGTCGGAGAAGCGCTCTTCCTTCTCCATCCTGAATGGCAGGAGGGCGAACTGACCCGTGTCCGTGCCCAGTTGGTTAGCCGCCAGCACATGGCAGAAGTGGCCGCCGCCATTCGCCTCGGCGATTACCTCCGCCTCAGCCGCGGCGAGGACCGCACCGGACTCCGCCGCAAAAGCACCGTCCTCTCCAACACCATGGAGGCCGTGATCGGCGCCCTCTTCCTCGACGGCGGCCTGGAACCCGTCCGGGATTTTGTCCGCCGGCTCGTCATGGGCGAAGCCGTCGAGCAACTCGCCCGCGAGTTGCGTTCCGGCGACGCCCTGGGAAACTATAAATCCGCGCTCCAGGAGCAATTGCAAGCCGCCCGCGCCGGAACCCCAGTCTACAAAGTCAAAAGCGAGAGTGGCCCCGATCATCGCAAGCGCTTCCTCGTCGAAGTTAGACTCAGGCCTGCCCAGGGTGAGCCCGGCAAGCCCCTTGCCCGCGGCACCGGCAGCACCAAGAAGCACGCCGAGCAGGACGCCGCGCGGCGCGCCCTCGCACGCCTCGCAACAACCGCTATCGGAGCCGGCATGCACCTCGAGACCGATCAGGAGGTCGAAGAAAACCAATGAGCGCTCCTGCCCCGGTCGTCACGCTCTCTCCTCGGCCATATGCGGGGTGGCACCTCCATCTGCCCACAGTCCCGGAGGCCTTCGCATCCCTCCTCCGCACCGTCGTCGTAGCCCTCTTTCTCCTCACCTTTGTCCTTCAGCCCTTCCTCATACCCTCTGAGAGCATGGAGCACACTCTGCTCGTCGGAGACTTTCTGCTCGTCAATAAGCAGATCTTCGCGCCCTCCGGCGGAAAGGGGAATCCGGCTCGCTGGCTGTTGCCCTACCGTGACGTTCAGCGCGGAGACATCGTCGTCTTCCACCACCCCGACCCTCCCTACCTCGTCAAGCGCGTCGTCGGCATTCCCGGCGACCGGATTCGCATCAAGGACGGCCGCGTCGCGGTCAACGGCGTCCCCCTCGACGAGCCTTATGCCGCCTTCGAGCCCGTCGCGCCCAACCCCTTCCTGCAAAACTTCCCCGCCACTGTCTACACAGACCCCAACATCGACCCTGCCTGGTGGCGTCAGTTGCAGTCCCTCACGCAGAACGGCGAACTCGTCGTCCCTCCGGGCCAGTACTTCATGCTTGGCGACAATCGCAATCACAGCAAGGACTCCCGCTTCTGGGGATTCGTTCCGCGACAGGCCATTGTGGCCCGTCCGCTGGTCATTTACTTCTCCCTCCGCCGCCCTTCCACCACCGATGTCCAACAGGCCGCGGATGATAGACTCGGACACGACGGGGCACTCTCCGCTCGCCTCGTCGGTTTTGCCCGCTGGAAGCGCATCTTTCAGGTCGTGCATTAGGAAACACTGTTCACTGTCCACCGGTACTGAGCTACAGGATGACCAAGAAAAACACGCCCCCCGAGACTCCAGCCGAATCCAAATCCGCTGCCGTTCCAGAAGAGGTTGAAGAGACGCCTTTTGAGGCCGTAGCCAGCATCTGTACCGTCCTTGTCGTCGGCCTCTTCATCCTCACCTTCCTCGCCCAGAACTTCGTCATCCCCTCCGGCTCCATGGAGAACACTCTGCTCGTCGGAGATCACCTCGTCGTCGATCGCATCACCCTCGCACCGCCCACCAAGTGGATGCCCCTCGTTCACTACCGCGAGCCGCGGCGCGGCGACATCGTCGTCTTCCTCAAGCCCGGCGAGCCTGATTTGTTCCTTGTCAAGCGCCTCATCGCGGTTCCGGGTGACCACATTCACCTGCGCAACGGCATCGTCATCATCAACGGCATAGCCCAGGCTCAGCCACACGCGCAACCCACCACGCCCGACAACTATCGCGATTACCTCGACGATTTTCCCTCCGTCCCCATGACACCCGATCTCGGCGCCACCGAAGCCTGGACCGTCGCCATGCCGCATTTCGTCCAGGACGGCGACCTGGTCGTTCCTCCCGGCAAATTCTTCATGATGGGCGACAACCGCCACAACAGCCTCGACTCCCGCTACTGGGGTTTCGTGCCTCGGGCCAATATTGTTGGCCGTCCGCTCTTCAATTACTGGTCCTTCAAGACTCCCGATGACCAGTACGAGCAGACCGGGATCGGCAACAATCTCGCCTGGATGGCTCACGTCGCCTTGCACTTCTTTACTGAGACGCGCTGGAACCGCACCTTCCACCTCACGCGCTGAGCCGGCCCGCTCAGGCCAATTACCATACAGGATGATGACGGAAGACGCGCATCGCCGGCGGCGGAGAAAAAGGCGGCTCTGGGCGGCCCTGGCGGCGATGGCGGTCGTCCTCGCCGTGCTCATTGTTCCGCCCCTCGTCAGCATCGGCCATTACAAAAGCCAGGTCACGCAGCTCATCTCCGCATCCTTGGGCCGGCCTGTGCGCCTCTCATCCGTCAATCTCCGGCTCCTTCCCTGGCCGGGCTTCGTCCTCACCAACCTCACCGTCGAAGAAGACCCCGACTTCGGCGGCGAGCCAGTACTTCACGCCAACACGGTCACTGCGTCCATTCGCCTGCTCTCACTGTGGCGCGGACGCCTTGAGATCAGCAGCATCAGCGTCGACGAAGCCAGCCTCAACCTCGTCCGCACCAAGGAAGGCCGATGGAATCTGGACCCGCTCTTTCGCAACGCGGCTGCTAAAACCACCGGCGCAAATTCTGCCCGCCCACGCCCCCTGCCTTACCTTGAGGCCACAAACTCCCGCGTCAATATCAAAAACGGCCTTGAGAAGCTCCCATTTTCCCTCGTCAATGCCGACCTCTCCTTCTGGCAGCAGGACCCCGGCGTCTGGCGCGTCCGCCTTCGCGGCCAGCCTGCGCGCACTGACGTGAGCCTCGACCTGGCCGACACCGGCATCGTGCAGATGGAAGGCAGCTTCTCCGCTGTTCCCGGAGCGCCTGTGCTCCACAACATGCCCGTTCATCTCGACCTCGAATGGCGTGAGGCCCAGCTTGGCCAGCTCAGCCGCCTTATCCTCGGCACCGACCCCGGCTGGCGCGGAGACCTCACCGGCGAATTCCACCTCGATGGCACCGCCGAGTCGGCTCAGGTCAAAACGCGCCTCCGCGCTACCGGCGTGCATCGCGCCGAGTTTGCCCCCGCTGAGGCCCTCGACTTCGACGCCAACTGCACCTTCGCCTATCATTACTCCGCCCGCTCCGTCGACAACCTCTCCTGCGACTCGCCCCTCGGCGATGGCCACTTCCGCGTCCTCGGCGACCTGCCCGGCAACGCTCCGCCCAGGCTCTCCCTTGAGCTGCAGCGCATCCCCGTGCAGGCCGGCCTCGACGCCCTCCGCACCCTTCGCAGCGGTATCGACGATGGCCTGGAGGCCCGCGGAACCGTCAGCGGTAAGCTGACTTACGATTCCGCAAGTCAGAACCAACCCGCGCCGCTGGCCGTTTCCGCGCGCCCGCGCCGCAGCAAAGCTCTACCCGCAAAGGCCGGCAAGGCGCCCGCCGGTCCTCTCCTGGGAGCCCTCACCGTCGAGGCCTTTGCCCTCAGCGGCGGCGGCCTCAACCAGCCGATCCAGATTCCCAGAATCACCCTGGAACCGGCGCCTTTATCAGAGGGTCAACCTCCTGCGCTCGCCACTTCAATCAACCTGCCTGCCGGTGGCCCAACACCCTCGGTCGTCACCCTGCGCATTGCACCGAGTACCTACCAGGTCACCTTCTCCGGTTCCGCATCGCTGACTCGCATTCGGGAGTGGGCGCACGTTGCCGGCATCAGCAATACTGCGGCGCTCGACTCCCTCGCAGGAGAATCCGCAACCCTCGATCTACGCGCCGATGGCCCCTGGCTGCCAACCCCCGAAGCGCCTCTGGACAAGAGCCTCACCGTATCCCAACCGTCCGAACCCGGCATCGCGGTGTCCGCGCCCACTGACCAACTCGGCGGAACCGTCACCCTTCACGACGCCAACTGGAAATCGGACACCCTCGCCAGCCACCTCGAAATCTCCCAGGCCGTGCTCCACCTCGGCGGCAATCAACTGCTTTGGGAACCCATCGCATTCACCTATGGACCGGTGAAGGGAACTGCTACCCTGAGCGTTCCTGTCTCCTGCGCCGCAGACCAGCCCTGCCCGCCCCAGCTCGCAATTCAATTCGCGGAACTCGATGCCGGCAAGCTCCAGGCCGCCCTCCTCGGTGCGCAGAAGCCGGACACCCTGCTCTCCACCCTCATCGCCCGCCTCACCACGTCCAAGCCCCCGGTCTGGCCGCGCATTGACGCCCAGGTCACAGCAGGCTTGCTCGTGCTCGGGCCGTTCAAGCTGCAAAACGCAACCGCATCGTTGCAAATAGAACCCACCGCAGCCGAGCTCACCAGCTTCAATGCCGGCCTGCTCGGCGGCCAGTTCACCCTCACCGGCAAAGTCGTCAATGGCGGCAAGCCTGCCTACGCATTGGAAGGGAAGTTCGACAAGCTCAGCGCTCCGGCCATTTGCCAGTTGCTCGCGCTGAGCTGCACTGGCGGCACCGTCGACGGAGATGGCAAAATCAATCTCACCGGCTACTCCGCCAGAGACCTCGCCTCATCCGCCGATGGAGCCTTGCACATCGACTGGCATCGCGGCTCCTTTGCCAAGGATCCCAGCCTGGAGCTTCCTGCCGCCCTCGCGCGCTTTGACCGCTTTACCTCCGACGCCGTCATCGCCGGCGGTGCCGTCACCCTCAAGCGGAGTCAGGTCCAGCAAGGTCGCCGCACGTCCGCCATCAACGCTGCCATCACCTTCGGCGACCCACCCAAAATCTCCTTCGCCGCACCCCGGCCGCCCCAGTCCGCAAAGCGGTAAACCCGCATTTCATCCCCGCTAAAATAAGGCCATGGCCTCATCCCCAGAACCCTCCGCGGCGCAAATCCAATGCAAGGGCATCCTCTTCGACATGGATGGAATCCTCATCTCCTCCATCAGCTCCGTCGAGCGCAGTTGGACCAAGTGGGCCAATCTCCGCGGCATCGATCCCGCCTACGCATGCAGCATCGCCCACGGCTGTCGTGCCATCGAGACCGTCGCTAAACTTCGCCCCGATCTCGACCCCGAAGCCGAGCTCAAAATCATTGAGGATATCGAGGTCGCCGACGGCGAAGGGCTCACCGTTCTTCCCGGTGTGCTCGAAATGCTCGCCGCATTGCCAAGGATCTGCTGGACCGTGGTCACCAGCGCCACCGAGCGGTTGGCGTCGGCGCGGATGGCGGATGCGGGCATTCCAATACCGGAGCGCATTGTCACTGCGGAACACGTAATCCGCGGCAAGCCTCACCCTGAGCCGTTTCTGGCCGGGGCCGCCATGCTCGGCTTCGCTCCTCAGGATTGCGTAGCTTTCGAGGATTCATCCTCGGGTGCGCAGGCGGCCCGCGCCGCCGGATGCACCGTGATCGCCACCACGTTTTCGCATCCCGTCGAATCCCTCACCGCAGCCCACTACCTTGTCACTGACCTCACCTGTCTCGCCGTCGAGGTTGACGGTGACACTCTCTCAATTCGAATCCGGCCCATCAACTCTCAGAGCGGCATCCCTGCTGACTGACTCTCTACTCCCTGTCTTACTCGTCCGCCTCAATCCGCCGTCCGTGAGCGTCCTGCAGTGGCCGCGAGTTCATTTGAATCACCCCCGCAAAGGCGCGAAACTGTGCCCGGCTGATGCTCATCGGATTCTCGAAGACAAACCAGCGCACCCCCTCGGTACATGGCGGGGTCGTCAGTGAGCCCATGTAGGTCCAATAGCCGCGATCCCCCGGTAGCAGCCCGGCCGGATTCACCATGTCCGTGATCTTCTCTTTCGCGCCCACCGTTTCGGGCAAGTGCTGCCAAAGCGTGGCCAGCGTGGCGTTGGCGTCGCCCACTTCGATGTTCAGCCGCACCGCAATCACAGCCAGCTTCCCGTCCGCGCTTTTGTGCAGCAGGTGCACGTCCATGTCGGTCAGCTTGCCCTTCACCGCCTCCTCGCTGGGATGGTGAAAGTGGAACTGCACCAGGTCATAGCGCACCCCGCCGGCAAGAATGTAACTGCCCGGATCCACGTGAACCACTACCGTCTTCCCTGTGTTTTCCAGCGTCACCGGCCCGGCAATGTAATGGAACTCAATCGGCTTGAGCGCCGTGTTCAGGCGGGCGCCGCGTATGTCGATCGGCGATTGTTCGTGTCCCTGCGAACACGCCCGGTATGCCGGATCCAGCTTGCCCCACGCCAGCGCCCCACGCTTCCCGACGTAGTCCCACGGTGCGTTCTGGGCTGCGGCCATCGTCGTCGCGCACAAAACAACAGCAGCAAGAAAAGAAATGCGCATCAATCATCTCCCAACTCAAAACTTCAGCAGCAGTCCCGACAAATTCTATTGCATCGACGTGCTGCGCAGAAAAAAGAATGGGGCTCCGCATGCGGAACCCCATCTCTGTGCAGCCAATGCAAAGCCGCTCCTACTTCGCCGCCACCTTCGCCCCGGCCTGCTCCATCAGGGTCGCGGCCTTATCCGTAGCCTCCCAGGTAAACTCCGGCTCCGTCCGCCCAAAGTGCCCGTACGCCGCCGCCTTCTGGTAAATCGGCCGGCGCAGGTTCAGGCTCTCGATAATCCCCTTCGGCGTCAGCGAGAAGTTCTTCCGCACCAGTTCGGTAAGTTTGGCTTCGCTGATCTTGCCGGTGCCGAATGTTTCAATCAGCACGCTCACCGGCTCCGCTACGCCAATCGCATAGGCCAGTTGCACCTCTGCCTTATCGGCCAGCCCCGCCGCCACAATGTTCTTGGCGATGTAGCGCGCCATGTACGCTGCCGAGCGGTCCACCTTCGTCGGATCCTTGCCGCTGAAAGCGCCGCCGCCGTGACGTCCCATGCCGCCGTAAGTGTCCACAATAATCTTGCGACCCGTCAGCCCCGTATCGCCCATCGGCCCGCCAATTACAAACCGCCCCGTCGGGTTGATGTGGTACTTGGTGTGCTCGTCCAGCCACTTCGCCGGTAGCACCGCTTGAATCACGTACTTCAGGATGTCCGCGTGCAGGTCCTCGTTCGACACCGTCTCCGCATGCTGGCTTGAAATCACCACGGCATCGATGCGCGCCGGCTTGCCGTTCTCGTCGTACTCCACCGTTACCTGGCTTTTGCCATCCGGCCGCAGGTAGGGCAGCTTGCCATTCTTCCGCACCGCAGTCAGTTGCCGGCAGAGTTTGTGCGCCAGCGAGATGGGCGCCGGCATCAGCTCCGGTGTCTCATTCGACGCGTAGCCGAACATCATTCCCTGGTCGCCCGCGCCGCCCGTGTCCACGCCCTGCGCAATGTCGCCCGACTGCTTGTTGATCGTCGAAATCACTGCGCAGGTATTCGAGTCGAAACCATAGAGCGCGTTGTCGTAGCCGATCGAGGCCACAACCCCGCGCACCAGGCTCTGGAAATCCACGTAAGCCTTGGTTGTGATCTCACCTGCAATCACCACCAGGCCGGTAGCCGTCAGCGTCTCGGCCGCTACGCGGCTGTAAGGGTCCTGGTCGAGACAGGCATCCAGAATTGCATCGGAAACCTGGTCGGCTATCTTGTCCGGATGACCTTCCGTCACGGACTCTGAGGTAAACAAAAATCGGTCGCTCAACGTCACATTCCTCCCCACTGAAGGGATTTTCGATTGTTGGCTTTCCGCGTCGGCAGGTCCAATTTGCACCAGCCATCACGCATCGGGCCAGGACGCGCTCTCCTGCATCGGGGAGGCAAGCCCGCACCCGGCGGCCTCGGCCTCCAGGGTGCATCTGTCTATGGTAATTGCGTCGAGCGGCCGGGAGCAAAGCATCGCACTGAACGGAGACCAGCGGCGTCCCAAAGGCGCTTTAAGCCCCCTGAACCGCGCACCCAAATACCGGTCTTATCTCTCGGGGTCGAACAAACAAAACGAACCCGTCGAATCCCCGACCGGATTCCCGTTTTTCAACTGTCGTGTGGAGTGAAGCGGAGACTACTTCTTGAACATCCCAAGGCCGTGAATGAACATCGCGTGCGCCTTTGTCGAAGCAGCTTTCAATGGAAGCAACGTGCTCCACCAGCCTGCGCGCACACCGTAGTAGCGCACCGAAAAGAACGCCGCCACGCCAACCGCCAGCAGCAGCACAATCGCGCCCGCCCAGCGCATGCGAAGCTCCGCGGCTTCGCGCCGCCGAATGCGATCCTGCCCCACATTCGAGGCAAACGCCATCCAGCCGCGGTCGTCTTCAATCATCTCGCCGGAATCCACGTAGGCCTTGACGAATCGGTCCGTCCAGTCCCGCACGTCCAAACCCACCGCGCCCACGTACCCGCGCACGATCCCCTTGCTCAGAATGCCGCCCGGAAGCAGGCGAAATCTCTCCTGCTCCAGAGCAACCAGATGGCGCTGGCTGATCTTGGTCACCTCGGTGATTTGTTCCAACGCGATGCCGCGAGAGACACGTTCAGCGCGAAGGTCTTCTCCGAAACTACCCATCTGTAACCTGTAACAGGGCGTAACCCCGTGGGATTTCCACAACCAAAATAAACCGCGATTGCAATACCGTCAAAGGAATTCATTATATTATGCTCATTGTTTTCACGTGCAGTGAGGATTTCATTCCGATTTGGGAAGTGTCTGGAAACATTACAACTTCCGGGGTATAAATGTTGATGTGGTTACAAAAGTGCAGTAACTGAAAACGAGTTCTGATTACCGGCCTCAAATACCTCATTTCCTGCCCAGCCCGCCTGTGCAAAACTCGCCCCGCAAGAGCCCTCGGACCTCCACTTTCCCCCGGAATCCTGCCCTATCCTCGCAACAGATTCTCTCAAATTCGTCTTCGCTTTTTCTCCACAGACTTTTCCCCCCAAACCGGTCCGCGCACGGCCCCGCGCCCACTCCGCTCCACCGGCTGATACCCTTGAAAGCGAGGCTAGAGCGAAACCAGAGTCGATGTATCCAGAAACCGCGGAACTCAAGCCGACGCGACCCTCAGGGAGCGGCGACCCGCACAAAACTCAACAGGCCACAGGGACTCTGCGTTCGTCTTGGATTCCCGTCCGCGCCTCCCCGGAGCAAGCCCAGGAATGAACAAACTCGTCATCGCCAATCTCCTTCACCGCCCCCTGCGCTCCATCATCAGCATCCTGGCGGTGGCCATTGAAGTTGTCATGATCCTCTCCATCGTCGCCATCTTCATGGGCATGCTCGACAGCCAGCGCGAGCGCACCAACGGCATTGGTGCAGACATCGTTGTCATGCCCTCCAATGCCAGTTTCATGAACGGCGTCGGTGGCGCTCCCATGTCCATCAAGCTGGCAGATGTCTTGCGCCGCATGCCCCACGTTACCGTGGCCGCCCCCGTCATCACCGACTTCAATATGTCCAGCGCGATTGAGATCCTCTACGGCATCGACTACAAAACCTACAACGCGCTCCGGCCTTTTGTATTCCTCTCCGGCGGTCCCTTCCAGCATCCCGACGACGTCATCATCGACGACATCTTTGCCCGCTCCGGTAAGGGTTACCATGTCGGCGACACCATGACCATCAAGAACCATACATTCCGCGTCTGCGGCATCGTCGAGAATGGCCGCGGCGGCCGCCGTCTGGTGCCCATCGACACCCTGGGCTCCCTCATCGGCTCCGATGGAAAGGCCTCGGTGATTTATCTCAAGGCCGATGACCCCGCCAACGACACCTTGGTCATGAACGAGATCCACTCGACCAGGGGCCTTGAGAACTACCGCGTCCAGACCATGGCCGACCTCGTCTCGCAATACACCCCGTCCCGATTTCCCGGCTTTGACCTGGCTTTGAATGTCGTCATCACCATCGCCGTCGTCGTCGGTTTCCTGGTCATCTTCCAGTCCATGTATACGGCCGTCCTTGAGCGCACCCGCGAGATCGGCATCCTCAAGTCGCTGGGCTCCTCCAAGTTCACCATCGTCAGCGTCGTGCTGCGCGAAACCGGCGTCCTGGCCGTCGCTGGAGTCCTCGTCGGCATTGTATGCACCTACGGCGTCAGAGAACTGCTCCACATCCGCTATTCCACCTTCAGCTTCGAGTTGACCGGCGGCTGGATCATCAACGGAGCCCTCATCGCCTTTGCCGGCGCTCTCTGCGGCGCACTCTATCCTGCATGGATGGCCGCCCGCAAGGACCCCATCGACGCCCTCGCCTACGAATAGCCGTTCGATCAGAAGGTTTGGAAAGTGTCATCCTCAGCGACCAAAGGGAGTCGAAGGATCCGCGGTTGCTTCTTCGCGAAGCTCGGGTCTCCACGAAAAAGTGTGCCCCATGTCTCGCTCCTGAGACATGGGAAAGCACGAGTCCTTCCCCCACCTGCCAATCCGCACGAAAAAGGGTGGCCCATGTCTCGTGTCTGAGACATGGGAAAGCACGAGCCCGCTTCCCCCCAACCATTTCTCAAGCATCTGTGGATCGAAGGCAAAAAGTGTCAGGGCAGGACGTCCGTCTTGCCCGGCGGAAGGAGCAGGGGCCTTCAGGCCCCTGAAAAACCAGCCTGAATTGAGGACCTTCAGGCCCGGATCGCCTCATCCCACCTGCACATACGTCGTGTAGGGCCGCGATCCCAGCCATGTAAACGGCAGAAGCGTCACCGGCCCATCGGCGGATTCCGTCTGCCACTGCCGTTCGCTTACCCGCCGTGCCCCCAGCAACTGCGCTCGCGTCATCTTCTTCAGCGGAGCCGCCTGGTTCTCCTTCACCGCCATCAGCACCAGCGGTCCCCGCAGCAGCGCCACCGTGTCCGCATGATTCGCATCCAGGCTCTCCAGCCGCATCTTCAACGGAAGCTCCAGTTCCACGCGGTCGCCTGTCTTCCACTCCCGCCGCACCGCCGCAAACTGGCCCGGAACGGCCAGACCCGCCTGGCGTGTTCCATTCACAAAAACCTCCGCGCCTTCCGCCCACACAGGAATGCGGAAATGCAGCGTCAGCTCCTTCGGCTCCGAGCTCGTTAGCGTAAAGCGCACACGCTCCTCATACGGATACTCGCCCTCCTGCGTCAGCGAGAGCGCCGCGTCGTCCTCATTCCATCGCAGTGTCGAAGGCACGTAGAGATTCACATACACCGCCTGCGGCCCGCGCAGATACATGTTGATCCGGTAGTCCGTCGCCACCTGCGGCAATGTGCCCGAACAGCACGCCCAGCGCGCTTCCTTGTACACCCGCTTCCCGTCGTAGTTGTAATCGGCGTAGTAGAAGTTCTTCCCGTTTTCCTCCAGCGGCAGCGCGCCCAGCACCGTGTTGTACATCATCCGCTCCATGCTGTCGCCATAGTGCGACTCGCGCGTCGCGCGCAGCAGATAGCGCGTCACCTTGAAGTGCGCATATCCGCCGCACGGAGTTTCGAAGCTGTGATGCGTGTTCGTCAGGCTGTTGTAGACGTCGTTGCTTCCCGGTGCGCGCAGCGTCTCGTCCGGACCCCATCCGCCCGTCGCATAGCTCTGCGCCTCCAGCATGGCAAAGGCATTCTGCGCCGCGCGCAAATGCTTCTCGCTCCCTGCCACCAGGTAGGCCATCATCGCCGAGCTCAGCGAATTCACATGGCTGTACGCATGTCTCCCGTTCAGCACATTCTCATTGCGCGAGAGCGGATCGAACCACGGCTTGTCGTCCAGATACTGCAGTCCCAGTTCGTAGTAGCGCTGCCCCGCGCCGCGCTTGTACGCGAGAAAAAGATTCTCCGAGTTTGTGTACGACTCATCCCACGTCCACGACTCATCGTTGGGATCCTTATCCATCCGCCACCGAACCCCGTGCTCCACCGCATGGCCCGGCAGGTGCGGCAGCGCGGTGTTTGTTGTCTGCTCCAGAATCGCCATAGCCTGCGGATCTTTCACATAGGTGTGCGAGTCCAGCAGCCCCAGCAGCAGCTTGTCATACGTGTACGCAGGGAAGCGGTTCTTCTCGTAGAATTCCCCGGTGATCGTCTCGGCGTACAGGCGGTTCAGCCGCAGCACTTTCTCGCGCGTCGCCTCTTCTCCCGTAATCGCATACGCCCGCGCCAGCGCAGACACCCACTGCCCAAACGTGCATCCCGGCGCGAATCCTTCATCGAAGCCCTTGCGATAGTCGTAGTCGGGGTTGTAGTTGTACCACCCACCCAGCGCTTCGCCCGGCGCAGCCATGCCAGACATCTGCCGGAACGGCTTCAGCAGGCTGTCCTCGCTCAGCGCCATCAGCACCTCGTGTGTGTTCATTAGTTGCGCTTCGTGCGCCTCGCTCGCCATCGCCACATCGCCATAGCCAAACTCTTCCAGTGGCGTGCTCAATGTGCCTTCAGCGCCCCACGCCTCACGGCTCCGAATCCCAATCCCTGCCGCCGCTGCCGCCAGCGAACCCGTCTGTAGAAATCTTCTGCGTGAAATCCCGTCGCTTTTCTTGACCCGTGTACTCATCTCGACTACCCACCTCCGCGCCTGCACCATCATCATGCATCCCGCACCGTGGCCCTGTCATCTCCGTCGGCGCAGCGTGCACAAACCATTGCACATCACCGCCATCGACCCCGCCGCCCGCGGTACCAAGGTGATCGCCCCTCTTGCAATGTGTCTTGTATTACCCTTTCGTAATCCGCGAAACTTTTTTCCGCAACATGCTTACGAAGCCCGTGTTTCAGGGGGAAGAATCAAAAATCTGGCGTAGTCGAGGAAACAGCCGGCCTCCTGCGCACACATTCTTCAAGGAGAAGCCAAAATGACTCTTCGCTCAAAAATCCGCAACCGTTTGTTTGCCTTTTTTATGGCGGCGCCCATGCTGGTTCTGCCCGTCTCGCAGGCCCACGCCGGCGTCTTTATCTCTGTCGGCTTTGCGCCTCCCGTACTGCCCGTCTACGCGCAGCCCCCGTTGCCCGCCCCCGGCTACATCTGGACCCCCGGCTACTGGGCCTACGGAGACGCAGGCTACTACTGGGTTCCCGGCGTCTGGGTGCACCCGCCCAGAGTCGGCGTCCTTTGGACCCCCGGCTATTGGGGATTCACCGGCGGCTTCTATGCATGGCACCCCGGCTATTGGGGCCCCCACGTCGGCTTCTACGGCGGAGTGAACTACGGATTCGGCTACGGCGGCGTTGGCTTTGCGGCGGTGAGTGGCGCGGCGGCGTCTTCGCCTATAACAGAGCCGTGGCAAACTTTGGCGGCGTTCGCGTTACCAGTGTGTACGAGGATCGCACCATCGTCGAGCGCAACACCATAGTCAACGTCAACCATGTCAGCTACAACGGCGGCGGCGGCATCGGCGTTCGTCCTTCCCCCATGGAGATGCAGGCCGAACACGAGCAGCACTTCCAGCCCACCGGCAACCAGATGCAGCATGAGAACTTCGCCGCGCAGGGATCGCTCCCAGTTGGCCGCGGTCAACCACGGGATGCCGGGAACAATGGCCAGCTCAAACATAAGCTCCTATCATCAGGTCGCCCAGCAGCATGCGCAGTCGCAGCCCATCTCGGCAGCCGACCGCAGCGCCGGCAGCCACTACAACCCCAATAACCGCGAGGCCAATCAGGACCAGCGCATCGCCAACGGGCTCCGCAGCGGCCAGATGACCTCCGGCGAAGGCGCGCGCGCCGATCGCACCCAGTCCGCGATCGACCAGCAGGTACATAACGACCGCGTCGACAACGGCGGCAAGCTCACCAGTCAGGAACGTCAGCAAGTCAACGGCGAGCAGAACGCCGCCAGCAAGCAAATCTACAACGAGAAGCACAATGGAAATACCGTCGCGCCTAACGAAGTGGACAACCGTGAAGCCAACCAGCAGCAGCGCACCGCCAACGGCCTGCGCAGCGGCCAGATGACCTCAGGCGAAGCGGCTCGCACCAATCGCAACCAGGCCAATCTCGACCAGCAGGTCCACAACGAACGCACCGCAAACGGCGGCGCACTCACCTCGCAGCAGCGGCGGCAGGCAAACCGCCAGGAGAACAAGAACAGCCGTCAGATCTACAAAGAGAAACACAACGAAAAAACCGCGAGACCAGGAAGAGGACGCTAGCTAGGTGATGCTCTCGACAAGCGACTTAATTCCAGGGGCAATATGGAATAAAGCCAGATATCCTACCTCGCTGGAAAGGTACAGCCCGAAAAGGACGACCAAGACCGCCATGGAGGACTTTATTGCGACCGACCCATACCGGGCCCGGCCCCAATGCTCCACACCGGCGGCAAATATGGATAACCCACCGATGAGGGACGGGAACAGATAGCGACCTTGCATTGATGACCAGACGTGATACTTTGCGACAGGCGCTATGATTAAGGCTGCATTGGCGACCAAGAGCGAGGTCGCGACACATGTGGACATTAACCCTCGGTCTTGCGGTTTCGCGCGATCGAACTGACCTGCCCCCATTCTCCGCACGGTGATCTTACAACTTAGCCAGCAGACGGAGCCGTGGGAAAGTTGGAAACGCCATCGGCGTTTTCAAAGTGTGCGCGACTCACGTCTTTTCCATAGCTCATCTCCCGTGCGAACTCTGCTGGTGTCCGATAATTCACACTGCTATGTGGCCAGGAGTGTTTCTCGATTCATGCTGAATCGCCAAGGCAAGAAGCGGAAACTACCGAACGTGCCAAATACGCCGAAGATTTCGCCGGCATGACAAGTTGGAGAATCTACTCATTAAGCCTCAAGCAATCGGTTCCTCCTCCAGGCCTTTATTGGGATCTCCGAAAGGGCACTGCCGGATTTGCGAACAGAGAATTCCGCTCGTTTGGCTTGGATTTTCGGTCGGAGAGAATTTTCTCTCGCCTCTTTCGGCGAGATAACCTCGCAAACTTGGCCGT
>CAWACG010000002.1:0-292693 GCA_963780515.1 uncultured Acidobacteriaceae bacterium
AAGCATTTGTCGGATCCCCGAATCCGGATAGTTTGGACCAAACGAAATTGGCCTCAGGGAGAACAGACGATTGAATCGGCGATTGATCACTGCCTGTAGAGAATGATAGGAAGAGCTTGCAGCAGGTGCCGCGATTGAAATGGCTCCAAAGGTGTAAATCGCAGGCATCGGCTGGTAAGGGCGGCGCGCATTCTCGCCGATTGTTGTGCCGCACGTTGCCCCGGTGCACGTCGTGCTGTATATCGGAGAATTATCGTCCAGTATGACGTAGAGGTGCCGACCTACGTTCCCGGCATAGTAGATGTCTGAACTCCATTTCGGGCCATATTGCTGTTGAACTCCAAAACTGAACTGCTGAACCGACGGGATCTTATCGTCGCCGACAGGCAGGCCGGAGATACTCGCACCGGAAAGAAAGACCGCGTTCGAAGGAGTCGGTGTGTAAGGAAATGGATCCGGTGCTGGAGAGAATGGTATTACAAGGCTGGGGGTTTGAGTTACCGTCACAGAACGTGAGAACGGCTGCTGCACCAAGTCGTTTAAGATCTGCTGCTGTATGGGTGAGTAGTAGATGCCATACGCGCCTCGAAGTGCGGTCGTTCCGTCCCCAAAAAGATCGTACGCGAATCCAATTCGCGGTGCGAAGGTATTCCAGGGTGTGTGTAGAACGCCATCTGGAATCCCACGATCACCAGAGGTCAATAGTCCCAGTGGCGCAGATGGAAAGCGTGTCGATTGCACTCCTGCAACAAATGTTCCCGTATTGTTCTGGCCGGTGTACGGAGGATAGTATTCCCAGCGCAGACCGAGGTTGAGTGTCAGGCGGCGGTTAGCTCGCCAGTTTTCCTGGAGGAACAAGGAAGGATCTTGGGAATCACTCCGCAGGAAGACGCCGTTGTCTTGTGTCAATGAGTCCGCCTTGCCCTCGAGGAAATCCGCGAGTGCGTTGCCGGTGGAAGATCCAGTGAAGGTAAAGAGCCCATTCGAATCCCCTCCTCCCGTGTTCGAAAAGCGATGCCGCATGTAGGCCCCACCGATTTTCATTTCATGGCCTGGAAATATCCAATTCAGCGTATCGGAAACCCCGAGCGTCGACGATGCCGTGTCGTTCGGTCCGCCGCCATTGGTTCCCATCTGCCAATAACCGAGTATGTTGAAGTAAGGCGGCGCTGTGTAGTCAGAGCCCGTGACAGCCTGGCTGCCAAGGTCGGGCAGCAGGTGCTGATTCCCGTAAATGTTCACACCCACGAAATGATTGAGTGAATAGTAAGCACGAGCCGAGTTAACCTTGCTTGATGAGATGCTCCAGACTTCGCTCAGCACACCGTTGTACTGCCCCCCGTAGTTCTGCACGCCGGCATAGCTCAAAATCTGGTTGCCTGTTCTCGTCGGGTTGTTGTCAGCCCCTCGCGACTGAAAGTACATTCCTGATAACTGATGGCCTTCGCTGAGACGAAAGTCCGCGCGCACCATCGCCTGGTCCACATTGTCATTGGCGTTGGCAACTTGCTGGGCCGGATGACCAAGACTACTTTCCGGAGACGACGAGCCAACGGGAACAAACTGAAGTAGACTCTGCGCGACGGGGTCGAGAAGATCTGGACAAATCAGGTATTGGATCCCGAGACATGAGACATTGGGTCGATACGGAGCCGGTGTGGACCTGAAATCTCCTTTGCGTTCAAGGATTGTCGGAGTAATCAAAGATGAAGATGCCACTGTCGCCGGCTGCCTTGTTCTGAGTCCCTGGTAAGAAAGAAAGAAGAAATCCTGACCATGCGTTTTGGGTATCGGGCCGCCGGCATTCCCACCAAACTGGTTCTGGCGCAACGGAGTAACTGAGGTGAGAAACCAGTTCTTTGCATTCAGGACATCGTTGCGAAAATAGTCAAATGCAAGGGCGTGGAATTGGCTCGTCCCGGATCGAGTGATGGCGTTGACCACGGCACTTCCAAGATGACCAAACTCAGCATCGAAGTTTCCTGTCAACACGCGAAATTCCTGAAGAGCATCTGGGTTTGGAAGCAAATTGCCTCCTTGCTGAGCGTCGGTGTTGTAGGCGCCATCAAGATAAAAATCCGTGTTCAAGGAGGACCCATTAACGGTGATTTGTGTCGCCACGCGAGATCCCGTTGCAACATCGGGTATATAGTTTGTAACGCCAGGGATGACTTGAAGGAGGTTGTAGGCATTCCGGCCATTCAATGGAAGGTCCTGAATGCGCTTCTGATCGACCGTCTCGCCAATCTGTGATTCTCGCGTATCGACAAGAGCGGTGTGGGCCTCGACTGTCATTGTCTGTTCAGGCGAACCAACCGTCAAAGAAAAGCTGACGTGGACATTCTGATTTGCGTCGAGACGTACGGCCTCCTGTGTCTGCGCCTGGAAATCGGTTGCAGACGCATAGACTTCATAGTCGCCGGGGTCAAGAACTGGAAATTGATAGGCTCCCGACGCGTCAGTCTTGAGCCTCTTCGAAACAGATGTGCGCAAATTTGTCACGACCACTTCGGCACCTGAAATCACGGCGCCGGAATCATCCGCGACCGTTCCGTAGATCGATCCACTTGTTTGTGCCAACACCCGTGAGTGAAGAGACACAAGCGTCAGAATCAGCACGCTCATTCGGCACGAGGATTGTCGCAAATCGAACATCTGTTCTAGCTCGGTCCACTGATCATACGACAAAGGCAGGTGGAGCAGTGCTCCTATCCACAGTGGCCCACGGCGATATGCGGCGGGCCAAAGCCGACGTTGGATAAGCGGAGTACTCCGCAGTGGATGAAGTTGTCATTGGATAGCCGTTGACAAGATGCTGCGGTACACTGGCAATCCAATCCCTCTGAAGCTGTTTCGTCTCCCCTAATGCACGGCAATCCTGGACGGCTCGGCGTCGGTCCACCCATCCAAGGTAACGGTTCTGGATGGAGTCACGGCGCCAGATGAGGAGGAAGAGAATTCAAATACAGTTGGAATGCCATGAGTCGTGCCGGCGCTGACGTAGATGGTGCCGTCCGTGCTCACACTAACGCCATCGTTGAAAAAATACGGATACATTCCGGGTGCGGTGACAAATCGGGTTGGTGCCACGTTGCCGTTGGCAGCAGGGTCGAATTCAAAGACTCCGAAGTCATATCTTCCGGTTCCGTCCGTCCCCTTGGAGAGGCAGAGCACATAAAGATTTCCGACGGTATCGGTCGCCATCCCAGTGATGTAGTTGCCGGAGCCAGATACGCGGGTCAATGGGCCCGAAATCGTCCTTGCCGGAACGACGTTGCCGTTATCCGTAGGCCCAAAGACCACGATCGTTGAGTCGGAAGTGTTTTGCACGTACAAGTTGTCCGAACCGTCCACCGTGATGAATCCAGGGCTGAAGACTGAAGTGCTTCCTCCCGTTGATGGGGAGGGTCCCAGGATGTGCCGGAGAGGGTCGGCATTTCCGGTGGCGGTTGAGCTGAAAACATCGATGGCATTGCTGTCCGAAACGAAAATCTCGCCGGTCGAACTAGCCATCACGTCCTGAACTGTGCTGACTGCTGTCCCGGGACCGACGGGCAACGACCGTATAGGCGGTCCGTTGAGGGAATTGGCGGAGTATTCGTTAATGCTGGAGCCGGCGAGGACATACACGTTTCCCGCCGCATCCAGTGAAACCTGCCCCCCTTGAATCTCGAGTGTTGCGTTGGTCGGTCCACTGGCTGTTTGAGGAAAGACCAGGACGGAGGGACCATTAATGCCCCCCATCACGTACACACTTGGCTCGGTCACGGTGCTGGGCGTTGTCGATGTCGGTGGATTGGTGACGGGAGGGTTTTTCTCACCGGTTCGAATCGCATTGGAATTGCAGCCCGCTACAAAGAGCAGCGCACTGAGGGAAAATGTGCAGTTGCAGAAGTACTGGATACGATGCATTTCTTCATGTCCTCCGTTGGGGCTTCTGAGATGTACTCAACCTGCGTTTTCGCTCCCGAGCGAGTCAGAGACACTGATCCAAACAATTTCCTGGCGCGGTTCTCAACGGTGTACGCAGCCGTTGAAGCGAAAGGTCATTGCATGGCGGGCCACGGTCACTGTATTGCGAAATAACAATTCGAAGCGACGTGCGCAATTCCTCGAATCTCCTAAGAAGATGAATTAAATGTCCCCTTGTCTTTTCTGTGACTTGCAGGCATCCTTTTACCATGTCCCAGCGATCATCGGCCGCGGTGAATCATTCCGAAGCGGTCAAGGCTGAGTTCGCCGACTTCGAACTTGACCTTGCTTCGGGTGAACTAGGCCGGAGCGGACATCTCGTTCGCCTGCAAGGCCAGCCATTCCTGGTTCTTTGCGTTTTGCTTGATCACGCTCGGGAAGTAGTGACTCGCGAGGAGTTGCAACGCCAGCTCTGGCAGGATGAAACCCTGGTCGATTTTGACCACGGCCTTAACAAGGCAATCGCAAAGTTAAGGGATGCGCTCGATGACTCCAAAGCGACCGCAGGACTTATAGAGACGCTTCCACGCCGCGGATACCGATTCACGGCGGAGGTGAATTGGGTAGGCCCATGCGGTGGATCTCCAGATTCGGAAGCGCCGGTCGTATCGCGCCGTTCGATTCCGGCTCGATACTGGCTTGGCGGTGCTATGGTGCTTGCCCTGCTATTCGCGACGACACTATGGATCAACCGGTACGCGATCAAAGACTGGTTTCTGCCCCGGCCAGTGATCCGATCTGTTGCGGTTTTACCCCTGATCAACCTCTCGAACGATCCGGAGCAGGAGTATCTAACCGACGGAATCACTGAAGACCTGATTACGGATCTCTCCTATGCAAAATCGCTACGAGTCGTCCCGCTCACTTCCGCCAGGAGATTCAAGGGTTCATTGCTATCTGTTCCACAGATCGCGGAGCAGCTAAACGTGGACGCTCTGATTGGAGGGACCGTGCTCCGCGCGAACGACACCATCCGGATCACCGTTCATCTTGTGGCTGCCAAGCCAGAGAGACAACTATGGGCGGCCTCCTACGAGCGCAACATCCGTGATGCGGCACAGTTGCAAAATCAAATAGCCGCTGACGCTGTCGCTCAGATCAGGACGCAGCTCACCCCTGAGGAACAAGACAGGCTCAAGCTCGAGAGCCAGATTGATCCAGAGGCCTACGACGAATATTTGCGAGGCCGGTTTTTCCTGAGCCAGGAGACTCAACAGGAAGACAAAGCAATCCCGCATTTGGAAGATGCAATCCGGCTCGACCCAAACTTTGCAGCGGCTTATGCCGCGCTCGGAGAGGCGTGGGGAGTCGATGGTGTGTGGGGAGAAATGGGCAATCGAGAGGCGTCAGCGAGAGCCCTGAAATATTCAGAGCAAGCAGTGAGTCTGGATCCCAATTCGTCGGAAGCCTACGCATCTCTTGGACATTCGCTGATGCAGAACCGTCGATGGAACGAAGGAGAGACGGCGTTGCGGCGGGCCATCCAGATCGATCCCAACAACTTTCGCGCTATGGAATATCTCTCCATACTGTTATCCCAGAAAGGCCACACCGACGAGAGCGTCGCGCTCGCTCGCGAAGCGGCATTTGCCAATCCTGTTGCAGTCGATCTGCAACGCATCTATGGCTTGATGCTTTTTCGTGCGCGCAGATACGACGAAGCGATCGCGCAACTTGAAAGCGTGATCCACCTGGACCCAAATCATTTGGCGATCTACGGCACATTGGCACACGCACTTGTAGAAGAGGGTCGCTACCAGGAGGCTGAGGACGCCCTCAGGAAAGGGAAAGCACTGGATCCCGGAATGTGGGCGTGGCTCTACCTTCGGGAAGGTAACCCAGCTGCAGCACGCCAACTTCTGAAAAAGAATCCATCTTTGGTGAGTCCCCATGCTGCAGTGGCGCGCTACCTGCTCGGAGAGCAGGAAGCCGGACTGGCTCAGCTTGACTACCTTGCAAACGAA
Organism: uncultured Acidobacteriaceae bacterium; assembly: GCA_963780515.1. Lineage (GTDB taxonomy): Bacteria > Acidobacteriota > Terriglobia > Terriglobales > Acidobacteriaceae > Telmatobacter. The sequence goes on from CAWACG010000002.1 coordinate 5,937, forward strand.
AAGTGGGAAACAAAGACATATAACTTCAGGAACGATCCCATGTTCGACCCCTTGCGTAATGACCCGCGCTTCACCGCAATTGTTAAGAAAACTGGCCTCTTGGATAACTGAGCGTCCCTTCCAGCGCATACCCATGTTCTGCTACACGTTGAGGCCATTCAGCACGCGTTCAACCTCTGCAGTCGTTATGAGACCGCTGCCAGAGGGGCACAACCAGACGAGCCGCCCTTCGAGTCGTGATCGGCTCGTGAATCCTTGAAAGGGTTCTCAGTTGTCGAGCAGCCCAGTTCTCTCACATTAGAATTTGGCAGCGATAAGGGAGCGGAGGAATTCCCTATCGAAGGCACCTTCCGCTAATAGACCGCAATTGTTCCGTCGATGTCATAGCATGGTTCCCCTGCAAGCACTCTTAAGGGAGCCGTGGTTCCCGAAGCATCCGCAGCAAACACAAAGACGCCTCCGCAGTATGGATCGTTTGCTCTTACGTAGATCAGACCTGACGAATCCACAGCCACACCGAGAATGCCATCGAAGTTCGACATCTTAGGCGAGCTCACAAAGCGTAGCGGCACAGCATCGCCATTGGCACCAGCGGCAAACTCCAGCACGCCGTGCGGATTAAGCGTCAGCGTTACGTAGAGATTTCCCTGGACGTCGGTTGTCATCCTTCCGAGCCCAGCTAACTGTGTATGGGGTCCAATGATCACCCTTGACGGAACAACAAGCCCCGTGTCATCCGGCCCGAAGACTGCGATCGACAATCCGTTCTGCACATACAAGTCATCCTTGCCATCCACTGCGATGAGGCCGGGCGTGATAGGCGCCTTACCTCCGCCATCCCATTGAATGTAGCGAACCGGTGCGTCAGCCCCATTCGCTGTCGCACTGAACACAGCCACGCCGCGGCCATCATTAACGAAGATCTCTCCCTCCGGACTCACCGCCATGTCACTTACGCTTGCGATCTTCATCCCAGGCCCAACCGGCAGTGACCGTATCCGCGACGGACCATCCACAGCATTCGAAGGGTAGACATCAATGCTCGACGGATAATATCCGCATCCATAGGGGAAGTGAAAGGCAAGCATATAAACATTTCCTTGTCCGTCCACTGCGGGAAAACAGCCTTCCAGCGATGCATAAGGGGCCTTCTTGCTATCAGTCGCGTTATAAACCAGCGTGGGTCCCCATCCGTTTGTCCCCACAATAACGCTTGGTCGGCTAAGGCTGACCCCAACGGAATAGGAGGGTGGGTTCGTTGGTGTTCCAGTCGTTGTTGTTCCAGTCGAGGTTGCTTGGGCGGCAGGCTTGAACTGATTGCACCCCGTCAGCAGAGCCACCACGCAGCCACTAAACACTAGGTAGCGAGGATCCGTACGCCTCATGGTCGATTCCCTCTCCTTCGTAGCACGGAATCGTGCCTACCTGGGGCTTGAAAGCCCTCGGGCACGCATCGGTTCAGGCTCCTCCCCTGAGTACAACGACCGACCCGCCCCACGCAATTCTCTGAACCTCCTCAAAATGTGGCTTTTTTATCCCCTCATATTCTCAGCAACTTACTTAGAGTCTTTCATTGGCGAGGACTGGCAACGGAGGGTTCGCGGGCTTGATCTATTACGGCCAGATCAGAGACGGGGTCAGGCATTTGATTCCCAATCGAGTTGATGACCATAGAGCTGTTCAATTCCACTTCAATTCTGGATTCGCCATTAGAAACCTCGATATTCATCTTTCTTCTACGTCGCCCTGACATTGTTTGCCTCACGATTGCCTTTGAGCGTTTTCGATTCACGTATACACATCCCTGGCATCTTCCAAGGTGGCCTTCACTTTCACCCCGGTTGAGCGAAGAGCCATTCCGCTTCAAGGTTTCTGTACGGTTGCTGAATCGAAGCCGCAGAGGCAGCGAGAACAGGAACAATTGCAAAACAAGCCTCGTGCAACGGTCACTGTAAGGTTGCGGGTTAAACCTCGCAGATCCAGTCTGAAAAGCAATGTCTCGAATTGGCATGGCAAGAATGCGCCATTGGTGACAGGCATCAAATAGCCATAAGAAAAGGCAAAGACCGCCGATGCGAATCGAATCGCATTCGGGTTATTCATATTTGAGAGCGTTCATTTCCCACGGGAAGTTGACGTGAAATGGGTGTTGGAATAAAGGTCACGCTGCAACCGCAACGTGGGAGAAAGATTTTTCACGCGAAGGAGCGATCCGAAGCCAATGAATAGCCTTGCACCAGGGAACGCGACTGTAATTCAAGAAAGCAGTTCGCTTCGACCCATCGCGGCGGCTGGATTCCGCTATCGCCGCCTGTGGTTTCTGGTTGTGCTGAGCGTCGTTGTTGTTACGGCTCTTTATGTCTTGCTGGCGCCCCGCAGGTACCAATCCGAGATGGACATCCTGGTCCAGAACAAGCGCGGAGACGAACAGATAACGCCAAGCCGCATCAATGGCGAAATCACGATCAATGGCGTAACCGAGGAGCAAATCAACTCGGAGATTCAGCTATTGGTCAGCCGAGGTCTCGCGGATCAGGTGGTAGACCCCGGATGGAACGAACAATCTGAAATTGGGAAGACACGCGAACAATTGAAGATGCACGACAAAGCCGTGAGAGATTTTGAGAAACATCTTTCCGTGAGCATGGTAAGAAAGTCCAATATGATCAGCGTGGCGTTCACTGCATCCGATCCCAGGACTGCAACAGACACGCTGAACCGGCTCCTGACGGCATTTCTGAAAAAGCAGCAGGACATTGCGCAGCCTCCGGGCACCTCGAAATTCTTTGCCCAGCAAGCGGCAAGCTACAAGCAACAACTTGACCAGGCACAACAACAGCTCGCCGCATACCAGCAACAGAACAAGATTGTGTCATTGCAGGGCTCAGAACAGGCGCTCGATCGTCAGATCAACGACGCACAAACCGATCTGCGCTCCACCGATGCCCAAATCAGTGAGCTGACTCAGCAGCTTGGCTCCGAAACTCATCATCTTCACACCATTCCCGCACGGCAGATGACGCAGGTGCGCACAATTCCAAACGACTACTCCATCGAACGCTTGAATACGATGCTGGCCGAGCTCGAAAACAAGAGAACGTCGCTGCTGACGAAGTTCACTGCAAACGATCGCCTGGTTCAAGAGGTGGATCGACAGATCTCCGATACGAAGGCGAATCTGGCGAAGGCACAGCAAATGACATCGCAGGAGCACGATTCGGATGTGAATCCGGTCTGGCAATCCGTCACCGGGTCGATCATCCAGAGCGAGACGCAACGCGAGGCGCTCAAGGCAAAACGATTTGCGCTCGCAAAGCAAATTGGAGACATGCAAGGCCAGCTATCCGGTGTGGAAGGTTCGACTGTTCCGTTTAATGCGCTTGAGCAGAAGGTCCAGGACCTTCAGAACAACTATCAACTGTATACGCAGAAGAGAGACGAGGCGCAAATCGCGGATTCGATGAATGCGAACAGGTTGCTGAACGTAGCAGTAGCGCAAAGTCCCACCTACAGCGTCACGCCGGATCACCCGAAGCCATTGATCGACGCGATTCTAGGCATATTCACAGCGGTGTTCTTCGCCAGCTTTCTCGTGTTCTTTGCAGAGATTGGCCGAAACACCTTTGCTTCTTCAATTGAAGTGGAGAGGCTATTGCAGTTCCCGGTTCTGGCCGAGGTTCCGCTCCTCCGTGGTGGAAGGCGCGGAGAGAGGCACGCGGAGTTCATGCCGGTATTTGTGGGCATGACGTCACCCACCGCGGCATCACCCCGCGAGCAGAGAAGCCCATCACCCACACTCGTCCGGTATAGAAGGGAGCCGCACATCATATGACCACCTCGCTCAATCTGTCAGCACCTTCTGGTGCGCAGCTGCAAAAGGAAGATGTGCAAAGTTCGGTCTTTGACACCTTGATTTACACCATTTTTCAAAAGCCGCGCGATCCAGAAGCCGGTGGAGTTGTCGTCGCAATCAGTTCTCCGAATCCTGGCGAGGGTGTGACTTTTGTGACGAGGGCTCTGCTTCATGAACTTGGCAAGTGCGAGCTCAACTCTGTGGCCGGGGTCAACATGAGCTTCCTCCGCAAACTTCACGAGCCCACACTGGAAGCGATCAAGACTTCGATTCGTAGTTTGGATCGTGGATCGAGTGAGGAACCGCGCGGAATCACAAGGCGACGTGGCTCACGCGTTGAAGACGAACACCACGGCCCCTGGGTGGGAAGTTGGCAATATAGGCGCGACTGCATTGACCTTCTTCGCTCAGAGTTTGATTACAGCATCATCGATTGCCCTCCGCTCAAGGTCTCCGGCGATTTGCTCAGCATAGCCCCTTTTGTGGATGGCGTGCTTTTGGTAATCGAAGCGAATCGAACTCGCCGCGACGAGCCGTACCAGGCCCAACAGAGTGTTGCAGCGGCCGGCGGAACACTCCTTGGTTTCATCGTGAACAAACGAACGAATGACATGCCTAAATGGCTCGATCGGATGCTTTAGGTGAGTCGCGCACGAGTTGGGCGCAGGAGGTGTCAGCCATGAGGAGACTCGCAATTGTGATATTGGCGCTTTGCATCATGGATCCCATTGCAAAGGGTGACCAACAGCTTCATCACAGGCCGGTCTACACCCTCCACATAGGAGACGTGATCGCGCTGAATTACCGTCTCACCCCGGAGTTCGATCAAACAGTGACCGTTCAACCTGACGGATATGTGGATCTTGAAGTTGTAGGGAATGTTAAGGTAGCGGGTTTTACGTTGAACCAGGTTCATGACGAAATCGTCAAGCTTGCCTCAAACCAGCTGAATCATCCCGAGCTTGCAATCACGCTCAAGCAATTCGAGCAACCCTACGTTGTGGTAGCCGGCGAAGTGGCCAAGCCGGGAAAGATTGAGATACATGAGAACACGACAGCGCTTCAGGCTGTGATGCTGGCAGGCGGATTCATGCCTTCAGCGCGGGATACGCAGGTCATTCTTTTTCGTCACATCAACGCCGACACGGCTGAAGTGCGCCGCCTCAACCTCCATGACATCAAGAAGGATTCACAACTGGAACGGGACATCGAGCTCGAACCGGGAGATATGCTGCTCGTCACCCGCAATAAGCTTGAGCACTTGTCACGCTTCATGAAAGCCGCAAACCTGGGGGTGTATTTCAACCCCTTTCCAGCCGTTCCCTAAGCCCTGGCCGTTGCGAGATGGAAGTCAAAGACGCGCCGAATGCGCGGCTAGAGGCAAGTTGCATTCATTTTTTTTTTAGCGGTGGAGGAATTCATGGGATCCGAATTGCGATCTGAATACGAAGGGACTGCCAGTCTTAGATTGGTCACCTCACCGTGGGCTCAACGGGAGGCTGCCGACTCCGGGTTGCGGCTGCGACCATATGTTGCTCGCAGCATAGCGGGCAGATTTGCAGGGTTAGCCGACCTCTCGATTTTGAGCTTCACGCTGATTTACTTCGCGCTTTGGGCGGTGAACGCGCGCCCGGCTACAGATCCCATGGCATTGTTGTCGCTGAGGATGTCGATCGCGCACTTCGCGGCGCTGACCTTCTGCTGGTTGATCTGGCGAACGGCCTTCTTCTATTGCGGTCTCTATACCTGGCAACATCTCCAATCGGTACAGGGCGTAGCGGGACGTGTGCTGCTGGCCACAGGTCTGTGTGCGCTGGTTGAAGCACAGGTTGTAGCTGTGCTATGGCATCACGGTCACTTTCTTGGAATCCTGGCTTACGCATGGCTCGCTTCCGCGCTTTGCGTGCTTGCTTCGCGGGTGGCGATCGGTGCATTTGATGTCTACGTGCGGCCATTTCTCCGCCAAAGCAGAAATGCAGTCATTGTCGGGGGCGGCGCAAAGGCCATACGCATCAGCCATGAACTGAAGTCGCACGCCGAATGTAGATACAACATCCTCGGCGTAGTCGATTCTTCCCCGCCAGAGATGGATGGCGCATCGCTTCACACCCTGGGCAGGATCAGCGATCTCGAAGAGATTCTCATGCGCCTGGTGGTAGATGAGGTGATTGTTGCTCTCCCGGTGAAATCGCACTACGGCAGCATCGAACGCGTCATTGCGGTTTGTGAGCGTGTCGGTGTTCAGGTGCAGTACCCTGGAGACCTTTTCGATATTTCCTGGTCCAGCCACTGCCATCGCGCCAACGAGGAGAGCTCGCGGGTGGTGCTCAAGATGGTCACTGAAGACTACCGTCATCGCATCAAGCGCGCATTGGATATCGCAGGGGCGCTATTCGGATTGGTTGCATTCTCTCCAATCTTTCTTGTCGCCGCAATTCTCATCAAGTGCACGAGCAAAGGCCCGATCTTATTCAGGCAGGAGAGGTATGGATTGGGCAAGCGCATATTTCGCATCTACAAGTTTCGCACCATGTATGAGAACGCTGAAGCGGCGCAAGCGGATCTGGAACACATGAATCAGAACAGTGGGCCAGTTTTCAAGATTTTTAAGGATCCACGCATCACCAAGTTGGGCGCATTTCTGCGCAAGACATCAATCGACGAACTACCACAGTTAATCAACGTGCTCAAGGGCCAGATGTCGCTTGTCGGTCCGCGGCCTCTGAATATGCGCGATGTGGGCAGGTTCTCAGAGGCGTGGCTGATGCGTAGATTCAGCGTGAAACCCGGACTGACATGCCTTTGGCAGGTTAGCGGGCGCAGCAACATCAGCTTCGATCGCTGGATCGCGCTTGATCTTCACTATATCGATCATTGGTCGTTGCAGTTGGACTTCAAGATTCTCGCCATGACACTGCCTGCGGTGATTAAAGGCACGGGGGCTGCATGAGTGCATTCAGGAAAACCCGAATTCTCTACGTAAATCAGACCGGCCTGGTGAGCGGCGCAGAGACAGTTCTGATGAACATTCTGCGCGGACTCGATCGAGCCCGAATTGAGCCATGCGTGCTCTGCCCTGCGCAAGGAAGGCTTGCCGGCGAGATAAGGGAACTGGGGATCGAGTGGCTTCCGCTTCCTGCCATTGAAGCGAGATTCGCATGGCGACCGGATCGCGTAATTCATTCAGTCTTGTCGCTTCTCAAGGCTGTCATGACAATCAGGGAGCAGGTTCGCACCCTTGCCCCGGACCTCATCCACGCCAACTCTTTCCGCGCCGGAATTGCGTCGTCTGCCGCGGCAATGGGCACAGCAATCCCTGTGGTATGGCACGTTCACGACACGCTGCCACGGCATCCGGTCAGCTCTGCTATTCGCCTATTTCTTTGTCTGGCCCGAAGGACTCGAGTGATCGCAGTGTCAAACGCAACCGCCAAACGTGTGATTGGCATTTTGCCGATTGGCAAGAGAGTGCAAACGATCTACAACGGCGTGGATCTGGACAGGTTTTCAGCCAGGCGAGCGGGACGGATGGAATTCAGAAAAACGATCGGTGTCTCAGAAGGAGATTTTCTTGTGTGTGCAGTTGGACAGATTTGCGCCAGAAAGGGTCTTCTCGAATTGATTTACGCTTTGCGGCAAATCGTTGCGCAGGCTCCGCACATGCATCTTGCGATTGTGGGCAAAGTCGTCTTTCGGCACGAAGAAGAGTATCTGGATGCACTGCGCGCGGCGTCAAGGTTGTTGGGGATTGAGAATCGCGTTCACTTCACCGGCGAGCTTTGCGATGTATCCGGCGTACTCCAGGCATCGGATCTTCTCGTGCTGAATTCGCGCGATGAGCCATTCGGCCTCGTCCTCATTGAAGCAATGGCCTGCGGCACACCTGTGCTTGCAACTCGGGTCGGCGGCATTCCTGAGATTGTGACGGATTCAGAAAATGGGTGGCTGATCGAGAGCGGAGATCCCGCTGCTCTCGCATCGACGTTGCTCGAATTATCACGAAACTCAGCCGCCCTCACGCGAGTTGCGGAGAGAGCGCTACGCACAACCTGCCCCAAGTTTTCGTTGGATCGGTTTCATGGCGATCTGGCGAAGCTTTATGCCGAAGTGAACCCGAACTCAGACCTGAACTGGAACGTGCGCAATCGTCCAGCTCTTGCACGAAGCGGCAACGACTAAGGAGTCTCTGATGCCAAAGATCGCACTGTTTCAGGATTATCTTGCACAATACGGCGGAGCGGAACGAGTGACCGAAGCGATACACCGGGCGCTGCCCGAGGCAGACCTTCACACAACACTTTCGGTGCCGGAGAAGATGTCTCCTTACCTCCGCAAGCTTGACGCTAAAACAACATGGATGCAGTGGTTGCCCGCCAAGTCAAAGCTCTACCGGCACTACTTTCTTTTCTATCCCTTTGCCGTGGAATCAGTAGATCTGGAATCGTACGACCTGGTCGTGAGCAGTTGCTGCGGGTATGCCAAGGGCGTGAAGCGGGGTAAGAATGCAATCCATGTATGTTACTGCCATAACCCCATGCGCTGGGTATGGCGCTTTCAGGAATACATGGCGCGCGAGAAATTCAACGCGCCAACCAAATCCATTTTGGGCACGATGGTTCGCGGATTGAAGTGGTGGGAGACGAAAGCGGCGCAGAGGCCAGACTACTTCATCGCAAATTCCCATATTGTTGCTCGCAGGCTCAGGTCTGCATTTGGAATCGAGGCTGCTGTGATTGAGCCGCCCATTGAGACTTCGCGATTCTGGATCAGCAAGAACATTGACGACTACTACCTGGTTCTTTCACGCCTTGTTGCCTACAAAAGAATTGACCTTGCGGTTGAAGCGTGCACGCGAACGGGCAGGCGTCTGTTGGTAATCGGAGATGGCCCGGATCGCGAAAGGCTGAAGGCCATGGCCGGCCCGACGGTAACTTTTCTGGGGCGTCAGCCTGACAGAGCGGTGAACCGGTACGCGAGCCGATGCCGTGCGCTGATCTTTCCCGGTGAAGAAGATTTCGGGATGGCGCCGCTTGAAATCAATGCGGCGGGAAGGCCGGTTGTGGCGTATGGCGCGGGTGGTGCAACTGAAACGGTGCTCGAACAGGTTAACGGGATACTGTTTCGCGAACAGACGCTTGAAGCGTTGATTGAGGCTTTGGATCGATTTGAATATCGGGTCTGGGATCCGTTGACGATCAGGAGAATCGCCCGGCGCTATGATATCCACCTCTTTCAAGAACGGTTTCTGGACTTCCTTTCCACGGTTTCTCCAATGATGCGCGAGTATCGACTGCTGCGCCGGAGGGCCGGATGAAGACTGCCCCAATGGCGTCAATCGAGGAGATTTCGGAAAGGCCAGACGAATCGCGTCATGGCTTTCGATCAGTGGTCCAATCGATCGGGAGCAAGTCTACGATTCTGGCGCTGCAGGCAGGTACGGGTATTCTGACAGCGAGAATGCTGGGACCGGCGGGGCGTGGCGAACTTGCCGCAATGATTCTCTGGCCTTTGTTTGTTGCGAGCGTAACTACGCTGGGAATACCCAGCTCTCTGATCTATCACCTTCGTAATCGAGCCGGCGAACGCGAACGACTGGTCACAAATGGGTTTGTGATGGCGGCGGTGATGGGCGCGGTTGCCGGCATCGCTGCTGCAGCGATCCTGCCTTGGTGGCTGCGGCAATACTCGCCGGGGGTGATTCACGCGGCACAGCTGTTCCTTATTACGGTGCCCCTTTGTTCGGTTACACTCGCCGGTCGGGCAGTTCTTGAAGCCGCACACGATTTTATTGCTTCAAATGCAATTCAGACCCTCACACCTTTTGTGACCTTAATTGGATTGCTGTTCTTTCTTTCGATCCATCGCATGAATCCGTACACTGCCTCGGTCGCTTACATCGGGGCGGCTGCTCCAGCATTTTGCCTCATGGTTTCGCGGGTGAAGCGAATCGGCATTCGTTCAGCCCGGATTCAATTCGCGGCGATTAAACAAATCCTGCAATATGGCGTGCGGTCATACGGGATCGATGTGTTGGGAACGCTGGCGCTGCAAGTTGATCAGGTTCTTGTCGTGAGCCTCTTGAGCGCAGATGCAATGGGCTCCTATGTTGTTGTATTGAGCCTTTCACGCATGCTGAATGTGTTTCAGACCTCCGTTGTGATGGTGCTGTTTCCGAAGGCCGCCGGCCATAAAGCAGATAAGGTTCTGGCCATGACGGGTGACTCAGTGCGCATCAGCGGAATCGTGACGGCCGCGTGCGGCGTGATGGTGTGTGCGGCAGGGCCAACGTTGCTGCGCATGCTGTATGGAGCGGAATACGTCTCTGCGGTTAGCGCCTTGCGCATCCTCGTGCTTGAAGCGGTGCTCTCTGGAGTCACATTCGTTCTGGCTCAGGCATTCATGGCTCTAAACCGGCCTGGCGTAGTGACGCTCTTGCAAGGAGCTGGCCTTTCCATCAGCGTTCCCCTGATGTTGTGGTTTATTCCGAGTTATGGAATCTATGGGGCAGCGCTCTCGCTGCTCGTTTCAACAAGTGCACGCTTGCTATTGGTCTGTGCCGGCTTCAGGGCCTTTCTCAAAACCGCTCCGCCGCGCCTCGTACCCGCGTGGCGGGATATTCAGATGCTGCTGGGCGCCTGTTCCCTTCTGGTGCGGGAGTTTGCCGCATGATTGCAACTGCCCAGCATCGCCCGAATGCTTTCGCTGCGCCTTTGGCACATTCCACAGGGCACAGGTTGCAGATATTCACCGCGTTCGCCGCGATGATTGGCATTCCTGCTCTCTGCATCGCTGGAGGGCAAGCCGGCGTTCTGAGGATTGTTTTTCCATTGCTCAGCGTGGTGGCGGGAGCCTTTCTGCTTTGGCGTTCGAAGCCGGCTTACGTGGAACTCGTATGCTGGCTTTGGTTCCTCACGCCTTTTCTGGGCCGAATGGCAGATTTTCAAGGAGGGTGGTCCCCGGCAAGCGCGGTGGAATTGGCGCCTTACGTTGCGGCCGGCATTTCCGCGCTTCCACTGCTGGCATCGCTGGGGAGTCTTGGGAGTCGTAAGACGCTCCCTTATGTTTGCGCGATGGTTGCGATCTTGTACGGGCTGATCCTGGGGCTGGCAACCCTGCCGCTCTTCAATGTGCTGCGGGCGCTGCTGAATTGGCTGGTACCTGTCGTCTTCGGCCTCTTCATCTATCAGAATCGCGACTTGTATCTGGAATTCAGAGCGGCTATTGAACGCTCGTTTCTCTTTGGCACTTTGATCACGGGAGCATACGGCATCTATCAGTTCTTTGCTCTTCCGGACTGGGATCGCATGTGGATGCTGAATGTACAGCTGAACTCGTTCGGCGCTGTCGAAGCTATGAAGGTTCGAGTATTCAGCACGATGAATGCGCCTGCAATATATGCCGCGATTACCGTGTGCGGTCTTCTGGTGCTCTTTAATCTCAAGGGCAAGTTGCGCCTGCTTTCAGTTGCATGTGGCTTTCTTGGGCTCATGCTGACTGTGAGCCGGGCATCCTGGTTGAGTTTGGCGGCGGGAGGAATCTATTTGTTAATGCGCGCCGGGATGCGCCAACGAGCACGCCTCGTTTTTGCGACCTTTGCCTGCGGGGTTTTCCTGTTAGGCCTCATACAGGTTCCAGCCGTTCACGATTTGCTCCTGCAAAGGATGGAATCCTTTTCAGATCCGAGCCAGGACGTAAGTTTCTCCGCACGCGTTCTCGGACACCAGCAGGCATTTCAACAAATCGCGCAGGAACCGTTTGGTGAGGGGTTGGGCAGCACCGACACCAAGCACAACACCGAAGGCGATGACGACATTATCGGCCCGCACGATAGTACCGTACTCGAATTCCTCTACTCGCTTGGATGGATCGGGACCCTGGTGTACGGAATGGGACTGGGATCCCTGATATTTCAAGTGATCAAAGCCGGCGATAGCGATCCCTTCGCCGTCTCGGCAAAGTCCATCCTTGTGGGTTTTGCAGCGCAGTGCCTCTTGAATAGCGTGATGATCGGAGTGCTGGGATTCATGGTCTGGATGTTTGCCTCAATGAGCCTGGCCGCAGCAGACTTCACCCAGTCGGCAGAGGAAGACAGATTGCGCAAAGACAGGCGCCAATCTCTCTACGCGGCCGCATAGGAAAATAATGCGCGTTCTCCACATACTCAATGACGTGACCGACCGCGGCAACGGAATCGTCAACACCGCCGTTGACCTGGCGATAGAACAGGTGCGACAGGGCCTTGTGGTTGCTGTCGCCTCAGCGGGAGGCGGTTATCTGCCCCTTCTCGAGCGCGCAGGGGTTGCGCATCTGTTTCTCGACCAGTCACGCCATCCGATGCAATTGCTTCGAGCGATTTGGCGGTTCCGAAGCCATCTTCGCCAGTTTCAGCCGGAGGTGGTGCATGCCCACATGCGAACCGGAGTAGTTCTCGCTCGCTTCTGTCAATGCTTCCATCGCTTTGCACTGGTAGGCCATGTGCACAACGTGCATGACCGCGACTCCATTCTGATGGGCATGGCGGATCGAGTGATTGCCGTAAGCGAATCGGTAGCCGCGACCATGGTCGCGCATGGAATCAGGAAAGACAAAGTTCGTGTTGTCCTGAATCGAACCCTTGATAGCAGGCGCGTCCCTACCCTCGCTACGGTCGAGCCGGTCGTTCTGAAGCGGCCGTCGATTGTCACAGTTTGCGGCATGAGCGAACGAAAAGGAATTCAGGAGCTCATCGACGCGTTTGAGATGATTGCGGCCGAGTTTCGGGACGCGCATCTGTACCTGGTTGGAGATGGACCCGATCGGCTGCGATTCGAATGCCAGGCAGGAAGGTCGAGTTGTTCAGACCGAATTCATTTTGAAGGCTATCAGGCGCTACCGCAGGCTTATATGCTCAGCGCCGACGTGTTTGTACTGGCCTCGAGAAGGGAGTCGTTTGGCCTGGTATTGATCGAAGCACGGGAGGCCGGCTGCGCAATCATCGCGACCGATGTGGACGGTGTTGCCGAGGCGCTCAATGGCGGTCGCGCCGGAAGACTTGTTCCGCCAAGAGATATACCGGCTCTGGCCGGTGCTGTGCGCCAATTGCTGAGCGACACGGCCCAGCAACAGCGATGGAAAACCTGCGCGAGAGAGGGGATCGATGGATTTCGCGTACGTTACATGGCCGGCGAGACAAGGGCAATTTACGACGAACTTGTCCTTGGCAAAGCCGCGCAAATTGCTTTTAATTCGCGAACGCCGAGACCATCGGTAACTCTTGTTAAAACGAGATCTCCACAATCAGCGGGTGATCGGGGATCTCAATCTGCGCGCTCTTGACGTTGCTGAAGGTATGTAGCGGCTCAGCCTGCGTCACTGGCTCGTAAATCGCGATATGGCTCGCATTCCGTTGCAGCGTGAGCATGGCGGGCAGCGCGGGGTTATTGATGTCCGCATGGCCATTTACGTCGTAGCTTGATACTTCCTGCCATAAAACAAGGTCGTATTCCCCATTCGATTTTTGCAAAAGAAGGTGGTGGATCCGCGCGTCCGTGGAGTCAAGGGCCCAGGTCAACGGCTCCAGGCTTCTGGGTTCGGCTGAGTCGTTCAACTCGCCGATAAGATTCTTCAACGCAACAAACGCCGGCTTCTCCGAGCCATCCGCGCGGATCAATCCCCAGTGCATCTGCGGATTGGACAATCCCGGATCGGGAGCCTCGTCCATGAATTCGTAGAGATACGTGCGCGGCACGCCGCGCGAAAAGTCCTCAAGAAACAGACGGGGAACGTACTTTGCGGCAGCGCTCTCTGACACACCCGGCTGATCGTTGTGTTCGTTGATTGCATTATGATAGCCGCTCTCAGTGAAAACGATCGGCTTGTCCTCGCACATGATCTTTTCCAGATCGATCTGCTCTGGAAAAACAATCGAAGGCATCTTTCCGGCCGGGTACGGATGGAGATTTCCATCGTCCATCTGACCGCTCAGGTTGCCGACCTGGGAACTATTTGAGGCAAATGCCAATGAGGGGCCAATGATCCGAACCGAACTTGCATCTTTCATCGACTTGACTGAATTGGAGACCTCATCCTGGTAGCTGCGATCAAGGGACGGCCAGTCGTTCTCATTACTCACGTCCAATTCATTTGGACCCTCAAAGGACTCGATCGTGCCACCCGCGAGCACTTCGACCTGGTTAAGCAGCGCGCTGTTCAGCGGGCCTAAATTGCTGCGCGGGTCGAGGACTGCGTCGAAGCGAATGCCGAGTTTTCCTAATTGAATCCATCGCCCATAGAGCGCAGCGTTGTAGTCGGCGTTCTGCAGATGAATGCCATCGCGAAGATGAAGAACTCCGACGGACTTCAACTCGCGCTCCACGAGCGGGAAGTCGCCGTATATGCGATCGAAATAATTCAAATGCGTATTGAGTCCAATACTGTTGACAAAATCGTATGCGCTTTGAGGAGTTTCGTTGAATGTCTTAGGTTTCAAAGGCGACAAATTCGCATAATGCATTTCTTGGCGGCAAACGGTGAGGGGAAAGAGCAAAGCCGACACCGCCAATGCACGGAGGACTGAAGTAATTGAGATGAAAGGGATTGTCAAAGTCGTCAGCACCAACCCAACCATTTGGAATGCCAAGGCGTCTAACCATAGACCGTGCAAGACTTCTATCGAGTGACTGAATGTGCAATTGCACGAGCCGCCACCGCTTGTTCTTTAGACTGATGAACAACGACTTGGGTGCAGGTTGAAGCGTCCCTGGCGGCAAATCTATTCGCTTTACTGATTAGAAATTACGTTGCCTTGAGCTGAACCCGTCAAACGTTTTGAAATCAGTTGCCCAGGTCATCTGACCTGGAGGCAACGAGGGAGGTTTATGGGCGATATTCAGGTTGTGATTGCTGACAATCAGCCTCTCACGCTCTCCGGCTTGCGCAGCGCCGTTGCGGATCATGCCGACATACGAGTGTTGGCCGAGTGCCAGAATCGTGACAAACTGATGGATGCGGTTCGCGAACATTCACCGGACATATTGCTGGTTAGCACAGATATGCTGCAAGAAGAACTTGAGGCGCTGGAACATCTTGTGATGGAGATGGATGAAACACGCGTGATTGTCTTGACCAGCCGCAAGGACCCAGGATTTCTTGAAGGTGCGTTGCGTTGCGGCGCAAAAGGAGTAATTCAGAGAGAATGGCCTATCCAGCAGATCCCTGTCGCGATCCGCAAGGTAACCAGAGGCGGGGTATGGCTTGAACGCACCGTGGCTGAGCGAGTTCTGCAAAACATGGTGACTGCTCGCGAAACCGAGGACCCCGAAGTGAACAAGATTGGCGCCCTTACACCGCGGGAACGCGAGGTGATCGACCTTATCTGCCAGGGGTTCAGGAACAAAAACATATCTGAAAGCCTGCACATCAGCGGAGCAACCGTATCTCATCATCTGACGTCGATTTATAGAAAGCTTGAAGTTGACGACAGGACATCGCTGGTCATCTATTCCGCCAAGCACAGTCTCGTGATCTTTTGATTCGGCGTCGAGCTGCTCTCAGAACGACGCGCGAGCTCGTCAAGCTAGAACTGTCCGTGCCCGCCACCGAAGAGTTCATGAAGTGCGTAGAACGCCATTTTTCTTACCGAATCAAAGTTCGTCGCGAACAGAAACGAGCACAGATAGAAGCAGGCGTAAAAGGTCGACCTTGAGTAGGCGAGGAGCCGGAGCGGCGCGCGAGCAACCGAATCACGCAGTCTTACAAATTTGGAGAGGCTGCCAAATCCAATGCCAATCAACGCACCCGCCAGGATATCGGTGGGATAGTGTTCACCCAGATACACCAGGGGCAAACAAACAACGACAAGGGCGTGGCAATAGGCCAGAATTCCAACCCGCCACGAAACGACAAAGATGCATGTTGCGAGCGCAAAGTACAAGACGGCATGGTCGCTCGGAAACGAACTCCAGTGAATGAGGTCGAAATAATACTGCGCCGTGCCATGAGGAGGTTTGAAATGCAGCTCCGGGTTCAGGTATGGTCGTGCGCGAAAAGGCAACATCGCAGCAAGACCCCTGGTTGCAAACAACGCCAAAAATGATGCGGCCAGCCCTGAAAGAATGATCTCTCGATTGGTATCTCGTGTTTTGCTCTCCTTGAACCACGCCCACCAGAAGAAACTCGTGGCCACTCCGCCGCTGACGAACGGGTCAGTCGAAACGAAGACCATGGTCTTATCGAATAGCCATGATCGCTGGGCAAATTGATTTAAGAAATGCAAGATGCTTGAATCGAATGCGTTAACCACGTTGACCTCTTATTTTGAGATTCCACTGAGCTCAAAATGGTTACTTCGATTGGCATCGGGACCGCCATCACCCAGTGGCGGGGCGGTCCGCTTTTCTTGTCTCAGGAAGAGGCATTTCTATGCCATTTGAGAGGAGTAGCGATATCCCTGCAAGGGCACACGGATTCAAGGAGATAGACCGGCGGTTCCAACACCGAGGCTCCGCAGGGTGCGGAGTTGCAGAAGAGCCAGGCGAATTTCCCTTCGGCAGCGACCCGGAACATCTCACACCGGCGGGAATGTGAGCCTGAGGTCCTTTGTAATTCTCGCGTCGCATTGATTCTTGGAGTCGGAAGAAGCAACTAATTCCCCAAAAGATTACCCTCCCGGACGTTACGCGGACTTAGCTGGAGACCTCCGATTCTGATGAATTCTGGTGGGCCTTCCGAAGAGAAGTCTGACATTTGAACTTCAGCTTGCGAAACAAGAGTGCGGTCTCACTCCCGATGACTTGCGTCGACAACTCGGGCCAGGTCTTAAGACTTGTCCGGGCCGCCTTCTGATGCGTGACAAAAGGGTCTGAGTGGGATTTGATTCATGAGGCCGAACTCATCAGCGGAACTCAGCCTCGATCCTCTATCGCACCTCCGATGCTCGGCCAAGGGCAAACGCGGCGCTCGAAGGGAAAAACTTGGTTCGGCTCCGTGCTATAGCAATTTCGCCTTGCTATAGTTTTTCGTCGGAATTTAGGGTACAAATGCGAACTCATGCGACAGATGCGACGCATGAGAATTCGTATAACCTGTTTATTGTCTTGTGTTTGTCTTTAGACTCAATCGGATAGGGAAAATGCTGGCGGAGAGACTGGGATTCGAACCCAGGTTAGAGTTTCCCCTAAACACGCTTTCCAAGCGTGCGCCTTCAGCCACTCGGCCATCTCTCCACTCAAAGTGAACTGTCTCCTTGAATCTACCATAGCGAGGTTTTCCCTATGCTCCCGGCGACGAGCCTCCCTGCGGGTCTCAGCAACTCAAGGCCAAGCTCTGTAATCGTTTACTTCTCACCACCATGTGGTTTATAGTTCCGCTTTGCTCGCCGCTCGTAGTTTGCTCCGCGTGTGAGCTCCGACTCCATCGGAAAAGAAGGAATTCCATGCCTGGCATATCCCGTCGCGAACTGCTCTGTTCCGGACTTGCGCTTTCGGCTTCTTCACTGGTTGCTCAATCGGCCTGGGGACGGAGCGCCGCGTTGCTCTCAGCCTATCCAGGGGTTGCGTCGGCCGAGGCTCTGGCCGCTGTGGCGCCGCGTGAGCAGTTGCTCTTCGACTTTGGATGGAAGTTCTTCTTTGGCAACGGTGCGGACCCCGCCAAAGACCTCAACTTCGGTTTCGGCCAGGGTGATTTTGCCAAGACCGGTGACTTCGAGTTCGCCAAGGCAAGATTCGACGACTCCAAATGGCGCGCCCTGAACCTGCCTCATGACTGGGCCGTCGAGTTGCCCTTTGTGCACGACGAAGAGCAGAACTCCCACGGGTTCAAACCCATCGGCCGCCGCTATCCAGAAACCAGCGTCGGATGGTACCGGCGCGAATTCGACATCCCCGCCACCGACAAGGGCCGCCGCATTGCTGTCGAATTCGACGGGGCTTTCCGAGACGTGCTGCTCTTCGTCAATGGTTGCTTCATCGGCCGCAACAACAACGGCTACGCCCCCTTTCGATTCGACCTCACCGACTTCCTCGCCTTCGGCGCAAAGAATTACATCGTGGCTCGCGTTGACGCCAGCTTTGGCGACGGCTGGTTCTACGAGGGTGCCGGCATCTATCGCCACGTCTGGCTCACCAAAACCGATTCGCTGCACCTCGGCAAGTGGGAGAGCACTGTGCGCTCCGCGCTCAACGGAAGCTCCGCCACGCTGTCGCTCGCGACGGTGGTGATGAATGAGGGCAAGCAGGCCGAGAACGCCAGAGTCACCTGGCAGATTCTCGATGCCGCGGGCAAAACCGTGGCAACCGCTGAAGCCCCTGCGCAAACCATCGCTGTCGATAGCTCAGCCAGTTTCGCGGCGACAGCCAAGCTGCCGAACGCAAAGCTCTGGTCAGTGGACGAACCGAATCTCTACTCCGCGATCGTGACCGTTGAATCCGGACGGCAAGTCGCGCGATGCCGAGCGGGTCAGCTTTGGTGTACGCACAGCGGTCTTCGACGCCGACAAGGGCTTCTTCCTCAATGGAAAGTCCATCAAGATCCAAGGCACCTGCAACCACCAGGATCACGCAGGGGTAGGCGCGGCCCTGCCTGATCGTCTGCAGTGGTTCCGCCTCGGCGTGCTGCGCGAGATGGGCTGCAATGCCGTGCGCACTTCGCACAATATGCCCACGCCTGAATGGGTAGAAGCCTGCGATCGAATGGGCATGATGATGATGTGCGAGACCCGCCAGATGAGTTCCAGTCCAGAAGGCCTGGCCCAGCTTGAAGCAATGGTCAAGCGCTATCGCAACTCGCCCTCCATCATTATTTGGTCCATCGGCAACGAAGAGGGTCAACTGCAAGACAGAATGGCCGAGCAGGGAGTCAAGATCGGTACAACCATGGTCCAGCGCTGCCACGAGCTCGATCCCACGCGCGTGGTTTCAGCTGCGGTCAACGGCGACAATGAGCAAGGCGTCTCCGACGCGCTCGACATTATTGGTTTCAACTACGGCCTCGATCGCCCCGACAAGTTTCACCGGGAGCATCCCAAGCGGCCTATCTACGGCTCTGAGACCTCCAGTGCCATCTCCACGCGCGGCGTCTACACCACTGATCCGTTGCGTAATACCGTCAACGCCTACAACTCCGTCGTCAGATGGGGCGAGACCGCTGAAGAGTGGTGGACTTTCTATGGCACGCGCGAGTGGGAGGCGGGCGGCTTTGCGTGGACAGGCTTCGATTACCGCGGTGAACCCACCCCGTACGGATGGCCCTCCATCAACTCCCAGTTCGGCATCGTCGATATGTGCGGATTCCCCAAAGACACCTTCTTCTACTACAAGGCTTGGTGGGGCACGCAGCCCATGCTTCACCTCTTTCCGCACTGGAACTTCGAGGGCAGGGAAGGCGAGGAGATCCCGGTGTGGGTCTACTCCAATCTCGATGAAATCGAGTTGTTCCTCAACGGCGCGAGTCAGGGCAGCAAGAAGGTGCCGCACCTCGGCCATGTCGAATGGAAGGTGAAGTATCTGCCAGGCTCCATCGAAGCGCGCGGCAGCAAAGACGGCAAAGTGGTGCTCACTGAAAAGCGCGAAACCACCGGCCCCACCGTTGCCATTCGCCTCACCGCAGACCGCACCGAGATCAATGCCGACGGCGAAGACATCGCCATCCTCACCGTCGAGGCCCTCGACAAGGATGGCCGGCACGTGCCCACCGCCGACAATCTCATCGCCTTCCACATCTCCGGCGATGGCGCGCTCATCGGTGTGGGCAACGGCGACCCCAACTGCCAGCAAAGCGACAAGGAACCCAAGCGTTCCCTCTTCAATGGACTTGCGCAGGTCATTGTGCAGTCCACCAAGCGCCCCGGCGAAATCCGCGTCGACGCGGTGAAGGAAGGCTGGGATGGCCCCGAACTGACCCCGGCCAAGATCACGATCTCAACCAAGCGAGTGGACCTCCGTCCGGAGGTGGCCTGAAACGCAGCTCATAAGTCGATTGAATGCAATGCGGAGAGCTTTTGCGCGGGTTGTCCGGCTGGTAACACCTGTGTTGTATCCATAAGAGTTGTATGCCATTAACACCAAACGGCTATCGCTTCCATTACGCTGCGCCCGTATTCTCTTTCTAGTCATCCGATGAACATGAAAGCAGCCCCCGATTACAGGGTGGTTGCTTCCGTAACCCAAACCTGACTCGAAGTAATTTGCGAGCCAAAAGCGGGCGGAATGTTCCGGATCAGGGGTTCTCTAGGATCCCCTGGATGACTGATCGCCTCTGAAAGGGAACTCACTTGAAAAAGAATATTTCAATCTACGCATTCATGTTGTTGACGCTCGCCCTCTTCGGCTCTACCGCCGCCAACGCGATGGTTCTGGTACCTGCCCCCGAGGTTGATCCAGGCTGTGCAGTGGGCTCGTTGACGCTCCTTTGTGGGGCTCTCGCGATCCTGCGCGTCAAGTACAAGAGCTAGACCCGGAAAGCCTCTAAATGGGATTGCAGCTGACGACGTACCCCGATGAAGGCTCCACCGGAAGCAGCCGTTCCCGCCCGGGAAAGCTGCTTGCTTGGCTGGACCGCCTTCTCGGCAGGCTGTATCTCTTCGCAGCAATCATCGCGCTTGAAACGGTATTCGTTGCCGGCGTTCTCCACATCGACACCGTCTTCCATTCGGACCTGGTTGCCCTCTCGATCGTTGCCTTTGCCGTTTTCCTGTGCCTTGGACATTCCCGCTTAAAAGCTCAACGCGAGAGTGTTCGCTTCGGCATCGCCTTTCTTGCCGCTCACATTGTCTGCATTGCCGCCGCTGTCGGCCTCCGTGTACTGGCGTTAGCAGACTGGGAGCGGCTTCAGTCCTCGCAAGGCCTGAATTCCGCCGTCATTGCATTGCTCATATTGAGCATTCCAATGCTCGCCCTCGCCTGCCTCCCGGCCCAAACCTGGGTCAGTAACGCTTCGAATCACAGGCAGCTTGTGGCGATACTCAGCGATGGCCGGTGTCTTTGCGGTCGTAGTCAGAGCCGTAATGTGGTTCTACTGGCATCGGCCGCAATTGGCACTCGGCCACCTGATGCAACTCGCGACCTTCCACTCTGTGAACTTCGCATTGAATCTCTTCTTGCCCAATGTCGCCATGGATGTTGCCACCTTCACCATTGGCACTCCACGCTTTTCGGTCACCATCCTTCCACCCTGTTCCGGAATGGAAGGTCTCGGCCTGGTCCTCGTCTTCACATCCGTCTGGCTTTGGTATTTCAGAAAAGAGAACCGCTTTCCACAGGCTCTCCTCCTCATCCCATGTGCATTGGGATGCGCCTGGCTCCTGAACATTGTGCGCCTCACCGCGCTCATCATCATTGGCGATAAGGTTGGTCAGGACGTTGCCATGGTCGGCTTCCATTCCCAGGCTGGATGGATCGCCTTCACCCTCGTGGCTCTCGCGTTTTCCATGACTGCCCAAAAGCTGTCCTGGGTGCGAAAAGATCTCTCATCCCAGTCACCTCCTCAGGTTGAACTGCCGAAAACGTCGTCTCCGATCAATGCCGGCGCAATCGAAAAAGTCCACGAACGCCCCGGCGAGTCTCCCGCGATCCATGCCTATCTCGTCCCCTTTCTTGCCATCCTGGCCACATCCATTGTTTCCAAATCCGCTTCCGGAAGTTTTGAATGGCTCTATCCGCTCCGCTTCATCGTTGCGCTCATTGCCATCTGGTATTTCAGATCCGAATTGAAAAAGCTCAATTGGCGCTTCGGTTGGATTGCTCCCATCGCCGGTGCTGCCGTCTTCTTTGTTTGGATCGCACCGGCTTTCTGGACAAATGAAAACTCAACAGGTTCGCTAGGCTCTTCGCTGGCGGCGCTCACTCCAAGCGCCCGCCTCGTCTGGATTGCCTTCCGTATCGCTGCCGCGGCCATCACTGTCCCCATTGCCGAGGAGCTCGCCTTCCGCGGCTTTCTCGCGCGGCGGATCGTCGACCGGGACTTTGACAGCGTTTCATTTTCTCGCCTGACAATTATCCCCATCGCCATCTCCTCCCTGGCATTTGGCTTGATGCATGGCCAACATTGGCTTGTTGGAACTCTGGCTGGTGTCGTCTTCGCCCTTGTGCTCCGATGGCGAGGTCGCATCGGCGACGCCGTCGTAGCGCACGCCGTCAGCAATCTTTTGCTGGCCGCATGGGTCCTGGGCCGCGGCGATTGGGCGCAGTGGTAGCGCTGTCTTTCGCGACGTCACCCCCGTTCCGCTCCGCCATCGATTCTGGACAATAACTCAGCAGTAAAATGCAGCAGTTTTGTCTCTGCCTCTCGCCATATAAATTAGAGAGATGCCTTCCTCCCAAGCCAAGTGGAGACCCGAACTGCGCGCCATGATTGTCCTCGCCGTTCCCGTGGTCCTCAGCGAACTCGGCTGGATGGCACAGGGCGTAGTCGACAACATCATGGTCGGCCGCCTCGGCCCCGCCGCAATCGGCGCAGTCGCCCTCGGCAACGCCGTCTACTACACACCCTGCCTCTTCGGCATCGGCCTGCTGCTCGGCCTCGACACGCTCGTCTCCCAAGCCTACGGACGTAACGATCACGAAGATTGCCACCGCTGGCTCGCACAGGGTGTCTACCTCGCCTGCATCGTCACTCCGCCCCTCATGATCCTCGTTGCCGCGGCCAGTTATGGGTTCACCCGCTTCGGAGTCATGCCCCAGGTCGCCGGCCTCTCCGGCGGCTACCTCCGCCTCCTCAATTGGGGCACTCTTCCGCTTCTGCTCTACGGAGGCACCCGCCGCTATCTGCAGGCCGTCGGCCAGGTGCGCGTCATTACCGCCACCTACGTCCTTGCCAATCTACTCAACTGGTTCGGCGATTGGGTCCTCATCTACGGCAAATTCGGATGCCCGGCGCTCGGCGTCAATGGCTCCGCCATCTCCACCTGTGTCTCACGCGTCGCCATGGCCGTTGCGCTAATCGCCTTCGCCTGGCGCTATGAGCGCAAGCGTGGACATCCCCTTTTTCGCCACTGGGCTCCGCCGCAAATCCAGCGCCTTCGTCGGCTCGTGCGCTTGGGCGGGCCCGCTGCCGGCCAGATTGTGCTCGAGGTCGGTGCCTGGAACCTCAGCACCTTTGCTGCCGGCTATCTCACCCCCGTCGCGCTTGCCACCCACGCCATCGCGCTCAATTACGCCAGCATCAGCTATATGGTGCCATTGGGAGTCTCTGCAGCCGCGGCCGTAAGCGTGGGACAGGCCGTCGGTGCAGGCGACCCGGCGCGTGCGCGCCGCGCCGGATGGCTGGCCCTCGCTCTCGGCACCTCGTTCATGTGCCTCGCTGGCATTGTGTTCTTTGTTGCGCCCCGCCCCCTCATCTCCCTCTACACAAGCGATCCTCGTGTCCTCGCCGTCGGTCCCAGCCTGCTTTGGATCGCAGCCGCATTCCAGATATTTGATGGCATCCAGACCGTATCAACCGGCGCTCTCCGCGGGCTCGGAGAAACCCGCGGCCCTATGATCGCCAATCTTGTCGGCTATTGGGTATGGGTCTCCCGCTTGGCCTGACTCTTTGCTTCGTGCTGCGCTGGGGCATCTACGGCATGTGGATCGGCCTCACCCTGGCGTTGATCGTCATCTCCCTCACCCTCCTTGCGCGCTGGAACAGGGATTCGACAAGATTGGCACTCGCCAGTTGAAACGATTGAACTTACTTACCTTGGAATCGATGAATGCAGCCCCCGCCTGCAGGTCCGCTTGCGACCGCTTTTCTCCTCTTCTTTGAAAACGTCAACGCCTGTTGTATGTCTCGGTACTTAAGGGGATAAACCAGGTGTTTCTAAGTGGGACGCTCACTCTTGCAAGTGACTATAATCACATCAGAGTGAATGTAAGACTCTCTCCAGAATTTACCGGAAGGGAATCCCGCCAAATGGCGACAGGCGACCTGGCCCTGGGTCAAGAACAGGGCGCAATCAGCGCGCGCGAGCGCGTGACCAACGACTTCAGCATCAACGTAGCAACGGTGAACGGGTCCGGCTCGCAATCCGCCAACAGCGTGCTGCTGAAAAGCATCTTCGGAATGGGTGTCCCCGTCAGCGGGAAAAACCTCTTCCCCTCAAACATCGCCGGACTTCCCACCTGGTACACCATCCGCTCCAGCAAGGATGGTTATGTGGCCCGTACGCGGGACGCAGAAATCCTCGTGGCGCTGAACCCTGAAACTGCAAAGCAGGACATGCTGGCGCTGCCCACTGGCGGCGTAGCCATCTACGAAGAGAGCTTCAACCTCAAGCAGTATCGCGACGACGTCGTCTGCTACCCGGTTCCGTTCGACAAGATCACAGCCGCTGTCTGCTCTGAGGCCAAGCTCCGCAAGCTGGTCAGGAACATGGTCTATGTGGGCGTCGTGGCCCAGCTGCTTTCCATCGATCTCACCGTCGTCGAGAATGGCCTGCGCAAGCAGTTTGCCAAAAAGCAAAAGGTCTTCGACCTCAACTTCGGCGCGGTCAAAGCAGGTTTCGATTACGCTCAGGAAAAACTCCTCAAGCAGGATCACTACTTCATCGAGAGGATGAACCAGACCGCCGGCAAAATAATCATCGATGGAAACGCAGCCTGCGGCATGGGCGCGGTTTTTGCCGGTGTCACGGTGGTTGCGTGGTATCCCATCACGCCTTCCACTTCACTCATTGAAGCCACGTCCGATCTGCTCAAGAAATTCCGCGTCACTGAAGACGGCAAGGCCACCTTCGCCGTTGTGCAGGCAGAAGACGAGCTGGCAGCCATCGGCATGGTGCTCGGCGCAGGCTGGGCCGGCGCGCGTTCCATGACCTCCACCTCAGGCCCCGGCATTTCGCTCATGGCGGAGTTCTCCGGCCTCGGCTACTTCGCTGAGATTCCCGGCGTCATCTTCGACGTGCAGCGCTCCGGGCCGTCCACCGGCCTGCCCACGCGCACCTCGCAGGCCGACCTGCTCTCCACCGCATTCCTCTCCCACGGAGACACAAAGCACATCGTTCTGCTTCCTGCCTCTGTAAGAGAATGCTTCGAGTTCAGCTACGAAGCCTTCAACCTGGCCGAGCGTCTGCAAACACCGGTCTTCGTGCTCACTGATCTCGATCTGGGCATGAACAACTGGATGGCGGATCCATTCGTGTACCCCGACAAGCCCCTCGATCGCGGCAAGGTGCTCACAGCTGAAGACCTCAACCGTCTCGGCGGCTTCGCGCGTTACCGCGATGTGGACGGCGATGCCATCGGCTGGCGCACGCTGCCCGGAACGGCTCATCCCAAGGCCGCCTACTTCACCCGCGGCTCGGGACACAACGATACTGCCGCCTACACTGAGAAGCCCGACGAGTACCAGGCCGTGATGGATCGCCTTACGCGCAAGTTTGAAAACGCGCGCAAGCTCGTTCCCGCACCGGTTGTGGTCAAGGATGGTACTTCGAAAATTGGCATGATCGCGTACGGGACCACAGACTTTGCTCTCGGCGAGAGTCTCGACCAGATCAAGAAAGAATACGGGGCCGATGTGGATTACCTCCGCATCCGCGCCTATCCTTTCGCGCACGAGATTCACGACTTCGTTGCCTCGCACGAGCGCGTCTACGTGGTCGAACAGGATCGCGACGCGCAACTGGCCAGCCTTCTCAAGCTCGATCTTCCCGCCGAACAGGTCGTCAAGCTGCGCAGCATCCTCCACTACAACGGACTGCCGATCGACGCGCGCACCATCACCGAAGAGTTTGCAACCAAGGAGGGCCTGTAAAAATGGCGACCGCAACTCCAACTTCTACGCCAGGCCCCAAGGTCAACCACATCGGCCTCCCGGTCATTGAATATCGCGGCGGCAAATCGACGCTCTGCGCCGGCTGCGGCCACAATGCCATCTCCGAGCGCATCATCGATGCCATGTGGGAAATGGGCGTGCAACCCGAGCGCGTCATGAAGATGAGCGGCATCGGCTGCTCCTCAAAAAGCCCCGCCTACTTCATGAGCCGCTCCTTCAGCTTCAACAGTGTGCATGGCCGCATGCCTTCGGTCTCAACCGGAGCCATCCTCGCCAATCACACCATGACCACCCTTGGAGTCTCCGGCGACGGCGACACTGCTTCCATCGGCATGGGCCAGTTCGTTCACATGATGCGCCGCAACCTCCCCATGATTTACATCATTGAGGACAACGGCGTATACGGCCTCACAAAAGGTCAGTTCTCCGCCACCGCCGACATCGGCTCCAAACTCAAGACCGGCATCGTCAACGATCTACCCGCCATCGACACCTGTGCCATGGCCATTCAGCTGGGCGCAACCTTTGTCGGCCGCTCATTCTCGGGCGACAAAAAACAGCTCCTCGCCATGCTCAAGGCCGCCATCGCCCACAAGGGCACAGTGATGCTCGACGTCATCAGCCCTTGCGTTACCTTCAACGATCATGAAGGTTCAACCAAGAGCTACAAGTTCATGCAGGAGAACGACGAGCCCATCAACGAAATCGGCTTCGTTGCCAGCTTCGACGAAATCGACGTCGATTACAACTCCGGCGAAGTCTACGAAGTGGAGATGCACGACGGCTCCAATCTCCGCCTCCGCAAGCTGCACGAGGATTACGACCCCACTGACAAGGCCAACGCCGTGCGCACCCTCATGGAATCGGCGCAGAACGACGAAATCCTCACCGGCGTCTTCTACATCGACACCACGAAGCCAACCTTCATCGACAATCTGAATCTGGTCGACGAGCCTCTCGGCACGCTGCCTGAATCACTCACCCGGCCGCCGAAGTCCGCTCTCGACGCTTTGATGAACAACCTTAAATAGCGGCTTCGCACCAACAGCCTGCAACAAAAAAGCCCCGCATTCCGCGGGGCTTTTCTGTTCAAACTCAGATCCCATTTCAGCGCGCGCCAGGATTGATCCGCACTCCCATCCCATTCAGCTTCTCCCGAGCCTGCGCCGCCTCCGGAGTCTGCGGGTGCCGCTGAATCAGCGTGCGCAGCTCATGAATGCCGGCCTCATGCTTGTTCTCCTTCAACAGGGCAAGTCCCTTGTGCAACTGCGCTGCCGGAGCTTTTGCATTGCCGCTGAACCCCTCCAGCACGGCGTTGTAGTCCTTCACGGCTTCGTCGAAGTTCCCCTCGCGATAGGCGATTTCGCCCAGATAAAACTGCGCGCTGCCCGCCATGTCGTCCATCGGATAGTAGTGAATCACATCTTGAAACTCGCCTTCAGCCAACTTGTACTTCGCCGCGTTAAAGTCGCTCAGTGCCGCTTGAAAAGTCTGCTGCAACGGAGGTGTCTGGTTCACCGCTGGACCGGGCATCGCCCCAGTCGGCGCCATCCCGGGTGTCCCCGGCGTCCCCGCATCCGGCGTTTGAGTCCCTCCGCCCGGCCCGCCAGGCGCTGCGCCCTGCGGCGGATTCTGAATGTTCTGCAGTTGGCTTTGCATGTCCTGGATGGATTTCTCCAGCTTCGCAACCCGCGTCTTCAACTCGTCAACTGAATCATTGAGCGATTGAATCTGCCCGGAGTTGGTGTCCAGCTTTCCGCTGATCGCCTCATTCTCCGCGTTCATCTTCTGCTGCAGCGCGTTGACCGTTGCGCTCATCTGCACCGCTTGGTCGGCAGTCTGCTGCGACAGGTTCTGCAGCACCGCGAACCGCGTGTCCAGCGTGGTTTGAAGCCGCTGCACCATGTCCAATAGCTGCTGCACCTGGGTTTGCAGCTGAATGATCTCCTTCGACACCGCATGCGCGCGCACCGGCGCGCCTGCCAGAACAATGACTGCCAGGGCCGCCGCCAGGAAACGATTTCGATATGTGTGAATTCTCTTCATCTTTCACCCTTGAAATAAGAGAACGCTGCAGCCGCGTTGTTCTCTGCTGGCTGCAGCGACTCTCTCCGTTGCTTGCGTCCGGCTTCGGCCTATTGGTCGATTGAGAAACCGGCGCGGCGGTTCTGTTGCCAGCACGCCTCTGTCGACTCCGAGCAGAACGGCTTCTCCTTGCCGTAGCTGATCACGCGAATGCGATCCGCCGCAACACCGGCAGTCACCAGCGCATTCTTTGCGGAATCCGCACGATTCTGCCCCAGCGCCAGGTTGTATTCGTCTGATCCGCGCTCGTCGCAGTAGCCGCCAATCACCACCTTGATATTCGGGTGGCTTGCCAGATAGGAGGCATCATGCGAAAGCGTAGTCTGCGCATCGGCGCGAATGTCGTACGCGTCGTAGTCGAAGAAGATGTCCTGCACGTTGGCCTTGAATTCCTCCTCGGCAGACATGCTGTTCGACGGCACCGCGACCGCAGGCGGCGAAGTCACCGATACATGGGCCGTGGCATCCGCCGTTCCACCCTCACCGCGCGCAACCAGGTGATAGGTCGTCGACTCGGACGGCGTAACTGTCTTGACGCCGGACGTGGGCACGTCCCCAATGCCATCAATCGAAACGCTCGTGGCGTCCGTCGTGCGCCAGTTCAGCACAACTTGGTCCCCGGCAGAGATGGATGTTGGCGTGGCAGTAATCTGCGCCGTTGGCGCCGGCGCACTTGCGGTCGGCGCTGTTTCAGCCGGCGGTGGTGGTTGCTTCTTCTTGCAACCTGCTACGGCGACCAATGCAACCAGCAGTACAACAGGTGTCAGCACTCGAAAACGTCGATTCAATTCGTAACTCCTTCCGCGGGTTCAAATGCGAATTCTGAACAACAACTCCATTTTATTCCCCGGTCCAGTCGCAGCCTCTAGTGATTCTGGCCTTCAGTTCCGTTCTGGTTATCACCAACCGGTTGGGGAATCAACGCTGCTTCGGCTCCTCTCCGCATCCCTTTTGACGTCGGAGAAACGAGTAGAAAGGGAACTCATGCGTACTCTTCGGGTTCACTTCCAACTCCAGTTGGGCATAAAGTTGCTCCCCGTGCTCGTCAACTCGTGCTGATCCGTGCCGTCTGCGAGCATGGTCCAAATCTGCGTGCGTCCGCCGGTCCGGCGCTCAAACACAATGTGGCGTCCGTCCGGCGACCACGAAGGATAGTCGTTGCTTCCTGCACTATGCGTCAGTTGCTCCCAGCGCATGCTGGCCACATCCATCACGTAGATGTCCTGCCCGCCGGGCGCGCCGGGGCCGTACTTCCGGTTCCAGCTGAAAGTCAGAAATTGTCCGCTCGATGACCACGACGGTGAAACCGCATACCCTCCGTCGGTCATCCGGTGCACATTTGAGCCATCCTGATCCATGATGTAAATCTGCGGCAACCCGGTCCGCCCGCTTACCCAGGCAATCTGCGCATTCGTGCGCGGGTTCCACGTCGGTCCCACGTCGGGCCCGCGGAAAAAGGTGATCCGGTGCGCGTTGGCGCCATTGGCGTCGGCTACCCAGATTTCCGGATCGCCCGAGCGCGACGAAGAGAACGCGATCCTGCTTCCGTCGCCTGACCATGCTGGAGATTGGTTTGATCCGCCAACTGTGCCCGCCGGAAAGCTTACCATCCGGTTAAGTTCCAATGAATACATGCGGATCGACCAGCCTTCGCGGCCAAGGGAAGCAAAAGCCAGGCGCGTGTTATCTGGTGAGATGCGCGGAGATAGGCAAATGCTGCCCAGGTGCGTGATGGCGTGTTGGTTTTGTCCGTCGTAATCCATCACCCAGATCTCTTTTGACCCCGTCCTGGAGCTCACAAAGTAGATCTTTGTCTCCGCAATCCCGTTAATCCCGCCCCCCAGGCGGTTGATGATCTCATCGGCAAATCGGTGCGCCACCGTCCGCGCCATATCATCGCTGGCCACCTCGTTGTACTGCTTGCCCAGCACCTGCGGGTTGGCCGTGTTGCTGGTGTCGAACAGCCATCCATAAACCACCAGCCGACCGTTGGTTGCAGAAAGCGCGCCAAACGCCACCATGGTCGCGCTCGCTGGCGGTGCTGACCATTGCGACAGGTTGATCTCCTGCGGCGACCCCGGCATCGACTGCGGCGTAAAGCTCTTTGACACCAGGTCGAAGATGCCCGCATTGCCCAGATCGTTATAGAGCGTGGCGTCGAAAATAGCCTTCAATGCCGGCGTTTGCGGATCATTCCCGACCGGCTTGAAGTCTGAAGCGGCAATGCGGATCTTCGCCTGGCCGAGATTCGACCCGATACGAACCCAGTCCTGCGCCTTCGATGGTATGGCAATAAGGCTTGCAACAAGCAGAAGGGTAGGGAATTGAAAGCGGCAATGAAACTTCATCAAGTGCGCAATCCTTCCTCGGTGGAGTCTTGCGGATCGTGGCAAACTCTGCAAATAGAAATGCTTATCGTTCTGCGTCAGCGCTCGCCAGTGATTTGCGTGGCGCCTCCGCCATGACTCATTTTACTTGGATGCCTGAAATCCCATCCATCTCTCACCAAAAACTGCCCCTAGTACTCACAGTAGTAATAAACCTGCAGATAGCTGTCTCGATAACCCGACGGCAGGTTGCCAAAATTGTTGGCCCGCTCCGCCGCCCGCACGCACGAGCTGTCCAGCGTGGGGCTCCCGCTGGTCTGCTGCATGCCCACATCGCCCACAGATCCATCCCGGTAAATCTTGAACTGAATGTAGGCCTTTGCGCCCTTCGGCGTGCTCTGGTCCACCAGCGCCTTATACCAGTTGGCCGACATCTTTCTCGTGATGCCGTCCACATACCAGCCGTAAAGGCTGCCAAAGCCCGCATCGCTCACCTGTGTCTGGCTCGTCGTGGCATTCTGCGCCTGCATCGCGTGCGGCATTGACGATCCCGACTGTTCGCCGTAGTAGGCGCGATTCTGCTCCACCGGCTGCGGTTGTTTCGGAGGAACACGCGGCGTCGTCTCGTGCTGTTCCTTCTTCTGTTTGCCCAGAATCGGGATTGCCGTCTCGTCCACCGCCTGCTTGGCCTTGGGTGCCGGCGGCGCCGGTGCCTGGCTCGGCGTCTCCGTTGCCAGCACGTTCTTGTTCACAGGCTGTGTCGAGGGCAGAGGAATCGCGCTGCTCACCAGGTTCACCTGGATGGCTCCGCCCATGCCTTGACCGCCCCACAAATTGTGGTGAAAAAATCCGCCCAGTATCCCATACAGCAGAATCGCCGCGCCCAGAGCGAAATGCAGCACAACCGAGCCCATCGCCGGCGCCATTACCGGCTCCGGCGTCAGTTCCTGCTCCAGTTGATCACTGCCTTCGAAAATACCGCTCATGGCTGCGCCTGAGGCTTTCTAATGGGTGCTCCATGTCTCGATTTTGAGACCTGGGAAAACTCAAAACCCATCCATCACTGTCCCGACCGCCCCTTGGTGTCCAATGGCTGCGTCACAATTGAAATGTTCGTGATCCCCGCCTGCTTCACCGCATCCATCACAGTCGCAAACGCGCCAAACGGAACCCGCTCATCGGCGCGCAGATAAATCACCCGCTTCGACGATTCGTCGCCCGGTTGCCGCAGCTTCGTAGCCAGGTCGTGGATATTCACCGGCTTGTCGCCCAGAAATACCTGCTGATCGCGGTCGATCGTCACCACCATGCGCTGCTCGGTAATCTCTTTCACCGTGCGCGTCTTTGGTACTGACACCTCAATCCCCGACTGCAGCACCGGCACGGTAATCATGAAGATCACCAGCAGCACAAGCACCACATCCACCAGCGGGGTGATGTTGATGTCGGCAAGCGAGCTGCGGGTTTGGCCGGTGTTACTTGTAAAGGCCACGTTCAACCTCGGGTGCGGCTTCCAGGTCCGGTGCGGCCGCGCGGGTCGCACGCGTCGGAATCTCTTCCAGCGCGTTCAGCAACTCACGGCAAAAATCGTCTGTGGCCGAGGCAAATACGCGAATGCGCGCGGTGAACTGGTTGTATGCCACCACAGCGGGCACAGCCACAAACAGGCCCGCGGCGGTTGTAATCAGCGCCTCCGAAATGCCCGGCGCCACGGCCCTCAGGGTGGCCGCGCCCGCAGTGCCCAGCCCGTGAAAGGCATCCACGACGCCCATCACCGTGCCAAACAATCCCACAAACGGGCTGGTCGCGGCGATCGTCGCCAGCCATGTCATGCGCCGCTCCAGGCTGGTGATCGATTCGCTCGCCGCAGTCTGCGCCGATCGCTCCAGTGGAGTGAGATTCCGCGGCGGTCCAGAGCCGCCCGTCTGCCGCTTGTAGGTCTCGTAAACTTCAATGAAGACCTGCGCCAGCGGGCTCGACTTGAAGTTGTCCGCCACCACCGCAATCTCCTGCAGCCGGCCCGCCTTGCGAAAAGCCCTGATAAAGTTGCGGCTGTCTTTCGTCGCCTTCCCGAACGTGGACATCTTGCCCAGAATCACAGTCCACGAGTAAAGGCTCGCAAACAACAGCAGCGCCAGAACGCAAATTGCGATCACACCGATGTTGCCCATCATGTCCATCAGTGCGCTCGGGCCCTGCGCCACCGCGGCTCCTGCGGGTGCGGCGCTACTCTCAGCCTGCATTGCGAAGACAAATACAGCGGTTAGAATCGGCATTCACCTCAATATTCACGGTATCAGACGCGATAGCTGCTTCCAAGTTATCGAAAAGGTCCCCCGTAGCCTTCCTCGCTGCCCAGGCAAGACTTACTCGGCGGCTTCTGCTATGCTGCGCTCGGATTGTCAGGGCTAAACGACTGTCCTACCATTGTTCCCATGGATTGAGCAGGATCCAAGAGGTTCGTCCACACCATGCTCGTCGAGCTCCGCGCTGAAAACTACGCCGTTATCGATCACGCCATCGCCGTCTTCGGCCCCGGCCTCAACCTCCTCACGGGCGAAACCGGCGCGGGCAAATCTATTCTTGTAGATGCGCTCGCCCTCCTCATGGGTGGCAAGGCCTCGGCAGAAATCGTGCGCCACGGCGCAGACAAGGCTGTCGTCGCCTGCGTCTTTCAGTCCACTCCCGGCGCCGACGCCATCCTTGAAGAGAACGGCATCGACTCCGAAGGCAGCGAAATCATCCTTCGCCGCGAAATCCTCTCCACCGGCAAGGGCCGCGTCTTCGTCAACAACCAGCCCGCCACCGTCGCCGTCCTTCGTCAGCTCGCTCCGGAACTCGCCCTCGTCCACGCCCAGACTGAAACCCTCTCCAGCTTCGACCAGGCCCAGCAGCGCCTCCTTCTCGACCGCTTCGGCAGCATTTCCACCGATTCCGTCGCCGAGGCCCACAGTCGCTGGCGCGACGCATCCAGCAAGCTCGACGACCTCCTCCAGGGCGAGCAGGACCGCCTCCGCATGGTTGATCTTTGGAGCTATCAGTCAAAGGAGATTCAGGCCGCCCGCCTCGAGCCTGCCGAAGACGAAGCCCTTGAAACCGAAAAGCGCGTCCTCGCCAACGCCGAAAAGCTTTACGCCGCCGCCATGAGCGCCTTCGACCAGCTCTACGAAGGAGGCGCATCGGCTGAGGTCTCTCTCCGCGCCGCCCTCCGCAACGTCGAAGAACTCGCCCGCTACGACAGCAGGTTCAACGAAGCCGTCCAGCAGCTTCACTCCGCCCGCGCCATCGTCGGCGATATCGGCGCCAGCCTCCGCGACTACGCCGACGCCATCAACGCCAGCCCCGAACGCCTCGCGGAAATTGAAGACCGCCTCGCCCTCATCGACCGCCTCAAGCGCAAGTACGGCAAGACCGTCGCCGAAGTCATTGCTTTCGGCCAGGACGTCACCCGCAAACTCGCCGAAGTCGAAGACCGCGACGAAATCCTCAAGACCCTCCGCGCCGAACTCGACCATGCCGCCAAAGCCTATCGCACCGCTGCTTCCGCCCTCACCGCCGAACGCAAAACCGCCGCAGCCAAACTGGCCAAAGTTGCGGAAACACAAATCAACTCCCTCGCCATGAAAACCCGTTTTCAAATCAACGTTTCCTCGGCCGCGAGCGCTGCCACCGAGGCGCCGGGGACGCTCGCGTCGTCCGCAAGGCAGGAAGCATCGGGAAGGCAGGAAGCATTGGGAAGACAGCAAGGATTCGGAAGACAGGAAGCATTGGGAAGACAGGAAGTGTCGGGAAAGCACGAAGTGTCAGGGCACGACTTTAGTCGTGCCGAAAGCGGATTGAAGAAGGATAGGGCTTTAGCCCCTGAGGAAACCTCACACTGGACCGCCCACGGCTGGGACGAAGTCGAATACCGCATCGCCACCAACCCCGGCGAGCCCCTCAAGCCCCTCCACGAAATCGCCTCCGGCGGCGAAATGTCCCGCGTCATGCTGGCTCTGAAAGTCGCAGTCGAAGAAAATGCCGTCAAGCCCAAAACCAAAACGCCCACCCCGCGCACCCTGGTCTTCGACGAGATCGACATCGGCATCGGCGGCCGCGCGGCAGAAGCCGTCGGCCAAAAGCTCAAGGCCCTCAGCCGCGGTCAGCAGGTTCTCTGCGTCACCCATCTGCCCCAGATCGCGTCCTTCGCCACCCAGCACTTCGTCGTCGAAAAGCGCGAAGACCACGGCCGCACCAAAATGCAGATCCGCCTGCTCGACGACCGCGCCCGCACCCACGAAGTAGCCCGCATGTTGTCCGGCGCCAAAGTCACTGACACCAGCCTCCAGCACGCCGCCCAAATGATCGCCGCCAGCCGCTAAAGCGAGCGCCCGGCATTCTCCGTGCCCACGCTCATCCAAACAACTCACTATGCGACCCCAGCCGGGCCAACCTCAATACCTCGCTGTCAACCTTTCGATAAATGAGCAGCAGGTCGGGCTTGATGTGGCATTCGCGATACCCGCCCCATGCACCGCCTAGCTCATGATCGCGATGTCGAGACTCCAGCGGCTGGCCATTTGCCAGCGCCGTCAGAACAGGCACAAGCTCCGCGTCCAGAGTCGCGCAGTGTTGCCCTTTCGCCTCCCGCTTGTAGTCGCGCTTGAAAGCCGACGCCCGCTCAATCGTCCGCATGGAGATCGGCCATCAGCTTTCCCACATTCCGAAAGCGCTTGCCCTTTCCCGACTCAAGCTCAGCCATCGCCTTGCGCGTCGTAGCATTTGGAACCCGTACCTCGAACGGGAGCCGCTGCTCGTCTGCCACACGCAGCATCAGCAGGCGAATCGCATCGGAGATAGACAGCCCCATCGCGTCCAGTGCGTCAGCCGCGCGTTTCTTGGTGCGCGTATCAATCCGTGCTCGAACGTATGTGTCGACAACCGACATCGCGATCCTCCGCCCTCAAGTTACTACGAATTCATTGTAGTCTCATTGTGACTACAAATCAACTCCGTCGTCTGACACCAGCCTCCAGCACGCCGCCCAAATGATCGCCGCCAGCCGCTAAACTTGATTCCTGTTGACAAGGTAGGTGCAGGCAATTCACCATCGCTTGCTCACAATCATTCGACAATTGTTTCGCATATCGAGCGGGAGTCAGTATGGAAGGCACCAACCGAAATCTGATGAGTCACGGCATGTTTCTGTTCATCATCGGGCTGTTCACCGGATTCGCAGAACAGCATTTCGCGAATGTGCGTATGGGGCTCGCGGCGCATCTCGAGGGTGTAATGAACGGCATCTTCCTGCTGGCGCTTGGCGCCGTTTGGAACGAGGTGAGGCTTTCGCTCCGAATCAAGGCGGTCGCGTACTGGGCCATGCTCTATGCCACCTACGGGAACTGGCTGTTTACTACGCTCGCAGCAGTTTTCGGCACCGCAGCTCTTTCGCCCATCACGGGAGCGGGTCACAGCGGGCTGCCATGGCAGGAGACTCTCGTCACGGCAGGCTTTCTTACCGTGGGAATTGCGGTCCTCGTCTCCTCGCTTTTCGTGCTTTGGGGGCTCCGCAGGAAAGCGGAAGCCTAGCCTCGTATCTCCGAGAAAGTCCGAAGCGCTAACGTGAATGTGCGTCTGCGACCAGATGACGAAATTGTCATCTTCTTCTCGGCAGAATCCCTTCTATTCGCACGCCTCGCTGCGTCATACTCAAGGGCGCACACTTCAGTGCAGACAGGTCTGCTGTTCCCCGCGCGTGAAATCAAGGAGACTTGCTGATGAAGCTGAAATCGGCGGCGAATTTCCTCGCATCGCTTGTCCTGCTGCTCCCTTTCCTGGCGCCAATCCAATCGACCGCGCAGTCTGACGCCGCGCTCTCCGGCGCCATCACCGACACCTCGGGCAATCCCATCGACCATGCTGCAATTACAGCCAAAGCCGCCACCGGCGTCGTCATCTCAACAGCATCCAGCTCCGACGGAACCTACAAGCTCTCCCACCTCGATCCGGGCGACTACACCGTCATCGCCAAGGCCAAGGGCTTCACCGCAAAGTCTGCCACCATCACACTCGCCGCCGGCGATACCCAAACGCTGGACTTTTCGCTGACCTCCGTTTCATCGCAGCAGCAAGCCCCTTCAAGCCCGCCTGCGGCAACGCCTGCCACGGAATTACCCAACGCGCCTTCCAGCACGCCCGCGCCTCCCAACGCGCCCACGGCTCCCTCACTCAGCGATCTCGGCTTCACTCCCCAGCAAACGCAGTCCAATCCGCAATTGCAGGCTCTACTCCAAAAGAGAACCGAGATGCTCAAGATCCATCAGCGCCTCGGCTTGATCACCACCATCCCCATGGCCGCCGCCCTCATCACCGGGCCAATGGCCAAAGCCAAAGGGAAAAACGGCCAGGCAATCAAGGAGCCAACAACTGCCAACCTCGACTTTCACGCCGCGCTCGGCGGCGCAACCACAGGACTCTACTTCTCCACCGCCTATTTCGCCATCTTCGCGCCGCGCGTGCCCGGGACTGAAAAGCATGGCGCCATCAAATGGCACGAGGCCCTGGCCTTCATCCATGGGCCGGGTATGATTCTCACTCCCGTCCTCGGCATCATGGCCTACAAGCAGGAGAACGCCGGGGAAAAAGTCCATGGCATCGCCTCCGCCCACGGCGCGGTCGCTTACGTTACCGCGGCGTCTTACGGCGCGGCGATCCTCGCCGTCTCCTGGCCCATTCACTTGAAGTTCTGGGAGAAATGATGAAGAAGAAACGCCTGATTGTCTTTTTGCTCGCTGCACTCCCCATCTACGCGCAGAACGACAGCCAGTGGGTCCTTGAGCAATCCACGCTCAGTTATCACATGTCGCATCCCATGCACGAGGTCGACGGTGTAAGTCACGCCGCCAAAGGGAAGGGAATCTGCCACGCAGGGCAGTGCGACTTCCTCATCGCCGCGCCGGTCAAGTCATTCGATTCGGGAGACACCAACCGCGACCTGCACATGCTTGAGTCAACCCGTGGCGCCGAGTTTCCCATGATCACCGTGCGCACCCGCTTTCCTCAGAATGCGATCGCGGCGTCCACCATCTATGCCGATCTTGAGGTTCAGTTCGCTGGTCAGACCGCCCATTATCAGCACGTCCCCTTCCAGCGCACCACTCAGGGCAGTCAGGTGCGCATCACAGGAGTGGTCCCCGCTACCTGCTCCGATTTCAAGATCGATCGCCCCTCATTCCTCACCATACCGATAAAGAACGAAATCCCTGTCCGCGTCGACATGACCTGGCGACCCATGTAATCCGCATCGTGTCCGGTCGCACCCAGGCCCCGTTTCCGGAACCTGGGAATCGATCGTCCTGCAGTACTAGTCACTAGTCCTAGTGCTTGTGATCGTCCGAACGTGGGTGCTGTTCGCGAACTTCGTTGCCTTTGAAATGCTCCACTTTGCCGTGGTGGCTTGCCCAATCCGCTCTCTCATCGTGCCTTGGTAGTGCTCCGTGATAGCCGTGGTGCGGATCAAAATGGTTGTCCACATGGCCGTGGAAATGCGCCGGTCCATGGAACCACGGGCCTGCGCCAATGAACACGCCGCCGTGAAACCATTCCGGACCGTAATAGCCATAGGGGGCGCATTCATACGGCGCGTAATCGAAGTAGCCGTAAGGGCAGACTGGAGCTACTCCGATACTGACGCTGATCTGCGCCGCTGCTTTTGGGGTGCCTGCCGACAACAAGATTCCGGCAAAGACTGTCAGTGCAAAAAGCTTGAGTCCCTTCATGAGTCCTCCTCACTGTTGTTGATTCCGGGCCGAGATGCTACGGCCGCGGTGACTGTTCGCCTCTGGGGAATTGCGCGGCGACAGCATTCGATGATCGAAACCGAGGACAACAAAGCGTAAGGAACATCTCGCAGGCTCTCTTTAAATCGGACTCTCCGAGCCCACTTGAGTCTGAGATGGGGCCAGAATCGAAAAGGATGTCAGGAATGCGGCCGCAAATCCCCATTGCCGCGGCTCCGTCTCGCAGGCAAGCCAAATAAATTTCCACAGTTGCGACTCCGAACCCTTGCTTTCCACCCACAACCAAATCCGCGGAGCCTCTCACCCGTCAGTCATCCCCCAGAAATCCTTCTTCCGGCCTCTCACTTTCGCTTGACCGTGGCCCACCGTTGCCTCGCTTTTCACCAACCGTGGCCCACCATTGCCTCGGTTTTCCGCCAAATGTGTGCCTCCTCTGCCACGGTTGTGCCCCAACTGTATCGCCCTAAATTCACTGCACATTGGTATACTGACTGAGTGACCACAACTGTCTCCAATCCCACCCTGAACGGTAGCCAAGCCGGAACTTCCCCCAGCCAGAAGAGGGTGTTGTTGCTCAAGCCGCGTGGCTTCTGCGCCGGTGTGGTGCGCGCCATCGACATCGTCAAAATCGCCCTCGAAACCTTCGGCGCACCCATCTACGTCCGCCGCGAAATCGTCCATAACCGATATGTTGTGAATGAGTTGGCAGAAAAGGGCGCGATCTTCGTGCACGAAATCGAAGAGGTCCCCGACGGCCAGCGCGTCATCTATAGCGCCCACGGCGTTTCGCCGGCCGTCCGCGACCTCAGCAAGAGCCGTCACCTCAAGGTCATTGACGCCACCTGCCCCCTCGTCACCAAGGTCCACATCGAGGCCGTCAAATTCGCCAAGCAGGGCTACTCGCTTGTCCTCATCGGCCATCGCGACCACGACGAAATCGAAGGCACCCTCGGCGAAGCTCCTGAAGTCACGCAAGTCGTTTCAAATGTGGCCGAAGTCGATGCTCTCCAGGTCCCCGATCCTGACCATGTGGCCTATCTCACCCAGACCACGCTCAGCCTCGACGAGGCCCGCGACATCATCCACGCCCTCAAGCTCAAGTTTCCCAACATCGTCGGCCCCCACTCGCAAGACATCTGCTACGCCACCGAAAACCGCCAGGTAGCCGTGCGCAACGTCGCGCACGATGCGGGACTGGTCCTGGTCGTCGGTTCCACCAACAGCTCCAACTCCAACCGTCTCGTTGAAGTCTCGCGCAACCTTGGCACCGTGGGATACCTCATTGATAACTCCCAGGCCATCAACCCTGCCTGGCTTGAGGGCGTATCCACGGTCGCCGTCACGGCTGGCGCTTCGGCCCCTGAAATCCTGGTCGAGGACGTGGTGAATTACTTGCGTCAAAACGGTTTTTCCAGCGTCGAAGAAGTTGAAGTGATGCCGGAAAACGTCCGCTTCGGACTTCCGCCGGAAATCATTCAAGCCATTGGCAAAGCAGGCGGTGCAGAGCCTGTTTTCGTCCGCTGAATCCGGATCCGAACCTTGGCAAGTTTGGCTCCATTACCGTGACACTGGGGCGCAGAAAATCAAGTGCATCCCCGGTCGGACCAATCGCTCGCTGAATCAACCGTTCGGGATCTCTTCGCAGCAGTTGAGGCATTTCAAATCGCATGAGTCTTAAGCAGGTCAAATTGCAATCCGCACCGTTGAAATTCGGTCGCCTCGATGCGGATTTGGCCGAGGTGGAGTCGGCAATCCTCCGCTCGCGCGAATTCCTGCTCTCTCAG
The DNA here is from genome assembly GCA_963780515.1 of uncultured Acidobacteriaceae bacterium. Lineage (GTDB taxonomy): Bacteria > Acidobacteriota > Terriglobia > Terriglobales > Acidobacteriaceae > Telmatobacter. The sequence goes on from CAWACG010000002.1 coordinate 45,490, forward strand.
CAGCATCCCGAGGGCTTCTGGTGCGGCGAGCTCGAGGCCGACTCGATGCTCGAAGCCGACTACATCTTCCTCCACACTCTGCTCGAATCCGGCGATCCCGGCCGCCTCAAACGCGCATGCACTGAGATGATGCGCTACCAGAACGACGACGGCAGTTGGAGCATTTATCCCGGCGGTCCCGGCAACATTTCTCTCTCCGTCAAGTGCTACTTCTCCGCCAAGCTCATGGACATCCCCGCTGGCGATCCGCGCCTCGTCAAATGCCGCCAGTGGGTCCTGGCGCATGGCGGAGTCGTGGCCTGCAACACCTTCACCAAGATGTATCTCTGCGCGCTCGGCCAGTACGACTACGATGCCGTCCCCGCCATTCCGCCCGAGATCGTTCTCTTTCCCAAGTGGTTCTACTTCAATATCTACGAAATCTCTTCGTGGTCGCGCTCCATCCTCGTTCCGCTGGCCATCATCTACGCCAAAAAGCCCTACAAGAAAATTCCTCCCGAGCAGGGCATCGACGAATTATTTGTCGGTGGCCGCGCCAACTCCATCCTGCGTTTGCGGATGAATCGCAGGTCTCCCTTCTCCTGGCGTAATTTCTTCCTCATCCTCGATCGCATTACCCATCTTGCAGAGGCAGTCCACATCCGCCCCCTGCGCACGCTCGCGTTAAAGCATGCGGAGAAGTGGATGCTTGAGCGCCTCGAGATGACCGACGGCCTCGGCGCCATCTATCCCGCCATGCTCAACGCCATCATTGCGCTGCGCTGCCTCGGCTACTCTGAGGACGATCCCCAGGTCATCCGCGCCCGCGACGAGTTTGAAAAGCTTGGCATCGAGCAGCCCGCCACCGCCGAAATCCCGGAGCCCACCTTCCGCATGCAGCCCTGCGCATCCCCGGTGTGGGATACGGCGCAGGTCGTCTATGCACTCGGCGAAGCTGGCGTTCCGCGCAACGATCCCCGCATGATCAAGGCCGCCGACTGGATGCTTTCAAAGGAAGTTCGCCACGCCGGCGACTGGGCCGTCAAGGTGCGCAACACCGAACCCGGCGGCTGGTACTTCGAGTTCAACAACGAGTTTTATCCCGACACCGACGACACAGCGCAGGTCCTGCTCGCGCTCAACAAGGTCGACAACCCCCGCGAGCGCTATCAGCACGAAGTCGCCCAGCGCGCCATCGAGTGGGAGTTCGCCATGCAGTGCCGCAACGGCGGATGGGGCAGCTTCGATAAAGACAACACCAAAATGATCTTCCAGTACATCCCCTTCGCGGATCACAACGCCATGCTCGATCCGCCGACAGTGGACATCACCGGAAGAATCCTCGAGATGCTGGCCAGCTATGGCTTCACGCGCGATGACAAGCGCGTGCAAAAGGCCATCAAGTTCATCTTCTCTGAGCAGCAGCCCGACGGAAGCTGGTTTGGCCGCTGGGGCGTGAACTACATCTACGGAACGTTCCTCGTGCTGCGCGGCCTTGAGGCCATCGGCGTCGATCATCTCGAGCCCCAGGTCCAGCAGGCAGCCGAGTGGATTCGCATGGTGCAGAATCCCGATGGCGGATGGGGCGAAACCTGCGGCAGCTACGACGATCCCGACACCCGCGGCATCGGACCCAGCACCCCTTCGCAAACCGCATGGGCACTGCTCGGTCTGCTCGCCGCCGGCGACGATCGCTCCGACTCCATCGCCAAGGGCGTTCGCTGGCTGTTAACTCGCCAGACTCCCGGCGGTGGTTGGGACGAGTCAGTGGGCGCCGGAATTACGCGACAGGCGATCTACACTGGAACCGGCTTCCCCAGAGTCTTTTATCTGGCCTATCACATGTATCGCAATTACTTCCCGCTCCTCGCCCTCACCGGCTACAAGCGGGCCATGGAGCGGAGTGGCAGCTTCTAGCCATTAGCTTCTAGCTGCTGGCTTTTCAGAGTTCGCTTCACAACTTCTCGTTTGCTTTGGCCTTTAGCTAAAAGCTAGAAGCTAGCGGCTAGAAGCTTTCACGGAGGATTGACACAAATATGGCTGTTCCAATTTCACAGATGTGGACGGTAGCGACCTACGTCCTCAAGAAGCGCCTCAGCGGCAACAAGCGCTATCCGCTTGTGCTCATGCTCGAGCCGCTCTTCCGCTGCAACCTGGCCTGCGCCGGATGCGGCAAGGTGCAATATCCGCCCCACATCCTCAAAAAGCAGCTCACGCCAGAGGAGTGCTTCGCCGCCGTCGAAGAATGCGGCGCGCCCATGGTTTCCATCCCCGGTGGCGAGCCGCTGCTGCATCCGCAGATTGTCGAAATCGTCAACGGCCTCATCGCGCGCAAAAAGTACATCTATCTCTGCACCAACGCGCTCGAGCTCAAGCGCCGCCTGCCCGAATTCACGCCCTCCAAGTACCTCACCTTCTCCGTCCATCTCGACGGCGACCGCGAGCACCACGACTTCTCCGTCTGCCGCGAGGGCGGATACGACATCGCCATCGAAGGCATCAAAGAGGCCGTCAAGCGCGGCTTCCGCGTCACCACCAACGCCACATTCTTCGATGGCACCGATCCCAACAACGTCCGCGCGTTCTTCGACGATGTCATGGAGATGGGCGTCGAGGGCATCGTGCTCTCGCCCGGCTACAGCTATGAGATGGCTCCGGACCAGCATCGCTTCCTCGGCCGCGCCCGCGTGCGCAAGCTCTTCCGCGCCATTCTCTCCAACCGCAAGCCGACTTGGAAATTCAACATGTCGCCCCTCTTTCTTGAGTTCCTCATGGGCGACCGCAAATACGAATGCACCCCCTGGGGCTCGCCCGCCTACAACATCTTCGGCTGGCAGCGCCCCTGCTATTTGTTGCAAGACGGCTACGCCGACAGCTTCAAGGAACTGCTCGAAACCACGAAGTGGGAAGAGTACGGCGTCGCCAGCGGCAATCCCAAGTGCGCCAACTGCATGGTCAGTTGCGGCTACGAGCCCACCGCCGTTATGGACGGCTTCGGTTCGCTCTCCGGCATCTGGGGCATGATTCGCGGAACCTTCAGCACCTATCGCGATCAGCACGCGTTGAAGCTCTTGAATGAACCTGCCCCGCGCGGCCCCGCCCTGCTGGTGCAGATCGAGCAACCCGAACGCGAGTTGGCCAAGCTCTGAACCGCACCGCCATGGAACTGTCATCCTGAGCGAAGTCGAAGGATCTGCGGTTGTTTTGAAAGGGCACGCTTTGATTCGCGCCCAGGGCAGCATCGAAGATTCCGGGGCTTGAGCCCTTGCGGATTGACTTCCGGAAAGTCGTTCGCATCGCAGGTGCATTGGGCCCTGCATCTAAAAGCGGAGGGAGCAGGGGCCTTCAGGCCCCTGAATCCCGCCAAAGCAGATTCGGGGCTTTAGCCCCGGAAGAACACCCAAAGGAACCGCATGACCGCCGAAGTAATGAAATATTCCATCGAACAAGTCGAATCGCTTGAACTCGCTCCCGGCTCCGAGCACGAAAAGCTTGAAGGCTGGATCCCCGAGCTCGCAAACGAAGCCGACCTCAAGAAGGCCCTCGAAAAAGCCTTCGACTATCGCGGCGATGTCACCCTCACGCTCAAGTCAGGCGAAAAAATAGAAGCCTACATCTTCAACTGCCAATCCGGCGCAACACTCGCCGACTCCTTCGTCCAGTACTTCTCGCCCAAGGCGCCGGAGAAGCGCAAAGTGAGCTACGCTGAAATCGCCCGCCTCGAATTCAGCGGCAAAGACCGCGCCGCCGGCAAGCATTGGGAAGACTGGCTCAAGGCCTACAACGAGCGCAAAGCCGCCGGCGAAAAAAACATCGCCCTCGTCCCCGAGTCTCTGGAATAATCAATCCGCAACCGAAGAGTTGTGCACCCCAAAAAGGGCGCAGTCCGTCTGCGCCAGAGGCTGATGACGAAGCGACTGCTTTGAAGGGGCACGGCTTTACGGCTTGGTGAAGAATGCATCCGGAGCCGCAAGAAGTATCAGGGCACGGCTTTAGCCGTGCCGTAATCCGCAAAATCAAACGGGCTTTAGCCCCTGAGGGATGGCCTTTTTCATTCCGATCTTCGAAACGACTTTTTCATCAAGCTGTTCAGTCGTGCTGAAAGCAACTCCACGATGGAAGGATCTGCTTCTGCTTTTCCCAAGCCCATCCCACCACGAAAACGTGTGGGAAACGACCAACCTTCAAAGGCCCCGCTCACATCCCGGCCGGTCTTACTGCGTCAGCCGCGTCCGCCCCGCATTCGGATCCACCGTCGCCACGTCCGTGCGCGGCATCATCGACACCACAATGTACTCGCGGTCTTTGTTGTCCAGATCCTCCACCCGCAGTTTCATCTTGTCCTTCTCCAGGAAGAACTGAGCCTGCTGGCCAATGGGAAGAAGAACCGGATGCTTGTCGTCTTTCGGCCGGATCCGGTACGTCACCGTATCGCTCTCGATGACATATTCCTGGCACAGAAGTTGTTGCGTATTCTTGTGCCCGCTGTCGGTCCCGAGCAGTTCGCCGGTAAAGCTCTTGGCATCTTTCTCTGACGTGCCGCAGGCCACCGAGGCCATCTGCAATAACTTTCCCGATTGGTAATGCCGCGGTTCTTTGGCGTAGGCCGATGAAGCCGCTGCTGCAAGAATCAACAGGAAGAGTGTCACTTTGGATCGCATGAGCGATAACCTCCAGCAATGTGAGCGATCGCGCCGAAATGCCCAGGAGAAGGCTGCACTCCGTGCCAATTCCATCATTTCGGAATTCAAGGGGCCGTGAAAGGTCACCGTGGTAATGACACTTTTGTTGGGCCGCGATGCGCCATGTCAGCCCACTGCATCCGGGGACCTCTTCCGCCCCGCACCCGCCACATAATGAAACCGCACTAAATAAATCTTCTCCCCTCGCCCGTGTTTCGCCACCTTCAACAAATCCAGCACCCCCAGAAATCCCGACTCCCGCGCCAACTCCGGCGTAATATCCGGCAACCCGATCGGCTCAATCGAGTCCACCTCGATCTCGCCTTCCTCCATCCGGTAGCGCCCGCCCACCTTCACATGCGGCCGTGTCCAGATGCGCACGCTGCACGTGATCTCCCCGCGCCGCACCCCCTCCCGAAGCCGCTTCGCAAATAGCATGCCCAGAGTCTATCTCGCAGAATCTCGAAATGCGTCTGCTGAGGCACTACCGGAAGCCCGCACCCGCCGCAATAACGCAACCCTCCTTTGCATAGAATTACCGCTCTCCGGCGCACAATGAAATTGGGGAAGGACCGGATGAGGGCCGCAATAGGCTCATCCGTGGTCTCCATCGGCCACGATTTGAAAGTTCTTTTCCCGGCTGTGAAGCTGTGAAACTGTGTAACCTCACCTAACCGCCCGCAGTTTCAGTCACTTCTGCGCACTGCCTGTGAAACTGTGAGGCTGTGAAGCTGTGAAGCCCTGCTCAATAGGATTGATTCCAGACATTTGTCCGCCGGCTTTACAGAAACACAGAAAATGGAGTGCCGGCATCGATGTGGTTCGCAGAACGCCCGTAAGTCCCTCCATCTCTGGATTCTGCGGCTAAGTCCTTTGCTGGGGAGAATCTAAAGCGACGGTCATTCGATCCATCCATGAAAATAAACGACTTCTTTACAGAATACGGGTGGGGGAGGGGGGCCCCGGCCAAAGGATACGGAGCAGACCATTTAAGATAAGTGTTCGTTCCAGAACGCCTCTATGCGGATATTTCTCACTGGCGCCACCGGTTTCGTAGGCCACCACGTCGCACTTGCTTTGGCCGCCGAAGGCGCCGACCTCCGCATGCTGGTCCGCAAAACCAGTAAGCTCGCCAACCTCGAAGGCATCCGCGGCGAGACTGTTGTTGGTGATTTGGCGGAACCCGCAGGGCTCAAAAGCGCTCTCGGCGACTGTGAAGCTGTGCTGCACGTGGCCGCCGACTACCGCCTCTGGATTCCCGATCCAAAGTCGATGTATCGCGCCAACGTCGACGGCACACGCGATCTGCTTCGCCTCGCCCGCGAAGCAGGCGTCAAGCGCTTCGTCTACACCTCCTCGGTCGCCACCATGCACTTCCGCACCGACGGCATCGTCATCAACGAAGACACTCCAGTCAAGCTGGCCGACATGGTCGGCCACTACAAGCGCTCCAAGTTTATGGCCGAGCAGCAGGCCATCGCCGCCGCCAAGGATGGACAGCAGGTCATCATTCTCAACCCGACCACGCCCATCGGCCCCAACGACGCCAAGCCCACGCCCACCGGCCGCATCTTCGTCGACTTCCTCAACCGCAAGTTCCCGGCCTACGTTGACACCGGCCTCAACCTTGTCGACGTCACTGAAGTCGCTCGCACGCATGTCGCCGCGCTCACCAAAGGACAGCCGGGCCATCGCTACATCCTCGGCGGCGAGAATCTGACCCTGAAACAGATTCTCGACAAGATGTCGGCCATCACCGGCATTCCATCGCCCACCGCAAAGATTCCCTTTGCCGTGGCCGCAACCTATGCTTTCTTTGAGGAGTGGATCACCGGCCGCATCCGTGGAAAGGAGCCGCGCGCCACGCTCGAAGAGGTGCGCATGGGCCGCAAAAAAATGTTTGCCTCCTCTGCCCACGCGCAGCAGGAACTGGATTTCCGCATCGTGCCCGTCTACCCCGCCATGCGCGCCGCAATCGAATGGTTCCGCGCGCACGGCTACGCACCTTGATTGTTGCCATGACACGCACAGCCATCATCGCTGCCATGCCGGGAGAGCTAAAGCCGCTCGTCCACGGCTGGCCGCACAGCGCCCGCAATAACACCCAGTTCTGGGCCCAGCGCACCGAAGAAGATGAGTGGATCGCCGCCTGCGCCGGAGCTGGTCAGTCCGCCGCCACGCGCGCCTTCGCCGCCATTGAAGACGGCGGCCCCATCGACCTGGTCTTTTCCATCGGCTGGGCAGGCGCCCTCAACCGGGACCTCGCAACCGGCGAAGCCTACAACCTCGCAGGAGTCATCGACGTCCTCACCGGCGAGCGCTTCCATTGTGATGCAGGTGCTGGAGAACTATGGCTTGCCACCAGTCCCAAGGTCGCCGACAAGGAAGAAAAGCGCCGCCTCGCAACCACCTACGGCGCGGACCTCGTTGACATGGAAGGTGCCGCCGTCGCGCGGCTGGCGCAAATGCGCAGCATTCCGTTCTATGCTGTGAAAGGCGTCAGCGACGGATTTACCGATAAGTTGCCTGATTTCAATCGCTTTATGACGCACGACGGCGGTTTTCAGTTGGCCGGCTTTGTCGCTTTTGCTCTTCTCAGACCTTGGTACTGGCCTGCGCTCGTGCGGATGGGCGAGAATAGCAGAAGGGCTTCCCAAAGCATCGCGGAATCGCTTCACGATTTTCTGGATGAACGAGGTCACATCGGGAAACGGAATGGCTACCCAAATCTCAAATCCTGAACGACGGGTGGAAAAGAAGATTCCTGCCACCATGCGCGCCGTGGTCTATCGCGGCATCAACGACATGCGTGTTGAAACCGTCCCCGTGCCACGCATCGGTCCGGGCGAACTGCTTGTCAAAGTGGCCACTTGCGGCATCTGCGGCACCGATCTGAAGAAGATTCATTTCGGTTCCCACTCCGCCCCGCGCATCTTCGGTCACGAAATGGCAGGCACCATCGTCGCGGTGGGCGACGGCGTAACCGGCTTCGCACTCGGCGATCGCGTCATGACCTTCCACCACGTTCCATGCAACGAATGCTACTACTGCCGCAAGGGAACTCCGGCCCAGTGTCCGCTCTACAAAAAGACCGGCGTCACTGCCGGCTTTGAGCCCTCTGGCGGCGGCTTTGCAGAATACATCCGGGTCCTGGACTTCGTCGTCGCCAACGGCGGCGTCGTGCGCATTCCTGAAGGCGTTCCGTTTGAACAGGCTGCCTTCGTTGAACCCGTCAACACAGTTTTGAAGGGAGTAAAGCTGCTCAACCTTGCGCCCGACGATACCGTGCTCGTCATCGGCCAGGGCCCCATCGGGCTGATGCACGCCGTACTCTCCAGCCGCATCGCGGGCAAGGTGCTCACCTCCGACCTTTATCCCGAGCGTCACGCAATTGCAGCCAAATTCGGACTCAAGCATCCAATTCATGCGGCTAATGAGAACGTGGTCGAAAGAGTCCTGGCGGAAACCGACGGTCGTGGAGCGGACGCTGTAATCCTTGCGGTCGGTGGAAGCGTCCTGATTCGGACGGCCATGGACGCCGTACGTTGCGGCGGCAAGGTAATGTTGTTCGCCCAGACTCAGCACACCGATGCGACCTTCGATCCCGGAGCAGTTTGCATGGATGAGAAGACCCTGCTCGGCTCCTACTCGTCCTCATTCGGCATCCTCGATGAGGTCACGGAATTGGTGTTTGGCGGTTATCGCAATGGTTTTGACCTGACGCAGCTCATCTCACATCGATATCAAATGGAGGAAGCTGTGGCGGCGATCGAAGTGGCGTCACATCCCAAAGCAGACTCGATGAAGATCATGATTGAGTCGGTGCCTGGGGCTGGTGCAGAGTAAGGGAAATCGAGGAGCTGATGGCCAGCACGGTGAAAGACGCGATCCTCCGTGGCCGCAAGACCGTCAAGACGGTTGTCGAAGAAGGCCGCAAAAAAGTAGAGGACGTCGTCGAGGGAGGCCTGAACACAGTCGAAACTGTCGTTGAGGCGGGACTGAATACGGTCGAGTCGGCTGTCGTCGTGGGCCGCAAGACAGTCGAGACCGTTGTTCACCAGGGCCGAAGGACGGTTGAGAATACGCTCCTCTCCGGGCGCCTCACGATGCGCGCCGCCATTCTCCACGGCCGCGAAGATGTTCGCATCGAGCAGGTCCCCATTCCCAAGGCCGCCGCAGGCGAACTGGTAGTTCAGGTGGGCGCCGCACTCACATGTGGAACGGACTTGAAGGTGTTTCGCCGCGGTTATCACGCGCGCATGATTGTCCCTCCTGCGCTCTTCGGCCACGAACAGGCAGGCATCGTCGTTGAGGCCGGTGACGGCGTAACCGATTTCAAGCCCGGCGATCGCGTGGTGGCGCTCAACTCTGCACCGTGCGGCGAGTGCTACTTTTGCTTGCGCGGTCAGGAGAACCTGTGCGACGATCTGCTCTTCAACAACGGCGCCTACGCCGAGTTCATCAAGATTCCCCAGCGCATTGTCGCCAAGAATACCCTCGTCATTCCTGAAAACGTGGCGCTGGAGCACGCAGCGCTCACCGAGCCGTTGGCCTGCGCCGTGCATGGCTTTGAAGACTCTCATCCGCGCCCCGGCGACACCGTCGCCGTCATTGGCGGCGGGCCGCTGGGGCTCATGATTCTCCACGTCGCGGCGTTGGCTGGCTTTGAAACGATCTCGATCGTCAAGCACGACGGCCAGGTTGAAGCAGCGCGCCAGCTTGGCGCCACGCACGTCGTGCAGGCCTCCACCATTCGCAATGCCATCCGTGACACGCGTGCACTTACGCCCAAAGATCGGGGCGTTGACATTGCCATTGAGGCAGTCGGTACGCCGGAAACATGGCTGGAGGCCGTCGAACTGGTGCGCAAGGGCGGAACGGTCAACTTCTTCGGCGGTTGCGCTGCCAACACGCACGTCACGCTCGATACCAACCGTATTCACTATAGCGACATCACGCTTCGCGCCACCTTTCATCACACTCCGGCTATCTGCCGCAAAGCTCTGTCGCTCATCGCCGGCGGCCGGTTCCAGGCTGGCGCTTTCATTACAGGCCGCGCACACTTGTACGAGCTCAATCGCGTCTTTGAGAAGCTGATGAAGCGAAGCAGCGAGATCAAGACCGCGATTGTACCCTGAGGCTACCGAATGACGACCGCGACCGTGCACCCGGATCCCGGAACGACGAGAACGAACCAGTTGAACCCGGAGGAATTGGTCGCGCGCGGCTGGGCCGCACTGCCGCCGTCATATCGCATGCCGGAGACTGTGCCCACGCTGGCCGAGGCTCGCGCATGGTGCCAACGGTTAGCGGAGTCGCACTACGAGAATTTTCACGTGGCGTCGTGGTTTTTGCCCAAGACGCTGCGCCCGCATTTTCATGCCATCTATGCCTACTGCCGCGTGTCTGACGATCTCGGTGACGAGGTTGGAGACAAGGCGCAGGCCCTGGCCCTTCTTGATTTATGGGGCAGGGAATTGGACGCCTGCTATGAAGGCCGCTCGCGTCATCCCGTGTTCGTTGCGCTGGCCGAAACAATCCGCGCCTGTTCGATTCCCAAGGAACCGTTCGCCGACCTCCTTACCGCATTTCGCCAGGACCAGACGGTCACGCGCTATCGCACGATGGAGGAAGTGCTGGAGTATTGCCGCTATTCGGCCAACCCGGTTGGTCGCCTGGTTCTCTATGCCTGTGGATTCGCGGACGAGGAGCGGTTCAGGCTTTCAGACGCCACTTGCTCTGCGCTGCAACTGGCCAACTTCTGGCAGGATGTCCGCGTGGACTTCGCAAAAGATCGAGTGTATCTGCCGCAGGAGGACATGCTCCGGTTTGGGGTAAGCGACGAGACCATCGCGAGGGGAATCGCCACCTCGAACTTTCGCCAGCTCATGCAAACCGAAGTAGACTTTGCGCGCTCGCTTTTTGAAGAAGGTTTACCCCTCATCCGCATGGTCGGACGCGAGTTGGCACTCGACATTGACCTGTTCAGTCGTGGCGGATTGGAGATTCTGCGTGCCATCGAAAGGCAGGATTACGATGTATTGAGCGCACGTCCCGCAATCTCAAAGCGCACCAAAGTCGCGCTTGCTCTGCGCGCAGTCAGCGGCAAGGCGCTGCCATTTCTCCGCTTGGGCACGCGAGATGCTGGGAAGGCGGCTTGACGCACGAAATTACATTAGACGAAGCCTATGCGGCGTGTCGCACAATCGCCAAACGTGAAGCGAAGAACTTCTATTATGCGTTTGTAGCCCTGCCGCCGGCGCGGAAGAATGCCATCTGCGCAATTTATGCCTTTATGCGCCATGCAGATGATCTTGCCGACGACGAGAGCCTCTCCCGCGAAGAGCGCTGTCGGCAACTGAATGTGTGGCTTGCGGAATGGCACAACGCGTGCCAGGGCAGTTTTACAAGTGATCCGGTTTTTCTTGCAGTGCTCGATGCAACGGAACGCTTCTCGATTCCGTTTAACTTACTGGATGAACTGGTGGCCGGCACCACAATGGACCTCGAACAGACGGGCGGCGATGCGCCGGATACCTACGCAACGTTTGCTGACCTTTACCGATACTGCTACTTGGTCGCATCGGTTGTGGGTCTCGTATGCATACGTATCTTCGGTTACTCAGATCCTGCCGCAGAAAAGCTGGCTGAGGAGACCGGGATCGCCTTTCAACTAACAAACATTCTGCGTGATGTGGCAGAAGATGCGGCGCGCAGCCGCGTCTATCTGCCGCTCGAAGACCTCGCGGCGAATCATGTATCTCTTGACTCCCTGCTGCACCGCGCTCCAAACGCGCCGCCAGGGGCAAACGAGCGCGCATTGCTCAAAGGCATTGCCGACCGTGCGGAGCGTTTCTACCAATCGGCGAAGGCGTTGCTCCCGCTGATTGACCGCGAAAGTCGGCCCGCCCTTTGGGTTCTGGTGTCGATATATCACGCGCTTCTCAAGCGCATCCGGCGCTCGGATTACGATGTGTTCAGGCGCCGGGCCAGCGTACCTCTAGCGCAAAAAGTTGCAATTCTAGTCGTCGGGCTGGCGCGCATGACCGCAGCGCGATTATCGAGTTGACGCGTTTTCAAGGGAATTGACATTGAACCCTTCGCAGCAAGATTCGAACAAGAGCGTGACCGTGGTGGGCGGCGGTGTCGCAGGCATGAGCGCAGCCTGCGCGCTGGCTGAAGCCGGCTTTCGTGTGCAACTCGTCGAACGGCGCAGTTACCTGGGAGGCCGCGCCTCCTCCTATCTGCACCCTGGCGTGGGCGAAGTCATCGACAACTGCCAACACGTGCTCTTCGGATGCTGCACGAATCTCATCGGCTTTTACAAGCGCATTGGCGTTGCCGAACGCATCCACTGGACGAGCGAAATGACCATGATTGAGCCGGGCGGTCGCCGCTCGCCACTTGGGCCTTCGTGGCTGCCGGCGCCGTTCCATGGCCTGCCGAAATTGATTGCTGCTCATGCCTTTTCTTTCGCTGACAAGTTGGCTTTGGCACGCGCATTTAGCGTGCTCATGCGGCCGGTTCCGCCCTACACCACCGAAAGTCTCGGCGAATGGCTCAAGCGCAACAAGCAAACAAAAGGCGCGCTTGAGCGTTTCTGGCGCCTTGTGATTGCGAGCGCCCTGAATGCGGACCTCGATTCCATCGCCTTGCCGTACGCGGCCAAGGTCATACGAGAATTGTTCATGAACTCCGCTCAGGCCGGCAGAATGGGTATGAGTACCGTTCCGTTAAGCGACCTGTACGCGAACGCGGCGGAGTTTCTGGCTCAACACGGTTCAACGGTTCACTTCAACGCCAATATTCAAGCTGCAGAATTCGACGAAGAGATGTCGCAATGGTCGCTCGTCGCTTCGACTGGCATCCTGCGGTCGGATTTCCTGATACTGGCACTGCCGTTTGAAGCTGTGGCAAAACTGCTCCCACACATGCCACCCGCAGAGGGAACGGAAAAGCTCAGCAGCCAGATCGCGCACCATGAGCACTGGCCTATTTGCAGCGTGCATCTGTGGTTCGATCGAGAAATCACCAATCTTGACCACGCCGTCTTGCTCGACCGCGAGCTTCATTGGATGTATAACAAGAGCCGCCTGCAATCGGGTCGCAAGTGCAAGGGGAGCTACCTGGAACTGGTCGTCAGCGCGTCCCGCGAGTTTGCCGCGCTTCCGCGAGAGCAGGCAATTGCCAAGGCTGTCAGCGAACTGGCGGAGTTCTTTCCCAACGCCGCTTCGGCGAAGTTGGAGAAGGCTGTGCTTGTCAAGGAGATGCGCGCCACCTTTGGAGTGCCACCCGGAATTGATAGCGCAAGGCCGCCGGCACAGGCGCCGTGGCCCAACTGCTTCCTCGCCGGAGATTGGACCGCAACCGGCTGGCCCTCGACAATGGAGAGCGCGGCCCGGTCCGGACACCTTGCGGCGGAAGCCGTCTGCCGCGTCGTCGGCGAACCGCGGTGCATCCTTGACCTGGATCTGAAGCCACGCGGACTGATGTGCATGATCGGCTGAGTCAAACAACAAGGTCTGTGCGAGCTCGTGCTTGTCAGTGCGCCAAAAAATATACCCCGATGCAGACCAACACAGCCGCGGTCCAGCGCCTGCGGTCCACATTCTCATCAAGGAAGAGCTTGGCCGCGATGGCGTTGGTTACGAGCGTGAGAGAGGCTGATGCGGGTGCAACCAGGCTCAGGTTGAGATGATTGAGCGCAAACAGCAGAGAGAAAAACGCGAGCGCCAAAAAACCGACACCGATAAAGAACCTGGGAGAAGTCAGGACCGCACGAATTGCCCCTTTCATGCCGGAATGGGCACGGATCTCGTCCAGATCGCCGATCGACTTCATTGCCGCCGCGGTCAGCACTTCACCGGCCGTCGAGCACAGCACGATTGCCGCGATCATGGCTGCGGCGGCCCACGGTCCGGGATGGAACGCAGGGGAGGGAATCGTCATCGCACTTGCTCCTCTTCGAGTGCGGCATCAGGTACAGGTCTCTCAGTCAACGACGGTCCATGCGCAACAAAACCCACCCCAACGGTGATGAGGACGATGCCTGCCCAGCGCTGAACTGAGATTGGCTCGTGCAGCCAGAAACGAGCAAGAAAGGCGACGATCACGTTGCCGAATGCAGTAGCAGGCAGAACGAACGTAAGATCGGCCCAGGAGAGCGCCGTGAGATAGCTGGCAAAAAAGCCGATGAGCAGCGCGATGCCGATGGCGATCCACGGGGTGAAGACCGCCGCGATCAGCGTGGCGGGATGGGAAATGGCGATCGGTGGCAAATTGGTCATCCCGCGCGAAAGGCAAGTGTCACCCAGCGGCGCACACAATGCGACCAGTCCCAGAATCGCGTATTGCCGAGGTGAGAGTCTGTGATGTGCCATTTATGATTCGCAATGCCTCTGCAGGCTGAAAAGAAAAGGAGGGCGGACGCATTGCGCCGCCCCCGATGCTGCGTGTGTCGTTTCGGCTACGCGCCTGCGCCCACCGTGGCCGGAGGATCTGCCTGGTGACTGCGCGCTTCTTTCACCATCCTGTTGCGCTGTGCGCGCAACTTCAGAAAAGCCTTGGCTTCAACGTATAGTCGTGGCACATCCCGATTGACGATTGCCTTCCAGATGACGCGGAAAGCCGCCTTGGGCCGGAAGTAATACTCGTCGTAAAAGCGGTGCACCATTTCCATGATGTAGTCGACGGGCAGGCCGGGATACTCGATGTGCGCCATCTGATGTCCGCCGCCGTCCTCCATGCGCTCGTTGGTGATGAACCCATTCACCTTCGCGAAGTCGTAGAACTCCGTGCCAGGATAAGCATGTGCAATGGAAACCTGAATCGTCTCCACGTCGAGAGTCTTGGCGAAGTTGATCGTGTTGCGAATCGACTCCTTGGTCTCGCCAGGCAGGCCAAGGATAAAGTCTCCGTGAATCGTCAGCCCAAGATCGTGGCAGTCCTTCGCAAAGGCCCGCGCACGCTCAACGGTGGCGCCCTTTTTGATGTTCTTGAGGATCTGCGGGTCGCCCGATTCAAACCCCACAATGAGCAGCCGGCAGCCGGCCTCCTTCATTGCCTTTAGCGTGTCGTAGTCTGTCGTCACGCGCGATGTACAGCTCCAGGTCAGGCCCAGAGGCTTCAACTTTTCACACAGCTCGATGGTGCGTACCTTCTGGATGTTGAAGGTGTCGTCGTCGAAGAAGAATTCCTTCACTTCCGGGAAATTCTGCTTCGCCCAGGCCAGCTCAGCGGCGACGTCGTCAGTGGATCGCTTCCGCCACGCATGTCCGCTGAGTGTCTGCGGCCACAGGCAGAAAGTGCACTGTGCCGGGCAGCCGCGCGTGGAGTAGAGCGCAATATATGGATGGAGCAGGAACGGCACGTTGTAGCGCGTCACGTCCATATCGCGCTTGTAGATCTTCGTCGCCCACGGCATCGCGTCCAGGTCTTCCACCTGCGGGCGGTCGGGATTGTGAACAATCTTGCCGTCCAGCTTATAGCTGATTCCGAGAATCTCATTGAGCGGCTTGCCCTGGGCAAACTCGACCACTGAAAAGTCGAACTCTCGGCGGCAAATGAAATCCAGCGCGGAACACTCATTCAGCGCGCGATCTGGATCAGTGGTCACCGGCGGGCCTACAAAAGCGATGCGAATCGACGGATTGGCCGCCTTGATGGTCTCGGCAAGGCGCTGGTCGCCTTCCCATCCTACGGTCGAGGTGAACAAGACAAGGAACTCGTAGTCCTTGCAGATTTTGATGGTCTCCTCGGCAGAAACGTGATGGGGAGGCGCATCCAGCAGCCGCGAACCCTCCAGCAGGCCAGCTGGATAGGTCAGCCACACTGGGTACCAGTAGGACTCAATCTCGCGCGTCGCCGGCCAGCGCGAGCTCGCTCCACCGTCGAAATTCTCAAATGACGGAGGGTTCAGTAATAGCGTTTTCAATGGCATAGGCATCCCTCTTATTCTACCATTTCCGCAGTTTCCAAGCCGTTCAAAGGGGATAGGAGCTATTTACTGTGCAGCTCCTGCAACCAGTCTTCCATGTGGCCTAACGCTCGCAGCAGGCTCAGCCGGGCTTTCGCAAGGTCGAATCCGGCGTCTAGTGCATCCTCGACCTTCTGACTCTCGTCAATCCGCGCCATCTGCTCGGCCTTGGGGGATAGTTGCGGCGTGGAATTCGGCCCGCTCCCGGTTCCGTTTCCCAATTCGATCTGCGCCAGCACGCTCTTCAACTGCTCGTCGGCGATCTGCTGCTTCAGACTCGCAATCTCGGCCAGGGCATCAAGCTCGCGCAGGCTGCCTGTCAACTCGGCAATTTGAATCTCGTTCTTTCGCTGCGCTTCCTCTGACTCCACGGTAGCCCGCAACGCATCTGCCGCAGACTCCCGTGCCTTGGCACGATGACCAACGTCAAAAATAGGGACTTCAATCTGAAATCCAACGCTGAAGTTATCCGCCTTGAAGTGCGTGTAGTACTGGTTGTAGTTGTTCAGCGCTGTAGAGTCGCGATTATATTGCGCTCCGAAAGAGATTTGAGGTCGACTGCCAATATAGCCGTCGCCGCGAGCTTCCAATTGCTTTGAGCGAGCCAGCAATTGCGAGGATTGAACCCCGGCTGTGGTGAGCGCTGGAATGTCTCCGTTCACTGCGGGAATCTCGGGGATGCTGGTGTGATCCGGGGTGATGGAACCGACGGGAAGGCCAGTCAGGGTCGCAATCTGTTTTGCAAGTGTGGCAGCGCGCGTTTCCAGGTGCAGGCGCTTGAGCCGTATCTGGGCCGCCGTCAGCCGAGCCTGCAGCAAATCGCTGACTGGATCAACTCCGGCCTCGGTACGCGCCTGCTCAATCCGGACAAGGCGACTTGCAGACGCTTCCTGCTGGTGCGCAGCCTCTAATTCGCGATTGACGGTGTCCAGTTCGATGTAAGCCGTCGAGGTGTCCAGAGCTACTTGCTCCTTGGCGTCTTTAAGACTCAAGGTCGCAGCTTCGATTCCGGTCCGCGCCGCTCGCGTGTATTGGCGCTGCGGAAAGCTCAAGACAAGGGACTGCATGGATGCGTTCGCGATGGAGGGCTGCCCCGCAGGAAAACCGATGGACGGCGGCCCAATCGTTGATCCCACAGAGACCGTGGGAATATACGCGTCCACTGTCTGAGCCAGCACGGCTTGAGCCTTGCGCAAATCTGCCTCATCCATCCTGACGGCGGTGCTGTTGCGCTGCGCAAGATCCACCACTGTGGCCAGGGAAACCTGCGCCGGCAGCAGCGCGGGCGCCGCGGCAAGCACCGCTGCAGCGAGGGCAGGGAACCAGGTCACGCGTGATTTATTTCTGATCTTCACTTCGTCCATTCCGGTCAGAACTTCAAATCCTGGGCGGGCCGGTAATCATGCGCCAGTTTCAGAGCCGCCGCCCGCTCCTGCTTTGCACCTGCCGTGTCGCCCAACTGAGCATCAATGCGCGCAAGCCGTGTGCAAGCCTCGAAAGCCGGCGCCTCTTCAGTCTTTGACGAACTCGCGAGATAGTCTTCGAGCATCTTTGCAGCAACCGGTAGATCCCGGTTTGCCCTGCTCAGAACAGAAGCTCCATTGAAGAGTGCGACCGCCGCATGTCTGTCACGTTGTGCAGCCTGGACGCCACTCTGAACAGCTGCCGCCATCTCTGTCCAGCGCTCACGCCGCCGGAAAAAACTTGCCAGGTTCATCCATTGAAAAGCCGGGCTCTCACTCACTGATATCGCTTGTCTGAACTCGCGCTCTGCCGTTCCATAGTCCTTTTGCGATTCGGCAATTCGTCCTCGCAGTTCGTGGGCGCGCGCCGGATCTACCTTATCCAACTGTGATGCGACTGCTTCAGCTTTATCGATGCCGCCGCCCACTATTCCCGGCGCATCATAGTCAAACTCTCCCAGGTCGGCGAGGGCCGCGGCGTTACGCGGATTCAGGCGCACCGCTGTTTCGAATTCCGAGCGCACTCGTTTCGCCAATGAATAGGCACTCAGGAACGATGCACGACTGGCCTTCTCTCCGAGCGCACGCGCCAGCCACATATGAAAATCCGAGTTCTGCCCATCCATGTTGACCGCCTGTTCACACTCGCCCACCGCCGCATCCCAATGTTCCAAGGTGAGCAACACTCTGCATTTGAGGTTGTGGGATTCTGCGGACGGAGGCAGGGAGCTGAGAAGAGTCAATGCATGGTCGGCTTCACCCGCCTGCAATGCCGCATTCACCTGGGTCAGCGGCTCCGCGACGGCGCGTGCTGAACCCCCAAAGGCGGCGGCCGATGCAATCAAGACTGCTGCAAACACTCTCTTCACCGCGCAACCTTGATCGGAATGCCCTCCTGCAAGGGCTGACCGCTGGTTGTTCCGGTCGCAACCAAATCCCCTTCTTTGAGTCCGGAGATGATAGCTGCCTGGGTCAGGTTGAACGTTCCGATTACGACTGGCGTTCTTTGCAGCTCATCGTTGACCACCTTGAAGACGTAAGACTTGCCGTTTTCGGTGTAAAGAGCTTCGCGCGGAACACTCAGCACATCGGATTCGCTGGCAGTGGTCACGGTGACCGTGACATTCGTATCCGGCAGCAAACCATCGTCGTCGCCGTCAATTCGGACCATGACTTCTCCGACGGTACGCGTGCCGTAGGTAATGACTGTGACCGGAACCCTCTCGATATGCCCGTGCCAGACCTTCCCCTGTTTGGCGTCCCATTTGATGAGAATCGGCTGACCGACGGCAAGGCGTCCAATCTCCGGTTCGTCAAAATAGGCCCGCACCCGCTCCTTGTCCAGATCGGCCATCTGAAGAAGCAATGCGCCCTGCTCAACAAACTCTGTACTGCCGGTATTCAAGCTATAAACAGTTCCCGCAACAGGGGCCCGAATAGAAGTTCGCGCCTCGACGTCTCGGGCAGCTGCCAGGCTGGCATCTGCTTCTGCAACCGCCGCCCGCGCGCGAGCAGCTTCAGCGGACGAATAGCGGTTATGTGCGCTCGCTTCTGACGCCTTGAGGCTGGCTTCGGCACTTTCCAACTGTTGCCGGGCGGCATCTACCTCGCTCGGCGACGCCGCCCCGGACGAATTCAGTTTGACGAGTGCTTCCAGATTGCGCTTCGCCTGATCACGATCCAAACGGTTTCTTTCGATGTCTGCCGCCGTAGTCTGGCGCTGTTCCTGGGTCCCATTATTTGTAACCGCGTCCAACGCGGCTTGGGCAGCCTTAACTCCGCTCTCGGCGGCTGCAACCCGGGCACGAGCCTCGGTGTCGTCCAGGACCAGAAGCAGCTTTCCGGCTGGCACATGATCGCCAGGCTGCACATAGACTGCCTTCACCGTAGTGGCGATGGGGCTGGAGAATTGATAGTTCATCACCGGCTCTACGCGGCCGTTAGTGCTCACCGTGCTTGCCAATGGTTCGTGCTCGACCTGTGCGACACGCACCGGCAGACGCTCCCTGGTAAGGGCACGTACCGAAAAGAATACAAAGATGAGTAGAATCAGCGCGCCAAGCCAAAGCCAGCGCCGGTCCAATTGCTTTCTCGCTTCAGCCATTCTTCAACCTGAGCCAGTATATAAGACTCAAGAACATGCCTTGAGGAATCATGAAAATCGGTCCATAGACAGGAAGATGACCTTTGAATCGAGAGGCTCGTACAATCAAGGCATGTCTCAGGAACCGCGCTACACAGACGATCATGCAAAAGCTGGTCTCGACTTCGCTTTCCCTGCCATAGAAACCTGGCAGAACCAGTTCCCAGGCTACGAAATCTCAATCGATGACCCGGAATTGACTTCAGTTTGTCCTAAGACCGGTTTGCCAGACTTTGGCGCCCTCAACATTCGGTACATGCCGCGCGACCGATGTCTCGAACTGAAGTCTCTGAAGGAGTATCTCTTCAGTTACCGTAATCTCGGAATATTTCAGGAAAACATCGTGAATCAGGTTCTGGAAGACCTGGTGAAGGCCTGTGATCCGGTCTGGGCAGTGGTGCGGGGAGAGTTTCGCCCTCGCGGCGGCATCGCCTCCGCTGTCGAAGCACGCTGGCCGCGGCCCTAATTCACTCCGCCGCCTTCCTGCAATGCCTTCGCCCTCGCTCTTGACTCATTTCCCACCCGCAATCATGGTTGCATCGCACGTTTAACGCATGATTCCTATTGCTCAGACGCTGCTGCTCTCCAAGCCTAAAGTCAGAAACGTGGGACAAGGTGTTGATAGTCCCCGCATTGGTTAGGAGAAATCATGGGTGGATTCAAGTTTCTTGCGTTGGCAACTGTTGCTGGAATGTTTCTCGCCACAGCTGCTCCCAAAGCACAGGCCCAGGTCGCCGTGGAAATCGGAGTCGCTCCTGATTGTCCCTACGGCTATTACGACTATGCGCCCTACAATTGCGTTCCGGACGGCTACTATGGCTCGGAATGGTTCAACGGCGGCGTCTTCATCGGCGTTGGTCCGTGGTTTCATGGTCCCAGCGAGTTTCGTGGCAGTGTGGATAATACTTTCGATCCGCAGCACGGCTATAACGGTCCAATGCCAAAGAGGGGCGAAAAGGCGGCAGCCCAACGCAGGGCCCCCGAGCAGTTCAAAGGCAACGAAAAGAGGGACGGGCGCGGCCACGGAGACGGAGATAAGCACTAAACCGTTGCCGCTTTCTCAAACGAATCGTCTGACATAAGTCACCGGCGGCGCATCCTTAGAAACGATGCGCCGCCCTCAATTCTGCCCAGCAGTTTGAGAAAGGAATGATCGCAACCGCACGCACCCAGAGGCAGGGAAGTGGGCTTTTTGAATCAATTGTGATATTGCTGTGGAGTCCCGGCATTTCTGCTGGACAAACTCTACTTGCCGATCATCCAGTCAGCGCGCTCTCGCATCAGCCCCGCCGCGGGCACTTTTGTGCTGCTCCTGTTTCTCAACCTACTCAATTACATTGACCGCTACATTTTGCCCGGCGAAGTATCCCTCATTCAGCGTGAATTTCACTCGACAGACGAGCAAATGGGTCTGCTGACGACTGCACTTTTCTTGACCTACATGCTGGTGGCTCCATTGACTGGCTGGCTCGGTGATCGTGTTCAACGCAAGCCGCTGATCATAGCTGGGGCTGTTTTATGGAGCCTCGCAACGTTGGGGTCGGCTTGGGTCCACAGCTATTCGACTCTTTTCATCCGCCATGCTCTCGTGGGCGTGGGCGAAGCGACATTCGGCATCTTTGCCCCCGCCGTACTGGCCGACTTTTATCCCGAGCGGGACCGCAACCGCATTCTGTCGATTTTCTATTTAGCGATTCCTGTGGGCGCAGCACTTGGCTATATTGCCGGGGGAAAACTCGGCACGTTATGGGGTTGGCGCGCTCCCTTTTTCATTTGCGCTATACCTGGGCTTGCCGTCGCGGTGCTCTATGGCTGCATGGGCAGCGAGCCGGTTCGCGGCGCCAGTGATCACGTCAAGCCAACCATCAGCCGCACAACATTCTGGGGACTCTTCAGCAATCCCGCCTATCTCACGGCAAGTTTCGGCCTGGCCGCTCTCACCTTTGCCATGGGTGGAATTTCAAACTGGGTGCCGACGTTTCTGAATCGCTTCGCAGGGCTCTCGGTCGGGAACGCAAGTCTGGTTGTCGGATCCATTACGGTTGTAGACGGCATCGCTGGAACTCTCGTCGGAGGCTGGGTGGCGCAGATCTGGCTGCGCAGCAATCACCGGGCGCTCTATCTGCTTTCATTCTGGAGTGTGGCCCTGACGCTGCCATGGGGAGCGCTGGTCTTCTTTGGCCCGCGTTCGTGGGCGGTACCTTCGCTGTTTGCCGCCGAGTTCTTCCTCTTCCTCAACACTGGGCCACTAAATGCGGCCATCGTCAACTCGGTTTCTGCGCAGGTTCGAGCCACGGCAATCGGCCTCAATCTGTTCATCATTCATGCATTTGGCGACACATTCTCTCCCACGATCATTGGCGTCATCTCCGACCGCGCAAAAGCCTGCGGATTGGACTCGGCGCAACGCTGATCTCGTTGGTTGTCTCTTGCGCGATTCTGTGGGCAGGGTCACGCTTTGCCCCGCCGCTTGAGGAAGGTCCATCTGCCGGTCTTTGATACCGGCAAACTGAACGGCGCAATGCCACCCAGTGAGCGTGCGGCTCGTTGATACTTGCATTATGGGTGCACTCATATCGCCCGCGCACGCCTTTGGTTTCCTCTGTTGGCTACTGGCAGTCAGCTGGCTCTGCCAGGCCGTAGCTGCGATGCGCGGAATGCCGCATTTGCCTGACCTGACTGGCAATGCAGCAGTGGATTTGCCACCGCTGGAGCCACGCGACGACCCGCACATGACTGTCATTGTTCCCGCCTGCAATGAAGAAACTGCAATTGAAGCCACACTGCATTCGTTGATGGCAGCGACCGGCCTGCGCCTGGAGATCATTGCCGTCGATGATCGCTCCTCTGACCGGACAGGGATACGGATGGATCAGGTTGCCATCGAGGCTGAGGCTCTTGCCGGGCCGCATCGCCTGCGTGTGATTCATATCAATGAATTGCCTCGAGGTTGGCTGGGCAAGCCCCATGCCATGGCTGTTGCTGCGGAACAAGCCGTAGCACCATGGCTGCTGTTTACTGACGGAGACGTCTTGTTTCATCCCCACGCGCTCGAGCTGGCACTCCGCAAGGCCACTGATCTAAACGCCGATCATTTGATTCTGGTACCGACGCTCATCCTCAAGACATTCGATGAGCGCGCGATGCTGGCAGCAATGCAGGTTCTCTCGCAATGGACAATCCGTCTGTGGAAGGTTTCTGACCCACGGGCCAGAGACTTTATGGGCGTCGGTGGTTTCAATCTCGTGCGCCGCGATGTCTACAACCGAGTGGGTGGATTCGAAAGCCTGAGGATGGAAGTGCTCGATGACCTGCGCTTCGGATGGCGAATCAAGCGCGCCGGTTTCTCGCAACACGTCGCAATTGGGCCGGGGCTCGTACGCATTCGCTGGATAGAAGGGGCACGATCAGTGATCCGTCTTGTGGAGAAGAACGGGTTTGCAATCTATCGATATAAGGCCTGGCTGTTGGTTTTTGCGTGCATAGGTCTGGCCGTGCAGGCTGTGTTGCCGGTTGCGGCTCTTGCATTTGGCGGTTGGTCGATGGCTGCGGGCCTGATCACCTACGCTGCGATTGTCCTGGTCTATGCGGCGAACCGCCGCGTCACGCAGGTCTCGCCGTGGACGGCGGTCCTCTTCGCACCAGCTGTGGCGATCGTGACATTCGCGCTTTTCCGCTCCATGATTCTTGCACTTGTCCGCAAAGGGGTTGACTGGCGCGGCACTCGCTACTCGCTGGATGAGTTGCGCCGCCATGCTGGGCGGGGCTGGTAGGCCGCCGACTACTTTGCTGGCGGTGTCCTCGGCACAGGCACTTGGTCCCGCGAATTCATGAAGCCACGATGTCCACCTTGCGAGCGCAGGTTCGGGTCACCAATCGGAGGGCGCTCCTGCTCACCGTTGAAACCGCGCACCAGTTTCGGATTCGGTCTGAATTTCGGCGGACCGCCGTAGAACTGACGGGCGTGGCTGAGCACCATCCCCGCGCGCCCATGCATAGGCTGCACAATTCCGCGGATATGCACGTCCATATCACGGTATTTGCGCAATTCGCCCACCTCGCCCCGGTCTTCACCAAGGCTCACGATCGTGAATCGACATTGCGCATCCTGTGTATCTGGCGCACAGACATCAAGATATCGTGTCCCGTCTGGAAGCTCCACAACCTCATAGATATGCGCTGAAATGCAAATGTCTTTATTGAGATATTTCAGAGCCTGTTCGGCGGTCATGCACGGCTTGGAATGGATGGCGAACATCGGCAACGGAGCGACAACGAGCAAAAGCGCGAAACCTCGCAAACGGCGCAGGTTCATTCGAAATCTTTCCGGGGAATGTGAGAATCGTACCGCGTTTGGATGAGGTTGGGAAGTCGGTGCCTGGCTGCCCCGGCAAGCGGATTCTGCGATTGCCGGCGAAATACGGATCTCAATTCCTGCGGAAACTGTACTGGAGCCGTTTGGCATTTGCGCAAATAGACCGCAAGTCAGCATCAGTGAAACGCGCTCAAAGCCGGCAATAGCCCTTGTTGCGTCCGATCCAACATTGAGCGCGTACCTTGTGCGAAAGCCGAATTACCTCGCTCCAACCAGCTCTTTGCTTTTCGCGTCCTGGCCATAATGGGTCTCCACATAATGGTCCAGAATCTGCTTGAATTCAGCTACGATCGTGTCGCCTCGAAGGGTTGTGTAGAGCTTGCCATCGACGTAGACGGGAGCCTTCGGTTCCTCGAAAGTGCCGGGCAGGCTGATGCCGAGGTTTGCATGTTTGGACTCCCCAGGGCCGTTGACGACGCAGCCCATCACCGCCAGTTTCAGCTCTTCGACGCCGGGATATTGCTTGCGCCATTCGGGCATGGAAGTGCGCAGGTAGCTCTGAATCTGCTCGGCGAGCTCCTGGAAGTAGGTGCTGGTCGTGCGTCCGCAGCCGGGACAGCTCGTCACCTGCGGCATGAAGCTGCGAATCTCCAGAGATTGCAAAATCTGTTGAGCCGCCAGAACTTCCTCAGTCCGGTCGCCGCCGGGCTTGGGAGTCAGGCTTACGCGAATCGTGTCGCCGATGCCCGCTAGAAGAAGCGGGGCCAGTGCGGAGGCGGAAGCAATCAGCCCCTTCGATCCCATCCCCGCTTCAGTAAGTCCCAGGTGCAGCGGATAACTGCAGCGAGCAGCCAGGTTGGTATACACGTCGATGAGGTCGCGCACGCCGCTCACCTTGGCGGAAAGGATGATCTGGTCGGGACGAAGGCCAAAGTGCTCTGCCGCCTTTGCGGATTCAAGGGCGCTCACTACCATGGCTTCCATCATCACTTCACGCGCTGGCAGAGGCTCGGGAAGGCGGCTGTTCTCGTCCATCATGCGGGTCAAAAGGGCCTGATCGAGCGAACCCCAGTTGACGCCAATGCGCACCGGCTTCTCGTTCTCTGCGGCGCATTCGACCATGACTTGAAAATTGTCGTTGTCTTTCTTGCCGATGGATGCGTTGCCGGGGTTGATACGGTATTTGGCCAGCGCCCGGGCAGTGGCAGGGAACTTCTTGAGGAGAAGGTGCCCGTTGTAATGGAAGTCACCGACAATCGGTACGCGCAGACCGCGCTTGTCCAGGCCCTCGACAATATGGGGAACTGCAGCCGCGGCATCCTCGTTGTTCACGGTGACGCGGACAATCTCGGACCCTGCCAGAGCCAGTGCTGCCACCTGCTCAATCGTGCCCGGCACGTCCGCCGTGTCGGTGTTGGTCATCGATTGCACGACGACCGGAACCTCCCAGCCCACGCGAACCTGTCCGATTCTTACTGTGCCCGTCTTCCTGCGCTGAATTTCCGGCATAAGGACCTCTCTCTTAGTTTACCTGTTTCGTCAATTCTGCTTGATTCTTATGGCAATACCAGTCTCAGGC
This sequence comes from uncultured Acidobacteriaceae bacterium, assembly GCA_963780515.1. GTDB lineage: Bacteria > Acidobacteriota > Terriglobia > Terriglobales > Acidobacteriaceae > Telmatobacter. Next base: position 70,626 of record CAWACG010000002.1, read on the forward strand.
TGGAAACCGGAGGTGCCCTCGGCCCATGTAAAGGCAGCCCGGCAGGCAGCCGCCGGGAGTGATTGAGGGCTCGCTCCCGTACCATTCAAACGGGTACAATAGACGCTATGTGGCACCGCCGGATTTCCCATTTTGCCGTGTTTGCAGCCATCCTTGTGCTGGCCTCAAGTCTTGCTGCTCCTGCCCAGGAATCGAACCATCGCGGACGCAAATACAAGGCTCCTCCGCCAACCTCGCGGATTAATGTGACCATTCTCCGCAGCGACGACAGTAAGCCGATAGAGAACGCCGCTGTCATCTTTCACCTGGTGGGTGACAAGGGCAACATGGAGTTGAAAACCGACGAGGACGGGAAGACGGTCATCGATGTGCTTCCAACTGGCTCCGAGGTTCTGTTGCAGGTGATCGCCAGGGGATACCAAACGTACGGTCAAGATTACAAGATCGATAAGCCAAAGTTGGCGATTGAAGTGAAGTTGAAGCGGCCGGGCCAGCAGTATTCCATCTACACGATGCACGAGCAAACCGCGGATGCCGGAAAGAGTTCTGACAAGGACAAGACCGCCGATCCGGGCAAGGCCGCGGCAACGAAGGACGAAAGCTCCAAAGAAGCTTCGAAAGACAAACCAGCCGCCGAGTCCGCAAAACAAGACGACGCCAAGCCCGACACCAGCCAGCCTCAACCTCAGTAGCACGGGGCAGGCTTGGCCGCCCCGGTTGCCGCAGGATTGCGATGCCAACCCAAACCCTTAGCGGCAAATCGGCACTGGTGACCGGGGGCGCTCGGCGCATCGGCCGGGAGATCGCCTTGGCACTTGCCAGGGCGGGCGCGAATGTAACCATCACTTTCCTGACATCTGCTGAAGAGGCCGCGCGAACTGTGGAAGAGATTGAAGCGCTGGGTCGCCACGCACAGTTCGTGCCGTGCGATGTACGCTTAGAGGCTTCAGTGCGCACGGCGGTCGCTGCCGCTGCAGCATTTCATAGCCGAATCGATATCCTGGTGAACAATGCCGCAGTGTTTCAATCTGCGTCTCTGGATCAAATCACTTTAGGGCAATGGGATACGGTATTTGAAACCAACGCGCGCGGCCCGTTCGTGGTTGCACGGGAGGCTCTGCCTCATTTGCGCGTGGTTCGCGGAAGAATTGTGAACATTGGGTCACTTGGCGGCATGCGTGCCTGGGCGGATCACGCGCATTATTGCTCCTCGAAGGCGGCACTGCACATGCTGACGCAGGCCATGGCCAAGGCATTTGCCCCGGAAGTCAGCGTAAACTGCGTGGCGCCCGGCTGGATTGAGATGGACGAATATCCCGTTGGCGAGTCGGCTAACTTCGCAGCCAAGACCCCGATGAAACGCAATGGGACGGCAGCGGATGTCGCGGAGGCCGTGCTCTTCTTCGCTGCAAACTCGGGTTTTGTCACCGGCCAGATACTGGCCGTCGATGGCGGGCTGGGTTTGTAATTTGCGGCCGCATGCCCTTCATCGAGAGAGCAGGCGGCTCCAAAAGCCTTTACGTTCGCTTCCGTCCGGCTCCGCGGGATTTCGGTTGGGCCGGGGTTTGCGGCTCTTTGCCAGCGTCTTGGCGTCGAACTTCAGTGGCACATTCTCCCATAGGCCGATTGGCTCGGGCTGTGGCGGCCAGGCCGCTCCGAGGACAGCGGCGTGCGGATTGGTGACAAAAAGCCGTTGCGCCGTCTCTGTCCCCGCCCAATGCTCTACAAATTCATAGCCCTTTTTCAGATGCGGGGGACGCCACCCAGGATGATGTGCGTCGCTGGCCAGGAAATGAACCCAATTTCGGTCGAGCAATGCATTCGCGAAAGCCTCGGCAACCTTACCAAATCTCCCGTAGAGTGACGCAGAGGTGACTTGGACAAGATACCCTTCGCGCAACCATTCAGCCAACATTTCGGGATTCCGCTGCAACACGGAATTCCGCTCAGGGTGGGTGATGATCAGGGTGTATCCGGCCGCACGCAACCTCCGCATGGCGTCTGAAAGTTGCGGCGGGATCACCATGTCGGAAAACTCGATGAGCAGGTATCCCTTTTCATCGATCGAGTACCGCAGGGGATTCGCCAACGCATCCATGATGTTGGCGGCGTTCATGTGGAAGTCGCATGCCAGGCTGAGTTTCACCACATCCCGCAGCTGTTCACTCAATTCCGCAAAGCGCTTCTTGATCAAGTCTGCTTTGTAGGGATATTCGTCGCTTGCGTGGGGAGTGCAGACGATATGGGTCGTGCCCTGAGCGGCGGCCTCCTGTGCCATCTCCAATGAGGTCTGCAGATCGGGAGACCCATCGTCCACCCCATAAATAAGGTGTGTATGGATATCAATCATCTGATTCTGCTTTCGTGCTCATAAGACCGTGCCTTCAACGCGTAGCGAGAACTTCAACCATCGAGGCAAATATCTTCCATCCGTCCGAGGAGCCGAGCAGTTTTTCACTCGACCGATCCGGGTGAGGCATCATTCCAAGGACGTTTCGCCCCTCATTAAGAATGCCGGCAATGTTGCCGAGGGAGCCGTTGGGATTCGCGGCCTGCGTGATCTCTCCCTTAGCGGTGGCATAGCGAAATGCGACTCGATCCTCTGATTCCAGGCGATGCAGGTCCTCAGGCGTACAGAAATAATTGCCTTCCATGTGTCCGATGGGAATCTCGAGCACATCGCCTTTTGAGAGCTGGTTCGTAAATGGGCTGTCTGACGTTTCGACGCGTAAGTGAACCTGCTTGCAGATGTACTTCAGGCCGGCATTGCGCATTAAAGCCCCAGGCAGCAGGCCGGCTTCTGTGAGAATCTGGAACCCGTTGCAGATGCCGAGGACAAGCCCGCCGCCGGCCGCGAACTTTTGCACAGCCTGCATCACAGGAGAAAACCTGGCGATGGCGCCGGTACGGAGGTAGTCGCCATAGGCGAACCCGCCCGGAACCAGGACGGCATCGACGCCCGCAAGATCCTCTGAGTCATGCCATAGGAAAGTGACAGGCTGGTGGGCAACTTCGGCAATCACGTTGAAGGTATCGTGGTCGCAATTGGACCCCGGGAACACTAAAACGCCAAATTTCATGCTTCTAGGGTATCAGCTTGAGAAGAAGCTGATAACGCAACTTTTGCACCCCGGTAACGGATGGTAAACGCACGCAGGATGGCAATAAAGGTGGTCTTAGCAGGGACATTGAAGAGTCACCTGTTGCATCCGACGGTGCGACTCTCGCGCGAATCTGTGCTGGAAGGCGCGGGTGACTGGAAGGCCAAGGCGAGCCAGGGTGCTTTGTGGGCGAGAGACTGCTTCCAACTCGTACCAAACGCAACTGGTAGCCGGGTCAAACTCGAGGAGGAAACGCTCTTCGCCCTGTTCCACATGCATTGTGGTGGTGACGTAGAGGAATCCAAACAAGGTAGGCGTATTCACAACTTCCACTATCCGGCTCAGATTCAGAGACCAGAGTCCGAGAGAGTGCGCCTCGACCGCAACGATTTGTCCTTGGTTAATTGTTGCGGTGGGATTTGCAACCCGTACCCATCCCATATCAAACATGGCCCACTGCGCAAAGCCTCGCCTTGCTGCGGCGAAAGCGGAATCGCCCTGGCCAATACAGGATCGCGATCGATCGTGGGCAAAGGCAAACGGTAAAATCCGCGTTTGAAGCCCGCCTTGGACTGTCAGGAATTGTGATCTGGGATGCGGCAAGCCAGAGGCGGCCGCGACTTGTTGTTCAATCGCGGCCGCCGAAGGTCTCGCAAGTCTGAACATGTTCTCAGTATGTCACTTGCAGTTCGCGGCCCTTTCCGTCGTCCGGGAGCAGCGCCGTGATTCGGTGATGCTCCTGGTCAAAGGAAGTGGAGACCGAGGCTTTGCCGGAGCCGTTCAGAGCAGAGGTTGTAGCGGCCGCCGCAGGCTTGCCGGCGCCATAGATCTCGACGGAAAGCTGCTTCCACCATGGGCTAAAGCTACCCTCGTGCGCAGCTACCTCGACCTTGAGCCCATGCTCCGTCAAATGGCAGGTGAATCCCATGCGCAGGAAATCGCCCTTCCTGAAGTCGTAGCTGACGCCGTCATCCAGATAGAGCGTGCCGCCGCATTTCTCGTCGGCTCCGGTCGGAGGATAGACACGCAGCGTGAGCGGCCCAATTGGCTTTTCATCGGTGCTTTGCACCAGCGGCTGCTCGGGCACGATGGCGCCGGCACGAACAAACACCGGCAGTCTGTCGACGCTATTGCGCAGGTGGACTTCGGGCTGCACCACATCCGTGTTATCGATTGCCTTCCTGCCGGTGCCGCCTTCCGCGCGCGCCCCGGTCCAGTAGTCATACCAACCCACCGGCGGCAATGCGACGGAGTAGTCGTCTACCTCGTCCGGAAATGGGCTTTGAGCAACGAGCAGGTCGGGGCCAAGCATGAAACTGCCGCTGTCACTCAGGTCAAGCGGCGACCCGTCCTTCGCGCCGTGAGGGAATTCCAGAAAGAGCGGGCGGTCGATGGGCAGGCCTGTCCGGCTCATCTCTTCCGCCGTGGAATAGAGGTAGGGCAATAGCCGATAGCGCTCTTCGATGTAACTGCGGCGCAGGTTCACATCTTTCGGCGTGCCATTCTCCCACGGCTCCTGCGGGTTGGTCCCGATGGCGGTGTGGTCACGGTCAATTGGCTGGAAGGCAGCGACTTCAAGCCAGCGCGTGAGAAGTTCGGGTTGCGGAGAAGCAGCAAAGCCGCCCACATCCGCTCCGGCCATGGCAAAGCCGCTCAAGCCCAGATTAAGCAACTGCGGAACTGTCTGGCGCAGATGGTTCCAGTTGCTGGAATTGTCACCGGTCCATGTGACGGCGTAGCGCTGTCCTCCAGCGAAGCTGGCGCGGGTCATCACGAAGGGCCGAACATTCGGTTCGAGTTTGAGGAGGCCTTCGAAGGTCCCGCGGCTGTTTTGCATGCCGAAGATGTTGTGAACCTCCAGGTGATTGGTCACGCGGGTTCTGAATCCGGGCTCTTCGATGCGGTGCTGCACATCGTCCGGCATTGTCTTTGAAGGAACCTCGAAGATCGCAGGCTCGTTCATGTCGTTCCAGAAGCCGGCAATGCCTTTGGCTACGAAGTCCGCATAAAGCGTGCCCCACCAGTCGCGCGAAACCTTTTGCGTGAAGTCAGGGAACACAGACTTTCCTGGCCACACGACACCGACATAGATGGAACCGTCCGGGTTCTTGACGAAATGGTCGCCTGCTATGCCCTCGTCATAGGGCTTGTAGCCGATGTTGGGTTGGTCCGCAATGTGCAGATCGGTGATGACGACGGTGCGCAGATGTTCGGCTCTCAGGTCCTTGATCATCTGGTCGAAGTGCGGAAAGCGCTCCGGGTCCACAGTGAAAGGGCGGTTCTTGTACTGGTAGTCGATGTCGAGCCAGATGACATCCGCAGGAATCCGCTCGCTGCGCAGTTTGGCGCCGATGCGCCGCACCTCAGACTCGGGATAGTAGCTGTAGCGCGACTGCTGGTAGCCCAGGGACCAGATCGGCGGGATGGGCGTGGTCCCGGTGAGCCAGGCCCAGGTCTCGACGACAGCCTTCGGTTCAGGGCCGTAGAGGATGTAATAGTCAAGGGGCCCGCCCTCGGAGCCGAAGGAATAGCCGTCGCGGTATTGCTTGTTGAAGTCGAAGCTGGCGCGCCAGGTGTTGTCGAGGAAGACGCCGGCCGCAATGCCTTGGCGGAAGGTGACGAAGTAGGGTATCGACTTGTAGATGGGGTCGGTCGACTCCTGCCAGCCGAAGGCGTCGGTATTCCAGTCAGTGAAGGCCTCATTGCGTCGGTCGAGAGGGCCGGGTTTGTCGCCGAGGCCGAAGTAGTGTTCGTCTTGTGGCGATTTCATGTAGACGCGAAACTCCGCGCCGTTGAACTCGATGGGGCGGCCCGGCATGTCGGCGTTGATCACGTGACCCTCATGTCGGTGACGGTCATCTCCAACGGGTCTTTCTGGATCGACACGTGAAGTTTGGCGGTCTTGAACCCTACGGCTGACGGCGTGGATTCTGGTGTCACTGCAACTGCGGCAGTGCGCGATGAGGGCAGAACAGCCCAGGACGCGTCCTCAGGGAGCTGACCTGCGGGGCCGACGCGCACGCGCAGCACGTCGTCGCGCAGGGCTGTGATCTGCATCACGGCGGCGCCGGAGCGGATCTCAATTCCATTGGTGGTTGCCCGGGAAGCGGTGACCCGGTCCAGCCGAACAAAGCCCGATTGATTTGGGGCTTCTTCGGATGAATTCGCTTGTGACGTTGCGGCTAAAAACAAGACTACAAATGGAACAAACAGGAAACGCCCTGTCTTCTGCACTCAGCACCTCTAGGGAGCCAGTTCGATTGTTCTCGAAAGCATAATCCCTTGGCGGCTTAATCGGGAAGAATTTGCTGTTTTTCAGAATAGAACTGATTGATTAGCCCAGCGCTTTGAGTTCCTCCGCCCGCAACCGGGTTTGAATCAGGAACGCGTGGGATTCGGGCGTATCCGGTTTGATGGAGTCCAGGTTAATGGCGACGTTTGCAAGTGCTCCCGTAAGAGCGGCCTTTGCCAACGCGAATGGCAGTGGTCAGATCGGATTCCATGTGAGGGTTTGTGATGGGCTTCAAGCGAAGAACAATTTGCTCCACTTCAAAGGCGTTTTCTGCCACGCCCAGCGGCACGCTGGTTGCCTGGCGAAGTGCAGCGTTGATTGCCCGAACGCCATCTGTTGACTCCTTTGCTGCTTTGTAAGCGTTGATTACGAGGTTGTAAGAATCGGCGTCGGCGTCGATTGCTGCCTTCAGTTCCGCGCGAAGCTGATGGAGCCGGGCGACCGCTTCGCTGAGCTGGCTCTCATATTTCATGTAGGCTTTTTTGCCGCGCGACATTTGCGCGACCATGCAGGCCAGGCCGGCGGCCATTGCGCCGCTTGCGGCGGAAGCGCTGCCTCCGCCGGGTGTTGCAGTGGGGGCGGCCAGTTGCTCGATGAAGGGTGAAACTCCGGCGCTGAGGGCGACGCCGGGACCGCCGGGGGCCATCTTGCCGGACATGACGGCGGCGAGGCGATTTTCAAGAATGAGCGAGGAGTCAAAGTTCTCGACCTGCAGGAACCATTCCGCCGCCTGCTCCAACGCGAGCTTGGGAATCAGCCCTACGATTTCGCTTGAAACTGGAGCGACACCATAGCGCGCGGCTTCTCGCTTTACAAATTCAAAGACGCGGTGGATCGGAGTCTGCTCGAAGTCGGTCAGATTCATTGAGACCTGGGCCATGCCGCGAACCAGGAAGCCCGAGCCCTTGACATAGCGCAAGCCACCGGTGGAGAAGCGCACGGCCTTGGCGATCTTCTTCGCGATGTCGACGTCGGGGGTATTGAGGAAGACGTTGTAGGCCACAAGGAACTTGCGCGCTCCAACCACGGTGGCGCCCGCGGTGGGATGCACGCGCGGCTCGCCGTAATCCGGCTTGCGAGCGGGGTTGGTGGCGATTTCGTCACGGATGCCCTCGAACTGGCCGCGGCGGATGTTTTCGAGGTTTTGGCGCTCAGGCGTGGTGGCCGCGGCTTCATAGAGATAAACCGGGATCTCGAAGCGCGCTCGGAGATTTCGGCGCCGACATGCCGGGCCATGGCGACGCAGTCTTCGAGGGTGACGCCGCTGATGGGGATGAAGGGAATGACATCGGCCGCCCCCATGCGCGGGTGCGCGCCCTGATGCCGCGTGAGGTCGATGAGCTCGGCGGCCTTGCCCGCGCCGCGAATGGCAGCTTCCTGGATGGCTTCGCGCTCGCCTACCAGGGTGATGACGCAGCGGTTGTGATCGGCGTCCATCTCGCGGTCGAGGAGATAGACGCCGGGAACGAGCATGGCTTCGACGATGGCATCGACCTTGGCTGGGTCGCGGCCTTCGGAGAAATTGGGAACACATTCAACGAGTGTGGTGGGCACGAAAGCAGGATAAAGAGAGTGCGCGCGATTGGGCAAACTTAGTTTTGGCCGCCAGTTGAACTCAGGCCACCGGAAGTGGATATTTAACGATCTACAAGGAAGACCGGTCTGAAGAAGATAAAGAGGGTGGTAGGGGGTCACGTGGGGCGGGGCTACCTCGGTGAGGACTTGCGAGCAAACAAGGCGAATGCGACCTGGGCGGCGGCGAGAAACCTCGTGCTTTTCCTTTCGTCGTTGGCGTCGGTGAGGACTTGCTGGGCGGTGCAGGCGATCGAATCGCGGATGTTTTCATAGCCGACGAGGATCGAAATGGGGTCGCTATAGGCCTGCGCGCCGGCATAGGCGGTGAATGAGTTGCTGTTGGAATTTGCGAATTCGGCATCGTAGGCCACCTGCATGGCGTTGCAACAGCGAAAGACGGCGGGATTATCAGAAATGGATGGGACTGTTTCTGCCCGGATTTGAGGCTTGGTTACAAGGGTGAATATGGACATGGCTTTGCTCTTTCCGCGGGAGGATCTTCGGGCGCTTATTTTGATAGTGCACCTGAGTCGGATAATGATCTGCAAAACGGGCGTTGGGCGATTTGACGATGAGCTTGAAGACTGAGTTCTGCGTTTTCCGAGGTCTCGGAAGCGAGACTTGGATCATCCATGTTCTTGGAGATTCCGGCTTAAACCGCGGAGCAATCGCGGGTAGTATGCTTTGTAGCGACTCTCGAAATCGCGGGACTCTGCTAAGTTTTCTCGCCGAGCCCGACTTGAAGGAATCAAAGGGAAAGCAAGGGGGAAGTAATGACCACGACGACATCGGCTCCTGTCATCCGTGCCCCGCGCGGGAACCAGTTGCGTTGCAAGGGCTGGCAGCAGGAAGCGGCGCTGCGCTGCCTGATGAACAACCTCGACCCCGAGGTAGGCCGAGCGGCCGGCGGATCTGGTTGTTTATGGCGGCATCGGCAAGGCGGCGCGGAACTGGGATTGCTTCCACGCCATTGTGCGGGAGCTGGAGAAGCTGGGCGAGCGAGGAAACGCTGCTGGTGCAGTCCGGCAAGCCGGTGGGCGGTGTTTCCTACGCACGAGATGGCGCCGCGGGTGATCATTGCGAATTCGAACCTGGTGGGGAAGTGGGCGAATTGGGAACACTTCAACGAGCTCGACCGCAAGGGCCTGATGATGTATGGGCAGATGACGGCGGGGAGCTGGATTTATATCGGCACGCAGGGCATTCTGCAGGGGACCTTCCAGACTTTCGCCGCATTGGCGGAGCAGCACTTTGGCGGCTCGCTGAAAGGCAAGCTGGTGGTGACGGGCGGCGTGGGTGGAATGGGCGGTGCGCAGCCGCTGTCGGTGACGCTCAATGACGGCGTTGTGCTGGCATCGACGTGGACCGGGCGCGCATTCAGCGGCGCGTGGATACGCGGTATTGCGACACGGTGACGCGAGAGATCTGGATGAGGCGCTGGCGCTGTGTGAGGCGGCGCGGCAGCGAGGGACGAGCGCTCTCAGTGGGATTGGTGGGCAACTGCGCCGACGTGCTGCCGGAGATTGTGCGGCGGGGCGTGCATGTGGACGTGGTGACGGACCAGACCAGCGCGCACGATCCGCTGAACGGGTATGTTCCGCAGGGGCTGACGCTGGCGGAGGCGGCGGAGTTGCGGCAGCGCAATCCTGAAGAGTATGTGCGGCGATCGACGGCGTCGATGGTGGTGCATGTGAATGCCATGCTGGCGCTGCAGCGGGCGGGCGCGGTGACGTTCGACTATGGCAATAACATTCGCCGGTTTGCGTTTGATGCGGGGTGCGCGGATGCGTTTCTGATTCCGGGATTTGTGCCGGAGTATATTCGGCCGCTGTTCTGCACGGGGACAGGGCCGTTTCGCTGGGTGGCGTTGTCGGGCGATCCGCAAGGATATTGACCGCACGGATGAGCTGGCGCTGGAGCTGTTTCCGGAGAACGAGATTCTGACTCGCTGGCTGAAGCTGGCGCGGGGGCGGTTCGCGTTTCAGGGGCTGCCGGCGCGCATCTGCTGGCTGGGCTATGGGGAACGCGCAGCGGATGGGCGAGGCGATCAACGAGCTGGTGCGCAAGGGGGAGATTTCCGCGCCGATTGCGATTGGGCGCGACCACCTGGATACGGGTTCGGTGGCCAGCCCTTACCGCGAGACGGAGAAGATGCTGGACGGTTCGGATGCCGTGGCCGATTGGCCGATTCTGAATGCGCTGCTGAATACGGCTTCGGGCGCGACGTGGGTGAGCTTTCATCATGGCGGCGGCGTGGGCATGGGCTACCGCCTGCACGCGGGGCAGGTGACGGTGGCGGATGGGACGGAGCTGGCGGCGCGGAAGATTGAGCGGGTGCTGAACAACGATCCGGGGATTGGGCGTGGCGCGGCACGCGGATGCGGGGTATGAGACTTGCGCGGCAGACGGCGCGGGAAAAGGGCATTCACATTCCGATGGAAGGGAAGTAGGGATGAGCGGCACGCTCGCAGTGGTGAATATCGGCCAGTTGGCGACCCTGGCGGGCCCGGCGCGCGCGCGTGTGGGGAAAGAGCTGTCGCGAACTGGGCCTGATTCAGGACGCGGTGCTGCTGGTGGAGGACGGGTGCATCACGGCCACGGGGACTTACGCCGATCTTTGTTCGCAACTGTCTCCTGCGACCACGGTGATTGACGCGGGCGGACGCTGCGTGACGCCGGGATTTGTGGATGCGCATACGCACCTTGTTTTCGCGGGAAACCGTGCGGCAGAGTTTGAACAGCGCATTGCGGGGCACACCTATCAGGAGATTGCTGCCTCCGGCGGCGGAATTCTGCGCACCGTGGCGCTGACGCGCTTTGCCAGCGAGGACGAGTTGCTGGCCGAGGCCCGGCGGCATCGCGACTGGATGCTGCGCTCGGGGACGACGACCATCGAGGCGAAGTCAGGGTACGGACTGGATCGCGAAACGGAACTGCGTATTCTGCGCGTGATTGCGCGCTTGAATGAGGCGGGCCCGGTCCCGATTATTCCAACGCTGCTTGCGGCGCATACAGTGCCGCCGAATTTTGCAAGCAGGCGCGAGGAATATGTTCGCTGGATTGCGGAAGAACTGATTCCCGAAGTGACTGCGGCGGGGCTGGCGCGCTACTGCGACGCCTTCTGCGACGATCATGCATTCACGGTGGATGAAACACGCACGGTGCTGACGGCAGCGCAGAAGCGCGGCATGAGGCTGCGGGTGCATGCAGAGCAGTTCCGGCCGGGGACAGGAGCAGCGTTGGCGGCGGAGCTTGGCGCGTTGACAGCGGACCATCTTGAGATGGTGACCGTTGAAACGCTGGGCGAGTTGCGTGGAGCAGGCGTGCAACCGGTGCTGCTGCCGGGCTCGGTGTTTGCGCTGGGGCGCACGAACTATCCGCCGGCGCGGGCGATGATTGAGATGGGGCTGGCGGTTGTGATTGCGACCGACTTCAACCCCGGTTCGTCGCCGATTGCATCGATGCCGTTTGTGTTGTCGCTGGCGTGTCTGCAGATGGGACTTTCTCCTGCGGAGGCGTTGGTGAGCGCGACCGTGAATGCGGCGTGGAGCCTTGAGGTTGGCGGGAAGACGGGTACCCTTGAGGTGGGAAAGCGCGCGGATTTTCTGATTCACGAGTTCAATGATTATCGCGAGATAGCATACTTCATCGCGGCGCCTGCGAGGCCCAAGGTGTTTATCGCCGGGACTGAAGTGGGTTTGTAGGTTCCGCCGAATGATGCCGCGAAAGTCGTGTTCAGGGCGATCACATGTGCGCACGCGCTTTGCGGCGCTCGACTAGGAACACAGCGACTCCGGCGCCAATCAGCACGATTGTTCCTCCCAGCACTTTGGCGACCGCGAGGGGCTTGTTGGCTTCGTCGGCGCCGGGAATCAGGGACAGCACGATAGTGACCGAGGTGCTTGCGAGGCCGAGCGACGCGAGCGCGATGGCCACGAGCTTTCCGCCGGGAACGCGCCGGACTTCCGGGCCTGCGGGCTCGCTTTGCAGGCGAATCATCGCGGCGAAAAGCATCAAATACGGCAAGAAAAGCGAAATGACCGCGAGGCTGACGAGCACGTCATACGCGCCGCGTACCGATGTTCCTGCCTGACCGAGAAAAGCAAACACAAGGCCGGCAGCGCCGTAGGCGGCGATCGCAACCCACGGTGTGCGGTAGCGCGGATGAATCCATCCAAATGCAGCGGGAAGGTAGCGATCCACACCGACTGCAAATGGCAGGCGCGCGGTGGACGACAGATTCCCCGCGGCACCGCCCACGCCATTAAGCGCCACAAGCAGCGCCATGGGCACGAGCAGCCAGCCCAGCCCCAGTCGCTCGCTAAGGATGCGGATTCCGTTCATGAATCCGTCGGGCCCGCCGACCGCGGAACTTGGCAACGCCACAAGCAGAGCCGCGGTTCCACCCACGTAGCCGATGGCAAGAATGAAACCCGCCACCAGCAGCGCCCATGGAATGGTGCGGCGGGGGTTCTGGATTTCGTCGCCCATTGCGGAGATGGATTCGATGCCGCTGAAGGCAAAAAAGACACCGGACCAGAAAACGGCATTGTCCAGTGACCCGTGCGGCGCGAGACTGGCGCGAGTGAATTGAGTTGCAGCCCCGAAGCGCCACCAGGACACGCCCGCAAGCAACATCAGCACGCTGAGCGGCACCACGCTGCCGAGCGCGCCAATATTGTTGAGCCACTTGCCCACATCGACTCCGCGAATATTGAGCAGCGTGATGATGATGAGCCAAAACGCCGAGAAGGCGATGAAATAAACCGGATTGGAGGACAGGCTTTGCGCATGAGCGCCGAAGGCGAACAGCGCGGAGGCGGCTCCAAAATAGAGCACGGCAGGGAACAGGGGCAGGTTGCTCATCCAGTAGGTCCAAGCGCAGAGGAAGCCGGAGAAATCGCCGAACGCTTCGCGGGTCCACACGTAGATGCCGCCTTCTTCGGGATGTCGCGAGGTCAGCTCCATCACGCACGCAGCGAGAGGAATGAAGAAGCAGGTTACTGCAGCGATCCACACGACGAGGATGCTGGGGCCGGCGGCGGCGGCGGTCGCGGTCCAGCGAATGCTGAGGACTACTACGACGTAGAAGGGCACCAGGTCGCGGAAGCGGAGACCTCGCTTGAGTGCGGGAGCGGCGGGCATGTAGGGCGGAGGATAGCAGAGCCGCGCAGGGCAAAGAAACTAAATCCTGCGAAGCTAATTTTTGCCGATGTCGGCAAGGATTGCCATTGGCGGCGTTGCGGCCGTTGATGCCGATGACAGAGCCGCCGGGATGGGTGCAGGCGCCGCACAGATAGAGACCGGGCATGGGGGTGCGCGCGGTGAGGCGGTTGGCCCACATATAGGGCGGTAGGCACTCTCCCTGAAAGATGTGACCGCCGGTGAGGCCGACTTTCTGCTCGATGTCGGGCGGGCCGAGGACCTGGGCGTCGATTACGGCGGTATCGATACCCCCGTCGCCGATATTGGAGCAGAAGCGGGCGAGGGAATTGAAAGCGAGTCGGCGCACTTCGTCGCGACGTTCGTCCCAGGTGCCGTGCGCAAACTTGTAGGGGACGTATTGTGCAAAGACGCTCATCGTATGGGTGCCCGGCGGAACTACGGACGGGTCATGGACGCTTTGGAAGTAGAGTTCGCACCAGAGATGCCGGGGAAGCTCGCCGCGACGCGCTGCTGCGAAGCCAGACTTCCATTCGTCTTTGGTGAGCGGCGCATTGATCTGGCCGTAGTGGTGGGGCTGATTCGTTCCCGGACGGGCCGTGAAGTTGGGCAGTTCGCGCAGATGCACGTTGAGCTTGACGGTGCATCCTTCGATGGGAACGCGTTCGACGCGGGCGCGCCATTGGCTGTCGGCCGCGTTGCCGAGAAGGCGGAGGGTCTGGCGCGGGTCGGCGTTGGAGACGATGGTGGGCGCGGCGATGCGCTCTCCGCCGTCGAGCAGCACGCCCTCGCCCGGGAGTATTTGGGCCACGGGCACGCCGGAGATGACGGTGGCCCCGGCCTCGCGGGCTGCATCGCAGAAGTAGAACGAGACCATGCCCATTCCTCCGCGCACGTAGCCCCACATGCCGGGCATTCCGTCCAAACGGCCGGAGGCGTGGTGAAAGCGAATGGAAGCTGTGCCGGGGTCGAAGGGGCTGGCGTTGGTGCCGATGACGCCCTGGCCGAGGTAGGCAATCTGGAGGCGTTCGTCGCGGAGGTAGTGCTCCACAAACTCGGCCATCGACCAATCGAAGAGCACGGCGCGGGCCTCAGAATCGTTGCCGAGGCGGTCTTCGATCTGCTCGCGGGTGGGAGCGTCGCCGATCCAGAAATCGCCAGAACCCGGCGGGCGGAGGGCATCGCGCAGACGGCGGATCACGTCGCACATGGCGCTGAATCCATCCACATCGCCGGGAGACAATGCGCGGACTTCGGCGGTGCAGCGGGCGTCGTCGTCCCAAAGCTGAATGCTTGAGCCGTCCAGGAAGGGAACGAAGAGGCCGTTGACCGCGGGGGTCCATTGATAGCCGCGGCGGGGAAGCTCGAGCTCTTCAACAACAAGAGGATGCAGGAGGCCGGCGAGGTAGGCGCAGGGCGACATGCGCACGCCGGGGAACGGCTCCTCGATGGTGCATGCGCCGCCCACGCGCGCGCGGCTTTCGATCACCAGGACGCGCTGGCCGGCGCGAGCCAGGTAGGCTGCGCACGCCAATCCGTTGTGGCCGGCGCCGACCACGATCACGTCCCATGATTTTGCGGCCAACTCGCGAACCGGGATCGGCAAGCCCGACTTCGCCCTAGTACCAGACGCAGTGGGTAAGGCCATACGCGTTCTAAGGTAACACTCACGGATTCAGGGGCGCGGCGCGAAAGGATTGAGGGTAAGGCGGCAATGAGAGTGAGTGAATCGCATAGGTGTGTTGCCGGTCACGCATTGGGATGGGCTTCGGCTTGGTAAGATGGACTGCGGAAAACGAGGGGCGCGCCACAGGCGATGTCCTGCGAGGAGATATTGATGTCAGAGAGAAATACTATCAGCGTAATTCCTACCAAAATTCTGGTTCCCATCGACTTCAGCCCGTCGTCGCATGCTGCTCTTGACGCCGCCGAAGAACTGGCCCAAAAATTTGATGCCGAAATATTCCTTCTTAGCGTGATACCCGCGTTTCCGAGCGTTTCGTTGCCGGATTCCATTACCGAGGCCGCAATCGTTGAAAACGGCAAGAAGGAAGCGGAAACTCGGTTTGGAGTCTCACAGGCTGCTTTGGGTGCGAAGGGAATCAAAGTCACCTCCAGCGTCGAAGTGGATAACGATGTGGCCGGCGCGATTCTTGAGGCGGCAGAGCGTGAGAATGTCGATCTGGTCGTCATCACGACCCATGGTCTGTCGGGATGGTATCCGCAGGTGTTTGGGTCGATTGCCGAGAAGATCGTCAAGTTGGCGCAGTGCCCGGTTCTGCTTCTGCGCACGCCCAAGCCCGAGTCTAGCGCCAAGATTCCGTTTGGGCGGTCGATGGAATGGTGGTAGTCTAAGTCGCTGCATCAAAGCCCGTGCAGGTTTCCCAGCCACAGCGGCGGGCTAGAGTTTTCAAATCCGCTCGTACGTCTGCCCAACGGAGAAGTCCGTTGGGCGTAGACGTCGAATGGGCTTGAGGATGACTTCGTCCATCTGCCTACTTGACGCTCAAGTCCCCATCCACATCAACAACCAGGGAGTCGCCCTGGATTTGCATGGAGTGAATCTTAAGCCGGTCGAGGGTCACTTTGTACCCGGAGGAAGCGGT
Source organism: uncultured Acidobacteriaceae bacterium (assembly GCA_963780515.1). Taxonomy (GTDB): domain Bacteria; phylum Acidobacteriota; class Terriglobia; order Terriglobales; family Acidobacteriaceae; genus Telmatobacter. Next base: position 86,363 of record CAWACG010000002.1, read on the forward strand.
TGAACCTTCGAGCGCCTTGCGCATCAGGTCGGCCGCGTCCACTTTCATGCTGGATGGGATCTGGTGGCTGAGGAAGGGCGAGAGCAGGAAGTTGAGTTCCCGCTGGTCGCTTACTTTCAGAACCTGGGCGTCGCGAAAGCCGATGGTTTGGCCTTCGCCGTAGGGTTCGAGGGAAACTTCGGCGGTTGGAGATAGTGCAATACCGAGGCAGGCGCCTGCCACGGATTTGCCGAGCCTGGCGTGGGTTTTGACCCGGACGACGATGCGATCCTGGGCAAAGCTCAATTGCGCGTCGTCGGCATAGACCGAGCAGGCGGACTGGGGGCCGCCTTTAAGGAAGTAGCGCCCGTTGGGACCGCTGAAAAGCTGTTGTTTCAGGGTGCGCTGCAGGGCGTCGCGGCTGACTTTGAGCTCCACCGCCCGGCATGGGATGTTGCCGACGGCCAGAGCAAGGAGGCCACAAGCCAGACCCAGGCGTTTTGTTGTCATAAGAGTAATGTGCCACCGGAGGGTTGTTGGGTGCCAGTTTTGATAAGGCATTTGACCTTGGCGAACCTTAGATTGCGAATGGGAATCTAAGATAACTCCATGTATGCGAGAAGGATATGGAAAGATTGCCGGATTCCGGTCAAAAGGCGAATTCCGCAGCCAGGGCGCAGTTTGCTATTGATTTTTGAAGAAAAAATCCCTAAAATAGAAACCTAGAGTCGCCTCAGGAGCCACAGGATCCCCAGCCAAGGCCCGAGGATGTCCAAGCAAATCACTCCTTCCTTAAGGACAACAAATCAATGGCAAAGCGTCGTGGAAATCCGAATTGGGGCAAGCCTGAGCCCATAGGCCCGGTTGTGCCCACAGTGACCTCCTTCGAACAGATTGTGAAGGAGTTCAAGCTCACCCCGGATCAGTACATCCGGTCTACCCGCCTGCGGGAGTGGGCTCGGCGGAACAAGAACTCAAAGTACATCCCTGAGGCGCTGCTTGAGGCCTGGGGCTTTGAGATTGAATCGACGTTGTAGGGGTTTTCTCATTCGGTTCGACAAAGGCGCCGCTTTCGAGCGGCGCTTTTGCTGTTTATAGCAGCATGGGCGAGAATAGGAACGTCCCTATGGCAGAGACAGAACGCATCTTCGAGCCGCCCTTTATTGACGTCCCCGGCGCCCTGGCGGAGATTCGCGCCGGGCGCATGGTGGTCGTGGTGGATGACGAGGATCGGGAAAACGAGGGCGATCTGACCCTGGCAGCGGAGCATGTGACTCCGGAGGCCATCAACTTCATGGCCCGCTACGGGCGGGGGCTGATCTGCCTGACCCTGACCGAGGATCGGGCGGATTATCTTCGCCTTTTTCCCATGACGCAGCAGAATTCCTCGCGCTTTGGCACGGCGTTTACCGAGACCATTGAAGCGCGCGAGGGGGTAACCACGGGAATCTCGGCGGCGGACCGCGCACATACCGTTCGCACGGCGATTGCGCCGGGGTCGACTTACTCGGACCTCGCCCGGCCGGGGCACATCTTTCCGCTGCGGGCGCGCAAGGGCGGGGTGCTGGTGCGGGCCGGACAGACGGAAGCTTCGGTTGATCTAGCACGGATGGCGGGCTTGAATCCCTCGGGCGTGATCTGCGAGATTATGCGCGACGACGGGGAGATGGCGCGCATTCCGGACCTGATTCCGTTTTGCCGCGAACACGGGATGTCGATGCTGACCGTCGCTGAGCTGATTCGTTATCGGTTACGGCATGAGCGTTACATTGTGCGCGCCGGCGAGAGCCGCATCCAGACGCGCTATGGCGAGTTCCGCATGATCGCCTACGAGAGTGAAGTGACGGGCGGCGAGAGCCACCTTGCGCTGGTGCGCGGCGATCTTTGCCCGAGTTGCCCGGCATTTCACAGTGGTCCGGCAGGATTGCCGGGAAAGGGCGGCGTGACCCGAGCGCCATGCGCCCATCCAGTGCTGGTTCGAGTTCACACGCGTTGTACGGCAGGAGACGTGTTTTCAGCGGATTGCCGCTGCCGCGAGATTCTCGACCAATCCATGCGCATGATTGCGGAAGAGGGTTGCGGCGCGATTCTTTACCTGCACAATACGTCGCGGGGATTCGAAATCGATCACTCCCAGCAGGATGTATCGCCCTTCCAGCCGGGCGGCGCCGTGATGCGGGATGAAACGCTCGACGGGAACTCCTCCCGCCTGATCCTGCACCAGGAGTTGCGGGTGCGCGAGGGCTCACAGGCCCGCACTGGACGGATTCTTCGTGCCATCGGACTGGGCGGGCAGATATTGTCTGACCTTGGTATTCATCGGATTCGGCTGTTGTCGAACACGCCGATGCACATTCCTGCTCTCGAAGGCTTTGGCCTGGAGATTGTGGAGCAGGTTCCCATCCCCGTGGAAGAGTGCAGCCGGGTGCAGTGACAGTCGAGGCGCGGCCGGATTTGTGTATCTGTATTGGAATCAGACCCCCTGATTCGAAGAAAGTGGTCAATTTTGACCACCTCACCCCAAAAAACACATGTACGATTGCTAAGGCAATCCAAGGGATAAGTCCGGCGGAGGATTCCGCCAACGGAAATCGAATCGGGAGTTCAGACCCGCAGCTTCGAAACGTGCCGTTACGAAGACGCTCTCTGAGGCCACCATACCCGCACGAGGAAAGGTTGGATACGATGAGCGTTCATCTGGTTAATCCCAGCGACAACTCGTTTGGCACCGCCGTCATTACGCCCCGCTGGTTGTTTGTGCTGGCTGCGGCAACGCCGCAAGCTGCGGGCGACCCCATTCTTGTGGATGAATCTCTGGAGCAGATTGTGCCGGAGACGATTCAGCCGGGAGACATTGTCGGCATCAGTGTGCACACGGGCAATGCGCTGCGCGGCTACGCGGTCGGCAAGATGGCACGCAGTCGGGGCGCGTGGGTTGTATACGGCGGCATTCACGCGACTCTGTTCCCTGAGGAGGCGCTGGAACGCGGGGAAGCGCACGCGGTGGTGAAGGGCGACGGTGATATTGCCTGGGGCAATGTGGTCAGGGATTGCATGGCAGGGAATCCGGGCAAAGTTTATGAGGGCGGGCGCATTGAAGGCGGCGAGTTTTTGCCCGCGCGATGGGACCTGATGAATCCCGAGAAGTATATGTGGGCCTCGGTGCAAACCATTCGTGGATGCCCGAAGCATTGTTCGTTCTGCAGTGTGTGGCGGACGGATGGACAGAAGCCGCGGCAGCGAAAGTTTCAAAGCGTAATTGATGAGATCGTCTCGCTCCGGCGGCTTGGCTTCCGTTTTGTTGCGCTGGCGGACGACAATTTTTATCCGGTCACGCTGACCGATCTGCGGCTGGCGAGAGAGCAGAACAACATTGCCAAGCTCGAAGAATTGACGACGATTCGCCAGGAGCGCTTCCAACTGATGGAGGAGCTGGCAAAGCTGCCTAAGGACATGGTGTTCTTTACTCAGATCACGATGGAGGCGGGCGAAGACGGCGACTATCTCGATGCGATGCGGAAGGCCAACATCAAGGGAGCACTGGTTGGCGTGGAGGCGGTGACGCCGGAAGGCCTGAAGGCTGTTTTCAAGGATTGGAATTATTCAGGCGAGGCGTTGGCGAAGCAGTTGCAGACGTTCAAGCAGCATGGCGTGCACGTGCTCGGGTCGTTCATCTTTGGTTTGCCGACGGACAAACCGGCGACCTTTGATGCCACGGTGGCAATGGCTCTGAAGGCAGGCGTGACGTTTGCGCAGTTCGTGATGATGACTCCTTTCCCCGGTACAGTGGATTTTGGGCGCTGGGAAAAAGAACAGGCTAAGGACCCAACGATGGTGGGCGACGTGCCGATTACGCGGTATTGGCTGATTCCCACCGAAGTGCGGCCCAAGATGTTTACGCCGCACCCTACCATGAGCTCGGACGAGATTCGGGAGCGGACGCAGAAGGTATGGGACAGGTTCTATAACTGGAGCGCGATCTGGCAAAGATCGTCATGCACGCCCAACCTCAGTGCCAGGGTCGCATTCATCTTTCTCTCGAAACTTTATCGGCAGATGTATGCGGGCACTGGAATCTCGACGGACAGCGCGCGGCGCAAGAAGTCGAAACGGTGGGCGCGGTGGACGGCAAAGCAATGCAAGCGGCTGTTCCAGGCAAAGCCGATGCCGGAGCTGGCGGGTCCGAAGTGGGAGATTGGGATACCGGCGTTGGGCCAGGCCGCGTATGACGGTGGCGAGGTGTCGGGACCGTTTGTTGTGATTCCCGACAAGTAGATTTCCATCGCGGGTTTGTAGTTTCAGAGTTTTGCGCAAGGGCACGGACCATGGTCCGTGCCCTTTGGCGTTTATGGGTTTCGAATTGCGGGAATTACCAGCCGAGGACGTAGGCGAAGATCAGCGGGGCGACGATGGAAGCGTCGGATTCGATGATGAATTTGGGCGTGTTCTCACCCAATTTTCCCCAGGTGATTTTCTCGTTGGGGACGGCGCCGGAGTAGGAGCCGTAGCTGGTTGTGGAGTCGCTGATCTGGCAGAAGTACGCCCAGAGGGGGACACTGTCGCGCTGCAAATCCTGGTGGAGCATGGGGACGACGCAGATGGGGAAGTCGCCGGCGATGCCGCCGGCAATCTGGAAAAATCCCAGGGGGGATTTGGCGGTGGTTTCGGTGTACCACTCGGCCAGTTCCATCATGTACTCGATGCCGGTGCGGACGGTGTGAACCTTCTTTACGTCGCCGGAGATGCAGTGCCCGGCGTACATGTTTCCCAGGGTCGAATCCTCCCACCCCGGTACGAACATGGGCAGGTTTTTCTTTGCCGCGGCGAGCAGCCAGCTGTCTTTGGGGTCGATCTGAAAGGACTTGTCGAGGTCGCCGGAGAGCAGGATCTTGTACATGAACTGATGGGGGAAGAAGCGCTCGCCGGCCTGGTCGGCGCGGACCCATTCCTTGAGCACTTCGTTCTCGATGCGACGCATCGCTTCCATTTCTGGAATACAGGTATCGGTCACGCGGTTCATGTGACGGCTCAGCAACTTAGCTTCGTCGGCCGGGGTCAGGTCGCGGTAGTGGGGGACGCGCTCGTAGAAGTTGTGGGCGACGAGGTTGAAGACGTCTTCCTCAAGATTGGCGCCGGTGCAGGTGATGGCGTGAATCTTGTCCTGGCGGATCATTTCGGCGAGAGAAAGACCGAGCTCGGCGGTGCTCATGGCGCCACCGATGGTGACGAACATTTTGCCGCCGGAGGCGAGCAGTTTGTTGTAGGCTTCGGCGGCGTCGATAAGGGCGGCGGCGTTGAAATGGCGATAGTGATGCTTGATGAAAGTAGTGATTGCAGACATGATGCGCTTCGTTGCTCCCGTACCCTACGCTAACACAGCCAAATCAGAGGAAAATGAATGCGGCGGGGGAGCGGGAGGGACGGATTTCGAGCTTCCGGGCGGGGTGGAAAAGGGCGCGGGAACCCAAGAATAACCCGCCACCGGGAGTGCGCGTCGGGGCGCTGCTTTTGGATCAAAACCGTGGCATTGGAGTGCCACGGTTGGTAGAAAAGTGTGGCTACGGAGTGCCACGAATGGCGAAAAGTGAGATGGCAGGGGGCGGGGAATGAGGGACTGTCGGATGGTTTTGGGGGTTCCCTGCTCTTCGTAACGTGCGCGGAGGATGGGGCACCGGGCTTTGTGAGAGCCGGACGGCGTTCGCCGAACCATCTGCTCAAGGTTTGGATCACGGGTCAGTGCTTCACCTGCGGAGCGGGGGTTCCGTCGGACCAGTGCCCAACCCAGACGAGAAAGATGGTCATACGGTCTTCAGGGTCATTCGCCGCGATAACTGGCGAGCCCGGCAAATTCGCTCCCCAGCTTTTGGCTGCGTCGCCCGGAACAAACCACATCAGGTGCGGATGCCAGCTCATATCCTGGTCGCTTAAGTACTGCTGCTTCGAAATCATGTAGCACATCGCGGCGGGCTCAAGTGCGGGCAGTTCCTTCGTGTCCAATGCCGATTTGACCGCATCTGCGATTTCCATCTTCGATCTGCCTGCCATCACCAGTTTGGTCTTCATCAGCACCGTGGGCAGATAGGTCCTTGCCGCTGGAGGATTCACACAGATGGGGGCGCGGATTTTGGAATTCCAGAACTCCGGGAAATCCGTCGCGGCACCCCACGATCTTTCAACCAAACAGACGAAGTCATTCCCGCCCTTCACTGCGGTCGTATATCCATCCCGGCCCAGCAGCAGGACTTCGGCTTTGTCGGAAATGGATGCTGGAGCGGCACTCCGCGCCAGGGCAATCTCGGCGCTTTGGTCCATAAGGTACTGGTCGATCGGAGCCATCCGCGGATAGGAGCGTTTTTGCTTCCTGCGCGCGCGCTTGCAAGGTTGCGCCGGGCACGACACACTGCGCGACGAATGCCAGAGCGAAAATCCGGAGGATACACTTTTGCATTCAGAGCTCCTTCTGGTCGCTGAGGGCCAGCAGCGCATGCGCGGTGAGGAACAGCATCCATCCCGTGAACACCGCTGCATGCACGTACAGGGTTGTTGGAGCGGGGGAAATCTCATGGAGGAAACCGAGAATATCGCCGGTGATTCCGGCGAACATGCCTACCGAGAGAATGCCGAGCCAAGCGGCGGAAGGAAGGCGGTGTTCGCGTGGGATCGACGTTTCGCGGACATGCCCGGTCATTTTCGATTTCTCTAAGGCGCTGCTGTAGCCACCTGCTCCTTCAATTGCCGCTTTGAAGGAAGATTGCAGGATGAGACGGTGGGCGTCAATCGATTTCGGCGTGCTGGGCGCGGCCGTGGCCGCGCCTTTCAAAACCATGGCAGAATGCAGCCGGGTCAGACCGTGATGCTTTTGCTGCCTCACTCTTCGCGCAGGAGGATGATGGGATCGACGGCGAGTGCCTTTTGCGCCGGTATCCACGCAGCGACGAGCCCGAGGGCGAGCATTGTGAGCACCGCGCCGCCGAGGACGACGGGATCGTTGGGCGCCGCCTGGTAAACGATGTATGACAGTACCTTGGTTGCCAGGATGCCCAGGACGAGGCCCGCCGCAGAGCCCAGGGACAGAAGGACGAAGGCACGGCCAAGGGCGGCGCGCAGCACCTGGTTGCGGCCCGCCCCGAGCGCCATTCGAATGCCCAGTTCGCGCAGCCGCTTGCTCACGGTGTAGGAGGCCATGCCGAAGATGCCGGTGACCGCAAGCATTGCACCCAGAAGTCCAAGAACACCTAGCGCCACGGTGGCCACGCGTGCGGCAAACAATGCCGAACCCATCTCCTGGGTCCACGTCCTCAAAGCGAACGGCAACCCGGTATCGAGGGCGTGGAGCGAGCGCACCATGGCCGCGGCAATCTCTTCAGGATCGCGATCAGAACGCACCAGCAGCCACGTACCGCTGGACTGCTGCTGCAGGAATGAAAAGAACATCGCTGGTTGCTGATCCTCTGTCAGGGTCCGGTATTTTCCGTCCTCGACCACGCCCACCACCTGAGCGCGCGTCCCACCCCAGAACTTGAAATGGCCGCCGACGGCCTTCTGCACCGAGCCGAATACCTTGATCGCAAACTGATGGTTCACGAGAGCCACTTTCGGCGCTTTGGCGTCATCGGCGAAGGTCAGGTCTCTGCCCGCCAGCAACCTTGATCCGGCGGCCTGCAAGATAGCCGGGCGAGATGTTGTAGCTCATGGCGTCGGCTATCTCGTTGGTTGGCCGGTAATCGGTAGTCGTGTCGGAGTAGACAAACGAGTCGCCACCCTCGAGGCTGAGCGGCAGGTGGTCTGCATAGCCCACCGCGGTCACGCCCGGTATCGCCGCGACTGCATCGAGCATGCGGCGCTGCATCTGAGGCATCCGGTCGTCGGTGTAGCCGGCCATATACAGGTCGGTTTCCATGAGCATTACGTGCTGCGGCACAAATCCGAAATTGCTGTGCATGGATCGAGCGAGCCCGCGCACTGCCACCAGCGAAGACGTCACCAGAACCGCGCAGATCGCAATCTGCACGGCGAGGAGAATGTCGCGCAACGTGAAGCGCCGCGACCCGCCCACACCTGCCGCGCCGGTCCGAATCACCTGCCAGGGATCTGCCCGCATCACCTGGCGCAACGGGACGATGCCGAACAATAGCCCGCTCAGGAGGGCAAGGGCGAGGGCCACGAAGTATGTGCCGGCGTCGGGATTCACCGGGACGTTGATGGGAACATCCGGAATGGGCTGCCAGGCGCTGAGCAGGCGCAGGATCACTATGCCTCCGGCGAGCCCGAGCGACCCACCGGCGAGCGAAACCATCACCGCCTCGGTGAGCATCTGGCGGAGAATGAGTGCGCGCCGTGACCCGAGCGCGAGGCGGAGCGCGGTTTCCTTTGCGCGGTCCGCCGCCCGGGCTGCAAAGAGGCTTCCCAGGTTGGCGCACGCCGCCAGCAGAATGAGCCCGGCCAACAGCGTCAGGCCGGCCATGAATGCCCGCGCGGGGCCTCCGAGCATGTCTCCCACCAACCCCGGACGAGCCAGCGTGAACTTTACGCCATCGTCGTCTACCGGATAGGTTTTGGCCAGCCATGCGGCAATAGAACCGAGGTCCGCCGTGGCCTGGGCGGGCGTGACTCCGGGCTTGAGCCGCCCCGCCATGAATCCGTAGTGATTGCCGCGCTGCAGGAGATTGTTGTAGCCCTCGATGGTGGGCTGCTCGACCATCGGAATCCAAAACGCAGGCGCGAAGAAGAGCTCAGTGCCTCGAAACGAGGGCGGCGCCACGCCGATAATCGTGAACTGATGCTTGTTGATTTCGACTGCGCGTCCTACCACGCCCGGATCGGCATGAAAATGCCCGTGCCAGTATGGATAGCTGAGCACCACATACGGGGCGCTGTTGGCGCCGTGCTCGTCGGCGGCGTGAAAGAACCGCCCCAGTTGCGGCTGAATCCCCAGCGCGTCAAAGTAGTTTCCGCTGGCCAGATAGGGCCACGCAGTGGAAGGATTTCCGCCCGTATCGACGCCCACCGGGCCGACGATGTCGTAGGCAATCATGCTTTCGAAGGTGTGATTGCGGTCGCGGAGGTCAAGATAATCGGGATAGGACTGGGATGGAAACTGAAAGCGCTGCACCATGTAGAGATTCTTCGCATGGGGCACATTCACCGGCCGCAGCACAATCGCGTTGAGAACGCTGAACACAACTGCGTTCGCCCCAATACCCAATGCCAATGTGAGGATCGCCGTGACGGCAAATCCCGGCGACTTCCGCAACTGCCGAAACGCAATTTTCAAATCGCTTGTCATTCTGGCCGCCTCTGCCCGCAGATAGGCTTGAAAGCAGATACGTCGACTAACGGCACATGGTTCCCGGTGCGAGCGAGGTGGCCCAGGTTTCGAACCATTGGGGATCAAGTGGCGCTATTCGGCGCGCAGGGCTTTCAACGGATCGACGCTTGCCGCGCGTCTTGCAGGCACTGCGCCGGCGGCCAGCGCAACCAACGCGACCGCCGCGACTGCGAGCAGATAACTCGCCGCATCAAGGGGCTTTATTCCGTAGAGCGACGAGGCGAGGGCGCGACCGACCAGCATGGCCAGGGGAATGCCGATCATGACGCCGGCGGCGGTGAGCAGAAGGCTGTCTTTCAGGATCATCCAAACCACCTGCTGGCGCTGAGCGCCCACAGCCATGCGCACACCGATCTCGGCAGTACGCTTGCTCACGCGGTACGACAGCGTTCCATAGAGCCCCGACGCGACGAGCACAACCCCCAAAATGCCGAAGAATCCTGCGAGCCTCGCAAAGAGCACCTCCGGGGAGATGGTCGTATCAAATTGCGCGCGTTGCGTCATCGGCTGTATCAGGGGCAGGTTCGGATTGATCTGCTGCAACGTTCTGCGCGCCGACGGCAAAATGGCAAGCGGGTCGCCATGGACGCGCATTTCAACATTCATCGGCCCAGTGATCGGGATCTGTGCGTACATATACCAGGCCATGGGGATTGGCGTTTCGTCGATGCTGCGATATTTGTGATCTTTGACGACGCCGACAACCGTCATCGTATAACGTCCATCTTCAGTTCCAATGGAGTGGCCAAGCGGGTTCTGATTGGGGAAGAATCTTTGGGCAAACTGCTCATTGATGATGCCGACATGGGGCGATGACGCGGTGTCGGAATCAGCAAAGTCACGGCCTGCAAGGATAGGTACGCCGAGGGTGCGGAAGAAGTCCGGCCCCACTACATTGCTGCGGACTGTTCTTGAAGCGCCATTTGCAACTTCAGGCAATTTACCATCGACCATCATGTCGCTGTTGTTAGACGACCACGATCCGAGGCGTTCCTCCATGATGGTCACAGATTCCACGCCGGGAAGAATCCGCAGTTTGTTCATCAGATTCCGGTAAAAGACGACGCCTTCGGGAATCGACGTTATATTTGGTTTCACACCGAAAACGACCAGGCCTTCGGTGCGCATTCCCAGAGGAGTATTTTCAAGATTGCGAAGGGTGCGAATCAACAGGCCTGCGCCCACCAACAGGACGACGCACAAGGCCATCTGCAATATAACGATGATTTTGCCGGTGCGCGATTTGCCGGCATCGGCATTGGATGTTGCGGCTGAAGTTTTCAGCGCCAGTTCCGCTCCGCCGGCGAGTGCAACGCGCAACGGTGCGAGACCAAACAGCAGCGCCGCAAACGCGAGCACAGCCAGTGTAAACAACAGCACTGTTTTGTCGGGTGCGAGGCTGGACTCAATCTGCGCCCAGCTGCCCAGCAGTCGCGTCGCCATCTCCGCAAAGCCCCAGGCCATCGCGCCGCCTGCCGTTACGAGGATCAAACTCTCGGTCAGCAGTTGCCGCAACAGCGCGCCACGGCCCGCACCCAGCGCCAGCCGCAACGAAAACTCGCGCTGCCGGGTGGCGTTGCGAGCCATCAGCAACATGACTACATTGGTAAGCGCAATCAGCAGCACCGATGCCCACCATCGCCATCAAAATTCGAAGCGGCTTGCCGTACTGCATGTCAAAACCGGGGAAGCTCTTGGCATCGGCCAGGCTTAGAACTGGCGGCTTTTCGCCCTCTTTCGGGGAGCCGAGCCCGGCGTATGCCGCCGTCTGAAAGACTGGTTGCAACTGTGCAAGCGCCTGTGCTCTGGTTACTTGGGGAGCGAGGCGCCCAATCAGCCGCAGGCACCACCACGTGGGATTTGCGATATAGTTTTTGCCGTCATCGAGAGGATTGCCCCAGGCATTGAGTTCCGGGCGGTTCTGCAAGGGGATCCAAAAATCGGTCGACCCGCCTGCTTCGACACCCTCAAAACCTTCCGCGGCAACGCCCACGATGGTCATGGGCACACCATTCACATAAAGAGTGGTTCCCAATACCCCAGGATTTCGTGCGAATCGGCGCGTCCAGTAGTTGTAGCTGATGACCGCAACAGGGGCATGGTTCACTTCGTCTTGTTCGCTGAAACCGCGGCCCCGCGGCAGACTCACGCCGAGGCCGGAAAAGAAAGTTCCGCTGACCATGTCGCCTTCTGCTTCTTCGGGCTCCGCTCCGTAGCGGACTGCGACCTTGCTGCCCGATAGAGGCACGTAGGCCATCACGGGCGAGAGGCCGCCTGCCTGCTGGCGGAGGGCATCGTAGACCGCAGAGGAGAACGTTTCGTTGGAATCGATTGTGCCGGTGCCATTGGGAGGGTTTGAGGTCCTCAAATACACCAGGCGGTCTGGATCGGCAACCGGAAGCGACCGCAGCAGCACGGCGTTCATTACGCTGAAGACCGCCGTATTCGCTCCAACCCCGAGCGCCAGAGTGAGAATGGCGGTCAACGCAAAGCCGGGGCTCTGGCGCAGGGATCGAAGCGCGAAGCGAAGATCGCGCAGCAGCTTGTCGAGCCCTTCGAACCGGCCCTTCAAATAGAAGCGCTCCTCTGCCGCACGCACATTACCGAAAGCTTTTCGCGCCTTCCACCGGGCATCGTCCTCGCCGAGGCCCTCGCGCCGCAGTTCGTCGGCTTCGAGTTCGAGATGCGCCTTGATCTCTTCCGCAAAGTCTTCTGCACTTCGCTTGCGCCGGAACATGGTTATGCCTCCTCGCTTTGCGGCCCACTGTTCGAATCCAGAATCAAGCCCATCGCGCGCGCGAGGCGTCGCCATTCGCCGGTCTTCTCGACGAGTTGTTCGCGCCCCTTCGCGGTTAACGAATAAAAACGCGCCTTGCGGTTGTTCTCGCTGATGCCCCACCTGGCGCGAATCCATTTCCTGTCTTCAAGGCGCTGCAGTGCGACATAGAGGGAGCCGTGGTCGACCAGGAACACTTCTTCCGACTGGCGTTGAATGGAGCGCGCCACCCCCTGTCCGTGGCAGGGACCGAACAGAAGCGTCTTGAGAATCAAGAGGTCCAGGGTGCCCTGCAACAGGGCAATTCGTTCGTCGTTGCTGTCTTGGGTAGTCATTCTACCCAAGTATTGACCAGTTTGGGTAGGATGTCAACCTGAAGGAGAAACTTGCAGAGAGAGGGCGGAAGCCGGCATCGGTTCAGACGGGATCAATGTGATTGCGCCGCCGATAGGCGGAGCCAGGGCGCCAAAGACATTTGACGCCGACGGCGAGAGCGCTTTTCACATTGCTTCGGCGAGGGTAGGATGGCAGAGGCTGCACGTGAGTTGATTCAGTGCGGCAGATTGCAGATGAAGAGAATGCCAACGCGACGCGATTTTCTTGCCGGCATGCCCGCATTGGGCATGAGCGCGGCTCTTTCGGCAGGTGCGGCCGAGGCAGGCCAGGGTGCCAACAATGCATTGCCTTCCCGCGGAGAAAAGCTGGCGCTGTGCGACAACTGGCAGTTCCGGCTTGATCCAAACTCTGAGAATGCGGCCGCAGGAGACAACGTCAACCGGACAGACTGGCAGGTTGTGTCTGTTCCCCACACGTGGCAGGCGCTGGGAGGCAGTCCGGATTACGTGGGAGTGGCGTGGTATCGCAAGGAAATAGTTGCGCCGGCGGAGTGGCGGGGTCGGTTCGTGCGGGTTGAGTTTGAGGCGGTGTTTCACACGGCGCGGGTTTCGTTGAACGGACAGCCGGTGGGCGAGCATGTGGGCAAGGGATACACGGCGTTCTGCTGCGACCTGTCGCCACACCTGAAGTACGGCGAGGCCAATGAACTGCTGGTGCGGGTGGACAATTCCTTTTCTGACACGATGCTGCCGAGAATGAAGTCGTTTGACTGGGCCAATGACGGCGGCATCATTCGCCCGGTAAATCTGCTGCTGACGCCGCTGGTCTTTATCGAACGGTTGGAAGTGGACGCGACGCCGGGAGAAGGGAATCGGGCGGCGAAGGTTGCGGTACGGGCTGTGGTGCGCAATACCCTGGGCAGCGAGCAGAGCGCGAGGGTTTCCGGAATTATTCATGGAGAAGATGCGGGGGGAGTGCAGTATGCAATCGCGCCAAAGGAAGCGCGGCTGCCTGCAAACGGCACGGTGACGCTGGCGTTGGATGAGGCGGAGATCGCGGCTGCGAAACTGTGGCACTTTGATGCGCCGCATCTTTACGAGGTGGAACGTGGCGCTTGCGGCCGACGGTGCGGAACACCGGATTGCAGATACGTTCGGCATCCGCAGGTTTGAGGCGCGGGGCAGGGATTTCTATCTCAACGGGGAGCGTGTTTCGTTGATGGGCGTGGAACGGATGGCCGGCAGCCATCCTGAATTTGGCATGGCGGAGCCGACCGAATGGATAGAAGCGAATCACCGCGACATGAAGGAACTGAACTGCGTTTTCACGCGCGTTCACTGGGCACAGGACAGGCGAGTTCTCGACTTCTGCGATCGTCACGGAATTCTTGATGCAGGAGGAAGTGCCGGCCTGGGGCTCGTTTACGTTTGAGAACATTTCGCCGGAGTTGCAGGGTCAGCTTGAGCAGAACGGGCTGGAGCAGTTGGGCGAAATGGTTGCGCGCGACCGCAATCATCCGTGCATTGTGAGCTGGGGTCTGTGCAACGAGGTGAACGGCAAGAACCCGAAGTCGCGCGAGTTTGCTCATGCAATCGCGAAGGAGGCGCGCAGAATCGATCCTGCTCGGCTGCTGACGTACGCGTCGCACTCTCTCGGAGAACATCCGGAACTGGACATGGCGGGAGATTTCGACTTTATCTCTGCCAATGAATATGTGGGGAGCTGGCAAAAGGGCGGCTTGCCCGAGGTGCACGAATTCCTCGCGGGCATACGGCGCGCATTTCCTGACAAGCCGATTGTGATCTCAGAGTACGGATGGTGCGAGTGCCAGCCGACGATTCCCGCAGGCGATGAGAATCGCGTGAAGATCGTGGACGAGCATACGAACCTGTTTCGCGAATCGGGGGACGTGGCCGGTGCGATTTACTTCGACTATAACGACTATCGAACGATTGTCGGAGACAAGGGCGCGGGGGCGCTGCGGCAGAGAGTCCATGGCGTGGTGGATCTGTATGCAGATCTCAAGCCGTCGTTCGATGCACTGCGGATGCAGGCAAGTCCAGTGGGGGAGTTCAGGCTGGAGTTGACCGGGGAGGAGATTCGGCTGCACATTGTCACGCGGAAAGTGCTGCCGGCGTATACGCTGCGCGGCTACCGCGTGCGATGGCTTTTCCATGGCTATGACGATGTCCCCGTGGAGGGGCGGATCGATGCTCTGCCCGCGCTGATGCCGGGAAGTGAGACGACGCTGGCGGCGAAGATTCCTGCGGGGAATCCTGCGCGGGTGGTGGTGGATCTTCTTCGGCCCGGGGGATTTTCGGTGGCTACGTCGATGTTGAGTCTGTAACGGAACCAGGCGCCAAGGAGCGAGTATCGAAGGGGTCCTTGAGGGCATTAATTGTGTCGCCGCTCACAGCGGGGAACTTCGCCGTGAGTATGCTCGTATCCGAAATCAGAGGCCCATCCGATGCGGACATTGCGACAAGACATCCTCTATGCGCTGCGGCAGATGCGCTTATCTCCTGTTTTTACTTTGACGGCGATGTTGACGCTGGCGCTGGGGATTGGCGCGACAACGGCAATCTTTTCGCTGATTGACTCGGTGATGCTGAAGTCGCTGCCCGTGGCCGATCCGTCGAGACTCTACCGCATAGGCGACGGGAACGACTGCTGCGTGGAAGGCGGCCCGCAGACGAATTGGGGCATGTTTTCTTATCGACTCTATCAGCGCTTTATTGCTGCCGCTCCGGAGTTTGAGCAGCTCGCGGCATTCCAGGCGGGCAGTTCGCAGTTCAGCGTGCGGCGGGGCGAGACGGATCAGAGAGCCAAGCCGCTCACAGGTGAATACGTAAGCGGGAATTACTTTGCGACCTTTGGAGTGAAGGCGTTTGCGGGGCGCACGCTGACGCAGGCAGACGACCAGCCGACTTCAGCTCCGGCGGCGATGCTGAGCCATCGCGTGTGGCAGCAGGAGTATGGATCCGATCCTAAAGTTGTTGGCGCGACATTCATGCTGGATGGACATCCGTTCACCATCGTGGGAATTACGCCGCCGGGATTCTTTGGCGAAACGTTGCGCAGTGACCCGCCGGAGTTGTTTGTGCCGCTGCAGCAGGAACCGATTTTGGTGGGCAAGAATTCGATCCTGAAACAGTCGAATTCCTGGCTGCGGCTGATTGGACGGCTGCGACCGGGCGCGAAACCGGACGGACTTGACGCTCGCTTTACCACGATCATGCGCGATTGGCTGGTGACGGACCTGGGTGCGGAATTCCCGCAGTTCCTTCCGCAGATCAATCAGATACTTCCCAAGCAAACGATTCATGTGATTCCAGCGGGAATGGGCGTGGCGGAGATGAAGGAAGGCTACGAGACCAGCCTGCGCATCCTGCTTGCGGTGTGCTGCCTGGTGCTGCTGATTGCTTGCGCGAACATCGCGAACCTGCTTTTGGCGCGAGGGTCGGCGCGGCGGGCTCAGACAGCAGTGCGGCTGGCGCTGGGAGCGTCGAGACGAAGGCTTATTCGCCAGTCGCTGACGGAGAGCCTGGTGCTTTCGGTGCTGGGCGGCGCGGCAGGAATCGTGATTGCATGCCTGGGGGTGAAAGCGATTGTGGCATTGGCGTTCAGGTCGGCGCACTATGTGCCGATTGATGCGGCGCCCTCGTTGCCGATCCTGGGATTTGCATTTGGCGTATCGCTGCTCACGGGACTGCTGTTCGGGACTGCGCCGGCGTGGTTTGCTTCTCACGCGGAACCGGCAGAGGCGCTGCGCGGCGTGAACAGGAGCACGCGGGACCGGTCTTCGCTGTCACAGAAGACTCTAGTCGTGGTGCAGGCGGCCTTGTCGTTGGTGCTGCTGGCGGGGGCGGGATTGCTGACGCGCAGCCTGACAAAAATGGAGCACCAGAACTTTGGCTTCGAGACGGACCATCGCGTGAACCTGACTGTGAATGCTCCGTTTGGTGCGTACTCATCGGAGAAGCTGGATGCAACCTACCGCGCATTGCAGCAGCGTCTTTCGCGCATTCCCGGAGTACAGCGCGCGGCCCTTGCCCAGTACACGCCGTTCACCGATAACTGGGGAGAGCTGATTGTTCGGCAGGGAGAAGGGACTCCCAACGTAACCGATGACAGTCATAACGCTTCGTGGGATCATGTGGGGCCGGGTTACCTTGAAACGATGGGCCAGACGATTGTTCGCGGGCGCAGCATCACAGAGCAGGACACGGCGGCTACGGAAAAGATTGCGGTGGTGGACGAATCGTTTGTGCACAAGTTCTTTAAGAAGGGAGAGGACCCGATCGGGACGCGTTTTGGACTTACGGATGTGAAGAACAGCGGAACCTACAAGATTGTGGGGATTGTGCGGACGGCGAATTATACGGATCCGAGCGGGAATTGGCGGCCGCCCTTGTTTTTTGTGCCGCTGGCGCAACATGTGCACTATGACGACGCGATGGCGCAGATGATTGAAGATCGCACGCACCTGATTGAGAGCGTCGTGCTGCAATTACGCGGAGGCATGGAGGGACTGGAGCCGCAGGTACGCCAAGCCTTCGCGGAGGTCGATCCCAACCTTACGCTGACAAACATGCGGACGATGCAGGAGCAAGTGGCGGGACGGCTGGACCAGGAGCGGATGGTGGCGCAATTGACGGGGATGTTCGGGCTACTGGCGCTGATTCTGGCTGCCGTGGGCCTTTACGGAGTCACTGCCTACAGCGTGGAGCGGCGGACCAACGAAATTGGAGTGCGGATCGCGATGGGCGCAAATAAGGGCACCGTGATTGCGCTGGTTCTGCGCGGAGCGTTCCTGCAAATTCTGATTGGGCTAGTGATTGGAATTCCCGCGTCGATTGGCTGCGCACGGCTGATTGCATCGCGGCTGTACCAGGTTAAGGGCTGGGATCCGGTGGTACTGGGCGGGTCAGTTGCGGCGCTCGCGCTGTGTGCGTTGATCGCAAGCATTGTTCCAGCGCGGCGTGCTGCGTCAATCAATCCAGTGACGGCATTGCGGGCGGAGTAAGGCGGCCGAGGATTGCGCAGGCTTTAGTTGCCTTCGCCTTTGCCGGCTTCAAGCAACGCGTTGAGTTTGGCAATGACCTGGAAGGCGTCTGCGATGTAGACGACGTCGGCTTTGCCGCGGGTCCATCCGCAGTTGGGGTCAAGGGAGATGGCGCGGCGCTCGCCAATGAAGCGCCAGCCGACAACGTGAGGCTCTTCGCCATGGCAGCAGGTGGAGAGACCCTTGGGGTGGCGAGGTGTGGAACCGGTTTGACCAACCTGATTCATGTGGGTGAGGAAGGTAAGCACGGGCTGGCCGTCGCCTCCCTGATCGACGAGAGATTTGCTGCTGCCGAGAGATGCATCGGTGGCATGGAGGAAGCCGAGGATGAGATCACCGGCTTCGGCGGCATGGGTTTGACCGTCGGGTTGTTTCTTGGTCCAACCGGCGCCAGCGACAAAGAGGAGCCTGGCATCGGGACGGATGGTTTGCGCGTTTTGCTTCGGTGTCAGGAATCCGGTAACGGTGGTGCGGAGGGGTGGAAGCTCTACTCCGATTTGCTCGACGGATGGGGCGGCCGGCTGGGCCGAGAAGGCTGCGTGGGTGCCGGGGTCGAGGAGCAGAAACCAGGGGCGTGTTTCGCGGGTGAGGACGGCCTCGATCCGTTGGCGATAGAACCAACGGGTGGCCTCTATGGCGGCTGAATGGTGGATGGCGGTGATGTGGGTGTCGATGACGCCGCCGACGCGGTGCGCAACTCCGGCGACGACGCGGCTGAAGCGGGAGCTGCCGGGCGCAAGCACGATGGTCGCGTTGGCTGCGCGGCAGAGGGCTTCGCAGGCGGCGGCGTCGCTGGCATAGCGCGGCTGGGAAAAGGCTTCGCCGGAGACGGCGAGAAGGCGCGCGTGAGTGGAGGCAAGGGCGGACGCGGCAGTGGCGGCGTCGACGGCGACAATGCCGATGGAGAGGGGCGCGCCGAGTTGAGCGGCGAGATCGAGGCCGGCGGTGACAGCTTCGAGAGAGGCGCGGGTGAGCGCGGCGCCGGTTTCGTCTGCGTGGGTGAGAACGAGAATCGAGTCCATATTGCGTTTTACCTTAGGGGGCCGTGAATTCGAGCTTCCAGCCTCCAGCTTCTAGATTTCTGTACCGATCCATTGAGCGAGTTCGGTTGCGATTTCGTCGAGGGTCAAGTTCTTCTCTACGCGGGTGGTGCGTTGCTGCGCGGGAAGACTTGCCGAGATGTAGCGCAGGCTACCGGGGGCAACGGTGGTTGATTTGGCGCGCTGCAAGGCGGGCATGAGAGTGCGCATGTTGGCCATGCCGACCTGCGGATTGTTGCGGGGCTCGGGGAGATTTCCCGTGGCCCAGCCGAGCACGGCAGGCGCGCCTGCGCAGACGGAGAGTTGATGCTTGCCGCCTTCGACGCGCTCCAGCACTTCAAAGGAGCCATCGTCGCGGAGAGTGATTTGATCGACGCCTTGAAACTGATCGGTGATGCCGAGGCGCTCGCCAATGAGTTGGAGTGTGACCCCGGCGCCTCGAGTGGCCGATTCCCATCCGCCGAAGAGGAGGAGCTTATCGCGATCGATGCCGGGAATTGCGGCGATGGTTTCAGCGAGGATGGCGGCGGTCGCGTGCGCGTCGGCGAAACCGCCCTGGGGCGCGTCGATGGGAACGAGCTCGAAGGCAACTTTCTGCGCAACGGTCATCATGACTTGCTGAAGCTTGGCCTTGGGTCCGAGCGAGACGAGCCAGACTTTACTGCCGGGTGATTTGGCGGCGAGGTTGGCAGCTTCGTAGAGTGCGCTGGCGGCCCATGGGTCGAGGACGGCGGGGAGCAGCATTTCGTTTTTGAGGGCCGGGCCGGGAGTGGGTTCCAGGGTCTGCAAAGGGTCAGGAGAAATCCCCGCGCAGACTACGATGCACAATACATTTGGCACTGTTGTTTTCCTTTTTCTAGGTACAGTTGGCTTTTGAGCGACCTCACAATCGGATACAGACCGCGGTCAAAGCCGGTCCCTGCGGACGGTCGCCATCTAAAATCGGAGAACGCGGAACTAAGCCTCCTTGGTCATTGGAAAGGAATAAATGCTCCTCATAATACTTAGAAGATCGTGTGCCTGCTTGGCCGTGACCAAAGTTCCGAATGTTTGCGTTTTTGATCCTACTTCAAACCGGATTCCGCTGCGTTCAACAGTTCCGCTCCGCGAGTCGGTCTGCCATTGTGCGTAGCGAAGGCCCATGACATTCGAGTTAGCAAATGACTTTCTGCTTACCGTGATATTCAGCAATGAAGATTCAATTGTCAGATTCTTGTCGTCGAGTATTAGTGTGCTCCTCCCAGTGAAAGCTAGAACCAGAACGTAGCCGACTGTGAGCACATTCATTGTCTGTATCAATCGCATAAAACCTACGAAACCTGGTGTTATGAGCAGCCGTGGAATTGGATGGTTAAGCACGAACTGAAGACCCAAAACATTAATCAGACCGATGGCAATTATGAGAATCATAAGGGTGTATCTGGACTTGTTCCGAACTGGAGGAATCGCCGCTCTTAAGATGCCGCTTGCGTTAACTATTTCGATGATTTGAACGCCATTGTTCGGCGGTGTAAATAGTGAAGCGCTGGACTCGGAGTGGCCCTTATTTATCAATGAACTCAACTTTGCGGCTTCTCTTTGCTTTTTCGCATTCTCTTCTTTGAACATCTTGTAAAACATCAAAATAATCCCAGGGACGACATCGGGGAAAACAACGTAAAGCAAATGGCTACGGGCAAAGTTGTCAGTTTCAAAAATTCTGAGTAGACGAAACTGCAGCGCGATCAGGCCGAATGTCGCGGCCACGAAAGAAATTCCGGCAGCGAGTCTCCAGGGGCTTGATTTTGAAAGTTTGTAAGTAAGCCAAGCGACGGACCACATAATGGTCCACAGCGCTGGGGCCAGTAGAAGAACGAGCAAGATTCCAACCATAACGTCACGTCCGAGCTTGAGCCTTATTGTTGGTAACTAAAGCAATATAAATTCATGCGGTTGACCAGACAACTCAGTTTTCCGCGGAGTGCAGGCCTCCGGAGCCGGCACGGAAATCGATGTTGGCGTGTTCGCCGCCGGGTGATTGGGCGCAGTTCCACAGGCATGCGCCGCAGTGAATGCATTTCTCGCGCTCGAAGGCGGGCAGGCCGTCTTCGTCGAGAGTGATTGCCTGGCCGGAGCACATGGCGATGCATGTCCTGTCTTCGCATTCGATGCACAGGCCGAGATCGCGGAAGACGACATGATCGGCAAAGCCGGGCATCGCCTGCACCTTGCCGCCAAGGAGCAGCGCGTCCTGATGGGAGATGAGAAGACGGCCATCGAAAGGAATTTCGGGCCAGCCGCGTGCGGTGAGCAGGGCGTCATGCAGCGGGCGGCCGTCGAGGAGAGCCAGATTCGCGGCATCTTTGCGTTTGAGAGCGTCGGCTGGTCGTGACGAGAAAGGGCGAATCTGTTTGTGCGCAGGCGGGATGTGCGCGCCGAGGTGGATTTTTCCTCTGGTGAGTCCGGCAAGGGCCATGCCGAGCATGCCACGCACGGTGCCGCGATGGAAGCCGTTGCGGGCGTTCTGTGCCTCGCGTGCTCCCTGCTCAACCCAACTTGCGCGGCGTTTCTTCTCGTATGTATTGGAGAGATTTTCGTGGGTGAATGGGAGGCCCGCGCGGAGAAGCTCGATGACGGATTCGCCGAGCTGCACGCCGGTGGTCCATGCCTCGTCGACGCCGGAACCGGTAAGCATGTTGGTGGAGCCGGAGCCTTCGCCTATGCGCGCGAAGCCGTCGCCGGTGAGAAGCGGCTCGCCGCGCAGGCCGGATTCCTCCAGGGACTTTGCGCCCCATGAACGAAGCGTGCCGTCCTTGAGGTAGCGCCAGAGTGCGGGGTGCTGGATGTAGTGCTGCAGATAGCGGTAGGCGGTGCGTCCGGGGTCTCCCATCCACGAGGGAACAAAGATGCCGACGGAGACGAGGTGGTCTGGGTGGACGTAGAGGAAGCCGAAGATCTCCGGCTCGGGATAGCCGAAGGTGTGCCAGACGGTGCCGGGCTGGAGTGGAGAATCTTCAGGCAATTCGACGACGAACTTCATGCCCAGAGCCCACTCGCGTTTCTTGTGACCTGCGGGCAGGCCGAGACGTGCGTCGAGCGCCTGGCCCAGCGCACCGACGGGGCCGTCGCCCACGACGGTGAGTTGTGCGCGGACGTCCATGCCGGGCATGAATGTTTCGGAGGGATTGTCGTGCCTGTCGACGCCTTGATCGGCGAGACGCACGCCAGTGAACAGCGAAATCCTGAAAGAGTGGTGCGCTGACGGGCGTGCCGGGCCAGATTTGCACCAGGCCACCGGCCATGAGCTGCGCACCGACCCACTGATTGAACTGGCCGATGGAGAGAATAAGGCCGCCCTGCTTGTGAAGGAATGCGGGCGTCCAGGGCAAATGGAAGGCATGGTCGCGCACTCCAAATATGGGAGCCGCTTTGCGAAGGAGAGCGTCGGCAGCGCGCAGGGCGAAAGAGCGGCGGCTGGCGCCGTGGGGATCGAGCAGATAAAGTACACGCTCTCGCTTGACCTCGGTAGCCATGGGAATCTCGGCGGGGTCGAGGTCGGGAAAGCTGGCGCGGATCCCTTTGGCCCGGGTGACGACGCCGCTGACGCCGGCAGCAATGTCGTCGGCACGCTCGTAGCAGATGACCTGAAGGGGCATGCCGGGCATTGCCTTGCTTGAGAACGCAGGGTCGGTGGGGTTTTCGGTCCACGCTTTGGTGAGGGTGGTGAGAAATCCGCCGGTGGCGGGACCGAAGCCGGCGCATGCGATGTCGACGTCGATGGAGGGACGGTCGATGTCGAGAAGGGGCGATACTGCTGCGGAGGTCTCCCAGGTCTCAAACGCGAGACCTGAGGCACCCAATTTCGCGCTGCTTACAGGGCCGGCTGTCATGCGGGGTAGTCCAGGGCTTCGGGGATCATCACTTTGCTTACGGTATCGGCGGCGCGGTCTTTGGCGAGGCGGCAGCCACTGAGGCAGGTTGAGAGCTTGGCTTGGAGGCGAAGGAAGTCGCTGTTGCCGGCGCAATTTGCGCAAGGGCCGGCCTTTTGAGGATGAGTGCCATCGGCGGCGAGGACATCGACGGCAAACGCGGAGATGCCGGGCATGGTTTCTTCGTAGGCTTCGATTTCGCTGGCGAGGAAGCAGTTGGTGTGGCCCTCCTCTTCCCAGGCAGGATGGCGGTTGTAGCCGAAGACGAGTTCGGCGCAGATGCGCTGGACTTCACCGGCGGCCTGCGCAGCCTGGGTGTGGCAAAGATCGCTGAGGAACTGCACTGTGCCTTCGAGGCCTTCGGCGGCAACTGGATCGCTGGGGCCGCGTGCTTCGAGTTCAAGCACATCAAGAATCTGGCAGCGCGAGGCGAGAAGCCAGCAGAGGGCATCGGCCAGAGGGAACGTCACGCCCTGGCGCTGCCCGTGATAAAGCTTGTCGCCGTCGGGGTCGGTGGCTTTTTGCAGGTGATTGAGGGTCCATTGCCACATCTGCATAGCCGAGGCGAGAGTGCAAGCGCCTGTCCGGGGGTGGGTGGAAGCAAGGTCGCGCATCTGCGCGGTCCAGGCGCGGAACTGAGCGAGGAAGACCTCGGAGGTCATGGTGACGGTGAGCTGGCGACGCTGCACCGCTTCAGGACCTTCGTAGGTGGCTTCGAGCTGTGCGTCCATCCATTTGTTGGCGAGAAAGCCTGGGCAATCCTCAGTGATGCCATACCCGCCCATGAGGCTGACGGCCTCGCGCATCATGTTGGCGCCGTGGCCGGTATTCCAAAGCTTGGTGGCGGGGCAAAGCACGTTGGCCTCGGCATCTTTGAGGACGAATTGGACAATCGGGTCAGTGGCGAGTTCGGCATAGCGGGGATCGCCGGGTTGGAGCGAAATGAATTCAATGGCCTGCTTGTCGCTTTCGCGAAGGGCCTTTAATTCGGCGCGGCCGCCCTGGATGCCGCGGTCCTTGAGGATTGCGGTCTTCTGCTTTTCGATGGGGTCGAGCTCGTCGAAGATGCGCGCGGCGGCAAAGCCAAGGGAGGCGGCGGCTTCGCCGGTGGCCCAGACATCGACAAGGCGGTGGAGTGCGTCTTCTCGCTGCTGAATACCCTGCTCGTAGCGGATAGAGCCGGGCTTGGCGCCTTCTGCTCCGCGGAAACGGCCGCGCTGGTAGCGGATGACGGGCTCGACCGCGGAGAGCAGCTTGGCCGCGGTCATCAGTCCGACGGTGACGCGGGTGCGGCGGAAGACGGCCTCGATGATTTCGCCGTGGTTGAAGTTGGGAACGAGGATGCCATCTTTTATGGTGTAGCCCCCAACGATGCGGCTGGCTGGGACTTTGAGATTGAAGATGGGATCGCCGGTGGACGAAAGCTGATGCACGAGCTTTTTGGTGGGAGTGCCGTGATCGAAGATACCCTCGTCGGTGTCTTCGAGGATGACGACGCAACTGCCCTTGATGCGCGGGTCGTCGCTGTTAACGGCGGCGGTGACGAAATTCGCAAAAGCGATGTTGGTGATGAAGCGGCCGCGTTTGTCGACCTGGAGCATGGGTTCGACGCCGCGGTTCCAATCGGCGATGCGGACTTTGCCGTTGAGAATGCCGGTGTCGACACCGACGTAGGGAATGGGTTCTGTGAGCACGAATGCTCCGCGCCAGGGCTTGCGGTCTTCACCTGGTTGCGCGGGCGTGGAGAGCGTCTTGTAATGGCGTGACTGCTCCGCGGTGCCGCGCTCGTGAATGGGCGAGAGGGCGAGGAAGCCGGCGAGGCTGGCAGTCGCGGCGCCGGCGTCGACCCAGGCCAGTTCGAAGGCTGAGAGGGAGAGGGCTAGATTCTTTGGGCCGAGGATGAAGCCGCCCTCTTCAGGGTCCATGAAGATGGCGGTGAGGCCGGCGCGATCGAAGGCGAGGAGCATCCCATTCTTCGCCGGGGTCCATTCGTGGTTGTTGCGTTCCCCGGCGGCGACCAGGTGGGCGACAGTGCCGCGCGCCACCTGGCGGGCAGACTGGACAAGCATCTGGAGGTCGAAACGGTCGGCAAAACGCCACTGAATCTGACGTACCGCGTCGCCGGGAAGGGTGAGCATGGTTTCTGGTTTGGTGCCCGCAGCGGTGGCCATAGGAGAATCCTCAAGCAGCGGGCATATTGTCGTAGACCGGGCACAGGATGGATTGTGACCCGCATCACCTCGGCAGGCGAAGGTGTGCTTTGCAAAGGCTGGGAACGCTTAGGGAAATCGTCACAGATTTGCGAGAGCCTTGATGGCTAAAGCTCTTTCCATGGCCTGCACCTGATCGAGGTGCTCGCCGGGATCGATCGGGAATCCCCAGACATGAACAACGAAGACCAGGTCGCCTTTCTTGACGGTGAGAGTGGTAGCGAGTTTAGGGGTTGTGCCTTGAATTGCTGCGTCTCCGAGGCCGCTGAGGGGGACCTTCGTGATGCCGTTGCCGACCTTCGTCTTTGTATATTCAAAGGCCTGCACTGACTCGAATGTAATGGTGAGCTTTTTGGGGCTGGGCGCCAACGACGAGAGTGTGGACCACTCGCACAGTCTGCGAAGGACATGGTTGCCGTTTGAGACCTGCACGCCGAGAACTGCGCTCACCTGGGCCGCGGTGAGCAGAGAACAGGGATCGCTGGGCGTGGCGCCGGAAGCCGCGCGCGAACCGCAGACGCTAAGCGCGGTCATGATGCAGATTGTCAAAGAAATGGAGTATCTGGAATTCATTTAGTTCACCTTAATGAGTGAGGGGTTCCCTGAGTCAGGGAGCCTGTGAAGAAGGAATCGATGTTTTCTTCAGCTTAGACCCAATCGAAGCAGATCTGCACGAGATTTTTGCCCTTCGTGCTCCACGTCACCCGTGAGTTGAACTCAGCCCATTCAATGGCTTTGCAGTTGTGATCCCAGTCACTGCGCAAAGGCTCTCAGAGGGGCTTTCCTCATAGTTGCGATCCCCCGCAGAAGAAGCCTATCCGAGACGGAGTCGGGAGGCGGAAAAAGCAAGCCGGAAGACCAAGGGTATATCCCTGCTTCCTGGAGAAAGAAGTCGGCCCGATGGGCGAAGCCGCAGGAACGAAGGTGGGCTTGATCGAAGGGTTGGCCCAGGATTCAGCGGAACTGGATTGCCGGGGTTTTCGCTGCGCCGCCAGGGAATTGGTGCTCGCTGCGCTTGCGGCGGTTGGTTTCATAAGACATTTGCGCAGCTATTTCGCCACGGGAATGCTGAGCGTGGTGTTCGCGCTTCTGGTGTTCGGAGTGTCGCCCGTGCGTCTCTGCGCACAGACAGACTGCCTGAGCTGCCATGCCGACAAGACGATGCAGGATGCCAACGGGCACAGCATCGCGGTGGACGGCAAAGTGTTCAGCGCCAGCATGCACGGCAGCATGAAGTGCAACGACTGCCATGCGGATATCAAAGAGTATCCGCACCCGGATCATATTGCGCCGGTGGAGTGCAAGACCTGCCATGCGGATGAAGCATTGGCGCTGACAGGGAGTGTGCATTCGTCGGCGAAGGATCACCCGTGCACAAGTTGTCATGGGGATGCACACGCGATTTTTCCCAAGACGGACTCGCGATCGAATGTCTACCCCTTGAATATTCCGCGCACCTGCGGATCGTGCCACGGCACGGAGGGAATGGCGAAGAAGCACGGGCTGCCCAGCGTATATCCGCTGTATATGGATTCGATTCACGGCTTCGCGCTGAGCAAGGAAGGGCTGCTGGTGGCGGCCAATTGCCAGAGCTGCCACGGTTCGCATCACATTTTGAGCCACACGAATCCGCTGAGCCCGACATACAAAACAAACATTCCCAAGACCTGCGGAACCTGCCACGCAAAGATTAACGACGACTATCAGGGCGGGGCTCACGGACACGCGGTGGCGAGCGGCAACCTGAAAGCGCCGGTGTGCACGGACTGCCACACGGCGCACGCGATTCTGCAGCCTACAGAAGCGGCGTTTCGCATGCAGTCGACGCCGATCTGCGGGTCGTGCCATACGGACAAGCTGTCGACGTACCGCGATACCTTCCACTCGCAGCTTGGCTCGCTGGGCGGCTATGTGGAAACGGCACGCTGCTGGGACTGCCACGGTGCGCACGAGATTCTGCCCGCATCCGATCCGCGCTCGCCGGTCAACAAGGCAAACCTGGTGAAGACCTGCGGCCGTTGCCATGCCGGCGCGAACCAGAGCTTTGTGCAGTACCAGCCGCATGCCAACGCGCACAATCGCAAATTGAACCCGGCACTTTATTTTGTGCGGCTGTTCATGAATCTGCTGCTGGCTGGAACGCTGACGTTCTTCGTGATTCACACCATCCTATGGCTGATTCGCGCGCGCTATGACCAGATCAAGAAGAAGAAAACAGATGGAGGAAAGAATGCCTGATTTGGAGCAAGCGACCGGAACAGGAGCTGCACAAGGGCATGGCGAGGAGCGGCATTTTGTGCGCTTCACGCGGGCGCAGAGATACCTGCACGCGGTGCTGTTTACCACATTTCTGGGACTGGCGGCGACCGGGCTTCCGCTGCGCTTTAGTGAGAGCATCTGGGCGCGCGGGCTGGCCAAAGGCGTGGGCGGATTCGGCGCGATTCTCTTCTTTCACAAGTTTTGCGCACTGGCTCTGACCGTGGCATTTCTGATTCACGTGAAGGATATTTTCACGCGCGCACTGGTGCACCACGAGAAGGGAATCTTCTGGGGATCGACTTCGATGGTGGCGAACTGGAAGGACGTGAAGGACCTGTTCGGTCATATGCGGTGGTTTCTGGGGATGGGGCCAAAGCCGCAGTTCGGGCGCTACGCCTACTGGGAGAAGTTCGATTACTGGGCGGTGTTCTGGGGCATGATCGTGATTGGCTTCTCCGGCTACGCGATGTGGTTTGCCCCGTTCTTCGCGCACTTTTTGCCCGGCTGGGCATTGAATGCGGTGCTGGTGATTCACAGTGAGGAAGGGCTGCTGGCGATCCTGTTTATTTTCTCGATTCATTTTGTGAATACGCATTTGCGGCCGGATAGCTTTCCGATGGATATGGTGGTGTTCACCGGCGTGGAGAGCGAAGACGAGTTCAAGAAGAAGCGCGCGCTGGAGTATGCGGGCCTAGTGAAGCAGGGAAAGCTGGAGTCGCGGCTAGGGGAAGCACCGCAAACGTGGCTGGTGAATTTCTCCAAGGTGGTGGGATTCACGGCGATTTTTATCGGGCTGACGCTGCTGGTGCTCACACTGAGCGCGTATTTCAGCTGAAAGGCGGATTACGCTCGAAATTGAATGATGGTGCGGTGAAGTGGATGAGCGTGTTGCGTGGTGCGCCGGTCGGCGGCGATTCGTAACAACACGAGCCCGTGGTGTGTTCAAAGCCGAGAAGGAAGCTACGACCTGTTGACTCTGCGGCTGTGACTCCAGTCACTGCGCACAATCTCGCCGAGGAATCTTCTTGAGGTCGTGAATTCTGCACGCAAGATTCTGTGGCCAACGCTCGTTCTAATTTTCCTTTTTGGAACATTTGCCGCCCGGGCTGAACATAAGCTGAAGGACGAAGACTGTCTCACCTGTCACGGCGACCCGAGCTTGACCACGGACGTGAACGGCAAGACCATCAGCCTGTTTGTGGATGGGAAGAAGCTGAAGCATTCCATTCACGCATCGATGAAGTTGAGCTGCGTGGATTGTCACACGGACGTCAAGAGCCTGGTGCACGAAACCACACCGCAGAAGGTGACCTGCGCGCAGTGCCACGCGGATGCGCAGGGCGCATATGCGCACAGCATGCACGCGAAAGCGAGCGGGACAGGCAACGCTCCGGCTGCAAACTGCGAAGACTGCCACGGTGGCGCACACGAGGTGCTGGCGGGCGGCGATCCCAAGTCGCCCATCAACCACGCCAATATTCCGCTCACCTGCGGCCGCTGCCACGGGCAGAAGTTTCTGATGGAGTCGAACGGCGAGAGCACGCAGCCGTTTATCTCCTACCAGGACAGCGTGCACGGGCGAGCCACGGCAAACGGCTCAACGAAGGCCGCTGTGTGCACCGATTGCCACGGCGCGCACGAGATTCTTCCCGCGAACGACGCCAAGTCGCCCATCTACAAGTTCAACGTGCCGGGGACGTGCGGCAAGTGCCACGCGGATATCGAAACGGCATTCAATGGCAGCATTCACGGACAGGCCATTGCGCGGGGCAATGGGCAATCGCCCGTGTGCACGGACTGCCACGGGATCCACTCCATTCAGGCACACGGCAATCCCAACTCGCCGGTGGCGGAGCAGAATCTTTCGCGCGACACTTGCGCGCGCTGCCACGAGGGCGTGCGGCTGTCGAAGGAGTTCGGCATTCCTGGGAACCGCGTGTCGACTTATATGGACAGCTATCACGGGCTGGCCTCGGAGGGCGGCTCGGTGGTTGCGGCCAACTGCTCGAGTTGTCACGGCGTGCACAACATTCTGCCATCGAGCGACCCGCATTCGACCATCAATCGCGCCAATCTGGACGCGACCTGCGGTAAATGCCACAAGGGCGTGACACAGAAATTTACACTGACGCGCGTGCATATGGAGGATGGCGTCCATCCCAATGATCTCGGGTCGCGCGTGGTGCGGTGGGTACGGCTGATTTACATTGTCCTGATTTTGCTGGTGATCGGGGGTATGTTCCTGCACAACGCGATTATCTGGCGGAGCAAAGCATGCGGCGCGGCGCAGGATGCAGAACCCCATGATGACGCGCATGACACCGAATCAGCGCTGGCAGCATCTGATTCTGCTTTCAAGCTTCATCATCCTGGTGATCACGGGATTTGCGCTGAAGTTTCCCGACTCGTGGTTTGCCGAAGTACTCGGTATGGGCGAGCACTTACGCAGCATTGTGCATCGCGTGGCAGGTGTAGTTCTGATCAGCGCGGGGATTTATCACGTCATTTATCTTGCGACGTCGAGGGAAGGGCGGCGGCTACTTCGGGACATTGCGCCGGGACCCAGGGACGCATTCGACGTGGTGAAGACGATGCTGTATTACCTGGGGCTGAGCAAGCAGAAGCCGAAGTTTGGCCGCTTCACCTATGGCGAAAAGGCCGAATACTGGGCGCTGGTCTGGGGCACGGCACTGATGGGGTTGACCGGCATTATGCTATGGGCCAAGGTGCTGGTGGGCGATTTGCTGGCGCGCTGGTGGGTGGATGTGGCGACTACCGTACATTACTATGAGGCGATTCTGGCCACGCTGGCGATTGTGGTCTGGCACTTCTACCAGGTGCTCTTCGATCCCGATGTGTATCCCATGAATTGGGCGTGGTGGGACGGGAAGATGCCGGTGGAGCACTACCGGCACGAGCATGAGCTGGATGCGGAGGCGCTGGAGGGGGCGTCTGATTCCGGCGAGAAGAAACCGCCGCAGGAATAACGATGCGGCGGGTACCTAAAGGAAAACGCGGAAATTATTGAGCCCCGCGGTCAGACGCGCCACTCGTCCGGGCGCCAATCCTTGATGCGCTCCTTGATCTGCTTGCGATTGAGGTTGTGTTCGAGGGCTTGTTTGGCGAGCTCAACCACTTCGTCATCGGAAGCAAAGCGCAATCCAATTAACTGATCTTCAGTGAGGCGGTAGATCTGCGCATGCCATACAGCGGGAGCCAATGCCTGCAGGCGCAGGCGCTCTTCGAGGCGGATGACGCGATCCTGTACCTTGACGGGGTATGAACGCACTTTGAACAGGACGAGGAACGCGGCCAGCGAGAGGCCGAGGTACCAGAGTGCGCCGATGCGTTCGAGCTCCCAATGGTGATAGAGGTGGAAAAGCGCGAAGACCAGATTGGCAATCAGAATCAGGCTGAGAACAAAGTGGAACTGCGGATCGAGTCGGCCGTGATTTTTGAAATTCTGCGGTTCTTTACTCATGCGTGGCGTCGATTTCTTTCAGGCCGGGATTTGCTTCAGCGGTCCGGAGCGGATCCGAGTAACCGTTGAGAGCGGCGCTTGGGACCTGGGCACTTGCGCTGTTGGGATTCTGTGCGGGCCCGCCCGGAGTTGTCAATGATGCGAGATTCCCGGGGTCAAGAACCGTAGGCTTCTTGGGGATGAGGTGGTAGCGGCCACGCACCATGTAATCCACGAAGAGGCCACCGGCAAGATAAGGGTTGACGATGGCGATGGGGACTGCATAGGCGGTTGTGATGAGCGACTCGGAGATGCTCTTGTTATTCCGGCTGAGGCGGCGGTAGCCGGGAATCTGGTCAATCTCAAAGACCGTCAACTGCGTTTCAGTATGCCGGCGCGCATAGCGGACGAGCTTGTACGAGATTTGCTTGGGCGTAGTCATGCCCGCATCGGGAAAGATGCTCCGATCGAAGGTCCTGGGGAAGTATTCGTTGAGGATGACGCGGGCGAAGTCTGCGCAGTTGCTGAAGAGCAGATGAAAGTGGGAGCGATTCTCGGCGGAGTTCATGCGCGCGATGAAGGCATCGTCCTGGGCCTCGGTTGTGTTGAAACGGAAGGCGTAGATGCGGCGCTCGTAGGCCACGCCAACAAGTTCCTTCCATCCGCCATGCATCAGGCCGCCGGCGGGGACATCTTCGCCGAGGCTCATCAGGTGCGTCTCGTGATAGCGTTCGCGCATGCGGTCGACGGTGTTGCGATCCACGTGCGCGGGAACTTCGGATGGATCCTCGACCGAATAGAGATAGGGAATGAGGGGCATCGCGACCCAGTCGTAGCCGGAGATGCCCTGATAGCGCGCGATCACAGCGCCAAGTTCGCCCGGCGCGCAGCGGCGCAGCGTGACTGGTGTCTCGGCACAGACACGTTGGAAGTAAACTGCGGTATGCCCAGTGGGGTTGATCGCTCCGAAGAAGCCATATGGCTCTTCCATCAGCAGGGCAGCCTGCGCATGGCAGCGCGGACAGGCAAATACGAGCGCCAGGGCCATGAGAGCGAATGCGATTGTGCGCGGGGTACGCAACGAGGGCATCAGTCCTCCTTGGTCTGGTTGTCGATCCAGCCTCTAGTATGATGCAAAAAATCGGCGAAAAGGCTTCAGTTCAAATGAAACGGCGAGTACAGGAAGTCACTTTGAAAACGTGCGTCGGGTGCCCGAAAACGAGCGCGCTTCCGCAGGTACAGAAAGAAACATCTCAAGGTTGGACACGGCTGCAGGGAAAATGTTGCGAATGCCGGTTGCCTGGCAATAGGCTGACGCGGCAAGGGCAACTCTGATAACGTTCTCTTTCTGGAAATTGGCTGCTTTCGGATCACCCCGAAGCCAACCGCAAAATCTATGCGTGAGGGCGCCTTGAAACTTCATTCGCTTTTGCTTCTCGTTCTTTTGCCGGGTGCAGCTTTGTCTGCGCAGGTGACTCTGCCTACCATTCTTACCAGCCACATGGTGGTGCAACGCGAGCTGCCAGTACACGTCTGGGGCATGGCGACGCCGGGTCAGGAAGTTACAGTGACTTTCCGGAGCGAAAGCCAGTCGACCACGACTGGTCGGCTGGGACGCTGGAGCCTCTATCTGAAGCCGGGAACAGCGGGCGGCCCGTTTGAGATGACAGTGCAGGGAGCGGCCGCAGGCGCGACGCCGGCGCAAACGATCACACTGGACGATGTGCTGGTTGGCGACGTGTGGTTGGCGTCGGGGCAGTCGAATATGGAGTTCGCGATGCGCCAGGCGGCGACGGCCGCAGCGGACCTTCCCCACGCAGCGAATCCGAATATCCGATTGCTGACGGTGAAGAAGGTTGCCGCGGATTACGCGCGCGAGAATGTCGAGACGGATGAGTGGGTGGTTTCCAGTCCTGAGACGGCGCGGGACTTCTCCGCGGTGGCATGGTACTTTGCGCGGGAGATCGAGCAACGCGAACACGTGCCGGTGGGGGTGATTGACTCGACCTGGGGTGGTACGGTGGTTGAATCGTGGACGCGCCTGACCGCGCTGGGAGAAGACGCGTCGCTGGCTCCGCTGTTTGTTTCGAGGGGCAAGATGACGGACCACGAGGCAGTGGGGATGCTGGAAGAAAAAGACGAGGATCGGCAGCGCAAGGAAGCCGAGGCCTCGGGCAAGCCGGCGCCGGAGTTTCCCTGGCACCCGCCGCTGAATAGCTGGGCTCCTGGGCTGCTTTGGAATGGGATGATTGCACCGTTGACGCCGCTGCCGATCCGGGGCGTGATCTGGTACCAGGGAGAGAGCAACAGCGCACTGGAGCGCGCTCCGCTTTATAACCACATTTTCCGCGCCATGATCGAGGACTGGCGACGGGAGTGGGGAATTGGCGATTTCCCATTTCTTTATGTGCAGATTTCCAACTTCAAGTCGACTTCGGCTGAAGACTGGGCCACGCTGCGGGAGCAGCAGTTGAAGACGCTGGAAATGAAGAACACTGCCATGGCCGTGACCATCGACATCGGCAACCCGGACAACGTGCACCCCACCGACAAGGTGGACGTGGGCCTGCGGTTGGCTCGAGCGGCAAGGGCTCTCAGCTATGGCGAGGCTGTCGATTATTCCGGCCCGCTTTTCAGGGAGGCGACACCGGAGGGGGCGTCGATTCGTGCCTGGTTTGACGACGCAAAGGGATTGATGGCGAAGGGCGGAGAGGTGACAGGGTTCGAGGTTGCCGGACAGGATGGCAAGTTCCAGCCTGCGACGGCAAAGGTTGACGGAGAAACGGTGTTGGCCACGAGCCCCGAAGTTGCAGAGCCGGTCTATGTGCGCTATGGGTGGGCCAACAGCCCGCAGTGCAACCTGTTTAACGCGGCTGGGCTGCCCGCATCGCCGTTCACTTCAGTGAAGTAGACGGGACAGCGCACGCTACGACAGATCGCGGCAGCGTGGCGGCTGACGATCACGAAGGCAATCTAGCTGACGGTCTCGAGCCGGTCAGAGGGGTACTGGCAGATGGGGCAGTTCATTGGCTCCCGCTCCTCAGACGTGCAGGCGCAGACCGGACAGACGTAGAAGTTGCAGGGAGCCTTGATCCAGGAGTCCCCTTGGGCGGATTCCACCGCGGCGATGGTCTTCTTGTAGAGCCGGACGTGTGTCTTTTCAGCCTCCAGGGCCCAGGTGAAGGCGCGCGCGGCAGTGGCGTGAATATGGGCCATCGCTTCGGTGATGAATCCGGGATACATCGATTCGATCTCGTACTGTTCGCCGGCGAGAGCGGCTTTGAGGTTGTCGAGGGTGCCCTGGACTTTAAATGCGAAGACTTCGGCGCGTGCTTCGCCGCCCAACTGGCGAAGTACGCGAGACTGATTGGTGGCGTGGACCTGCTCAGCGCGCGCGGCGGCGCGAAACAGGCTGGCCACCCCAGGCAGCCCGTCGGCATCCGCCTTGACGGCGAAGGCTTTGTAGCGTGCGTTGACATTGGTCTCGCCCTGATAGGCGGCCAGCAGGTTCTTGATAGTGGGTTCGTTTCCGCTCTCTGCCATAGTGGTTAGCATTGATCCTACTCTAAGGATTTGCATTTAGAGTAGGGATCGATTGACGAGGGTGCTGTGATTTACCGCACATGCTTGAGGCGTTAAGCGGTTGCGGGAGGATTGGTTGTTGATTTGCAGATGAATCAGGACTTGGCGTTGGGCGTCGCTTCCGGACGGGTATAGCGGACGGCCTCGACGGCAGAGGTGGCGACAAGGCCCTCCTGGACCACGGCGTCGAGGAAGGGGAGAAGCCTGGCAATCTGTTCTTCCGTGTCGATGATGCTGAGCTGGATGGGTGCGTCCTTGGAAAACGTCCAGTGGCCAGAGCGCCGGATTCGGCTGCCGGAGCCGTAACCCTCAATGCCTCGAAATACGATGGCTTCGGCGATACCCAGCTCCTTGCACTTTGCGATTATGGCTTCGTGCAGAGGTTTGCCTTGCCAGCGGTCGTCCTCGCCAAAATGGATGCGCACCATGCGCGCGGGGAACTGTTCTTTCATGGCAGCCTCGTTGAGTCAGAAGGGGAACTGTGCGGGGTGGTTGCCGCTTCGTCCCCCGCGTCGAGGGCGCGGTAGGCGTATTTGATGATATCGACGTCGGAGAAGACAACCAATCCTTCCTCGACCATCTGGTCGACGAGAGGCAGAAAGGCGCGGAGCTTTTCGGCGGTGTCAATGGCCGACAGCATGACCGATCCGTGGTGAGTGGAGAGCAGCGCCTTGTCCTGGTGCATGCGGCGGTGTGCACCGTAGCCCAGGATGCCACGATAGACAGTGACCCCGGCGATGTCGTTGGCGCGCATGGCCTCAACAAGAGCTTTGTAGAGGGGCTTGTCCTTCCAGCGGTCTTCTTCGCTGAGGTAGATGCGCATCATCTGGGCCTTGCCCAGGATTTTGAGGTGAGCGGGAGCGGCGGTCTTGGCCGGTTTGGAGACCTGCGCGGGCTTAGCGACGGTGGTTTCCTGCAATTCGATGAGGCCGGTGCCGGCCAGCTCTTCGAGCTTGCCGAGCAGTGCATCCACTTTTTCGCGCGACTCAATGAACTCGATTTTGAGGGGGAGGTGATCGGAAATCTCAACCGTATGGGCGGAGTGCATGTGATGGTCGGCGCCGAAACCGGCGATGCCCTTCAGGACGGTGGCGCCTGCGACTCCGCGATAGAAGAGAAAGTCGAGGATGCTGGAATACACCGGAACGCCGTGGTGGGTCGCGCCCTCGCTGAGGTAGATGGTGACCTTGACGGCTTTTCCAGGATTCAACATGCAATCACCGTGGAAGTAACTGAGGATTCTAGTGCAACGAACACAGTTCGTCGAGAGGCGCTAAATGATGTCGGCGAGCAGGGCGCCGCACCACGTAGCGGCCAGTCCGAGGATGAGGCTGCCGACCGCATAGAGGGCCGCGAGCGCAAAGGCGCCGGAGCGGAGTGTGGAAAGCGTCTCCCATTCGTAGGTTGAGAAGGTGCTGTACGCGCCGACAAAACCGACGGGGATGAGATAGCGCCACGCGGGGTTCAATTCAACGCGTTTGCTGAGGTAGGTGAGCGAGAAGCCGATAATGATGCATGCGGTCACGTTGATGACGAAGGTGCCGTAGGGGAAGCGCGTTCCCATGCGGCCGCCGATGACGGAGCCGACCCAGTAGCGGGCGATGGAACCAAGCGCGCCGCCGGCGGCGATAAAAAAGTATTTCTGCAATGCTGCTCTCCCCTTGTTTCAGGTTATACAGTACGCAATTCCGCGCGCTGTTTCGCAAGGTACTGGAGACACGTTCAGACTCTTGCGTCTCATGGCAGTACCGTTATTTCAGGGGGATCTCGCCGGGATATGACTCCGCAACAGGATTCCCTGTCAGGAGTCATCATCTGTCCGGTCTCTTGAAGGACAGCGGTTAAGGAGCAAGGCCTGGAACGATTCTTCCAGGGTTGCCGCGGGGTGAACTCCTTCACCCAAATCAACAAGTCAATTACACGATGGAACGGGTGCGGATGTCAATTGCTCATGCGATCAGGGGCGAGCTTGGCATTCGGCTAGAATTGTCGCGGGCAGAGATGAAAACACTTGCTAATTCTGAGAACAAGCGGGAGATTCTGGAGCGGCTTCGCGCAATTGGGCCGGCCAGTCAGAGGCAATGGGGCAGGATGACTGTGGCGGAAATGGTTTGCCACTTGAGCGATGCGCTGCGCGTGAGCATGGGGGAAACGGACGCAAGCCCAATCAGAAACAGGTTTCCGCGATCCCTCATGAAGTGGGCGGCGCTGAGCCTGCCGATGCAGTGGCCGCATGGCGTATCGACCATGCCGGAGTGCAAGGCAGGGGTGGGTGGCACGAAGCCGGCGGAGATTGAAAGCGATTTAAATACGCTGCGGGAATTGCTTGAGCGATTCACGCGGAAGCCGCGTGGATTTGAACTGCAGGTGCATCCGATTTTCGGACCGATGACAGAAGCCGAATGGATGCGCTGGGGCTACCTGCACCTGGATCATCATCTGCGCCAGTTTGGGCTCTGAAATCGTCTTGGTTTCGCCCGCGCATCAGATCCGCTTGCTGCGCGGGGTGCGACGAGAGGCCGCGGACTCAAAGCATGGAGCCTTTGACCACGTTGAGGACCAGCCCGAGGCACACATTTCCTTCCGCGTGCCGAAGACGGTCAACCCGCCGATTAGCTGGCCGTCTGCAACCGGGCGGCGCTGAGGTTCCAATCCCAAAGAGCGCTGTTAATCCGCGAAGCAACCGGGTCAGCGGTCGGTTCCGGGACCGGTTCGCTTTGCGGTGCGTCGAAGTTCGCAACCACTTCCTGAACCGGGAAAGGAATCGGCTCGGGGGCCGGCTCATGGCGAACGAATTCAGCCGGGATGGTCGTTACTGACGGCTGAATCGTAGCCACGGACTCTGCGTTGACTGCACAGTAGGGCTCAAGAGCCTCGATGGCTCTTTCGATGAGCTGTTGGTGCTGGCGAAGCTGCTCCATCCTTGCGAGTACCTCATTCAGTTCCGAGCCTGCCTCGTCGAACGTTGTGCGATAGATATTCTGTGTCATATTTGACCTCGCGAACGTAGAGTATCGAAGGTACTCAAAAAAAGTGATTCCTCGGAAGTTGTAAATGGGCGCACTTTCGTGTAGCCCGATCGTCCAGGGGGCACCGGGCAGATGTGACTTGCTTTAGGGGGTTACTCGAGGAAGCCGGGGAGAACGAATTCGAAGCCGCCGCCGTGCTCGTCCCAGTTGACCACTCTCGAATGCAGGGTGAGCGAATCTCCGGGGTTTGTGCCGTCGGTGCCTGCCACTTGCAGCGTAACCCGAATCACGGTGCCGGGCAAAAAGCGCTCATCGGTCTTCATGTAGAAACCGGTGACGCTGAAATTCGAGATTTCATGCGGCTCTGCCTTTCCCGAGCTGTAGAAGTAGCCGACCAATCCCGGGTTGGCAACGCGCGGGGCGCGGCGCTGCTCGCGCTGTCTCTTTTCAAGGGTCTCAAGTTCGAGGTCGGGATACAGCCAGGAAAGCAGCTGGAGTTTGGTCGAAATCCTGCCATTCTCTTCTTGGGATTGCATGTACTTCAGCGGATCGACGCTCGGCATCTGGAGTTCAGGCCTGAAGGAGGGATGAAGCTCGGGAAAGAAGGTGTAGAGGAGCTTGACGTCCCAGCGCCGGGCAACGTTCAAGTGATCCTGGGGCCGTTGGATGCCGAGCTGGAGAGTGTCGTCCTGATCGTCGCCCTCCTGTCTCTCACTATCCGGGCTGTCGCTCGCGGACTCCGCGGCAAGAGCATCCTGGGCACCCGGTTCTGAGAACCACGGCTGCTGGATGAGACCGGTGTCTGCCTCGGCCGGGGGTGCAGACGGCGTCTTGTCGGGCTGTGAAAGCGCGGTCGACGGTGTCTCCGCTTTGGCAAGCGCAGGACTCTGGTCGGGTTCGGTTGCAGCAACGGGTTCAGCCTCTGCCGGCGCGTCGCCGGGCGCGCCGGCAGGTGATTCAATCGGCGCTTCAGTGGGCGCTTCGATGGCCGCAGTCGGGGCGGAAACCTCGGAAATGGTCCCAACGGGAGCGGGGTACCCCGCAACCGGCGCCGCAGGAACGGGCTCGGCGGAGGCGGTTTCTGGAACAGGCGGTTCGGGGGGAGCAGGAGCCGCGACCGCTGAGTCTGGAGAAGCCGCAGGGGCAGGTTCGTCCCCAGGAGCGGGAGGAACGGAAGCCGCTGGGCTGGGTGCGGCGGCGACAGTCGCAGGCTCAGCCGAAGTGACGGCGGCAGGTTCCGGCGCTGGTTGAGAGGCGGGTTCGCTGACCGGCTGAAGCGGCTTTTCTTCGACAGGCACAGGAGCCGCGGTCGACTTCTCTGCGCGCTGGGGGATCACTTCCGGCGGCGCGAGCGGCTTCGGCGGTTCCGAAATCTGCGGAACTGCGGCTGCTGGAAGGGATTGGGAAGCGACAGGCTGAGATTGCGCCGGTTTCGCGGGTCTTAGCACTTCACCCTGCAGAGTCGTGGCCACAGGAGTTGCCACCTGCACCCGCTCCGGCGTGATGTTTGCCTGTGGCGCAGGGGCTGCGGCTGCGGGCGGAGGCGGGGGTTTCGCGGCTTGCTTTGCAGGCGGTATCACCTGCCGGCGTTGAGCGGAAGCCGTTGCCGGATCGTAGGCGTAGATGGCAAGCCGATCTCCCGCGTGGGTTTTGGAGAGAACGATGCTGTCAGGCGGCAAAACGAGGGCGCTGGTGGGTAGCCCTTTGAAGGGCACAAAGTTGCTTTTTTGCGTTATCTCAACGGTGTGAACCACGCGAAAGTCGTCGTCGAGATAGACAAGGTCAAAGGGAGAGAAGGAGCGCGCGACAGGAAGGCCCGAGAAGCGGGTAATCCAGATTCCCGTTTCGTCGGTCGGGGTGATTCCTTCCAGCAGGATTTTAAGGACCTTGATCGGCTCGATGACGGAGTCGATCACCGTGATTCTGGTGGCGAGCGGTCGCTTGCTGGCCTGGCTGTACGCACTAAAGAGTCTGGTGTTCACAGTCCCTCAACATGAGAGGTAAAGTCAATCGGAAGTGCGCGACACACACACCTGTTGGGCAAAGTTTTTCACCGCGCGAGAGGCAACGTCAAGCATGAACTGGGTTTATGTAGTCTCCGGGATAACTGGCATGAGCGGAAGCGGCGGTCTGCAGGGACTCAACCCTTCTCGCGAAATGCCCCTATGCTGCCGGGGGTGAATCCCGCATACCGCTCGTGATCCTCCGCCTGCGGCACAACCCTTTCGGTTATCGCGCGCCGCGCCCTGTGGCCCGCGAGGAGCGGGCGACTTCTGCGGCCTTCTCTGCAACCCAGAGCTTGATCAGCGACTGGTAGGGCACATCGAGCTTGCGCGCGTGGTTGCGGATCGTGTTCAGCACATCTTCCGGCATGCGCAGGGAAATGGTTTCAGTGGACGGGCGCAGCTTCGAAAAGGTCGCAAGCTTCGCCTTGGTCCAATCGACATAGCTTGTGCTGTCGTTTTTGGGCGACTCCCAGAAGGCACGCTCCTCGGCCTCGCTGGAGAACTTAGGGATTGGCTTGGACGGCTTGTTCATAGAGGTCTCTCTCCTTCCGGCTCATGTCGCGCGCCGAGATGGGACGAATCAGGGTTCCTTTGCCGCGCTCGGTGAAGGTTATGTGCAAGCGGCGATCCAGATCTGTGCGGCCGAGCGCGTGGAATCGAGGCTCCTGCTTGCTGTGCTTCAGGTCTTCGGCCACAATAAGCGGGGCATTGAGAAAGACCTGCTCCACTTCTGCCTTGGAGACGCCGTGCTTTTCGTTCTTGCGGGCATTGCCTTCATCGGGAGACTTCGTGGCTCAAGGTTTCGCGCGCGAAGCTGATGCGCAAGCGTGTGCGAGTGGCTTTCGCAAATCGTTCAAGCGTCCGGGTCGATGGGAGAACCTTGCCGCTTTCAAGGCGTGCCACCACGGCCTGGGTCGTTCCCATCGCCTTGGCAACCTGTTCTTGCGTCATATCGGCTTCGGCCCGAGCCTTGATCATGGCGGACGCGAGGGCGAACTCCTCTTCAAGCGCTTGATAAGCTGCGATGTACTTGGAGTCCTTCTTCCATTTCTTGAACGATTCTTCTACGGAGATGAATTTCTGTTTCATTGAACCTCCTTCGCCTTCTTCAGGGCTCGGACGATTTCCTTTCGCGGCGTCTTTTGCGTTTTCTTGGCAAAGACATGGACGACGACGATGCGCATGCCGATTGCTGTAACGTAAACGGCGCGTGCAATTCCGCTTTTGCCTTTGAGGCGCATCTCCCAGAGCGGACCTTCAAGATGTTTCAAGTAAGGCTCGCGGACTCTCTCCAGACCATTGGCCTGAATCAGTTCCACGATGCGCTGGAAACTGGCTCGGATATCGATTGGAAAAGCGTCAAGTGCGGCCTTGGCTTCCTCATCGAGAAATCCGACGGACCATCGCATGGAATGATTATACCATTTTTGCAATGTTTTTGGTCAATCGGACTTTAGGTCGACAAGCGATGGGAAACTCAAACTCTCCGGCCCCGCGGGATGAAACTGCGTTAAGAAGTGTATTCGCCTGCGATCGGTGCACCGGCCTGTCCCCCCGGATTCTCGCCAGTGGCAACTATCCCCATCAACTGTCGAATCGTCCATTGCAGTTGATCCTGGTTGCACCAGTATTCACTTTGAGGGATGATTCCGAGGCGTTCATACCGGGAACGGTTGAATCCATCCTCGATGTCGTTGTACCAGACAACTGTATTGCCGAGAATCGCGACCACCCACAACCCACCACGAAGGTCTCCGAACGGCGTCAACTGCCACTTTTCGGGCGCGATGCAAATGGCATCCCAAAACCTTCGCTCAAGAGGGTTCATTTGCTCTCTGCCCTTGTTGATTAGGTCCAGGAGTAATTCCTCGCCGATGGGCTTCCAATTCATCGGCTATTCGAGGCCTCTCGCAATGCTGTCGTTACAAGTCAATTGTGCTTGCCCTTCCACTCCTCGTAGGGGCCCTGGAAGTCTTCGATGCCGTTGGCGTCGAAGTGCCAGAGGCGGGTGGCGACTTCGTCGATCAGGTCGTGGTCATGGGTGACCAACAAGCACCGTGCCTTCGTAGCGCTGGAGGGCGATGTTGAGGGCGTTGATGGCTTCGAGATCGAGGTGGTTGGTGGGCTCGTCGAAGATGAGGATGTTGGGCTTGGTGAGGATGAGCTTGCAGAAGACGAGGCGCGCCTGTTCGCCGCCGCTCAATGCCTTGGTCTGCTTGTCGCCTTCTTCGCCGCTGAAAAGCATTTGGCCGAGGATGCCGCGAATCTCCTCGACGTGGGCCTGGGGGTTCCAGCGATGGAGCCACTCGGCGACGGTGAGGCCGTGCTCGATGGTGGCGCCGACGTCTTGCGGGAAATAGCCGATCTGCGCTTCGTGTCCCCAGAAGACGGAGCCTGAGTCGAGAGTGAATTCCTTGTCGGCGAGGCCTGGATAGTTGTTGAGCAGGCTCTTGAGCAGGGTGGTCTTGCCGGCGCCATTGCGGCCCATGAGACAGATTTTTTCGCCGCGCAGCACGTTGGCGGTGAAGCCGTCGATGACCTTGTGATCGTCGTAGAGCTTGGTGATGTGCTTGAACTCGAGAATGTGCTTGCCGCTGGGGCGCGTCTGATCGAAGCGGATGTAGGGGCGCTGGATGTTGGAGCGGGCGAGCTCGTTGGTCTGCAGGCGCTCGACTTCCTTGCGGCGGCTGGTGACTTGCGAAGAGCGGGTTCCGGCGGCAAAGCGGGCGATGAAGTCGTTGAGCTGGGCAATCTTTTTTTCGCGCTGCGCGTTTTGCGATTCGAGGGTGGAGCGGATTTGCGTCTTGGCCATCACCATCTCGTCGTATCCGCCGGTGTAGACGATGATGGTTTGGTAATCGATGTCGGCGGTGTGGGTGGTGACGCTGTTGAGGAAATGGCGATCGTGGGAGATGGCAATGAGCGTGCCGTCGTAGTCCGTGCAGGAAATCCTGCAGCCAGTGGATGGAGTCGAGATCGAGGTAGTTGGTGGGCTCGTCGAGGAGCAGGGCTTCAGGTTTTCCGAAAAGGGCCTGGGCGAGAAGGACGCGGACTTTCTGGCCGCCCTGCAGCTCGGACATTTTGCGTTCGTGCAGCGATTCAGGAATGTCGAGGCCATCGAGGAGCACAGCGGCGTCGGCTTCAGCGGTGTAACCATCTTCGTCGCCGATCACGCCTTCAAGTTCGCCAAGCCGCATGCCGTCGGCGTCAGTCAGCTCGGGCTTCTCGTAGATGCGGTCGCGCTCTTCCAGGGCAGCCCAGAGCGGCTTGTTGCCCATGATGACGGTGTCGATGACGCGATAAGCATCGAACGCGAACTGATCCTGACGGAGAACGCCGAATTTGCGCGGGCGGACGACGGTGCCTTTTTGCGCGTCGAGTTCGCCGGTGAGGATTTTCATGAAGGTGGATTTGCCGGAGCCGTTGGGCCCGGTGAGTCCGTAGCGGCGGCCGGGGACAAAGCTGACGCTGACTTCTTCAAACAGGATCTTGGAGCCGTAACGCATGGTGACGTTGCTGACACTGAGCATGGTGTTTCTGGTTCCTATGTCTGGGCCGCAGCGGGGTAGCGGCTCCGCGGGCCGGATGAAGTTGAAATTAGGCCATTATTTGGGCGCACACACGGGCAGCCCCAGAGAAATTGCCGTATGTTTAGTTTCTCATAGATGGGGGAGAATGCTGGATTGTGGGCGTGCTTTCCAGTTCTCAAAATCGAGACAAAGGGCGGCCCGGCGAAGGCCGCCCTTTGTATTTCCCCGAAACTTCAAGACTGTTACGCGGTAACGGGTTCGCTGGCGTTTACTTTGACCGGCGTCAGCCAGCCAAAGCGGTCGGGCTTCAGCCCATTTGCAATGGCGAAAAACTCGTCTGCAATCTTCTGCGTGATTTCGCCCGTCTTGCCGTCGCCGACAAGGATTCGGTCGATGGAGCGGATGGGCGAGACCTCGGCCGCCGTGCCGGTGAAGAAAACTTCGTCGGCAATGTAGAGCATCTCGCGCGGAATCGGTTGCTCAAGTACCGTGAGGCCCAGGTGGCGGGCAATGGTCAGCACGCTGTCGCGGGTAATTCCCGAAAGCGCCGAGTTGGCCAGTTGCGGCGTGTAAACCACCCCGTTGCGGACCACAAAAATGTTCTCGCCGGAACCCTCGCTCACCAGACCGTTCACGTCGAGTCCGATGCCCTCGGCGTAGCCGTTGATGTCGGCTTCCATTCGAATAAGCTGCGAGTTCATATAATTTGCGCCAGCTTTGGCGAGGGCGGGCATGGTGTTCGGCGCCAGCCGGTTCCAGCTGGAGATGCACACGTCTGCGCCCCCGTGTCCGGCCACATACTTGCCCCAGGGAAAATTGGCCATGTAGATCTCTATCGGCGATCCCTTCGGATTGACTCCGATCTCCCCGTAGCCGCGGAGCGCGATGGGCCGAATGTAGCACGGAGCAACACCATTACTCTCAATAAGATCAACCACACCTGCGCAAAGCTCGTCGAGACCAAACGGCAGTTCCATTCGATAGATTTTGGCCGAGTCAAGCAGCCGCTGCATGTGCTCCGGCAGCCTGAAAACGGCTGAACCTTGCGGCTGCGCGTAGCAGCGGATGCCCTCAAACACACTGGAGCCGTAGTGAACCACATGGCTCATCACGTGGATGGTCGCTTGCTCCCATGGAATGAGGTTGCCGTTGTACCAGATTTTTGAGGTGGATTGGATGGGCATGGGGGGTTGAAGTGCTCCTTCATCGCGTCCTGACGCGAATATTGTTCAGCGTATCGCGATTCGGGGTACGCTGTCACCCGGCGGTTTGCGGCGGCAAGCGCAAGGTTCACGCGATGGTAACCCCAACAGCCTACGGGCCAGTTACATGGAGCTGCCGCCGGCCCGCGGCGGATGCATTGGCGGCCTGTGCTAAGGTGCAATCGTGCAAGTCGAGAAAGCAGAGCGGAGCGCAGGCGCCGCACGCAGGCAGGCAGGGAGACCGCGTCTCCTGCCGGGTTTGGCAGTCGGCGACGGATTCATGCGCCATCCCTTCGACGCCGAACATGGTGTGCGGACCAGCGGGCTCATCGCAGGACGCAATCTGAAGAGCGGGCACCGGCATGACCGACACGCGACAGCCTATTACGGCGTTGCGCCGTCAGTGTTTCATGCGCTTCTGCGGCGCTGGCAGCGGACAAAGCCCGCCGCGCCGCTTGGCGAATTCACATTCATTGATATAGGTGCAGGAATGGGCCGCGCCCTTCTGCTGGCCGCGGAGATGCCGTTTCGTGACGTGGTTGGCGTCGAACTCAATCCTGGGTTGGTGCGCATTGCGCGC
Organism: uncultured Acidobacteriaceae bacterium; assembly: GCA_963780515.1. Classification (GTDB taxonomy): domain Bacteria; phylum Acidobacteriota; class Terriglobia; order Terriglobales; family Acidobacteriaceae; genus Telmatobacter. Next base: position 130,593 of record CAWACG010000002.1, read on the forward strand.
CGTAATCTGGCCCTGTGGCGCGCGGCGGGCCAGGTGCGAACTTCGACGCGCGTGGTGTGCAAGGATGCGGCGGAGTTCAAGTTTCCGTCAAACCCCTGCCTCGCTTTTCTCTTCAACCCCTTTGGCGCGCCCGTCATGCGAAAGTTTCTCAAAGCGCTGGCGGCCGATTTCACCGGGCGAGCGGGCCTATTGGATTTGGTCTATGTGAACAACGAACAGGAGGCTGTCATCGGCCGGCAGCCTGGATTTACGCGCCTGTATCTGGGGAAAATTCTTCGCTCGCGGGCAGATGCCATTGCCGACCACGCCATCATGGCCAATCAACCCGACGGAGAATATGCCTCGGCCAACCACGAAGACTGCTCCATCTGGCGGTGGACCGGTTGAAGCCGGAGATTTGCAACCATGGGCGTTGAAGTATTGACAGATCAGCACCAATTTCAACATGTGTTGTTGACGAGTTGCCCTCCATAGTAGAAAGCTGTCTGCGGGGCAGGATTGGGCATCCGTTTGCCATGACAAAGGGAGCCGTCCCGCGGCTTTAGGGCCGCGACCCTGACCCCCTGGAGCACGACCTTGAAAGAGCCGCGTTTGATCCTGGGAATTGGGGAGTTGTTGTGGGATATTTTGCCGGAGGGCCCGCGCGCAGGCGGGGTCGCCATCGACGGGTCTTCGTCGGTCGGTCTGCTGGGCGGTGCTCCCGCAAACTTTACCGTGATGGCCGGCCGCCTGGGCAATCACGCCGTCATTCTCAGCCGCATTGGCCGTGACCAACTGGGGCGCAAGGCGGTGGAATTGCTTGACCCGCTCCCGGCTGATTCCAGCCACCTGCAGGTGGACCCAACGCACGAAACAGGACGCGTCACTGTTGCATTCAAAGACGGCCAGCCTGAATACATCATTCACCAGCCTGCGGCGTGGGACTCGATGGAGCTTTCCGACGAATGGGTGCAGATGGCGGAGCGAGCCGATGCCATCTGCTTTGGCTCGCTGGCGCAGCGCAGCGTGGAGTCGCGACAAACAATCCAGACGCTGGCGGCACAGACCTCGTCGTCGTGCGTGCGGGTCTTTGATGTCAATCTGCGTCCGCCGTACTACTCCGGCGAAGTGGTGCAGGAGTCGCTCGAACTCGCCACGGTGGTGAAGATGAATGAGGCGGAGATGCCGCTGGTGCTGGCTCTCCTGGGCCTGCCCGAAGAGGATGATCCTGTGCCCGCAACCTTGCGGATGGGCGCGGAACGGCTTCTGGCAGAGTTTCCCTCACTGCAGATGGTGGCTGTTACATGTGGTGGCCACGGAAGCCTTCTGGTCACGCGCGATGAGTGGCACCAGCATCCCGGCATCCCGGTAAAGGTGGCAGACACGATTGGCGCCGGCGATGCATTCACTGCTGCCATGACCCACTACCTGCTGCGCGGTGCGAGCCTTGAAACACTGAACGAAGCAGGGAACCGCTGGGGCGGTTGGGTGGCCTCCCAACCGGGGGCCATGCCTGCGCTCCATGATGCGGTGCGCGACGGAATTGCTGCGGTCATCGAGGGATAAGCTGGATGATTCACAATGGGCCGCGACGCGGCGCGCGGAGGGCGATAGCAGGCATTGTGGCTCTGGTCGCCGGCACATTGGCGTGCGCGCAAACCCCGGTGCCGGATTCCAGCCAGGTTCCCGTTCCTACTGGAGCGCAGGTTGGAATGGGGAGCCAGATTTCCGGTCAGCCGCAGAGGCAGCCCGGAAACACTGAGCAATCCCAACCGCCCGATCAGATTCCGGTTCGCATTGCCCCTTTGCCTCACGGAGAAGGCGCACGCCGCATGGGCCTCCGCCTCAAAGCCATCTTTGACGCATCCGACTGGAAGAGCGATCCCAGCAAACCTTTCGACCGCATTCCGTACTACGAGTTGCTCCTGAGCAAGCCGCTCTCTCTCCGCGATGAGGTCGCCGTGCGCATGGAACTGGGCAACGAGGAGACGCGGGCAGGGCGCAGCGAGCGGGCCGTTGAAACCCTTGAAGCGCTCCTAAAGCGCATTGAGCCGCTGGGCGATCAGGTGCCGCGATCGATCCAGGCCGCCATTCATCAGGAGCTCGCGCTTGCTTATTTGCGTCTGGGCGAGCAGGAGAACTGCGTCGGCATGCATAATGCGCTCTCCTGCAATCTGCCCCTGCGCGGCAGCGGCCTGCACAGAAAGAAACGCGGCGCTGAAGGCGCAGTCCGTGAATATACGCGCACCCTTGAGTTGAATCCCGGCTGCTACATTTGCCGCTGGCTCCTGAACATCGCTTACATGCAGCTGGGGCGTTACCCGGGAGACGTGCCGAAACAATGGCTCGCACCCCCCGACCTGTTCAAATCCGAATACGACATCGGCTACTTTCCCGATGTTGCGGGCATCGCGGGAATCAACGCAATGGAACTCTCCGGCGGCGCGATTGTGGAGGACTTTGATGGGGACGGACTGTTGGATGTGATGTTGTCCTCATCGGGGCCTCTGGATCACATGCACTTCTTTCACAACAATGGCGACGGCACATTCACTGACCGAACCAAACAGGCGGGGCTGAGCGATGAGATAGGCGGTCTGAATCTCGTACTCACTGACTACAACAATGACGGTCATCCCGATGTGTTGGTGTTACGCGGAGCCTGGTGGGGCAAGTTCGGCGAGTATCCGTTGTCGCTCCTGAGGAACAACGGCGACGGCACCTTTGACGATGTCACCGCAGAATCAGGACTTCTTACCGCAGGTCCTACGCAGACTGCTGCCTGGGCCGACTATGACGGCGACGGCTGGCTCGATCTATTCGTCGGCCACGAATCAAAGCCCGGCGACGTGCACCCCTGCCAGTTGTTTCACAACAACCGCGACGGTACCTTCACGCTGGTCAAGGCGCCCGGAGCAGTGCCCGGCAGGCTCGGCTCCAATCTCGGCTTCGTCAAAGGCGTGGCCTGGGGCGATTACAACAATGATGGCCGGCCGGACCTCTATGTTTCCACCATGTTCGGGCAAAGCTATCTCTTCCGCAACGATGGGCCGCGCGACCCGCAACATCCTGAAACCGGCGAGTGGACCTTTACCGACGTGACGGAACAGTCCGGATTGGGTGGTAATCGCTACACCTTCCCCACCTGGTTCTTCGACTACGACAACGATGGCTGGCTCGACATATTCGCCGGCGGCTACTCCACAACGTCCATGGACGACGTAGGCTTATTCGAATTCGGCAAGCCGCACCACGGCTCGGTTTCGCACCTGTTTCGCAATAACCACGACGGTACGTTTACCGACGAGCCGCACGCCGATGGGCTCGATCGCGCCATCACCACCATGGCCGCCAACTTTGGCGATCTGGACAACGACGGCTGGCTTGATGTCTACCTCGGCCTCGGCGAATCCTCTTACGAGTCCCTGCTGCCCAAGCGGATGTTCCGCAATGACCAGGGCCGCTACTTTCAGGACGTGACCACTTCAGGCGGCTTCGGCAATCTTCAAAAAGGCCACGCCATCGCCTTTGCCGATATCGAAAACAACGGCAACGAGGACGTCTTTGAGGAACTCGGCGGCGCCTTTCCCGGCGATGTCTACATGCCGGCTCTCTACCGGAACCCCGGGCACGGCAACCACTGGGTCACGCTGATGCTGCGGGGAGTCAGGAGCAACCGCGCCGCCTTCGGAGCGCGCATCAAGGTCACAATCGTCGAAGGAGGGCGCGAGCGATCCATCTACCGGGCTGTCGGCTCTGTTTCAAGTTTCGGCGGCAACCCTATGCGCCAGCACATCGGCGTCGGGCATGCCAAATCCATTCGTGAAATCGAGATCTGGTGGCCCGCCTCCGGCATTCGGCAGCATTTCCGCAACGTCGCGGTAGACCGCACGTATCGCATCCGCGAAGACTCGAAAGCGCTCCATCCGGTCACGCTTAAAACATTTGAAATTGGAAAGACAAAGATCGCGTCTCCGCTTGATCAGCACCGGCCTTAGTTACCGGCTGAAGGATTCGCCATCGCAGCACAAGCTTCACCAAGCCTAGCGAGCACAATCGTTTGTGCGCACAAACCATCGTTTCCTGCCGCAATTCCAACCCAACCATCCCCACTCTGAGCATGCCGGTTTCCGCTCCTCGCCCACCTGGAATTGCATCGACAAATCTTTGTCTCATCCTTTAATGTTTTCAACAAATGGGGCCGCATTTTGGCCGCAAGACTTCAGGCGGACACGGAAGGGCGAGTCGATGGCACGACCACGAAAGTCGGCGAGCAAGTTGACGCCTCCCGCTGAAGCCGAACCCGGGCAGCACATCGCCAAGCACCGACGCGTCTTCGACCATCTTTTCGCCAGCATCCAGTCCGGCGAACTAAAGCCGGGCGACAGGCTCCCCAGTGAGGCGGAACTCGGCAACCTTTTCGCCGCTTCCCGAATTACCGTTGCCAAGGCGGTCCTCGACCTGCAGCGAATGGGCCTGGTCACGCGGCGGCCCGGCGCAGGCACGCACGTGCAGGGACCACACCAGGTCACCGGTCGCACTTTCGGCCTCCTCATTCCCGAGCTCGGATTGACTGAAGTTTTCGAGCCCATTTGCCATGGCATGATGCGCACCGCATTTGCCCGGCCCGACGCGCTCCTGTGGGGAAACACATCCACCGCAGTCCGTGAGACCGCAAAAGAAGCCGAGCAGATGGTTCATTCCTTTATTGTGCAGAAAGTCTCAGGAGTCTTTTTCGCTCCACTTGAGCTGACCGGAGAGAAAGACGCCGTGAACCGCCGCATTGCGCGAACCCTGGAGCGGGCGGAGATTCCCGTCGTCCTGCTCGATCGCTGCTACATGCCCTATCCCGATCGCTCCGCGCACGACCTGGTCGGTGTGGACAATCGTCGCGCCGGCTATATCGCCACAACCCATCTGCTGCGCGTGGGCGCTCGCCGTCCGGCCTTTCTGGGCGAGGAGCACGCAGCCAACACCGTCGACGCGCGCATCACCGGATTCCACGAGGCCCTGCGCAGCTTCGGCATCACGCCGGAGCATGACCCGGTCTGGCGCGGAAGTCCGCAGGACGAAGCCTTTGTCCGTACCATGATGGACGCGGTTCGTCCCGATGCCATCGTCTGCGCCAACGACCTGACTGCCGCGCGCCTCATGCAGGTCCTTCTCGGTTTCGGCCTGCGCATTCCTGAAGATGTGCGCGTCATCGGCATGGACGACGTGAAATACGCCAGCCTGCTGCCCGTTCCCTTGACCACTGTCCACCAGGATTGCGCGGGCATCGGCGCTGTGGCCATGGCCACGATGCTCGAGAGGCTGGAACATCCCGAGCTGCCATTCCGCGATGTGCTCGTCTCAACCCGGCTCGTAGTTCGGCGGTCCTGCGGCGCCCACCTTGCCAGCTCCGCATGAGGTGAATCGTCTTGCTTCACCCTCCGGCGCCGGCACAATCGCCGCAGATATCAGCTGCCAACCCGAATTGCTTTAGAGTAGGCTAACCGTGATTATTAACCTCGCCAGACGCGCGCACGACCACAACTGGGAACTGGATCCCATTGTGCGGTCGCTGCTCGATACGGATTTCTACAAGCTCCTCATGCTCCAGTTCATCTGGAAGCATTTCCCGACGACCCGCGCCACGTTCGCGCTCATCAACCGTTCCTCCACCGTACCCCTCGGCGAGATTGTCAGCGTCGACGAGCTGCGCGAGCAGTTGGAAGCAACCAGGAGGTTGCGCTTCCACAAGTCTGAATTGATCTGGCTCGCGGGCAACACATTCTATGGACGGCGCGGCATCTTCGAGCCCGCGTTTCTTGAGTGGCTCGATCGCGACTTCCGCCTCTCCGATTTCGATCTCTCCATCGAAAATGGGCAGATATCCCTCCGCTTTGAAGGCCTCTGGACCCAATCAACCATGTGGGAGATCTATGCGCTTTCGGTCATTGACGAGTTGAAAACCCGCGCCAACCTCAAGCGCCTCACCGAGTTCGAACTCGACATTCTCTACGCCCGCGCCAAGACCCGCCTGTGGGGCAAGATGGAGCGGCTTCGCGGCGTGCCTGGATTGAACGTCAGCGACTTTGGCACCCGCCGCCGCCACAGCTTCCTGTGGCAGGAATATGTCGTCAAGGCCATGAGCGACGTGCTGGGCCCGGTGTTTGCAGGCAGCTCCAATACTTACCTGGCCTACAAGCACGATCTTGAAGCCATCGGCACCAACGCGCACGAGCTGCCCATGGCCATGGCCGCGCTTGCCGACAGCGATGAAGAAGTGAAAGCCGCGCAATACCGCATGCTCGAGCTCTGGCAGCAGACCTACCAGGGCGAATTGCTCATCATGCTTCCCGACACCTTCGGCACCACGCAGTTCCTGCGCGACGCGCCCGACTGGGTCACCAACTGGACCGGCCAGCGCATTGACAGCAAAGACCCCTTCGTTGCGGGAGACGAATACGTTCAGTGGCTCACGCAGCGCGGATGCGATCCCCGCAACAAGCGCCTCATCGCCTCCGATGCTCTTGACGTGGACGTGATTCTCGCCCTCCACGCATGGTTCGGCGGCACCCTCCGCAACGGCGCGACGCCGCAGGACTTCAAGAGCGCCGCCGACTTCATGGGCAAGGACAAATGGAGCCCCCTTCGGCGCATTCGCTTCAGCGCCGGCTGGGGAACCTATCTCACCAATGATTTTCGGAACTGCAATCCGCTCGGCGACGAGAGCTTCGACCCGGTGAGCCTGGTCTGCAAATTGAGCGAGGTCGATGGCCGCCCCGCCGTCAAGCTGTCTGACAACTACTCCAAGGCCATGGGACCGCCAGCCGAAATCGACCGCTACCGCCGCATCTTCGGGGTCGATGGTGTCTCCGACGTCCCGGTGCAAATATGACAATTGAACCATTCACCTACGACCTGGCGGGCAACGCAACCAACGACAGCCGCAACCAGTACCTCTACGACGCCGAGGGACGGCTGTGCGCGGTGCAGGATGGTGTGCTGCCCGGAACCTATTACCAGTACGTCTACGGCGCAGGCGGCACGCGTGTGGCCAAGGGAACGCTCTCGCTGTCGTCGTGGCCGACAGCCTGCCCGGCTCTTTCTGCAATTACAATGACGGCAAGCTATGTGCTGGGGCTGGGTGGTGAGCAGGTCTCGGAAGTTTCCATTTCCGGCTCGACGAGTACCTGGGCGCACACCAACATCTTCGCGGGGGGTGCACTACTGGCCACTTACGACCCCGCTGCCAACGAGGCCATCTTCGCACTCAACGACTGGCTGGGCACCAAGCGCTCAGAGTACGGAACAACCGGATGCACGAGTAACTATTTCAGCCTGCCCTACGGCAATGGCCTGACGCCGTCTGGCACCTGCCCGGACGCGACGGAACACCACTTCACCGGCAAAGAACGAGACTCCGAATCAGGAAACGACTACTTCGGGGCCAGGTACTACGCGAGTTCAATGGGGCGTTGGATGTCGCCTGATTGGAGCAAGACTCCCGAAGGTGTACCGTACGCCGACCTAAGCAATCCGCAAAGCCTGAACTTGTACGCCTATGTAAAGAACAACCCGTTGTCTCACGCGGATGTGGACGGACACGGGGAACTTTGGGATAAATTCAAAGCAATCTTCTATGCCAAAGTGAGTATCGGACCGGGCGTCGGTGGCGAGTTAAAAGCCACACAAGCAGTTAAGGGTACTGCTGAGGCGAAGGCGGGGGTGGAAACAAAGGCAACCGTCAAAGGTGAAACGACTGTTCTCAAAGCGGAGGCCAGCCTCGGCGTAAAGGCGGGCTCGGCGGAGTTCAAGAAAACCGCGTCAGTCGAGATGCAAGTTGAAAAGGATGGAAAGTTGGATATTCAGAAGCCTGAGGCTAAGCTCGGTGAGCCGAGCGCGGGGGCGGGACCAGTGGAGGCGAAGAAGGACGAAATTGGAGTTTCAGTTCACGAAGGAGCTTTTGGCGGTGAAGTGGGCGTGGATGTCGACAAAGCGAGAGAATTTGGCGGCGCTGTAAAGGAGCACGTCAATGCAGCGATAGATAACACTGTGAAGAAGGTGCTTCCCAACCAAAACTAGACAGGCATGCATTCAGGTCGCGTGAATGCCCTCGGAAGGAGTAGTCAATGAGCTACTACGTAATCAAGAAGAAACACGCAATTCCTGGGTTCTTGTTTGCAGCTATTGCGTCGTGGGAGATTGCAAACGCAATAGTAATGACCCTCAGCGTGGCTCTTTGGTTGAGCATTTGGGCAAATATGCATATTGATGATTGGTTCAGGTCGTTACCGGGACTTCCTTCAGCGCTTGTGTTTCTGTGTATCGCGTATTCACTGCTTGGGGCAGTCGGACTCTACGTAACAATGTGGATTTATTGGGTGGCGGTCGAGCGTTCATCAATCCCTTCTCGAATTGCGTGGCTCTTGGCTCTTCTTTTCGGTTTGCACATTGGAGCGATGATCTATGCGCTTGTTGTATGGAAGAGAGACATCATAAAAGTGCAAGGTCGCCAACCACTCGATGCTGCTTTGTGACATTATCCGGCGGGTGGCCCCGATCTCGATTTTGAGACCGGGGAATGACGTACGACGGAGTTGTCCATATCTATGACGATCTCCGTCGTCTGTGGCAGGTGGCCCGGTCATGAGGATTGCAAGGCCGTAAGAGCTGTGCCCCGTTCATCGCGTTCTTAGCGATGAGCGGGTGTTGCGCTAAGATCGTTTCCGAACGAGGACCGCGCCATGCCCAGGGGATTGAAGCGATTTCAAAAGGCGGAATCACTCCACTTCCTAACTTTCAGATGTTTTCACCGGCTGCCGCTGCTGGAAACGGCTGGAGCCCCGGAGACAATCGAGGCCGTGCTGGAACAGACTCGCGCACGGCATCAGGCGCGGATTTACGCCTACGTGCTGATGCCGGAGCATGTGCATCTGCTCGTCAATGAGCCGCCGCAAATTGTACTGGCGCAGTTTCTCAAAGCGGTCAAGCAGATGACTTCACGCAGGCTGCGCGGGCCGCGCGAGATGTTTTGGCAGAACCGCTGCTACGACAGCAACGTACGCGGTGAGAAGTCCCGCTCCAAGGTGATTCGTTATATTCACCGCAATCCGGTCAAGCGCGGCCTGGTTGAAAGGCCCGAGGACTGGCCGTGGTCGAGTTTCCGGCACTACACATCCGGGGTCAAGGGCGCGGTTGAGATCGAGTCGCAGTGGACGGCCGCGCGGCGTGGCAACCAGTTGCCGGAAGGAGTAGCTTTGAGAAAGGGCGAAAGGTCTTGCTTTCCCACCCAAGCCGCAAACGACGCGGCTTGGATGGGGCACAATCCATCGAGGGGGAACCGGAAGTGAGAAGCTTGACCGGGCCACTTACCACCCCCAACTTGAAAGATTTCTATGTGAGATCGAGGCCACCCGCCGAAGAACCCGGGACACCCAGCCTCCATCCGTCTCCGCCATCGGTTTTCGGAAAATATGCACCGTTTGCAGTGCAAACACGAATCTCACTTTTCGCAAACCGTGGCCCACCTTTGCCTCGGTTTTCGACCGACCGTGGCGCACCGTTGCCACGATTCAGGCGGTTTTACCCACCCTTAGCCGCCCATTCCCACGCCAGAATCTTGTCCGGATTTTGCAGGATTGAGGCTTGCATTGAGGAGCCGTTTTAGGGTATATTTAATTGACTGAGTACGCGCTCAAGATTCAGTCAGCGGTCTTGGAGTATCCCCAATGGCACGCCCAAAGAGCGACAACAAGCGCAAAGCGATCCTGGAAGCAACGCTCCGCGTCTTCGCGGAACACGGGATTACGCATGCGCCAACCTCGGCTATTTCAAAGGCCGCAGGAGTCGCCGAGGGTTCGCTATTTACCTACTTCAAGACCAAAGATGAGCTCATGAACGAGCTTTACCGGGAGATGCGACAGGATTTCGACCGGGCGCTCGTGAACTTCCCCTATCAGGCCGATGCACGAACTCGTATGCGATTCATGTGGGACCGATTCGTAGACCTGGGAGTTGCTCACCCTGAACGGGTTACGGTCATGAAGCAATTGCGCGCGTCGGGCCACCTCCTCAAGGAGAACGAGACCCCAGGGATGATGATCCTGGAATTGCTCAATGCAATTCGGGATGCGATTGGCTGGCGCGAATTCAGCGATGTTTCACTTGAATTCATGATCCTGCTGCTGCGAGCGCAGGCCGAGGCCACGATAGAATTCATCCTTGCCCATCCCGAGCAGGAAGCACATGGCCGGGAATTGGGGTTTACTCTGATTTGGCGAGGTATGGCGGGCCAATAGTTTGTCTGCTTTAGATGAGTAACTAGTCAATTATTCATCGGGCAGAAGCTGCAAGGAGATACGGCAATTCACGCTCAAGAAGACACCCTTTTATTGTCCGGCTGGACCGCCGAAGACATCCCCACCCAGCGCGGAAAACTGGCGGTGGTTACCGGTGCAACCAATGGAGTTGGCTATGAAACCGCCCTGGCCCTCGCCCGTGCCGGCGCCGACGTCATCATTGCGGGCACGGATGATGCGCTTGGTCACGAAGCGCTCGGAAGAATTCGCCCGCTGGCGCCTGCCTCGCTGGTCCGTTTTGAAAAGCTGGATCTGGCGAAACTGGCTTCCGTTGCCGACTTTGCGGAGAGAATTGCGCGCACGGAACGTCCCGTCGACCTATTGATTAACAATGCGGCAGTCCGGTCGCTTCCTGAGCGCCAGGTCACGGTGGATGGGTTCGAGATGCAATTCGCAAGCAACTATCTCAGCCACTTTGCGCTCACCGGATACCTGCTTCCACTCTTGCGGCGCGGAATGGATGCGAGGGTCGTGCAGGTTGGCAGCGTTGCGCATCGCCTCGGCGCCATCCGTTTCTACGATCTCCAATTTGAGCGCGGCTACTCGCCGTTCAAGGCTTACAGCCAGTCAAAGCTGGCCCTGCTGATATTTGCGCTGGAACTGCAGCGACGGAGCGACGCGGGCGTCTGGGGCCTGCTCAGTACGGCAGCCCATCCCGGTAATGCGCGCACGAATCTGATTGCAGGTGGCGCCGGCGCGAAGAGCACGCGCTTCAGGTCGCATCGACTGTTTGGAAACTGGCTCAGCCACTCGGCCGCAACCGGTGCGCTCCCCGTGCTATATGCTGCAACGGCGCCAAAGGCGAGACCGGGAGAGTACTACGGACCACAGGGTGCTTTTGAGCTTGTGGGGCCGCTGGGACATGCCGAAACAGGGAAGAAGGCGCAGGACCTTGGCGTAGCGCAGAAGCTGTGGGATATCTCTGAGCGGCTGACCGGGGTCAAATGGCCGTCCGCGCACGCACAGTCGTCACGGTTTCCCTGGCCGAAGATAAGCCGCTAAGCCGGCGGCGGCGCCGGCGGCAAGACAGGCCGGTGCTTTGCACGCAGGTAGTCGACTAACTGCGCCACTTCCGCATCGGTCAACGAGTCGGCAAATGGTGGCATCTTCTGGCCACCATTGAGAATCTGATTCGTCATCTTTTCCGGCGTCCATTCCTTCTTCTTCCGAATATCGACAAGCGGGGGTCCCTTCTTGCCTCCAATGCCGCCCTCACCGTGGCAGTGGGCGCAGCCTTTGTCGCGGAATAGAACCGCTCCAGCCATTTCGTCCGCCTTTTTGTTTGAGGCTGCAAAGGTGGGGAGTGAAGCGAATGAGGCAAACATCAGCGCCAGGACAAGGTTGAAAGAGATTCGAAGAGGTGCGGTCACAGAGCCTATTTTCTCATTGAGGGGCGCGCGATTGGTCAACTTTAAGGTGGAGGCGGCAGCGGAGTAATCTTTCGTGATATGGCGATCGGTGAGTTTCCGTATGCAGGTCAACTGAGGCTGGAGTTAGGGTTACGGAATCGACTTCATGCACGGAGCTGGTTGCACGTTGAGAGCTATGGCAATCCGCCGGTGATTGTTTACGCGCCGGAGGGGGGTCGGCATGGGAATTTTTTTGACGCGGCCTATGCGGCGATTGCGGCGCGCCCGGAGTGGATGCGGAGGTTCGACAAGATTCATGCGCAGGGCCGGGCATTGCCAAAGTCGGAACGTCGGTGGAGAGAGCTGGACTCATCGATGAGCTCGGATGCGTTGCTGATGAATGTCTTTTGCACGCCCGGCGTTTTGGAGTCGGTTGCGGTGCAAGCCATGCTGGGTGTTGATGGTAGCGCAGAACCAGTGTTTGGTTGGAAGGCCCGCGTGCCGCTGAAAAACGGACGATTTGATCGCACTGAAGTGGATATGAGATGGGGAGATTTGCTGGTCGAAGCGAAGCTGACGGAGGGGGATTTTCAGACTCGTGAGGCCGAATTCCTGGAGGCTTACAGGGATTTTGACGCGGTGTTTGAGCGGGACTTGCTGCCACGGATTGCGATGCCGGTGGGAAGGCGCAAAGGAGCGGCGGAGTTTCCGGAGGAATTTACCCAGGAAGAAGTGATTGTTTCGCCAGAGGAATGGCAGCCCGCGGTGCGGGAAGACACGCGGGAAGTGGTTGAGGGGTATGAGAGTTATCAGTTGATTCGAAACGTGTTAGCTGCGTATTCGCAGGGGGGCAGCTTTTGCGTGGTGCATGATGCGCGGCGGCCGGATCTGCGCGAGGCGTGGTTCCGGGTGATGGCGGCGGTAAAGGCGGCGGAGCTGCGGGTGCGCCTGAAGGTGCTGACGTGGCAGGAGCTTGTAGCACTGATTCCAGATGGTTTGCAGGATTTTCTGGATCTGAAATACGGCATTGTGGCGCCGGGAAGGATGGCCTCGCCGGTGGGGAGCGGGCCGGAATAGCGTTCCCCTCATCGGGTGCTGCTTTTGGAGTGAAAGCGTGGCAGAGGATTGGCACGGTTGGCGAAAAAGCGTGGCCACGGTTTGCCTCGGTTGGCGAAAAGCGAGACAGGGTCGGGCAGGGGTCAGGCAGGTAATAGGGAACAGGGAGTAGGGAATGGGGGTTAATGCTGGGCGGATTGGGGTGGCCACTGTTTGGCGTATTCCGCTTTTCCGGTGCGCAGGATTGGGATGTCCTGGTCGGCGTATTTCCATCGATTGAGGAAGTCATCGTACTCAGCTTTGGCAGCCGCCGGTTTTCCCTGCATGAGGTAGGCGCGCCCGATCTGCAAATGCGCCAATGGGCCGATGGGCGAATTGAGAACAACGCCGGGATGGTCGATGATTTTCCGGAATTCAATTTCAGCTTTTCCGCCATCATTCTGCTCAAGGCAGGCAAGGCCCCGGACGTAGGCCGGGAGCAGTCCTCCTGCGAGGCCGACCTCATAGGGGCGAGCCGCCTCGAGAGCCTGGATCGCGCGCGCGGGATCATTCTGGCTGACGGCGATTGCGCCGCGGATGGTGGGCAGATAGAGAGACTGGACGAACGTGTCATCGGGGAAGTCCTTGTCGAGTTGAGCGACAAGGGATTGCGCGCGGTCCGCAGCGCCGCTTAACGCGAATGCGACGGCCGCGCCATATTTTGTATCGCGGTCACTGGCCAACGTGAGAGCGGTTGCCGCGGCCTGCCGGGCCTGGGAATTGTTTCCGAATTCGGCTTCGCGCTGGGCTTCGTCGACCACGTACCCGGCCGCGGTCTCTTCTTCGCCGGCGCCTTTTGCTGCTTCAGTGGCACGGACGGTGAGCTCTTTTGCGCGCGCAAGCTGGCCGGAGGTTGCAGCGGCGTCCGCCTGGTCATCGAGGAATGCGTCTTCGACTCCCGGCTCGCCGGATCCCCAGGCCACCTGTTGTTGCATGGCGGTGGAGTTCTGCTGCAAGAACGCGACATCATATAGATAGAGGCGGAGCTGGGACGAATCGAGGTTCTGCGAGATGGCCTGTTTGGCAACGGCGCTGGCCTGTTCCGGATTGTTCTGGGAAATATAGGCGTTGACCAGATTGGCGTAGCTTTGGCCGTCGTGCGAGGCGATGCGCACGGCCTCCTGGGCGAGTTGGAGACTGCGGTCAAACTTGCCCAGATCGCTGTCGATCACGGCGAGGTTGGTTCTGGGCGCCTCATCGTTTGGATATGTTGCCGCCCAAAGCTCGTAGATCTGGCTGGCCTTGACCAGGTCGCCGGTGACGAATTGATAGTAGTGAGACTCAATATAAAGTCTTTCGTGCTCGCTGACGTGCGCCCTGAGCTGATATGCCTTGCGGGTGTTTTCGGCCGCGAGGCCGGTTTCTCCGAGGTTGGCGTATGCATTGCCTAATGCTGCGTAGGCGATGGCGAAACCGGGGTCAATGTGAATTGCGCGCTGGAAGAAGATGACGCACTCTGCGGACTCGCCCTTTTGCACCATCATCTGGCGGCCAATGCTGAAGGCCTGGAGCGCCTCAAGGGAAGAGGTGGTGGCTTCTTCGATGGGCGTGTCGAATTTTTGCACGGTGCTGAGCGACTCGCCCAGCTTGGCACGCAATTGTCCGGTCATGTCTCCCAGGGTCTTGAGCACCAGCTCCTTGCCGGCAACAGTTGTTTGCAGATCGGTGATATGTTCGCCGGTTCGGCAGTTCAAGGCGCGAATGCCGAGGACGTATTGCGTGCCGAGCTTCGCAATCCACCCATCGAGAACCGCCTCTCCGCCATTGCGCTGGCAAAGTTCCCGCGACAAGTCGGGAGTGAGCGCCGTGTCCGCAGGCTTGCCCATCAGCCGAAGCGACCTCTGCATCTGCTCCTCAGAAATGAGGCTCAGATAGGGGGATTGCTCTAGCCCAATCGCGATCGCCTCGCGCAGGGTGGTGTCGAAGACAGGCTCCCCGGTATTGTTGGCAATCTCGCCGAGGGCGATGCGATCTTTTTCGCCGATGGACGCGGAAGCGGCCGGGCTCAGAGACGGGGCCGGTGGGCCTTTCTCGCGGAGCCACGGGGCGAGGACGAAGAGTGCGGCGGCCAGCGCCCCTGCCAATCCGGCATAGACCCAGACACCTAATTTGCGCCTTGGGACTGGAATTTCACGTTCGCGTGACGGGACTGGAAGCGGCTTGACCTGAAGTTTCTCCGGCCGAGGCCGGGATTTGCTGACCCGGCTGCATGCGGTCGGCAGTTCCGACGAGCTCGACGGCTCCGACAAATCGATAGCCTCTGCGGGGGATGGTTTCGATGCGATATTCGCCGACCTCTTCGCCGAGAGTTTTGCGCAAGAGCGAGATGTGGACCGCCAGGTTGGATTCCTCGACGAAGGAGTCGGGCCAGACACGGCGCATAAGGTCTTCTTTTTCAACCAGCTGCCCATGGCGTTCGAGCAGAACGGCCAGAATGTCGATGGCTTTGCGGGAGAGCGGCACGAGTTCGTCATCGCGAAAAAGGAGGCGCTGCGCAATATCCAATTGAAACGATCCGAACTTCCACCGGACATCTTCTGGTCGGTTCATAGGAGCGTTCATGCGGATTTAGAGCTAATTAAGAGTTGCTTTAGGACATTTACAGTGACGTCGCGCTTCCATCGCAGAGAGGTCAAGCCAAGCGGGGAACTCGGGACCATGGATGGAACGAGTGGGGAAAGTTTAGCACAACCGAATTCCTGAACCGCGGGAGACCAAGAAGCCAATGGCATCGAAGGCGGTGCCAGGAAAAACCAACTGATACCCCGAGGAGGATGAAATGTTCAGATTTCAGATTGATGCGTCGAAGGTTCAAATTGCAACGTCAAGGTTTCAACTTGCAGCCCGCGCCTTGCGGCAGCGCGGGTTGCTCTCACTTCTGGTTCTGGCGGCGGCCCTGGGATTGGGCTTGGCCACGACTCCGGCAAATGCGCAGGGCGGGCGGCTCAACATTCAGCAACTCGGCGACACGTTGACGGCCTACGGGAAGAACACCGTGACCAACAACGGGCACACCTATTACACCGTGATCTGCGGACACGGACAGTGGAAGAGCAACGTGATCATCAGCCTGTCGCCCAACGGCAACTTCATCTGGATGGCGATAGAGCCGGTGCAACTGCCTGACCAAGCCTCGGCCGCCGCGCTGGCGAACATTCTGAAGAAGAATGTGGAGATCGGCCCCATGTACTTCTCGATCAATGGACGGTGGCTGCGTCTTTCATCTCCGATTCCCAACTCAGATATGTCGCAGGCAAAGGTCAAGGCCTACCTCGAGGACCTGGTGAACACGGCTGTCGATACGATGCCGCTGTGGGATCCGCGGAATCTTGGGGGCAACTGAAGCGCTATGGATGAGGAAGCGCGGCTTACGGACCGACCCGATTTCGCCGGCCCTGATGAAGGGCGCAACGCTGATCAAGCTTTTTCAACCGGAGGACCGGAAGGTCTGCCACAAGGAGAAAACGATGAATCTGAAAATGATCGCCATTCCCATGCTTACCGTTGCACTGGCCGGCGCGGGATGCCATGCGGCCAGCAACACGGCCGCTCCTGCCGGAACTCTGTCCCAGGCGGCGGATAGTGTCCACTGGGTAAACTACACGGACAACGCTGAAGGTGCGTTCTCAATGGATGTGCCCGTCGGCTGGCAGGTCGAGGGCGGGATGTATCGCTTCGGCTACTTCGATGTGCGCTGGATGATGGATGTTCGCTCACTGAACGGGAGCGTCATCATCCGCATCGACGATCCGAACGTTCCGCCGTACGTGCTGCCGGGGCCGCACTCCGGGCCGGCAGGCCATCCAGCAATTCGGCAGGGAATGTATCAGATGGTGGTGGACAACTACCGCGAGGCCCAGCCTTATGCCGAGGCGTATGCCAAGCGGCGGTTCGGTTCGTCGTGCAGTTCGATGACCGAGCGGGCGTCGGATTGGAGTCCCACGTTGCCACAGAGCTGGCGAAATCAGCAAGGCGCGAAGACGACCGAGGCCTCGATTGCGTACGACTGCGCGACGACGGATGGACCGCGCGTGGTGAATGTCTATGCGCGGGATTCTGTTGTCGGCAACGAAGGGCTGTGGGTGGTCGATCCCATCATCAGCATCATTGCCAAGCCGGGCGACCTGGCGCTGGCGCATCAGATGACGCAACACATGATTGAAAGCTGGCAGGAGACGCCGCGATGGAAGGACTACCAAGCCCAGATGACGCAGATGGGCCTGGAGCAGATCAAGGCTGACTTTGGGCGGTTCATGCAGCAGATGCAGGTCTACCACCAGCAGCGGGAAGCGGCGATGAACCAGCAGGTGGCTCAGTATGAGGCGCGCCAGCAGAAGCAGGCCGACCAGGTTTCAAGCTGGGGCAATACGCTGACGGGGCTGACGAATCTCTACGACCAGAACACAGGGACCCAGTTCCAGGTATTCAGCGGGCCGAAGTCGAACTATTACATGAACGGTGCAGGGGACAAGATCAATTCGAATATCAACCCGGGAAATGGCTTTTACCAGGTGCAGAACCTTGGGCCGTAGTCGGCGGCCGGGGGGAGCTCGACCGGGGCGGTCCGGTTCGGGGATGGTTACCCCCGTGCGAACGAATCCGCAAAAAGGAACCAAGGAGTAGAAAGTCCGCAGACAGAAGACTCGACGAGGAGCCTCGCTTCGCTATAATCCACTGACAAAGCTCAGGGGCAGAATCTCGCCATTACGCCCAAAGAGTGTATGAGCGAGCAGTCAAAGTAGATTTGCGCAGAAGCGTGGCAGGTCACGGAATCACGAGTGCGCCGCAGGACATCCTGGTCGAGACCCAGCCGCAAGGGTCGGCGGCATCGAGGTGAGTAGAGGTTATGGGCATTAAAGATTGGTTCAAAGACCCACCGCCCAAAAAACAACGGATGGGCGCTCGGCAACCCGCCCCTCAACTGGTTGCGATTCACCCTTCACATGAGGACGTGAAAGAAGATCCGGTAAAGGACATCAGCGCCACGGGCATTTACATTCTGACCGACGACCGGTGGGATGAAGGCACGCCGGTGCCGCTTACCCTGCACCGGCGGAGCATTCAGAACGAAGATTCCGAGGATGATTTCACGCTGCCAGCCAAGACTGTGCGCTCCGGGGAGGATGGAGTTGCGCTGACGTTTGATTTGCCGAAGGACGTCGACCCGGCCGCATGGGTCAGCCTGTTTGAGGGCGCTTCGCGGGAGGCAGGACCGGACAATATAGTTGGGCAGTTCAAGCTAGCGGAGGGCGTTGCATTCCTGGATCGTATTTGTCCCAACGCTGAAAAGGAATTCAGGCAGAAGTTTTGCACGGAGCTGAGCAGCGGCAGGTTCAAGCACGCAGTCGAGATTGCGATCAAAGCCGAACAGATTGTGACCAGCTGGCCGGATGCGGAGAACCCGCGCGCCAATTCGGCCTTGCTCGCGCGCATTCTGGAATACGGATCGTGGGCCGATGAGCATCGGATCCAGGAATTGTGGGCCGGAATTCTTGCAATTGCCTGCGCACCTGAGAAAGACGACGAAGCGAATCTCGACATTGTGGAGCGATTGAGCCAGTTTGCCCTGGTTCACTACCGCATCTTCACCACGGCGTGCGCGCGCGCCACCAAGGTCATTTCCCCCGATGGCATGGTCATGGCGGAACCGCTTATCTGCAACGCGGACGAGGTCCTGAATATTGCCGGATCACGCGATATCGGGCGGGTCGCCCGCGATCTGCAGCATCTGTATGACCTGGGATTCATTGTCTCGAAGAACATACCTTCTTCGTATGTTGAGGTGGTCGAGCTGAACCTCGCACCCTCAACGCTGGGGTTGAAACTCTTTTCACTGTTTCACGCGCACCGGGGGCCACTGGAGACGTTTTACGGATTGCGAGCGCCGGCGCGCACAGGTGCACCAACGGCGTAGTGGGCATTCTTCAGCAGGGTTTTCAGCGGCGAAGAAGCTGCGCGGCGCATGGAATGTTTCGTACGTTGGGGAGTTATACGCCCGGCACAGGCGGGCATCCGGGGAACTCCGTCAAGAAGGTGTTTCCCTTGTAGCCCAGATACTTGATGCCGATCTTGCTGGTGAAGAACCCGTCGGCGGTCATATTCCGCAGCAGCGAAAAGAACTCTACGGCGGGCTTCAGGGTGTCGTCCTGCGCGGCGTTTTTTCGATACGCGAGGAGATCGAGAATCTCGGTCTGCTGCTGTGACGTGCAATCCAAATAGGCTTTGCCATAACGGCTGGTGCACATCGATTCAAGGCCGGCCATGCCGCCGCCCAGCGTTTTCTGGTATTCCGCATTTTCACTGGTCAGCAGATCAATGAACTCCGGCGCTCCGGCGTCTATGGCGCCGCCGCAATCGGCGTCGGTGGGGATAATGGCCTCGCAAAGAGTCTGCAGTGTTTTATATTGATGTGCATCGAAGAATTTCGGAGCGTAGGCTCCACTCTCGGCACGTTCCGTCTCGATAAGGTTGTGAGCGTACTCGGCAGCTTCAAGAGGGATGACACGCAGGACCGAGCCCGCGACTGCACCCATGCTGAGGGATTTTAGTACTGCGCGCCGTGATACGGAATCGAATGCCATAACTCTCCCTCAGAGCTCACCTTTCTTTGCCTGGTCGAGCAGATATTCGGATGTTCTCCACGACAACGCCATAATGGTCAGGGTGGGATTCTTGTCTGCATTAGAGACGAACGGAGCGGCATCGGCAACGAAGAGATTTTTCACGTCGTGTGCCTGGCAATTGCCGTTCAACGCCGACGACTTTGGATCGCTGCCCATGCGCACCGTTCCCAGCTCATGGATGATTTCGCCGCCTTCTGAGATTCTGGGTCTCTGCTGCTCGGCCTCGCTCTTTGGGAGCGGATTGCGGCGCGTGCCGCCGACCACTGTGCCGCCCGCAGATTCAATGATGGTGCGGAAGGTCTGCTGCATATCCGCGGCCATTTTCATCTCGTTATCACCCCATTGCCAGTGGAAACGCAGCACAGGGATGCCCCACTTGTCTTTGACTTCGGGGTCGAGATCGCAGAAGCAGTTCTGGTTGGGAATCATTTCGCCGCGTCCGCTGAATCCGATGAAAGTGCCGTAGGAGGTGCGGCATTTCTGTTTCAGGCTGACGCCGTATCCTTCATGTTCTTCGCACACTCCTTCAAATTCGCCCACGCCGGGCATGTTGCGCCCGCCGCCAAATTCGATGTGATAGCCGCGGAGGAATTCATTTTTCTGGCCGAACCTCCACCAGGGCATATAGAGGTGCATTCCGCC
Organism: uncultured Acidobacteriaceae bacterium; assembly: GCA_963780515.1. GTDB lineage: Bacteria > Acidobacteriota > Terriglobia > Terriglobales > Acidobacteriaceae > Telmatobacter. Next base: position 150,627 of record CAWACG010000002.1, read on the forward strand.
GACGCCGTCATGGTTGTGCACGGGCATGTTTACAAGTTGAGGAAAGTAGCCGGTCAAACTGCTGCCGACCGAATCGGTGAGATAGCGGCCCACGACCCCCGACGAATTCGCGAGCCCGTTGGGAAAGCTTGGCGAGCGCGAATTCAACAGCAGGCGCGCGGACTCGCAGGCGCTCGCCGCGACCACAAAAGCTTTAGCATAGACGCGCTGCTCGCTCTTTGTCGTCTTGTCGATATACGAAACTGATTCGGCTTTTCCGCTGTCACCAAGGATGATTTCGCGAGCCATGGCGTTGGGAATCATGGTGAACCGGCCGGTTGCGGCGGCGGGCGGAATCATCACCTGGCTGGAACTGAAGTTGGAAGCGCTTTTGCATCCGCGGCCGCATTGCGCGCAATAATGGCACGCATCGCGGCCATTCAGCGGCTTGGTGAGAATCGCAAGGCGTGAAGGGATGCATGTGATATGCAACTGGTCGCAGGTCTTTTTGACGAGTGTTTCAGTGCAGCGCGGAATGGGCGGCGGAAGAAAGACGCCGTCGGGGGCATTGGGGACGTTTTCCTTGGTACCGAATACGCCGATGTAAGTCTCGACCTTGTCGTAGTAGGGGGCAAGGTCGTCGTAGGTGATGGGCCAGTCGTCGCCCATTCCGTCGGTGGAGTGCACTCTGAAATCTGCCGGGCCGAAGCGTAGCGCGATGCGCCCCCAATGGTTGGTGCGGCCTCCTTCAATGCGCGACCGGAACCAGCGAAAGGATGAACCAGGGGCCGTGGTGTAGGGCTCGCCCTCAATTTCCCAGAAACCGTTGGGCGCCATGAACTCATCGCCGATGCCACGCTGCTTGCCTCCAATGCCCACGCCCCGGTGGGCTAGCTGATAGGGCCAGACATGTTCTTTGAAGTCTTTGTCAGGGTCGAGGCGGGGCCCGGCCTCAAGCATCACCACGTTGAGCCCGCCCTCTGTGAGCACCTTTGCGGCAGTGCCGCCGCCTGCGCCGGAACCAATGATGCAGACATCGTAGACTTTTCGGGGCGGGTTCACTTGCAGCATCCAAATCTCTCCAGTCAATCAATCTGTTTGAAACGGGGATAGCAGGCGCGCGGGTTCTCTCATGGTTCTGACGGAGATTGACGCGTTTCGTTCTCGGTAAGGGACCAATATACGCCGCCGCGGTTTGTACTCGCGAGCCTTTTCTTCACGTGCCAGGAGGCGGAATTGTAAAGGTGATGAGCTTGGCAACATTCATGAATTATGAGTAGACGCGGGCGTTGATTTTTGCGATGCTTCTATGGTTCTCGCTGGAGCAGTGGATTTCGTGAGGCACAATTTCTAATTGGCGGGACGGAAAGAGTCTGCCAAAGAGATCACTTGTGGCCTTCTTCGCTGCACTAAGCGGCTCAAGGAGAAACTATGCAATACGGTAACGCGGTTCGTTCATCAGGACTCACAGCAGTTAAGGTCCTCGCAATTGCAGTGCTCACAACTGCCCTGGCTGGCTGGGCTCCAGCGACGCGCGCGCAGGTATCCATCAACATAGGAGTGGCACCCGTGTGTCCATACGGGTACTTCGACTATTCACCCTACGATTGCGCACCATACGGCTATTATGGGCCGGATTGGTTCATGGGCGGAGTGTTCATCGGGGCCGGTCCCTGGTTTCATGGGCCGCATGGATTTTATGGCCATGTCGACAACCGCTTCGATCCGCGGCATGGTTACCATGGTCCGATGCCGGAACGGGGTGCGCAGGCGTTCAACCATTTCCACGGAAATGAAGCGCGGGATGGGAGAGGCCATGAGGGCCATGCAAGCCATGATGCGGGCAATGAACACGCATTGCCGGGATATCGTGGCAGCAGCCATGGAAACAGTCACGGCGGCGGACACCACTAGAGCGAAACCAGGGTCGCCGCTTCGAATGCAGGGAACGGGGCTGCGATTGGGTTTTGGCGTTTAGTTCTCACCGATTGCGGGGCCACCCGTGATCGGCGCGATAGGTGCTTGAGAACTCAGAGAATGTGGGGTGGTTCGCGGGCGGCGCGGATTCGGGTGCGAACGCCAGGGGCGTCCTACTCTAGCGAGCCGAAGCGGAGACTGAAGGCACGCCCCTGCCTGCACCCATCAGGATGAGCGAACGCTGAGCAAAGGGCGAATAGACGAGCAGAGCGGTGCAGGCAATTGCCAGTCCGAAGTTGATGTGATGCAGCAGAAGGAAAGGCGCCAGAGCCCACAACTCATCCAAAACAAGTAGAAATGGCCAAATCTTCAGGAATTTCTCGTTCACGCCTGGCGCATGGAAGAGCACGGCGCAAAGAACGAAGGCGCGGACTGGGATTAGAACAGCGGCCGTGACGAGAAGGATATCGAGCGCCAGCGCGGATTTTGGCAGCGGAGAAAAGAGATCTTCAATTTCGGCGTAGTTCGCCAACGCGCCCACGTAGAACCCCAGATACATGAGCTGCATCAGGATGAAGAGTGTTTGCACAACAGGATACGAGGTCCTGGGGAGATCCTGCGGGGTGGCAAGAATCCGTTGGAAGAGATTGGCGCCAGCTTCGTTCGGTTCGGCGCTCAGGCCCTTGGAGAGCGGGAGTTGAGCGTCGGAGGTTGCCGGCGTTTCACCAGAAGCGATGCATTCCACGGGAGCGACGAAGCGATAGCCGCGCCGGGCGAGGGTCTCGATGAATCTTGGATTGCCCGCGGTGTCGCCGAGTGCTTCGCGGATGCGGTTGATCGCGGAGTTCAGGCCGTGTTCGTAATCAACGAAGGTTCCATCGGGCCATAACTCACTGGAGATTTGCTCGCGGGTGAGCAACTGACCGGGCCGGGCAACGAGCATGAGCAGCACCTGGAAGGGCTGCGCGTTCAGCTTGATGCGGGTTCCCTGCCGGCGAAGCTCGCCTGAGGCGACGTCGGCCTCAAATACTCCGAAGCGATAGCGCGCGGCTTGACGTGGGTCCGTCATGGCTGGAGCCAAGTGTACTTGATTGCAAGTCGAAATCCCAAGCGATTGCTCAATGTACAACTTTTAAAAAGTCCTCTTGCTGCAATCACTTGCACGGTGAGAAACAATCCTCAATGAATGAGGTTTCATGCATTGCGTTTGAAGACCTGCGCGGAGCATGGTGCGGGGCATGACGCGGCCATGGAAGACCAATTCGCGAGGACTTTTTGCAGGGTACTTGATCCGGGGTCTGTTGATTCTGGTGGCCGCCCCAGGCTGCGTTGTGGCTGAACCAACGGCTGCCGCGGTTTCGGATTTCAACTCCTATATCGCCGCGGTGGAGTCGCGTCTGAGCGCTCAGCATGGGTCGCACGACGGCTTTCTGGCTCCTGTGGCTTCAGGAGCAGAAGGCGCGGTGCGGCTGCGGCGAGGCGAGTTTGTCGTGGAACGAATTCGGGTTGGGGGCGGAGCTGATTTGCCTGGAGCCATGCTGCATGACTGGCGCGGCACCGCGTTTGTGCCGGGCGCGAAGGCTGCGGATTTTGAACATCTGATGAGGGATTTCAGCGCTTATCCCAAAAGGTTTGCGCCGCAAGTGGTGCAAGCGAAAATCCTGGCGCAACGGGGCGACCGCTTTGAGGTGTCGATGCGGGTTTGCCAGAAGCATGTGATCACGGTGGTGATGGATTCGACTTACGACGTCGTGTTTGGGCGGCTTGATGGGGAGGACGGGTACAGCATTTCGCGCAGTACCCGGATAGCTGAGGTAGATTCGCCGGGAACCAGTAATGAGCGCGTTTTGAGTGCAAGCGACGAGCACGGTTTTCTGTGGCGGCTGAACACCTATTGGAGCTACGAGGAGCGAGATGGCGGACTCTATCTGCAGATCGAGTCGGTCTCGCTAACGCGCTCCATTCCCACGGGGCTCGGCTGGGCTGTAGGACCGTTTGTGGAGAGCGTTCCGCGCGAGTCGCTGGCGTTCACTTTGAGACGAGTTTGCGATGCATTGCAGGAAGAAGAGAGGGCACGATGATGCTTGTGAAATCCGCTACAACAACTGACGAAGTGAGATTTGCGCCGGCACGCCGGGTGAACCAGGCGTTGACTGCACGCTTGGAAAAGCGCGCATTGCAATGGATGGCGGAGCGCGCGCCGCAGTGGCTGAGTTCAGACCAGCTCACCGTGCTTGGATTGGCGGCGCAGGTCGGAGCCGGAGTTTGCTACGGGCTGGCGCGCGCCAACAGGCTGACATTGCTGGGGGTGATTGTATGCGTGGTGCTGAACTGGCTTGGGGACAGCCTGGACGGGACGCTGGCACGGGTGCGCCGGCAACAGCGTCCGCGTTACGGGTTTTATGTGGATCACATGGTAGACATTTTTGGATCGGTCGCGCTGATGTGCGGACTTGGCGTCTCGGGGCTACTGCATTGGCAAACGGCGATCGCGATGCTGGTGGCGTTTCTGCTGCTATCGAGCGAGAGCTACCTGGCAACTTATACTCTGTCGCGCTTTGAGCTTTCGCAAGGATTTTTCGGGCCGACGGAGATTCGCATTCTGCTGATAGCGGGCACTGTTGCGTTGTTGCGCAGCCCGTATGCGACGCTGTTCGGACACAGGATGCTGCTGTTTGATCTAGGAGGAGTGATTGCGGCGACGGGGATGTTCGCGATGGCGATTCTTGTGACCCTGCGGCACACAGCTCAGCTTTACCGCGAGGAGCCGCTGCCGTGAAGACGCTTATTCGCTGGGGCAAATTTAACCTGGTGGGAGCAGTGGGGATGGCGGTTCAACTAACCGCGCTTGCAGTTTTCAACGGCTTGGCGCCTGGGCACACTCTCTACGCGACCGGAGCGGCGGTGGAGCTGACGCTGCTTCACAACTTTGCCTGGCACGTGCATTACACCTGGCGCGACCGCCGCGACGATTCCGCGGTGCTTGGGCAACTGGTGCGGTTCCACCTCTCGAATGGGCTGGTGTCGATGCTGGGGAATCTTGTGCTGATGCGGGTGCTGGTGGACGGAGTTCGATTGCCCCTGCTGGCCGCAAACAGTATCGCTATTCTTTGTTGCTCGCTGGTCAACTTTGGCCTGGGGAATGAGTGGGCATTTGCGGCGAAGGCGGGGGCGATTCAGGATCAGGCGTGAGCGGCTTCAAGGACTGCAGTGCGGGTGACCGAGATGACGCTGATGTCGTCCTCCTGTCCGAATTTCTGGGCGGCGGCGGCGATCTGGGCGGCGCCGGTCGCGGTCTGCAGCAACTCCTGCACACGATCAAAGCCAAAGAGCTGGCCGTTGGCGTCGGTAGCTTCGGCGATGCCGTCGGAGAGCAGCATGAGGCGGTCGCCTTCCTTCAACTGGAAGCGCATCAGGGAGAACTCGGGCGTTTCCAACATGCCGAGCGGCAGCGAACCTTCGAGGTCCATTGACTGGCCGTTGAGATAGGGAGCGATGTGGCCGGCGTTGGCGAGGGTGACGCGGCCGTCGAGTTGGATGACCATGGCGAGGCAGGTGGCATACGCTTCGCCACGGCCGAGAAGGCGCTTGTTGAGCGCGTCGAGCAGGACGAGGGGGTCGGGCTTGAACTGCGCGACGGTGCGGATGGCTCCGACGAGCAGGGCGACGAGCATTCCCGCTTTTAGGCCCTTGCCGGTGACGTCGCCGGCGACAATCAGCAGGCTGCTGTCAGTGGGATGGGGAATGATCTGGAAGAAGTCACCGCCGACCTCGAGGGCGGGGCGGTACTCGCTCTCGATTTCGAGGCCCGGGAGCAGGGTGCGCGGCTGGGGCAGAATGACCTGCTGGACTTCCTGTGCCTGTTTGACGTCGAGGGCCATCTGGCGCTGACGGCGAAGGCTCACGATGAGCCGCCGCAGGAGCAGCACAGCGAGTGCGGCAACGAGGAGCAGGTTGGCGAGTTGCCGAACGGTAAGCTGTACACCGAAGGGGAACCAGAAGCTGAGAATATGCGAGAAATTCAGCTCGTTTGCGAACTCGGCAATGCCTGCCAGCAGCACGGGAGGAATTGCAGCCCACCCCTCCAGGCCCTGTTCCCGAATCCCCTGAAAGACAGTCGCAAGCAACAGAGCGGCGAGGACCAGGCGGACGGCGAGCGAGATCATGTGAGATGGGTGGCCGATGCTGGCCGGAACCACGGTGACAAACAGATTTTGTCCCAGTGAATTTGAAATCACGAGGAGAACGTACAGGATTGCAAGGGCATAAGGAATCCAAGACGGGCGATGGAGCTTGAACCATACGCGCCAGACGATGACCCACCCTACGAGGATCAAAGGGGTAAGGAAAACGAGCCGGAACGGCGCTGTAATCACGTAGGGGATCCACTCCGTCCAGGTGCTGAGGACGCTGATGAAGCTGCTGGCCGCCGTGGTGAGCAAGAGGGCGCCGATCCACAGGTAGACCCGGTCAGATCGATCGAAGAGGATGAGGCTCAGCGCGATAAGGCCCAGCAGCGAGAAGACCAGGGCTTCGATCAAGGTGCCGGCATACGAGCGATACAGCTCATCCCATTTGACCTGTTGCTCCGCTGCGACGGTTGATGCTTCGCCGAGCAGCGGCGGATTATGGAAGCCGCCGACGTCGTCGAGCTGTGTGAGGGTGTAGGGCTCCATGAAGACCCGGAAGGCCAGTGTGATGGTCGAGCCGGCTGAGGGGTCCGTTGCAGGAAGCGGAAACATCTCCGGTCGGGTGGTGTAGATCTCCGGAGTGCTCTTTGAGAAATCGCCGAAAGCGCCGATGAGACTTCCATTGTCGAAGGCCTGATAGATGTCATCGACGTCCGATGGGGCTGCGAGGGCCAGCTTCATTCCCGGTTTGGCGTCAACGTGGACGCGAATCCGGTACCAGGCCCATCCCCAATATCCGGGATGGCCTTTGGCAGTCCATCCGGGAAGGTAGCCGGAGGTGCCTGCAATGGGATCGAAGGAGCCGCTTGGCGCGGTAAGGTCGACTGTCTCCCAGGTGGAGTCGTCGAAGGATGGCTCGGACCATAGCAGCTGATGGGTGGCGGGGTCGATGGGCGAATCGCCGACGCGGAATTTCCAGGGGCCGTTCAGGGCCACAATGCTGTCGCCGACGCGGATCTGAGCGGGGGTCGAGGGCGCGCCGGCCTGTAGGTTTGTCGAACTGGCGCGGAGAGGCGGGGAAACCAGCGCGGCGAAGGCCAGGTATAGCAGCAGATCAATGATCCGGAAACGTCGCGGCACCTATTCACACTCCGGCGAAGGGAACAGCACTGTTGGCAATATAACCAGTCCAATGCCAAGGGCGGAATGTTTTCTTTCAGGGGGTTACCCGGTTTGCAGCGAGGGAAGAGGAGCCTATGGGCGGGCTGAAACCTTTGATTTGAGCGAATCGCCAGCGGCAGGGGCCCGAAATCGTCCACTAAAGCACCACTCGTTGACCGGGAAGTATCATTGACTCTGGAGGATGGTTACCTTAAGTTACTCATGTGTACAAACAAAAGGGTACTTTGGGTCGGCTCTAGTAGGTTCCCAAGTCGGCCTGATTTGCATAGAATGATGGAGGGGCAACTCTCCTCGAGCGCAAGGACAGGAAATGCTCATCACGGTTCTCCAAATCGCCGTATTTCCAGCAGTGGCCATTTACTTTGTCCACCTGCGGACAAATCTGCGGCGGAGGAACACGCAGTCGTGGGAGTCGATTCTGGCCCGCCTCAGGACAGACTGGAACGCCCGCACATTGAGCGACCACTATCTTTGGAAGGAAGGCCTGAGCATTGCGCCGGAAGAGGTCTGGGAGCGCATCAAGGGAGTTCACGGCCTCTGGGCGATGTATCACAACGCCGGCGTGATGGTGGAGATGGCCGACTATGCAGCCCGCAACAGCGTCTCAATCGACATTGAGCTTGTAACGAACCTGCGCAATGACGCAGTTCAGATTCGCGCCCGCGTGCTTAGGGTGCTTGCGCAGTATGCAATGGAAAAGGCCAGCGAAGGCGTTCGCATGAATGCGTTCCAGGCAGCATCGATGTATACCGGAATGGCGGCACGGATGACCGAACTGCTGCAGGAAAATGCAGCGGATATGTTGCCGAGTTTCGTTGCCGCGATGTAGTTTGGCACTGCTGAATCGAAGCCGGGCCAGTCACTGTCAGACAGCTTTCCAGACTCCAATCCAGAAAATCTTCGACACCCCCTCCCCACATCCTTCGCCGTGCGGCTCTGCTTTGCGCCACAACGGCGATTCTAAGACGCCGATGCGCTGTCTCGCGACGGACGTTCTGCCGTCATTCGGCGATCATTCTCATTGAAAGCCGGCATTGGAACTTGGCAGGTTACGAATTTGCATTCCGTGATGGGCGTCATGCTGAGGACGAGTTAGCCGATGGCACAATCCCACCTAGGTAACCTAATCGCTAATTACCGATGATTCGATTTCGAACAAGAAACGGGTCATTCGGGGAAACGAAAGACTTGTTGCAGATCCTTACGGTTGGGAGGATAGTCGATACTCTGCTAGTAGTGCGAATGCAGGTCGCGCGGTTGCTCGCGAACGGTTACGGTTTCGAAGGGTTAAAACTGTGGCCGCCTTACGGCAGGTAAGTCGGAATTGAACGCGCCTAAATTCGGGGAGGCTAGGTATGGCTAACCAGATTCTCGGGCGGTACATTAAATCTAATAGATTTGTTGCAACAGAACTCGGCGGGAGTCTCGTCGAGTATGCGCTGGTCGCGGGTTTGGCGGCTGTGGTCACAGTTGGCGCGATTGCCATCCAGGACGGCGGCCTCGACAAAGCGTTCACTCAAATCAGCACGAAGATCGCGGCCGCATTTTCCACATCAGATTCACCCGACACGCCACCTTCGAACGGCGGAGGGGGCGGGCAGGCCGGCACCAGCGCTGGAAATGGCGGCGGTGGAAACGGCGGTGGCCAGAATGGTGGCGGCCAGGTTGGCGGCGGCAACGGTGGTGGGCAAGGAAACGCGGGCGGCGGGAGTTCCGACGGCGGCCAGGGTGGAAGCGCCGGGTCCGGCAGCGGCAATTCGGGCGGCGGACCAGGGAATGGTGGCGGAAACGCCGGCGGTGGCCAGGGTGGTCCCGGCAATGGGAACCCCGGGGCGGGGCAAGGCGGCGGTAATGGCTCCGGCAACGGCGGTGGCGGGAACGGCGGCATCGGGAATGGAAATGGCGGCGGCGCGGGGGGCAGTGGCGGCGGCGGCCAACCTGTTCACGGTGGCAACGGAAATGGGAACGGCAACGGGAACGGAAATGGCAACGGAAACGGCAATGGGAACGGCGGAAATGGCCATGGTTGATGTCCGGCGCCGAACCTAAGTAGTTTCCTGATTCCGGCGTGAATGAGTTGTCTCGTGTTTCCCGAAGTGCACACGATGGTGCGCGCCCGAGACGTACCCTGGGGTGAACTCCTTCGGGGAAGGCTCACGGGTCGCTTGAAGTCCCTTACGCAGCGGAGCGGGCCGGGATCCCCGATTCTGCGATCAAAATGTCAATTTCGATTGAACGCGCAATTGCGCTAGGCTGCGCAGAGATGATGCGGGGGATTGCGGCCGACGGCGCAATCCCTCCCGCTTCAGCGGCCAGCACCGGGGATGTAGTGATACTCGATCTTCGTGGGGTGCTTGACGGGGTCGCCGGTGAGGTCGTGGGTGTGCCAGACGACGCTTTCTGCAGCCACCTCAGGGTGTTTGTTCAGATATTCAAGCGCATAGACGCCGGCGGTGGGGTCGTTTTTCTGATCGGCGTACTTGGCTGACTCGATGGCGGACTTCTGCTTTTCGCCCAGGCGGCGGTAAATGATTGCCAGCGAGTAGTGGGCAGAGAGGTCGTCCTCGTCGACTACCTGGAGTCTCTCGTAGATGTCGCGAGCCTTCACGTAGTCGTGCTGCTGGAAGTAACTGAAGCCCAGCTCGCGCATTGCGTCCTTGAATCGCGGATACTTGACCAGGGTTTCCTGGAGGTCTGCAATGGCCTCTTTGACCTGGCCTGCGTTTCTCTCTACCAGTGCGCGGTAGAAGAGGGCTCGTGGGTCGCCGGGAAGGAGGGTGAGTGCCTTGGCGAGATTTGAGCCTGCGTCCGCATACCGTTCCCAGGAGATTTCAACGACTGCCATGTTGGTATAGGCGTCCGCATAGGTGGGCCGGAGGGCCGCGACGCGCTCAAAGGCCTGTACGCTGGCCTCGTACTGCTGGGCATCTAGAAGTCCGATGCCGTAGTTGTTCCAGCGCATCCATTCGGGGTTTTCGCCCTTTTCTGGCGGAACGGGGGAGTTTGCGCCGATGTTCAGTGTCTTGGTTTCAGATGCCATTTCGATGATGGGTTCGGGGTAGTGCTTGGCGCCCATCGCGTAATCGAGGAAGTGCTGATCGAAGCGACGGTACTTTACGCTTGCGGTGAGGGAGACGGCGCCGCTGATGTCCTTGGGCAGGCGGAAGCGGTAGCGCACAAGCTGCGAGCGTCCGGACTGGATGGTGTTGTTGTAGGCCAGGACGCGGTTGTGCCAGATCTGGTGGAGGTCGTTGAGCTCGCCCTTGTTATTGATGAGACGGTTGGTAAAGGAGTGGGCGGACGGGTCGAGGTTGCCGTCGGGCTGGATGAATCCGCTCTCGGCGAGGACCTTTCCGGAACTGTCCTTAACGGTGAAGTCGACCCAGGCTTCGTAAAAGTCGCGCTGTTCAGGAATGAAGGAATGGCCGATGCCCTTGTTCTGGATGACGACGTCGGCCACCAGGGTTTCACCGGGAGTGAGGGAGAAGCTGGTGAGGCCGAGGGGCGCGACGAGGACCTGGTCCTTTGGTGTCGCCTCTGCGCTTTCTTTTTCGAGCCCGAAGATGTCGACATTGAAGACGCCCTTGCCGTCGGGGCCGTTCTTGAGGAAGTCGACGAGCTTCTCAGCCTGTTCATCATATTTGTAATAGGCGGGGATGAGGCTGTTTCCGCCGAGCCAGCGATGGCTCATGAACTGGCCGTCCTTGGCGCCGGGCTCGGATGCGCCGGGGGGGAGCGGCTCGGCTTTCATGTGGCATGTCTGGCATGTGGAGACGGTGTCTTTGCGGTAGAAGGGGAGGGGTGACTGCTTTGTGAAACTGGCGCCCTGCCACTCGTCATAAAGAGAGATGGCGCGCAGCCATCTGTAGTCGTCAAGTTCACGGGGGATGGCGGCCTTGTGGCACGCACCGCAGAACTCGGCGGTTTTGTAGAGGGGGCGCATCACCGCCTTGGAGTGGCGGTCGAGATGGGCAAGAATTTCGGCATCGGAGACGGGGCCGGTGATAGGCGCCCCATTTTCATCGACGAGCACGGCCGGGGTTCCCATGACGTAGCTGCCGGTTCCCGTGGTGTCAGCGGAGATGATGGAGTGGCAGGTGGAGCAGGTAACGCCCTCCTGCTCGAAGGGGCGCTTTTTCGGCATGCCCTGGGAGAGGTCGCCGGAGAGCAAAGCGACGGGGTTGTGGCAGCCCTCGCAATGACGGGAGTATTGCACGCCCTTTTCATCAATAAGCAAGTTGACGTTCTTGAGGTACCACGGTGCGCGGAAGCTGTTGGAATGGGCCGTTTGGCGCCACTGGTGGTACGCCTCCTGATGGCAGTGCCCGCAGTATTCGGCGGTGTAAAAGCTCTTGGGGCTGACGAACTGCCCATTGGCACTGGTGGCATTGGAAGGTAGGAAAGGGTTGTCTTTGCCGAAGGCGTAGTTGTAGCGCGCGGCGACGGATTCATGGAAGGCAGTTGTCGGCCCGGTTATGGGGATATGAGTGGCGTAGTCGGGGATGGGGTCATTGGGCGCGGTGGCGGGTGGAGTTGGTGCGGCCGGCGCCGCAGCAGAAGATGCGGGAGATGACGGCGTTGCGGCCGGATCTGAACTTGAAGCAGCGCGAACAACCCACGGGACCGTCAGCGAGATGGTGACGAGGGAAATGATCGACAGCCAGCGGCGCAGCGCGGTCTTGAACATGTTTGCGTGATCTCCCAGGGAAGTGAATACAAAACCGCACCTCCAAATGGGGAGGCCGCGGGAACACAAGAACGGTAACAGGGGTTGGGGATGGACTGTCTTCCACCGAAAGGTGGAGAGAGCCTGTGCACTTGCGAAACTGTCACATGCAAGCGCCGTTCCATTGCGGCGGAGGCCTAGATTCCTCTTGAATAAGGAGGAAGGAATCCATGCAAAGAATTCTGGCGGCTTTTGTTGCGATCGCTGTAGTGAGCTCAAGTGCGGCGGCATTTGCCCTCGACGGGCAGCAGGTCGCTTATGTAAACGGAACAGTCCAGATGTTGAAGGAGGGAGCTGTGGGAACGCTGGACACATCTTCGGCGACAGTCCTGGAGTTCAAGTCGAGCGCAGGGCAGTTCACGATTCCTTACGCCGGCATCAGTTCCTATCAATATCGCGAGGAGTCGAAGTTCCATCTTGGGGTTTTACCGGCGATTGCGGTGGCGCTGGTAAAGAAGCGCGCGAAGGTACACTTTGTGACGATCACCTGGCAAGGAGACCGGAGCGTGGCGGAGGTTGTGACGCTGGAGGGATCAAAGCAGGACTCCGAGGGATTGCTCACGGTGTTGCACGCACGGGCAACCGGAGCTTGCAAGGTGCAGGCAAAGCAGATTTGCGGGCGCGTGTGGTGAGGGCGGGCATTGGACTTCAGACGTCGGAGGAATTCGCTGACGGGACCGAGGCTGCCGCGGATTACGCTTCGCTGCAGCCAACGGTTCACAGAGTGGGATGAATGGGGAGAAATCGAGGGTGACCCGTGTGTCGAAGCTCACATCCACTTAGCCAAAGCGTGGCACAAGCTGGTACGTTGTTTGAGTGGGTTCTGTTGAAGAGATGGCCTCAAATCCCTATTTTTCCTTAGCAGTTCTGTTTGTTGTCGCCCTTGGGTTCGGATTGACTCCGTTGGCTCTGGCGTGGCTGTGGGGAAAGGTGTATTCGCCGGCCAAGCCAAACGCAATCAAGAACGCAATCTACGAGTGCGGACTGGAGTCGAAGGGAGACGCCTGGGTGCAGTTCCGCTCTGCCTACTACTTATATGCAATCATCTTTCTGATTTTCGATGTGGAAGCGGTGTTTTTGCTGCCATTTGCGGTGGCGTTTACCGGCCTGGGAATCGCCGCCTGCGGGGCGATGATGGTGTTTGTGCTGCTGCTGATCGAGGGTCTGGCGTGGGCGTGGGCCAAGGGCGTGCTGACCTGGGCGTAAGAACAGGGATAAGGGATCAGGGGTCAGAGATCAGGGATTCAGAAGCAGGGAACAACAACCAGGGAACGGGGAATAGAGACCAGGAGATTCGGATGGCAGTGGATGAGGGTTTGAAGATCGAACTGGGCAAGCAGGGCGTCTTCGTTACGACTCTCCAGGAGCTCTATAACTGGGGACGGCGCAGCTCGGTGTGGCCCATGCAGTTTGGGCTGGCATGCTGCGCGATTGAGATGATTGCAACGACCATGGCCCGTTACGACCTGGCGCGATTCGGGGCGGAGGTCTTTCGGCCGTCGCCGCGGCAGGCGGACATGATGATCATCTCCGGCACGGTGACGAAGAAGATGGCGCCGCAGGTGGTGCGGCTCTACAACCAGATGGCCGAACCCAGGTACGTAATCGCGATGGGAGCGTGCGCCATATCCGGGGGGCCGTTCAAGCAGGGATACAACGTGCTGAAGGGGATTGACCGGTACATTCCAGTGGACGTGCACATACCGGGCTGCCCGCCGCGGCCCGAAGCCCTGCTGCAGGCTTTCATCGCCTTGCAGAAGAAGATTGATGCGCAGCCTTTGACGGGCGAGGGACGTCCACGGCATCTGGACGCGGATGCGCCGGGCGAGTTTCCGGTTCCTGTGCAAGGGGCGCACGATCTGGAACCGGCGGCGAACAAGAATGTGTGGACGGTGCCGGTGGTGATTCGGTGACAGTGAAAAAGTGAATGAGTGAAATGAGTGAAGAAGTGAAGAAGTTAAGAAGTTGAAAAAGCGAAACAGTGATCAGGGGTTAGAGGCCAGGGAACGATTGAGGGACTTGAATTGAAGACGGTGGAGGAAATCAAGGCGGCGATTGAGGCGGCGGTCCCGAGCGCGAGGGTGGAGATGGTACTGAACCCCGGGCCGAGCGCGCAGCACTCACTGCGTCTTTCGCCTGACAGCGCCGTGGCGGTGGCGACGTTCCTGCGCGACGACGCGGATCTGGCCCTGGATTTCCTGTCGAACGTCACCGGAGTGGATTGGCTGGATAAAGAGATAACAGAAAAAGTTAAAGTGACGCATCAGGTTCTGAAGACTGTGGATGGCGTCGAGCAGACCGTGGAAGAAACAGTCGAGGAGACGCGGAAGCGCGTGGAGCCGGGGTATCTCGAAGTTGTTTACCATCTTTTCTCTGTGTCGAAAAAGCACGGGCCGGTGGTGCTTCGGATGCGCACCGAGAATCGAAGCGACAAGGTTGAGTTGCCTTCGTTTACGCCAGTGTGGCGTTCAGCCGAGTTTCAGGAGCGCGAGGTTTTCGATCTCTACGGGGTTGTCTTCAAGGGGCATCCGGACCTGCGGAGAATCCTGATGTGGGATGAGTTCAAGGACCACCCGATGCGGCGGGATTACGTGGAGCCGGACGACTATGACTACGAGCCCACGGCGCACGATGCGGTGCTGGCCAAGGCGGAAGCGCATCGGAACAGAAATCAGGGATCCGAGGTCGGGGATCAGGGAACAAGCGTCGAATGAGCGTTTCGGAAACCAAGACGGAGAGGGCCGCGGGTTGGAACCGGCCTCCGGTGATTGAGCCCGACGGCGAAGGCGAGTTGCTGGAGCTGGCGATGGGGCCGCATCACCCTTCGACGCACGGCGTGTTTCGCATGGACCTGGCGCTGGATGGCGAGCGCGTGATTCGACTGAAGCCGGTGTTCGGGTACCTGCACCGCAATCACGAGAAGCTGGGCGAGGGGCACAGTTACCTTGCCTCGATGCCCTACACGGACCGGCTGGACTACATCTGTTCGCTGACAAACAACTGGGCCTACGCGCTCGCAGTTGAAAAGCTGGCGGGGCAGACGGTTCCCGAGCGAGCCGAGTATCTGCGGGTGATTACGGCGGAGCTGACGCGGGTGCAAAACCATGCGTCGGCAATTGGTTTTCTGTTGCAGGAAATGGGCGCGAGCGGCACGCCGCTGATGTATGCCTTCCGCGAGCGGGAGAAAATCCTGGACCTGTTTGAGGCGCTGACCGGGTCACGGATGATGTGCAACTACATGCGCTTCGGCGGCTGCCGAGTGGACGCGTCTGACGCTTGGCTCGATGCGACGCGCAAGGTGGTGGCGGCGCTGCCGGCGTTTGTGGATGAGTTTGAGAACTTTCTGCGGAGCAACGAGATTGTGATGGCGCGGACGCAGGGGATGGGAGTTCTGCGGCCGGAGCTGGCTGTGAACGCCGGGGTGACTGGGCCGATGTTGCGTGCTTCGGGCGTGAACTACGACATTCGTAAAGTGGACCACTATGGAATTTATGATCGTTTCAAATTCCGCGTGCCGCTGGGCGATCACTGGGACATATACGACCGCTACATGATTCGCATGCTGGAGATTCGCGAGTCGATTGGGATACTGGAGCAGGCGCTGAAAGAGATTCCCGGTGGTCCGGTGATGGATCCGAAGGCGAAGATTCGCAACTTCAGGCCGAAGCCGGGCGAGGCTTACGGACGCATCGAAGCGCCGAAGGGTGAACTGGGTTTTTATCTGATCAGCGATGGAGGGCCGAATCCTTACCGCTACCGCGTGCGGCCGCCGAGCTTAATCAATCTGACAGTGCTTGAGGATATGTGCCTGGGACACAATGTGGCGGATGTGGTGCTGATATTTGGCAGCGTGGATATTGTGCTGGGAGAAGTGGACAGATAAAGGCAGGGAGTAGGGAATAGGGGAGCGCGCATTGCTGGGTGAGGGAATACTTAGAGGGCTGGCGGAAACGGCGAAGAATTTTGCCGGGAGCTATGTCTCAAAGGAACGGCTGACGACGGTGCAGTACCCGGAGGAACGGGCGCCTGCAATCGAGGCAGCGCGGGTTTTTCCAATCCTGGTGTATGACGGCGCGGACTGGAAGGCGGGGCTGCGTTGCGTGGCCTGCCAGATTTGCGAGAAAGAGTGTCCGCCGAAGTGTATTTATATCGAGAAGAGCAAGGACAAGAAGCCAGATTACGTGGGCAAGATGCAGATTTATCCGGCACGGTTTGATATTGACGTGTCGGTTTGCATGAGCTGCCAGATCTGCGTCGAGGTGTGCCCGTTTGAGGCCATCAAGATGGACACGGAGTTTGAGCTGGCGACGGACGATCGCTTTGGCGGGCTGATGCATGACTGCAAGCAACTCGCGAAATCGAACGAGTATTACCACACGATTCATCCCACTGAAGCGGCCGAGGTGGACGCGCGGCTGGCCGAGGAAAAGGCTAAAGCCGATGCGAAGGCGAAGGCCGCCGCTGATGCGGCTGCAGCCAAAGCCGCAGCCGCGGCTGCGCAAGCGGCAACACCGGCTGTTTCCGCGGCTACGCCAGTGGATGCGACCAACAAGACAGCAGATCCTGCGACAAAGCCAGACGGAGGGGGAGAGTAAACGATGATCGAAAAGCTAGACCAGATCTTCGTCCTACTCAAAGACTGGATTGTCGGGTTCCTGCCATCGGGATGGCAGGCGGCTGCGGGGGTGTTGTTGTGCGTAGTGACGATTATCGCCCTTTATCCGGCACTGTTCGCATTGGCCGTGCTGATGGAACGCAAGGGGCTGGGGCGCATGCAAAACCGGTATGGCCCGAACCGCGTGGGACCATTTGGAATTCTGCAACCGGTGGCGGACGGCATCAAATCGCTGACCAAGGAAGATATTGTGCCGCTGAATGCGGACAGAGTGGTGCACTTTATGGCGCCGCTGGTGCTTGTGGTAGCGGTGTTCATGGGGTTTGCGGTGCTGCCCATGGGGCGGAACATGGTGCTGGTGGATATGGACGCCAGCCTGCTGTTCTTCTTCGCGATGGGTGCGTCGACTGAGCTTTCGGTCTTCATGGCGGGCTGGTCGAGCCGCAACAAGTACTCGTTGTTGGGAGCGATGCGCGCCGTAGCGCAGATGATCAGTTACGAGGTGCCGCTGCTGCTTTCAAGCGTGGTGGTGGTGATGATGACGGGGTCGCTCTCACTGGTGAAGATGGTGGAAGCGCAGGACCATTTCACCGGGATTTTGCCGAACTGGTACGTCTTTACACCGTGGGGATTCGCAGGGTTTGTGATTTTCGTTATCGCGTCAATGGCGGAGACGAATCGTTCGCCTTTCGATTTGCCCGAAGGCGAGTCGGAGCTGGTAGCGGGCTACTTCACGGAGTATTCGGGATTCAAATTTGCGCTCTTCTTTCTGGGCGAGTATGTGGGGATGTTTGGCATCGCAGGGCTGGGGACCACGCTGTTCCTGGGCGGATGGGCGGCTCCGTTATCGTTTCTTAGCTGGGTTCCATCGTGGATCTGGTTTTTTGCCAAGGTTGAGCTCTGGATTTGTGCATTCATCTGGGTGCGGGGCACGCTGCCGAGGCTGCGGCAGGACCAGCTGATGAACTTTGCGTGGAAGTTTGTGCTGCCCATGACGCTGTTGAACCTGATGGTCGCGGCGCTTTGGCGATTCATGGGCGAGGGCTGGCTGCGCTGGGTGGTGTGTTCGGCGATCGTGGCGGTGGCCTATGTGTTGGCGGGTCGCGTGGGGATGCGCCGGGAGCGTTTCGGGTCGCGGAGTTATCGCTATGCGGAGTGATTGCTGGATGAGATCAGGGGAAAGGAGCCTGCGCCGATGAGTTTCGTTTTTTATGTGCTGGCGGCGCTGACGGTGGCGGGTGGGCTGGCTGCCGTTCTTCTCAGAAACCTGGTGCACTGCGCGCTGGCGTTGACGGTAGCGTTTGCGGGGCTGGCCCTTCTGTTCCTCGACCTTGACGCGCAATTCGCGGGGTTCGCACAAATTCTGGTCTACATTGGCGCGGTGGCGATCCTGGTGGTATTCGCGATTCTTTTGACGCATGGGCCGGAAGCGCCAAAAGACGGTGGTGTATTCAGCCGGACATGGCTGGCCGGGCTGGTTGTGGCGGCGGCGGTGTTCGCTGTGCTGGCTTGGGCGGTGCTGCAGTCGGGGGCAGGGCTTCCGCATGAGAATGCCGTGCCATCTGTGACCGTGATGCAAATTGGCGATGCACTGATGGGGCGCTACGTATTACCGCTGGAGATTGTGGCCCTGCTGCTGACGTCTGCTCTAATTGGCGCTGTGATTGTTGCCATGCATGAGAAAGAGGGGGCCCGGTGAATCCGTTGACGGGGTATTTGCTGGTCGCCGCGCTGTTGTTCGCCATTGGGCTGGCGGGGGCACTGACGCGGCGCAACGCAATCCTGGTGCTGATCGGCATTGAGCTGATGTTGAACGCGGCGAACTTGAACCTGATCGCGTTCTGGCGCTACGGACCTCATCCCGAGGCGTTAACGGGAATGATGTTTGCGATTTTTTCGATTGCGGTGGCCGCGGGTGAAGCGGCAGTGGGTCTGGGATTGGTGATTTCAATCTACCGCCATGCGCGCACGACGGACCTGGACCAGATGAACAGGATGAAGGGGTGAGCCGGTGATCGACGCAGCAATCCTGATCACTCCGCATTCGGATGCGAGCCCGGTGACTCATTTGCTCTGGCTGATTCCTGCGGTGCCGATTGTGGCGGCCGGAATCGGGGCGCTGTTGAAGCAGCCGAAGCGCAAGACCGCGGCGCTGTTGGCGATCGGGTCGATGTGCGTATCGCTGTTCTTTTCGTTGGTTGCCTTCGTTTATGAAGTTTCAGGGTGGATGAGCGGCGCTAGCGACGCGTGAGACATATAACTTCACGTGGATTCAGGTGGGCGCAGCACATGTGGACCTGGGTTGGGTGCTCGATCCGCTGTCGGCGGTGATGTTGTTGATGGTCAGCTTTGTGGGGCTGCTGATCTTCATTTATTCCGTCGGCTATATGGTGGACGATGAGAACTTCACCCGCTTCTTCTGTTTCCTGTCGTTGTTTGCAGGAGCAATGTTGGGCGTGGTGATTTCAAACAGCCTGTTGCTCCTATTCATGTGCTGGGAGCTCGTGGGGCTGACATCGTATTTGCTGATCGGTTTCTGGTATCACAAACCATCGGCTGCAGCGGCAGCGAAGAAGGCATTTCTGACCACGCGAGTCGGCGACGTATTTTTCCTGCTGGGAATTGTCTGGCTGTTTGCGCAGACGGGCACGCTGCTCTTCTACAACAACGGCGCAGGCTCAATGGAGGCGCTGGCGTTGGGTGGATTGCTGGCAACACCGGCTGCACTCGGGCTGACGGCCGCGGGCGCAATTGGGTTGCTTATTTTCGCAGGAGCGGCCGGCAAGAGCGGCCAACTGCCGCTGCATGTCTGGCTGCCGGATGCGATGGAAGGACCGACGCCGGTGTCGGCGTTGATTCACGCGGCGACCATGGTGGCCGCAGGCGTTTACCTGATTGCGCGCGTGTATCCGCTGATGCAGGCTGGAGCGCTGCTGGGCGGGACCACGGCGGCACTGACGGTAGTGACGTGGGTGGGCGCGTCGACGGCGGTTTTTGCAGCGCTGATTGCGGTGGCGCAGAACGATATCAAACGCATCCTGGCATACTCGACCGTTTCGCAACTTGGCTACATGATGGCCGGGCTGGGAATGGGCGGCGTGGCGGTGGGAATGTTCCACCTGATTACGCATGCGTTTTTCAAGGCGCTTCTGTTCATGGGTGCGGGCTCGGTGATTCACGGCAGCCATGAAGAGCAGGATGTGCGGCGCATGGGGGGCTTGCGCGGCGCGATGCCAGTAACGTTTCTTACTTACGCAATCGGCATGCTGGCACTGTGCGGGTTCCCGCTGTTCTTCTCCGGCTTCTGGAGCAAGGACGGGATTCTTGAGGCCGCAAAGCACTGGAGCGTAGCGAGAGGCCCGTTCTACATGCTCGTGTTTGGCGCGGTGCTGACGGCCTTTTATATGACGCGGCAGGTCAGCTACGTATTCTTTGGCGAATCGCGTGCGCACCACAAGGCGCATGAAAGCCCGTCGGTAATGACGCTGCCGCTGAAAGTGCTGGCGCTTTTTGCAGTGGGACTGGGAGCGATTGGGACGCCGGCGTGGCCGTGGTTCAGGGCTTTCCTTGAAGGACAGAAGACAAGCTTTGACATGGCGCGCTTTGGCGAGCCGGGGCTGCTGGCGCTGATGGGGACTTCTTCGCTAGTGGTCTTCATCGGTCTTGGACTCGGGTGGTGGATTTACGGACAGAAATCTCCGAGCGCGGAGGAACCGGATGCGCTGGAGCGAGCGATTCCGCCGGTGTGGGCGGTGCTGCGCGACAAGTTCTACGTAGACGAACTTTACGGCGTAACGGTGATTGCGTTTTATACATGGTGGGCGCAGGTTGCGGACTGGCTTGACCGCAATGTGTGGGGCGGTGCGGTTGCAGGCGTAACGTGGGGCTTTGGTTTGTGGGCGCGGCTGAATCGTTTTCTGGATATGAATGTGGTGGACGGCGGCTTTGACAAGGGCTGCGAAGAACTGGCCTCGGGTGGCGGGCTGCTGGCGCGGGTGCAGACGGGCAGGGTACAGACCTATCTGCGGCTGCTGGCGCTGGCAGTGGTTGTGCTGGCCGCGTTTCTGATTTGGAGCAGCCGGGGATGAACGGAATTCCTCTATTGACGTTGATCACCGTGCTGCCTGCTGTGGGCGCGGCGATTGCACTTTTTTCGGGCCGTCATGCGCGCGCCGTGGCGATTGTTACGACGCTGGCCGGGCTTGCGCTGGCGTTGGTTGTGTGGTCAAGGTTGCCCGCGGATGGGTCGATTGGATTGGTAGAGCAGCACCTTTGGGCGCCGTCGCTGGGCATTGAATATCACCTGGGCGTCGACGGACTTGGCGCGCTGATGCTGTTGCTGTCGGCTATTGTGACACTGATGTCGGTGGATGCGGCGCATCGGGTGCATCACCAACCGGGTCTCTATTTTGCGCTGGTTCTGCTGCTTGAGTCGGGGCTGTTCGGGTCGTTCACGGCACTGAATTTCTTTCACTGGTTCCTGTTCTGGGAGCTGAGCCTGATACCAGCGTTTTTCCTTATCAAGTTGTGGGGTGGAACGCGACGCGGGCCGGCGGCGACCCAGTTTTTCGTGTACACGATGGCGGGAAGCGTGGCTCTGCTGGTGGCGTTTCTCGCGGTGTTTCTTTCGACTGGCTCAATGGACTTTGCTGAGTTGACGCAGATGGCTTCAACCGGCGCGTTGGAACGTGGAGTGACAGCGCACTTGGGAATTCTGGTGCTGGGGTGGCCGGTGATGAAGTGGCTGGCGGTCGGAGTGCTGGCTGGGTTCGCGGTGAAGGTTCCGTTGATGCCGTTCCACACCTGGCTGCCCGCCGCGTATGCTGAAGCGCCGTCGCCGGTGACGATGTTGCTTACGGGCGGGATGTCAAAGATGGGCGTGTATGGGCTGCTGCGGATTGCGGTGCCGCTGTTCGGGCACCAGATTGCGCAGATGCGGACACCGCTTCTGGTGTTGGCGGTGGCGACGGTGGTGATGGGGGCCTGGGCAGCGGCGGCGCAGAAGGATTTGAAGCGCGTGTTTGCCTACTCGTCTGTGAATCACCTGGGCTATTGCATGCTGGGGATTTTTGCGTTGGCGATTCCAGCGGCGGGGGTAGCGGCGCAAACCAGTCAGGCGGCTGCGCTGAACGGCGTAATTCTCCAGATGTTCAACCATGGCGTGACGGCGGCGGCGTTGTTCTGGTTTATCGCGATGATGCAGGAGCGGTCTGGTGGGCATCGCAGCATTGATGACTTTGGCGGGCTGCGCAAGCCGGCGCCGGTGCTGGCGGGCTTGATGGGAATTGCGCTGTTCTCGTCGCTGGGTCTGCCGGGGCTGAATGGGTTTGTGGGCGAGTTCCTGATCTTCCGCGGTGTGTTTCCGCTGGCCTGGGTGGCGGCGACGGTTTCGGTTCTTGGACTGCTGGTGACTGCGGCGGTGATTCTGACGGTAATTCAGAAAGTGTTTACGGGCCCGGTGCCGGAGCATTGTGTAGGGTTTGCTGATCTTCACCATGGCGAGCGGCTGGCGCTGGCTCCGGTGATTGGATTGATGTTGCTGATTGGCCTGTTGCCCCAGTTGATTGTCGACACTATCAACCCCACGGTCGTTAACCTGCTGGCGCACTGGAGATTCTAAGAACGATGTTGGCCTGGACGATTTATCTCTCGTTTGCCGGAGCGTTGCTGCAGGCTTTGCTGCCTAAGGGCCGGGCCTCGCTTTCGCGATGGCTTGCGCTCGCAGTTGCGTTGGCGGGTCTTGTGCTTGCGGTGCTGGGATTCGCGGCGGCGGCGCCGGATCATTTTGCGCGCGCGACGATAGTGGATTTGGTCTGGGTTCCGTCGATGGGGATCCATTACGCACTGGCGGCGGACGGCATCAGCCTGGTGTTGGTGCTGCTGACGGGGCTGGCGGCGGTGGCGGGCGTACTTTTCAGTTGGAATATTGAGCTGCGCACGAACGAGTTTTTCGCGTTTTATCTGGCCCTGATCGGTGGCGTGTACGGCGTGTTTCTGAGTGCCGACCTGTTTCTTCTGTTTGTGTTTTATGAGATTGCCATCGTGCCGAAGTACTTCCTGATCTCAATCTGGGGCTCGACGCGGCGCGAGTATGGAGCGATGAAGCTGGCGCTCTACTCATTTGTGGGCTCGGCGATGGTGCTGATCGGGCTGCTGGCGGCTTATGCCACTTCAGGCAGTCATTCGACAGGATTGGCGGAACTGGCAGCCTATTCGCATTCAGGCGCGTTGCCGGCGAGCTTTCAGATGTGGGCGTTCCCGCTGGTGTTTACGGGGTTCGCGATTCTGGCGGGTATGTGGCCGTTTCACACATGGGCACCGACAGGCCACGTGGCCGCTCCGACGGCTGCCTCGATGCTGCTGGCGGGCGTGGTGATGAAGCTGGGTGCATACGGCTGCCTGCGGGTGGCGATGACGCTGTTTCCGCGCGGCATGGACCCGTGGGGATTTTCGTACTTCGGCATTGGCTCGTGGCGCGATGTGTTTGCGGTGCTGGCGGTGATCGGGATTGTGTATGGCGCTTTGGTGGCGCTGGTGCAAAGCGATTTCAAGTTCGTCATTGGCTACTCCAGCGTGAGCCACATGGGATTTGTGCTGCTGGGGCTGATGACGCTGAATCAGATTGGCATGACGGGCGCAGTGCTGCAGATGTTCTCGCACGGAATCATTGCGGGACTGCTGTTCGCGATTGTGGGCCGCATCGTGTATGAGCGCACGCATACGCGGCAACTGGCTGAGTTGGAGACGATGCATCTCTCCAGGCGATTGCCGTTTGCCGCCTGGGCGTTTGTGATTGCCGGAATGGCGTCGATGGGGTTGCCGGGATTCTCAGGATTTGTAGCCGAGCTGCAGGTGCTGGTGGGCGCGTGGATTGCGAGGCCATGGTGGACGGTGGCGGCGGGCGTGGGCATTGTGGTCGGCGTGGCGTATACATGGCGCGCACTGCAGAAGGCCTTCTTCAGCGATGTGGTGCCCAGCGCGCAGGAGTTGGAGAAGGAGCACGAGCACAAGCTTGCGGCGATCACCTGGCCCGAGGTAGCGGGAGTTTCGATGCTGGTAGCGACGAGTCTTTTGGTAGGACTCTACCCCAAAGTCTTGTTGGACGCGATTGAGCCGGCCGTGAAGGCGCTGCTTGCAGGAGGCGGACAATGAACTACGCAGAGCTCGTCCGCCTGACGCTGCCGGAGACGGCACTGGAGATTGCGGCACTTCTGGTGCTGGTAGTGGATTTGGGACTGCTGCGCAAGGCTGCCTTGAACGTGCGGGCGACGGTGGCGGCCATGCTGGGCGTGATTGGATGCGGCGCGGCGATACTGGCGATGCCGATTCAATTGCAGGGTGGGCTCTACACTCCGGGCAACAAAGACCTGCTGCTCGCGGTGGGTGGATCTTCGGCAGTGGCGCAGGTTGGGATTCTGTGGCTGACGGCTTTTGTGCTTTTGCTGCTGGTGGGATCAGATTTTACGAACCATGTGGGCGAGTTTGTTGCCGTGGTGCTGATGGCGGCAACGGGCGGATTGCTGATTGCCGCAGCGCAAGACCTGCTGGTGATTTTTATCGGCCTGGAATTGCTGAGCCTGGGCCTTTACATCCTGACGGCGTTTGCGAAGAGGTCAGGCAAGAGCGCCGAGGCGGCAATGAAGTATTACCTTTTCGGCGGCATGTCGGCAGCATTTCTTCTGTTTGGGTTCAGCTATCTTTATGGGATTGCGGGATCGACGAACCTGCACCAGATTCTGCTGGCGATGTATGGGTGGAATGCCGTGCATGCTGCGCCGCTGCTTTATGTGGCGTTGGTGATGATCGCGGCGGGGCTGGGATTCAAGGTTGCTGCGGTGCCGTTTCATCTTTGGGCTCCGGATACGTATGAGGGCGCGCCCGCGCCGGCCGCGGCGTTTATTGCTTCGGTGTCAAAGGTGGCGAGCTTTGCGCTGCTGATTTCGATCAGCACGGCGGCATGGCATGTCTTTGATGGCGCGCACGGCGTGGTGAGACTTGAAGTTCACGCTTCTCTCACGCCGCAGCCGGTTTTCCTTGGATTCCGCTCGGCGTGGATGCTGATTTTACTGGTGCTGGCTGTGGCGTCGATGGTGTTGGGGAACCTGGCGGCGCTGGCGCAGACAAGCGTGCGCAGGTTGCTGGCTTATTCGGCGATCGCACATGCGGGGTACATTCTGCTGGGGCTGGCGTACTTCTCCTACTCGCCGCGCAGCGCGCAGGCGGTGTTGTATTACATCCTGACGTATGGACTGACGACGGTGGGCGCTTTTGGCGCGGTGGCCGTGGTGGAGCGGGCTACCGGGAGCGACCGGATGGAGGCTTTCCTGGGATTGCACAAGCGGAGCCCGCTGCTGGCGGCGGTGCTGCTGGTGCTGTTCCTGTCATTGGCGGGGATTCCGCCGTTGGTGGGATTCTGGGCCAAGTTCAATTTATTTGCAACGGTGCTCGGAGTTCAACCGGGCGGGACTGCGCTGGCGCTAGTGGCGTTGGCAGTGGCGATGAGCGCAGTGTCGCTCTACTACTATTTACAGGTTTTGAAGAGGGTCTACGTGATGGGAGCGGCGGATGAAGCGCGCATCAGGGTGCATCCATTCACGCTTGCGGTGCTGCTGCTGATTGCGGCGATGGTGGTGGGGCTGGGGTGCTTCCCGGCGCTGCTGCAGGGATGGATCGCAGGGTTTTATCCGGTGGGGTAGAGTTCGTGCTCTTCCACCCTTGAACCAGAAGACGATTCAAGAATAGAAGACCATTCACGGTGCGAATTTGTTCTTTTAGCCGCGGAGGAAGTCCTTGGCTTTCTGGACGAGGACGTCGCGGCTTACATCGGAGATGGCGTTCGTGAGCGGAATCTGCTTGGGACAAACTTCGACGCAATTTTGCGCAAAGCCACACTCTTGAATGCCGCCGTCGCCGGCGAGCGCACGGAGACGTTCTTCCTTGAGGACTTTGCCGGTGGGGTGATTGTTGAAGAGCTTGACCTGGGCGATGGTGGCGGCGCCAACGAAGTTGGTTTCATCATTGAACTGCGGGCAGACTTCCATGCAGCAGCAGCATGAGATGCAGTTCGAGAGCGGGTAGTTGGCTTCCTGCTGTTGGGGAAAGACGCGGGGGCCAGAGCCGAGGTCGTAAGTGCCGTCGAGCGGGACCCAGGCCTTGACGGCTTTCAGATTTTCAAAGAGGACGGAACGGTCAACCTGGAGGTCGCGCACGAGCGGGAATTTGCTGAGAGGCTCGACGCGGATAGGCTGCTCGAGGTTTTCGACGAGCGCGGAACAGGCCATGCGGGCTTTGCCATTGATGCGCATGGCGCAGGAACCGCAGATCTCTTCAAGACAATTCGAGTCGTATGTGATGGGCGTGGTGGCGCGGCCGTCGGCTGTGACGGGATTGGCGGCGATCTCCATCATGGCGGAGATGACGTTCATGCCGGGACGCCATTCGAGTTCGAAGTTCTCCCAGACAGCTGGTGCATCGGGGCTGGCCTGGCGCTTGATTTCGAGTTGTACGGTCTTCGGTGCCATGAGTCAGTCTCCCTTGAGTTATTTCACTGCGTCGTAGCGACGCGGGCGCGGTTTGATGTACTGGATGTCGACGTCTTCATATTCGAAGCGCGGGCCTGCAATGTCGCCGGTGTAAGCGGCTTTGGTGGTCTTGAGAAACTTTTCGTCGTTACGGTCGGGGAAGTCGGGCTTGTAGTGCGCGCCGCGTGACTCATCGCGGAGTAGCGCGCCCAGGGCCACAACCCTGGAGAGTTCGAGCATATTTTTCAACTGGCGGGCAAAGGCAAAGCTGGTGTTGGCCCACTGACTCTTGTCGCTCAGGTTGACGTTTTTGAAGCGGTCAATGAGTTCAAGGATCTTGGCATCGGCCTGTTTGAGTCCCTTGTTGTAACGGATGACGGTGACGTGCTCGGTCATGGTCTGGCCCAGTTCGCGCCACAGTTTGAAGGGATTCTCGGTTCCCGCATTGTTCATGAGCTTGCTGTTAATCTCGGCCTGGCGGGCGAGCTCGGCGTCGTGGCCGCCATCGCCCTCGGCGGCGGGCAGATTTTTGGCGTAGTTGAGCGCATTGGGACCGGCGCGGAATCCGCCAAAGATACAACTGACGAGGGAGTTCGCGCCGAGACGGTTGGCGCCGTGGTACTGGTATTCGCATTCGCCCGCGGCGAAGATGCCGGGGATGTTGGTCATCTGGTTGAAGTCGACCCAGAGTCCGCCCATGGTGTAATGCATGCCGGGGAATATCTTCATGGGCACATCGCGCGGGTCGTCGCCGACGAACTTCTCGTAGATTTCGAGAATGCCTTCGAGCTTGCGATTGAGGGTGGCGCGGTCGATGTGGGTGAGGTCGAGGTAGACCATTGGCTGGCCGTCGATGCCCAGGCCGTCCTCGTAGACCACCTTGTGAATGGCACGCGTGGCAATGTCGCGGGGGACGAGGTTGCCATATTTGGGATACCACTCCTCGAGGAAGTAGAGGCGCTCGGACTCGGGAATCTGTTTGATGGGGCGCTTGTCTCCGGGGGTGCGCGGGACCCAGACGCGGCCGCCTTCGCCACGGGCGGACTCGGACATGAGGCGCAGCTTGTCTTCACCGGGAATGGCGGTGGGATGGACCTGAATGAATTCGCCGTTGGCGTAGTATGCGCCCTGCTGGAAGATGGCGGACTGCGCGGAGCCGGTGCAGACGACGGAGTTGGTGCTTTTGCCGAAGATTGCGCCGATGCCGCCGGTGGCGAGAATAATGGCGTCGGCGGGGAAGGAGCGGAGCTCCATGGTGCGTAGATTGAGGGCGGTGATGCCGCGGGCCTGGCCCTTTGAATCGAGGATGGCAGAGAGAAATTCCCAGCCTTCGTATTTTTTTACTTTGCCGTCGGACTCGTGGCGGCGGACCTGCTCGTCGAGGGCGTAGAGGAGTTGCTGGCCGGTGGTGGCTCCGGCAAATGCAGTGCGGTTGTAGAGAGTGCCGCCGAAGCGGCGAAAGTCGAGCAGGCCCTCGGGGGTGCGGTTGAAGGGCACGCCCATGCGGTCAAGCAGGTCGATGATGCCCGGGGCGGCTTCGCACATGGCCTTGACGGGGGTCTGGTTGGCGAGGAAGTCGCCGCCGTAGATGGTGTCGTCGAAGTGCTTGTCGGTGGTATCGCCTTCGCCCTTTAGATTCTTGGCAGCGTTGATGCCGCCCTGCGCGCAGACGGAATGAGAGCGCTTGACGGGGACGATGGAAAAGAGGTCCACGGTGCCGCCGGCCTCGGCGATCTTGATGACCGCGGCGAGGCCTGCGAGGCCACCGCCAACCACAATGATTCTTGGTGCTGCCATTGTCTATCGAATCCTTTCGGGACTTGCCGTCCAGGCAAATGCGCCGTCGGCGCCATTCCTAGGACACAGTTGCTGGTTCTGACGATGTTTCTTTGACTGCCTGTTGAATGGGATGATGTGGGATAGGCGGCGCGTACTGAAAGGGCGCGGCAATACGGTTCCAGATATTGATGACGCCGATGGCGGTGCTGAGCCATGCAAGCTCAGAAGGCGCGAAGTGATGCGAGACGGCTGCGTAATCTGCGTCAGTGACGTGATGCTCGGAAAGCCGCGTGAGGAGCTCAGTCCACTGGAGCGCGGCTTTTTCACGATCGGAGAAGACGCCCGCTTCGCGCCAGACGGCGAGGAGGTCAAGCCTGGGTGCGGCGATGCCCATGAGGCGCGATTCATTGAGGTGAAGCTGGGTGCAGAAGGCGCAGCCGTTGATCTGCGAGGCGCGCAACTTGACGAGCTGCTGCAATTCGGGGTCGAGACTGGAGGCCGCGACAGCCTTGCTGAGGGCGACGATCGCGTTGTTGGCGGCGCCGGCGTATTGATGGAATTCCTGGCTGGTGATGCGCGGATTGGCGCTGGACATGATTGTTCTCCTCAGATGACCGACGTGAGGGTTGGCGTTTGCGTCCAGGCAAGAGAAGCAAAGTCTTTGTGCAGTCTCGGTGAAGCCTGGGTCGCAGAAGGGCTTGCCGACGGGGAAATGAGACGGGTGTCGGTTAATGGCACGATGTCCGGGGTGTTCTTGTAATTGGGACCGACGAAAGCCCAGATGCTGGCCAGACCCATGATGGCGAGGCCGAGGCCAAAGACAGCGCAGACATATCCGAAGCGTTTGCGCGCGGTAGCTCCGGGGGTGATTCCCCACTTGGCGGCGAAGAGCCAGACACCGTAGGCGAAGTGCCAGCAGATGGCGATCATGGCGATGACGTAGACGGCGAGCATCCAGGGATTGGCAAGCTCGTGCTGCACCTTGGCGAAGGCGGCGCCGGGATTCTCAGGCAGGCTAATGCCCATGAAGCGCTGACGGAGGACATGCTGCAGGATGTAGGCGAAGGCGATGAGGCCGGTGTAGCGCTGGGCGAGGTACATCCAATTGCCGGCCCAGGGGTAGTAAACGATGTTTGATTTGCCGCGAATCCAGATGTAGACGCCGTAAACGCCGTGATAGAGGATGGGCAGAAAGATGAAGACCCACTCCAACACGCGGACCAGGGGCAGGCTGTTGAGGAAGCGGACCTGCACGCCGTAGGCGACGGGGCCTTTGAGCGCCTCGAAGTTCGACAGCAGGTGCTCGAGGAGGAACGCGCCGATGGGGATAACGCCCAGCAGGGAATGGAGCTTGTGCCAGAGGAAGGAGTTTCCCTGAGCGGCGCGCAGCGGCTGGACGCCCGGCCGCAAGGTGGGCGCAGAAGTATGTTGAGTGGTTGCCATCGGGCTGTGGCTCCTAAAATCAGCGGGGTCCGGAATCCGGAGCTGGAAGTTTCAGAATGAGGGACGTAAAAACTCAGTTTGGTACATATGCATTATTGGGAACCTAAGTGAGGGTCGTCAAGAAGGGCGCCTTGGCAAGTAAGCGCAGAGGGGAAGGTGGCGAGGCTCCTGGACTAAAAAGTCGTGGACAGGCGAAGTGAAAAGCTGCGCGGCGGGCCAAGGGCATTACCGGAAAATAAGCCGCCGAAGTCGAGCACGTCGAGAATGTTGTTCAAGTTTTCACCGTCCGCCTGAAACGCGATGCCGAGACGATCGGATCGACGCAGCGTGATACCAGCGGAGGCGTCGACCTGGAAGGCAGGATCGATGCGGCCCCTGCTGAAATTAAGGCGATTGAGAACCTGCTGACCGTACTCGGCCAGCACGGTGGCGGGATTGCCGTCAAAATCGAAGGGAAGGCCGGAGTCGTAGTGGGCGCCGCCGGCGATCGATAAGCGCGGAACGACCTGGTAGCGAAGACGCCCGCGGAACGTGTTGCGCTGGTCCTGCGAGTCGGGGAGGTGGCCGCTGATTTGAGCTGCGGCGTCAGTTGCATCCGCGCCAAGAAACAGACCTCCAGTTACAGGGAACCAGACGTTTCCAACCTCGTAGGAGTAACTCGCAAACCCGCTCAGTCCGTGCCAGTCGGGCAGATCGAGCTTGCCCTCGATTCCGTAGATGATGGCCTTTCGAAATGCGATGGGGAAGCTGATGGTGGTGTTTTCGATCTGGTCGTCGTCGGCGTAGTCGCTGAGGATTCGACGGAAATAATTGGCATCGAGCCGGAGCTGTTTGCGGAGTTCCTTGCTGGCACCGGCCTCGTAATAATCCCCGGTCGATGGCTTGACCGGCAGGCGGAGGAAGTTCTGCGAGTTGAGAGCTTCAATTTCCTTTGAACTCGAGAGCAAGAGGATTCTCGAAGGACGGAGTCTGGAAGACTCGATCGTAAGAGAAGTGCAGTTTGAGGCTCGCAGACGGGAAGTAGCGCGACACTGCCAGACGGGGCTGAATGGACTGGTCGTTAAGCAGCAACTGGTAATGGTCCCATCGGAGGCCGGCGGCAATCGTCCAGCGATGGAGGTTGATCTGATCCTGCAAGAATGCGGATTGATCAAGTTCAGGCCGGCTGCCGGAGTACGCGAACGACGACGGGGTGGCCGGATCGAACTGGGTTCGATCGGTAATCAGGTAGCTGAAGTTTTCGCGCAGGAATGTGTTATCCGATTCGACGCCGCCTTTCCATTCCTGGACGCCGTGGCTGATTGTTCCGACGATCTTAAAGTATTCCTCGCGGAAGCGATTGTGTTGAAAGACTTCAATCGGCGTGGAATCGGCACTGGAATTGAAGTGATTGGCGTTTTCGCGAACCATGGCGTAGGCGTCGACTGTTCCGCGATCAGAAAAGGCGTGAAGGTAGGAGGCAATAGCCATTGTTTCCCTATTGGCCGCGGTCTGCCTCTGTCCAGCGGCTTGCTGGACAAGCTCGTTGGGGATGTCGAAGCGCGAGAACTCGCGGCGGAAGTCAAGTGTGAACTTGTTGCCGGGTGATTGGACGCGTTCATAGTTTGCGGCAAAGTCGCCCAGCGTTGCGGTATTCGAGTCGTTCTGCGGGACGACTGGATTGAGGTAGCGATCGGTCCGGCTACCGCTTGCATCGGCTCCAATGGAGTTCTTCTTTTGGGAATACTGTACCTGCCCCGAAGTGGCTGCGGAGGCGAAGCTGCCGCCGGAGAGTACAAGCTGACCGTGCAATCCGTCCTGCGTATTCTGAAGCGTGTCGACCTCGATGACGCCGCCCATCTTGCGCCCGTATTCGGCTGGAATTCCTGCGGTGTAGATAGTGAGTGACTGAACCGCATCGGCTTCAATCGCGGGGCCGAAGCTGGGGGAGCGATTGTCGGTGAGTGGCACACCATCCACGACAAACTGGGTCTGGTATTCCGATCCTCTGGGGTGCAATACGGCATTGCCTTCATAGAGCCAACCCGGCAGTGAATTGACGAGGTCCTGAAGTGAGCGTCCGGGAATTGAGCCGAGCCGATCGCGAATCGCCTTGTCGCCCACGGTATTGATTTCACCGGCCTGATCCAATGCGAGAAGCGTGTCCGACGAGTGGACAGTGACTGACTCATTCGGTGCAGCAACCTTCATCACGATTTCGAGCCGAACCGGAGAGGAAGAACGAATCTCAACCATCTTCGAAAAGTCGGCGAATCCCTGCTTCCGGAGGTCAACGCGGTAAATGCCGAAGGCGAGCGGATGGATGTCGAGTTCGCCATCGGGACCGGTGACGAATGTTCTGGCAAATTGATTGCTTCGGCTCGCGACGCGCACAGAGGTGTTCAACACACGGCCTGTGGCGTCGGATACGGAGAGCTGCAGCTCTCCCTTGTTTGCCTGCGCAAACGCGGAAGCAACCAGGGAGATAAAGATGATGGCCAGCCTCAAGAGTTTCGAGGGCACAGTCATGGGACGATTTTGCACCATCAAAAGTCCAT
Source organism: uncultured Acidobacteriaceae bacterium (assembly GCA_963780515.1). Classification (GTDB taxonomy): domain Bacteria; phylum Acidobacteriota; class Terriglobia; order Terriglobales; family Acidobacteriaceae; genus Telmatobacter. The sequence continues at coordinate 182,456 of CAWACG010000002.1, forward strand.
CATGCCGTCAACTTGGGGAGAAGTGCGAGGAGAGCGCGTCCGCGATGGCTGATGGAGAGCTTTGCTTCGAGATCGAGCTCGGCCATGGTGCGGTCGAGGGAGGGAATGTAGAAGAGGGGATCGTAGCCGAAGCCGCCGGTGCCGCGGGGCGCTTCGAGGATGACTCCTTCGACGGCGCCGTCTGCCATGTGGACGAGATGGCCGTCGCGCGCGGCAACCAGGACGCAACGGTATCGGGCGGTACGCTGCGGAGCGGGGATTCCGGCGAGCCGCTGGAGAAGCATCATGTTGTTCCAGACGTCGGTGTTGTCATTGGCATCGGGTGAATCGATAAGACCGGAGTCGGCTGCGAAGCGAGCGGAGCGGACGCCCGGAGCACCGTCGAGCGCATCCACCTCCAGGCCGGAATCGTCGGCGATGACCAGCTCTTCGGGCGCGTAGCGGGAGTAGTGGGCGGCCTTGATCATTGCATTGGCGGCGAAGGTTGCGCCGTCTTCATCGGGAACTGGAATGGCGGAGAGGCCGGGCAACGGATCGATGGTCAGCGAGTGGGCTTCAGCGGCGGTGCGAAAGTCGCGCAGCTTGCCCTGGCTGGTGGTGGCTGCAAAGAGGCGGAGAGCCATGGAACGAGTGTAAAGGGTGAGGGCCGTCGAGCGGTGAACGAGTGAAGAAGTGCAGAAGTGAAGAGGTGAAGAAGTGAAGAAGTAATGCGGAAACTAAGGTTGTGAGGGGAGCGCTTTGACAAAAGAAGCGCGGGTTGGATAATGTCTTTCTGCCTGGAAATTATTTCATTTGGTAAATATAAGACGATGAATTGATGAAGATGCGGAGCATCTTTCCAAAGCTGCCCGCGGAGCGGCACAATCATTGGATTTGATTCTGAGGGTGAGCGAGGACATGAAACAAGGAATGATGGGGAAGCTTGCACTGGGATTCATGCTGGGTGTGGCGGGGTTGCCGTTTTGTCTTCGTGCGGATGCGGCTTCGTCGACTTTTGTGGGCCCGGTGGAATTGCAAGTGGACAACCTGAAGAATCCGCTTGGCATTGACGATGGCAAGCCGCGCTTCTCATGGCAGCTGAACGATGCAGCTCAAGGCGCAAGGCAGACGGCGTACGAAGTGCAGGTGGCGTCGAGCGAAGGACTGCTGCAACAGGACAAGGCAGACGTGTGGGACAGCGGGCGGGTGGAAAGTTCGCAGTCGCTCAACGTGGCGTATGCGGGACCGGTGGTTGCAGCGAGTACGCGCTACTTCTGGCGGGTGAAGGTGTGGGGCGCGCCGGGCACGGCGTATCCGGAGAGCGAGATCAGTTGGTGGGAGACAGGGCTGCTGAAAGAGGACGGATGGCACGCGAGTTGGATCGGGTATGAGACGGCCGAGGAGGCTGCGGTGCGTCAAGCGCCGGCCGGGTGGATTGCCAGTCCCGATGTGAAAGAACTGGCGGTGGAAAAGGGTAAGGAACAGCGGTTTGCATTTCGCGCGACGGTGACGCTGGACAAGCCGGTGAGGCAGGCTGCGCTTTTTGCGACAGGACAAGATACGGTTTCGGCTTGGGTGAATGGCGCGCAGGTACTTGAGGCGCAGGCGCTGCCGCCTTACGGGCAAATGCCCTGGAAGAAGTTTGTGCGCGCTGATGTGACGGAGAAAATCGCACCGGGCGCGAACGCGATTGCGATTGAGACGGTGCATTACGTGTCCAATCCGAACGGAACGGCGACCGAAGATGCGCCGCCTATGATTGCGACGCTGGTGGTGGAATACACGGACGGAACGACAGCGGCGTTTGCGAGCGATGCGACGTGGAAGACAGCGATTCATGCAGCAACGGGTTGGCAGCGGAAGGGATTTGACGATGCTGGATGGAAGGCTGCGGTTGAGTTTATGCCAGGGCCGAACGGACAGGTACTGGGACATCCGTGGATTCCCGACTCGGTGAAGGTGCTGGGGCGATCGTTTGTGACCAAGGGACCGACGGTTCGGAATGGGATCGCGGCGGGGTCAATCAAATCGGTGCGGTTGTATGCGACGGCGCTGGGAGCCTACGAAATGTTTGTGAATGGCCATCGGGTGGGCGACCAGGTGCTCGCGCCGGGGTGGACCGATTATCGCGAGCGTGTGACCTATCAGACTTACGATGTGACGGCGCTGGTGAACCACGGCTGGAATGCGATTTGGGCGCAGTTGGCCCCCGGGTGGTATGAGGATTCGCTGGAGTGGTTTCAACAGCCGAACAATTATGGTGACACGCCGCCGGCGCTGCGGGCGCAGTTGCGGATTGAATACATTGACGGCAGCGTGCAATGGGTGAACACGGACACAAGCTGGTTGGCGAATACCTCGTACATTCTTCACTCTGAAATCTATGACGGAGAGAGCCAGGATCTGCAGCTGGCGCGGCCGTTGTGGGGTGAAGACAATTTTGACGAAAGCAAGTGGGCGAAGTCGACTGAGATTGATCCCAAGCCGGTGCGCATCGAGGCGCAGGATTTTCAGCCGATTCGCGTGGAGGAGACGCTGACGGCGAAATCGATGACAGAACCGAAGCCGGGGGTGTATGTCTACGACTTTGGGCAGAACTTTGCGGGAGTGGAACAGCTTCGGGTGGATGGGCCGGCAGGGACAAAGGTACGAGTACGATTTGCGGAGATTGTGAATGCGGACGGGACGATTTATACCGAGAATCTGCGCACGGCGAAAGCGACGGACACGTTCATTTTGAGCGGGAAGGGGCAATCCGGTGCGGGTCCGGACGAGCTGACGCCGCAGTTTACTTATCACGGATTTCGTTATGTCGAGGTGACGGGGCTTTCAAAGCCGCTGCCCACAGGTGCGGTAACGGCGCTTGTGCCTCATACAGATGCGCCGCTTGCTGCGAAAACTGAAACCGGCAATGGCATGATCAACCAGCTGCTCAGCAATATTTTATGGGGCCAACGATCGAACTTTATGAGCGTGCCGACGGACTGCCCGCAGCGCGACGAGCGGCTGGGCTGGATGGGCGACGCAGAGGTCTTCTGGCGCACGGCGAGTTACAACATGGATCTTGCAGCCTTCTCGCGGAAGTTTGGCGCGGATATGCGCGGGACGCAGGTGGGGTCACCCTACTACGGAATTTATTCGCCGGGAACCGTGAAGCCCAACATGGGCTTTGGCGCGGGATGGAGCGATGCGGGGGTGATCATCCCGTGGACGTCGTGGCTGCAGACGGGCGACAGGCGGGTGATTGAGCAGAACTGGGCGGCGATGGAGAAGTATCTAAATGCCATTGATGCGCACAATCCCGATGGCCTGTGGGTGAATGAGCAAGGGATTGGGTTCGGAGACTGGCTCTCGCCCGAAGGAAAGACCAACCAGACGCTGATTGCGACAGCCTATTGGGCGTATGACGTGACGCTGATGCGCGAGATGGCGTATGCAGCGGACCGCGTAGCGGATGAGCGGAAGTATGCGGCGCTGTTTGAAAAGATTCGTGCAGCATTCGACAAGAAGTTTGTGAGTGCGGATGGGTTTGTAGCCGGCGCGGATAAGGGCTCCTCGCCCTTTGACTCTTTGAACAAGCCGGATGGGAGGAACCGGGGCGGCGATACGCAAACCGGATATGTGCTTGCGCTGCACATGAATCTGGTGCCGGAGAATCTGCGTGCGGCGACTGCGCAAAAGCTGGCGGACAAGATTGAAGCCAACCATGGACTACTGGGGACGGGCTTTCTGGGTACGCCGTATTTGCTGGAGGAGTTGACCAAGACTGGGCATGCGGCGTTGGCATACAAACTGCTTCTGAATACGGCGTATCCGTCCTGGGGATACGTGGTGGAACACGGCGCCACGACGACCTGGGAGCGATGGAATGGCGACAAGATGAAGGGCGACCCGAGCATGAATTCGTATAACCATTACGCCTATGGCGCGGTGGGGGACTGGATCTATCGCTATGCCGCAGGCGTGGATGCGACACCGCTGGACGCGGGGTTCCACACGGTGGTGCTGCATCCGGTTTTTGATGCGCGGCTGGGCAGCGTGGACTTTGCTTATCCTTCGGCGTATGGGTTGATCAAATCGCACTGGACGTTGAAAGGCGGGACGGCAGCGTGGAACGTGACGATTCCAGCGAATGCAACGGGACTGCTTGACGTGAGTGCGAGCGAGGCGGCGAACTATAAGTTGGAGGGCGCTCCGTTGCCGGAGAGCACACTGGCAAAAGCGACGCGCGGCGGTTTTGAATTGCAATCGGGGAGCTACTCGTTCTCAGTGAGTCTCAAGTAATAAGCATGAGGGAAATCGCATTTGAAATGGCGCATGCGGCGGGCCAGCGCGGATTGTGTGCGCGCGGCCGGTGCGGTGAGGAGAAGGACGGATGTCAATTGTCGCGGGGATCGGATGGCATGTAATTGGTGCGGCAATGGCTGCGTCCTTTTATGGCCCGATTGAAAAGGTGAAGAAGTGGTCGTGGGAGACTACTTGGGCTGTGGCGGGCCTGTTCTCGTGGATATTGTTGCCGATCGGCGTGAGTCTCGTTCTGCTGCCGGATTTTCGCGCGTTTTATGCGTCGATGGGGATGCACTTGCTCTTGAAGGTAGCGCTGTTCGGCGCGATGTGGGGCGTGGGCAACGTAAGTTACGGCCTGACGATGCGGCATCTCGGCATGTCGCTTGGTATTGGGGTTGCCATCGGCGTGACGCTCATTGTTGGGACGCTGGTGCCGCCAGTGATGCATGGACAGGCGGCACTGCTGTTTGGAACCAGGGGCGGGCTGCTCACGCTGGCTGGCGTTCTGCTGGCGGTCCTCGGCGTTGCGGTTGTTTCGTATGCGGGGCACCAGAAAGAGTTGCAGCTGCAGGGGGAGATCAGGGAATTCAATTTGACGCTTGGGCTGTTGCTGGCGGTGCTGTGCGGGATTTTCTCTTCGGGAATGTCGTTCGCGATTGACGCGGCCAAGCCGCTGGAGACTGCGGCGCTGCACCTTGGAGTGAATTCGCTTTACGCTGCGTTGCCGAGTTACGTGATCATCATGGGCGGCGGGGCAGTGGTGAATATGGGTTACTGTTTCATCCGGCTGGCATCGCTGAAAAGGATCTCGCTTCGCGATGATCTGGCGCAGGCAAGGGGAACGCTGGTGAAAAACGGGTGCCTGGCAGCGACGGGTGGAATCATGTGGTACCTGCAGTTCTTCTTTTATGCCTGGGGCGCGGCGAACATTCCGCAGCACCTGTCTTACGTGAACTGGATGCTACATATGAGTATTTATGTGCTGTGCGGCGGGCTGGTGGGGCTGGCGCTTGGAGAGTGGGCTGGGGTGGGCAGCAGGCCGGTGCGCATTCTATGGGTGGGGATGTTGATTATTATTGCCGCGGCGAACCTGGTGGGGCTGGGGCTGGCTTCGTAGGGCGTTTATGCGGGAAGCGGCAGTTCGGAGTCGAGCCCAGCAGCAATCAAGTCCTGGCGCATGCGATCGATGGTGGTGAACTCGATGGCCTGCATGCCGAGGTCGCGTGCTGCTTCCACATTGATTCGTTTGTCGTCAATGAAGAGGGTTTCATCGGGACGCGTGCCGAGCTGCTGAAGCGTGTGGAGATAGATCGCAGGGTCGGGCTTGGCTATGTGAAGCTGGTAACTCCAGACCAGCACATCGAAGCGGGAGAGCCAGTCAAATTCGCGTTTCATGTTTTCAAGGACGGAGTCGCCCATGTTGGAAAGAATGGCAGTCAGAATGCCGCTCTGCTTGAGCTGCAACTGCCAGGCGAGCATGGCTGGATTCTGCGTGGTCCACATGCGGGCATCAAGTTGGTTGAGTTCTTCGACCGTTGCGGCGTCGAGAATGAGGCCGGATTCGAGCAGGAATCTCTGCCAGAAAGCAATGCCAGTGAGCTTGCCTTCATCGTAAGCGTGGCGGTCGGCCCAGTAGAGGGCTTCAAACCGGTCTGCGGGCAAGCCGGTAATGCGGATCATGGCATCGTGTGCTTCGGCGTCTGGTTTGCCGGTCAATACCATTCCGTAGTCGAAGATCACCGCGCGCAAAGCCAATCTGTCCTCCTGTAGGCGCCGTTGTATGGTGAGAGGTGCGCCTGCTCTTATTGTGCATGAAGCGTTTCACCGGGTTGATTTGAAGCGGATTGTTGGAGAACGAAAGCGTGATGCAGTTTTCAAAGAGAACGGAATGGAATACCGAGGAGAGCGAACTGGCGCGAGCTCATCGGCTGCGCGTGCAGGCCGGGCTTCCGATTGCGGACCTGACGGCTTCAAATCCTACGCGCTCCGGATTTGAGTATGACAGCAAGTTGCTGGCGGCGCTGGCGGATGCGCGGGCGCTTGACTACGACCCCCAGCCAAGAGGGATGCTGCGCGCGAGAGAGGCGGTGTGTGCCTACTATGCAGACCACGCGGTCAAGGTTGGGCCGGAACAGGTGGTGCTGACGACGAGCACGAGCGAGGCGTACAGCTTTCTGTTGAGACTTTTGTGCGATCCGGGGAATGAGATTCTTGTACCGCAGCCGGGATATCCGCTGTTTGACTACCTGGCCGGGCTGGACGATGTGCGCCTGAAAGCTGCGCCGCTCGTTTATGACTACGGCTGGCAGATGGATCCGGAGGGGTTTCGCAGGGCGATTACGCCGGAGACACGGGCTATTGTCCTGGTGCATCCCAACAATCCGACCGGGCATTTTTCAAAGGATTGGGAGGCTATTGAGCTCGCGCGATTGTGCCGGGAGCATGGGCTTGCCCTCATCGTGGACGAGGTCTTTCTGGATTACAAATTAGCCGGTGAAATGGCCGGGGCACACGCGAGCTTTGCGCAGGGGCTCGATGACGTGCCGGTGTTTGTGGTGAGCGGGCTGAGCAAGATTGCCGGGTTGCCGCAGATGAAAGCAGCGTGGATCGTAGCGACGGGGCCCGGGCGGCGCGACGCTTTGGATCGGCTGGAGGTGATTGCGGATACCTTTCTTTCGATGAATGCGCCCGTGCAGTGCGCGATGCCAGTGTGGCTCGAAGGGCACGGGAAGATTCAGAGGCAGATTTCAGGAGCGGGTCGCGGGGAACCTGGCGGAACTGGACCGGGTTCTGGCCGGGCAGGAGGCGATTCGGCGGCTGGAGTTGGAGGGCGGCTGGTATGCAGTGCTGCGGATTCCCGCGGTGCAGCCGGACCAGAAGACAGTGTTGGAGTTGCTGGAGCGGGGTGTCTGGGTGCATCCCGGGTACTTCTTCGGGATGAAGGAGTCTGGCTGGCTGGTGGTGAGCCTGCTGGCGGCGAAGGGGGAGTTCAGCGCCGGAGCATTCTCGCTTGGGGAGTTCTTTGAGAGGCGACGAACGTGGTAACGAAGTGTCGATGCAGGGCCGGGAATTAGGCACGGGAGTAACCGGGTCTATTGTCTATTTGGGAACGCATCAAGGTGGTAACAGTATCAAGCTTCGACTTCAATAGGCACTTTATATAAGTTGGTTAATATATATCAAATAAACAAGTTAACTGCGTATTACTTCGGGTTCATTACGGAATCAGGAAGGGGTTGGTGCGGCGCTCGCCGGCAATGGTTGTGGAGGGGCCGTGGCCTGGAAGTACCCTGGTTTCGTCGGGCAGTGCGAGCAGGCGGGTTCGAATGGAATCGATGATCTGATCGAAGTTTCCGCCGGGCAGGTCGGTGCGGCCGATGCTGCCGGCAAAGAGCGTGTCGCCCGCGATCAGCAGCTTGAGCGGGGCAAAGTGGAGACAGATCGAGCCCTGAGTGTGGCCGGGGGTGTGGAGGACCTGGGCAGGATAGGCTGCGAGGCCGACCAACCTGCCGTCAGCCAGGTTTTCGTCTGGTGGGGCGGTTTCAGGGGTGGGGCCGCCGCCGATGAAGGCGGTCTGCTGATCCATCATTTCGAGCAGCGGCAGGTCGTTTTCATTGAGCAGGATAGGCGCTCCCGTGAGGCGCTTGAGGCGAAGCGCGCCGCCAACGTGGTCAATGTGGGCATGGGTGATGAGAATCTGCTTGAGTTTGAGGCCCAGGCTGGTGAGACGGCGGTGGATGCGGGTGACCTCGTCGCCGGGATCGATGACGATGGCCTCCCCTGTTGCCTCGTCGCCGAGCAGTGTGCAGTTGCATTGAAGCGGGCCGACGGGGAAGGTCTCGAGGATCATGGATTCATTCTAGAACTTGTTCACCCGGTTGGAACGGCTGGGGAGGCGCAATGGAAAAGGCAGACCGCAATGGGTCTGCCTTGGGTAATGCCACAACCTTTGAAACCGATTATCGCTACTTGCCGGGCTTTGCTGGGCTGGAAAGTGGCTTGGTATCGTCCAGCACGGAATGGTTGTGATTGGTATTGCGCACGTAGAGGATGGTCAGCGTCAGAGAGGTGCACATGAAGATGACTGCGGACCAGGTGGTGAGGCGGGTGAGCACGTTGGCCGCGGCGCGGGGGCCGAAGGCGGTCTGCGATCCCTGGCCTCCGAATGCGCCTGCGAGGTCGGCTGAACGACCCTGTTGCAGGAGGACGACTCCGATAAGGAACAGGCTGACGATGACGTGGACGACGATGACTGTGTAGAAGAGAATCTGCATGAGTAAAGCTGCTTTCCGAGTCTGTCCGGTTAGCCCGGACATAAGAATCTTTGGTGCGGAGGAGGGGACTTGAACCCCTATGCCTTGCGGCGCTAGCACCTCAAGCTAGTGCGTCTGCCAATTTCGCCACCTCCGCGCGAGGTGAACCTTACAAGTATATCAAAGGCGGGATTGGGGCGGGGCGCGTGGGCGGGTGGCCGCGTTCAGGCTGGACTGATTTGGTTCAGTGAGCGGGAGGTGCGTGCTGGGGGTCGTTGACGGCGCCTCGGGTCTAGCGGCCTGGCGGACCCGGTGAGCCGCCGGAGTGAGTTGGCGCCGCCGCGGCCATGCGCTGCCGCAAGCGCTTTTCGGCGTCGGCGCTCCAGTATTTGCAGTCAAGGCGAATGAAGACCGAGGTATAGGGGATGGCCATGTTGGTTTTGAGCACCAGGACATTGAAATGCCTGCTGGCCTCTTCAATGGTGGCAATGATGCGGTCGTGGGGCAAGGACTCGATTGGGTAGGAGCGCAGCAGGTCGGCAATCTCAGCGCGGTAGGCTGCGACGCCGGGAGCATCCTGCTCGGGGACGAAGGGCAGTTCTGCATCCATCAGGATGTCGGGTCGCACATGAATTGATCTGTCGATGGTGGAGAGGACGTGCCGAACGACCTCCAATTGCAAAGCACCTGTGTCAATTGTCTCGATGCCCGGTGATGACTGCAGGGGATAAGCCGAATCCACAATCAGAATCCAGTTGCGATGGCCAAGAAGAGGCATCGCTTCAGCCACTTTTTCCCTCCACGTAGGCGCGGCGGGTCGAGGATCCTGAGCGGCAAGGATGGATGGAAATGCAACGAGGGAGGTCAAGACAAGAAGCAGCTTGCGCATAAGAGCAATCCTATTCTTCGTTGACGCGCGAATCCGCGGCAGCGCTCGGCAACGCTTGAACTCTACACCATCCCGTAGGTTTACTGAACCGGAAGATGACCGGTGCGCCGCAAGAGTGACCGTGAGTTTAACCGGCGAGCCGTGCCATCCATGCGGCGAGGGATTGCTGGTCTGGAGTTCCGGCGGCGTGGGCGGCGTGAACGTTACGTCGGTCGACTTCAGGGCGATTTTGGCTGAGCTTGAACTTGCCTTCGATGCGAGCGATGGGGATGCGAAAGCCTACGATGCCTGCAAGCATGGTGCGGCGAAAGCCCTCGGGCAGGCCGCGCCAATGTTCGGCGTAGGCTGGCTCGTGCAGGTGGATGAGGCCTTTTAGCAAAGCGTCTTTCCCGGCTTCGTCCTCGATGAGTTCCAACCTGCCGTAGGCGTGCACGGCGATGTAGTTCCATGTGGGGACGGAGAGCGACTCTGCGTAAAGCGTGGGCGAGACGTAGCTATGCGGGCCGGAGAATACAACGAGGGTTTCGCGGCCGGCGAGAGTTTGCCAGTGACGATTGGCGCGGGCAAAGTGACCTTCGATGAGGCCATATTCGTCCTCGTCCTTGATGACCATGGGAAGATGGGTCGCAACGAGAGACTGGTTGGATTCGGCGGCCGATTGCGGGCCGATGAGGACGGCAAAGGAGTGGGCGCGCATGGTCTCAATGAGGATGTCGCGGTTCGCAATCTGGTTGAACTTTGGGGTATACATAGCAATCTCTATTGAATTCGCTCGAAGCGGAGATCAGCTTCTCGGAGGGCGTGGCTGATGGCGGTGATGTGTGCCGCGCCGCGGGTTTCCAAGGTGACATCGATGACGGTTTCACCAAGGCTTACGCCGTAATAGGCGCGGTTGTGGAGTGTCTCAACGATGTTGGCGCGTTCGCGGGCCAGGATCTGGGTGAGGTTGAAGAGCGCACCGGGGTGGTCCTGCAGGTAGACGCGCACGCGAAGAAGACGGCCGTCCTTAACCAGGCCTCGCTCAATGATCTTGGCCAGCAGGGTGACATCGATGTTTCCGCCGCAGACCAGCACCACGGTGCGTCGATGACGGAGGTTGGTTTTAGCCTGAACGACAGCGGCCAGCGCAGCGGCTCCGGCGCCTTCGGCGAGGGTCTTTTCCTGTTCCAAGAGCATGAGTATGGCGCTGGCGATCTCTTCGTCGTCGACGGTCACGATTTCGTCGACGTAACGCGAGACGAGAGGCAGGGTCAGGTCACCGGCACGGCGTACGGCGATGCCGTCGGCGATGGTGGCTTCGGCGGCGATGGTGACAGGGGCGCCGGCCTCGCGGGCGCGGAGCATGGAGGGAAGCTTTTCAGGCTCGACGCCAACGACACGGATTTTGGGATTGGTTTCCTTGAGGGCGCAAGCGATTCCCGCAATGAGACCGCCGCCGCCGATGGGCACCACGACGGCTTCAATATCGGGGACCTGCTCCAACAGTTCGAGGCCGATGGTGCCCTGACCCGAGATGACTTCGGCGTCGTCGAAGGGATGGATGAAGGTGCGGCCCTCATAGACGCGGCGGCGCAATGCTTCGTCGCAGGCTTCGTCATAGCTTTCGCCGTGGAGGATGACTTCAGCGCCGTAGCCGCGGGTTGCGGAGACCTTGACCTGGGGAGTGGCGAGGGGCATCACGATCTGGGCGCGAATGCCGCGCGCGGTAGCGTGAAAGGCAACGCCCTGTGCGTGGTTGCCCGCGCTGGCCGCAATCACGCCGCGTTTGCGCTCCGTTTCGCTGAGCGTGAGGAGCTTGTTGAGTGCGCCTCGTTCCTTAAAAGAGCCGGTGCGCTGAAGATTCTCAAGCTTGAGGTGCAAGGGCAGGCCGGTGAGCTCTGAGAGGTGGTGGGAGAGATGACACGGCGACATGTGAATGGCGTCGCCGATGCGCGCACGCGCCACTTGAATACTGGAGAGGGTGACCGGTTCCACGAGACTCACCTCGACAAGAAATGGGTACAGAAATGCGAAAGCCACCAACCGCATTTGCGGGGTGGTGGCCTGGATGCTGCTCTGCTACTAAAACTGCTTTATCAGGCTCAGTTTCCCGCGTGAGATGTTTGCCCTAATTCGAGTGGCGGGGATGGACACGGTACAACACGAGGTTGGAAAGAGGCTCGTGTTGGGGCCGGTGATACTCATGACGTTGATTGAAGTAGACCAGAGGTGCACGAAGGGCGTCAAGGAATGACGAAGCGATCAGAGTCGGTCGAGTCGGCGGAGTCTTCGTCGATCTCCTCCGCCGGACGATCTTTCTCGAGCGCAATCGAGCGGAGATGGTATTGGAAGTAGAAGATGGAAAAAAGAAACGTCAGCACCCAATTGAGGCGGAGGCCGATGGGTTCGCGCGTGTTGTAGTGATCCAGCAGGTCCTCTCTTATCTCGAAGATCACAACTACCCATAGAATCCATGAGAAAAGGAAGCCAGTAATAAAAGCGGCGAGCGCCCAATAAAGCGAAATCGATTTCCTATCGATCTTTCGAATCCAGACGCAGAGATAGACAGGCCAGGCGGCAATGATGAGATTGATGGTGAAGTCGTGGAATGGGTGAGGCAAGAGCCAATGCGCCGCTGCTTCAGCGCCGGCGAGAGCGATGAGCAGGACCGCCCAGTGGACTCGGGGTGGAGGGGGATAGATGGCGCCGAATCTAGAAGCCATCGAGATAGGGGGGTGGTCCAATTCGAACCTCTCCGCGACTCTTTACCGCTAAAAGATAGCACAGAGCTTAGCGAAAGAATCGAGTTCAATCAACCTCTGACCCAGTGGAGCAACTGCAACCTCTGCATGTTCAAGCACCCAGGTGTCCTTATGGAAGAGGAAGACGGCGTGCAATCCCGCAGCGAGAGCGGGGTTGATGTCGCTCTTGGGGCTGTTGCCGATCATCCAGCTGGCGTGCGGTGCGAGCTCATGGCGCAAGATGACCTGGCTGTATGTGGCGGGGTCTTTTTCAGCGACGATTTCGACCGCAGCGAAGTGCGGTGCGAGGCCTGAGCGCGCCAGCTTGTCTGCCTGTTCGGCGTGATTGCCCTTGGTCATAAGAATGAGGCGATGGCGCATGGCAAGCTCGGCCAATGTTTCTTCAACTGCGGGGAGAAGCTCAATCTCCTGGTCGGCGATGGACTGCGCGAAGCCCACGATGCGCTGGTGTTTTTCTTGAGTGATGGGCGCGGGGCTGAGGCGCTGAAAGCAGGCGACAAGGGAGCGGGTGAAGCTTGTGAGCCCGTAGCCGTGCGCGAGAATCGTCTCGCGTTCGACGGCATTGAGGGCCTTACGCACTTCAGCGGGCGTGTACGTGTGGTGGTTGAGATAGCCGATGAAGGCGGCGATGGCGCGCTCGAAGTAGACATTGTTCTCCCAGAGGGTGTCGTCCGCATCGATGAGGAGGGTTTGTCCGGGAGGGAATTGCGGCATGGGTTTTATGGTAACGAATCTGGATAAATGGGCTTAAGGAAAACAGGCGGTTTGGGGATGAATCGTGCGGGTACGATTCGGAACTGCAATTGGCACGACCTTCGTGGAAATTATTGTGAATGGAAGTATTGATGGGGAGGAAGTTATTGAAAATAAATAGTCATAATATAAGTATTGACAATTTAGTAGAAAAATAGTTATCTTGGTGATGGTCACTCTTGACCTACTGGAGAAACAATCATGCGCAGAATTCTTATAGCGAGTCTTTTTCTCTCCACCGTGCTGCTCAACGCCCAGACAGCTACGACGGGCCAGGGTGTCGCGTTGGAGGCAAGCAGCGTAACCCCCAACGCACTGACGGCGTCTACCGCAGCTGAACCGGCAATGGATACGAATGGTGCGGCACGCCCGCACCGGATCAGCACCGGCGTGATTGCCCCGAAGCTGATTTCGGAGCCTGCGATTGACGTGGCTATTTCCGATTTCAATACATGGAATCTGGGCAGCCGTTACATGGTGCTGCGTTTCAAGGTGGACGAGGCCGGCGCACCTCAGAACGTTGAAATCGTCAAGCCTGTGAGCCCGGACGTGGACGCAAAGGTACTGGCTGCGGCTCATCGGTTTCACTTTGCGCCAGCCACGCTGGACAATCAGGCCATCCCGATGAACCTGGATATGAGGGTCAACTTCCAGGCGCGCTAACCTAGGTGAGTGAAGATAGAAAGCTCCTCCACTCGGGCGGCATCTTGTCTTCCCGAGTGGAGGAGTTTTTGTTTGCAGGGGCTGGTTAGCCGGCTTAAGGCGCGTCGGGTAGGGTGTATTCAAAGTTGTAAGAGTGTTTGCCGTCCGCGACCTTGATGGTCATGGTGCCTGTGATACCGGAGAGTTCTCCCGCGCCCGAGCCGGGGACGACAGTGACGGCGAGCTGAAACTTGCCATGATCCATGGTGCCAATGTGCTGGAGCGCGAAAGAGCCGTTGCGGCCGTGGAGCGTTCCTGTAATGTGCTCAATGGCGACGTAGCCTGCGGTGCCTTTGGCCAGGTCGCCGGCGCCGAGCATTTCCCCCTTGCTGACCGCTTCAAGGTCGCCGTGGAACTGCTTGTCGAGGGCGAAGCGGCCGATGGGCGTGCCGGATGTGGCGTCATCGGGCGCGAGCGGAGACGTCTTGACGGCGAAGGTTCCTTCGGCGTGGCGAATCATAACGGGTTCCTTTCGTTGGAGGGTTGCGGCTGGAGCTTGCGCGAGCACGCACACCTGATGGCACAGGCAGGCGCACAGACAGAACGACTTGAGAAAGCGCATTTTCATCGTGATCTGACCAGAGAAGCCGCACGTCGCATTCCTCATCATATTCTGCGACTTGAAGCAGCAGGAGAGTTACTGGTGGTGAAGCATTGGCATGCGAAGGCGTGAATTGACTTGCTTAGCGTTTCAAGATTTTGATAGAACTGCGACAAGCAGATTGCCGCACGCTGACGACGAGGAGATGCAGATGAGTGCCACAATTCCCCACGCACAACCGCTTGCCCAGTTGGATCAATGGGACGATTTCGTTGAAGGCCGTTACCGGGAAGGGAAGTCGGAGGCGGAATTCCGGATTTATGATGCGGCTGCAACGCCAGGCGTGGCTGAGTTCTACCGGCTGAATCATGAAGGGCAGACGGTGGCGTACGTCCTTGAGAAGGAGAAGGAGTATTTCGGCCTCAACAAGGGGATGAAGACGATTTGGCAGGCGGCGGAGTTTCTGAACACGCTGGTGGACGACAGCGATCCCGATACTGATCTGACCCAGATTGAGCACCTGCTGCAAACATCAGAGGCGATCCGGAAGGATGGGCATCCCCGGTGGATGGTGCTGGCGGGCTTTCTGCACGATCTGGGAAAATGCCTCTGCCTGTATGGCGAGCCGCAATGGTGCGTGGTGGGGGACACGTTTCCCGTGGGCTGCGCGTGGTCAAAGGACATTGTCTTTCACGAGTACTTTGCCAACAACCCGGACCGGAATGCGCCGGAGTACCAGACGAAATACGGAATCTATGAACCGAATTGCGGACTGGAGAATATTCACATGTCGTTCGGGCACGACGGCTACATTGCGGAAGTAATGAAGCCGTATATGCCGATCGAAGCGCTTTACATGCTGCGCTTTCACTCGTTTTATCCCTGGCATCGGCATGGCGCGTATGAGCATCTCACAAACGAGCAGGATCGGGCGATGCTGGAGTGGGTGCTGAAGTTCAATCAATACGATCTGTATTCGAAAGGGCACGCCAAGCCGGATGTGAAGCAGTTGAAGCCGTATTACGACGAGCTGTTTGCGGAGTTTTTACCGGAGAGGGTCGCCTGGTAGGGGATGGCAAACAAAGGCAGATGCAAGGATGGCCGTCCGGATTGATCCGGACGGCCATTCGCGTTTGGATTGTATTCAGAGGGTGACGCCTGATAGCGTTGCCGGAGCAGGAGATCCCTAGTGTGGTGAGTCTAAGGGTCGTTGAAGAACAACCGCAGATCCTTCGCCTCCGCAAGCCGCAAAAAACGCGACTTGCTGCGCTCAGCGATGACACTTCAATTGTTGAGTGAATTCCAGACAAAAAGATATTAGAGTCCAGTGGTCTGGGTTGCAAGCCAGGAGTGAAGCTTTGGCTCCTGAAGGGCGCGCAGTTCGATGCATCCATTGATGCTTTCGATGGCATGCTTGAGCGTTTGATCGGCTGCCGCGACTTTGTGAGTAGAGAAGAATGATTCCACGCTGTCGCGATCCGGCTGAGAACAGAAACCGCCTGCGGAAGCCACGAGGTAAGCGCCCATTTCCGGAGTGAGCTCAGCATGGACTTTATCCCAGTGAGCCTGAATAAATCTCCAGGTCTGGACGCGAGACTTATCGGTGTCGAGGGCAATGGCGAGCTGAATGGCGGCATCCTGATTACGAACTTTGCCGGAGACGGCGAAGTTGAGCGCGCGCGTAATGAGGGTTGGGTTCTGAAACTGGGCCAGAAGGCGTAGTGCGCCGATCTGGTGTTCGGGATTAGTTGATGTTTCGTAGACATGCTGCAAGCGGTCGAAGAGTGCAGCGTCCCCGTGACGCGCAGCGATGACGAGAGCTGTTTCGCCCAAGTTGGAGTCGATGGATGCGGGGTTTGCAAGATACTTTTCTGCGATCTTACGAGCCTGTGTCTCGATGGAAGGATCGTCGCCATACAAGCCTAGGTCGGCGAAAAGGCGAGCCCGCAATTCACGGGTGTTGGGAGAATCGGTTTCAGCAGGTGTACCGAGCCGGGCGTACTCCGGCGCGAAGGTTGTCCTGATCCAGGATGAAAGGGCTGCCCGTTCGCTGGGAGTTGAAGCGACACGCTCGTAGATTGCATCGACGCCGTCAATCGCGCTGGAAAGAACATCCGCATTGGGATCTTCTTTGACAGCGGAAACAAGGTTGAGATACGTGCCCACGGTTGACTTGTTGGCACGTACTTGTGCCCATTCATCGCCGATAAGACTGATACGTTCAGTGGGCGTGAGGTCGGATTCGACATGGGCAACAAGGCTTGTGTAGGCGCTGGTGGGATAGGCGCTGCGGTAGTAGCCTTTACCGCCGGCATTGGCGAAGAAGAGGCCGTGGGCGGGCACTTTTAAAGCGGAATCGGACGGAGTGAGGAGTTGGCAGTCCTGACCAGTGTCGGCGGATGCACCTGATGTCGAAGCGGAGGTTTTGCCGAGAGCCTGTGCTTTGAAACAGACCGGGAGGGTCCACCGCTGCGCGGTATCGGCCGTGATGTCAGGATCGAGGAAGAAGCGCCTCTGCTGGACTGGGACTTCGCCGTTTGCTTCCTGGCCGAAGGTGAGCAGCGGCACGCCGGGCTGGGCGACAAGGCTCTGCATGATCTTATCGACTGGCTTGTGGCTGGTGGCGGTCTGTGCGTTCCAAAAGTCTTCGGCCGTGGCGTTCGCATAGAGATGCGCAGCGAGGTAGTTATGCACGCCCTGGCGGAAGGTCTCAGGACCGAGATAGTTCTCGACCATGAGGAGAACATTGCCAGCCTTGCCGTAGGAGATGCCGTCGAACATCTCTTCGATTTCGTTGCGGGTCTCGGCATGGGCCCGGATGGGGTGTGTTGTTGGCTGGGCGTCGAGGTTCATCGTGTCGTCGAGGTCCGTAGCCACGTCCTGATCGATGTTCCACTCAGGATGCATGGCGGCAATGGGCTTGTTTTCCATCCATGTGGCGAAGCCCTCATTGAGCCAGATGTTGTCCCACCACTTCATCGTTACCAGGTCGCCAAACCACTGATGGGCCATTTCGTGAGCAATGTCTTCGGCAGCGCGCTTTTCGGATTGGATGGAGGCGGTTTTGGGGTCGACGAGCAGTGCGGTTTCGCGGAAGGTGATTGCGCCGAAATTTTCCATGGCGCCGGCTTCGAAGTCCGGAATAGCGATGAGGTCAAGCTTCTTGAGCGGGTAGGGAATGCCGAAGTAGTTGTTGTAGTAGTGGAGCACGTATTTGGCGACGTCAAGGCTGTAAGGGGTGAGCGCGACCTTGTCGGGAGTTGCGCAGGATCGAATGGCTACGCCGTCGGATTCGCCCGAAGTGCATTGGAAGTCGCCGACAAGGAAGGCGACAAGGTAGGTGGACATTTTAGGGGTAGTGAAGAATCTGAGGGTATGCTTGCCTTCGCCGGGGCCGGGAACATCGGATTCGATGGGGCTGTTGGAGATGGCGGTGTCATTGGAGTCCACGATGAGCGAGATGTCGTAAGTGGCCTTGAATGCGGGCTCGTCGAAGGAGGGAAACGCGCGGCGCGCGTCGGTGGACTCGAATTGCGTGACGGCGTAGTTGCGATGGTCACCCTTGGAGAGGTAAAAGCCGCGCAGCCTGTTGTTGAGGATTCCGGTGTAGCGAATGGAGAGAGTGACCTTGCCGGCAGGCAGGGTTGAAGGAACGGTAAGTGTAGCTTGCTCCTTGTCCGGATCCAGTGTCACGGTGGCGGTTTGCTCTTTTCCAGCAGCGGTCACGGAGGCAGACTGGAAGGTGATCTCGAGGGCATTGAGGGTGATGCGGTTCGTCGGCTCGGCTAGAGAGACATCAATGCTCTCAACCCCGGTGAACGTTGCTGTCTTGAGGTCGGGCGCGAGGGTGAGCGCGTAATGCAGGGGAAGAACGGTCGTGGGGAGGCGCTGAGCCTGGAGGGATGGAACTGGGACCCAAAAAGTGCAAGTCAATACGATGGCGGCGGTGATGGCCGCGCGTTGGGAGGGGGAGAAACTACAGATTTTCATTCAATCCTCTTGGGGTTGATTCGTGTGTCTTCATTACACGGTCCGGCTGTGCAGTCAGACCCGGGGAGATGGTTACGACTGGCGCTCTCTGGTTTCCCTGGGGCTGCAAGTCCAACCTTCATATTGTAAGACAGGGCAAATGCAGTTGAAAGGTACGCACCCATGCAGGAATAGGTTCCTGTATCTTCGTTGCGCCGCCTTTCGCTATGAAAGCGGGCAACTTAGTGACCTATCTAATCTGGCGATAGATCAGGTTGTACTTGAAGTTACTTTAGCTTTCCGAAAGATGGGAGGGATGGGGTCGTTCCGGTGGCGGGATTTAAGAAAGGTCTTATGAAACGAGCGTTGGGCGCGCGTCAGCGTTTGGTTTTTGGTGGCAAAGCAAGAGTCACTCTATGTGAGTGGAAACTGATCTGGCACTCGTGACTGGTCAAATGTGTTCGCGATTCATTCAGCAGGTTTGTCTTGTGGCGACTTTGCCTCGCTTTTCTTAGGAAGCAGGGAATCGAGCAACAGCAAACATGCGCCGGTGACAATGGAGGAGTCGGCTACGTTGAAGTCGGGCCAGTGGTAGGAGAAGATGTGGACTTCAATGAAGTCGACGACCGAGCCGTATACGATGCGGTCGTGGACGTTGCCGAGGGCGCCGGCGAAAACGAGCGCGAGAGCGATGGTGGTGAGGTTGATGCGACTGCCGAGGCGCACCATGGCAACGAGAACCACGAGCGCGGCGAAGATGGAGAATGCTATGAGTCCCCAGCGCACCGCATTGGGTGAGGCAGAGTCGGCGAAGATCGAGAAGGCCGCGCCCTCGTTGGTCCAATGGGTGATGCGCAGAACGTGCGGGATGATGGGAATGGCGCCGCCGAGGATGACGTGCAGCGATACCCAGGTCTTGGTGAGGCGGTCGACCAAGATGATGAAGGCTGAGATGAGGAGCAGCCAAGGGAGGCGGCGAGGGGGCGTGAAGGTCACTGGGCGGCCTCGCTGGAGTCTGCTGGGGGTTGCGGTGGGGCGATGCCCATTTCAGTCAGCGCATCGTGGCAGCGGGTGCAGACGTTTTGCCAGATGCCGTAGTCGGAGACCTCGGGCATGAAGTTCCAGCAGCGTGCGCATTTGTGGCCGGAAGCCGGGAGTGCAATGACCATGAAGGCGTCGGATGAAGCACCTTCAACGACGGAGACAGCGGATACGTTGAGGATCTCCTTGAGTCCCGCAGCATGACGTTGGAGGAGCGCGAGCAGTTCGCCGGAGGCGGAGAGTTGGAGTTCAGCCTCGAGACCCTTGCCGATACGCTTGTCCTGGCGAGCCGCTTCAAGCACGCGAAGAGCTTCATCTCGGACGGCGAAGATTTGCTTCCACTCTTCCAAAAGCGGTGTGGGATTTTCGGTGAAGACTTCCTCGGGCTTGGGGAATTGCGCGAGGTGCACGCTGGCTTCGCGTCCTTCGACGTGGGGGAGATATTCCCAGACTTCGTCGGCGGTGAAGCTGAGGATGGGCGCGACGAGGCGGACAAGCGCCTCGGTGATTTGCCAGAGGACCGTTTGCGCGGAGCGGCGGGCCTGGCTCGTGGGCGCAAAGGTATACATGCGGTCTTTGAGCACGTCGATGTAGAAGTTGCTCAGATCAACGACGGCGAAGTCATTGACGGCGTGGTAGACGCGATGGAACTCAAAGGCTTCGTACCAGCCGAGAATCTTTTCAGTGAGGTCGCGCGTGCGGGCGAGCATATAGCGGTCGAGCGGCAGGAGTTCAGCCTCGGGAACGCGGTCGCGGACGGGATCAAAGCCGTTGAGGTTGCCGAGCAGAATCTTGAATGTGTTGCGAATCTTGCGATAGATGTCGGCGCAGCGCTGCATCAGATTTTCGCTGGCAGCCATGTCTTCTCTGAAATCGACCGATGCGACCCAGAGACGGACAATCTCTCCGCCGAGGCGATTGGCGATATCGACCGGGTCCACTCCGTTGCCGAGAGACTTTGACATGGCGCGGCCCTGTTCGTCGAGGGTCCAGCCGGCGGTGGCGACGTGGGAATAGGGCGCGCGACCTCGCAGAGCCACTGACGTGAGCAACGAAGAGTGGAACCAGCCGCGGTGCTGGTCGCCGCCCTCGAGATAGAGGCACTCCGTGCCTTTCCCGCTTTGGAAGAGCGCATAGGCCGACTTGAGATCTTGATCCGCCTCGCATACTGCCATCCAGCTTGTGCCGGAATCGAACCAGACGTCTAGAATGTCGGTTTCTTTGCGGAACTGCTTGCCGCCGCAGTGCGCGCACGTGGCGCCTGCGGGGAGCAGATCTTCGATGGGAGTGGTATGCCAGGACGCGACGCCTTCGCGCTCGAACAAGTCAACGATCTTGCGGTTGAGCGCTGGGTCGAGGATGGGCTTTTGGCAGTCCTCGCAAAGGAAGACGGCGATGGGCACGCCCCAGATACGCTGACGGCTGATGCACCAGTCGGGGCGGCTGGCAATCATGTTGGTGATGCGTTCTTTGCCCCAGGACGGATCCCAGACGACCTTGTCGATTTCTTCAATGGAGAGCTGGCGGAAGGTTGTTTCGCTTCCATCGGCTCGGTGCACAGGGGTTTCAAGACCGATAAACCATTGCTCGGTGGCGCGGAAGATGACGGGATGATGGCAGCGCCAGCAGTGCGGGTATGAATGAGTGAGATCGGCCACGGCCAGCAGCGAGCGGTTCTCCTCGAGCATGGCGACAATGATAGGGTTGGCGGCCCACACCTTGAGGCCCTCGAAAGCCGGCGGAGCTGCGAGAGCCCAGGCTTCCGGGTCGACGTGAATGCGGCCCGCGGCGTCGACGCGGCAGGTCTGGTCGAGGTTGTAGCGCTGGCCGGTATAGAAGTCGTCGGCACCATGCGACGGGGCGGTGTGAACAGCGCCTGTTCCCTGATCGGCGGTGACGTAGGTGGCGAGTACGCCAAGGATGCTGCGCTCAAGGAACGGGTGTTTGAAGGTGGAGTGCTCGAGCACGCTGCCTTTGAAGCGGGCGAGTTCCGTGGTTGTGCCTAACTGGCAGGCGGCGATGACGGAGGGGGCAAGCTCGGCGGCGACGATGTAGACCGGGCAGTCCGATTGAGGGCGAGTACCTTCCTTGATACCCCCAGGATTGGCGGCGAACGCAACGTATTCGAAGTCGGGATGGAAGGCTACGGCCATGGACGCGGGGAGGGTCCACGGCGTGGTGGTCCAGATGATGGTGTAGACCTCGCGGCCGGCGAGCGCGGGGCGGATGGCTTCAGGCGCGGAGGTGAGGCGGTAGCGAACATACACCGATGGGCTGGTGTGCATCTCGTACTCGACCTCGGCTTCGGCAAGGGCGGTGCGGTCGTGGATGCACCAGTAAACCGGCTTGAGTCCGCGATAGACGAAGCCTTTTTCAAGAAAGCCGTAAAAGGCTTCAAGAGTGCGGGCTTCGTAGTCGCGGGACATGGTTTTGTAGGGCGAATCCCAGCGACCGAAGCAACCGATGCGCACGAGCTGCGAAGTCTGTAGATCGATGTATTTCTGCGCGTAGGCACGGCATGCATCCAACACCTCAGGGACCGGCATTTCAAGCTTTTTGCGGCCGAGATGCTCGTCCACCTTGATTTCTATTGGCAAGCCGTGGCAGTCAAAGCCGGGAACGTAGGGTGCATTGAAGCCGGCCATGGTCTTCGACTTGACAACGAAGTCCTTAAGGCCGTGGTTCAGCGCGTGACCCAAGTGGATGGGACCATTGGCGTAGGGCGGGCCGTCGTGAAGGATGTAGGCAGGGCGACCCTGGCCGGCCTTGCGCAACTCGTCATAAAGGCGCAACGAAGCCCAGCGGGCGAGCCGAAGTGGTTCATTATGGGGCAGATTCGCCTTCATGGGAAAGGCGGTTTGAGGCAAGGTAAGAGTCGCCTTCAATTCCGGCGCTGCGGGCATCGTGACTCCCTGATCTGGTGAGAAGTTGCTCATTCGTTAGTGTAAATGGCGGAGAAAGAATTTTCCGGTAACAAGTACGGGTCCGGGTCGTCTATTGTTTATGGAAACCCTGTCTCCCGGAGACTATGCAACTCGGGAGGATGCCAGGCAAAGCCGGGATCGCGCCCGCTTGCAGACAAGCGGGGCCAGTGTCGAGCATAATGGAGTGATGGACCTGGAAGCGAAAAGGCTCCCGGTGGAGCGTACGCAGCCAACAGGGCCAGCAGCAGATATGCCAAACGAACTACTCATCCAGCCAGAATCGGATACCGCAACTGCCGCGACTTTGCCGGGCGGGCACGAACTCGACGCTTTCCTCGGAAAGGCCTTCGAAGAGAAGCCCCTCTGGACGGGACTTTACGAGAACATTCGCGATTTTTTCTTTCCCCCGCATCTGCCCCCGCTGGAACTGACTTCGACGCCGATTCCGGTGTCGGACCCGATGGCGGTCAAGCGCAACCCGTGGGCGATTGGAATTTCGACGACGATCAATCTTGGCATTCTTGCTTTTGCGATCTGGCTGGGCATCAAGACGGTCGTGAATATCGTGAAGCCGCCCGTGACAGCGACCAACATCGATGTGGGCAACTTTGATTTAAAGGCGCCGAAGGCCGGCGTGGCTGCGGGTGGCGGCGGCGGCGGTGGTTCGCACGATATTGTGGACCCCATCAAGGGCAAGCTGCCGGATCGCATGAAGGATCCGATTACGCCTCCGATGACGCCGGTGGATCACCCCAAGCTGCCTGAACCGGCGGCGATCGACGTGCAGAAAAATATCGTTCTTCCTGACAACCCGTTGCTGCCGAATATCGGCGTCACCAAGTCCCCGAATGTGGCGCTGGCTTCAAACGGCCAGGGCGGCGGCGGTGGCATGGGAACGGGCTACGGCGGCGGTCTCGGTTCAGGGACAGGAAACGGCTTCGGGCCAGGCCGAGGCGGGAATGCAGGCGGCGGGCTTTACCAGATAGGCGGCGGAGTTTCAGCGCCGGTGCCGATCTTCCAACCTGAAGCGGAGTTCAGCGATGAGGCACGACGGGCCAAGTACCAGGGCGTCTGCCTGATTTCGCTTATCGTGGATGCGCAGGGGAATCCGCAGAATCCGCGAGTGTTGCGCGCGCTGGGAATGGGATTGGATGAGAAGGCGCTCGAGGCAGTGCGGAAATACAAGTTCAAGCCGGCCATGAAGGATGGCAGAACGCCGGTGCCGGTGATGATTACGATTGAGGTCAACTTCCGGCTGTATTGAGACAGAGAGCAGGGGGCGGATTTCAGGGATCGGAATAAGGGCGAAGCGCATGGGGCGCTTCGCCCTTTTGCTTTGTGGCGGGGAGTTGAATCAATCGATTTATCTGAGGCAATGCAAGGCTCTGCTGTGTTAATCTGCGCTGTTCTTGCGGGCGGAGGAATGGCGATGCGGCTACGGTTGGTGGCATGGACGGCAGGACTGGTGGGGCTGGTAGTCGGATTGAGTTTGGCGCGGGTTTCATTGGCGCAGACGGACTACCCGTTTCGCGATACAAAGCTGAGCGACGATCAGCGAATTGACGACCTGCTCGGCCGACTGACGATTGAAGAGAAGATCGACCTGATGTCGGACCATCCGAAGTTTCCCCGCCTTGGGCTGGTCTTCTCGGGCCAGGTGGAAGGGCTGCATGGGCTGGCGCTGGGCGGGCCGGGAGGCTGGGGCGGACGCGGCAGGCAGCCGCTGCCAACCACGACCTTTCCACAGGAAAAAGGATTGGGGGCGACCTGGGACCCGGATCTGCTGAAGAAGATTGCGTCGCTTGAGGGCTACGAAGCGCGCTATGACTACCAGAACCCTGTCTTTGACCGGGGAGGGGTGGTGGTGCGCGCACCAAACGCCGACCTGAGCCGCGACCCGCGTTGGGGCCGGACCGAGGAGTCGTATGGCGAGGACCCCTACCTGGTGGGAACGCTGACGGTGGCTTTTGCGCAAGGCTTGCAGGGGCCCGATCCGAAGCACTGGCAGGCGGCGTCGCTGATGAAGCATTTTCTGGCCAACGAGAACGAGGATGGCCGGACCTACACCTCTTCAGACTTTGATGAACGGCTTTTTCGCGAATACTACTCGGTGCCGTTCCGGATGGGATTCGAGCAGGGCGGCTCGCGCGCTGTAATGGCTGCCTACAACTCGTGGAACGGCATTCCGATGCTCATTCATCCGGTATTGAAAGACGTGATGATCAAGGAGTGGGGCAACGATGGGTTGATTTGCTCAGACGGCGGCGCCCTGGGGCTGCTGATTACTGCGCACAAGAGCTTCGCTGACAAAGAGCACGGCGTGGCGGCGGCAGTGAAGGCCGGAGTGAATCACTTTCTGGACAGATACAAGGAAGACCTTGCGAAGGCGCTGAAAGACGACCTGCTGACCGAGGCGGACATGGATGCGTCGTTGCACAATCTGCTGCGCGTCTACCTGCGGCTGGGTGAAATGGATCCTCCGGGAGTGGATCCCTACGCGCAAATCGGCCGCGAGAGCGACGGAGCGCCGCCGCCGTGGGAGCGCGCGTCGAGCAGGGAACTGGCGCGGCTGGCTACGGACGAGTCGATTGTGCTGCTGAAGAACGACAACAACACGTTGCCACTGGATCGAACGAAGTTGAAGACGATTGCGGTGATCGGGCCGTGGATTGGCCAGGTGCTGCTGGATTGGTATAGCGGAACGCCGCCTTATTCGGTGAGCATTCTGGACGGAATTCGCGAGGCGGCCGGGAGCGGCGTGAAGGTTGTATTTGCCGATGGATCCGACCCGGCCGAGGCTGCGTCGCTGGCGGCCAAAGCAGATGTGGCGATTGTGGTGGTGGGCAATCATCCGGAGTGCAATGCGGGCTGGGACCAGTGCCCGACGCCCTCGAACGGCAAGGAGGATGTGGACCGCAAGACCATTGTGTTGGAGCAGGAGTCGCTGGTGAAGGCGGTTTTCGCGGCGAATCCGCACACAATTGAGGTGCTGCGGTCGAGCTTTCCCTATGCCATTGTGTGGAGCGAGCAGAACCTGCCGGCCATTGTGCACATGGTGCACAACAGCCAGGAAGAGGGCCATGGGTTGGCCGATGTGCTGTTTGGGGATTATTCACCGGCTGGGCGGCTGACGCAGACCTGGCCCACAGGCGATGCGCAACTGCTGCCTATCCTGGACTACAACCTGCTGCATGGACGGACGTACATGTACAGCAAGGAAAAGCCGCTGTATCCGTTCGGCTATGGGCTCAGCTATACGACGTTCGAGTACGAAGGGCTGAAGCTGAGCAAGCCGGAGATGCATGCCGATGGCGAAGTGCAGGTGACGGTGAAGGTAAAGAACACCGGCACGCGGTCCAGCGACGAAGTGGTGCAGATGTACGTGCAGCATTTGGGTCCGGATGGTAAAGGCTCGGCGGTCACGCGACCGCAATTGGAGTTGAAGGGATTCAAGCGGGTTCGGATCGAAGCCGGCGCGGAACAGGATGTGACGATGTACCTGAGGGCGCGGGACCTGGCGTATTGGGATACGCCGAATCATGTGTGGCGCGTGGAGAAGGAGCAGGTGCGTGTGTTGGCGGGGGGATCGAGCGATACGTTGCCCGTGCAGGCAACGCTAGATGTGCAGACTAGCAGTGCCTTCGATCCGATCAAGATGCGGGAATTGACCATTGAAAGTGAGAAGCAGGTCAAGCCGGAACGAAACCAGAATCTCGGGGTGTACCGCATCGGTGGGTCGATCTCTCCCCCGACGGTCGTATATAAGCCGGTTGCGGAATACTCCGATGAAGCGCGCGAGAAACACTTCGAAGGGATATGTCTGATTAGCTTGATTGTGGATGCGGAGGGGAATCCCCAGAATCCGCGCATAATCCGTGCGGCGGGCATGGGATTGGACGAAAAGGCGCTTGAAGCAGTCCGGAAATACAGGTTCAAGCCGGCGATGAAGGATGGCCAAACGCCGGTACCGGTAATGATTACGATTGAGGTGAACTTCCGGCAGTAAATGCACGCCGCTGAGAGTGAAGAAGGAATGGTGCACCCAGCCCTATTCAAAATCGGGCGGTCTGGGCATTGCATGCTTGGCTAAAGATGTTTGAGAGCGAGCCGCGCGAGCGACTCTTCCGACGAACGCTGCTGATCCGGACTCTTTGCACCGTAGACCGTCAAAACGATGACATTGTTCCCCTGCTTCACTGACAGCGTCCATATATTCTGCATCCCTGAGAGTGAGGCAGCGTCACCAATTCCGCTGACATCTGTCTTGGTCATGCCTTGAACGGGCACGATGATTCGCCCCCAAGCCGAGGAAGGGCGCTGAACGATGCTCACATACTGCGGGCTGCCCTTCCACATACAGCCAGTGGTGCCAATTGGCATGGGTGATACCGGGTTTTGGAGCACCTGGGCGACCTCTTCCATTGTCAAAAGATCGCACGGTCCCGCTGCGCTTGCGGCCCGGGGCAGCGTAAACAGGAGCCCGAACGCCACGAACGTTGCCCATCGACGCGCTGATGCTTCCATGCTGAACCTCCCTCGCGTTGGAGGATTTTAGCATTGCACAGAAAACTTGTGGATAGCTTGGGCGATTCTACTGCTCGGAATTTGATCGTCTGGGTCTCGGTAGGATTGAGGACAAACCGAAAACTGATCACGGGCAGGGTGCCCACAAGTTTCCTGACATGACGCTGACGTGATTCAAGGGATCGTTTGAGTCAGAATTTCTTCTTCTTCTTATCTCTTTAATTGTAATTAGGTTAAATGGTGCGCCCGGAGAGATTCGAACTCCCGGCCTTCTGGTTCGTAGCCAGACGCTCTATCCAGCTGAGCTACGGGCGCACAGGTGATTCCGAAAGGAACCTAAGACAGATTATCAGGGTTCCAGAGGCGGCGCAATCCGCGCGGGTCAGGCTGCGGGCGCTGGTTCCGGAGCGGGTTGGGGCGGGATAAGGGATAATTCCTCGTCGATATCCAGTCCCGCCTGGCGCACAAGATTTGTCACGGTTGCGGCATTGAGGCGGGTGGCGTCGTATTCCACGCGTAGAGTGCGGGCGGCGCGATCGAATTTGAGGCGGCGGATGCCGTACACCTCGCGCGTATTGGCCAGCGCAAAGGCGACCGCTTCACTGGGCGGGACGGCGTAGTGAAAGAGAATGTCCACCGTGGTCATAGGCAAATGATAGCAAGAGGCCCCGATCAGAGGCTGTTCAGGTACTGGCGGATCTCCGGATCGGTCCAGTCGGTGGCGCCTACGAATTTGCGGCGAATGAGCCCATTGCGATCGATAATGTAGGTCTCAGGCCACATGTCGGTGTGGAAGAGCTTCGCTGCAGACTCGTCGGGATCACGGACTGTGATCAAGTCGACATGGCGGCGGCGGATGAAACTGAAATAGCTATCAGGGTCCTCGTCCACGCTGATGGCGAGGACAACCAGATTCGGGTCTTCGTGGTGCAATTGAAGGAGCGAGGGCAGTTCTTCGATGCAAGGGGCACACTGGCTCCACCAGAAATTGAGGAGCACGACTTTGCCGCGGTAGCTGGCGAGATGGACCGAAGTGGTTCCGTCGGAGACGGTGAAGTCCGGCGCGCGCTTGTCAAGCTGCGCGGGACGCGCGCCGCGATTGCATCCGGGAATGAACACCAGAAGCAGAACGGCGATGAATGTGACCCGACGAAGAAACCGCACATCCTTATAATACGGAACGACAGGGCCCGATCGAAAGGGTGAGGATTCATGGGGACTGGGAGCCCAGAGGCGGACGAGACGGCGGTGACGAAGGCGAGAATGCCGGTCCTCCACCCGACGGACAGGGATCCGTCCGTGGGGACGCCGGTGCTCGGGCTCTCGAGCGAACCGGGCGAGCCGCGGACCTTCCTGGCGCTGGCCGGCACGGTGTATGACCAGCCGGAACCGGAGCGGTTGCTGGAACTCACGGTGATTGTCCCGGCGCGCAATGAGGAGGACTGCCTGGGAGCCTGCCTGGAGTCGCTGACAGCGCAGTCGGATGAGGTTTTCAAGCTAGGGCGGGACTGGGAATTGATTGTTGTGGATGACCACTCGACCGATCGCACGGCGGAGATTGCGCGCGGATTTGACGGTGTGACACTGATGCATGCCGAGAAGCTGGAAAAGGGTTGGACGGGCAAGGCAAACGCCATCTGGACTGCGGCTCGGAAGGCGCGCGGGCGCTGGCTCTTGTTCACCGATGCGGATACGTTGCACGAGCCGGGAAATCTGCATCGTGCGATGCATGAGGCTGTGCGGCACAAGGTGGGGATGCTGAGCTATTCGCCGCGCCAGATTGTGAGCGGGCTGGCGCAGCGAACGCTGATGCCGCTGGTGTTCTGCGAGTTGGCGCTGGCTTATCCTCCTGCAAAGGTTTCTGACCCAAACGAGCGAATTGCCGCGGCCAACGGGCAGTTTTTGCTGGTGGAACGGGAGGCTTACAGGCGGTTGGGAGGCCACAAGGCGGTTGCGGACAAAGTGCTGGAGGATGTGGAGCTGGCGTTTCTGGCCAAACGGCGCAAGGTGGGGCTGCGTTTTCGTTATGCCGAAGATGCGGTGGCCACGCGGATGTATCGCAGCACCGCGACAATGATCGAGGGCTGGACGAAGAACCTGGCACTGCTGTTCCACAATGCGCTGGCGACGGCGCTGTGGCGGGCGCTGGATATTGCCTTGCTGGTGGGGCTGCCGTGGCTGGCAATCGAACTCTGGAGCGCGCGTATTGGCTTGCATGCCATCGAATGGCTCGGCGCAGGGTGGGTGTTGTTGGCGCTTTGGGTGCGGAACCTGGTCCGGTTCTATGCGAGGGTGGCGAAGTCGAATTTTCCGTTCGTGGATTGCGCGCTTTCGCCCTTGGGATTGCCGCTGTTTGTCTGGCTGCTGTATCGAAGCTGGTTTCAGCACCGGGTTGTGAAGCAGGTAAGCTGGAAGGGCAGGAGTTACGCAAGCGTAGACGGGACCTGGATGGACAGGACAAGTTCTTGCCCCGATTTTGATGTGACGCAAATGCCGATGAGCTGGGTGAAGCAATGCGGGGTCCCGAAGCATCTTGTTGGCTGAGGCAAAGGAATGATTGAGCTTACGAGGCGGGCGACGTTCTCGGCTTCGCACTACTACTGGAATGAAGACTGGCCCGCGGAGAAGAACGAGCAGGTGTTTGGGCGCTGCGCGAATCGCAATGGGCACGGGCACAACTACACCCTGGAGGTGACGGTTGCCGGTGAGCCTGACCCGGTGACGGGATTCGTGGTCGATCTGAAGTGGCTGAAGGACGTAATGGAGCGGAAAGTGCTGGCGGCCTACGATCATCGGCATCTGAACCTCGAGGTTGCGGAGTTTGCCAAGACTATTCCGACGACAGAAAACATTGCGATTGCGGCTTGGAAGAGGCTAGAACCCTCGATTGCCGCGGCTGCGGGAGCGCGGTTGAGCCGGGTGCGGGTGTATGAGACGCCGGAGATTTTTGCCGAGTATCGGGGTGAAGCATGAAGGCCTACTTCGGACGCCGCTACGCGCTGAGCGCGAGCCACAGGCTGCATTCGGATGCTCTGTCGGAAGAAGCGAATCGGGCGACATATGGCAAGTGCAACAATCCGCACGGACACGGGCACAATTACGTGGTGGAAGTGCTCGCCTGCGGAGATTTGGACGCGGAAACCGGCATGGTGGTGGATATGGTGGCACTGGATGAAGTGGTGCGGAAAAGAGTCGTTGAGCGATTTGATCATGCCAACTTGAATCTAGACCCTCTGTTTGTGAATCGCGTGCCGACCACAGAGAATCTTTGTAGAGCGGTATTTGGGTTGTTAGAGAATGCACTGCCGGCCGGAAGGTTGGAGTACGCGCGCGTAGAAGAGACGGAGAACAACTTCTTTCAATTCTCCGGCGATTGACGATGCGAGCCCAGGTTTTGGTATGAGGCGTAGTCATCGGCATGTCAGGTGTTTTTTGACTTGTTGACAGCTGCGGACTCGCCCAGGAAACGAAACATTGAAATGAGATTGCAGAGCGCCCGATTCCCCAGGGCGAAAGGATGAGCAAAAATGGCGCAGCCGATTGCTGTAAGCAAGTCCGTACGCCGGGTTGCCGGGTTGGACGAGGGCCTGAGCGAGTTCAGCACGCAGGAGATGTATCGCGAGATTCTGGGCCGATTGGGCGAGGACCCCAGTCGCGACGGGCTGCTGGCAACGCCGGGACGAGTGGAGAAGTCGATGGCGTTCCTGACCAAGGGCTACAACGAGGACCCGACAAAGATACTGCGCGGAGCAATGTTCGATGTGGATTACGACGAGATGGTGATCGTGAAGGACATTGAGATGTTCTCGCTGTGCGAGCATCACATGCTGCCCTTCTTCGGCAAAGTGCATGTGGCGTATATCCCCAAGGGAAAGGTGATCGGGCTGAGCAAGATTCCGCGGCTTGTTGAGGTATTTGCGCGTCGTCTGCAGGTGCAGGAGCGGCTGACGCGCCAGATTGCGGACACCATTCAAGAGGCGATTGATCCGCAGGGCGTGGGCGTGGTGATTGAGGCGCGCCACCTTTGCATGATGATGCGCGGCATCGAGAAGCAACATTCTTCGACTGTGACATCGGCGATGGTGGGCTGCTTCAGGCAGAAGGAGACACGTGCGGAGTTCCTCACGCTGGTGCGGCAACCGGGAGCGGGCGCACTGTGAGCCAACCCCCTGGTCGACTAAAGTAGTTGGGTGAATGGACTTCTAGTCATCGACAAGCCGGGCGGCATGACCAGCCATGACGTGGTGAACCGCCTGCGCAGAATCACAGGTGAACGCTCAATCGGACATCTGGGCACACTGGACCCCATGGCTACAGGAGTTCTGCCGCTGCTGCTGGGAAAATTTACACGTCTGGCGCAGTATTTTTCTTCTGCTGAAAAGAGCTATTCGGGCACGATTCGCTTTGGTTTCGCGACCGACACTTACGACGCTGAGGGTGAGCCTTGTCGGGCCGATCACGGAGCCGGTGCTCAGGATGGAAGAAGTGTGCGCTGCTGCGGAGCGCTTCCACGGAGACATGGAGCAAATGCCGCCGCCCTTCTCCGCGAAGAAGATTGCGGGAACACCGGCGTACAAGCTGGCCCGTGCGGGCAAGCCAGTGGAACTAAACCGAATGTCGATTCGTATTTCAGCTTTTGAAATCGTTGCGCTGGAAGGCGCCGAAGCTCGCTTCGCAATGAGCATCAGCGCGGGCGGCTACGTGCGTTCCGTGGCGCATGAGCTGGGCCAGGACCTGGGCTGCGGCGCGCATCTGAGCAGCCTGCGGCGTACGCAGGCTGGAGTGTTCTCGCTGACTGAGGCGCACACCGTCGAAGAGTTGGAAGCTCTTGCGGGAAATGATGAGGCGCTGATGTCCTTGTGTGTGCATCCGCGCAGTTTGTTGCCGGAGATGCCGGCGGTGACCGGCGACGCGATGGCGTTGGGCCGGCTGCGCAATGGAGCTCAGGCGAATCTGCCGGAGTTTTCACGGGCGGCGCTGGTGAAAGTGTTTGCGGGACAGCGCGAGCTAGTGGGGATTGCGAAGCGTGTTGCGGGAACGCTGTTTCAGCCGGTTGTTGTGTTGGGGTAGGAAAAGCGTCGGATAGGGATCAGGGAACTGGGCATCGGCGGTTACTTTTTCAGGAGGGGCTTTAGTGCGGGAAGCAGGGTGTGGGCGATGATCTCGGAGCCTTTGGCGGTGGGGTGGATGCCGTCGCCTTGAATGGTATTGGGAACCTTGACCAGATCTTTGTAAATCATAGGCACGAATGCCGGATGATGCTGTGCAGCGAGGTCGCGGAAAACCTGATCGAAAGAGTGGATGTAGTCCGGGCCGTAGTTGGGGGGCAGAGTGATGCCGGCGAGAAGAACCTTGATGTGGGCATTTTCAAACGCCGTGAGCACAATGCCAAGGTTGCGACGGGTTTGTTCGAGGGGCAGGCCGCGCAGGCCGTCGTTGCCACCGAATTCAACGACGACGATGGCGGGATGGAGAAGCAAAACGGAGTGCAGGGTTTCGACGGCGTCTTTGGTCGTTGCGCCGCTGGTTCCCATGTTTGAGACCTTGTAGTGGTAGCCGAGTTTATTCAGGTCGCGCTGCAGGGCGTCGGGGTAGGATTGCCCGGGCTGGAGTCCGTAGCCCGCTGTGATGCTGTCGCCGTAACAAACCAGTAGGGGCCGACTTTCGGCCGGCAACGGCACGGTCGAAAGCACGAGCCAGAATGAAACGAGAAGGGTGCGGCAAACGTCCACAGGAACAGTGTATCTGTGGGCAACAGGGAACAGGCGAAGGCGTTGAGGGGGTTGCTGGGTGATCGAAGTTCGAGAGGTCAGGAAGTGGATTCAAAATGGCTCGCGGCGGGTGGAGATTCTGAAGGGGATCACGCTCAGCATCCCGGCTGGCCAGTTTGTGGCCATTGTGGGCGCCAGTGGAAGCGGAAAGAGCACTCTGCTGGGCCTGCTTGCGGGCCTGGACACACCGAGCGAGGGGGAGATCTGGCTGGATGGAACGCCGATTCACAACCTCGCCGAAGGGGAACTGGCCGCAGTGCGCGGACGCAAGATTGGATTCGTGTTCCAGTCATACCAACTGATTCAGACGCTGACAGCGCTTGAAAATGTGCTGCTGCCCTTTGAGCTGAATGTGGAAGGAAATGGACTGAAACCGGCACGCGCTCTGCTGGACGCTGTCGGGTTGGGCGAACGCATTGAACACTACCCTGTGCAGCTTTCAGGGGGCGAACAGCAGCGCGTGGCGCTGGCTCGGGCCTTTGTGGTCGATCCGCCAATTGTGATGGCCGACGAGCCGACGGGCAACCTAGACTCCGCCAACGGGCGACTGGTGTTGGACCTGTTGCTGGAGCGGAACAGCAAGGCAGGCACCACGCTGGTGCTGGTTACGCACGATGCGGAGATTGCGAGCCGTGCGGACCGCAAGATTGTTTTGAAGGATGGGATGGTTGTGGAGGACACGCTACCGTTCGAGGCGCCGTTGACGGTAGCAGTTGCAGAGACGGAGCAACGCGCCAATGGCTAGTCGCGCATTGAGTTGGCGGCGCGCAGCGGCCATCGCGTGGCGGGACCTGAAGTCTGCGCCGGGGAAATTCGCATTTGTGGTGCTTTCGGTGGCGGTGGGTGTTGCGGCGCTGGTTGGCGTGCGCGGATTCAGCGAGAGTTTCAAGCGAACTCTGACCACGGAAGCGCGGTCGCTCATGGCGGGTGATTTGAGCGCGCGCATTTTTCGCATGCCTACGGCAGACGAAGAGAAAAAGCTGGCAGGATTCGAAAAGCAGATAGGCGATGTGCGGGCGACGTGGGTGACAGAGACAGTGTCGATGGCATCGGTTCCACCGGACCCGGTGCCATTGCTGGTTTCTCTTAAGGCCGTGGATCCGGCGGAGTATCCCTACTACGGCACGGCCGAACTGGAGCCGCAGATGCCGCTTCAGCAAGCCCTGCAGGGAGACTCCGCAATCGTGGCCGATGAGTTTCTGATTCGACTGAACGCGCATGTGGGAGATTCGCTGCGGCTGGGCGGAAGAAACTTCAAAATTACGGCGGTGTTGAAGCAAGAGCCGGATCGCATGACCGCAGGCGCAGGATTCGGACCGCGGGTGATGATTTCTAATGCAGCGCTGGACCGGACGGGCCTGCTGGCTCCGGGCAGCCGCGCAAGCCATCGGCTGCTGATGAAGTTGCCCGCACGCGCAGACCAGACGGCGGTGCGGAAGATGGTGGAAGATGCGTTGCCGGATGCGCAGGTGATGGACTTCAAAGAGGGAAGTCCGGCGTTGAGCCAGGGACTGGATAATGCCACCGCAATCCTGAGCCTGATTTGCCTCGTCGCGATGGTGCTGGGCGCGATTGGCGTGGCGATGGCGATGCACGCGCACCTTGAACAGCGCATGGATATGTTGGCGATTCTGAAGGCAGTGGGCGCACGCTCGGCTGATCTGCTGCGAATATTTTTGTTGCAGACGCTGGGGCTGGGCCTGGCGGGAGGTGTGCTGGGCGTCGCCGCGGGTGTGGGCGTGATGGAAGCGTTGCCGGCGGTCTTTGGCAAGCTATTGCCGCTGCACACGGTGATTGAGTTCCCATGGCGATCGGTCGCCGCAGGGCTTGGAACGGGTCTGCTGACCACGCTGCTGTTTTGCTTGCCACCGTTGCTGGATGTGCGCGCTGTGCGGCCGGTGCTGGTGCTGCGACGGTTGGTGGAACAGGGACCGCAAGGGTTCCGCGAATGGATTGCGCGCTGGTGGGGACGAAGGCTGCAGCTAGGGCTCTCAGTGGTTGTTTTGCTGGCACTGGGTGGAATTGCGTGGGCGCTTTCTGATTCCGTGAAAGTAGGCGGATGGTTTGCGCTTTTGTTCGCGATTGCGTTGGTGGTACTTCTTATTCTGGCGGCGGTTGCGTTGCGGACGCTGCGCTTCTTGTTGGACCGCGTTCGGCTGCAGTTGCCCTCGTTTCTGCGCCACGGGCTGGCGAATCTGTATAGGCCGGGGAATCAGTCGGCGGCGGTGCTGGCGTCGCTGGGCACGGGCGTGATGCTGATTCTTGCGGTGTACCTGATGCAGGGATCTCTGCTGCGCGATCTGCGCGAGACGGCTTCTCCGAAACTGCCCAACATTTTTCTGATTGATGTGACAACCGATGAGGTTGCGGGAGTGAAGGAATTCTTCCAGCATCAGCCGGGAGTAACACAGATGCTGGACCTTATTCCAGTGGTGACGGGGCGGTTCGTGTCGCTGAACGGGCAGCCCGTGGAGAAGCTGAAGGATCAGCATTTTCCGCGCCGGATGCTGGAGAATGCAGAACTGAGCTGGGCCGACGTTGCACCCGCAGGCGACAAGATAACGCAAGGCAAGTGGTGGACGAACGCGGACGTTGCCGAGATGGCCGTGGGCGAGGGCGCGGCCAAACGGCTGCATCTCGGTGTGGGTTCGGCCGTTGAACTTGAGATAGGCGGCATGGTGCGGACACTAAAGGTGGCGGCTGTGTATCGTGCCGATGGAGAACACCTCGGCGCGCGCGTGCAGTTCGTGCTGCCTTCCGGCCAGATAAAGGACGAGCCAGCGACGTGGTACGGAGGTGCACACATCGACAGCAAACGGGTGGCGGAGATGGAGCGCGCATTGTTCGCGGCCTATCCGACGATCTCAGTGATCAACATTGCAGATGTGCTGGACCGCATTGAAAGCGTCGTGGATCAGATCACGTTTGTAGTTCGGTTTCTGGCGGGATTTTCAATCCTGGCAGGGCTGATGATTCTGGCGTCGAGCATTGCCAGCGCGCGCTTTCAGACGGATGCGGGAAGCCGTGGTGCTGAAGACGCTGGGAGCGACTCGCATGCGGATTGTGCGCACTTTCAGCGTGGAGTTCAGCGTGCTGGGGCTGTTGGCCGGTTCAGTGGGCGTGGTGTTCGCAAATATTCTCACCGAGGTGCTGTTGCACAAGTTGGAAGTGAGTTATCACCTGGATTGGCGCGCTACTTTGGTTGCACTGGTTGGGACAGCGATTCTGGCCACGGCTACCGGGTGGATTGCCAGCTACAGGATTCTGGGTTTGCGCCCACTGGAAGTGCTGCGGGAGGAGTGAGCGACAGGCATCACTGAGGCTGCGATGCGACGTTCAGAAAATGTCCCGAAAACTGGGCACAATGGCCCCGTACGGATTGGCGATCTTGTGCCTGCAAACGTTTGACCGGCCACGCGAATCCACTTATGATGAACAGGTTGGCCAGTTGCGTCCGGCGTCCTATGCTGGCCGTGGCCGGCACGGCTGCAAGGTTGCCGCGTTCGCGCCTGTTGCCCCCTCGTTCAATGGTAGGACAGCTGCCTCTGGAGCAGCATATCGGGGTTCGAATCCCTGGGGGGCAGCCAATCATCCATTTTAAATGGTTCGGTGAAGACCGCTACAGTCTCTGATTATTCAGCTAAATCAATGATTCCATTGAATGGTTAGTTCGCCCAGGTGCGCTTCGGTTCGCGGCTCGCTGCAATTAATTGGGGGTATCCGCGCCAGAAGTGGGGGAATTGGCACACGAATCTCACAACCACGAAGATCGACAACGCAAAGAACTAAAGAGAAGGACTACGAGCTGGCAGATGGTCACGGCCTGCACCTTCAGGTCACTTCAATAGGTGCAAAAGGCCGGTGCCGGCTTACGGAATTAGGAGGATGGTGGGTTTCTGGGCATTGTGGTCAGGCAATTGATCGAGCAGGACGACGTTGAGCAATGATTTATGCACCTGAATACGACCGTCGTAGCTAATAAAACCAAGTTTGCGAAATCGATTCATAAAGAAGCTGACACGTGACCGGGTGGTGCCGATCATATCTGCCAGCGTTTCCTGAGTAATTGGGGGAATGAAGGTTTCCGGTAGACCTGGCTTGCCAAATTCCGCCATCAAAAGGAGAATCCGCGCCAGGCGCTTTTCGCTGGAATTGAAGAGCTGGTCGACAAGATCTGCCTGGGTTCGCATGCTGCGGGCGAGCAGGAACTTGAGGAATATATCGGCGAATGAAGGCTCGTCGTGCATTACGCGAATCATTTCGTTTCTGCTGATTTTGAGTGCAGTGCAGGTGTTCACGGCAGTGGCAGTCGCCATATGCAACCCCACGATGGTAGCAAGAGACTCCTCGCCAACAAAATCAAAAGCCGAGAGAAGAGTGATTGTTGCCTCTTTGCCGTTCTGCGACACGACAGTGACCTTCGCCCGGCCTCTTTGCAGATAGTAAACAGAATCCGCCATGTCTCCCTGGCAGAAAAAGGTCTCTTTGGGCTTAAACTCCACGATGGTTCGGCCAAGTCCGGCATTTGCGAGAAATGAAGCAGAATCGAACGCGGTGTCGTTATTGCTTATCAATATGCAACCTCGGTAAAACAGTGTGCTTTGGCTGGACCGTCTGTGTCCAGGGATGAGGTGTTCTGCGCTGAATGAATATGAATTGCATCGATTTGATCAGAGGCCGAAGCGCGGAGCTTGAGAGTCACAGACGACGTCTTTGTTCACCCACATGGTTCCCATCACGCCGACCCTGGCGCTTATCGGGGAGCAAGCGAGAGTTAGAAAGTCGATTCCAGCCTGAAACGCAACGACCATAATTCTCTGTCCATCATCGCCTGGATTGAAAATGTGCGTCTGGTCAATTCTGCTCACTCCCCAGTGTTTGTCCGCATGGACGCCAAACTTGAATCCCAGAAAAGATGGCTTGTGATTCTGTGCAAATGTGACCATCCATGGAGGCGCAAATTGTACGAGTATCGGTAAAGGCACAGCAATAGATGCCGTCGTCCATTGGTCCCGCTAGAGGCGCCCGTGAAGTGCGATGTTGATCAATGGTCACTTGCTGATACCACGGGTCGATGAAATGGGCCGATTCGGTTGATTATCGCCTTTCTTATCATCGGCAGCTCTTGAGCTTTGCCCATTTTTGCGACCGTCGGCACGCGGCCTGTTTCGGATGTATGCTTGAGAGAGTAACCCGGCGTATCCCTTCTTGCCTTCCGCTCTCCAGACTTCAATCCAGACGGATACCGTTCAAGCGCACAACCGAACGACTGGAGTTGGCATGAGCGTCATCAAGAAATGCGATGTTGAGGATTATCGAGCTGCGCGTCGACGCGGGAAGAGCAGGCAGTACGCGCAGGCGAGCGAAGCCCAATTCAAAGTCGAAGCCAGTGAAATTCCCCTCAGGAAGGTCGATCCTGGAGAGCCGGATCTGATTGCACGTCGCTCCGCTTTCCG
Source organism: uncultured Acidobacteriaceae bacterium (assembly GCA_963780515.1). GTDB lineage: Bacteria > Acidobacteriota > Terriglobia > Terriglobales > Acidobacteriaceae > Telmatobacter. The sequence goes on from CAWACG010000002.1 coordinate 220,286, forward strand.
ATTGTCCAAGCAGCCGGCGTCAATTGGACAGGAAAACCTCCCAATTGTGGTCGCATCTGATTCCGGCAATGTCGTTGTGCACGCAATATCCAAAAGCGCGCACGCGTGAAGCCGCGCTCGGTTTACCTGCGTGGCGGGTGCATCCTGCCGGGGGCTTTGGATCCGCTCCTGGAGTCGGTTGGCGACGACTGGAACCTTGTTCAAGAGATTGCGTCGCCGGTTTTCGATACCATGATTCGCCAGGCGGGCTGGCACTTCGTGTGGTTGCTTGACTCCTGTTGCCGAAGAGGCTTCGGACGATCGCCGGAAGAGGCTTCACGGCGAGCTCTTTCGCGTGCATTGAAGGGAATCGTGAGGCGATTCAACGGCGCAGAACTCGATTCTGTTGAGGTCAGAAAGTATCCGGGTTTCTACGGCGCAAAGGTCACATTGCAGCCCCGCCAGATCCAGGAGCAAGCGTCGCTGGAAGTTTCCGCAGAGATACCTCGGCAGACAGTTTCGGCGAGTTAGGCCGGTTGCCGCAGTGCGAAGCGCTAAGCAATGCGCCGCAGCAGGACAGTCGGTCTGCAACGGTTCTGTGTATTTAACAGATATTGGTGAAAGCAGGACATGATGACATTACATGAATTAGTGCACTCTGAAAAACGGTTCGAAGAGTTCGGGACTGATGCTCCTGTGTCCGCTGGGGCCGATACGTGCAGCCTGCCATTGCCAACGCGCATTGCGTTTATCGGAAACTATCTTCCGCGAGAGTGCGGCATTGCTACGTTTACGACCGACCTGTGTACAGCGCTGGCAACAGAATATGGTGCGGGGCGGCTGTTTGCGATTCCAGTCAACGATCCGGAGTCAAATTACAACTACCCTGAGCGCGTGCGCCTTGAGATTGACCAGGAAGACCTCGCCTCCTATGTGCGGGCCGCGGATTTTCTCAACTTCAATGGCAACGATCTCGTTTGCTTGCAGCATGAGTACGGCATCTACGGCGGCGCCGCGGGCCATCATATTGTTGCATTGCTGCGGAGATTGAGAATGCCGCTTGTTACCACGTTGCATACAGTGCTGCGTGAGCCTGATGCGAATCAGCGTGCGGTTCTTGAAGAGATTGCAAACCTCTCCGATCGCCTGGTTGTGATGAGCGAGCTTGCGGCTCAGCTTCTGCGCGATGTATACGAAGTTCCGGATGGAAAGATCGATGTGATTCCACACGGAGTACCGGATATGCCCTTCGTCGACCCCAATTACTTCAAGGACCTGTTTGGCACAGAAGGCAAATCAGTTCTTCTGACTTTCGGCTTGCTGTCACCCAACAAGGGAATTGAAAACGTCATCCGGGCACTTCCTTCGATTCTGGCAAAGCACCCGAACGTTGTGTATGTGGTTTCTGGAGTCACACATCCGCATATCAGGAAGCGTGAGGGCGAACGCTATCGCGAGGGGCTGCAAGCGCTGGCCGAGCAACTTGGCGTCTCAGAACACCTGATCCTGAACAACCGTTTCGTCAGCGAGGAAGAACTGATCGAGCATGTTGGCTCGGCGGACATTTATATCACGCCCTATCGCCAGGAGGCGCAAGTCGTTTCAGGTACTCTGGCCATCGCACTGGGCGCCGGGAAAGCGATTATCTCCACGCCCTATTGGCACGCGAAAGAGTTGCTGGCCGAGAAGCGTGGTGTCATTGTTCCCTTTGACAGCCCCGATGCAATTGCGGAGGCGGTGACTACTTTGCTTGAGAACGATGCTGAGCGTCACGCTATGCGGAAGCGCGCCTATCTTTATTCGCGTGGAACAACCTGGCCCAAGACTGCACGAGCTTATATGGCGAGCTTTCAACGTGCGCGCTTCGAGCGTACACTGCGACCGAAGGCCGCCCTGCATGATGATCCAGCAGAGAACAGTCTTGATATCCTGCCAGTTTTGAATGCAGCTCATCTCTCGAATATGACCGATGAAACCGGCATGTTACAGCATGCAATCTTCTCGGTACCTAACACGCTTGAAGGATACACGACCGACGACAACGCACGCGCTCTCATAGTGTCCACTCTTCTCGACAAGAATCTGTCTTTTGAGAATAAGACCGAGTATTCCGACCTCTCTCGCCGATACCTGGCATTTCTCTGGCTTGCATTCAATTCTGATAGCGGCCGGTTCAGAAACTTTCTTGGCTACGACCGCAAGTGGCTTGAGCAGGTTGGCTCGGATGACAGCCATGGCCGGGCCCTGTGGGCTTTGGGAACCGTGCTTGGCCATTCCCAAAACGCAGGATTGCGCGGAGCTGCAGGAAGGCTCTTCGAGGCTGCCGTGTCTAAAGTATTGACGTTTAGCAGCCCGCGTGCCTGGGCTTTTAGTGTTCTCGGTCTGCAAGCTTACCTGGACTGGTTCCCAGGCGACAGAGCCATTCAAGGGGTTCGCAATGCGCTTGCCAATCGGCTGCTGGACATCTACGAGCGCAGTCGTACTGAAACTTGGCGTTGGTTCGAGAAGAGCCTGTCGTATTCGAATGCGAGGTTGCCGCAGGCGCTCATTCTCGCCGGGTGGAGGAGCAACAACCATAGAATGATTGAAGCGGGCATGGATTCGCTGAAGTGGCTTGTTGCGGAGCAGCATCGTGACGATCAGGAGATTTTTGTACCGATTGGATCCAGCGGATTTTTCGTCGACGGAGAAAAGAAAGCGCGATTTGATCAGCAGCCAGTGGAAGCCTGCTCGACAGTTTCTGCGTGTCTTGAGGTCTACAGGTTGACGGAGGAAAGCCAATGGCTTGAGGAAGCCAGGCGCGTATTCCGTTGGTTTTTGGGCAAGAACGACCTGCAGGCGCCGCTTTACGACCCTGTAACAGGCGGATGCAGAGATGGACTTCATCCAGACCGCGTAAACGAAAACGAGGGTGCTGAATCAACGCTCTCATTCCTGATGGCTTTGCTTGAAATGCAAGCCCTCAACGTAGCAAACGCAGATCAACTGCATCAGGAAGCGAGTGCCACTTTTGAATCCGATCATCTCGCCGGCTGAATCGCCGGAGTCTATCGCTCTAGAACAGGCAAAGGTTCAAGCATGCGTCGATCAGCCGTTGTTCAAGCGCTATTCCGGTAATCCCATCCTGAGCAGGAAGAACTGGCCTTATCCGATCAACAGCGTCTTCAATGCGGGAGCAGTAGCTCTGCCCGATGGTGACACCTTGCTGCTTTGCCGAGTTGAAGACCGAACAGGTCTTTCGCACCTATGCGCTGCTCGATCCGCCAATGGCATCGATAACTGGCGAATCGACACTCAGCCAACACTCATGGCAAATCCCGAGGAATATCCGGAAGAAATCTGGGGAATCGAAGATCCGCGCATCACCCATGTGCCCGAGCTCGATCAATACGCAATCGCCTACACTTCCTTTGCGCGCGGCGGACCCGGAGTGTCACTGGCGCTCACCAAGGATTTTCGTAGTTTCGAGCGATTTGGCGTAGTGATGTCTCCCGAAGACAAGGATGCTGCTTTGTTACCGCGGAGAATAGGCGGCCGTTGGGCTCTCATCCATAGACCCGTGACAACGCTGGGCGCGCATATGTGGATCTCATATTCTCCCGATCTGCGGCATTGGGGCAGTCATAAGATCATCCTCGAAGCACGGCGTGGCGGCTGGTGGGACGCGAACAAGATTGGGCTTTGTTCTCCGCCGATTGAAACCGCCAAGGGATGGTTGATGATCTATCACGGAGTGCGCCAAACGGCCTCGGGAAGCATCTATCGTCTGGGCTTGGCACTCTTCGATCTGGAACAACCGGAAATCTGTCTGCAACGAGGAGATTCCTGGATGTTTGGGCCGGAAGCACCCTATGAGTGTGGCGGAGACGTGAAAGACGTCGTGTTTCCATGCGGACAAACAATCGGCGCAGATGGAGATACAATTCATCTCTATTACGGAGCGGGCGATTCCTGCATTGCATTGGCCACGGGAAGCATCCGATGCCTGCTCTCCTGGCTGGACACGAATTCGAGTCCGGGCGGGATAGCAATCAATCAACTTAGACGCCGAGGTGACCGGGAGGGGCGAACAGAGTGAAAAACACGAGTCGGAATTGGCCAAATTGGGTACCGCATCTTCTCTGGATACGGCACGAGTGTCCGTGGTGCAACTCGGTCAAATTCAAGCCCGCCGAACTGCGTTCGGCCGACGGCCTGCTCAGTATGTTCGCTCTGCGTCCAGTTCGCTGCATGTTTTGCTGGAGGCGGTACTACTTTATTACATTGCGCGCCGTCAATGCAGGATGAGTTTGCAGTGTTTGCAAACAGCTCTTGAAGACAAAGAATCGGAAACGCGATGCAAGGCAACCCGATCCCGGTATGGAAACGGGCATATTCCGAGAGCGATCGCGTCGAATGGTCGCCAAGGTTTATATGAATATTCTATTCGCGCGACCGATTAAGTCTCTTGCTCCTCGAACACATCACACCATGATGCCCTATTGGCTCACGCATCTTGGAATACCCGGGCTGTTCTTCGTTGCGGTGATCGATTCATCAGTAATACCCTTGCCGCTCCCCGGTAGCACTGACCTGCTCCTGCTCTGGCTGGTGGCGCATAGCGGAAATCCATGGCTGCTTGCACCAATCGCTATCACAGGCAGTCTCGTAGGTGGTTACACAACTTGGGACGTGGGGCGGAAGGGCGGCGAAGCGGCTCTGCAGAAACATGTTCCGGCGAAGATTCTTAAACGGATTGTCGCATGGGTCAAGCGCCATCCTGTATTTTCGGTCTTTCTTCCCGCAGTGCTTCCACCCCCCATTCCCCTTTTGCCGTTTGCGCTCGCATCCGGCGCGTTGGGCGTTTCGCGCATCCGGTTCCTCACCGTGTACGGCGCGGCTCGCACGCTGCGCTACTCCTTCATCGCGTGGCTCGGTGTCGCCTATGGACGTCACATGATCCGGCTTTGGTCGGGGACCCTCGAGAAATGGTCGATGCCACTTCTTATTGTGTTTGTTGGATTGGTGGCAGCCGGCGTCTGTTTCGGAATATGGAAGATCCGCGGTTTGCGGAAATCCGATGCCGCATTGAAACGCTCATCGCATGCGCATTCGAAGGCGAAAGAGGCGGCCGAGTAGGATTACCCGGCCGCAGACGGACTCTACTTCCGATCAATGTTGTTTGTCAGAGCGAATCAAAGCGCAAGTCGGCGCAGGGCTTCACACTCTGGGAGACATTCCACTTCGAACAGAACGTTGCTGTGTCCATTGGTTTCTTTCTTAACACCGGTTACTGACTAATATGACGATGGAGGTAATGATGGTGGTGAATTACCATCACAAACTCCGGCTGCGCCACATGCGGCAACGTAAAGCTCGAACCCTGTTATCTATCTATCTTTATATCTATCTATCTATCTATCTATCTATCCGTAAGTTCCTCACTCTAGGGGACTGCGTCGTTCAGGTCTGAGCAATAATGACTTTGCCCACTTGCGCAGCGGACCTTTCTGAGTGACGGGGTTCCAATCATTCATTTCAAAATGCAACTCCGAAACGAACCTGGGGCGTCCAATGTGCAGGCCGAACCTAAGGGCTGAGATCCACCCTCGTTATCGCGTGATAGATAGGGCCGCTGGCGGTCCTGCGACCAGCGATGGACTCGCGGCGCCCAATGCGTTGAGATTGGTCAATACGGCCTGCCAGCGGACCGAATCCATCTTCGTTTCGATCGGCAGCGAAAGATTGGAATAGAACGCTAGGATATTGTCGCGAAGCTGGGGGGAAGTTTCTTTGAAATTTCCTCCGGCAAGCTTGGCCAGCAGGTTTGCGTAGGTTTTGTCAGCCAGCGTGTATTCAGCCGCTGTGGTCATTTCGCCGTCATCAAGATTGCGGTCGGGCAATAGCAGCTTTCTTGAACGCACATCCTCCAGATAGACGTGATATTGATCAACGGTCGAATTAATGCTCTTGATGTAGAGGTCTTCCGTCTTGGGTGTAGGGTTATCGAATCCCAATCCTTTAAAGGGTCCAACTTTCGGAATGAAGCGCAAAAGTGCCGATAAGACTCGAGTGCCAAAGTCAGGCTTTGTATAAGTCTTTCCCCATTCACGTTCGTAATCTGAGCGAGATAAGCGATAGAGAAACTTCCTCTTTGCGAAGTTTGGCGTCTCTCGCATCAGGTCCTTCTTGTGGGTCTGCAGCGCAACCTTGGTCATTTGCGGAATGAGACGGCTGACGGAGAAGCGATAAGAACCGATCGCCAGGTCTTCGCGCGGGAGGACGTCTTTCAGTTGCAATCCGTATACGACGGGGAACGTCCGCTCCAACAACGGTTGAGCCACTTTGAATCCTATAAAAGCGTGGTACTGGTCAGACGGGTACCGATTCTTGGCCACCTGCAAAGTATCGAATCCAAATTCGGTCTTCAAATGCGCGGTTGTATCTTGCGCATAGCGGACGGATTTGCCATATTTGGCGCGCAGCTTTGGATAGCGGAGAGCGACGGCCTGGTTCACCGCCGGGTGACCGTCAATGTCTGCCGTATAGTGCGACAGCGCACCCAATGCGAAGGCGTACTCATTGGCATCCTGGCTTTGACGAAGCAATTCAAGAACAAAATCCCCACTGCGGACGTAATGGACCAAGTCGCTGAATTCCTTGCTGCCGAAGGGATAGTAACCGAGGTCCTGGATCACTGAACCGCCATAGGCATAGGCATGTGCATCTTTGATCTGATCTTCAGTCAAATCCGGAAAACGAATCAGAAGGATCGGGCGAATCTCGGAGGTCCACGCCAGGTCGACGATTTCTTCGTGCGTGAGAACGGAATAGGCGAACAGGTTCCCGCTCGACAAGAGCGCGACCAGAATGACTGCGGCCGCACTTACAAGAATCAATTTTCGTTTAACCGTCATAAGTGAAAACTCGCCTTGCCATTCTGTGCGGTTGTTCAAAGCATTCTCATCACGGCATTAGCTGCAAGGAGATTTGCGCACGCTGAGGCAGGCTATCGCTCAACTGCCAATTCAATCGCGACTGATTGCATCCGCGAGGCATCGAGCCGGCGCTGGACTAAAGAACAGGGCTCGCAGGATAAAAATGAAGATAAATGCAATTCGCATTGTCGTCACAGTGAATGATCCTCCAATCCTTGGGATGAAATCAGTATCTGTCTTAGTTGGGGTAGTGCGCCGGCAAATTGAGGAAATAGCGCTTTCGATGAACGCGGCAACCGCCCGCGCCGTCTGGGAACCGGTCGTGCGACATCATCTTTTGGCCATGAAAGGTATGCGCCTTGCTGAATGCGATAAGGATGGACCCTTACCCTGGCGAGGAAGAACCATGGATACTGGATTAACTCGATGTGCTTCAGTTCGACGGCATTCAGGTGTTCATCTATTTCGCGAAGAACCAGCCTGAGCCCATTTGCGATTGCTTCCTGGGCGGTGTCTCCAACGCCACTTCTCAAAAATCCAGTGTCAATCTTGATGAAGTTCCAGCCCCGCTTCAGGATCTTTTTCTCCAGACAGCGGGCATCGAGTGACCGTGCAAAACTCCATCCTTCGCGAAAATCGTCCCTCGCGAGTCTGAGACCTTGCGGCAATTCAGCCTGCACGCGTAGGAGCAGGTTCAGTTCAGCGATTGTGCGCATTGTGCGGACGCTTTCTTGATGAGTTCAATTGCTGAGGGCGCGCAAGCCAGGAACCGCCAAAGGAGCGCGGGCTTCATGACGAAAGGCCTGTAGAGGCATTCGATCTGACGGCTCGACGACTTCGAACGGAACCGAATTGCCGCAATGGATACAGTCCGCTTGGCACGAAGTGCTGTACGAACAATCGAGGACATGAGGAAAGGTCCTTAGGCATTCCGGGCAGGTAATCGCAACCTGCGTCTTCCCTGAAGACTCGCTTGCATTTCGCTGAATCCAGAGAGGGGCCGGCGCACTGCAATGTTGGGGAACAGGTCGTTTCAGGCGGTGCGATGCTTTCAATATCTGCAAGAGCGCGGTCGTGCTGCTGCCTTTTTGATAGAAAGCATCCGCGGGAACGCCTGATGGCACCTCGCTGCCGCTGAACGATCCGCTCATGGCGATCACCAGAATTGCAGGGAAGCGACGGCGGACCACTAATAGCAGTTCAAATCCGGACATTCCCGGCATATTGAGATCGGAAAGAAGAATATCGGGAGTATCCTGGCGAATCGCGCGCAGTGCGGCGAGGCCGTCGTCGACGGAACGCACTTCATATCCAATCTCAGTCAACACAAGCGACATAGAGGTTCGAATACATGCCTTATCGTCTACAACAAGAATGCTCATCTTAGGAGTGGGCAATATCCACCTCGTCTGCCAATAGATTTAGAATCTGCAGCGAGTTTGCCATGAGGGCAATTGCCCCGCTGTTCAGTTTTGAACACGTCTGCCAGGCAGGCATCGGCCAGTTTCGCGTGCGGTGCGGCCAAATGCCGACTTTGGCGGCTCATCCCAGTCACATACGCGTAGGCTGGCGAAGATCAGAGTGCAATCTGTCAAGGTTCCGTGGATGAATCGGCATTCACTCCCTGAGCGTTATTGCTCAGACCTTGCAGCGTGATCGCCTTAATGTGAAAACTACCTTGTGCGCCTCAGTGCGCGGATAGCAAGTGACGCTGCGCATAGGTAGAAAATGGTGAGATGCATGAAGAAAGTTATGACGGTAGTGGCATTACTAAGTTTGACGAGCATAGGCTGGGCGGGAACCAATCGCGAAGCAACAGTCGACCGCATGAATCATGCGGGCAGCGTGCTGCACGAGATTATGTCTGCACCGGATAGCGGGATTCCGGAAGAAGTTCTGGAACACGCGAAATGCGTAGCTGTAGTGCCCCATCTGCTCAAGGGCGGCTTCGTCTTCGGTGGTGAAAATGGCCGGGGCGTGGCTACATGCAGGACCGCGGACGGCTGGAGCGCGCCTATCTTCTTTGCGATTACCGGCGGCAGCTGGGGATTGCAGATTGGCATCGAGGGCGTTGACCTGGTCATGATTGTCCAGAATGAACGAGGGATGAAGCAGCTGCTCTCGAGCAAATTTGAGCTCGGCGCGGATGCTTCGGCGGCAGCCGGACCCGTAGGCCGTCACGCTTCTGCCGACACCGATTGGAAAATGGATGCTGAGATCCTTACTTATTCGCGTGCCAGGGGAGCATTTGCAGGGCTCGCACTGAACGGCGCTTCGATTCGTCGCGACGACGATTCAACTGAGGCGATCTATGGCCGAGACGTCTCCAATCAACGGATCCTGAGCGGCGAAGTAGCGATGCCTGCTTCGGCGCATTCGTTCCTCGACGCAGTAAGGGACGCGAAGCAACAGGCAATTGCGTCGAACTAGCAACCGTTTGCAACGGTATTGCGGGCGTCAGGACCGGGTTTGCGGTTTCCGGCGTCCGCAATGCACAGGAGGGATATCTATGCTCTGGACAATCTTCGTCATAGTTCTGATTTTGTGGCTACTCGGCTTCAGTTTTCACATAGCCGGAGGTCTGATTCACCTTCTGCTGGTGCTCGCGTTGATCATCCTCATCTTCAACCTCGTGGCTGGCCGACGAAGCGCTCTCTGAGGCGAGCGGAGGCGGAGAAGCATCGGAACGAATAATCGCCGCGAGAATCTCGAGCCTGTAGACTCGTTCACTTCCTGGAAAGTGGTCACTTTTGTCCAGTTTTCGGCCGCCAAGTAGAAGATTCTGGTTGGGAAGAGGTGCGCCGGGACGAGTCGTCGAACCCATTCCGCTGATCCATGCTCGCCGGGCGCCCTCATTCTGAGAGAAGTGGCCCATGAACGCCCTGTTGATCTACCCGGAGTTCCCTGAAACCTATTGGAGTTTCAAGCATGCGCTCAAGTTTCTGGGCAAAGATGCGGCGCAGCCCCCGCTGGGGCTAATGACTGTGGCGGCGTTGCTGCCGGCGACCTGGAATAAACGACTGGTAGACACCAATGTGGAGCGCTTGCGCGACCGCGATATGGACTGGGCCGATGTGGTGCTCTTGAGCGGCATGCACATCCAGCGTGAATCTCTCATGGCTATCGTGGACCGTTGCCGCGTGCGCCGCTTGCGCACCGTTGTGGGCGGGCCAATCGCCAGCAGCATAGCGGCGGCCGAATTGAAGGCGGACCATGTGGTGATAGGCGAGGCCGAAAGTCTGATCGCCAATCTGGCGCGGGATCTGGAGCAAGGCATCGGCAAGGCCGTCTATGAAGCCGCCGACCGGCCGGCGATGGAGACTAGCCCTCTACCTGACCTTAGCCTCATCAAGATGCATCGCTACTCCACCATGGCGGTACAATACTCGCGCGGATGTCCCTTCAACTGTGAGTTCTGCGACATCATCGAGATCTACGGCCGTCGCCCGCGCACAAAGGCCGTCGCGCAGGTATTGGCAGAACTGGACCAGTTGCGCGCGGCCGGCTGGCGCGAAGCGGTTTTTATTGTCGACGACAACTTCATCGGCAACAAAGTGCGTGCCAAGGAATTATGCATCGCACTGGCCCAATGGCGTAGCCAACATAAAACCAGCTTCGATTTCAATACCGAAGCTTCACTCAATCTGGCCGACGATCCGGAATTGATGCAACTGATGAAAGACGCCGGCTTCGTCTCGGTCTTTCTTGGCATCGAGACGCCCGATGAGTCAGGACTGATCGCCAGCAACAAGCTGCAGAACACCAGGCGCAGCCTGCTGGACAGCGTGGCGAAAATCCAAAGTTACGGCATGCAGGTAATGGGCGGTTTCATCCTTGGATTCGACACAGATCGCGAAGACATTTTTGAGCGCATGGTGGACTTTATTCAGAGCAGTGGAATTCCCATTGCGATGGTTGGTCTGCTGCAGGCTATGCCCGGGACACAACTATTTCGACGGCTTTGGCGAGAGGGCAGAATACTGGATGCGGGTCACGGTGACAACACCGGCGACAAGCTGAATTTTCTTCCCCGCATGGACGCGGCAAGGCTGATGGGGGGGTACCGTTCGGTGCTCAACAGGATTTATTCCTGCGAGGCGTACTATGATCGCGTCAAGTTGTACCTGAGTCGTACCCAGCCCCGGTCTGGAAGACGATTGTCCAGGCAAAGGTGGTTGACTCCTGCCAATGCACGCGCCTTTGTCACCTCCCTCATCCGCCAGGGACTCTTCGGTCCGCAGCGATGGAGCTACTGGAAGTTTCTGCTGACAGTGGCTGCACGCTATCGCCATTGCATCGGCCCTGCGATGACCCTGGCGGTGATGGGTTATCACTTCCAGGTTATGACGCAGAAGCTTTCGATGAAAGCAGAGGCGCCGTTGACGCCTTCAGCAATCGAGAAGCGCGTGCCTGCCGAGACTGGCGCGCATTCTTGAGGCCCTCCTACTTTTCAACGTGATTCCAACTCCATCATTGCCAACTGTTGTGGCTGCCGCGGGGTTGCCAATGGAATCACTTACCTACCTGCTTCTCCGATTCGGTATTCTGGCGACTGTGCCATGAATCCTCTTCTAGATTCTCTGTGTTGCGTTGATTGGCCGTATCGCAACACCATTCCCTCCATTCCGAGTCCAAATCGCGGAGGAGCAGGACAAAATTGGAACAAGGAACGCGGACGATTCCAGAAGGCCTAGAACGAGTTTTGCTTCCCGGCGAGTCGGATGTTTGACCCAGCCGGAAAGCAATAATCGTATTTCCTCGCCCGGAAGCTGCTTCTTATGTCCAGGGAATGTTGTTGGGTATCAATCGTGCTCGCCCAAGTGAGTAGGTCAGAGCAGTAAAGATCTGATTCAGATCAAGCGACGTATAGATCGGTGAGCCACACCCGCCCGCTCCCGTCGCGGTTTCATCGGTGAAGAAGTGGGTATAGTCGGGCGAGGCCGAACCGGTCGGATCCCAGCCGCTCGACATCTGTTGCATCGTGCTGCACGGTGAGACGTTGGTGCCTGTCGGATTGGATTTGCTCTTTGCGTCGGTCGAACATCCTGAACTCGGCGAGCCGTACGCAATCGTGTACACCGTGGTGTTCGGCAGACTAGCCGCAAACTGCGCTGCTGCGATCGCCTGTGCGCACTGGTCCTGGTCAGAACCGTAGGTGGCGCCATTATTCGTGGACCCGGCAATCTTTGACTGGTCCGCGTTCGCGTCTCCATCGCTGAGGATGATGAGCGCGTTCACTGAATTGGGATTCTGCGACTGTTGATACATAAGCGATGAAGCTGCAGCATAAATGGCGCCCGCATAGTAGGTTCCGTCACCACCCGGAGTCTGCAGGCCGTTGCATGGATGATAATTCTTGCCCGAACCGGTTCCCGTGCCCCCACCGGTTGCAATGGTGAGAGGATCGTTGGAGTTAAACGTACCGTTGGGCTGGCCCGTCGAACTCCAACCGCTGTCGTAGTCCGTAATCTGGTAGGTCCCGGCTGTCCCGGAGCCGGGTGAATATCCCGATGCCGAATAAGTGGGCGTCGTGTAGGGCGTGATCGAAGGATTGCTCGAGGGGCAAGTGGTGTCGTCAGGGGCGGTTTGAGCCTGCACGGGAGGAAACGTGAAAAGGCTCACCTGATCGAAAGCATTGTTGGGGCACGGGGCAGTGAACCCCTTGGCGCAGGGCTGAAGAAGGCTCAGCATGGTCTGCACGCCTTCCAATGCGCAATAGATGCGCGTTTTGCCGCAGGCTGGATCCTTGTCGGTGCTCGACATCGATGCCGTTGTATCCACGACCATGGCCACGTTGTATTGCGCAGGCGCTGCACCTTTCACGGCGGCGATCGCAGTCGCCGACAGCGTGATTGACTTGGCGGAGGTGATGCCGAAAAGGGACAAGGCCTGGACGAACATTGTGGGCACGGTGGCGGTCTGCACCACGCGAATGGCGTTATTCCCCCCTACATAAATACACGGGGTACCCTGAGCCGTTGCGAAGGCCTCACATCCCATCGTGGGAGTCAGATTTACCGTGGAGGACGGAAGATTGGGATTGGCGTTGGCGCCGCCCGATTTAGAGCTGTAATTGGTCACATACGTGCTCACGTCGGATGCAGTAGAAGTCTTGACTCCCATTTCGTACGCGCCAGCGAGTGCTGCCGCATCCGTTGAAGCCTGAAGCGTCCGATAGCAGACATAGGCGTGACCGAGATCGAGTGTCAATCCGGCCATTCCCAGAAACAGGACGATCATCAACGCCATCCAGGGCAATATTTGTCCGCTTTCGCCCTTGAGGATCTGCACCAAAAAAGATTCGCTCTTTTCGCTCATTGAATAGCCTCCGTCACTCGCGAAGTTATGGTGCAAGTCACCTACTGCCCCGCAGATTCTGAGAGTGCAGGGATAGTGGCCGTCACCGCTCGTACTAAGCCTCACCTAAGGCGTTATTCGAGTTAAAATCTACGCGCCGCGGGGGATGCGGTGAGTTAGAGCCTAGGCGACACCCAAAGGATTTACAATCACCTCCTAGGCGATAATTATGGGTATTTGGTAATCGAGTGGGGATTACGAATCGTAGCGGTAAGTAACTACAATTTGGCTATCCGGGCACTCCATCGAGAGTTGGGGCTCAATTCCACTCCGGTGAGCAGGCTTGGAAACATCGTGTAATGCTCTCCAAGTCCATGTTTTATAGCTTAATTAGAATCAATAACTTAGGATGGAAGTTGCCTTGCTTGGTCATCGACGATCAATAGAATTCATTGCAGGTTGAAGAGCGCAATTGCAGGATTGACCTGCGGGCTAGGATGCCGGGATCGGTGGCCTGCAAACTCCAATAGACGCAACTATGCAAGCAGGACGGCGAGCGCGACGAGCAGGATCAACACAATTCTTGTTTTGGACCGAGGGAGTTTTCTTGTTGAGTTAGCGCGGAGGTGTCTTCTGCGTGCTTTCATTTGGAACTCACAATGCTCGCCGCACTGACACGGATTTGCAGCAGTGTGGCAATGTTGGAAGAATTGTAGATTTGCGCGCAAAGAAGAGAGCTGAAAGGGTGGCGCGCGATCAGTGGAAGTCGTGGGAGCGGATGTCCGCGGTTGTGATATCGAGAGGTGCGATTCGGTGCGCTTTCACGTGGATGACGCCGTCCTGATTCTGAAGCGGTCCTTCAATGAGCAGAAAGCGGCACCGCGTTACCAGGATGCGGTCGCGCTCGAAGATGTCAGGCGTGAGAATCACGTTGGCGATACCGGTTTCGTCCTCCAGCGAAAGAAAGACAAACCCCTTGGCAGTGCCGGGCCGTTGACGTGCGACAACGCAGCCGGCGATGCGCACGGGCTGATTGCTGCAGCGGTGAATCAGTTCGTCAGCAGAGCAGATGCCCTGGCTACGCAGCGCATTACGGTGATAGGCCATCGGGTGGGGGCCGGTGGTAAGGCCGGTGCCTGCGTAGTCAGACGCGAGGCGCTCGTCGGTTGTCATTTGCCTCAGCGGTGTGGGAAGACGCGCTGCATTGGGATCTTTGCCTGCGCATTGCAGCAATGGACCAACAGGACGGCCAGCCTGTTCCACCTGCCAGAGAGCGTCGCGGCGATGTGTCACTTCACCCAGCGAGTTGAGTGCGCCGATGCGTGCAAGCGAGATAAGCTCTTTACGGTTGAGCGCGGGTACACGCGCAGCAAGTTCATCCACGGATGCAAAATCGCCTTCGAGCTTGCGTGCCGCGAGCAGCGTCTGTGCTGAGGACTGCCGCAGACCTTTGGCATAGTTCAGGCCGATGCGCATTGAGGGTCGAGCCATCGGGCTCTGCTTCCAGCGTGCAGAGCCATTCAGAACGCAGCACATCGATTGGGCGCACGCGCAGGCCGTGGCGCTGTGCGTCCTTAACCAGCACCGCCGGCGAGTAAAATCCCATGGGCTGATTATTGAGCAGGCCGCAGGTGAAGGCTGCGAGGTAATGCACTTTGAGGTACGCCGACGCGTAAGCGATGAGCGCGAAGCTGGCCGCATGCGACTCAGGAAAACCATACATCGCAAACGAAGAGATACCCTGCACGATGTTGTCCTGCGCCTCTTGCCCGATGCCGTTGCGCTTCATACCATCTCGGAGGCGACCCTCCAGGTCCTTCATGCGCTGCATGGAGCGGCGCATGCCCACGGCGCGGCGCAGCTCTTCGGCCTCAGCACCGGTGAAGCTTGCCACTGCCATTGCCATGCGCAGCAACTGTTCCTGAAAGAGCGGAACACCCAGCGTGCGTTTGAGCACCGGCTCAAGCGAAGGATGCGGATAGCTGACTTGCTCTTTGCCCTGGCGGCGGCGCATATAGGGATGCATCATCTTACCTACAATGGGGCCGGGCCGGATGATGGCTACCTGCACCACGAGGTCGTAGAAGTGCGTAGGCGCATTGTGTGGAATGGAGGCCATTTGTGCACGGCTCTCCACTTGAAACATGCCCACGGTGTCTGCCTTGCACAGCGTCTCGTAGACCACCGGATCTTCAGGCAGCGCGGCCAGGTCTACTTGCTTCTGGTAGTGGCGGGGGATCAGATCGATCGAATCCTTGATAGCGGCCATCATGCCAAGGCCCAGCAGGTCGACTTTGATGAGGCCCAGATCGGCACAATCTTCCTTGTCCCACTGGACAACGGTGCGACCCGGCATCGATGCGCGTTCGATTGGCACTACACGATTCAATAGCCCGGTGCAAATGACCATGCCGCCGGAGTGCTGTCCCAGGTGGCGCGGAAGGTCCTGCGTGCGCATGCAAAGATCCAGATAGCGAGTAATGCGCGGATGGCGAATGTCGAGGCCGGCCTGTTCAAAGTGGCGCGCCATAGTGTCATTCGCACCACGCCACTCCCAATGGCCGACGAGGCTGGAGAGGCGTGCAAGTTGATCCTCCTCGAAGCCCAAAGCCTTGCCGACCTCACGCGCCGCAGAGCGCCCGCGATAGGTAATGACATTGGCCGTCATTGCCGCGCCCAGCGAGCCGTAGCGCTCGTATACGTACTGGATCACCTGCTCCCGCTGATCGCCCGAGGGCAGATCGAGGTCGATGTCGGGCCACTCGCCGCGATTCTCGCTCAAAAAGCGCTCGAACAAAAGCTCCATGCCAACTGGGTCGACAGCCGTGATTTCGAGGGCGTAGCAGACGGCGGAGTTGGCAGCCGAACCGCGCCCTTGCACGAGAATGTCATGTTGCCGGCAGTAGAGGATGATGTCCCAGACAATGAGAAAGTATCCCGCAAAACCGAGTTTCGCGATAAGCGCCAATTCGTGCTGCACCTGCCCGCGCGCCTTGTCGAGTAGATGCTTCTTCGCAAGCGTGCAGTAGCGTTTGCAGACGCCCTCTTCGACGCGCCTGGCAAGAAAACTGTCCATTGTCTCGCCGTTCGGCACCGGGTAGTGGGGAAACTTGTAGCCAAGATTGTCGAGCGTGAATTCAAGGCGTTCACTTACGATGCGGGTGTTGGCAATAGCTTCAGGGAGATCGCGAAAATGGACTTTCATCTCGCGGGCTGAGCGCAGATGCCGGGCAGAGTTGGCAGAGAGCAAGCGGCCTGCCTTGTCGAGTGTTGTGTGATGACGAATCGCGGTGAACAGGTCATGAATCTCGCGGTCCTCTGCCACTGCATAGCCGATGCCATTGGTTGCAATCACCGGCAAGCACAGTTCGGATGCGACGCTTAACAGCGACTGATTGAGGCATTCTTCCTCGCGCTGCTGGTGTCGCTGGAGTTCGAGATAGAGATTGCTGCGGCCATACATTGAAGCCAGACGGTCTGTGATTCTGCGCGCGCCATCCACTCCGTCCTGCGCGAGCGCTGCCGCAAGCGGCCCCTCGCCACCGCCGGTCAGACAGATCAGTCCGGCAGAAAACTCTTCCAGATCCTCGAGTGTCGCAGCACCTTCGGCCTTCGTGGTTTCGCGCATCTTGAAACGAGTAATCAGCTGGCAGAGATTCTGGTATCCAGTCTGCGATGCGCATAACAACAGAAGGCGCGAAGGCTCGGTGGGGAACTGGTGGGGCAACCATGAAGGTGGCGAGAGCATGCTGCCGAAAGATGCGACAGCGATTTCAGCGCCGATGTGCGCCCTGACGCCGCACCGCTTTGCTGCTGTATGGAAGCGCGCGGCGCCATACAGGCCGTTGCGGTCTGCGAGCGCAATAGCAGGCATATCAAGCTCAACGGCGCGCTCGATCAACTTCTCCGGCTGCGAGGCCCCGGTAAGAAAGCTGAAAGCGCTGGCAGCGTGCAGTTCGATGTAGTCGTCCGGGTGATCTTCAGTCATAGAAGGCCTCCAGCCGCCACTCATTCCGCGTGCGATCATGAACAAGAAGACAGGCGACATATGTGCCGTTGCTCTTTGCTGCCAGCACGTCCCACTCTTCGGCATCCCATCCTTCTGTAGACCACCAGCAGCCGCTCGTTCTCCATGGGCCATAGGCTGCTGATACCTCGAAGCCGCTCTCGCCATTGCGGAATGCCGCAGGCTTCATGGCTCGCATTGCAACACGAACCGGAACAGGAGGTCTCATGCGCCGCAAGGCCATTTGTGTACGTCCTGCAATGGGTGCAGATGTTTTTGTGTCGACCGAGAAGCCTTTCATGATGAAGCTTCCTGCGCGGTGCGTGTCGTCCAGCATCGGCGAGCCCACGCGGTCGTCGCCGACAATGGCCTTGAGCCGCGCCAATGTTACGTCCAGTCTTGAAGGCTCCGGCGTCTGCGGTGCAAACAGTCCCAACTGCACCTTGCTTGACTGACCTGCTACAGCGCTGAGAACGAACGAGACCACCGGGGCAGCCGGTGGATGCGCGCCAATCTCCAGTTGCAGAAGCTTAAGCAGAAATTTTCGATCTGCGGTGGGTAGCGCAGGACGGATTGTGCCATGATGTGTTCGACCTCCCTCGAGCTTCATCTGCAAATCCAGCGACGCCAGGCAGAGCGCATGCCCTGCGGCACGCGCCACGAGGCAGTCGATCATGCGCGCGCCAATGAACAGCAGCGACTCCATCTGCTCCACAGGCGTCTCAAACTCGAAAAACTCTGCCAATGAAAATGCCGGTTCAATGGGTTGGAGTGTATGTTCAGCAACACCGCGCGCCAGGTCGCGCCATACGCGGGCCTGTGGGCCGAGACGCGTAACCAGTTCCACTTCAGGCAGCACCGCAAGCTCGCTGAGTGTTTCAATACCCCAGATGGCAAATGTTTCCAGGTGCTCATCAGACAGATGCAATGCGGCAATCGGAAGGCTTGCCAGCGCACCGGCTTCCTCGCCTTCGTGGATTACGGTGATTCCACGCACTGCAGCCGCCTTCATGCGAGCGGTGTGAAAGTTCACGCTTACCGCAATCGAGGCGCGAAAGCCAGCATCGAGAAGTGCGCTATGCAACCTTTCAGCTAATTTTTCAGGCGGGCCAAAAAGCCGCTCAGTCCCCGTGATGTCGAGTGCGAACGTACACGCAGTAGCCCGGCTTGTTTCTTCAATGCGCGGAGAGAACCTGGCCGCACACTCCAGCAATACCGTGCGCGCCGAGGCTTCACCTTCAGGTGATCGCGCCAGGAGTTTCAGCCCGCCAATGGTTTCAGCTTCAAGCCGGGTCATGCACAGCGCCGCACCCCTGCGCCGTGCATTATGGTTCATCGCGCAAACAGTTTCCCGCGGCGCACGGCCTTCCAAAACAACTACTGGTTCGGCATGAAAATCCTGCCGCAAACGCAGAAGCGCCTGTGCTGGAAACTCGGCAACGTGAACGCAGGCGTATAGAGCCTTACTGGTCCATTCGGGACTCATGCGCGTCTCTCCGATTCCCAGGGGACGCATGTCGACCAGGTTGATGCCGGCGGCCGGCGTGCGCCGTTCATCAAGAAAGAGAAGCGCTGCCGACCGCGCTTCGCCTCGTAGGTGAAGCCACGCAATACAGTTTCTCCGGCGGTGATTGCATGCAGAGGCATGCATTGCAACACCACCTCAGCGCTCGACTGCGCATAAGCCGCTTTGCCCAGCACCACCAGGCTGCTGCGCGCGTGGCCTGCAGCCTGCCGGAACCGGAACCATGTCGCCAGGGGAATTCGGCTTCCATGCTCCGGCGCCGTATCACCCAGGTCGAGCACAATGGCCGCGAATCCGCACGCCTGCAGCAACAGGTCGGTTGCGCGCAATGCCTGATCGAGCCGTGTCCATGGCTTTCTCTTGGCAGCGAACGAATTTGCCGATAGTGCTGCACCGACAGGCGCTATGGAATTTCTGCATCGCACCCACAGCACACGCTGAAGGTCAACTCCGCTTGCGGCTGCCGATTCCGGATCGAACGCGTCACAGGCATCCACCCAGGCGCAAACCTGTTCGGAAGCGGTTCGCTGTGCGATGAAGGCCATCGCCAGATTCGTCCGCCCGGACGATTCGAGGCCGATGAGTTCAGTGATTGCTCCTACCGGCAGACCGCCGTCCAACAGTGCGTCTATCTCTTTAATCCCGGTTGGTACAACTTCAAGGAGGGTTCGCGCAGCCGGTGTCAGTGCCGCGGGAAAGCGGCGTTCCATGGCGTGTTCGATATGAATACGTAGAGCGGCAGCGGAAGGCATGTCGGCGAACCAATATTCGCTTTTTGTTCGCCTATAGATTCATCGAGCCTGGGTATCCTTGTCAACATGGATGGTGATGGTTCCTATAACGCTTTTTTTATGAGCGATTTGAGTGAGGGGTCGGTTTCATGACATTCGCACAGGAAGTGTGCGCAGAATTGATGGTTTTCCGTTGAGGCGCAAGTCAGGGCTCGACCCAATCGAGGGCATAGATGTCCTGTGAGCCCCTGTCGCGAAGGAGCAACGGCGAATCATCAGGGGCAAGAGATAGCGAACCACCCCATAATCCGGTGGTCACGAAGTCTTTCAAGTCGACCACGCGTTCTGATTTGTGATCGCTGATTCTGATCCGGAGCACTGCGCCCTTTCCCGTGAAATCCAATACATAAATGAACTGGCCGTCCTTCGACCAATTGAGCCAGCCCAGTGTTCCCTTGAAAATTTCATCCCATTTCTGCGTCTTGAAGTCGAAGAGGAGGATAACGCTCGAATCGCTTGTCATCGCGGCAATATATCGACCATCGGGTGACCACCGCGGCGAAAAGAGCCCTTGTGAACCGGGCAGGGTGGAAACACGATCCGTGGCCGAATCCAGCACGCGAATGGCGGGTGAAGGTCGTGAATTTGCAGTGTCATCGGCATCACCGGCAAATACAATTTTGCTGCCGTCTGGCGACCAGTTCGGATCATGCTCGTCGTGGTGGTCATTCGGCATCAATTCGCTGGGGCTTCCGCCGTCGGACGATACCTGATAGATCCGCGCGGGCTGGGTTGAACTCACCGGAAACTGGAAGAAGACAATCGTCTTGCCATCGGGCGACCATCGGGGCAAGACTGGACTCACCGGCGGAAAGGTCAATTGCACGCGCTCGCTGCCGTCTGCTTTGCTCTTCCATAGCGCACCCTCAGGATAGGAAACATACGCAACCCACTGCCCGTCCTTTGAGAAGTCGACGTACTCTGCGGATATTCCACCGAGAAATGGCAAGAACTGACCTGACTTCAAGTCATAGCGGGTGAGCTCTCCACGGTATGTCCGCCCCACCACAAAAAGCTTTTTACCATCTTTGCCAGGCAACGGTGAGTGCAGCGACATGGGGCTCGAAGTCAACGCTACAGGTCGAGGTACCGGATGGAAGATTCTCTGCTCTCGCGAAAGCGCCCATATCTGACCCTGCGACTGGAAGATGAAATACTTTCCGTCTGCACTCCACTTGCCACAACATGCGTCGGACGGATTATGCCAACCAGCGAGCAAGTGATGGGGGTTCGAACCATCCGCCGAAACCTCCCACACCAGATGCTGGCCGTTTCCGGGCTCCAAGCTGTCGGATGAGTCAAATTGCAAATGACTTCCGTCTGGCGACCAGACAGGGTCAAAGAGATATCCACTCATTCCCAGCAACTTGCGAGATTCGGTTCCGTCGGCTTTTGCCAGGAACAAGTCTCCCGCGCGGGTGTAAGCCAGCGTCTTACCGTCGGGCGACCATGCGCCATCCTGACCTATGGCATCTCCCAGTCGCCGCGGCGATCCTCCAAGCACTGGAAGGCTCCAGAGCGGCCCAGTGGGGGGCACTCCGTGCCCTTCAACAATGAGAAATTCTGAACCATCCGACGACAGGGAGACCGGAGCCATGTTGGGCCCGGGCATGGGTATACTGGTCTGCGGTCCGCCTGAGATCTGAATCGTGGCAACACCCTGTACGCCGGAACTGATCAGCGAAAGATAGAGTCTTGTGCCGTCTGTCCCGATGAGCGACTTCTGCAGTCCGTCGTGCGTGATCTGGACGTAATTGGATACCCTGGGCACCGCCGCGGGTTGGTACTTGAGGTAGGCGACCACCACAAGTGCGATCAGAGCCGCCAGCGCGATGACCATATTTGCAATCCGCGGCCGTCGAGGCTTTTCATCTGTCAGCATATAGCCCGCTGTGAGAGCGGAGACTGATAAATCCGTCAGTGCCTCCAGTGCGAAAGCGAGATCAGAGGCTGATTGGAACCGCTGCTCAGGGTTCTTTTCCAGGCCGCGTTGCACGACCCTTTGCAATGCGGGTGGAGTGCCAGGGGTTTGTAGAGAGAGTGCCGGTGGGTCGTCGTTCAGAATTGCGCTCATCGTCTCGACTGAAGTCGGTCTCTGAAAAGTCCGCTTTCCGGTGAGCATTTCGTAAAGGATGGAGCTGAACGCAAAAATGTCGGAGCGATGATCGGCTACGTGGCCGCGGACCTGTTCCGGAGACATATAACCTGCGGTGCCCAATACGATGCCGGGCTCGGTTTTATCCGCAGGTGATTGATTCAAGGTGCCTGCTGTCTCGTTTGACTGCGCCATCCGGGCGAGGCCGAAGTCGAGAATCTTTACCTGTCCATCTTTGGTCAAGAACAGATTCTCGGGTTTCAGATCGCGATGAACGATGCCCTTTTCATGCGCAGCAGCCAATCCGCGCGCAATCTGCACTCCATAGTCGATAACTTTCCGCAAAGGGAGGGGCCCGTGCTTGAGCCGTTCGCGCAGCGTTTCGCCTTCTAGCAGTTCCGACACCAGATAAGGGGCGCCCTCATGGCTACCCATCTGATAGATCGCGAGGATATTGGGATGGTTCAGTGCCGCAACGGCCCGTGCTTCCTGCTCGAAGCGCCGCAAGCGGTCGGGATCGTTCGACGAAAAATCGTGCAGAACCTTGATCGCGACTTCCCGGTTTAATTGGGAATCTCGTGCGCGATAGACCTCGCCCATACCGCCTGAACCCAGGGGTGAAAGTATCTCGTACTGGCCAAGCATCGTGCGAGGGCTCAGGGACATTTGCCTGATTATATATTGCTTAGCGACTCGCTTTCCCCTGAATTCAAAGGCGTTGGCGCGTGCAACTGATTCCGATTTCGGGCAGGATTGTGGTTGGTTGCTTGTCAGAGGTTCGGTTATGTCCACCAATCTTGAGGGGGTGTGCGAGGCGCAGATCAGCGGCGAGCGGGCATCCAGTGCAATGTGCCGTTCGGCCACAGTGCGCCTTTCCGACTGCGACTGTGAGGGCATGAAACTCGTTGAAATGTTGGGCTTGTTTGTGGATTGGATCCGCTGCGAACGCATCGCGCGTCAGCCGGACAAGGGACTCATATCCCTTCGAGCCGGCCTTGGGAGATGGCGTGATGAGCTGATGGCGTTCCACGATACGGCGCAGATACTCATCTGCGATTGGAGTCGGGTGGCCGAGCGCGTAGAGCAGGATTGCATCGGCTGTCTCGGACCCAACACCGGGGAGAGCCAGTAAGCGCTGTCGGAGAGGCTGCGTGCGAGTTGAGGCCATCGCTTCGAGCGAACCGCTGAACTCCGCATCCAGCATTGCGATGAATGCCTTGAGAGCCCTTGCTTTGCGCGTGTGGAAGCCGGAGGGGCGTATGAGGTTCTGCAAATCATCGAGCGCAATGTCGCGGAGACCATCCACGGTCGTCGCATTCGCTCCCCGCAGATTTGCCAGGGAACGTTCGACGGCCGTCCAGGCGGTGTTTTGAGTGAGATATGCGCCCAGCACGACTTCAAATGAAGTATCGGCCGGCCACCAGTTCTGTGGGCCATAGGCCTTGGCAAGGCGCTCGTGCATGCGACGCAGTCGTCCGGCAGGCTCGCTCAGAGGGTGGGGTGTCACGGCAGGGAGTCCTGTTGCTTTGGGGATTGCAATTGAATCTTCCACTCCAGAATCCGCGCTCGGGCCGCGGCGGCTTCCGCTTCGGGCACGTGCCCGGCCTGTTGCAGGGAAATAGAGAGTGCGGTGTGTGCCAGCGGATCGGCTGGGGTGAGCGCAGTGAGAGCCAGCGCAGCAGCGATGGCTTGTTCCAGGCGTCCGGCGTCGCGCAAAGCCCGGACGAGGCCGTGGTGGGCCTCGAACAGCGCAGGGTCGGCTTTGATGGCTTCGCGGAAGGACTTGGCCGCCTCAATCGCGTTGCCGGCGGCGAGCAGGTCGAGGCCGCGTTGGGATAATGCATCTGCGTCGTGATTGATAGGCTGGGACACGGCAGTCTTTAGGATAAAGGTTGGGCCATACTTTAATCGGGTTATAGCAGGAGGGTCACAATGAAGAGTCATACCGAGTACCTGGTCTTCGAAACGAAGAAGCGCCGCGAAATGGTTCACATTACCGACAAGGTGGAGCAAATTGTGGAGCGAAGCGGGGTGCGGGATGGCCTGTGCTTTGTTTCGCCGATGCACATCACCGCTGCAGTGTATGTCAACGATCTTGAGAGTGGGCTGATTGAAGATATCGGAAAATGGCTGGAGGAACTGGCGCCGGCGCGTCCTGACTACAAGCACCACCAGACGGGCGAGGACAACGGCGACGCGCATTTGAAGTCGCTGCTATTGCATCATGAAACCACCCTTCCAGTGACGGGCGGCAAACTGGACCTTGGAACCTGGCAGCGTGTCTTTTATGCGGAGTTCGACGGCCAGCGGCGCAAACGCGTCATTGTGAAGGTGCTGGGAATAGAGTAGCGCTCGAATCGTGTTAGCCCTACAGTTGTCGGGCTAACGCGCCATGCAGGTGGGCGTTCATTTGTGGCTGGTGTCGTTGTCCGTGATCCTTTGCCACTGGCCGACGTTGTTGGCGGATACAGACTTGGCGAAGTCGAACTGAGACCTGGGCATCACGACGAGGTCAACCCTCCGATTTTCGGCACGTCCTTCAGCGGAGTCATTGCCGACGACAGGATGGAACTCGGCGTATCCTGCGGCCGAGAGTCGATCTGGAGAAATAGCATGCAGTTCGAGAATCAGACGGGCGATGCGCGTGGCCCGAGCCGATGAAAGTTCCCAGTTGGAGTCGAATTCGGCATTGTGAATAGGGATGTTGTCGGTGTGGCCCTCGACACGCACATCATAGGGCGTGCGGCTCAGGGTGTCTGCGATTTGGCGAATAGTTGTCAGCGTCCCAGGGTGCGGAGTTGCTGAACCTGAGTTAAAGAAACCGGCTTCGCGGAGACTGATGACCAGGCCGTCCCTGCCCATCTGGATGGAGACGGTGTGCCGCGCAATCTGGCTGGAGAGTGATTGCTCCAACTCCCGGCGAACGTGGTCCAGGTCGTCCTTGACCCTTGCCGGCGAAACCAACACTTCTGTCCTCACAACGGCCGTGCGGATACTATCTCCAGATGCGCCCATTCCGTTGCCCTGCGCATGTGCGGAATGCGGAATGATGCTTAGTTGATTCAACGCAGTGTCGATCGAAGCGGAGACCTGCGCCTGCTTCTTCTGGTCAGCCTTGGCGAAGGCGTAGAGAACGACGAAGAAAGCAAAGAGCAGGGTGATGAAGTCCGCATACGAGACCAGCCAGCGCTCGTGGCTGACTCGGTTCCGATGAACGCGGGGAGTCATGCGGCTGGCTCCGATTGCGCGCGCTCGGTGTCGTTCAAATAGCCGGACAGCTTGACCTCAAGCATGCGAGGGTTCATGCCTTCCAGAATCGAGATAACGCCTTCAAGCATCATTTCTCGCCGCAGATGATCCTCGCGCAACTGAAGGCGCATTTTCCCAGCAAAGGGGAGGAAGAAAAGATTCGCGACGCCCACTCCATAAATGGTGGCAACAAAGGCGACGGCAATGCCCCGGCCAACTTCCTGAATGTTGTCGAGGTGTTGCATAACCTGGATGAGGCCCAGCACGGCGCCCAGGATTCCGATGGTGGGAGAGAATCCACCCGCCGATTCGAATACCGCAGGCAGGCGCTCGTCGATTTCTGCTGTGGATTCGAGGCTCACCCGCATAATCTTGCGCAGCTCGGCAGGCTCGGTGCCATCTACGGCAAGCATTACGGCTTGCTTCAGAAACCGGTCCTGAATGGATTGCAAATCTGTGTCAAGAGAGACGACCCCGTTGCGTCGAGCCTTGTTGGCAAAGTCGACCAGCAAGCGAATGAGTTTGTCGTTGGGTTTTGCCGGGGAGGCGAACACGTATACAAGGCGGCGAAAAGCGGCTACCACCGTCGGAAGCGGGAATTGAAGAAGCACCGCGCCCATGGTTCCTCCAAAGACGATCAGAGCGGCAGTCGGTTGCAGAATCTGGCCCAGGTTTCCGCCCTCGATCAGCAGGCCCGCGCTAATGCCGGCGACGGCCAAAACGACTCCGCCAATGCTCCCTTTGTCCACGCATTTCCTCCAACGGGGTAGTTGCGGATCCCGCCTTCATCCATCAGCGATCGCGGCCAGGCAAAGGAGCGGCGGCGGACTCGGCGGGATTGGACCGGCCGGAGACATCGAGACTGGCCAGCGATGCGAACTGGTCCAGTTTTCCACTTGACGGCATGCGTTGCGCCACGGCGGCCAGCAGGCGCGCTCGATAGGCTACGACCCGCTCAACGACTTCTCCAGGTTCCTCGCGCACAATCAGTTTTTCGCCGTTAATCAAGGTGAGCATGGTGTCCGGCGAGGCCTCGGCGGTCTTGATCAAGTCGCTGTTCAACACCATGGGACTGCCGTTCAATCGCGTGAGTTCAATCATGACCAGGCGGCCCTCCTGCATCTTCGATCTATTCATCGGCGGCAAGGAAAGAAGAATGATTGGAGAACGAATTGCTAGCGGCTGCGCAAAAATTCATAAAGTGTTTTCCACCGACGCCGATGAAGGCAGTGAGCAACGTGGTTCCTTCCGCAAGGTGACCCGGGGCAGGCGAGCGAACACACTCCCGTCCGTCCCCGGTCAGGCACCCGAAGCAGGGAACTGAGATCAATTCAACCGAAAAGGAGAATTTCCATGGCTTTGGGTGTCCTGAACAATATCTCTGCAATCTATGCGCAGAACAACCTGAACAATACGCAGGCTGCGTTGTCCAAAACCCTTCAACAGTTATCTTCCGGTTCGCGCATCAACTCCGGTGCCGATGATGCTGCCGGCCTGTCGCTGGCAAATGGTCTGCAGGCTTCGGCGACCGCGCTGTCGCAGTCGGCGAAAAACGCGTCTGAGGGCGTAGATATGCTGCAGGTGGCCGATGGAGCGATGGCTCAGGTCACCAATCTGCTCAATCGCGCTGTCACCCTGGCCACTGAGGCCTCGAACGGCACGATGAGCGGTGGACAAATCACCGCCGCCAACGCAGAGTACACCAACATCCTTACCGAACTGACCAACATCAACACCAACACGGAATACAACGGTATCACTCTGTTCACTGGGACCGCCGCTTCGATTTACACCACAGACGGAACTTTGGGCCAATCCGACAACCCCACGGCACTCAACGCGGTGGACGGGGGAACGCTGGGGCTGACGCCGGCCGGCTTTACCGACACGGGTACGGCGCAAACCGAACTCGGCTTGATCACCTTGGCAATTGGCACGGTTGCGTCCGATCGCGGCACCGTGGGCGCAACCATCAATACGCTCACCGCAGTCGGGAACGTGATGAGCACCGAATCAACCAACACACTGGCCGCCCAGAACGACGTGACAGCAACCGACTACGGCCAGGCGACTTCGGACATGTCGAAGTATCAGATCCTGAGCCAGACCGGCATCGCCGCTCTCTCGCAGGCCAACCAGTCGCAGCAGTTGATCACCAAGCTGCTCCAGTAAGTCACGGTCCATGAAACGTTAAAGGGCAACAAGGCGGGGAAGGCGGCTTCACGGCGGCCTTCCCTGTTCTGCTTCAGAAATAGGCGCGCATCGGTTTGGTGCGTTCTAATTTGCTGCGACGTGTTTTGGCAATTGAATTGTTGTTGAGTGAGACGGGAGAAAGCGCATGGGTGCTGTTGGTCTTAATTTTGGCTCTGCAACCAGTGGTCAGGGTTTCGACGTTACATCAACGGTGAACCAGATTGTCACCAATTTGCAGTCGGTCGAAACTCCCTGGAAGACGCAGTTGACGAGCCTTCAGAGCCGGGACACAGCGCTCTCCAGTCTGGGTACACAGCTTTCTACACTATCGACCGACCTCCAAAACCTGACCGATTTCAGCGGAACCCTTGCGGATAAGACAGGGTCCAGTTCAGATACGAACGTGTTGGCGTTGTCATCGGCCAGCTCTTCGGCCACCGCTGGCACCCATACCATCACAGTCCAGAATCTGGCCCAGACATCGAGCGCCGCATCCGACGCCATCGGAGCTACAGATACTCTTACGGGCGGCATCACATTCAAAGTAGGCAGCGGAGATTGGCAGACGGTCAACGTGGGCGACAGTTCGACTGCGTCTACACTCTCCGGGCTTTCCGCCGCGATCAATAGTGCCGACCTGGGCGTATCGGCAAGTGTTCTGACCAATGCGGACGGCAGTGTGCGCCTTTCGCTGGTGAGCCGCACCAGCGGCAGCGCCGGTCAGATTACAATTGCAGACTCGACCAACAACTCCGCCAGTCCGACAACTCTTGCGGATTCCACCACCGCCGATACAAACCCGGGTTTGGGCCTGGCGACCATTCAGACTGGCACAGACGCCAGTTTCACGGTCGACGGAGTCGGGCTCAGCAGTGCATCGAATACGGTCACGAATGCCATTCCCGGTGTGACGTTCCAATTGCTTTCAACCGGGAACTCCACTTCCAGTGCGGGCACCTCTACGCCGGAAAGCGTCCAGGTCGTGATCGCCAACGATACGTCAAGTATCGAGACGGCGATCAATACGTTCGTTACCGACTACAACGCCACGATCAAGGCCATCAATGCGCAGGAAGGGAAGGATTCGTCGGGCAATCTGGAGCCGCTTTCCGGCACATCTGTCCTGGCTCAATTGCAGGAGGGCCTGCTTTCGGCAGTGAGTTCATCTTTCGGCTCCAACAATATCAACTCCTTGATCTCTCTTGGCATCACGGCGACTGCGTCCGACGATGGCACGATCAGTCTCAATGCCGACACCTTGAGCAGTGCGCTGAATAGCAACTTTGACCAGGTTGTATCGCTCTTTCAGGATACCGGAAGCTTTGGTTCGGCCTTCACCAGTACGTTGAACGGCCTGGGAAATAACAGTGCATCAGGCGGCGCAATCAGCCTAGCTCTCAGCGAGGACAGCAGCCAGGAAGCGACGCTGAACGACGATGTCTCGAAACAGGAAGCGCTCATCGCGACCCAAAAGACGAGCCTGACCACGGAACTGAACATGGCCAACGAGATTCTGCAATCAATTCCGGAACAGATCCAACAGGTCAATGAAATGTACAGCGCGATTACCGGCTACAACTCGAACCAGAACGGATAAGGAGTAACAGAATGGACGCGTACCAGTCCTGTGCGCTCGAAGGCGCTTCAGCCGTTGAATTCACGGTTGCTCTCTACGATGGCATCATTCGCTTCATGTATCGCGCAATCAACGCGGTGGATCGAGGAGATACGACCGAGCGCCGCATTGCCGTCCGGCGCGCCATGGACATCGTGATGCACTTGCAGGTGACTCTGAAAATGGACATAGGCGGTAAGCCGGCAGAAGTTCTTGCTGAATTCTACACGGCCATCTTTGCGCTCATGCTGCAAGGATCACAGGCGAACTCCAGAGAGAAATTCGAGCGGGTGATTGCCTTTGTGCAGAATGTGCGCGATGCCTGGCGCCAGGTGGCCAGAGACACCGATGAGGTCTCTGCGGTGCCACGCCTGCCCGCAATTCCTGTCCGTGGGAAAGCGAGCTCCGAATTCGTTGATGTCGCTGGACGTGCCGCACTTCGTTCAAGCTGGACCGCCTGAGCTTCCGAGCGTTCGCGCTCGAAAGCGGCCGGTTCCACCTTAGCCGGCCACGGTGAGCTCTTCTTCCAGTTGCTGCTTTTGGTAAAGACCGGCGTAGTAGCCGTCCAGCGCCAGCAACTCATCATGTCGGCCAAGTTCGACGATTTGGCCGCGGTCGAGTACGGCGATCTGGTCGGCATTTCGGACAGTCGAGACACGGTGAGAGATCAGGATGGTCGTGGAACTGGATGTGTAGCCGCGTAGCCCGCCCAGAATGCGCTCTTCTGTGTAGGTATCCACGCTGGCAAGTGCGTCGTCGAGGATGAGGATGGCCGGCCGGCGCAGCAGTGCCCGCGCGATTGCGGCGCGTTGCTTCTGGCCTCCTGAGAGCGTCATGCCGCGCTCCCCAACCATCGTCTCAAAGCCTTGCGGAAACTCCTCGAACTCCTGGCGAATGTGCGCCGCCTCGGCCGCCTCCAGCAGGTCTTCCGCATCGGCTTTTGGTGCACCGAACGTGAGGTTCTCGCGAATCGTTTCGCTGAAGAGGAAGGTTTCCTGCGGAACCATACCTATGTTGCGGCGTAACACGGCCAGCGGATAGTCGCGCACCGGTCGATCGTCAATCAAGAGCGATCCCTCGGGCGCCTCATAGAGCCGCGCAATCAGGTTGACCAGCGTCGATTTACCCGAGCCAGTGGGGCCGACGATGGCCAGAGTGGAGCCGGCAGGAATGCGCAGCGAAATGTCGCGCAACACCCGGGTTTCGCCATACTCGAAGTGAAGTTTCCGAAATTCAATATCGCCCCGAAGCACGGCATCGGCAGGAATCGCTGCATCGGCGGCGCTATCGTCGATGCCCGGCTTGGCCTGCAGTAATTCATCAATGCGCTTGACCGATGCGGTTCCGCGCTGGAAGAGGTTGACCACCCAGCCGACGGCGATGATGGGCCAGATGAGCAGAATCATGTAGGTATTGAAAGCCACAAACTCGCCGGGCGTGATGCGATGGGAGATGACCTCGTGGCCGCCCACCAGCAGCGTGATGATCATCGAAATTCCGAGGATGAACTCAAGAGTCGGCCACAACATGCCCATCAGTTGCACCAGCCGCTGGGCGCGCGCGATGTACTGTCGGTTGAGGCGCTCGAAGAGGTTGACTTGCGATTCTTCGCGGGCGAATGCGCGAATCAGGCGCGCGCCGGAGTAGTTCTCCTGCGCCTGCGACGAGATTTCGGAGAAGCTTTCCTGGATGCGCTCGAACCTGTCGTGGATCTTTCTCCCGAAGTACTGGACGAGGATGCTTGCCAGCGGCATAGGCGCCCAAGCAACCAATGTGAGCCAGGGGCTGATTCGGAGCAGGAAGAACAGCGCGCCAACAGTGAAAAAGATGGTATTGGCGCTATACATCAGTGCCGGACCCAACAACATGCGCACCGCATTCAGGTCGTTGGTGAGCCTGGCCATGATGTCGCCGGTGCGATAGCGCTGATAGAAGTCAGCGTCCTGCAGTTCGAGTTGACGGAATAGATCGTTGCGCAGATCGAATTCAATTTCGCGCGAGATGCCGATCAGAATCCAGCGCTGGCCATAGAGGAAAATGCCCTTAACCAGGGCAATGGCAACCAGTAGCCCAGCGAAAAGCAGAATCCTGTTGCGGGTGACACCATGTTCCAGGCCGTCGATGGCAGCCTGCAGCACCTTGGGAAAAAGCACCCAGACGGCGTTGGTGCCAACCACGCAAAGCATGCCCCAGAGATAGCCCCACCGGTAGCGGCGCATGTAACCGAAAAGCGGTGCCAGGTCGCGCAACATGGCTCTATTGTACCGGGTGCCCGATATGCAGGGAACGACGGTCCGCGTCGGCGAGCGAAGTCGTCCATAACGCCTTCTGTTACGTCGGCGTTCGCAGCAGAAGATAGCTGCCGGTCAGCCCGAAAAGCACGTCCGGAGTCCATGCGGCGAGTGCCGCGGGCAGGTAGTTTACGCTCCCCATGGCCCCGAACCACCCATCGACGACCCAGTACGCGAGCGCTACAAGGATCGCCACTGCAATGCCGGTCACGGAGCCGCGGCGGCCCATTGAGAGCGCAAAGGGGATGGCCAGGATAGCCATAACGATCGCGATGAGGGGATAGGCCAGCTTGTGCCAGAGAGCGACGCGCAGACGCATGGTGTCGAAGCCGCTCTGGCGGAGATCACTGATGTAACCCTTAAGCTGACCGAAGTTCATCTCCTGCGATTGCAGGCTCTCCTTCTTGAAGTAGGTAGGTTCTTCGTGAATCTCGGCAAAAGATGTGTTTTTGAATTCCTGGAATCGAGTCTGGCTCGCGCCGTCGAAATCCCTCTCCCAACCATTTTGAAAGACCCATGAGCTGGTATCGGAGTTCCAGAACACCCGTGCGGCAAAAATGCGCCGAGTGAGCGAGAAGGTGGAAGGGTTGAACTCGAAGACGGAGAGGTTGGCGAACTCGTCCCGGTCGGGGTCAAAGAACTGGTAGTAGAAAATCCGCCCAGGCTCGCCGGGGTGTGGCTGGCCAAAGATCCACTTCTGCTCCGGATGCAAAAACGTCTGCGGCGGGCGGCCCTTGATGGTGCTCCGCAGCGCCTCCTGCCTGCGGTTTGCCTGGGGTAGGTAGAACTCATCGAACAGGAACAGACTGACAGCCAGGATTGCAGAGATGGAGACGATCGGAACGACGAGTCTGTAGAGACTGATGCCGGTTGCCTTCATGGCAATGATTTCGCTGTTGCGATTGAGCACGCCGAAAGTGACCAAAACCGCGATCAGCACCGCGAGGGGGGCAATCTGGTACAGCATGCTCGGGGTCAGGTTCAACAGATAGTCGCCAACCGTGGCCAGGGGAATGTGGTTGCGCAGGATGTCTCCTACAAGCTCAAAGAAGGTGAAGACGAGCATCAACATCACAAACCCGGCCAGGACCAGGAAGAACATGGTAAGAAATTCACGGATCACGTAGGCGTCGAGGATACGAGGGAAGACGCCACGGGAGCCGCTGCGAACCGAGCGCGGCTGCAGCCGGTTAAGCAGGCTGGATAAATGCTTCCCATTATGTTTTGTCTTGAACTGAAGGAAAGGAATGCGCGAGAACCATTCGGAAATCGCGTTTAGCACGCGGCTTCCAGTGGCCAATTGCCACAGCAGAAAGCTGCCTGCGGCCAGGAAGAGAATATTTGCGAGCCACACTGCCATAAATGCGGAAAGCTTGTTCTGCCGCCCCAGGGCGATTCCTGTGTAGGAGAGAACATAGTAGAGGATGACAAGCAGCAGGGTGAAAACGAAACCGGAACTCTTGCCTCCGCGGCGCGAAACCACCCCCAGCGGGACACCCACAAGCATCAGCACCAGGCAGGCCGCAGGATAGGAAAAGCGCGAATGCAACTCGAGGAGGAACCTTTTGCCGTCCGGACCATGTGTCCGCTGCTCGAGTGCTCTCATAGGCAGAGCGTAGATGGCGGTGTCAAGCCGGCCAAGATGTACATCGCTTTGCTGATTCAGCGTCAACGGCAAATCGGTGCTGGAAAAAGTTGAGACATTGTACTTTTGCGGATCGCCCGAGGCGGTCTGATGCTCGGCGCCGTCACGCAGGCGCATGAGTAGTTCCTGTGTTGAATCGGCGACCACGGTGGCCGAAGCGGCTGTGGTAATCAGCGGAGTGGCGGGATCGGAGACGTCGGCCATGAAGACTTGACGCCAGTTGGATGCGCCTGTACCTCCACGCACGTCCTGCACGTAAAGTACGCGGTTGCGGAAGTCCTCATAGAAAACGCGCGGCTGAATCTCGTACGATGCCTGGGAGGTCTCAAGAGCCTGCTGCATTGCCAGGATGGCCTGATTGGCGCGCGGAGCCACATAGAGCGAATTCACCAGCCCCAGCAGAGTGCCACCGACTGCCACAATCGAAGCGACACGCACAAAGTAGCCGATTCCGAGGCCAGAGGCGCGCATGGCGATAATCTCACTGTCTGCGGCCAGGCGGCTGAGACCGAGAAGTATTCCGACGAGCACGGCCATGGGAATGGTGACCTTGAATGTGTTGGGCATCGTGAAGAGAAATATCTGCATCACGCTGAGCCAGGTGGAGCTATTGCGCACCAGCATTTCAAGAATGTGGGGAAGGTCGCGCATGAAAAGAATGAAGGTAAAGATCACGCAGCCTATAAGCGTGTGGGAGAGAATCTCGCCGAGGATGTAACGTGTCAGAATGCGCACAGAAAGGCTCTGAATTCAGTCTATCGTGCGGCCACGCCCTCAAGGGGAGCGGGCTGCCAGCCGCGGAGCCTGAGGCTGTTCATCAGCACGCTTACGGAACTGAGCGCCATGGCCGCAGCGGCCACCCACGGACTGAGCAGAATATGAAAGACGGGATAGAGCAAACCCGCGGCGAGCGGGATTCCCAGCAGATTGAACGCTGCTGCCCAAATCAGGTTCTCCTGCATCACATGCAGGGTTGCGCGTGCCAGTTCGATAGCGGCAGGAATGGACGATGGCTGAGCGCGTAATAGAATCACGTCACCTGCCTCCTGGGCCAGATCGGCGCCCGATCCCATTGCGATGCCGGCGTCGGCCTGGGCCAGCGCCCCGGCGTCGTTGATCCCGTCCCCTACCATTGCCACGTGGAGGCCGCTCTGCTGCAAAGACCGAATACGCGCCAGCTTGTCGGCGGGGCTGAGTCCTGCCTCCATTTCGGCAATTCCCGCTTGATCGGCAATGGGTGCTGCCGCTACCGCCGAGTCACCGGTCAACATGAGTACGCGAAGACCGGCGCTGCGCAGTGAATTGACGGCTGCGGCCGCCTCTGGACGCAAGACGTCACGGGCGTCGAAACAGCCTGCGGGCAGGTTATCGATCGCCATCCAAAGGCGCGTGATTCCGGGTTTCGGCGGCGGGATACTGTCGGGTACGCGGAGGGATAATTCACGAAACAGGGCTTCATTGCCGAGTACACAATTGAATTGCCCAAGTCTGGCCGTGAGGCCTCGTCCCGGCAGAACCTGCACATCTTCGGCGGGGCGCCATTGAAGATTCCGGCTGCGAGCGGAATCCACGATGGCGTGAGCCAAGGGGTGGTTTGACCGCTCCTCTGACGCCGCAGCCATGCGCAGCAGGTCATTTTCCTTGTATCCAACCAGTGGTCGCACAGCGACCAGCACCGGGTGGCCAACGGTGAGCGTTCCCGTTTTGTCCAGAACAATGACGTCGAGGTGCGCAAGGCGCTCAAGAGCCTCGCCGCCTTTGAAGAGGACGCCAAGTTGCGCTCCCCGTCCTACGGCGACCGTGAGTGCGGCCGGCACGGCCAGCCCCATGGCGCACGGACAGGCAATCACCAGTACAGCGACGGTGCTAGCCAGCGAGGCTTGCAATGAATGAGAAGCAAAGGCCCAGAGCAGAAAAGTAAGAGCGGCGAGTGCCAACACTGAAGGCACAAAGATAGAACTGGCCCGGTCGGCCATACGCTCCATGGGTGCGCGCGAACTCTGCGCCTGTTCCACCATCCGGGTTATCTGGGCCAGGACCGTGGCTTCTCCCAGGGATTGTGCGCGGCAAACCACTGCGCCGTCGTAGTTGAGCGATCCCGCCAGCACGCGCTCGCCCGTTTCGCGCGCCAGCGGCGTCGATTCGCCGGTGACCATCGATTCATCTACGGTGGTGCGGCCTTCGACAATTTGCGCATCAACAGGAAAGCGCTCGCCGGGCAGTACCAGCACGTTGTCACCCGGCTTGATTTCTGCCAGAGGCACCTCAGTCTGGATACCCGCACGGATGAGGCGGGCGGTCACGGGGCGCAAGCGGCTCAGCGAATCGAGTGCCGCCAGCGCGCGGCGCTTGGCCCGAGCCTCAAGGACCTTCCCAAGCAACAGGAACCCAAGGATGAGCAAGACTGCGTCAAAGTAGATCTGACGGTCATGAGCGGGCCAGATTGTGGCGTATGCGGAATAGGCAAATGCCGCGCCAGTTCCCAGGCTCACCAGCGTGTTCATGTTTGTGGAACCGTGTAGGAAGCTTCGCGCCGCGCTCAGGTAGATACTGCGTCCGGCCCAGACCATGATGACCGCTGTGAGCGCCAGCAAGGTCCAGCGCAGGAGCTCCGGAGGAACGGTGTAGAGCGAAGGCAGAAAGTGCTTCAGCAGGTGATCAAGAGTGCCCATTTGGGCGTCAAGCGGCATGGCCAGTAGCATGGCCGTAGCGCCGGCGCCTAAAGTGGTCCATGCTTTAAGCCCGGAAACGCTCGCCGACATTTCAGGTTGTGGTCCAGAGTCCCCTGTGCGCGGCAGCACAGCGTCGTACCCAGCCGCGCGGATTGCGTCGACCAATTCCTGTGGGGTGGCCAGGGAAGGGTCAAAATCAACGAGAGCGCGATGAGCCATGAGGTCTACGCGCGCGGACTTGACTCCGGTGGTCGACCGCAGCGCGCCCTCCACATGATGCTGACAGGACGCGCATGTCATGCCCAAAACGGGGAGCGTAAGCGATTCTGTCGGAGGTGAGGCCATAGGGTGAGTCACTGCTCCTGGTGCGCGGTGTAGCCCACCTTTGCCAGAGCGGCAATCGCGCGATCGACCGGCGTGGGGTCAGCAGGAGCGCTCAAACGTGCGGCGCCAAGGCGCACCTCCTCCACCTGAACTCCTTCTGTTGAGGCGAGCGCCTCGCTGACCCGTCGAATGCAGGAGCCGCAGTGCATCCCGTCGATACGCAGCGTGAACTCTGCCATCTTGTCCTCCTGTTTGTGTTAGATGATACGCCGTAAGAAACGGTGCGAAGGCGTCTGCAGGTGGGGCGTCAAGGAAGTGACCTGGTTGCTCAGGGGCAGGGGCGGGGCTCTATCCTAAAGTGGACTTGTATTCACAGAGAATGATGACGAGAGAATTCCCTGAGGCACCGATGGTGGGCATTGGTGCAGTTGTGGTCGATCGAGGACGCGTGCTGCTGGTTCGGCGTGGACATGAGCCTTTGAAGGGCCACTGGTCTCTTCCTGGCGGGTTGCTCGAACTGGGCGAGTCGCTGGAAGCAGGTGTGGTCCGGGAGGTGAGGGAAGAGACAGGGCTGGTGGTTGAGCCTGTCGAATTGATTGAGTTGCTGGATCGAATTCACAGGGAGAACGGGGGCAAGGGTGGGCGCGTTCGCTACCACTATGTGATCGCGGACTACCTGTGCCAAGTGACGGGTGGAGCATTGAAGGCGGCCTCAGATGCGGATGCGGTGCGCTGGGTGGAACGGACAGAGTGGAACAGCCATAGCGCGCTCCTGCTCGATCCCATCACGGTGCGTGTGATCGAGGCTGGCTGGCATCGGGCGCAAGTCTTGGGACAGAACACGCGGAAGGAGGAATAAGGTTGGCGCGCCGAATCAGGTGGATTGGGAGTATCGCAGTTCTTCTTGTAGCTCTTTGCGCAACCGCATTCTGGATGCGGCCCGTCAGTTTCTTCAATGGGCTCACGGAGCTGCAACTCTGTCTTTCTGGAGCTTCAAGTCTTTCTACAACAGTATCTGGTTATCATATTCATTATTATGTTCTTGGACCAAAGGATGGCCCACCTGTTGTGCTGGTACATGGGCTGGGCGGACGCGCCGAGGATTGGCGGAATCTGGCGCCGTTTCTGGCCAGAACCGGCTACCGGGTCTATATGCCCGACCTGCCCGGCTACGGGCGGAGCGAGAAGCCTGCGGATTTTTCCTATTCGGTGCTGGATGAAGCAGCGGTTGTTGTGGGCTTCTTTGACGCTCTCGGACTAAAGCAGGTGGATTTGGGCGGATGGTCGATGGGCGGCTGGATCGTTCAGCGCGTTGCGGCGAAGCACCCCGAGAGAGTGGAGAAGCTGATGCTCTTTGACAGCGCCGGTCTTTATGCCAAGCCGGCGTGGAATACCGCGTTGTTTACCCCCACCTCGCCGGGCGAATTGGACCAGTTGGATGCGCTGCTGATGCCCAATCCGCCGAAGGTTCCTGGCTTTATCTCACGCGATATTCTGCGGCGCTCGAGAGAAAATGGCTGGGTAATTCATCGGGCATTGGACTCCATGCTCACCGGCAAGGATGTAACCGACCACCTGCTGCCGGAGATGAAGATGCCTGTCCTGATCGTGTGGGGTTCCGAGGACCAAATCACTCCGTTGAGCCTCGGCGAGAAGATGCACACCTTGGTTCCACAGTCGGAACTTGACGTAATCCAAGGCTGCGGTCATCTCGCCCCAAGTCAATGCTCCGCGAAGATCGGGCCGGCAGTCATCGCATTTTTGAAACAGTAAAGCCTTGGGGAGCCGCTGAGCGAGCCTGCGATTTGAAGAGACACGCGCTGAGGAAACGTAACGCCTGCAATCGACCCATTTCCCAGTTTCCCGTAAAGCGTTCCAGTTTGCCATTCCAGATTCCGCTGCTACTTTGCGCTCGCTTTCTGCTCGATACCCCAGTGGTAATTGAGTTCCACACAGCCAAACTGGGCATTGTGATCGGTCGGATAGATTGCCGCCACCACCGATTTACCTTGAGAATAGGCATAGTAGAAAGTTACGTTTAAATCCTTCGACGCTCGCCAATCGGCGCTAATGTCGGGTACCGATGCAAGAGAAGAGAAGCCGTTTGCGGGACGACCCACAAACCCGAAGACTTTGTTGTCGAACGCGCCACCGCCCTGATACCAAAGGTCATGAGCCGAGGTGAGTTGTATCCAATGCAAGTCCGAGCGCAATGTGAGGTTCTTCGCTGGCTTGTCCATAAGCTGCACAAACTCGTCAGTGTTGTTCATCAGGTTGTAGAAAGGCATGCGGGCATAGACACGTGGCGTTGGCAGCATCTGAAAAAAAGTGTTGTGTGTGCCGTCTGTCGCTTTGTTGTCACCGGAGGAGCGAAACCAGCCTCCGCGCAACCACGGGGCCCTCGCCTGTTTGCCCATTTGATATCCGCCTTCAACGGCCACGGCATTGGCACTGTCGCTCTGAGAGCCCCATCTCCCGTTCTGCAGTGCGCCCCAGAATAAGAAGTCGAATTGTCCGGGCCCGGCAGGAATGGCTGCAAGCAGATCGCCTCCATAGGTTCCGATACGAATGTTCTCGTGGTCGGTGGCCCGGACCGCTAATGCTCGGTTGTCCGTCTTTGTCAGGCCGGTACGTCCGTCGTGGTAGCCGGCGCCAAAGGCGCGCCAGAGTAAGTGCTGCTTCCAATCTGAACGGGTAAGCGCCAGGTATTGGAAATCGACGTTGAGCTCAGGGTTACCGTTCATATTGAAGACGCCCTGATCGGCGCGCCCGGCCGCCGCAGTAATGTTCCAGTCACCGGCGCCGAAGTGGGCATCCGCACCATCAAAGCTGCGCTGCGCATTGGTAAAGCCAAAGTTGCCGATCAATCGCTGCTGAATACGGTTGACCTGGAGCCACTTGATCGTTGTGTTCTTGGGCTGGGTCTCCATCCCTTCGAAGAACTCGATGCGCCCAAGGCGAAGATCCTTGCCCTTCTCGCCGAAGTGGTAGCGTGCAAAGCCCTGCTTGAAGAATGCGGCCGCAGGATAGGAATTGACGCCCGCTGCATAGTAGGTTCCGCCAAGCCCCAGTTGGCCCTGTGCCGCCACGGGTGAAATTGCATTGCTCGGTAAGTCAAACAGGGCCGGCTGAGCAAGTTCCAGCTGCCAGTCCCAGTGATGGATGTGTTGCGCTATGCCAAGCCGGAGCAATGACTCGACATAGCCGTAGGAATTGGAATTGGGAGGAGCCGCAAACCACTGCCAGGCGTCCACACGTACACGCTCGTTGGCAAAGACGCTGACAGAAGAGTCACTCGATTGAGCAGATTGGGCGGGGCAATGCGCTACTGCCGTCACAATCAGCATGGCGGCAATGGATCCCGCAACGCGGTTGATGCTGAACATTTGGTCTCCTTGGTTCAATGAAACGAGGCGTTTCTCAATCCCCGGTTGAATGAATTTGCCGACACGACCCTACGCCACGGGTCTGCTGAAAATAACCCGTCGATTCGGCGCCACTAGTCGCTGTCTCCCGGTCAATTGATAAGGTCCGCCTGGAACAGCATTTATAACGCCGCTTTGCGCGTGCACACTTGCCGTTGCCAGCAGAAGAAGCAGGAAAAGGGGAAGCCTTTTCATATGGGTTAATTGAGAATGAAGGTCCCCAGGTACGTCCGGCAACAGACTTTAGGGCGGGAGTTTTCTCAACCCCAGGGTGGAGAAGCAGAAAAAAGGGCCGCCCGTGGGCAGCCCTTTTCCTGGTTCGGTTTTGGGTGGATTCTCAGACGCCAATCACAGCGCAGAGTTCCTTGACTGCCGCCGCGCTCTTCTTCAGCGCAGCATCTTCTTCGGGCGTGAGTTTGATTTCAATAATCTTTTCTAATCCCGCCGCGCCCAGCTTGCATGGGACGCCGATGTAGTAGCCATCAATGCCGTATTCGCCTTGCAGAAACGCCGCACATGGCAGAATCTTCTTTTTGTCCTTGAGGATGGCCTCCGCCATCTCCGTTGCGGCGGCTGAAGGGGCATAGAAAGCGCTCCCTGTCTTCAGGTGCTTAACAATTTCAGCACCACCGTCGCGGGTGCGCTGAACAAGTTGTTCGAGACGGGCAGGTTCGATAAGCTCGGTGATGGGGATGCCTGCAACCGTGGAATACCGGGCAAGGGGCACCATCGTATCGCCGTGGCCACCCAGCACAAAGGCGGTAACATTCTCCACGCTCACTTTCAGTTCCTCCGCGATAAAGGTGCGGAAGCGTGCCGAATCGAGCACGCCGGCCATGCCGATGACTCGTTCGCGATTGAAGCCAGCCTGTCGATAGGCTGCTTGTGCCATGGCATCGAGCGGGTTTGAGACGATGATGAGGATACATTCAGGGGATTGCGCCACGACTTTCTGCACCACGTCAGACATGATCTTGAAGTTGGTGTGCAGCAGGTCGTCGCGGCTCATTCCGGGCTTCCGCGGAATACCGGCAGTGATCACCACGATGTCGGAGTTGGCGGTGGCGGCGTAATCGTTGGAGCCGGTCACGTGCACGTCGCGCTTTTCGATGGGCATGGCCTCCAGCAAGTCGAGCGCCTTACCCTGCGGCACACCTTCGACTACATCAACCAGCACAACATCCGCCAGTTCCTTGGCGGCGATCCAGTGTGCGGTCGTGGCGCCTACGTTGCCGGCGCCTACAATACTGACTTTCTTACGCATGGTTTTTCTCCTCGGGGGATTACATCTCCCAACCTCTGGTGCTGTTACATGTTGCCGATGATGCGCGTCGCGAACTCGCTGGTGCCCACTTTGGTGGCTCCGGCGGTCTGACGCTCGAAGTCGTACGTGACGAACTTCTGCTGAATGGTCTTCTCCATCGAATTCTCGATCAGCTTGGCTGCTTCTTTCCAGCCGATGAAGTCCAGCAGCATGACGCCCGACAAAATCACCGAGCCGGGATTGATCATGTCTTTGTCGGCGTATTTGGGCGCGGTGCCGTGCGTGGCTTCGAAGACCGCGAATCCATCGCCGATGTTGGCGCCCGGCGCAATGCCGAGGCCACCCACTTGCGCCGCGGCTGCGTCGGAGATGTAGTCGCCGTTGAGGTTTGTGGTAGCAAGAATGCTATAGTCGGCCGGGCGAATGATGATCTGCTGGAAGATGGAGTCGGCGATGCGGTCGTTGATGAGGATCTTGTTTTTCCAGGCCCCGTTACCGTGTGTCTTGCCGATAGAGTCGAGTACGCCTTTGATTTCGTTATAGAGTTCGATGCGGAATGCTTGATTGCCGAATTCAAGACCGGGCTCGATCAGCGCGGCATTCTCTTCGACCGTGATGTTGGGGTTGGCGTCAATGTTGCCGAGAATCCAGCTCTCTCGCTCCGTGACAATGTATTCGCGGAACTCCTCGACGGCAACTTCGTAGCCCCATTCACGAAAGGCACCCTCAGTGAACTTCTGAATGTTTCCCTTGTGCACCAGCGTCACCGTCTTGCGCCCGGACTCAATTGCGCGACGAATGGCGTAACGCACCAGCCGCTTGGTTCCAAAGATCGAAATGGGCTTGATGCCCACGCCCGAGTCGGGACGGATTTTCTTCTTGCCGCCCTTGAGCAAGTCTTCATTGATGAATTCGATCAGCTTGGCGACATCGGCGCTGCCTTGCTTGAACTCGATGCCCGAGTACACGTCTTCAGTGTTTTCGCGGAAGATTACGATGTCGACTTTCTCCGGGTGCTTTACCGGGCTTGGTACACCCTGGTAATAGCGCACGGGACGCACGCAGGCGTAGAGGTCAAGCAACTGCCGCAACGCCACATTGAGCGAGCGGATTCCCCCGCCGACCGGTGTAGTCAACGGTCCCTTGATTGAGACGCGCAAATCGCGCGCAGCGGCGACTGAGTCATCAGGCAGCCAGGTGCTGAACTGGCGGAAGGCTTTTTCGCCGGCGAAAATCTCGAACCACTTGATGCTGCGCTTGCCGCCGTAGGCCTTTTCAACCGCTGCGTCAAAAACGCGCCGCGAGGCCTTCCAGATATCCCGGCCGGTGCCGTCGCCTTCAATAAAAGGAATGATGGGGTTGTCTGGGATCTGATATTGGCCGTTGCTGTACTCGATGGGCTTGCCGTCTTTCGGCAATTCCAGCCCGTTGTAGGTCTTTTGCATTGTCTTCGCGGTATCCCTTCACTCTATACAGTTGCAGAGAGAGGCTACCATCTGCAAATTGCGAGCGGGAGGGGACCTGCCCTGAAGCCATTAGCGATCTCGGTCGTCTCTGATTCCGTCTCCGTCGAAGCGGGGAATACCGAAATGGCCGCGGAGATGCAAAAGGTCTACTGGGCTCAGATTTCCAGCCACTGTAACCAGCGTCAAGCTCTTTGGAGTCTCGGCCAGCACGACCGCGCCGCGGACGTTGGCGCCGTCAAGTACCAGCCAAACGTCGGTGGTGCCGCTGTGGACAGGTCCGCCGGACCTGGTTGTGCTCACCAGGTGCTTCCAGCCGCGCAGGTGATACGCGGCGCGCACAGCTTCCACCTCGCGCTCATCGGGTATGCCCTCATCGCCGAAGCGCATCAGGTGCACGCTGATGCCGTCGAGTTTATTGATCACCCGCCGGTCGTCTGTTTCAGAATCGGGCAGAATACCCGCAGCCAAGGCAAGCAGGGTCCGGTCAAGCGTAAAGCTGGATTTCACTGCGGCTTGAGCACTGAGTTGCTCCAGCGCAGGGGGCGTCCACTCCAGGGGAACGGGGGAGGGCTCGGACCTGAAGTCGGCGCGTGGGGCACTGTTGGCCGCGGTCTGCGATGGGTCAGGATATTGTGACGCAGGAGGCTCCTGAGCTGCCAACGTCACGCAACCCAACACACCGCCTAGAATCGCCACTCCGACAAAAGGCTTCCATTTCATGCCTACTTAAACTCCGAATCCGCAAAAAAGTTACGGTGCGTTCCTGGGAAAATGATTTCGGTCAGGATTGCTCCAACCAGTACGGAATTCCCGCTCGGTTTGCCTGCCTGACATGCAAGGCGCAGAGCGGTTGCGTGTAAACGTGGGATGAATTCCAAAACCACCCTGTTGACATCCACCTGAATGCGATAGACTCATGCGGGAACGTTCAATAAAATCAAGGAACGCCAACCTCACGGAGGACACATAGAAATTGGGAAAAAGCATGATCCCGAAGAAGCTTTTCTTCACCAAGGGTGTAGGCAAACACAAGGAGCGGTTGACCTCCTTTGAGCTAGCCCTTCGGGATGCAGGAATTGCTTCGCAGAACCTGGTCCGCGTCTCTTCCATCTTTCCGCCGCGTTGCAAAGTGATTTCGCGCAAAGAAGGGCTCAAGTATCTGAATCACGGCGAAGTTGTCTTTTCGGTCATTGCCGAGAACTCGACCCGTGAGCCGCACCGCCTGGTGGTTTCCAGCATTGGAGTTGCCATCCCGGCAGACCGCGACACGTACGGGTATCTGAGCGAGCACCATAGCTTTGGCGAAACTGAGGAACAAGCTGGCGAATACGCTGAAGAGTTGGCGGCCGAGATGCTGGCCACCACTCTCGATGTTGATTTTGACCCTGACAAGAGCTGGGATGAGAAGAAGGAGATCTACCGCATCTCCAACAAGATCGTGCGTACAAGTAACGTGACCCAGTCTGCCGTCGGTGACAAGCGCGGTCTGTGGACTACCACGATTGCCGCTGCAGTTCTC
Organism: uncultured Acidobacteriaceae bacterium; assembly: GCA_963780515.1. Classification (GTDB taxonomy): domain Bacteria; phylum Acidobacteriota; class Terriglobia; order Terriglobales; family Acidobacteriaceae; genus Telmatobacter. Next base: position 263,559 of record CAWACG010000002.1, read on the forward strand.
ATCCTGGAAGAGTAGTCGCCGCGCATGAAACATCACAGGCCAATCTCGCCACGCGGGATTGGCCTTGCTGCATCGTTACCGAGGGAAGACCAGCAGGTATGACCCAGATACGCAAATACAACATAGGCCTGGTGCAGATGCGCATGCAGCCCGACCCGGAGGCCAACCTGGCCTCGGCGGTGCGACATATCCGCGAGGCGGCACGCCTGGGCGCAAACATTGTCTGCCTGCCGGAGCTGTTTCGGGCGCAATATTTCTGTCAGCGCGAAGACATTCGCCTCTTTGACCTGGCCGAGCCGATCCCCGGACCGTCGACGACACGCCTTGCCGAGGTGGCAAGGGAAGCGCGGGTCGCCATCATTGCATCGCTCTTTGAACGGCGCGCACCCGGTCTCTACCACAACACGGCTGTCACTTTGAACGTCGACGGATCCATCGCCAGTGTGTACCGCAAGATGCACATTCCCGACGACCCGCTCTACTACGAGAAGTTCTATTTTGCACCGGGCGATCTTGGATTTCGCGCCGTCGATACGGCTTTTGGCCGCGTCGGCACGCTGGTTTGCTGGGATCAGTGGTATCCCGAGGGAGCCCGGCTCACCGCCCTGCAGGGAGCTGAAGTTCTCTTCTATCCAACGGCAATTGGCTGGCACCCTGCAGAAAAGAACGAATTTGGCGCGGCACAGTATGAGGCTTGGCAGACCATCCAGCGCGCCCACGCCATCGCCAATGGAGTTTACGTGGCCGGAGTGAACCGCGTCGGTCATGAGCACGGTGATGTGCTCGGAAATCGTGCCACCGGGCCGGGGTTGGAGTTCTGGGGCGGCAGCTTTCTGGCCGATCCGTTTGGGCGTATCGTCGCCAAGGCCTCACACGATTCAGAGGAGATTCTTCTCGGTGAGATTGATCTTGCGCTGATTGAAGACACGCGCCGAAACTGGCCGTTTCTGCGCGACCGCCGCATCGATGCCTATGCACCGCTTACTCAGCGCTTCCTCGATCCCGTGCATACATGGTCGGTGGACGGAGACACGAAATAGCAATGACCGATCGTTTTCCGAATGCAACGCCGAGGGAGCTGGGCTATCGCATGCCTGCCGAATGGGAGGCCCACGAAGCGACCTGGCTTGCGTGGCCGCACAATGCCGAAGACTGGCCTGGGAAATTCCAGGCGATTCCGTGGCTCTATGCCGAGATCGTCCGGCTGCTCTCTTCGCGAGAGTTTGTGCAAATTCTGGTCGATGACGCAAATGCACAAAAAAAGGCGATTGGAATTCTGGAGAGAGCCGGAGCGAATCTGGACCGGGTTACATTTCATGTGTTCCCCACGGACCGTGTCTGGACCCGCGACTCAGGCCCCATCTTCGTGCGCAACGCCGAGGGTCGCGTTGCCGTCACTAATTGGCGCTTCAATGCCTGGGCCAAGTATTCCGATTGGCATCTCGACGACCAGGTGCCGGGCCATGTGAGCGAACTTCTCAGGCTTCCCTCGTGGAAACCTGAAGTCGAACTCGCGGACGGATCGAAATGCAGTTTAGTCCTCGAAGGCGGGTCAATCGACACCAATGGCCAGGGCATTCTGCTCACTACCGAAGAGTGCCTGTTGAGTGAAGTGCAGCAACGCAATCCCGGTGTCAGCCAAGAGCAGATGGAGCGGGCATTTCACGACTTTCTTGGAATCGATCAGGTGATCTGGCTTGGCCGCGGCATCGCCGGCGACGACACCCATGGCCACATCGATGACATTAGCCGATTCGTCGCCCCAACCACCATTCTCACTGTCGTTGAGCCGAACACCAGCGACCCGAACTATGAACCATTGGCCGAAAATCTCGCCCGCCTCAAAACCGCGCGCACGCCGGATGGAAAGCCATTCACGCTGGTTGAATTGCCGCTGCCGCGGCCCGTCGTGTTTCGGGGCCAGCGCCTGCCGGCTAGTTATTCGAATTTCTACATCGCCAACGGGCTGGTGTTGGTGCCCACCTTTCATGACCCCAATGACCGCGTAGCCTTGAATATTTTCGCCGAGGTTTTTCCGGATCGCGAAGTGATTGGAATTCATGGAGTGGATCTGGTCTGGGGACTGGGAACGTTGCATTGCATGACCCAGCAGCAGCCAGCCGCGCTACCATCTGGAAGATGATTACGGACACTGAAGCCATGGAGGCCGCGCTGGCCGAGGCCCACCTTGCTCGCGATGCAGGTGAAGTTCCGGTTGGCGCAGTGATTGCCCACGATGGCCAGATCGTCGCGCGCGGCGAGAACCGCGTGCTCCGCGACAACGATCCCACAGCACACGCCGAGATGGTAGCCCTGCGCGTCGCGGCTAAGGCGCTCGGAAACTATCGCATGAATGGCTGCACGCTCTACGTGACGCTCGAACCCTGCGCCATGTGCGCGGGGGCTATGATTCACGCTCGTCTCGACCGGCTCGTATTCGGAACTTCCGATCCCAAGGCAGGCGCGGCGGGTTCGGTGCTGGCCGTGCTCAACCATCCGCAGTTGAATCATCAAATGCGAGTGGAGCAGGGAATTCTTGCCGACGAGGCAGCCGAGTTGCTGCGGAGTTTCTTTCGCGAACGGCGGTAGGCCTAGTTCCTGGTCAGGGCTCTGATTCGCTTCGCCTCTGCCGGCCATTTCCCGGCTAATTCGGCGTAAGTCGCGTTGCGATAGTCGGCAAAGTCAAAACCCGGAGTGACAGTGCAGCCAAGCAGAGCCACCCTCCCATCGCCAATCAGACGGGTCCCCTGCCAAACGCCTGCGGGGACGACGAGTTGGGCGTGTTGACCCGCCTGCAAATCCGGTCCGAGGGTGAAGAGCGCAGAATGCCCGTCTGGGTGTAGTTGGAGCATCTCCACCGGGTCGCCGAGGTAGAAGTGGAATATCTCATCGGAGTCCAGGACGTGCATTTCCGAGAAGGTTCCCGGCTCCAACAGGTAATAGATTGCCGTACCCTGATGTCGTGTGCCGCGCTGCAGGTCGACAGTTCCCGCGGAGGTGTAAGTACGACGGAACGATCCTCCCTCAATGCGGTGCGGTTCGAGTCCCAGAAGCGTCTTGATTTCGCTGGCCGTCATCCTCCCTGATGTTACCAGTGCCGAAGCAGTAAAATGACGCTATGAACGTGCAGGTCTATACCTCAGGCTGGTGCCGGGATTGCCGAGCTGCCAAGCAGTTTCTCGACTCCCACGGAATCGAGTACACGGAGATCAACGTGGACCTGGATTCTGCCGCGTCGGCTGAAGTCATTCGGCATGTGGGCAAGCGGGCGGTTCCCCAATTGGTGATTGACGGCGAGTGGTTTCAGCCCTACAAACCGGGCCGCGGGCTGCTTTACGATGAGCTGCATCAGCGCTTCGGCATTCCGCGTACCTAGGCGCTTTTTCCTCGTACAATCAAGAGTTGGCAGGGACGCGGTAAGACGGTCCGAGCCCAAGTCTGCCCTTTCGCCAGGAGTTTGCACATGATAGAGCGCTACACACGCCCGGCAATGGGCCGCATCTGGACTGAAGAGAACAAATACCGCTGCTGGCTCCAGGTCGAGTCGGCCGCGAGCGCAGTGCTGGCCGAGGACGGTGTCATTCCGAAGGCGGCTGCAGAGGCGATCGCCACGAAATCCAGCTTCTCGGTGGCCCGCATTCAGGAGATCGAGGCTGAAGTGAAGCACGACGTGATCGCCTTCACCACGGCGGTCGCGGAAAACCTGAAAGCGCAGGGACTCGGAGAGCAGTCCCGCTGGCTGCATTATGGGCTCACTTCGAATGACATCGTCGATACCGCGCAGGCATTGCAGGTCAAAGAAGCCTCCGCGACGATTCGTGCTGGGCTGGTTGCGTTGCTGGCGGTGCTCAAACGCCGCGCGCTGGAGTTCAAGCACACGCCGACCATCGGCCGTACTCATGGCATCCACGCCGAGCCGACCACATTTGGGCTAAAGCTTCTGAACTGGTACGCCGAGATGCAGCGCAACCTGGCCCGCTTCGATGCCGCCGCTGAAGACATGCGGGTGGGCAAGCTTTCGGGCGCAGTAGGGACCTTTGGTCACCTTAAACCCGAGCACGAAGAGCGCATCTGCGCGGTACTCGGCTTGAAGCCTGCGCTTGTGGCGACGCAAGTCATCCAGCGCGACCGGCACGCTGCGTATATCGCTGTGCTTGCGTTGATCGGCAGTACTCTCGACAAGATTGCCGTTGAGATTCGTAGCCTGCAGCGGACCGAGGTGCGCGAGGCCCAGGAGTACTTCAGCGAGAAGCAGAAGGGCTCCTCTGCGATGCCCCACAAAAAAAATCCAATCACCTCGGAACAGATCAGCGGACTCGCACGCGTGCTACGGGGCAACGCGCAGGCGGCCTTCGAAAACATTCCACTCTGGCATGAGCGTGACATCTCTCACTCCTCCGTGGAGCGGGTCATCTTTCCCGACTCGACCATTTTGGTGGATTACCTGCTGGCCAAATCTGCCGATCTGATTGACCGCCTGCTGGTCTACCCTGAGCGGATGAAAAAGAATCTCGAATCCACGGGCGGGCTGATCTTCAGCGGACAACTGCTGCTCGACCTGGCGGAAGCCGGGATGCTGCGCGAAGATGCCTACCAGGTGGTGCAAGCGCACGCCATGCGAGCCTGGAAAGAGGATCTCGTTTTCCGCGACGAGGTAGCGCGCGATCCGGCGATTGCGGCGTTGCTCAGCCCCGAGAAGCTGGCCAGGACATTCGATACCACGCGGCAGCTTTCGAACGTGGATGCGATCTATCGCCGCGTCTTGGGAGAATAGAGCCGGCAAAGGAGCCAGCAGTGGATGCAGTTCAACTGACCGTCGCAATGACCGGCGCCTCGGGTGCCGTCTTCGGCCGCGAATTGCTGTGCGCCCTGGAGGCCGATGATCGGGTTAGCCGCGTTCACTTCGTCGCATCCGAAAACTCGCTCCGCGTGATGGCTGAAGAGCTGGATCTCTCCGGCCGTACGAATCTGCTCGAAAAGCTGCTCGGTGCAGCCCCGGCAAAGACCTTCCAGCTCTCCGATTCCGACATCGGCGCCGCCATCGCCAGCGGCAGCCATCCCTTCAAGCGGAATGATCATCCTGCCTTGTTCGATGGGGACGCTGGCCGCCATTGCCAACGGACTGGCCAACTCGCTGATCGCCCGCGCCGCCGACGTCACGCTCAAAGAACGTCGCCCGCTGCTTCTTTGCGTCCGCGAGACCCCATTCAACCGCATTCATCTGCGCAACATGACGCTGGCCGCAGAGGCCGGCGCAACCATCTTCCCCATTATTCCTGCCTTCTATAATCGGCCAGTAGATTCGACTGAAATGGCACGGCAGTTTGTAGCCCGCGTGTTGGCTCATTTTGGCTTGCCGCAACCGGGCGCCTATGTGTGGAAGGCTGAAGAGTAAGTGGCAGCAAGCGAACAAGTTACGGTTGACACTCACCCTTGCTTCCATTGATACTGCCTTCAATGCCAAATGCAGAGAAGCACGGAATTGCGGTCATGGCCATGTGCATGTGTATGCCATGCGGACCTGCCCGTGTGTCTCTGGAGCGGCGAATGCGTTAGACGCAACCGATCTTGAAACCAGGTGGCCCGGTCCTTCAAAGGATTCGGGCTTTTATGTTTTGGCGGGTACGTCGCACCCCTGACGCGCTCCGCCGCCATCGCCACCCGCTAACCGAGGCCAGAGGAGATCATCATGTCTGAACCCAAGCAGCACCAGCTCGCCACCCTTGCCGTCCATGCCGGCCAATCGCCCGACCCCGCAACCGGCTCCCGCGCCGTGCCGATTTACCAGACTACCTCGTATCTCTTTCAGGACGCAGACCACGCCGGACGGCTGTTTGCGTTGAAGGAGTTCGGCAACATCTACACCCGCATCATGAACCCCACGACGGACGTGTTTGAAAAGCGCGTGGCGGCGCTCGAAGGCGGAGCAGCGGGGCTCGCCACCGCCTCAGGTCAGGCAGCGGAGACGCTCACCCTCACCACGCTAGCAGCGGCAGGAGACGAGATCATCTCCACGACCTCTCTTTACGGCGGAACCTACAACCTCTTCCACTACACGCTGCCTCGGCTGGGCATCCTGGTCCGCTTTGTCGACGCGGATGACTTCGACGGCCTCCGCGCGGCCATCAACGACAAGACGCGGGCCATCTATACTGAGACGCTCGGCAACCCCAAGCTCGATGTCGTCGACATCGAGAAGTTTGCCACCATTGCCCATGAGAACGGCCTCCCGCTGGTCATCGACAATACCTCGGCTTCGCCAGCGCTGGTGCGGCCCATCGAGTGGGGAGCGGACATTGTGCTCAACTCGGCAACCAAATTCCTGGGCGGCCACGGCACCTCGATTGGCGGCGTGATCGTGGATGCCGGCAAGTTTGACTGGGCAGCTTCGGGCCGATTCAAAGAGTTCACGGAGCCGGATCCGTCGTATCACGGCCTTTCGTACACTGCGGCGTTTGGGCCTCTCGCCTTCATTCTGAAAGCGCGCGTGCAGGGCCTGCGCGACACCGGCGCGGCGCTCTCGCCTTTCAATGCGTTTCTCTTGCTGCAGGGGATTGAAACGCTGCACCTGCGCCTTCAGCGCCACTCTGAGAATGCCTTGGCGGTCGCGAGGCATCTGGAACAGCACCCTGGTGTGGAATGGGTCAACTATCCCGGCCTGGAGTCGAGCAGGTATTACGAGCGCGCCAGGAAGTATCTCCCCGCTGGCCAGGGAGCGCTCATTACCTTCGGCATCAAGGGCGGCTACGAAGCAGGGAAGAAGTTGATCGACTCCCTCGAGCTGTTTTCGCTGGTCGCCAACATCGGCGACGCCAAGTCGCTCGTGATTCACCCGGCATCGACCACGCACCAGCAACTTTCCGTCGAGGAGCAGGCCGGAACCGGAGTGACCCCCGAACTGGTCCGACTTTCGGTCGGCATCGAGGACATTCGCGACATTCTCGCCGATCTTGACCAGGCAATCGAAGCGGCAAACGGGTACACTGCCGCGGGCAAGGCGGAAACAGCGGGTCTTGCTGCACAATGATTGGTATGAACGAAGCCCCAGCCGGGAGCGGAAGCGAACCGGCTAAAACTCCGGCGCTGGAACCCACCTACGAGGGCGATTTCGTTCTCGACGGGAACCTGTTGCTTGAGAGCGGGCGAACCTTGGCGAATCCTACGTTGCATTATGCCGTCTATGGCCGGCTCAACGCTTCCCGGGATAATGCAGTTCTGGTGTGTCACGCACTCTCCGGCTCGGCGCTGGTGGGTTCCTGGTGGCCTGAAGTCTTTGCACCCGGAGCAGTATTGTCGCTCGATCACGACTTTGTGATCTGTATTAACCTGCTGGGCTCCTGTTACGGCTCAACAGGGCCCAGCACCGTCGATCCGGAGACGGGGCGGGTCTACGGGGCGGATTTTCCCCTCGTCTCCATCCGGGACAATGTGAGAGCACAGGCGCAGCTGCTGGATTCGTTGGGAATCCGGCGGCTGCGCCTTGTTTTAGGGGGATCCATTGGGGGCATGCAGGCCCTGGAATGGGCGATTTACGACCCTGAGCGGGTGATGCGGGCGTTGATTATCGCGGTGGCGCCCCTGTCAGCCATGGGGCTGGCCCTGAATCATCTGCAACGCCAGGCCATTCAAAATGACCCAGACTGGGCGGGCGGCAACTATCTGCCTCAGCGTCCTCCGCGGCAGGGGCTGGCTCTTGCCCGCCAAATCGGCATGCTCAGCTACAAGTCCGCGGCACTTTTCGAAGAGCGATTCGGCCGCAACCCGAATCGCAACGGGGAGGACCCCTGGGCGCTGGACCCCCAGGGCGGCGGACTCGTCGGCGGCCGATTCGACATTGCGGGCTATCTTGACCATCAAGGCCGCCGGTTCATCGACCGCTTCGACGCCAATGCTTACCTCGCAATCCTGCGGACGATGGACACATGGAACCCACTCAGCGGCTATGCTTCGCCTGAGGATGCCTTCGGCCGCATCCGCGCGCGGCTCAGCTTTGTGGGTATCAGCTCCGACTGGCTGTTTCCCGCTGAGTCGGTACGCGAATTCGCCGAGACAATTCGTGCGACCGGAGTGAACGCCGATTACCGGGAGATGAACAGCGCCCACGGACATGATGCGTTTCTGGCCGAGCAGGTAGAGTTAGTTCGCCTCCTTCAGTAGCGGAGGGGGAGCTGAAAGGCGCCTGGGAACAATTCTTGGAGGAGCGGTGTCTAAGCGAATATGTTTTGCGCTGCGCAGGAGGCGGACAGCGGGATTTTAGAACCGGGAGGCCTGAATCCCGCGTGAGGGCTGAGAAGTGACCCGGAGGTGGTTGCGGATGCGTACTTCAGGAGATTCCGGTGGGCCATTGTCGGCGTCTTTGCGGCAAAGACTGTAATGTTGCCAACAACTTTGCTTGTCACAAGAGCCGGGGCTTTCTATAATCCTCCCAACACCGCATTGGAAACCGTGGTATGGTTTTTCCGTAACCACGGTGCTCAACCGCCAAACAGATCGGTTGTACATTCCGCGAGTGCATGAGTACTGATCTCCATTTCGGCATTTCCCAGGAGCACTGAATGAAGAAGATAGTCTTTGCATCTGTGATGGCGCTGGCGAGCTTGAGTCTCGTTGTTGCGCCCACGCTGCGCGCACAGGACCAGATCACCATCAAGGATCCGGCCGAATTCAATGCTTATCAAATGGCAACCACGCAGACAGATCCCACGGCCAAAGCCGCGGCTCTGGAGAGCTTTCTGCAAACCTATCCGCAAAGCGTGGTCAAGCAAGCGGTCCTCGATATTCTGATGGACACCTATCAGAGCCTGAACAATCCCGACAAAACGCTCAGCGCTGCGAGTCGGCTGCTCCAGGTGGACCCCAACAACATGAAGGCCATCTTCATCTCGGTTTACGTCAAGAAGAATCAGTGCCTTAAAACCAGCGACGCCCAGACCTGCGATGATGCAGGAGCGCTTGCTCAAAAGGGTCTCGCGCTGCAAAAGCCTGCCGGCGTCTCTGACGACGAATGGAAGAAGCAGACCGCTGCGACGTTCCCGATCTTCCATTCAGCCCTGGCTCTCGACGACATTTTGGGCAAGAAAGACATCAAGGCCGGAATCTCGGAGTACCGCACCGAATTGATGCTTTATCCGCCTGAGGCCACGAAGAGCGGGCCGGGCCTTGTGGACACGCTCCAGCTTGCTGAAGCCTATACCAAGCCCGACGGCAAGGATCTTATCCAGGCAGTGTGGTTCTATGCGCGTGCGTGGAACTTTGCTCCTCCGGCCTACAAAGCCCAGATTGAGCCCAAGCTTGAGTATTACTACAAGAAGTATCATGGCGATCTGACCGGTCTTGACGCGATCAAGACCCAGTCGGCAGCCACCGTGTTTCCGCCGGGAACTTTCACCATTACTCCTGCCGCAACACCGGCGGACATTGCTCACAAAGTTGTGGTAGAGACTCCGGACCTGACGACGCTGAACCTGAACGATAAGGAATTCATCCTCGCCTCAGGCTCGAAGGATGATGCCGACAAGCTCTGGGCGGTAATGAAGGATCAGGTGACGCCGGTCCCCGGCATCGTGATTGAAGCGAGCGCGACGGTAATCAAGCTCGCTGTATCACAGGATGCAAAGGATGCCAAGATTGCCGACTTCATCGTCAATATGAAGAAGCCGCTTGAAGACAAGGAAGTTCCTGCAGTTGGGTTCGAATTTGGGTTGCAACCTGCGGCAGAACTGAATGGCACCTACGACAGCTACACACAGGTGCCGGCAACCGCCACGATGACACAAACCGCGCAGATAGTTCTTCGGGATGGGTTCATCCAGCCGGAAGTGAAGAAGCCCGTGGAGCACCACAAACCAACGGCCGTGCATCACAAGGCCCAGTAATCGCGGGTCGTTTATCTGAATTGGAGCGGCGGACCTTATCGGGCTCGCCGCTCACAAGCCTTCTCCTGGGAATCAAAAAGGGGCAACCGCTCGCCGGTTGCCTTTTTTGTTTGCGCCCGTCACAGCCTCTCGGGACCGAATGTTAGTCTGGAGGTGATATGGCGCAATCCGGACTTCTCCCCATTGTCCTGGCCACAGCACTCGCCGCAACGCTCTGCGCCTCGATGCCGGCACAGACAGCGGCAGATGAGGCGCCTGTTGCCACGGCAAGGTCAGGGTTGTACCGCAACCGGTTCTGCCCATTCCGTTCTCAACCGACACCCCAAATCGAGAGTCGGCCACTGTCATTGAGTTTCGCTCCGCTGCGCAGATGACGGCGACTGATCGCCTTTTGGCGGCGGACGCCGAGTCGGCGATTGCCGAACACGCTGGATTGAATGGTTTCGAGCTGGAGCAAGGGACCTGGAGCTACCAACAGGTAGTCTGTCCGGCGCTGCCAAATCATGTTTTTCTTCAATACACGCGCAACAACGGAGTGGGTGATGTGACGGTGTTCTCCGCATCAATCCCTCGTGGCGGGGAGGGCAGGGTGCGCATCATTCCTATCCTGCGCCGCGGATATTCGCTCTTTTCTCCCGCGCCGATCAATGCGCTCACCATTTCTGCGTTCAACCACATCAGGTCGGAAGAGCAGGCGGGAACGTCATCAAGCTGGCTTGGAAACGGACTGTGCTATGCCGCACTGGCCGGGGCGCATCCTCGCATTGCCGCTGCAAATCAGGAGCCGGCCGTCAACAGATCAATAGCCGCACTTAGGGCCGTGATGGATGTTCCCTTCAAGGGTGGCGAGGTGATCCGCTTTGTCGATGACGCGGCAACGCCAAAGCCCATGGAATGGACAATGACTTTCAGCTACAGGGGCAAGCTGATCAAAGCGGCTCATTTCCCATCGCCGATGCTCACGGCGCACCCTGTTCCCGAGAACTCAGCTGTTCTGAAGATCACTCCCGTGCCCCCGAATCCACAGGATTAACAGGCGCGCGCTGTGAGGCGCTACGAAGTCAACTTCGGCCTCTCACTCGCCAAGCATGATGCGCTCGACGGCCGTGGCCCGTCCGCTTTGTGGATCGCACGAAACCAGAGTCGCGCACATTTTGGGGTTTCCCTTGGCAGCCTCAAACTTTCCTGGCATCCCGGTGAGGAATTTGTGCAGGACCAGGTCCTTTTCGACGCCGATCACGCTGTCGTAAGGCCCGCTCATTCCCACGTCGGTCTGGTAGGCCGTTCCGCCGGGAAGCACGCGCTCATCCGCGGTGGGAACGTGCGTGTGCGTGCCCAGGACAGCCGTCGCGCGGCCATCCAGGTGCCATCCCATCGCCACTTTCTCGCTCGTGGCTTCGGCGTGAAAATCCACCACAATCACCTTCGCCTTGATGCCTGCCAGCAGTTCGTTGGCGCCGTGGAAGGGGTCATTGGCGCCGCTCATAAACACGCGTCCCATCAGGTCCACCACCGCGTAGTCCACGCCGCTCTCGGTGGTTCCTTCAAAGACGCCGTAACCGGGCAGGCCGGGCGGAAAGTTGGCAGGCCGCAGTACCCTGCGAGCGCGGTCTTTGCTGTCCTGAGAAGCGGAGCCGAGATAATCCAGCAATTCGCGCTTATCCCAAACATGGTTGCCAGTGGTCAGCACGTCCGCGCCCAGGTCGAACAGGTCCTCCGCAATCTGCGGCGTCACGCCGAAGCCGCCCGCGGCATTCTCCGCATTGATGATGAGCAACTCCACGTTCTGGGCCTTGCGCACATGGGCAATATGCTCACGCACGATCCTTCGCCCCGCGCTGCCGAAAATGTCACCGACAAAAAGAATGTTCAACGAGCCTCCAGAATTCAGAGATCTGCTTGTGGCACAGTCTCAGAGTCATTTGGCTTGCGAACGTTCGTAAGAAATCGTTCCTCACAAGCTCCGATATTGGCAAAATTCAGTCGAGCCTGAGCAAGACTGAGACCGTAGTTTGGTCCCCCACGAACATCATTTACGTCGTGGTCATCCTGACCGTCATCTTCCCAAAAACAGACGGGGCATATGTCATAGGCACCGCGCTCATCGAGCGTCAGAAACCTGCAACATGGGCATGCGTGTTTCTTGTCCCCCGCCGGTTTAGAAACATTCGCGAACTTCAATTGAGCATCCCCATTTTTCTTCGCTTAACCTTCTGATCCCTGATCTCTGGTCCCTGATCCCTGTTTTCTCATTAGCGGGAAGAGAATCACGTCGCGAATTGATTTCGAGCCGGTGAGCAACATGGTTAGGCGGTCTATGCCAATGCCCTCGCCGCCGGTCGGAGGCAGCCCGTAAGCCAGCGCGCGCACGTAGTCTTCATCCATCTGGTGCGCCTCATCATCGCCGCGGTCACGCTCGCCAAGCTGCTGCAAGAATCGCTTCTCTTGCTCGACCGGATCGTTCAACTCGCTGAAGGCGTTGCCCAACTCAAACCCGCCGGCGAAGAACTCAAATCTCTCCACATGAGCCGGATCGTCGGGCTTGGCCTTAGAAAGCGGCGAAACCTCAACCGGATAGTCGTAGATGATCGTCGGCTGGATGAGGAAAGGCTCTACAACCGCCTCGAAGAGGTTGTAGATTGACTTACCCACCGGCGCGCCTTTCATCGAGTCGTAGTAAACAGCGGTCACCGCATCGTGAATCGTCTTCAAATCCGATAGCCGTTCCGGGCTAATCCGGGTGGTTTCTCCAGATGCCTTTTCCATCGAACCGACAGCCGCGTGAAGCCGTGCCTGGAGAACCTGCGCAGAGTCAAACGCGGCCTCTGCCGGCTTCGGCCCCGCTTCTTCAGGCCAGAACCTGATGATCGCCTGGCGCATCGTGAGCCTCTGCCACTGCGCCAGATCGATGGTGTGCCCATCGAACTCGGTGATGGTGGTTCCGTTCACCTCGCGAGCCACAAACTCCATCAGTTCCTCGGTTATCTGCATCATGTCGAGATAGTTGGCATAGGCCTGATAGAACTCCAGCATCGTGAACTCGGGGTTGTGCTGGGTGCTCACGCCTTCGTTGCGGAAGTTTCGATTGATCTCATAGACCCGATCAAGCCCCCCGACCACCAGCCGCTTCAAATACAATTCCGGCGCGATGCGCAGAAAAAGATCCTGATCCAGCGCGTTGTGGTGCGTTTTGAAGGGCCGCGCATTTGCCCCGCCGGCAATTTGCTGCATCATCGGTGTTTCCACTTCGAGGTAGCCGCGCTCATCAAAAAAGCGGCGTATGGCCTGCAGCACCTTGGCGCGCTTCACAAATACCGCACGGCTGTCGAGGTTGGTAAAGAGGTCTACATAACGCTGTCGGTAGCGCAATTCCACATCCGACAGCCCGTGAAACTTCTCCGGCAGCGAAAGCATGGCTTTGGAGAGAAATGTGAGTCGCTCCACATGTATGGTCAGTTCGCCGGTGCGGGTGCGAAAAAGATAGCCCGAAACGCCAATATGGTCGCCCAGGTCGATCAGCTTGTAGAGCGCAAATCCCTGCTCGCCGACTGCATCGAGGCGAACGTAAATCTGCAACCGCTCGCCGCTCTGCTGCAGGGTGGCAAAGCCGGCCTTGCCCTGCGCCCGAATGGCCATGATGCGCCCCGCGACGGCGACTGTGACCCGATTCCCATCCAGCTCTTCGCCGGTGGATTCGCCCCACCTTGCGCGAACCTCCGGCACCGTGTGCGAGGCCGGGAACTGGTTGGGATAGGCCGCCTGACCCAGCTTTTCAATCTCGGCCAGCTTGGCCCTGCGCAGGTCAAACAGGCCCCGCTCAAACTCGGAATCAAACACTGTATTTCCTTCCAATTGTGGGCTCGAGCCCAAAAGGGAAGTATACCCGCTCGTTCAGTGACCCTGTATGCTGTGGATTAGCCTCCATGCCCTATCAGCGCCCCATTCCGGACGATAAGCCGCCCAGCAAACTCACGAGCGCCACGAAGACGCTGGCGCAAGCGGAGAAGATGACCCAGATTGCGCTGGTCATGCCATGCGCTGTCCTGATTGGGTGGGGCGGTGGCGCCTGGCTTGACGGACGTCTTCATCAAACTTGGATTACGGTCGTCGGAATTATCGTAGGGAGTGCCGCCGGACTCGCAAGCGCCGTTCGTATGGCGATGGCCGCTGCAGGAGATCCCAAAAACGCCGCCCGCGCAGATAAGGGAAATAGCGGAAACGAAAAATGACCGAAGACACCCAACCACTGGCGGAGTTCACTGACGCGAATCTGGATGCAATGCTTAAACGGGCCATGCGCAACACATTGATTCTGGGCATTATTCCAGCACTCGTGATTTGGATTGCTTCTGGCTGGCGCAACGCCGCGATGCTGATAGTCGGTGCGCTGATCTCGGCGGCCAGCATTTGGGAATGGCAGCGGTTAGCCAAGCTGATTAACGCCAGGCTCGACAATCAGAGGACCCCGATGAGTGCTCCCGTAGTGGTCCTGTTTCTTGTGCTCAGGCTCACCATTTTTGCGGGGGTGATCTATGGTAGCCTGAAATGTCTCCATGGCTCTGCCGTGGCGCTTCTTTGTGGCCTTGGACTGGCGGTATTCACCATGGGCTGGGAGGCACTTCGGATGCTTCGCCAGTGAATTGCCCTGGCGGCGAATGCGGTAAATCAGCACCGGAGACAGAAAGACCCTGGTTTTCATGCCGGAAACATTAGCGTTTACCCGATTGCTGAATTATCTGTTCGGCGGCATCGTGTCCACAGTGCTGCAGACCCTTGGAATTCATCCCGCCAATCCGGCCACTCCTATCAACGATACCTTTGCGATGGAGTTGCTGGTGGCATGCGGGCTGCTCGCTTTTTTCATTTTCGTGCGAATGACTCTTTCCGTGGAGAAGCCCAATCCCGCTCAGCAGATCGCTGAAATGGTTCACGAATTCACAGGCGACCAGGGAGAGCAGGTCATCGGCCACGAGCATGAACGCTTCCAGGCCTTTGTCACCTGCGTTCTTCTCTTTATCTTGCTGAACAATTTTCTGGGATTGATTCCCGGTGTGGTCACACCGACCAGCCAGCCGGTGGTTCCATTGGGTGTGGCTCTCTTGACCTTTTTCTATTACAACTTCCACGGGATTCGCGCGCAGGGGCCGATTGGATACCTCAAGCACTTCGCCGGGCCTGTCTGGTGGCTGGCATGGTTGCTCTTTCCCGTCGAGATTGTCTCCCACCTGGCGCGCGTCATGTCGCTCACCATCCGTCTTTACGCCAATATGCTGGCCAGCGATTTGCTGACTCTCATCTGTTTTTCGATGATTCCTCTGGCTGCTCCGGTGGTGTTTCTGGGCTTACACTTCGCCGTTGCGATCATTCAGGCGTATGTCTTCATGCTGCTGTCCATGATTTATCTGTCCATGGCGGTGTCGCATGAGCACTAACACGTCATTGAGATAGTTCTCGTCCATGGCGAGAAAAGGTATCCGCCGGGGAGTTCTTCCGCCCCGGAGCAACGGTAGGCTGCAAGCGTGAGGGGGCCGGTACGGTGAGCCTCAACCACCCACTGGCAGTCAATTCAAAGGGAAGAAGGAGAACAATGCGGAAACTTCAAAGTATATTCATGGCCCTGGCGGCTTTGTGTTTCGCCATGCCGGCCTTCGCGGATGGCGGCTCGGCCGCCATGAACCTGGCGCCGGTTGGCGTCGGACTTGGAATGGGCCTGGCAGCCGGCTTGTGCGGCCTTGGCCAGGGAAGGGCCGTCGGCTCGACCACTGAGGCCCTCGCGCGCAACCCCGGTACTCGGGCAGGCCTGCTGATGTTCATGCTGATTGGCCTGGCCTTCATTGAGTCGCTCACGCTGTTCACTTTCGCCATGATCATCATCAAGGTGAAATAACCCAGCCTCAGAAAACAAAGCGGCCTCTCACTTTTCTGTGAGGCCGCTTTGTTGTTCGGAAGCAAATCCGTCAGCGGCTGGCTGAAGCCGAGTTCCCTGGCTCGGCGCGCAGCATTTGAATGGCCTGCGCGTATCCCAATCCCACAGGAACCGATCTAAAATTGGTCTCTTCCTCCACCGTGTCGAAGGTTTTGTTCTTGAACAGCACTCGCCCGCTCATCACCATCTGAAAGCGCACGATGCGCCACTGGTGCTGGCCCACGTCGGCTTGCTCAATCAGGATCCATCCTCCCTTGTTCAGCCGTCCCAGGATTCCCCAGCCAAAGTCGATATCCCGCTGCAAATGTCCCTCCAGGCGCACCACCCGTTCTTCGGAGGGGTCGATCCAGAGTTCTCCGGTCATCGCGGTCAGAATCTGCGTTTCCAGGTCCGGCGGGTCAAAATCAGGGTTCGGCTTAAAGGTGAACTTCTCCACCCGCCCCGTGGGGCCGGTGCCGGAGCCCGCAAATTGATAAATGAATGCATTTGGCAGTGCGCGCAGCACCTTCATGGCGCGGGCCGTGTCGTCATCCTCGCTCTGCTTCCGGTGCCTTTGCCGGCTGGGGTCGCTGAGCAGTCCATCCAGCCTTGCCTGTTCTTTCTGCTCGTCTGCCGGGCTCAGGGGCCGGTCGTTGATGGCAACGAGACGCGCCACGGCGCCATCCC
The DNA here is from genome assembly GCA_963780515.1 of uncultured Acidobacteriaceae bacterium. Classification (GTDB taxonomy): domain Bacteria; phylum Acidobacteriota; class Terriglobia; order Terriglobales; family Acidobacteriaceae; genus Telmatobacter. Next base: position 280,026 of record CAWACG010000002.1, read on the forward strand.
GCGACTCGAAAATATCCTTCGTCGAGGTCATGCGCGGGCTGGACTTGCGCAGCCTGTAGCGCATGGGGTGGTGTGAATCCTGAGCAGTTCGCAGCTCTGCGGTCAATGCGCGGTCAACCAAGGCGCTGCCCGGCGCGCTTTGCGTTGTTCCCTGGGACGCTGCCGAAAGCGGCACAAGGAGAATGAGGGGGAGAATTCTGCGCACAACTAATAGTTTAGCGGTCATGCAGTTTCCATGTCATTCCGTGCGCCCTCATGCTTAATTGGATGCTCCTATCCTCTTCGGGTTTCTGCAATTGAAGTGACCCGGCCCGGTTGCGTATAGTTCGGTCAGGGCCCGTGGCGTTTTCAGGAATCAAGATGGAAGAGCGCGGAGCGATGTGCCGGCGGGATCATCAGAGTTGCCGGGACTGGAACGCGCTCCGATCTTCTTCCCTGAAAATTGCTCGAATCAGTGCCTCGGAGGAAATTGCAGCATGGCAACGGAAAATGGCCTCGCCCGGATCGGCAAAACAGTCGTCATTCGCGGCGAATTGAAGGGCAGTGAAGACTTGATTGTAGATGGACATGTGGAAGGGACGATCAGCCTTTCTGACAGCCGGTTGACCATTGGGCCCAATGCAAACGTTGCCGCCGACCTTTCAGCCAAGGACATTCTGATTCTGGGACACGTCCAGGGCAACATTGTGGCGACAGGCCGTGTGGAGTTGCGCGCAGGGTGCGAGGTTCAGGGCGATGTGCGTGCACTTCGACTCGCAGTGGAAGACAACGCAGTCTTTCGCGGCAAAGTCGATCTGACTCAGGGAGCAAAAGGTCCGGACAGTTCGAGTCATACGAGTGCGTCCGGCGTTCTCTAGGGCGCAGACAGAATGATTGGAGTTTAGTAGCGCATTTCTTTGACGGTACTTTCAAGCGAAAGGCGCCGTCAGATGGCGCCGGGCTTGCTGTGGAGCAATTCTGAAGCTGGAACGAGCAATTTCAGGTGCTGGCAGGCGGACAAGGCACGGCCTATACGGCCGCAGGGAGAATGCAGGGTGCTTGGCCGTTGGTTTGAAAAGAAACTCGACAGCAACCCCTCCGACCTCACACAAGGCCTTGTTGGCCCCAGAGTGCCACGTCATTCTGGTGGATGGGCGGCTTTGCGGAAGCGCCTGCAGGCTGAACCGGGACTCCGCATCGTTGATGTGGGCATCACTTCTCCCGCAAATATCAACTACCTGACCAGTCTCGGACACAGCATATTTCTCGCCGATCCGGTTACCGAGGCACGCACGGGGAACTGGCAAAGCGGCATTGATGCGGAGGGGGAGCCGGTCTGGAACATAGAGGGCTATCTCGACCAGGCGCTCCAGTTTTCCGGTCGCACGTTCGACGTTGTTCTTCTATGGACAACTCTCGACTATCTGCCTGATCCGTTCGTTGAGCCTGTTGTGGAGCGCTTGTTTACTTCAATGAATGAGGGTGGACAGATTCTGGCCTTCTTTCATACCCGATCCCAGGGCGAAGAGACTGCGCATCGGCGCTTTCACATCACCGAAAGCGATGATGTCGAGATGCAGATGGCGCCGCCGTATCCAATTCAGCGTGCCTTCACCAATCGGAGCATTGAGCGGTTGTTTTCGCGCTGGTCGGGGTTCAGGCAATTTCTGGCAAAGGATAGCGTCTCAGAAGTAATCATCACACGTTGAGTGAGAGGGCCTTGCCTGATCAACGGGAGAACCTCACGACTGGAGGCGGTATGAGTTTATTGAAAGGAACGCGCATCACATGGCTCGGACATGCAACCGTCCTGGTCCAGACTGCCAAAGGAACCAATATCTTAATCGACCCATTTATTGCGCAGAATCCAAAATACCCAAAGAGCTTCATCCTCCCTGAGAGAATTCATTACATTCTGCTGACCCATGGCCACGGAGACCATATCTCAGACGCTGTGCCTACAGCCGCAAAGCATGGGTCGACCGTGGTCGCAATCTACGAACTCGCTGATTATGTCGCAGGCAAAGGAGTGGCAAACACCATCGGCATGAACCTGGGTGGTACGGTGCAGTTGGATGATGTGGCCGCAACCATGGTCGAAGCAAAACACTCAGCTGGCGCGCAGGATGAACGAGGCACGCATTATGTGGGAGTGGCCACAGGATTTGTCCTTACGGTCAGTGGCGGACCGGTGCTGTATCACGCAGGAGATACTGCCGTTTTCGGCGACATGAAACTGATCGCAGAGCTATATCATCCCGAAGTTGCGATGTTGCCCATCGGAGGCCACTACACCATGGGACCAAAGGAAGCTGCGATGGCAACAAGGTTGCTGGCGCCGGGCATCGTTCTCCCTTTGCATTTTGGAACATTTCCCCCTTTGACTGGTACGCCGGAGGAATTGTCTGCGTTGGTCGATCCAGGGGTCCATGTTGTCCGTTGCATCCCAGGGGAAGCTATCTAATTCGATTAGAGGGTAGTCGAAGTGCGCTAAATTAAGAAAGGCCGGGTCAAATGCCGGCCTTTCTTTTCGAATGCGACTATTTACTTCGCGGCAGCAGCTTTTTTTTGCTCTGCCCAGCGCCGCTTTACAGCTTCGGCGATACGCTTCCGCCCTTCTGGCGTGAGGTTTCTTTTCTTCTTCACAACCTTCTTGGCTGCGGAGGTCACAGGTTTCTTGGTCTTTGTGGCGCCGGCTCCACCGAGCAAGGCGCGAGCCCGCTGCAACTGGGCAATCTCATGGTCAATCTGTGCAAGTATTTCGGAAACTCCCACGATCCCTCCTCTTACATTTTCATCGGCGGCCTAATGCCTGCGGCGCCGATGTTACCAACCGCCGATGGGCTAGCACTCATCCTGTCATGACACAATACGCAACTGTAGACTAATTTACAAACAAAAAACGCATGCTATTACCGAAGAGAGAGCAATCACGTCGAAGGTGGTAACCAATGTCTCGAACCCCGACTCTCCAATGGCTGTCCATGCCAGCCATAAGAGAAAATGAATCGGTTAGCAGGTGAGCGGGCGCGTCATCAAGGCAAATCGTGACTCCGCCAAGGGATCGTTGAAAGCAGCGCGCAGGAGATGAGCAATCAGTATCCGCTGTTCATTTGGTATGTATCTTCTGACTTAACGGGCAGGGCTGGGTTAACGAATCTGCGGACTCACGACTTAGGTAACCTAGGTCACAACCCGCGAGGAGGGTTCTTCGGAGGTTGAGATGGGTTGGTAGGAGGCACACCAGTTGAGGTTCCGGATAACTCCTGCCCACCCATGCGGAGACTCGGCGACTCTGCAGCGCGGTAGTTGCGCAGGTCCCGCAGAATCTCGACCTTTTCGCGCGCATATTGACCTGCCAGCCGAGTCAGTGCATAGGTGATGATGTCGCTGTGGTGCAAGTCTTGTACAGACGGGTCGCGTCGCATATTCAGCCACAACCGATGTACCAACTGAACGTCGTCGGGGCTCAGTGAAGGTGCGTGCGGTCCGATGTAAAACACCTTCGTTTCGCCGCTTGGGCCCACGACGAAGAAATTGAACTGCCGCTTGGGGTCGGGCAGAGCTTCCCATGCCTGTCCAAGATGGAAGGCCTGGTCCTCGGCTGTCATTGAACTGGAGAGCCCCGAGACCACGGAATCGACTTCAAGGGAGTTTGCTCCCTGCGCCAACGCGGCAAAGACGTCTCCAGCCGGTACTACCAGCAGCGAGACTTTCTTGCCGAAGCCTTCTGCCACTGAGACTGCCTTAGTGAAGAGCATCTGCTCATGCTCGCTGAAGCTCTGTTGCTCTGCGCTCAGATATTCCGGTCCGCCTACGCCCATCATGCGAACACTTATCACGACAACATCGCGATCTTCAGTCTTGGTTCGCGCCAGCACCCACTTTAGAGCCGCTGGATTGGCCGCGTCATGCATCGTGACCATGATGGCCCCGGGGCGAATTGCTACTGACTCCCTGCTGATGGTGTCCTGGTGCTCCAGTTGGAAATGGTCCTTCATCTGGCGCGCCGTGAGGGCGTGCTTGCGCAAATTCTGCCGCTCGGAAATGCTGAAGATGATGAAGAACGCAGCAGCAAAAATTATGCCGCTCACCGTGGCAATGGACTTAGTGAATAGGTTCACCACCGCGGTGGATAGAAGCACCAGAAAGACAGAAAGCAAGCCGACGGGAAACTCGAACCTTCCAATGCGGAAATTGGGAGGAACCTTCCAGCCGCGTTCGCCATGATATTTCCAGCGCAGCACCAGCATGGCAAGGTTGTTGAACGTAAATGACCAAATGACGCCGAACGCGTACGCTTCGCCCAAGGTGATGACGTTGCCTCTGGTCACAAGAATCGTAAACATCTGCAGGCCGAAGACCAGATTGACAATGCGATGGCTGGTTCCGAATCTTGGGTGCGGCTTGCGGAACCAGTCGGTAAGCACTCCGTCTTCGGCCACTCGCATCAGAACGCCTGTCGAGCCGATGATTGACGTGTTAATGGCGCCGGACAAGATCAGAAAGCCGACGAACACAACGAAGACGCGGAATGCGATGCGCCAGAACATGGGCCCGACCATATACATGGCCAAACCTGCGATCAGATTGTCCTGGTAGATGTGCGTCCGCTCCCAGGTGGGAATCAGCATGGAAGCCAGCAGCGTTGCGCCGCCCGTGAATACGAGGCTATAGATGGCGATTACGATTGCCGCCCGCTTGAGATTCTTGAGCTTGGGATGCTCGATCTCGCGATTGACCTGGGCCAGGCTCTCCTCACCGCTCATGGCCAGGATCGAGTGGCCGAAGGCCATCAATATGCCGAACAGACCCAGAATCGGCAGCCCAGATCCTTTCAGAAAGCCTTGAGCGTCGGCGCTGAACTTCAGATTGGAAGGGACAGGCGCGGGAGGAAGATGTGCGCCGCGCATGAAAACTGAGTAACTTCCCCATGCAAGCAGAATCAAGACCATGACGGTTGTGATCTGCATAACCCGCAGTGCTTTGTCGCTGGATTCCTCGATCCCCTTGATGTTCTGCCACCAGTAATACGTGGTCACCGCGGCCGCGAAAACTGCGGAGGTGGAATTCATGCTGAACTGGAAGGGATGGTTCTGTGCGTCCATGAGCGCCGGAGGGAGCCAATGGCTGTTGGCAGCAACGATAAGCAACTCGTTCATCGCGCCCGTGATGTATTGGCCTGCGGAAACTCCTGAGATTGGCCCTGTAAGGATGTAATCGAACATGAGGGCCGATACGCTTAACTTTGCGAAGGTTCCGCCGAGGGCCTCCTTCACCACGCGGTAGACGCCGCCTCGGGTAAACATCGAACAACTCTCGACGTAAACCGCGCGCACCGCGAAGCTGAACAGCATGATTCCGAGAATGAACCAGGGCGCGGCCGCTCCCACCGCCTGTTCGGCGATGCCGCCAGCGTAGAAAGCAGATGAACCAAGATCGTTGAGAACGATGGCGGCCGCACGCCAAAAGGAGATGAACGTGAGCATCACGGAGGATGCCACGATGAGCCGGACGCGGTCAGACGGAGGGGCTACGGTCGTTCGAGTGGATGCCATCGCTAAAGTGCCGGCATAACTGTCGGCCGATCAGATTTTTCAGCGAGCGAAATTGCCGTCCGCCCTGGGCTGAGTCTAGTTCTGAATCAATCGGCAGTCAATGAAAATAGCGATATGCATTGGCGGATGGCCTCAACACAACCGGCTATTCGTCTCCGAACAGTTCCTTTCCATCCTCAATGAAGCTGATGATCACAACCACCGATGACCCCACCAGGCCGGAGAAGAACATCACTTCAAGTATCCGCATTCCAATTAGAGCCAGATGCATGCATCCGATTGTAGCTGTTTTCACGGCCGTTTCCCGTGGTTTAGCCCGGAAAAATTGCTGCCCGGAAATTGAAGCCTCCCGCGTCTTCAACCAACATTCAGGGCTCCATTGATGCTCTTGCGGTCTACAAATCCCTCAGGGCATTGGCCCGCAGCCAGCGAACATCATGCGAATGCATTAAACTCGCCCCTGTATGCAGCGCGATTCGTTGAAGTTGTGGGCCGCAGCCGGGCTCTCGGCCGGTCTGCTGGAGTTGCCGTTTCCGCTCGCCGGGCCAATGCCGCCATGGCGGAGCGTTTTTGCCTGGTTTGGCCTTGCGCCGCTGTTGTGGGCTGTTTTGTCAGTCGCTTCCGATGAAAAGCCCCGCCCTCTGCGGCGCGCTTTTTTGCTTGCCTATCTCTGCGGATTTCTCTGGTACTGCGGCAACTGTTACTGGGTGCGCGACACAATGTCGCGCTACGGCGACATGCCACCAATGGCGCCCACACTGCTGCTCATTGGCTTCAGTCTGGTGCTGGGGCTGTATTTCGGTGTCTTTGGCCTGACTGTAGCGCTGGTGCGGCGCGGCAGAGGCAGCACGCGGCTCGCGCTGGCTGCCGCGCCGATCCTGTGGACTGCGCTGGAACTGGCCGCGGCGCGGATTACCAGCGTTCCCTGGGACCAATTGGGTTACTCGCAGGTCGACAATGCACTGGTCAACCAGCTCGCGCCATGGACAGGGGTCTACGGCATCAGCTTCTTGCTCGTTGCCGTGAACGCATTGTTCGCATGGCCTCTGGCCTGGTTGACGGTAGCCGCAAAGAGCCGCGTCGAGGTGCCAGCTCGTTTGGCCGGAGTCAGGCCGGTGTGGGCTGTTTCTGTTCGTTTTCCTGTCTTCGGAATGGTATTAGCGTGGCGCCGCCCAAGCCGCGTCCAACCGCTGCGACTGCCGTGCTGATCCAACCCAATCTTGACGTGGGCGACGAAAACCCATGGCCTGGAACGCAGTGGGACGACCATATCGCCCAGTTCACAAAGCTCGCTGAAGAGCAATGCAAGACCTACATCGCCGGAATTCCCCAAACGGGCGCACCGACGGGTGAAATCATCTGCCCTCCTTACCCGACGCACCCTGATCTTGTAGTGTGGCCTGAATCTCCCGCGCCGTTCGTTGAGGCCGATCCACGATTCCAACAGGCACTCGTTTCCATCGCTCGCGCCACGCACGCCCCATTGGTCGTGGGCAACGTCGGCACGGATTATTCCGAGCAGGACCAGGCTTGGCGCGACTACAACTCTGCGCTGATCGTGGCGCCCGACGGAGCGCGCCTGGGGCGCTACGACAAGATTCACCTGGTTCCTTTCGGCGAGTACATACCATTCAAGAACCTCCTCTTTTTTGCGCGCAAGCTCACCGGGCGTGTGTCGGAATTCACCCGCGGTGATGAACGAAAAGTCTTTCGCCTGAATGGACACCGGTACGGAGTGTTCATCTGCTATGAAGCGGTTTTTGCCGACGAAGTGCGGCAGTTCTCGCGGCTGGGCGCCGAGGTGCTGGTGAACATCAGCGACGACGGCTGGTACGGCGACACGAGCGCCCCGTGGCAGCACCTGAACATGGCGCGAATGCGAGCCATCGAAAATCGCCGCTGGCTCCTTCGTGACACCAACAACGGCGTTACCGCGGTCATCGATCCCTACGGCCGGGTGCGGCAAAGCATCCCGCGGCACCAGACGGATGCGCTGCCGGCCCAGTTCGGCTTTCGCGACGACATCACCTTCTACACCGCCCATGGCGACGTTTTTGCGTGGCTGTGTGCCATACTGGCTATAGGCATCGTGGGTTTGTCTCTCCGGGCAAGCCTACAGCTCAAAGTTCAAATCAAAGCCAGGTCATAAGAGCAAATCATGTCGTTGAACGATCTCGAATTCGCATATGCTCCCGTGCGCGACCAAGTCCGCGACCTGCGGGAGTATCTTTGACCCCGCTCGTATCCGCAGGGAACTCGCCGACATAGAGACCAGGCTTGCCGACCCGGCGATGTGGTCCAATCCCAACGCCGCCAAGCCGCTGATGCGCGACAAAAAGCGCCTGGAATCCCTTGTTTCCGACGATGAGGAATTGCTGCGCCGGACGGGCGACATCGAAGCCTATTTCGAGCTGGCGCGCGAAGGCGAAGATGTGCTTGCCGACCTCGAACGCGACATCAAGGCCCTGGCTACGTTCGCCGAGGAACTCGAAGCGCGCACCATGCTCAACGGCGAGGCCGACGCCCTCAATGCCATTGTCACGGTGCATCCCGGCGCCGGCGGGACAGAAAGCCAGGACTGGGCCGAGATGCTGCTGCGCATGTATCTGCGCTGGGCCGAGCAGCAGGGCTTCAAAACCGAGATGAACGACTACCAGGACGGCGAAGAGGCCGGCATCAAGTCTGCCACCTTTACCATCATCGGCGAATACGCCTTTGGGCAGTTGGCAGGCGAGAGCGGCGTCCATCGCCTGGTGCGCATCTCGCCGTTTGACTCGGCCAAGCGCCGCCATACATCGTTTGCCTCGGTCTATGTCTCGCCGGAAATCGACGAAACCATCCACGTTGATTTGAAGCTTGAAGATCTGCGGATTGACACCTATCGCTCCGGCGGCAAGGGCGGCCAGCATGTGAACACCACGGACTCTGCCGTGCGCATGACGCACCTGCCCACCGGAATTGTGGTGCAGTGCCAGAATGAGCGCAGTCAACATAAAAACCGCGAAAAGGCGATGAAGATGTTGCGCTCGCGTCTGTATGAATATGAGCTCGAAAAGAAGCGCGCCGTGAGCAAGAAGCTTGAAGATTCGAAGCTGGAAATCAACTTCGGGTCGCAGATACGGTCGTATGTTCTGCAACCTTACCGCATCGCCAAGGACCACCGGACCAAGGTGGAAGTGGGTGATGTGGACAAGGTGCTGGATGGGTACCTGGAGCCGTTTCTGCGCGGCTATTTGCTGGCCAAGCGCAGGGGTACCGCTGTTGCCGCGAGCGACGGAGATGATCTGGATGTTTAACCGTCGGGAGTATTCAGATAAACATGATCAATGATCCTGCTGTGATTGAAGAGATGCTTCGGACCGCCAAGACGATCGCCGTCGTGGGCATGAGCGACAAGGGTTGGCGCGCCAGCCACAACATTGGCCACTACCTGGCTGACAACGGATATCGTGTGCTGCCTGTGAATCCTGCGCTCAGCGAAATCCTCGGGCTGAAGTGCTTCCCTGACATCGATGCGGCGCAGGCAGCGTTGCACGCCGAGGGCGGTTCAGGCATCGATCTGGTGAATGTATTTCGTGCACCGAAGTACGTCCCCGCCATTGTGGACGAAGTGATCCGCTTGCGCATTCCTTACCTGTGGCTCCAGGACGACGTCATCCACGAGGAAGCGGTGGCGCGCGCGCGCGCTGCCGGAATCAAGTGCGTCCAGGATGACTGCATCTTCCGCCGCCACGCGGCGCTTCAATTGGATTGACCGTGCCATTCAACGCCTCCCAACTCCGTTACACTGCGTCCAAGAGACAAAGCCGGTTTTTCATCGTCATGCCGCGTTCACGCTCCATCCTCGCGATTCTTGCGCTTGCCGTTGCGGGCCTTTCCGCGTTGGCGCAATCCGATTCCGCGGATGCGCCGCATGTGCACGTGCGCCTGATGGTTCTGCCGCAGATGTTAAATCGCGGTCAATCCGCGGATGCAGGGCTCTACTTCAAAATCGATTCGGGCTGGCATGTCTATTGGAAAAATGCGGGCGATGCCGGCGAACCCCCGCAAATTCACTGGACGCTGCCGGCCGGCATCACCGCGGGAGAACTGGAATTCCCCGCACCGGAGCGCCTTCCTCTCGGTCCGCTCATGGATTTCGGATACGAAGATGAAGTGCTGTTTCCATTCAAGCTGAATGTGGCGAATGCCGCAAAGCCGGGCCCTGCGCAGCTTGATGCAAAGGTGAGTTGGTTGGTCTGCCGCGCTGCGTGCATCCCCGGCAAGGCGGAGCTGATTGTGACGCGCAACGTATTGGCCCAGCCGGGAAAGCCGGTTTCGCCGGCGTCCGAGGTTGCAATCTTCAACCGCTTTGTTGCGCGCCTCCCCAAGCCAATGCCAAGCGGGTTCAAGGCCAGGTTTGAGCCCATCGCAGACGGCTTCCGCGTTGGTGTCGTTACCGGCCAGCGTGAAACGAGTGCCGAGTTCTTTCCCTCCGATCAGAACATCATCGACAACCCCGCACCGCAGAAGTTCGCTTCGACAGCGACGGGCCTGGTACTGGAACTGAAGAAGGATGAAAGTCTCACTTCCAACCCGGCGCAGTTGCGGGGCGTGCTGGAACTCTCAGGCGGACGCTCGTTCGAAATATCTGCATTGCCCGGGAAGGTGGCGGCAAGCAAAAGCATTCCCACTGCACCGGCAATGCCAAATGCAGCTGCCAACGCTGGTCAATCATTCGGCGTGGCCGGAATGGAAACCGTTCAGCCTAATCCCGCATCCGCGCCTCAGTCCTCGTTTCTCAAGTTGATGAAGATTTCCGGGTTGGCTTTTCTCGGCGGCCTGCTCTTGAATCTGATGCCGTGTGTCTTTCCGGTGCTCTTTCTCAAAGGGCTGGCGCTGGTCAACTCCGGCAACGAGGAGCGGCACAAGCTGCGTGCCCATGGGTTCGTGTATGCAGCCGGGATTCTGGTTTCGTTCTGGGCCCTTGTTGCTGCGTTGCTCATTCTGCGCGGGACAGGTGCGCGGCTCGGCTGGGGATTTCAGTTCCAGTCGCCGGTGTTTCTTGAACTGATGGCCGCGCTGCTGTTCTTTCTAGGTCTGTCGCTCGCGGGGCAGTTTGACTTCGGACTGACGCTCACAAGCGCGGGAGGTTCTCTCGCTGCAAAACAGGGCTATACCGGCAGCTTCTTTACGGGTGTGCTCGCCGTTGTTGTGGCCACGCCGTGCACGGCTCCCTTCATGGGCGCGGCAGTTGGCTACGCATTGGCACAGCCCGCCGGCGTAACTTTCGCGGTCTTCACGGCACTCGCGCTTGGCCTCGCCGCTCCGTACGTGGCGCTCACGCTGCAACCGGCCTGGACACGCTTGCTGCCGCGGCCCGGGGTGTGGATGGAAGTACTGAAACAGGCTATCTCTGTGCCCATCTTCGCCACCGTGATTTGGCTGGCATGGGTGGTGGCGCAGACTTACGGCTCAGGCCTGCTGGTTGCGCTGCTGGCCAGCTTTCTGCTGCTGGCTATTGCAGGTTGGTTCCTGGGGCGCTGGCCGGCTAAACGCTGGGCGTCGGTTGTTGCAGCGCTCATTCTGCTGGGCGTGGTTGCATTCAGCATCTGGGCACCAGACGAATTGGCTGTTGCGTCGGAGACCTCGACCGGGTCGGCGACTCAAGGCGTCTGGCAGCCCTGGAGTGCCGATGCAGTGGCGCACTACCAGGCGCAGGGGCGGCCGGTGTTTGTGGACTTCACCGCCAAGTGGTGCCTGAGTTGCCAGGTCAATGAGCGTGTGGCGCTGAGCCAGCCCGAAGTGCAGAAGGCCTTCGCCGACGCTCATGTGGCCTTGCTGCGCGCCGACTGGACGCAGCGTGACGAGGCGATTGCACAGGCGCTGGCCGCACTGGATCGCAGCGGCGTGCCCGCATATGCGTTGTACGCGCCGGGCCAAAGCAGCCCGCAGATGCTGCCGGAGGTGCTGACGCCGGGCATTGTGACGGACGCGCTGGCGAAACTGCCAAAAACGGCCAATTGAGATTTACTGTTTCCCATCCCTGATGCAAAGACAAAGACGCGGCGCCCTGATGGGCCGGCGGCAGCGCTCCACGGCCGGATTGCAGAGGATCACAGGGTCACAGGATCACAGCTTCACAGTCTCACAGCTTCGCCGTTTTCTGGGGCCTCGCGGGGCCGGCCGTCGCCAAGTCATTGATATAAAACCGGTAGTTTCGACGGCAGCACAGCCTCACAGCTTCACAGTTTCACAGCCGCAAACGTAAATCGTCTTTTTCTGCCCTGGCGGGACGAAAAGGCGCGAGTGTGGTGAGTCATTGATACACCGCAGAACTCACGAAAGACAAAAGCAGATCCTTCGACTCCCCACCCCCAAACTCCACCCCAAAGAGCAAGGACCGCTCTTTGGGGACCCCGGAACTGAAAGACGTTTGGGGCCCCGTTCGCTCAAGGATGACAGTTCATTTTATGTGATGAACTTCAGACTCACCACACTAGATGGCGGGCAGACAGGGTGCGAAGCGCCACCACTCCCCAACTTTGAGTTTGCGCCAACCGAGGGATATCTTCTGCAATTCCCCGAAGGAAAACTGTGGAGATTCAAAAGCCGATCCGCCTGCGGGCTGGAATGAAGATCAGGTTTCGCGGTGTTTTCCCGACCGGATGCGCCGAATCTCTTCCATTCGTTGCGCCAGCAGCTTCTCCCGGCCCTCCTGCGTGGGCTGGTAGTAGCTGCGGCCCTTGAGCGAATCGGGCAGGCAGTCCATATCCGCGATGCGATCTTCTTCATCGTGCGCATAGCGGTAGCCCTTGCCGTACTCCAGTTCCTTCATCAGGCGCGTCGGCGCGTTGCGCAGGTGCAGCGGCACGGGCTCCTGGCGGGTGTGCTCGATCTCCTGCTGCACGGCGCCGTAGGCCATGTAGACCGAGTTGGATTTGGGGGCGAGGGAGAGATAAACCACGGCCTCGGCCAAAGCCAGGTCGCCTTCCGGGGAGCCGAGGAAATCGATAGCCTCTTTGGCAGAGAGGCAGAGGTTGAGCGCTTCGGGTGCGGCGAGGCCGATATCTTCAACGGCCATGCGCACCACGCGGCGTGCCAGGTAGAGCGGGTCTTCGCCAGCCGCAAACATGCGCGCCAGCCAATAGA
>CAWACG010000003.1:0-45333 GCA_963780515.1 uncultured Acidobacteriaceae bacterium
TTCAGGGGTAATAGTTCCCGACCGGAGCTTTCGTGCTTTCCTTGGTTTCGGAATCTATCTCTGGACTACGCGACACAAATAGCGCTTACGAGATCAGCATCGGTTCAAAAAAGCTTCTCGGAAGCCCCCGGATTCCCAAAAGCGCGTACCCATCTCGATCCAAGCCAGCGTAGATGCTAGCGCCCACTTTAGGCTGCAAATAACCCAGAGCGATCGAACAGTTCCATGCCAATTGCCTCCTTAAGCGCCTTGATTTGACGGTTTACCGCGGAGTGCGTGAAGTGCAACTCCTGCGCGGCTTTCCGGAAGCTGAGTTGGTCCGCACGTGCCCGTTAGACAACGTCACGAAAGCTTTCCATATTTGCCATTTGATGAGTAAAACACTGGTTCGCGATAGACGTTGAGCATTGCGTTCAAGGCTCGGCCGGAATTGGTGGGAATGGTTAACTTTGCGGTACGGACGCCTCGGCGATGGCTAACTCGATCTTGATCTCGGGCGGCGCGAGCAGAGTATTGTGAATCAAGCAGTGATGTACTGAGCGCATGAGTCCTTCTGTCTGGTCTTCCGTAAGGGCCAGTGGGCACATAACCCGCACACCGAAGTTGCCAAGTCTGGCAGGCTGTTTCAGCTTCTCGGCGGTCACTGTGACCTCCACGCCGGTCTCCGCGAGATTGCGGGTCTTCAGGTACTGCACGGCATAGAAGGCCACGCAGGATCCTAACGACGCGAGAAGCAATTCCGGGGGCGTCATGCCGCAATCTTCCCCTCCATTTTCCGCGGGTTGGTCGCAAAGAATTGTATGAGAGCGCGACTGAATGGCAAACTTCACTCGATCGAGATGCGTAATCTTCACTTCCATGGTGGTTTTCCTCTTCCATAAGAAGAAAGCCACAAGAGCGGCAATTCGTTACATCATGGCGGGAGAATGTTTGTCGACGGGGATCGCCAACATGCGCAGGTATTCCCTGGTGAGGATGGCGCGCAGACGCGGTGCGACGGCCGAGTCGCAGGGAATCTCCAGGGATCGGCAACGATCGATGGCGCCGCGCAAATCGCGCAGAAACGCCACGCAGGACGGGCATGCTTCAATGTGTTCGCGCATCTGTTCGCAGGTCAGCGGTTCCACGCGGCCATCGAGATACTCGGAGAGATTGGCGAACAGATCGCGGCATGCGGCCGGGCGTTGCACGCCGTTGGCTCGGGTGCCTTTGGGTTTGCTTGCGGGGAGTCTCGCAGGTTTGGGTGGTTCGGGAATGGCCTTGAGTAGCTGGCTCATCTCCTTGCGCACACTGAGTCGTGCCCGATGTAGGCGAATTCGCACCGTTCCCTGCTGCAGTGAGAGAATCTGCGCAACCTGCTCGGTGGTTAGCTCCTCCATATCGTGGAGCACGAGAACGATGCGCAATGTGGCAGGGATGCGAAGGATTGCCTGATGCAGCAGGTGGTGTTGCTCGGCGGCGAGGACGTTCTTTTCCGGGTCTGCCGCGGCGTCCTCAAGCAGCCTGCCCAGTTCGTCACCGTCCGGCATCAGTTCATCCAGCGAGAGAAGGTGAGCGGGGGCGTGTGCGGGCTTGCGGCGCATGCGCCAGCAGCGGTTTCGGGTCACGGTATAAAGCCAGACGGCCATCTGCTGCGGAGTTTGAATTTTGGCAAGGTGCCTGATGGAGCGGGAGAGCACCTCCTGCATCGTGTCTTCAGCATCTTCTGGATGGCCACAGACCTTCATGCTGAACGAGTAGACGGTGTTCTGAAGTAATCCGATGGCCTCCTCAACAGCTTCCGGGGTGTCCTGGTGGAGGAGGTCGGTGGCTCGGATCAGTTCAGGTCGCATTGTTTGGGCGAATCGGCAGCCAGACCAGTATATTCTCACCTCCGAATGCACGAAGAGCGGCCTCCACTGAGGCCCGCCGATTCACTGCGCGCGGGGCAGCCTCGCAGTATTCCGTTTCAGGGCCGCCTCAATCATCTGCAGGCAGATGGGAGATACCTTACTGAGCCACTCCCGATTTCCACCGCCTTCAGGTTTGGAGCCTGTCGCAATCCATGCCCGCAACAAGGCAAGCGCAAGGTCCAATTCGGACCCTGAACGGCCTCCCTCCAACCGATACATCTGGCGGTAAACCTCGTCTTGAAGCCGCGCGGTTGGAGCGTGGGCATGCATCACTGGCTCACTCTCCGGAAATGCACGCAGCATCTTTCAGGCCTATCGCACGCAGGATGGACATGGCCGGGCACCAGTTCGTGAGTGCCGACTGCAACAGGTTCAGTCCAACGAATACGGTGAGCCAAAGCCAGTAGATGGAAAAGAAATGCGCCAGCGCAAGCGATAACAGCACCATGACGCCTGCCATGAGGCGCAGTCCACGTTCAACGGTCATAGAGATCCTCCTTGTCCGGATTCAGGTTGATGATCAGGCCCGCCCTGATGGCGCGAATGAACCATGTAGTAAAGCACTGGAATGGTGGGCCACGAGAGGAACGTCGAAGCGACCGCTCCTGCAATCAGCGAGAGTGCGAGCCCCTGAAAGATGGGGTCGGTCAGAATTACGCTGGCGCCGACGACAACCGCTGCCGCAGTCAGGAGCATAGGACGGAATCGAGTTGCGCCCGCATCGATCACTGCCTCGGCAAGAGGCATTCCCTGGCGGATGCGGAGTTCAATGAAGTCGACAAGGATAATTGAGTTGCGCACGATGATGCCTGCGCCGGCGATGAAGCCGATCATCGAGGTCGCCGTGAAGAATGCGCCCAGCATCGCATGAGCGGGCATGATGCCGACGAGTGTTAGAGGGATGGGTGCCATGATGATCAGCGGCACGATAAAGGAGCGGAACCATCCGACTACAAGCACGTAGATGAGAACGAGCACCGCGGCGAATGCAAGACCCATGTCGCGGAAGACTTCGATGGTGATATGCCATTCGCCATCCCATTTCATCGAGTAGTGGTCAGTGGACTCAGGCATCGACGCGTTATAGCGAGCCAGTGCGTATCCAGCGGGCAGCTTAAGGTGGTCAAGTTCCTTGTTCATTTGCAGAATTGCGTAGACCGGGCTCTCCACCGCGCCAGCTACATCTCCCGTGACATAGACCACGCGGCGCAAGTTCTTGTGATAGATGCTCGGCTCGATGGTTGTGTGCTCGACGATGACCAACTCACGCAGAGAAACCATGACGCCGTCCGCACCGGGCAGGCGAATATTATCCAAACCCTGCTCGGAAGAGCGATCGGCGCGGTCGAGTTCGACAATTGCGGGCACGGGCTCTCGCGCTGTCTGATCGTGAATCAGGCCGACCTCGGTTCCAGAGAGGACAAGCGCCAGGGCATGGGACACATCGGAGACCGCGATGCCGTGTTGCGCAGCCTTGACTTCATCCACGCGCATCACCAGTCTTGGCTGCGGGTCTTCGACATACCAATCCGTATCCACGACGCCCGCTGTGTGTTGAAAGATCGATTTGATCTGCTGGGCAACCTGCGTCTGACCAGCCATATCCGGTCCGTAAACTTCGGCCACAAGGGTCTGCACCACCGGCGGGTCCCGGCGGTACTTCGCTGACTTGAATGCGCCCGCCATAGGCGTTGCCGATCGCGTCGAGCAACGGGCGAAGACGTTTGGCGATGGCATGGCTCTGCACGCTGCGTTGCTTGGCTGGCAACAGGTTTACCTGAATGTCGGCCTGATTCGGCTTGCGGCGCATGTAATAGTGGCGCACCAGTCCGTTGAAGTTATAGGGCCCGGATGTTCCGGTGTACGTCTGGTAGTTAAGCACGTCTGGCTGGCGAGCGAGTTCATTTCCCAACGCCTGGGCCACGCGCGCAGTCTGCTCGAGGGGGGTGCCGTCGGGCATATTGATAACTACCTGGAGTTCGCTCTTGTTATCGAACGGCAACATCTTTACTTTCACGAGTCCGAGCGGCACCAGCGCCACCGAGACCAGAAACAGCACCATCACCCCAACGAAGAACAGCATGCGATTGCGCGCGGATTGGATCAGAGGCGTCATGATGCGGCGATAAAGTCTGGTCCGCCAGTTCTCCGTTTCGGGCTCCAGAATCTTGGCTCCTTCAAGATGGCGGCCAACCAGGCGGAGGGCCGCCCAGGGCGAAACCACGAAGGCAACCAGCAACGAGAACAGCATGGCAGCGGATGCGCCCACGGGAATAGGGCGCATGTAGGGCCCCATCAGACCGCGAACGAAGGCCATCGGCAATACCGCGGCAATCACGGCGAAAGTGGCCAGAATGGTTGGATTCCCCACTTCTGCAACGGCCTCGACCGCGACTTCACTCATCGGCCGCCCATGATTCTCAGGCAACCGGAAGTGGCGCACCATATTTTCGACCACGACAATGGCGTCATCGACAAGAATGCCGATGGAAAAAATCAAAGCAAACAGCGTAACGCGATTGATGGTGTAGCCCAGAAAGTAAAACACCGACAGGGTGAGCGCGAGCGTAACGGGAATAGCCAGCAGCACCACGCCCGACTCGCGCCACCCGAGGAAAAGCGCGACAAGCAGCGTCACGGACAACGTGGCCAGCAGCAGATGCTCCAGCAACTCATCCGACTTGTTCTTGGCCGTCTCTCCATAATTCCTGGTCGTCGTCACCGTTACGTCGTTGGGGATCGTTACGCCCTGCATCTCATGCACGCGCTTGAGCACGGCATTCGAGATATCGGTTGCATTCGTCCCCTTGCGTTTGGCCACGGTAATCGTCACCGCCGGATACTGGCGCAGTCCGTGTTGCGCTGAGGCGCTCGCGTTCGTCGTGCCGTAGACCACATAGTCTGAAGGCTCCCCGGCGCCATCGACAATCTTGTCCGCCACGTCGCGCAGATACACCGGATGCCCGCGCACCACGCCCACGACCACAGCTTCCAGATCCGCGCGGCTGTTGAAGAGATTGCCGGCGTCGACACGCACCTCCTGATTGTTATCAGAGAAGTTTCCCGCCTGCACGCTCGCATTTGCGGCCTGCAAATGCCCAACAATTGCCATCGGCGATAGGCCGTAGGCGTTCAGTTTTTCCGTACTTAGCACCACGCGCATGGTGCGTGGCAGGCCGCCGATAATTGTCGTTTCGGATACATCGGAAACCTGCGTAATGCTGTGTTGCATCTCATCTGCGATGGCGCGCAGTTGATAGCCGTTGTAATGCTCGCCCCAAATCGTCATGGCCAGTATCGGCACATCGTCGATGGAGCGAGCCTTGATCAGCGGCTGCGAAACTCCCGGCGGCATGCGGTCGAAGTTTGAGTAGAGCTTGCTGTAGACCTTGATCAGCGCATCTTCCTGGGGTGTGCCGACAAGAAAGCGTACGATCACCAGGCTTTGGCCTGGCGCAGACGTCGAATACACATATTCCACGCCGGAGATCTGATGCACGAGCGTCTCGATCGGCAGTGTGACGCGCTCTTCCACCTCGGCCGGCGACGCACCCGGCATGGCGGTGGTGATGTCCAGCATGGGAACAAGGATCTGCGGCTCCTCCTCGCGCGGTATGATCGCCACCGCGAAGATTCCAATGGCCAGCGATGCGGCGATGAAGAGCGGCGTCAGCTTGGAGTTGAGAAATGAATGGGCCAGGCGCCCGGCGATTCCAAGGTCATGCTTCATTGCTGGACCTCGATGCGTTTGCCGGCGAGGTCGCGGTCGGATGGCGCGTCAACCAGTTTTTCACCGGGAGAGATGCCTGACAGGACCTCGATGAGATTGCCTTGTCCCGCGCCGAGCGTGAGATAACGGAGCTGCGCGATCCCTTGACCGTCGAGAACGTAGACGCAGGCCAATGAGCCGCGCATGACAACCACCGAACGCGGAATCAGAATCGCCTGCCGAGTGCCGTTGGCAAACTCAGCCGTTCCATATATGCCGGCCCGCAACTGAGTTGAAGAAGGCAAGTCAAGCTTGACGAGAAAGCTGTGACTCAATGGATCGGCGGAGGGCACGATCTCCGCAACGGTCCCCGTCATATTTGTGGAACCGGCGCCATCGATCGTCACCTGCACCTTCATTCCCTTGTGAACAGCGCCAATCGCAGACTCGTCCACCGAAGCTTGAAGTTGTAAAGCCCCGGCTTGATCAACCTGGAGTAACGGCACGCCGGGCGCGGCCATCGTTCCCGGATCGACCAACCGCGCCGTTACGATTCCGGAGAAAGGCGCCGCCAGGCGCGAATACCCCAGCATGGTGCGTGCGCCGTTCACCTGATCTCGTGCCTCTTCGGTTTGCGCGCGAACCGCCTCAAGGTTCGCCTCCGCAGACTCGGCTCGCTGCGAGACTTCATCCATCTCCTGCGGGCTTACGCTCTTCTCTTGTTCAAGTTGCTTGTACCGGTTCAACGTGCTTGTCGCCAACGAGGCGTTGGTCTGCGCTGCGGCTTGCGCGTTTTGCGCCGCCTTTAAACCTGCCTGCGCCTGCTCCAGGGCCGATCGCAAAGCTGCGTCGTCCAGCACGATCAGCGTTTGCCCAGTGCGTACGCTGTCTCCTTCGTGCACCAGCACCTGCTGGGTGCGGCCCATTACCTGCGCGGATAGGACGGCGCTTTCCCTGGCATGAACCGTGCCGGTAGATCGTAGGTTCACAGGCACCTCTTGCACCTGGCTTTCAACAACCTGCGCCTGCACAGTCTCGACAACCACGGGGGGCGCCGAGTCGGCACCATGACATCCGGTCACCATCGCGGCGGTAAGAGCTAGCACACTTGCCCGTAAGACAGTCTTCATTGCAATTCCTCCGCCGCATCGGGAGTCAGTGTCCCAGTCGCGTACAAAAGTTCGGTATAGGCCATCGCATTTCCGTAAACGGCATGCCAGTAATTGGATTGGCTCTGCCGCTCGGCATCTTCGGCCCGTAGCAGATCGGTGATGGTGGCAAGCCCCGCACCGTAACGATTCTTCAGAATGCGCAGACTCTCGGCCGACTGGTCCATTGCCGCCCGCGCCGTCTCCAGCGAGAGTTCCGCCGTCTTCTGGTGAATGTGCGCCTGGCTCACTTCCAGCCGCAGGTGCTGTTTAGAGGCGGCCACTTGCGCGTCGATCTTTTGCTTGGCAGCAGACTCGCGCGAAAGTTGGGCGCGCCTGCCTAAGGGCAGAATGTCCACGTTAATCTGCACGCCTGCCACCCAGTTGTTGCCTCCCGAGCCGGCAAAAGAGGATTGGTCATTTTCCCAGTTTCCATAGGCGCTTACGCGTGGGCCGAAGTCCGACTTTGCCGCTCCCACGGCAGAAGCTTGTGCCGATTGCTCCTGCCCCAGCGCCGCCAGATCCGGTCGCGACTTTTCAGCCGTCGCCAACTCCTCTTCCAAGGCGTTCTGCGGAAATGTGTGTGGCTCAATCGGCTTCAGTTCCGTTGCTTTTAACCTCGGGTCGCCCATCGCCTCGCACAACTGGGCCCACGCCAGTTCCAGGTCGCCCTGCGCCGCAATCAATTCCTCCTTGCGAGCGGCCGCATTCACCTCAGCCGACATGCGATCCGACTCCACCGCAAGGCCGGCCTTTACGTGTTCATCCACTGAGGTCAGCAGCGCCGCAGCCGTCTCCTGCTCATGCTGGGCGACGTCGATCTCCCGCTGCGCATAGAGCACCTGCTGGTAGGCGCCCACAACGTGAAACACGATCTGCTGATCCACAGCTTTGGCAGAGAACAAAGCGCTCTGTTTGTACAAATCCGCGCGATGGATCTCTTTCTGCGTCTTAAGCGAATCGAACGCCAGCCATGAGCCAGAGAAACGCGTTGCGAAATTGCCGATAGGCTGCGGAAAATTCAGCGCATTCAGCGCAAAGTCGGCTTGCGTAAACTGCCGCTGCCGAAGCCGCGTGCCGAAGGCATACACTGGATCGTCGCCGCGGGAGATGTCTTCAGTGAAGTTGAGTTGCGGCAGAAGCTTCGTGCGCGCCATGGTGGCTGCCGATTTGGCTTCTTGATTGTCTGCGCGCGCCATCGCTGCCTCAGGGCTTTGCCCAAGTGCCTCATTGATGGCTTGCCGTAGCGTCAGCGGTTCCTGCGCACAGACGGCCAATCCCCCCATTGGGAAAATGAGAAAAAGGACCAGAGATCGATAAATGCGTGAACTCATTGGGTCAGATGTCCTTGGTCGTGCTTTCACAGGATTAAAGTCACGAAGGGGGCAATCCGTTACAAAACGCGTCAGGTTTATTTCTTCAGCCTGGCAGCACGCATGCTTTGGTATCGCACCGAAGGCCGGGAATTTGAAGAATTTGAAGCGAGGTACTGGTTTGCAACCCGCAGATGCGCAGGAAAGTGCGGGATGCAAGCGCAGTGGTAGAAGTGGATTTAGAGTTGAATTCGATCACATGCATATTTGAAGATATGGTCATCTGGTGATATAGAGTGAGAGCCCCAAAAGCACGAAATTTGACCGACGCCGTACTTGTAAAAGTTGCTGATTGTGGTTTGCTCAATGCAGACCGTGCCGCCGGTATTCGTCGGGTAAAGGGTGCAAAACGGTTGGGCGTGCCGGTAGGCAATTGGCTGACTGCCCAACAAGGGAAGCGTTTGCTGTTGACGGCAGGCATAACAAGTCTGCGAGGCAAGCTTGACTATGCCGCATTAGCGATTTTGTTGGGCTGCGGGCTACGCCGGGCGGAATTGAAAGCGTTGCGAGTTGAAGAGATTCAGCAGAGAGAGGAGCACTGGGTCATAGCCGATCTTGTCGGCAAGGGTGGTCAGGTATGAACCATCCCGGTCCCGGATTGGGTGAAAGGCGGAATCGACGGCGGATGGCAGCGGCCGGGATTACAACCGGCACGCTCTTTCGTTCAATCAACAAGGCTGGCAGGATATGGGGCGATGGATTCAGTCCCAAGGTCATTTGGGGTGTCGTGAAGCAAAAGGCAAAGGTTTGTGAGATTCCCTCTCTTGCACCGCACGATTTGCGACGGACTTGTGCCCCGTCTTCGCCATAAGGCCGGCGGTGAACTGGAGCAGATTCAGTTCCTGCTGGGACATGTTTCAGTGCAAACGACGGAGCGGTACCTGGGCTGCAAGCAGCGTTTCCGCAACGCCGTGAATCATCGGATTGGGCTGGAACCTGACCCGCAGGGATCTCCGTAGATATCGCACCGCCCGCCGACCAATTCGACGAATTCCCGTGTCCTCGAAGGATTGATCGGCCAGCAGAGACTCGATGAGCGCCACGTCAAACCCTTCCAGATGAACCCAGAGTGAAAAGGTTACCGTCCAAACAAACGGGGCCGGCAGTTGCTCCCAACATCTTAGTGGAGAGCCGGCATCTGATTAGAACTCGCTCCAAGGTGCTCATCGAGCGCAGGTTACGCTCGGCGAGGTGATTACTCCCCATAAACGCCCCAGGGGCCGGTAGTTGGGTTGTGCCTGGATTGTTGCCAATCCTTCCCTATGCCCAATCTTCGCCGGGTGCCTGTAGAAGGTCAAGAGGTTGTTCCTGGATCGGAGCGGCTGATGGGCGGCTTGTAGTTGAGGCTACCATGAGGTCTTTCACGGTTGTAGTAGTCGTTCCAGGGCTGAAGATGGAGGTCTCTTTCCTGGGAGCTGGTCCAGTGTTTTGCGTAGGCCCATTCGCGCAGCGCGGTCTGGATGAAGCGTTCGGCCTTGCCGTTGGTTCTGGGCGTGTAAGGCCTTGTGCGGCGGTGCTTGATGTCCATTCTCTGGCAGGCCTGGCGGAACTGCTGTGAGCGGTAATTGCTGCCGTTGTCGGTCAGCAGGGCGCGCACTCCGATGCCGTGACGGGCGAAGAACTCCACGGCCTGGTCGAGGAAGCCGATGGTGGTTTCGGCTTTCTGGTCGGGCAGCATCCGGGTGAAGGCCATGCGCGAGTGATCGTCGACGGCCACATGCAGGGCCAGGAAACCGGGGTGCTTGTTCTTGCCGCGCAATCTTCCGTCGCCGCGCACCGAGACCTCTTCAAAACGCGTCATCCCCTTGATGTCCAGATGCAGCAGATCTCCCGGAGCGGGGTGTTCGTAGCGCACCACGGGCGGCAGCGGATTCAGGTCCCGCCATCGGCTGAGTCGTGCGCGGCGCAGGATGCGGCTGACGGTGGCCGGGCTCAGGCCCAGTTCGCGGCCGATCCGCCAGCCGTTGTAGCTCAGCCGGCGAAGAGCAAGAACCTTTTCCACTAATAAGGAACTTGTCTGCCGCGGACTGTGGTGCGGACGCGAACTGCGATCGGCCATGCCCGCTGCTCCAAACTGCCGATAACGATCCACCCATTTGGCTGCCGTCTTGGCGCTGACACTGAACCGGGCGGCCGCCGAACTCAGGGTTATGCCATCGCTGATCACCATCCGCGCCAGCCGCTCTCGACTGATCGCTGTCCATGGGGCATTCTTGTGGTAGTCCATTCGGTCTCCTGAGTTACTGCTTGCTCGTCACAAACAGCTTCTCCGGTCCTGATCGAATGGACAACCTCTTGAAAGATCACAGGTGCCCCATGTCCAGCTTCGAAGCGCAGCGAAGAATGGGGACCTGGGAAAGCACCAACTCAATTCGCCCCTCAGATTCCCCAATCCACCGAAAACCACCCCATCCGCTCTGCAGATGATTACCGCGCTTTGGCGCACAATGAGATTGAAGGAGATTGAAGCCGTCTCAGCCACACCCCGCATCCGGCTTCTCGGCTCATGCCGCTGTGAACTGAAACTCGTCTGTGAAGCTGTGAAACTGTGCAACCTCACCTAACCGCCTGCAGTTTCAGTCACTTTCCTCAACTGCCTGTGAAGCTGTGAGACTGTGAAGCTGTGAAACTTTGCAGCCCTGCTCAACAGCATTGATTCCAAACCCTTGTCAGCCGGCGATACAGAAACACAGAAAGAAACACAGAAAATGGAGTGCCAAAAACGACCGAAACTCGCGCCATTGTGTGCGCCGGAAAAATGGAATTTGGAGTGACAGTACAGAGAATCAGGCGGTCAGGCGTTCCAGTTGATCGGGCTTGATGATCGTCATGCTCGATCCCTTGATCGTGATCCACTGGTCGCGGCGAAACTGGTTCAGCAGCCGCGTCACCGTCTCGCGCGAAGTTCCCGCCATGTTGGCGATCTCCTCGTGCGTCAGTGCCATCGTGAACCGAATCTCCGGCTTGCCGTTGGCGGCCGAGCGGCCCCAATCAAGCAGAAGCCTGGCCAAACGTCCCGCGGCTGAGCCCGAAAGCGCCAACCGCTTGGCATCATGGAAGACAGTCAGATATTCGCCGGAAAGAGATTGCGCGGCGTGCATGCTGGCGATCCCATGTCGCCCCAGAAAATCGACAAACTCCTGCTTGCGCACCGTCTTCACCTGGCAGGGCTCGATCGCTTCGGCCGTGACCTCATGCGGAACATTGGCCAGCACCGCGCTCAGCCCCATCACGTCGCCGGGGCCGGCAATTTTCAGAATCATCGTCTTGCCATCACGGGATGTGGAAGAGATTTTGACCTGGCCGAAGCAGATGATAAATACGTTCCGCGCCGCATCGCCCTCTGAGAAAAGCTTGGCCCCGCGCGCATGGCTCATCATGATGCCAATGCCGTCGT
This sequence comes from uncultured Acidobacteriaceae bacterium, assembly GCA_963780515.1. GTDB lineage: Bacteria > Acidobacteriota > Terriglobia > Terriglobales > Acidobacteriaceae > Telmatobacter. Next base: position 11,520 of record CAWACG010000003.1, read on the forward strand.
ACTCCCGCAGTGCCTCAGGTGTGAGGTTGCAGAACATCCGCAGGTGGCGGTGCTCGCAGTTCAAACAATCTTCCGGAGGGTGATGAGAATGCAATCCAGCCATACTTATTCCGTTGGTCTGATTGGAGTATAGCCTACTTTGTCCGGGCGGATGACCGGGATTTTCCACCCCCTCGCACTTTGGAGAGTAACTCGGAGTGAGGGCGCAGAACCTGAGGCGAAGATGCAGCCTTTACGGCGTCGATGCCCCGTTTCCGCGGTGCCGGATTCCGGCCAAACGTGTCACACAGCATGCGCTATAGGCACGTGAAACCTCCCGGGCCAGTTCCTCCAAAAGCTGCATCCTCAGCGGCGGATGCGCCCTGAAAGCCTGCTGCAGCGACTCGTAGGGCAACATCAGCAGCGAACCTGAGGTCTGCGCAGTCAGCGTGTATGTATGACGGCTGTCTCCCAGCGCAGCCGCCAGCTCCACCACTTCTCCTGCGCGGACCGGCCCCAGAGTCAGCCGCGAATCCATCCGCTCCGCCTTGCGCAACAACAGCCCTGAGATCACCACATAAAGACCGCGGCAAAGTGCGCCCTGCGGGAAAATCCTCTCGCCGGCGGTGAATTCAGCGTATTGCGCTGAGGCGTTGAGCAGATTCCCAATTGCCGGCGGACAAGCCAGCAACTCGGCGAGCGGACGGGCAGCCGCTTCGGCATGCCCGAATCTTGCCTCTGGTTGCATGGTTCCATCTCCCCTTGCATCCGACAAGATGCCGGTCCTGCGACGAGTCGCCGTGGCGACCTGCCTGCCAGCCGTCTCCTGACGAGTGCCACTGGTACTGCGGACTTGCGATGAACCAGATCCCATATGCGGCAAACCACGCCAATTGCAACAAGTCCAGAAAATGGCAAGACATGCAACGGACCTGAATTCCGTCTGCCTGGCTGCCCGTTGGTCCTATTTGTCAACTCCTGAGCGCTCAACGCGTTATTTGGCTGCTGCGGGAATACAAGTCTCTCGCTGTGTGCTGGCGGGCGCTGTGTCCGGCGGCACACACAGTACGGGAACACGCGACCGGGCTAACAGCGAGAAGGCAGTGCCATGCGGCCCTGGCGTTTCACTGGCGCGCTTCACTCCCACCACTAGAATGCTGGGACGGTACTGCTCGATTGCGCTCGCGATAGCCTCATCCGGCCGCCCGTCCTTTACGATGCACCGCACCGGGAACGGCCCGTTTTCAACGATTCCGAACTCCTCGAGTGTGCTCGCCACGGGGTTCAGAAAGGCAACAGCCTCGGCTGCGCTGCGCGCATGAAGTACAAGCAGGGTCCGTTGAAAGGTTTCTGCCAGCGACCGGGCCGTCGCAACGGCTGCCGTCATTGACTCGTTCTTTTCCAGGGCCAGCAGCACTGGACCACCAGGCGTGGGGCGAAACGGACCTGCATTCCAATCCGCCGCCACTGCCATAACTGGGCACCGGGCAAGACGAACCAGTTGTTCGGCGACAGCACCCACCACGACGGGGCCGGCGCCCTGTCTTCCCTCGGTCCCGATCACGATCAGCCCGGCATCATACTGCCGAGCTACATCGACGAGCATTTGAGCCACTGCGCCCTGGCGAATCTCAGAGTGGCTATGAATACCCTCCCGGATCAGGTCGGCAGTCATCTGGTCCAGCACCGCCCGCGCCTGTTCCGGAAGCCCTTTCCGGACCCGGCCCGGCACAGCATCTACTGCCGCGTAATCGAGCGGATCAAGACCGTGAGCCAGCACGATGCGCGCGCCATAGCCCGTGGCCAACTTGCGGGCGTACTCCAAGGCAGCTTCCGACCGGCCGTCCAGGTCAGTTGCAACAACGATGGTGTTTAGACCGGTCGCGAAACTCATGAATGCCTCCAGGGTCTAGCAGAGCCCATGTCAGTGAAAGCCGTTCGCACCCTCCGGCGTCCCCTCGCACCCAGCCGCCAGCAGCCAATGCTTGCACGGAGTTAAATCACGAAAGAACATTTAAGCGGTACAGAGTCGCCCGGTTTCCCTGCCCATTGGAATCCGAGTCTGCGCCCCCGATTGGGAAGCGGGCAGTGACACGATGCACCCCGCGATGTGACTGAGGTCACATGCTGAATATCGAAGGGATTTCCATGGGACGCCCACAATTGAGCTTGTCTTCTCCCTTTTTGGGGCGCGTCGCTATACATCCGTACGGCAAATCATTTAGCCTTTTCCGCGTCATGAAAAACTCAATGAAGCCCTCTGCACAATCGATTGTCTCTCTTCGCTCCGCTTGCATCGTTTCAGCCGTGATCGGGTGTTTGACGATCGCGTCATTGCCCGCAGCGGCCCAGGCTCCCGTGCCCGATTCACCCGCAATTGAAGCGCGAGCGCATGCCCTCCTGGCAAAGCTCACCCTGGAACAGAAGATTGAGCTTATTGGCGGCATAGACGACATGTTCACTCACGCGGAACCGGCTATCGACCTGCCCCAATTCAAGATGTCTGATGCATCGGTGGGAGTTCGGACATGGGGGCCGACCTCGGCGTATGCGGGAGGGGTCGCTTTGGCCGCCACCTGGGACACGGACTTTGCGCGCAAACTGGGCGAATCGCTGGGCAAGGATGCCCGCGCCCGCAACGTCAACTTCCTGCTCGGACCAGGTGTCAACATCGCGCGCTCGCCCGTCGCAGGCCGCAATTTCGAGTACCTTTCGGAAGATCCATTCCTCAACTCCGAAATGGTGGTTCCATTTATCGAAGGCGTTCAGTCGCAGGGCGTCATCGCCACGGTCAAGCATTACGCACTGAACAACCAGGAATACAACCGGCACAACGTGAGCGTGGACGTAGATGAGCGCACGATGCGGGAGATCTATCTACCGGCCTTTGAGGCTGCCGTAACCAAGGGCCACGTTGACGCAGTGATGAATTCCTACAACCTGATCAACGGCGTGCATGCCACCCAGAATGAATTTCTCAACCTGACGGTGCTGAAAGGCGACTGGGGATTCAGAGGCATACTGATGTCCGATTGGGACGCGACCTATGACGGCATAGCGGCGGCCAACAACGGCCTGGATTTGGAGATGCCCAGCCCGCGATTCATGAACGCCCAAACTCTTCTGCCTGCCATTAAGGACGGCGCCGTAAAAGAATCTACGATCGACGACAAAGTGCTTCGCATTCTGCGTGCAGAACTACGCTACGGCTTCACTGACAGACCACAATTCGACCCAGCCGACTCCACGTATTCGGTTGCCGACCGGCCCGTAGCTCTGCAGGGCGCACTTGAAAGCATCACACTGCTTAAGAATGAAGGTCATATTCTGCCGCTCGACCCTTCGAGAATAAAGACCATCGCCATATTCGGACCCGATGCCTGGCCGGCAGTGCCAGGCGGAGGCGGCTCTTCAGAGGCTACGGCGTTTGATCCAGTTAGCATCGTCACCGGTATCGGGAATCTGCTCGGCTCAAATGTACATTTGCTTTATTCCCGGGGCCTGCCCGAGATCAACGACGTCTTCCAGCAGACGCATTGGGATGGTTCCATAAAGATGGAGACATTTCCCAGCACCGCCTTCACCGGCACCCCAGAGATCGCCTCCGTCGGAAACATCGATCGATACAGGCAGGAATACCAGGAAGATTGGGGACCCGCAGACAAGGCTCCGCGCAGCATCCGTTACACGGCAGCATTCAAGGCAAGCAAGGCAGGCAGGTACCTGATTCTCGCGGCTGCCGCCGGCGGAGATCACTACACGGTTTTGGCAGACGGGAAGCAGGTAGTCGCCCAGACTCAGGTCGAGGGTCAGCATCCCGAATCCGCATCATTGGAGCTGACTGCCGGACAGACGATCGACGTTGTAGCCGACTACATGCCGGGTTCGGAAGGCAATCGATTCAGCCTCGGCATCGCCGATGAGGAAGGATTGATCTCAGAGGACGTAAAGAAGTTCGCTTCGATCGCGGACGCGGTTGTGGTAGCAGTAGGTTTCGATCCATCCACTGAAAGCGAAGGCCTCGACCGCACCTTTACTCTTCCGTGGGGTCAGGATGCACTGATTGCAGCCGTTGCTGCAGCAAATCCGCACACGATCGTCACGCTAACCGGCGGCGGCGGCATGGGTACGCGCCGCTGGCTCGACAAGGTGCCTGCGCTGTTGCACATCTGGTATCCCGGCCAGGAAGGCGGCACGGCCGTGGCGGATGTGCTGTTTGGCAAGCACGACCCCGAAGGGAAACTGCCGGTGAGCTTCGATCGCAGCTGGGACGATAATCCCTCGGCCAAGTACTACTACCCGGTCAAGGGAGCCGACAGTTCGCTGCACGTGATTGAGAACGGCAAACCGCCTATGGATTACGTGATTCCTCATGTGAAGTACGAGGACGGCCTGATGGTTGGTTACCGTTATTGGACGACAACCGGTCAACACCCGCTCTTTCCCTTCGGGTTTGGATTGAGCTACACAACGTTCAGCTTTGGCAATCTGAATGTTCCTGCAACCGCCGCCTCTGGCTCTACCGTTTCCGTCAGCTTCGATGTAACAAATACCGGCAGCGTGGCGGGTGCGGAGGTAGCGCAACTTTACGTCTCTGATCCTTCTGCGACCGTCAAGCGACCAGAACGCGAACTGAAAGGATTTGAGAAGATTCGGCTTGCTCCGGGCGAAACGAAACATGTGACTCTCAATCTGGATGCGCGATGTTTCAGTTATTGGGATGAAGCGGCACACAAGTGGACCATCGATCCAGGCAAGTTCATCATTCGGGTGGGCGATTCCAGTGAGAATACTCCGCTGCACGCAGAACTGATGCTGAATTAACGGATCTGCGATTTCGTGCCAAACAGAAGAGGCTCCGCAAAATGCGGGGCCTCTTCTGTTTGATGGATATCCAAAACGGGCAAGTCAATCCATAACTAGCTTTCAGATGCCTTTTTCAACCTGGTCTTTGCAATCATGCTTTTTTCTCGACAGGGTTTTCGCCGCCATGGTACGTTGGCACAAGTTTTCTACGAGGCCTGACTTTCCATTCCCCGGAGGTCCTGCTTGCAAGACGGAATTACTCCCTCTGCCATCAGTCTGGAATCGCCATCGGCCACCTTAGCCGAACCGCTCAGGGATTTCACTGCGGCTTCGTACGCCGTTGCAGACGCAGAGCCCGAAACCTTTGCGCGGCCAGTTACACAGCGCGAGCGAATCCCAACCATTGACGTAGTCCGCGGTGTCGCGCTGATGGGCATCCTACTCATGAATATTGCCAGCTTCAGCGGGCCGCTGGAGATGTATATCAACCCCCTCATGGTCGGCAATCACCGGACCTACAACCTGATTGCATGGACGCTTCGCTGGGTTCTGTTCGAGGGCAAGATGCGTGCCGCATTCTCCATGCTCTTCGGCGCCGGAGTCATTCTTCTGACTGAGCGCGCCGAGCGGCGCGGCAGTAAGAATGTCGCCGACGTCTTTTTGCGACGCAACATGTGGCTGGTGTTGTTTGGCATTCTCCACTTCTACTTCGTCTGGATGGGCGATATTCTGTATGACTACGGCCTCACCGCTTTGGTGTTTCTCTATCCCTGCCGCAAAATGCGGTTCAGGAGTCTTCTCATCACCGGTCTGGCCGTGCTCGCGCTCGGTGTTGGCTCAGATACCTATCAGGCAATCGACGGAACCCGCACGCGCAATCAGGGGTTAGCCGCTAAGGCGTTGGTCAATTCCGGCAAGAAGCTCACTGCTGAACAGCAGGACGCATTGAAGAAGTGGAGCGACACGCTCGACAAGCGAAAAAAAGAGCACGACGAGGATTTGAAGGCCATGCGCGGCAGTTATCTCGACGCGCTGAAATACCACGCAGAGTGGGGGCCAAGGATCCAGGCTGATTTTTACTATTTGTTTGGCTTCACCGACATGCTGGGCATGATGCTGATCGGCATGGGTCTCTACCGAATGGGCTTCCTCACCGGCGCCCTGAGCTACAAGGTCTATGGCTGGACTATCGCAATTGGGTTCCTGCTGAGCATTCCAATCAACGGCGCCGAAGCCTGGGGACTCATCCGCGACAACTTTGTGCCGGAGTCAAGCTGGTGGATTCTGTACCAGATCGGCCGCCTGACTGGCGCCGTCGCCAGTGTGGCGCTGGTGGTGATTGTAGCGAAAGCCGGTCTTGTTCCGTGGCTTACTCGACGCATTGCAGCCGTGGGCCAGACCGCTCTCAGCAACTATCTCTTCACCAGCATCAGTTGCACTCTGCTCTTTAACGGCTTCGGGTTTGGTCTCTACGGAAAGCTTGAGTATTACCAGCTCTATGCCGTGGTTGCATGCGTTTGGGCGCTGAACCTGACCCTCAGTCCCATCTGGCTCCGGTACTTTCAATTCGGTCCCATGGAGTGGGTCTGGCGCTCCCTCACCTATTGGAAGCGCCAGCCCATGACGCGACAGATTGAAGAGGAACAGGCGCTGGCAGCCTGATCGATCTCCTGCCTGTTCCGCGATGGGAATCCTAGTTCGATGCCGCGGGCAGCCCTACTTCAGAGGCCGGTGGCAGCGTGTGCGTATCCCACCAGTGTTCTACGACCTGGTTCCAGCGATCGTCGCGACCAACCCACATCTGTGCCGCGCGATCATAACGGGCCATGTTGTTCGCGAGCCAATAGGGCCGGTTATCACGCAGCCATGCCTCACTGTAAAGCTGGCCAAGCTGGGTGTAACCATCGCGAATGTCCTGGAGCCGGCCGTTGTTTGAGCCGATGGTTTCGAGCATCTCCTCCACTTCGCTCCAGCGGGATTTATCGGCAGCCAGTGCCTGCGCCTGGCCGTAGAGCGACGCGCAGTCCGCGGCAGCCTGGAATTTGTAGCCGATAAAGTCGATGCGCCGCGCGCCCAATTCCATCGCATCCAGTGCTTCAGGATTGTCAAGTTTGCCGGCCGCGCGCCCTTCTGCAAGAAGCGAAATGGCACGTTCTGCGTGGAGCCGCATCTCGCCGGCCACAGGCAACAACTTCGCAGAGATGCGTTGGCCTTCCGGCGAGAACGGATCGAGCCAGAAGTAGTCGTCCTCTGCGTCGCCGAGGCCGGCCTTCTTGAGTACGGCATGCGCCGCCATCAGTTCGCGCTGCACCTGGTCGATTTTGCCTGTGGCGTCGTGATGAAATGCCTGGCCGTACGAACCAGTGAATGCATCTTCTGAACTCTCACCAGGCTGCCATCCGGCGGCTGCGCCGAAGAGAACGCCAAACCAGTTCTCGTCGAAAATGCCTTCGCCGTCGTCGTTCCATACCGTGTTCAGCATGCCGGTCGCCCCGAGTTTCTGACCGTCGCGCACAAAATTGCGAATGTTCCCCAGAGCCTCGTTGTTGTTGGGGTAGACGCGGTTCCAGTTGTTCACTCCGGGAGCCACCCACGTCTCAAGGCCGGCCTTGGTAAAAGGGAGGATGATCGATGTAAAGTCTGGCTTGGCGTCGTATTCCCAAGGAACAGCGATCATGTCTTTGGGCAGGGTGCCGACGAGCTCGGGCGAGTTGACGGCGATGTCGCCCCAGAAGAGAAGGCGCTTGTGATAGGGCGCCAAGGTCGAGTGAATCTGCGAAAGGAAGTTGAGATAAACCGCGCCCAGACCCTGTTGCTTGACCTGTTCGCGTGTGCGTCCCAATCCGAGTTCGAATGTTTCGTCGGCGCCGATGTGCGCATAGGGGCCGGGAAAGACCTTGGCCAGTTCTCCAAACCAACTGCCGATAAGAGGCAGTGTGCCAGGGTCGCCTGGGGCGAGCACGGAGCCATGCGGAGTTTCGCCAAGCGGCGAAAACTGTTCGAATTTGAGCACATGGTGGAGGTGGCCAAAGGACTCCTGCTCGGGAATGATGGTGATGTGGTATTTGGCTGCGTAGGCCACCATTTCGATTGCTTGGTCGGGTGTCATGGCACCCCCGGGAAAGGCCGCGACGGGCGAAGCGGCGTAGGCAAAGGTAGCTTCAAAGTAGGGTGAGAGAATGTTGTACTTGTAGGCCGCTAGCGTGCGGATTTCGCGCTTCAGAAAATCCATGTTGGGCAGCGGACCGCGCGACCAGTCGTCGGAGAGGCCGCGGTGCGCCATGGCGGGCCAATCGCGGAGGGTGGGAACGAGGAGCACGGCGTCCTTGCCTGAACCCCGAATCAATTGCTTTACGGTTTGCGCTCCGTAGAAAAGCCCGGCGGAGGTTTCGGCGATAACGGCCAACCCCTTCGTCCCATCCGGCACGATGACATAGCCCTCCTCGTGCATCGCCGGATCGAACTTCAGACCGTGGCGCGCCAACAATTCCTTGCCTGCCTTTGATTCGGCGCGGTCCAGGCTGATCAGAGATGATTCGTGCTCAGACAAATGCACGTCGCGGCTCTTGAGAGTTTCTTCGAGGTCCTTGGCTGCGAATTCATCCTCCGTGTCTCTTTCAACAGAGACGCGCAGGCTCGTCTCGCCCAACGGAATCGACGCGACTGCTGAACACTCGCGGGGTGCGGGGACAAGGTGCAGATCCGCGCAGGTGGGCGCGGCGGGAGTTTGAGCGGCCGCGCCGACTCCGGCGCACAAGAGAAGCAACGAAAGCAAAGCAATACGGAAATGCATTGAGTCCATCCTCGATAAATCAAAGTCGAGTGAAAGGCTAAAGCATCGCCGCCGGGCGTGTATATCGAATGTGCCTGAATTGTGAGAAGAAGGAGCAATTCAAAAGGGGATCATGCCGATGCTGATTTTTGGAATCGCGGTGTGGGCGATTTCGGAGGCACCTCGAAGATTTGCGTCTCACATTGTGGAGGATGGCGTTCAGGGCTCGCTTTGTAAATTGATGATTATAGGGTTCTTAGAATTATCCGCAGATTTTGGACCTCTTTGAAGAATTTAGGAAGGGGGGTACGGCCCCAGGGCCCGTGAACATCGCTTGGACGGGCTCACAGTCTTATGGCTTTACAGGCAGAAAAGGCTATGCACCTCGCGGTTGGGAGCAATCTCTACACAGCCTCACAGCTTCAACAGGCAGAAAAGAGCGCCTCGACAGTCAGACCCCGAGTGGCAAGTCGACTGAAAACTGCTCGGTGTGCTTTCCGAGTTTGCAGACACACTTCGATTGTGCGCCGATTGCAGCAAATCATCTGCAAGGTAATTGGCCAGGAATCGCCGATTTCTATCGCAGGGTTTTCAAGGCCGGGTAGAGTTTGCGCCATTGAGCGTAGCCGGTCTTGTAGGCGGCCAGATCCGAGAGATCCGGCTCGATGCGCTGCGCAACATGAATGGCCTGACCGCACGCCTGGTCCAGATTGACCCAGTGACCCACGCCGACACCTGCCAGCAGAGCCGAACCGAATGCGCCGCCTTCTTCCGCAGCAAGAACTTCGACGGCCTGACCATAGATGCCCGCCTGGATTTTGCGCCACAGAGGTCCACGCGCACCGCCGCCGCCAAGTCGAATGGCGGTGACGGGAATTCCCAACTCGGCGAAAAGTGTGAAGGAATCTTTAAGCGAGTAGGCCACGCCTTCGAGGACAGCGCGGACAAAGTGAGCCGCGGTGTGATTGCCGGCGATGCAGCCAAATGCGGCGCGGACCTCGGGGTCAAGATGCGGGGTGCGCTCGCCGAGCAGGTAGGGGGCCCACTCCAGTCCTTCGCTTCCGGCGGGAACCTGGGCAGCGTCCGCAGTCAATTCGTCGTAGTCATTTCCGGCAAAGAATGTCTCCTTGAGCCAGCGCAGGCTGAGGCCCGCCGATTGCGTAACGCCCATGACGTGCCATACACCGGGAACCGCATGGCAGAAGGTGTGGAGGCGGCCCTTGGGGTCCTTTGTGGGACTGGCCGTGGCCGCGAACACCACTCCGGAGGTGCCGATGGTTGCGGAGACGGATCCGGGCTGCAGAATTCCCATGCCCACCGCACCGGCGCCCTGATCCCCTGCGCCCGCGACAACGGGCGTGCCTGAGGCAAGACCTGTCAGCCCGGCAGCGGCGTCGCTTATCTTCGCGCAGACTTCGGGCGATTCGTAGACCCTGGGCAGCCAGCTTTCGGGAATGCCCGCCGCCTCGGCAACTTCCTTTGACCAGCGGCGATGCGTGACATCCAGCAGCAGAGTGCCGGAAGCTTCCTGCACGTCGATGGCGAACTGGCCGGTGAGCCGGTAGCGGACATAATCTTTCGGGCAGAGGATGTGGCGCGTTTTGGCGAAGATCTCCGGCTGGTGCGTTTTGACCCACAGCAGTTTAGTGAGGGTGAAGTTGGGCAGCGCGGGGTTGCAGGTGAGTTCGATGAGGCGCGCGTAGCCGATGCGCTCATGAAGCCAGTCGCACTCGGGCTGGGTGCGCGTGTCGCACCAGATGAGCGAAGGACGCAGCACCGCGCCGTTTTCGTCGAGGAGCACCGCGCCATGCATCTGGCCGGTGAGACCAATTGCAGCGATGGGCTGATGCGGTTCCGGCGCAGCGGCAAGAGCGAAGCGAATGGCCTCCTGCGCGGCACGCCACCAGTCTTCCGGATCCTGCTCAGCCCATCCGGGGTGGGGGCTTCGGAAGGGCGCATGCTCGGAGGACGCGCCGCTGACGAGTTGGCCTTCCGCATCCACAACGACGGCGCGCGTGCCGCCAGTGCCCACATCCATTCCAAGAAACCACATAGCCCCAGACTCCCCTGCGTAAATCGGTTTTCTCAGTGCAGGCCAGCATATCAGCTTTGGCGTACGGAACGGGGATCATGCCTCGGAGCGGCGCATCAGAGTTTTGAATGTGATGGTTCAACGGCGCGCGTGCAGGAAGATTTGATTTGACCCCGGTTGTGCCGGCGGTTTACGGTTTGGGCACTGCAGATACTTTCCCCGGGGTCGCAAATCAATCTTGAATTGATGAAGGGATTTTTAGCCGCCAAGACCCTGTTTGGTGAGCGGAACGCGCAAGGAGGCCGCGATGGCATCGGTCCTGATTACAGGAACAAGCAAGGGAATCGGCTTGGAAACGGCGTTGGCATTTGGCCGCGCTGGTCACAAAGTCCTTGCAACGATGCGCGATCCATCGCAGTCGCCGGAACTTGCGGAAACTGCGGCGCGAGAGAAATTGCAGATTAGCGTTTCTGTGATGGATGTGGACTCCGATGAGTCTGTCAGCACCGGAATTGCTGCGATTCAAGGGAATCATGGACCGATTGACGTGCTGGTGAACAATGCGGGCGTGGAGCGGTTCGGGTCAACGGAAGGGGTCGCGCTGGCCGAGGTTCGCGCGGTGATGGAGACCAACTACTTTGGCGCGCTGCGTTGCATCCAGGCGGTGGTGGCGCAGATGCGCGCGCGGCAAAGCGGCTGCATTATCAATGTGACATCGATTGCGGGGCGCCTGGCGAATCCACCTCTGGGCGCGTATTGCGCTTCAAAGTGGGCTTTGGAGGCCATTACCGAGGCGTTGGCCTGCGAGATGAAAGCGTTCAATGTGAGGGTGGCGTTGGTAGAGCCAGGAATTATCGATACCGCGATGGCGCGACGTATTTCAGTACCCGGGGAGGAATCGAACTACCCGCATCGGGCGCGTTTCTCGGCGCTGTTTTCGGCATCGCTCAGCCACCCGACTCCACCGAGCACGGTTGCTGACAAGATTCTGGAAGTTGCTGAAAGCGGGACCTGGAAGCTGCGACACCCGGTGGGTCCGGACGCGGAGCCGCTGCTGCAATGGCGCAGCAATATGAGCGACGAAGACTGGATCGGCCTGAACGCCAGCGACGACGCAACGTTCTTCAGCCGTATGGGGCGGGACATGGGAACGCCCGCGCGGTGAGACTACAACAGCCAGGAATGGCAAGAACAGGAAACGCAAGATCGAGGAACGACGATGACGAACGCACTTACACCGGAACATATTTTGCAGACAGGACTCGGATTCTGGGCCTCGAAGGCACTGCTGAGCGCCGTAGAGATGGAGGTTTTTACCGAGTTGGCCAAGGGGCCTGAGGACCTGCACTCCCTAACTGGACGACTTGGGCTGCACCCGCGCTCTTCGCGGGATTTTCTCGATGCGCTCGTGGCGTTGGGTTTCTTGGAGCGGCACGACGGCAAATACTCGAATACGCCTTCTACGGATGTTTTTCTCGACAAGCATAAGCCGTCGTATATCGGCGGCATGCTGGAGATGGCCAACAAGCGGCTGTTTCAACATTGGAATCATCTGACGACAGCGCTGCGGACCGGCGAAAACCAAAACGAAGCGGCGCACGGCGAGCCGGATGTCTTCGCCACGCTCTACGCCGATCCGGCAAGGCTTAAGGGATTTCTGCGCGCGATGTCGGGAATCAGTCACGGCGCGAACATGACGATTGCGGCGAAGTTTCCGTGGGCAAACTACAAGAGCGCGGCGGACTGCGGCACCGCGCAGGGTGATCTGATTGTGCAGGTGGCCCTCAAGAATCCGCACATTAATGGAATGGGATTTGACCTGCCTGAGGTGGCGCCGATTTTTGAGGAATATGTCGAGGCGAATGGATTGTCGTCGCGGGTTCATTTTCAGGCGGGCAGCTTCTTTACCGATCCGCTGCCCAATGTGGACGTGATCATGATGGGGCATATTTTGCACGACTGGAATCTCGACGAAAAGAAGCTCTTGATTCGGAAGGCCTACGACGCACTGTCCGAAGGGGGCGCGTTTATCGCCTACGACGCGATGATCGACGATGATCGGAGCAAGAACGCAATGGGACTGCTGATGAGCCTGAATATGCTGATCGAGACGCCGGGAGGGTTTGACTATACCGGCGCCGACTGCGTTGACTGGCTGAAGGAGGCGGGATTCCGCGAGACGCGCGTGGAGCACCTGGCGGGGCCGGATTCGATGGCGATCGGAATCAAATAGGGTACGGTTGAAAAGCGCGGTGACCCGGGCGCTTAGATTGGTCGCCTGTGCTTAGTTATCGCCGCGGAGTTCTTTGAAGGTGGGCGGATCGGGCGGCTTGGCGTGCTTTGACTCGGCACATTGCTTATAGGCGTGACCATCGAGGCAGAAGGTTGTCGAGGACCAACTGGAGCCTTGGTCGGTTTTCCCTGCGCTTTGCGGATCGCCGGCTTCAAATTCGCGAAAGATCGTGATTGCGTTCCAGTCTGGAGTGATGGAAAGGTCAGTTGCATCCGGCGATCCATTTTCGCCGCTCATGCTCTCATCGAGAGTGAGCGCGGGCGCAAATTCACCCTGCGGAGAAATCGAGAAGACGTCGAAACTCATGGTGAGGCAGGCGCCGCACTGGCCGGAGCCGAACGGGCTCAGCGTTGTGGTGAATGGGCCGGAGCGGAGGAGGGCCCAGCCATCGGGCAGAGTTTTCGAGTTGAAGTGGGTTTCGTCGACAGAGAATGCTGCACGCTTGATGCTGGAACCGCTGCGCCACGCGAGCATGGGACCGCAGACCGTGGCACCCGTTGCAAGTTGCTTCCAAAAATATGTTGCATTGTCGGCCTGGGGAGAAACGCTTCCGGGTTCATAGAGATATCCCTGTGCTGGATTCATGAGGGCGAAAGTGGAGCGCAGTTCGGCGTCTTTGCCGGGCATGGTGGGCCAGAACCACGCGGCGTAACTCTTGTCGTAGAGGTCCTGCTGCTCGGGCTTGTCCTGGCAGGGCGTGATGGAGAAGGTGCGCGGCGCGGCAAGCTGCAGATGATTGAAGGTCTCAGGTTTGCCCCATTCGCGCACGACTGAGGTGCTGGAGTAATCGCCCATTTTCCGCTCGGCGGGCGCAGCGCTGAACACGTCGACCATGAGATAAAGGTCGGCGAGTTTAAGTTGCTGCGCGGGAGGAAATGCCGAGTATGGAATGAAGACGTGGAAGTGATAGCCGACGCGCTGCGCGGATTGAATAGCGTTTCCTGCGGCGTCGTGGCCGGTTTCCAGCCTGTCTTCGGCTCCGGTCTCCGCGCTAAACCCATCATCGCTTTTTGGTTGCAGCGCGACGGGGAGATCCTCAGAAAAGAAACTGCTGCTGAGGCCAGCCCAGGCGGTGGAAGCAAAGTCCTCGAAGAAATGAGGCTGGCCGGTGGGGTCGGCGCCGGCGATGAGCCACTGGCGCACGAATAGGCGCCGGAGAAAATGGCGGTATAGGATCTGCTGGTTGTACCAGCGCTCGCATGCTGCGATTTGAGCGGCGGAGCCATTGTTTATATCGGTGAGGAGCTTCGCACAATCCCTGGCGCTGGCCAGTTCATTGGCGCCGAACTGGTTGCCCCATCCGATCTGCGGCATGGTAACGTCGGGCGAAGCGGCAAGCCAGACTTCGACGTGATCGCTTGTGAGCACTTCAGACTTTTGGCGCGGCCAGCGGAAGTTTTCGTCGGAGGCCTGGATGCGACCGAAGATGTGCAAGCCGTTTTCAGTCGAGCGCAGCCAGATGCTGCCGGGATGGGCTCGCGGCGAGCGAGGAATGAGGACGAATGTGGGCGGGGCAGCGTAGATACCCTGCGGAGTCGGGTAGGGACTGGCCTGGTCCGTGGCGATGATTTCCTGTTCGGTTGCGCTGGGAACGGAAACAGCTGCGCGATTCGCGGCTCCCGTCTGGGCGCAGAGGCACGCTGCCAGCATAAGTGGCCAAAGCAGTAAGGCTGTATGAGCGGCTCTCATGGGGTGTCCCGAGGTGCAGGTTCGGCTACCGGTATGGAAAATATACCGCGAACTTGGGATCAGGTCGGCATTGGCTGGCTAAAGGTAAAGGAGGCGGGATTCCGCGAGACGCGCGTAGGGCACTTGGCGGGGCCGGATTCGACGGCGGTCGGGATCAAATAGGGGCAACTGCGTGAAGTGAGGATGTAGCGAGGCTCTGCGTGTCTATTCAAACCTCACTTCGCGACGAAATTTAACAATCTTCGGCGAGGACATTCCTGGCGGACTGCGTTTCTCATGGTTATGGAGGTCAACGCACATGCTCCAGCCAGGTAAAGCCCGTCCTCGCCCGCCTAAGGGCAAAGCGCAATCTCATTCCGGGGTACAACCGCTCAGCTCGTATTCGGACACGCATTTCGAACCCCTGCCGACTCCCCTGGGCGAACCGCCTTACCATTTCGATCTGCAGACCGTGGTTCCCGACATTGCCGCTACCGCCCGCAAATACAAAAAGCTCGTTTTCCACACCGTGGGCGACACCGGAGGCGTCAAGAACGCCGACTACCAGGACGCTGTTGCTACCCAGATGAAGACCGATCTGGCTGAGAAACCAGAGAGCGACCAGCCCCGCTTCTTCTACCATCTCGGCGACGTCGTCTATTACAACGGCCAGGTCGCCGACTACTACAGCCAGTTTTACGAACCGTACGATCACTACGGTCCGCCCATCATCGCAATCCCCGGCAATCACGACGGGGATCCTGTCGCTGGCCAAACCTCGCTGGACGGCTGGGTTCGCTACTTCATGAGCCCAACTGCGCAAATCGACAGCGAGAACTGCGGCGACGCTCCACGCGTCACGTTGTCTCTTCCGAATGTCTACTTCACGCTAGATTGCCCCTATGTGACCATCGTGGGAATGTACACGAATGTACCGGAAGGCGGCTCCATCGATTCCGTACAGCAACAATGGCTGACCAATGAGTTTGCCACCGCGGCTGAGGACAAGGCGTTGATCGTCGCTCTGCACCATCCTGTGTATTCTTTTGACGATCACCACAGCGGCAGCCCGGCAATGGCCGATGCGCTGCAGCACGCAATCAACGACTCCAGGCGCGTTCCTAACATGGTGCTCACCGGCCACGTACACAACTACCAGCGCATCGAACGCAAAATCGCCGGCGAGACTCCCACTCCGTTTCTAGTTGCGGGAGCAGGCGGCTACTTTCATTTGCACGGCATGACGGCGGACACAGGACACACGGACAAAAGCGTTGGCGCCACGTTGATGTTCCACGACCAATATCACCACGGATATGTCACTCTCACGGTTGACGCCAAGAGTATCAGCGGAGTGATGACGCCGATTGCCGAGACCGGCAGCGCAAAACACAAGAACGATGCGAAGCCCGATGCATTCAGCTACACCGCCGCACTGCTCAAACTCGACAAAGGCGTAACTGTAAGCCTTTAGAGCAGGTTCAGGAAAACTGAGGAGCCGCGGAGCCCAACGCAACGTCGTCGATCGCTGCTGGCCGCACCGACTCGGCTCATTGCTTCTCCTCCATTCCGTTCCTGAAGACTGCCTAAATCCGGCCTGCTCGCTCGGGGAACGGGACTGGCCGGTCTGGAACCCAGCTATTTGTATCGCAAAATGGTACGTCGCGCCGGAGTGTGACCTTCCGCACAGGCGCGGACTCACGGCCGGGTGAGAATAAATGCGTGAGGCCGCCCGCCAAACGCCGCGCGGCCTGGAGAAAAACACCGCATGAGCGACCTTGCCCCCCTTGCTGAAGCTGTAGCCGTTGACCCGCTGGTTGGCCATCCTGCCGACTACCACGTCTTTCACAAGTTTCTGGAGCGCTGCAAGTCCTTGCCTGCCATCACCACGGCAGTGTGCTGGCCAATGTCGGACGTGGCGCTGAGGGGTGCTGTGGAGGCCGCCGGGGAGGGCCTCATCGAGCCTACGCTGATCGGTCCTGAAAACGAGATGAAGGCGTTGGCCAGGAAGATTGGCGTGGATATTGCGC
Source organism: uncultured Acidobacteriaceae bacterium (assembly GCA_963780515.1). Classification (GTDB taxonomy): domain Bacteria; phylum Acidobacteriota; class Terriglobia; order Terriglobales; family Acidobacteriaceae; genus Telmatobacter. The sequence goes on from CAWACG010000003.1 coordinate 28,100, forward strand.
CGTTTCCGATTCTGAACGCCGAGACCGAGGTGAAAGCCGCCGAATTGAGTGTCGCCATGTGCCGCAGCGGCAATGCGCTGGCCATGATGAAAGGCAGTCTGCACACTGACGAGCTGATGAAAGTGGCGATGCAGCGCGACACGGGGCTGCGCACCTCGCGACGCATTACGCATGTGTTTGTGATGGACACGCCGGCCTATGCCCGCACATTGCTGATTACGGACGCGGCTATCAACATTGAACCGGAGCTCGAAGACAAGATTCACATTGTGCAGAACGCGATTGACCTGGCCCACGCATTGAATATTCCTGAACCGAAAGTGGCTCTGCTGTCAGCGGTTGAGACGGTGAACCCTAAGATCAAGTCCACGCTCGACGCGGCCGCACTATGCAAGATGGCCGATCGCGGACAGATTACGGGCGGCATTCTCGACGGTCCGTTGGCCTTTGATACTGCGGTCAGCGTTAAGGCAGCCGCGATCAAGAATCTGGTCTCGCCGGTCACTGGCCAGGCCGACATTTTGGTGGTACCGGACCTGGAGAGCGGCAACATGCTGGCCAAACAGTTGGAGTACCTGGGCGGCGCGCAACTTGCCGGGATTGTGCTGGGTGCGCGGGTTCCGGTGATCCTGACCAGCCGTGCCGACTCCGCCGAGACGCGGCTCACGAGCTGCGCCGTGGCCGTGCTGCTGCACTATGACACGCATCCGCTGGACAGGGCCTGAGTTTCTCCCTAGCCGCAGAAAGAAGGGGCGCCGATCCTGGCTGGGGTCGGCGCCGCTTTCATTTTCCTCTTACATGTTGATGAAACCCTGCCGCCCGAGTTGCATCCAAGGCGGTATGCGATGATCCGGCACGGAATCTTCCCAATGGAAAATCTGACGGCGATCTCTCGCGAAAGGAGTGTTTCGATGTCTTCCCATACCTCTCAGGAATCAAAGGCTGCCAAGGCTAGCGTTCGAGATGGATTTTCTCCGGAACAAGTGAAGAATCTCTCCAGTGTTCTGAACGCCCTGGCGGCGGATGTTTTTGCCCTCTATCTCAAGACAAAGAATTTTCATTGGCACATGAGCGGCGCGCATTTCCGTGACTACCACCTGCTGCTCGACGAGCAAGCCACGCAAATCTTCGGGATCACCGACGACATTGCCGAGCGCGTGCGCAAGGTGGGTGGCACGACCATACGCTCCATCGGACACATCGCCAAGCTGCAGCGGATTACCGACAACGACCAGGAATTCGTGCCCGCGCGGGACATGCTGCTTGAACTGCACGCGGACAACAAGGCCCTCGTGGAGAGCATGCGCTCAGCCCACGAGGTGGCCGCCCAGGCAAACGACTACGCAACGACCAGCTTGATCGAGGTTTGGATCGACGAGGCCGAGCGGCGTGCATGGTTCCTCTTCGAGGCCACGCGTTAAGCCTTCAATTGCAGGCAGGAATATGACTTCCCAAGTTTCGAATTCGGGACCTGAGAAGCCGCCTATCAGTCCATTGACAAGCTAAGCTGGTGGCGGACGTCTGCGCCGCGAACCCAGAAGATAACATCGGTGGCGATGTTGGAGGCGTGGTCGGCAATACGTTCGAGGCTGCGCGAGACCATCAGGCCGTTCATTGCCTGCTGGGTGTACTGCGGCTTTTCCTGGATGAGGGTGAGGAGGTCGGCGTGGGCGCGGCGGTTCATGCGATCGATTTCGTCATCCATTTCGCGGACTGTGTCGGCGAGGCGCGCGTCACCTTCGAGCAGGGAGTGGATGGCGGTTCGAATCATGCGGCCTGAGAACTCGCCCATGGCGGCAAAGTCCACGGGCAGGTCGACCGGATCGGCCTTGAGAATGTCGCGGGTACGGCGCGATATGCCCATCGACTGGTCACCGATGCGCTCCAGGTCGCCGTTGATCTTGATCACGGCGAGGATGAAGCGCAGATCGATGGCCATGGGCTGTTCCTTGGCCAGCAGCTCGTAGGCCATTTCGTCGAGTTCACGCTGGGCGGAGTTGATGGCTGTTTCGTTCTGCTTCACGTACTGGCATAGGCCCTTGTCGCGCTGGAGGTAGGCGTCCACCGCCGATTCGACTGCCTGCTGCGCAAGGGCAGCCATGGCAAGGAGTTTGTCTTTGAGCTCGGCGAGTTGCAATTGAAAGTGAATCCGCGGCAAGGCAGCAATTCTCCTATCAGATGATTGTGCATCATTGATTGTTACCCGTATGCAAATTTCTGCGTAGGGACCATTACTATTAGGCTTCTGAAGCCGGGGACCCAATTATGGGTTAGACGCGCCTTGAGCCTGTTCGATGCTCTAGGCTATCAGCATGACCGCCGCAATCCCATCGCGCAGTTCAATGCAATCCTTTGACCCGGCACAATGCGAGTCGCGCCAGATCTACAAACTGATGACCGGGATCATTGTGCCCCGGCCAATTGCGCTGGTTTCAACCATCGACGCAAATGGAGTTGCCAACCTGGCGCCGTTCAGCTTCTTTTCGGGCGTGGGCTCGGTTCCGCCCAGCGTGCTGTTCTGCCCTGCCCTACGCTCAGCGGGAACCGGCGAGCCGGCGGCGCGCAAGGATACCCTGCGCAATGTGGAAGAGACACGGGAGTTTGTGGTGAACGTGGTGAGCAACGCCATCGCCGCGGCTGCCAACGCTGCGGCTGCGGAAGTAGGACCGGAAGTAGACGAATTTCGACTCGCCGGGCTGACCGCTATCGCGAGCGACGTGGTTCGCGCGCCACGCGTGGCCGAGGCTCCGGCGCAGATGGAATGCAAGCTGTCGCAGGTGATCTACACCAGCCACGCGCGGGGTGGAGGGGTCATCGTGCTGGGCGAGATTGTGCGGATTCATGTGCGCGAGGACCTGTTCGATAATTTCCGCGTGGACCCCGCCGGCCTGGATGCCGTGGGGCGCATGGCGGGGAACACGTGGGTGCGCACGCGCGAGCGCATTGAATTGATCCGGCCCCAATAGCACTGCCGCGGTGGGCTTGGGTTTTTATTGCTTCGATGCCAGGAAGCCCGCTTTACAATGGCTGAGGAAATTCCTGGTCCGCGAAAGAATGCGATGAAGGGGAGAGCGGATGCTCATTTCCAGATTGGCAGGCTGGCGGTTTGATTCCAACTGGGGACACCGGACGAAGGGCGCAATTCGGGCTGCCACCGCACTGCTGCTGCTCGTTCCAGTACTTGCGAGTTGCCACCGGGCAGGTTCGGTGGTGGCGGCAGGCGGCCAGACGAGGTTGCAACTGACCAGCACAAGCTTTCGAGAAGGAAGGATTCCGCGGGTCTACACATGCGACGGAAACGATACCTCTCCAGAGCTGGCATGGAGCGCGCCACCCGCTGCCACGAAGAGCTTTGCGCTCATCGCGATTGACCCGGACGCGCCCATGGGCACCTTCGTGCACTGGGTGCTATACAACCTGCCGCCCTCCGCTCGGGAGCTGCCGGAAGGGATGCCGAAGCAGGGGCAGTTCGCTGACGGAACAAAGCAAGGCCAAAACGACTTTCCGAGGACGGGCTATGGCGGGCCTTGTCCGCCGCGGAGTTCAACGCATCGCTATATTTTTGTTCTGTACGCGCTCGATACGATGCTCGACCTTCCGGCCGGGGCAACGAGAGCGCAGATAGAAGAGTCCATCAAGGGGCATATTGTGGCGCACGGGGAATTGGCGGCGCGGTACAGCCGGTAGGTTTGTTCGCATTGCAGTCTACGCTTCGGAGAGTTCGGCGCCTCTGGCTTCATGCCCCAGCATCGCTAGCACAGCGAGAGTCAACGCCACGATCAATACCGTAATCGCGAGCACCGGCGGATAAGTGCCCCACCGCTCGGCCACCAGTGCCTGCGCCTTCCCATTCCATGAGGTGATCAGGCCGCCGAGCTGGTAGGCGAGCCCGGGGGCCGTTGCGCGCACCGGTCCCGGCGATAGCTCAGTGAGATAGGCAGGCACCACTCCCCAGGCTCCCTGCACCATGAACTGCATCAATACAGCGCCGGTTCCCAGCGTGATAGCGGAATGGCCGTAGGCCCACAGCGGAATGACGGGAATCGACAGCAAGGCCGCGGTGACGATGGCCCGCTTGCGGCCCCATTTTTCCGACAACATGCCAAAGACAAAACCTCCGGCGATGGAGCCCAGGCCGTAGAGCACGCCAATAACGCCCACGACCTGCGGCGAGAGACCAATCTGCACCGTGAGAAACGTTGGGTACACGTCCTGCGTGCCATGCGAGAAGCTCATGAAAGCTGTCATGAGCAGAATGAGAAACAAAAAGGTCGGCAGAAACTCCATCAAGTGCGCGGGGATTACCGGGCCGGCTCGCCTCGCCAGCCGCTTCTTTGCACCGGCGAGCCATATGGGCGACTCCTCAACGCGCATCTGGATGTAGAGCACGAGCAGGGCGGGAGAAGCACCGAGCATGAACAAGCCGCGCCACCCGATCCAATGAAAGAAGAGCGCGAAGGCGGCTGAGGCTAGGATGGATCCAAGTGCATAGCCTTCCTGCAGGATGCCGGAAAAAGCGCCTCGACCTTCTTTGGGCAGGCTTTCAAACGTAAGCGCAGCACCCACGCCCCACTCCCCACCCATGGCAATGCCAAACAGCGCCCGCAGGGCGAGAAGCACGTTCAACGAGGGAGCGAAAGCGCATGCGAGTTCAATGACCGAGAAGCTGAGAATGTTGAAGATGAGCACGGGGCGGCGACCGTAGCGATCGGCCAGCATGCCAAAGATGACCGCGCCGACCGGCCGGAAGGCCTGGGTGAGGAAGACCGCACCTAGAATGGCGGATGGCTTTGTGCCAAATTCAGTGGCGATTGCCTTGATGCAAAAGATCAGCAGGAAGAAGTCGAGGCTGTCTAACGTCCAGCCCAGGAATGAGGCCACAAAGGTGTGGCGCTGCGAGCGGCTCAGTCGCTTGAGGTCGCGGACGAAGGACATTATCGGGAGCATATCAGACGGTTCGCTTGGCAGAGGCGGTTCTTCGTCAAGGAAATCCTGGATGGATTTCGACCTCTCACCCAACCAGGTTCAAAAAGCGAGCTCCGACCAAAGTAAGAGCAGGTCTTCCGCCTGTGAATTCAGATGAATTGATCCTTGATGAGGGAATCTGCACTCTTTTGCGAGGTGTCTTGATAACGCTAACTTCCGGCTTTCCGTCCGCACAGCGCAACGGCAGAATCCGTGGTATCCTTCCGTCGTCTTAGGGCAAAAACGACCATGCGCATTCTGCCCGTTCATTTGAACGGACTCTGCAAGGATTCGCCGGTTGAGAGTGAAGGTAAAGACCGACCGAAGTCAACCTCACTCGGGAAGAATTTCGCCGTGATGCTCATGCCTTGGTTTTTTCGTTCTGCAGTTCGATATTCCGCTCTCCAGCCCCCATTCAACTGCCAGTGGCAAACGAGAGGTTGGTGTGCGGCGTGCGCTGTGATTGCACTTGCGCTGTGCGGCACGATGAATTTTGCGGCAGCGCAAAACACGAGTGTGCCCGTGTTGGCCCCGGACGCTCCACAAATTCTGATCACCCAGCCGGTGGTTGAGTCGAGGCGCACGGTTCTCAAGGGCAACACGCATCCTTTGGCGCGCGCAGCTTTCGACCAGGGCGCGGCGCCGCCAAGCCTGCCCATGAGACGCATGATTCTGGTTCTGCAGCGAAGCGCCGGGCAGGAATCAGCTCTCCGCGCTCTACTCGACGCGCAGCAGGCAAAAGCCTCACCGCAGTATCACCGGTGGCTTACGCCGGAGGAATTCGGCGAGGCATTCGGGCCGTCCGACAGTGATGTCGAAACCGTGAAGTTGTGGCTTGAATCGCACGGATTCCAGATTGCGTCAGTTTCAAAAGGCCGCACCAGCATTGAGTTTTCAGGAACCTCGGGCCAAGTGCAGGAGGCGTTCCACACAACGATTCACAGATACGCGGTGAACGGCGAGGAACACTGGGCGAATGCAAGCGATCCTTCGATTCCCGCCGCACTGGCGCCAGTTGTGAAGGGCGTACTGACGCTGCATAACTTTCCCCGGCAAACAAATCTTACCGTGCAGGCGCGGAAAGCGGAAGCGACGCAAGGACCTCCGGGGCCCCTGCCAATGTTCACCTTTACGCAAGGGAATGAAACATTCCATGGGCTCGGACCCACCGATTTTGCAACCATTTACAACGTGCTTCCCCTTTGGGGGGCGGGGATCGACGGCACCGGACAGACCATTGCGATTGTCGGAGAAACGAACATCCATCTCAGCGACATCGAGGCTTTCCGCAGCTTGTTCGGGCTTCCAGCCAAGGACCCGCAGATCATTTTGAACGGACCGGACCCCGGCGTGGTGGGCGACGAACCTGAAGCCGTGCTGGATGTTTCTTGGTCGGGCGCGGTAGCGAAGAATGCCACGATTGACCTGGTGGTATCGGCCACCACGGAATCTTCGTTGGGAGTGGATCTCTCTGCGCTCTACATCGTGGACAACGATCTTGCCCCCGTGATGAGCGAAAGCTATGGAGAATGCGAAGCAAGCCTGGGGAACGCAGGAAACGCTTTTTACAATTCTCTATGGCAGCAGGCGGCGGCGGAGGGAATTACGGTAGTGGTTTCAGCGGGCGACGGGGGATCTGCCGGTTGTGATGACTTCAACAGCGAAGAATTTGCCTTTTACGGATTGGCGGTGAGTGGATTCGCGTCGACACCGTACAACGTGGCGGTGGGCGGTACGGACTTCGACCAGACTGCGGTCACAGCTCCGAATTATTGGAGCGCGACGAACGACCCGGCAACAGGCGCGTCAGCGAAGGGATATATCCCGGAAACGACGTGGAACCAATCGTGCGCCGGGCTGGGGCCGGGTTTGTGTACGAGTGATTCTCAAGACCTGAATATCGTGGGTGGAAGCGGCGGGCCAAGCAGTTGCTCGACCCTGGACAGCAGTGGCGCGTGCTTGTCAGGCTACGCCAAGCCCGCATGGCAGACGGGAACCGGAGTGCCGGCCGATGGAGTGCGCGATCAACCCGATGTATCTCTATTTGCCAGCGCTGGTTTTAATGGCAGTTTCTACATCATGTGCGAAGAAGACGCCAACGGCTTCTTTGGGACGCCCGCTGCCTGCAGCCTTACAACTGATACCTTCCTGGGAGTTGGCGGAACCTCGGCTTCCGCGCCCACGTTTGCGGCCATGATGGCGCTGGTGAATCAGAATCAAGCGGCGAAGGGATTGGACGCGCGGCAGGGCAATGCGAATTACATTCTCTACAAGCTTGCGGCGCAGAGCGGTGCCAGTTGCAATTCGACGACGGCGGCGGCGACTGGAAATTCCTGCATCTTTTACGACGTCACCAAGGGCAATAACTCGGTTCCCTGCTGGCCGGGCACGCCGAATTGCGGAACGGCCACGGCGAATGGCTACGGCGTTCTGACTGATCCCAACAACTCGAATAGCGCTGCCTGGACTACGACTGCGGGCTTTGACATGGCGACCGGCCTCGGAACGTTGAACGCGAACAACCTGGTGAACGCGTGGAGCGCTGCCACTTACACGTCCAGCACAACGACACTTACGAATTTGTCGCCGGTAAGTATTGTGCATGGTCAGGCAGTGAACGTGAGCGCCACGGTGGCCCCGCAAAGCGGATCGGGCACGCCCACCGGGTCAGTTGCGCTGATGGCTTCTCCCGCCGGAAAGAATGTCAGCGTCGACGACTTCGTGCTGAACAACGGGATCGCCAGCGGCACTACGACTCTGCTTCCCGGCGGAACTTACAACGTAACTGCGCACTATCCGGGCGATTCGACCTTCGGCGCCAGCGACTCGGCCCCCGTTCAGGTAACGGTAGGAAAAGAAGACAGCCTCACGAAAACGACGCTGATGGCGTATCCCTCCGCCAGCTACAGCTTTTACTCAACCAGCACTATTCCGTACGGTTCGATCTTCTTCCTGCGTAGCGATGTGAGCGGTACCGCGGGCACAGCCTGCGCACCGAATCCGCAGCAGACCCAGGTGGCGTGTCCAACGGGGAATGTGAGCTTCACCAACAACGGCAAGGTCCTTGACGCAGGAAGCTACGCGCTCAATTCCGCGGGCTATACCGAGGACCAGACGCTGGCGGGCGAGTTCACCAGCGTGGGGAATTATGCGATTCAAGCGCAGTACGGCGGCGACAGCAGCTATAACGCGAGCAGCGGAACGCTGAACGCAACGGTAACGCAGGCGGCGACTTTTCCGAATCTTGAGATCTACAATCTTCCCTACAACAACCAGAACCTGGGAGGATATCTGGCGGACTCCGGTCAGGCATTTGAAGTGATTGTGCCTGTCTACACGCAGAGCATTCTGCAGGCGCCTACCGGGACGATTTCGATTCTCGAAAATGGCACTCCGGCTCCCGGCACCATCACCTACAACCCAAGAAACGGAAGCTTCTCACCGTCATCCGGTACGTATTCCATTGCCTACCTGGCAGCGACACTTAGTACTTCGATCGATGCTCCAGGGAATTACACTTTCACCACGTCCTACAGTGGAGACGCGAATTACCTGGGGTCTGTGGGCTCGTACTCGGTGCCGGTTTTAGTAGTCGATACCACTTTCAACATCACTCCGCCCATACCCGATGTGACGGTCACCGCGGGACAAAAGGGTACGACCAGTGTTTCGCTCACAGGCGTGGACAACTTCTTCGGACCGGTGAGCATTTCCTGCGCACTGCCGAACACCATGCTGGAGGCTACGTGCCCAGCGATCACCGTAAACCTGAACTCCACGACAGCCACTGGACAACTTACAGTTTCGACCACGGCCGCCCATCCGTTGGGGGTGCAGCTGAAGTCAGCCAAGGGGCTCTATGGACTTGGCGCTGTCGCTTGCGTTTTTCTGTTCGCGATTCCGGGTAGACGGCGGAAAAGGTTTCCGTTAGCGCTGCTGCTGCTGATTTGCATTGGCGGATCGGGTGGCTGTGGAGGCAGCGGTGGTGGCACAGTTCAGACTGACCCCGGAACGAAGCCTGGGGCATATACGGTGACTTTGACAGCGACGTCCAACGGTATCACGAGGGCGGGGAGTTTCACCGTGACTGTGCAATAAGTCAAGGTGCGGCTACACCTGCATGGTAGCACTGCGATCAAATTGGAAGTGACTCTTTCAGGCCTCACCCGCTTTATTGCAGCGCCATGAACGAATACTGAACCCAGGACATCATTGATGTCACTGGCTGATTCCATCATTCAATGATATTTGTTGCAACAAATACATTCCAATCTCCATCCAATGATGCAGGCGCTTGAGGCTCCCATCGGGCTATCATTCATTTCGCTGCAGCCCCAACATCCGCCCCAATAGACCCGTCTTCCGTCGGGAATATTGCGGAGACGCCTTCAGCATTGTTGAGAGGAATTGACTGATGAAGCGTATCGCACTCCTGATTTGCCTTTTGTCGCTTGCTGCTTCCACGGCCCTGTCTCAAACTTCAACCTGGGTTCTCGATAAAGCGCATAGCGAAATCAACTTTTCGATTCTTCATTTGGGTCTATCAAATGTGCGAGGGCGATTTGGCAATCTTGGCGGCCAGATTGTCCTCAACGAGGGAGATATCACCAAGTCGACCGTCGATGTCACCATTGACGTAAACACAGTGGACACTGGCGTAAGCCCTAGAGATGCCGACCTGAAAAGTTTAAATTTCTTCAATGTTGCGCAGTTTCCGAGCGCAAGGTTTGTGAGTACTGAAGTGGCAAAGAACGGGAGCAGTCTAACCGTGACAGGCAACTTGACACTGCATGGTGAAACGAAGCCCGTGGTACTTGAAGTTGAGGGTCCGACAGGCCCGGTTACAGGCGTGGATAACAGGCCGCACTCTGGGTTCTCTGCCACTACAACCATCAGCCGGACCGCATTCGGTATCGGAACCAAGTACCCGGCAAGCTTCTTGGGCGATGGAGTCAAACTCAGCATTGATCTGGAAGCCGTGAAGCAATAACCCGGCAGAAGCGATAAGGACCCGGGTCTGACGAGAGCAATCACGAAGAAACAGGAATCGATTGTGGGAGATTATCAATGGCTGGCCTGAAGACTGAAATTGCCCAGGGACGTCCTTTTTCAAGCGTGGAGGAAGAGACGCTTCTTAACCTGCTGCGGACGGCCGATTGTCTTCAGCGGGCATTCCAGCACAGGAGCCGTACGTGGGGTATCACTTCAACCCAGTACAACGTATTGAGGATCCTGCGCGGCGCGCATCCCCAAGGCCTCACGTGTTCAGCGATCGGGGACCGGATGATTACCGCCGACCCAGACATTACGCGGCTTCTGGCGCGGTTGAAGGCGCTGAAGCTGATCAAGCAGCAGCGCGACCGGCACGACCGCCGAGTGGTGTGGACACAGATCTCCGAATCAGGGTTGGAGTTGTTACGCCAGATGGACCCAGTCATCGAGCGGGCGCCCAATGAATTGCTCGGCCACCTGGGCAAGAATGAGTTGATAGAATTGACGCGCCTGCTCGAAGTCGCGCGAAAGAATTGCTTGGAAGGACAGAATGCCGTGAGCTGCGACGGCGCCAATACTTCAGAGAACCGAGTTTGCGGGGAGGGTGTCTCTTAGGCAGATGATCGCTCGTCCATCGTGAGTGGACCAGCAGGCCGATAGATTTCTATCGGCTTACAATCTTTTTCGCGACGGTCTCTTCGTCCACATCGGCTTGAATGATTTTGTTGTGCAGACAATAGAGGGCTAGCTCAAGACGATCGGAGACTCCCAGCTTGTCATAGATCTTGCGCAAATAATTCTTGACCACCTGCTCTGTGGTTCCCAACTGAAACGCAATTTCCTTGTTTCGCTTGCCCTGGGTGATGCAGGTGATAATCGCCATTTCCTTGGGCGAGAGACGAGGCTGGCTGCGCGGGCTTACCAGCGCGGCTGCCTGGGAGCGATAGGCGTCGATGACCCAATTGACCGATTGGTTGTCGATCCAGGTTTCTCCGGCGGCGATTCTGCGCACACAGCGCACCAGCAGATCGGGCGATATGGAGCGGGAGATAATGCCGCGGACGCCGCGGCGATAGAGCTCGACGGTCTGGTTTTCGTCGTTTGCGATAGCCTGGACGATCAGCTTTACGTCGGGAGCAAGGCGGAGCAATTCAGGAATCGCGTTCGCGGTGCCAGTGAGGAGACTGCCTTCAAGCAGGACAATATCGGTCGGATAGCGTTCAATCGCTGCATGCAGGTTTTCGAGTGAGTCAGCCTGCGCAACCACGCGAATATCGTCTTCGAGCGCGAAGATCTTACGGATGCCTACACGATAGATAGCTTGCGAATCCGCAAGAATGATCCGTACCGTACCCGGTCTGACCGGGCCGTCAAGAACTTCGCCATTGGGGGTGTCGTCCAAAAATTCCATAATAGGCCGCAATGCTGCCAAGCAGCGTCGTTACTGCTCCACGAATCGATACTCATCGATAGTCGCTGCAGCCTGATACTGTCCCTGGCTTATGGAGCAGCGTACCACACGCCCGGCGCAGCGAACCATGACGTCTCGCGCCGCACCCAGCACATCCCCCGGCATCAGGAGAGAGAAGTCGATACCCTGACCCACCTTCAGCGGGTCGGGTAAATCAAAGAGGACGCCGTTGGCCGAGACGTTCCGCGTGAAGGCTGACTGCTCTTCACGACCGGCTGATACAACAACTGCCAACGCAAGCGGGAAGCGGACTGCGCACCGTACTTCTTTCGGCGGAGAACTCCGGCGAGTACGGCTATGTTTTGGCGATCGAGCTGGTCTCGTATTATCCATAAACTACTTCCACGATCCTCTTCTTGGACCTAAACGCAACTGTACATGAGTTTTGCTTTTCCAACTAGGGCACGAAAGTTTAGAAGGTAATCGAACAGTCAACCAAAGACAGGCACAACCATGAAACTTACACCTGTTAAAGAACGCAATCAAGAATGTTCCTCCGGCCAAAACGCGGCCGAGGCCCCTACCCAGGCTTGGTTTTTGTTGTGATCCACCCCCATCATTTTTCCGCGGCCGAGGCGCACCAACGAAAGCGCAGAGGTAAGGTTACCTCCGTCCGGCCATAGGTAAAGAATGCGGATTTCGGCCTGGGTAAGGCCGTGCGGAGTCTCGATATTCGGCACAAAATGCATTCGCTGCTGCAAAAGGTAGTCCGGTCGCAGTTCTGCTGGAACCGCCTCCAACTGTGCACGCGTGGGATCAAACTGAATCCCTCTGCCTGCAAAAGAGAATAGCGGCTTGAGAAGCAGATCGCTATAGACGGTGTCAGGTCCATGACTCGCAGGGAGCGTTACGCCGGCGGCCACGAGTTCCGCACAGCCGGGACCTTCTAAAAAGTCGCTCAAAAGGACCGCAGGTGGCACTACCAGATGGTCCATACGGGAGTGCGAAAGCCAGGGGATCGAAAACTTGCTGATGAGGAAATACCAATTGGGATGGCCGGCCCATTCCACGTCCCACGGATGTGAGAGGTCAAACGGCAGCTTGATTTGGCGCGCAATCAGTTCATCGGCAATGGCGCGGTTATACACGCGGTGAATGGGAACAAGGCGGCCGTCTGAATTCCGGTAATGCAGTTTGTTTTGAATGGCTTGCAGGCTGGTTATATCCACAACGGCGATGCCGAGACGGCGGGCGGTGACGTTGAAGTCCGGCAGCGTTTTCTGGTGCTGAGGGTCCACCTCAGTCAGGACGACATTCTCCGGATCATGCCGCCCAAGAATGGTGCGCGTCAACAGATCCCAGTAGCTGTTCTCGGTCAAACCGCTCAAGAACGTGCCCATTGAGCCAGGTAGAGAGAACACCTCCCTGTAGGCAGAGCAAAGGGCAGCCTGGTAGCCGAAGACAGATGGAAACGCCTGTATTTCGACCAATTTGGGAGTCAGTTCATCCTGGGAAGTACGCACCAGCGCAAAATCGGCGGTGAGAAAGTGCGGGTGAGGTGTCTCATTGGCGACCTGGTAGCCCTGGGGAATGGCCCTGCGAGCGGATGCGAGATATGTCTTGTCGGTAATCAGAGCCTGTGCGAGGGCTGCGCCTTCCGTTGCGATCTCATTAAGGAGGGAGAGCGGAACGAAGATCGGCGTCTCGGAGACGCGGAACTCGATCCTGGTCTGGCAGAGCCTTTCAAGCAGAGCGAGCAACTGGGCGTATTTCTCCACCGAAAAGTCCTGGTTGAAGCGTTTGCGCAACTCTGAAATCAAAGGTCGATCCTCGTTAAAAAGTGTTGCCCTGCCTGGTCCAAGATACCCTTGCGAGGCGCTCATGAAGCAGTGAAATCTGCATGGGGCGCACGGACTGGCGCGAGGGCTTTGGAGGCCTCCCAAAACGGGAATTTCCGGTACGAACGTACCTTGGCCGGGTTTTTGACCTCACCTGGAGGTGCTGGAGCATTTTTTTGGCCCTGACCCGCTGTCCGATAACACAAGGAGAGAAAGCTGAGAGAGTATCGACGCAAGCAAAAGAAAACAAAAAGCATAATAGAGATTCACCGGACGCTCAAGAGCACCGGCTCTAACCACTTTTCGTGAAAACGCATTCCTCTCGCCAAAATTTTTGGCTCAATCAGTACTTTTGTTGTAGATTATGTGCCCTGTTTGGGTTAGTCTTCTCCTGCATATTTCTTTTCTTGTGCAAGGAGTTCATCTATATGCGTACGATTACGATGAGAGTCTCCGGTGTTGTCTTTGTGCTAGCTCTGGCCGTATCCGCCAGTTATGCGAGTGCACCTCCGGCGGGACCAATTCCGTTTCCGAAGGGCACGAAGCTAGCCGCTGAACCTCCAGCGGGACCGATTCCGTTCCCGAAGGGCACAAAGCTGGCTGCTGAGCCTCCGGCGGGACCGATTCCGTTCCCGAAGGGCACAAAGCTGGCCGCTGAGCCTCCGGCGGGACCGATTCCGTTTCCGAAGGGCACGAAGCTGGCTGCTGAACCTCCGGCGGGACCGATTCCGTTCCCGAAGGGCACAAAGCTGGCTGCTGAACCTCCGGCGGGACCAATTCCGTTCCCGAAGGGCACAAAGCTGCAAACCGCGTAGGCGGACAATTTGCATTACCGGCGTAAGATTACTGTTACACTCAGTGCATCGCATCGATCAGTTCATACAGGGTGTCGATGATGATGAGTGTGGACAATACAATCTGGCTCGCGGATATCGTGACGGAAGCAGCCGTGGTAGGGCTGCTTCTCTATAGGCGTGTCTGGCGACTGCTTCCTCTATTTTGTATTTATTGCGGTTGGGATCTGCTGAGCAATGCTGGTGTCTTCGTAAGCAGTCAATACTTCCCTTCGAGCTATAATCTCTCAACCTACCTGGTTCAGACTGCGCTAGATTCGGTCTTGCAGTTTGCCGTTTTGATCGAACTCGCGTGGTCGATTCTGCGTCCTATTCGTGCGTCATTGCCGCGGAGCGCCTTGTTCGCTATTTCTCTGTTGGTGCTCAGCCTTGGGGCTGCGATCTGGCCATTTGCGGCTGTGCCCCAATTGGCGCACCTGAGTTGGCAAGGGTATTCGATTGTGCGCCTTCAGCAGACCGTGTCGATCCTTCGAGTCTTCTTTTTCCTAGTGCTTGCAGGATGTAGCCAATGGCTTTCAATCGGCTGGCGCGACCGAGAATTGCAGGTAGCCACGGGGCTTGGGTTCTATTCGCTGGCAAGCCTTGGCGCGGCGATGCTGCATACGCACCAAACAACCGCCGCGGAGTACGTTCGTCTGAACCAGGCTCTGATTGCAAGTTATATCGTTGCAATGATGTATTGGGTATTCAGTTTCGCGCAGAAAGAGGCGGAGCGGCGAGAGTTTACTCCACAGATGCAGAACTTTCTCTTGGCGGTGGCAGGAGTGGCACGCGCCGACCGAGCTGCACTTACCAATTCTGCAGCCGCGGACAGGCAGAGAAGGCCCAAACCCTGAGGCGATTTCGACCCGCCTGGCCAGGATTCTGTGGCCGAAATCACCACGGCAAAGCCAGGAATTTCGCCGCATTCCCATTACGGAATCAGCTGCCGAACTCAATTGCGCCGAGACCCCCACCCGCCGCCGGTGCTCACCGTAAAGTATCATTGACCAAATCGATGGGTTACTTTAAGTTACGTAAGTGTGCTGAGACTGTGGGTACCATTTGCAGGGATAGCAGCACAAAACTGGCAGATTCCCGTCCACAGGCGAGGGTTTTCTGCTACAAGTAGTAGGAACAGTAAGAACCAGCCGGGGCCGTCTGGAAGTAACCAAAGATTGCCGTAAGCCGGTTTAAGGACGACCGATGATGTTTCCTCTGCTTCAAATTGCCGCAATCGCAATTGTGGCTTTCTACCTTGGTCGATGGAGGGCCGGCGTTCGCCGCCGGAACACTCAATCGTGGGAATCGCTTCTGAGCCGCTTGCGGCCCGACTGGAGCGCCCGGGAGTTGAGCGACCATTTCCTGTGGAAAGAGGGCTTAAACTCCACCCCTGAAGAAACCTGGACGCGCATTCAGGGCGCACACGGCCTCTGGGCAATCTATCAAAATGCACGGGTCATGCTTGAGATGGCGGACTTCGCCTCGAAGAGCTGCGGTTCGGTCGATCGCGAACTCGTGGAGACCCTGCGCAGCGACGCCATGCAAATCCGTGTTTGCGTTTTGATGGCTCTTTGCCAATACGCATTCAGCCAGGCCAGCGAAGGCGTTCGTGTCAACGCATTCAGAGCTGCATCCATGTATACAGGAATGGCAGCACGGATGACTCAGTTGCTGCAGGAGAATGCGGCGATGGTCGTTCCCGACTTTGTTGCCGCGATGTAAGGCAGCTTGTTACTTCACAAAACAAAGACCCCGGCTTCGAAGCCGGGGTCTTTGTTTGTGCGCATGGAGCTATTTCAGGCGGGTTTCTGCTCCAGGAAGGTCTGAATGCTTGCGTACTCCTCCCGGCTCAGGCGGAATTCGAGCGCAGGCGCCAATCCCTCCACTTGTTCGGCGCTGCGGCCGCCGACGATGGAGGCAGTGATGGCGGGGTGGTGGAGAGTCCAGGCAACGGCGACCACGCCGGGCGCGACCGCGTGCGCGCTGCCGATCTCACGCAACAACTCAACCAGGCGCAGATTGCGGCTCAGGCGCGGTTCGTTGAACTCGGGCGAGCGACGACGCCAGTCGTCCTCTGGGAATGATGCAACGCGCTCAGCCGTCATCTTGCCGGTGAGGAGTCCTGAGACCATGGGCGAATAATTGATTACGCCAATGCCGTTGATCTGCGTGAATAGCAGAGTTTCCTCTTCGATTGCGCGGCGCAGCATAGAGTAAGGCGGTTGCAGGCTGGTGATGGCCGCAACCTTCTGGACGCGCCTCATCTGCGCGACGGAGAAGTTGGAGACGCCGATCCAGCGGACCTTACCTTGTTTGCGGAGTTTGGCCAGGGTTTCCCAACCTTCTTCGATTTCGGGATCCGGATTGGGCCAGTGAATCTGGTAGAGGTCGATGGTTTCGACGCCAAGGCGACGCAAAGAGCCATGGAGTTCCTCGGTGACGGATGCGGCCTTGAGGGAACGGTAGATGGTTCGGTCCTGGTGCCAGCGCATGGAGCACTTGGTAAAGACCAGGGGCTTGCGGGTGGCGGTTTTGATGGCGCGGCCGACGATTTCTTCTGAATGACCGAGTCCGTAGATTGCTGCTGTGTCGATCCAGTTGATGCCCAGGTCGAGGGCCTTATGAATTGCGGCGATGGATTCGTTGTCGTCTTGAGGGCCCCAAGCGAACTCCCAGTTGCCGCCGCCGATGGCCCATGCGCCAAAGCCGATGGGAGTCAGCAATAGATCGGAGTTGCCAAGTCTGCGATGGGATAGTGAAACCGGCGTGGTTGTCATTGCAGTAGCTACGATGATAGCTCGGAAGAGCCGCTCAAAGGAACTCTGCCGGTGGTGCGTGCTGGAGGGGCAATCTGCGGCAACGAGTGACTTTAGGGAATTGGACATGGACAGATTCTGGCAGCTTACTGGCGCATTCATGGCGGGTTTTGGTTGATTGTGGCACTAGATTATCTGCGTCCGTGTAAAGTCTGTCCAAGGAGGCATCTGATACTGCCCTAGTTCGGAGGAGCCACACAGTTTCACAGTTTCACAGTCTCACAGCTTCACAGGCAGTGGAGGAAAGTGACTGAAACTGCAGGCGGTTAGGTGAGGTTGCACAGTTTCACAGCTTCACAGACGAGTTTCAATTCACAGCGGCATGGGCCGGGAAGCCGGTTGCGGGGTGTGGCTGAGACGGCTTCAATCTCATTGT
>CAWACG010000004.1:0-37303 GCA_963780515.1 uncultured Acidobacteriaceae bacterium
TTCAACAAAAAGGCCATGCCTCCACGGCATGGCCTTTTTGCGTTTGGACGACTCTGGATCGGCGACCTAATATGCTTAGGGTGAAGCCCGTGATCCAAGCTACCAAGATTATCAGGTTCGTTTGTGCCGCAATACTACCCGGAGCCCTCGCGACGATCGCTGCGTCGCAGGCCCCGTTCGTGAAGACAACCTACGGTGTGTCGCCCGCGAAAGAGACGTTGTGGGCGACACTGCATGAACCTTTGTCAGATGCGGATATCGCGAAGGTGAATCTGGATCTCTTTGCCAAAGGGAACAAGGACGCAGCATGGGAACTGGGCCTTGCCTACATGCAGGGGCTCGGCGTTCCAGCAGACTCTGTCAAAGCCGAACAGATGTTTCGCATCGGCGCAGTCGATGCAGACAAAAAGGGAATGGTGGGGATGTTCTATGCCCATGGATACTTCCAGAAGGATCTTGATGCCGTCGAGCGCTGGTACACCGCGGCGGGCAGGCCGCAGGACTTATTCGAGATGGCCGAGGCCTTTAAGGCTGCAGCACAAGACGATCCGACCGCAGCAGGAAAGTACTACCCCAAAGCCACTGCGATTTATCTAAGGCTTCTGATCGATTCCAGCCAACCCCAGGCGCGGCTCGCCCAACTTGAACTCGGTAACTTCGTCATTGACGGAATTTACAGTGCTGGCAACGATATAAAGGGGCGCGCACAGAACCTTTTATGGGCGCGAATGATTGCGCAGGAACTCCTAGGTCAGAAGGAGTATCAAAGCGCCGTTGAATACAAGATCGGAAATGACGATCTGCCTGCAGATGGTGACATGTGGCTACGCTATTGCAAACGGGCCGTGGCATACAACATCGATAACGCCCAGCATTTTTATGTTGAAGCTCTTAACGAGGGTATCGCGCACGACTTTACCGGGTACGATGCGGTTGCCTGGACGCGGCTTAACGCACAAAAGTCTTTTGGGGAAATCTCATTGCTTAAGGCAATGACTTCATCGATGACCGCGGAGCAGCGAGCAGGCGCCGAGGCTGTTTTCCAAGCCTTAATAAAGGCACGAAGGGAATACGGTGCTTACTATGTACACGACGATCCTCTTCGCGATCCCACGCCGGCAGCGCTGGCCGCCATGGACCAGGATGACCCCGATGTGCAGCTTCGCGAGGCATTCCGAATGGAGAGCGCAGCCGCAAATGACGAACAGGTATATCAAAACGTCCTGGCCGTCTATCGAAAGGTTCGTGATCATCGCGATTACGAGTTTCGATTTGTCCTTGGACGTTACGCACTCAACGGAGCAAATGGCGTTCCAAAGAACCGTGCCGTGGCGGAGTATTGGCTGCATGAGGCTGTTCGAAGCGGATCGAAGTCTGCTCAGGAACTGCTGGAAGCGATTGAAAAGCAGCCCTCAAGCAAGGAATGATTCCTGACGACCATCCCCGCTCCTAATTTGTCCGTGAATCGCAAGATCGCCACAAACCCCTTGCGGCCAATCACGTTGGACAGCGCGAACGCAAAAAGGCCATGCCTCCACGGCATGGCCTTTTTGCGTTTGCGCCAATCTCGCAAAAAGCGCTGATCGACGACCGCGCGAGGCAGAAGCCCTTGGAAGGCTTCTGCCCCGCGCCGGCTAGTGAGAGGCTCCAACCCTCTCGCCCCTCACTCAATGCACGCTCCCGGCATGAGTCTGTTCCATCTTTTCGGAATGCAATTTTGGCACTTTGCTTTGCAGCGCTTGCAGCAGATGCGTGCCCACGGGAGATCCTTGTCCTGCCACAGCATCCCAGCCGTGCGATGCGGAAAATGCGCCATTGTTTCCCATCGTGATGTCCCGGAACCCGCTTGACTGGCCGATGCTGTAAAGCGCCGGGTTGATGCAGCCCAGGCGGGTGTTGAGCTTCTGGTTAAGCAGGGCAATCAGCCCGGCCCACAAGGGAGCGACCGCGCTGGTTCCCCCTGCCACCGCCTGCTCCCCATCGACGAGCACTTTGTAGCCGGTTTCAGGATCGGCATTGCCGGCCACATCGGGCACGCCGCGTCCCGGCTGGGTGACGACTTTGGACTGCCATTCTGGACGCGCAAACACGGCGCTGTATCCGCCGCCCGTGGCTCCGCCGATGGCCCCATTGTTCCACGCAATTTCGCTGTGAACGGAACCGTTGGCCACCGCGAGCCGCGTGCCGCCTGCTGCCAGCACGTAAGGGCAAGACGCCGGAAAGTCGACGTGGTTCTTGCCGTCTTCCACCCCATCGGCCGAGCCGTTGTCTCCTGACGCTACGGTGATGGAAATGCCCAGCAGGGCAGCTTCGCGCGCCATCTGATCAAAGCACTCCATCGACTGCCCCGCCCAGTTGACCTCTGCACTTCCCCAACTGATTGAGAGCACACACGGCCGGTGGAGCTGGTCGTGAATTGCGGTGCTCACGGCGTCCTGGAAGCCGCGCTCGGTGTTGGGCGCGAAGTAGACGGCGATCGACGCCCCCGGCGAAACCGCCCCGGCCACTTCGATGTCGAGCATAACCTGGCCATCCGCGCTTTGCGGCGTAGTGGGGCGATTGCTCGCATGGTCCACTGAGATGCTCTTCACCGCCGGGGGTTTGATTCCCAGCGACTGAAAGTATTCGCGGATATCGGCCGGACGATAGCCGCCCCCCAACTCGATGATTCCGATGGTCTGTCCCGATCCGTTTGCATCCTTGGGGAAGGAATACAGCGCTGCAACTTGCGACGGCGTATACGATGTGTTCGAGGCGCGGACGCCAAAGGCGCGGTGGTCGCTGCGATAGCGAAAATGCGGCTTTGCCACGGGGCGGTCATCAAGTCCAAAAACGCCCTCCACAAACGAAGCGCACTCCTCAGGCATCAGAATTGCGCCATTGAAGCTGCGAAAGCTTCCGTCTGGATGTTCAATCTCAATCAATTCAACTGAGAACGCTTTCTCCATTGCCGCGGCGGTTCCGGCCAGGGTCACTGAACGGCGCATCACTTCGTCGCCACGCTCCAGCATCTGCAGATTGGCCTGTTGAGCGAACTGCCGGATCTTGTCGATGTGTGCGGAGTCGGCGCCATACATTTTGGCAAAATCTTCGTGGCCTAGGACTTTGCCTTCATTCGGGGATGCCGCCAAGGGCTGACGGTGTTTGAGGATGACAGAAACTTCGATAAGTTGATGAGGATCGGTGGGTCCAATTGCGCGCGCTCCAGAGAGTGTGGCGTGTTCGGTGCCTTTGAGGGAAAGCCGTTTCGAACTCGACATGTGCAACTCCTTTGAGGGATTTGGATTAAGTCAGTCGATGGAAGTTGAGCGGAGCATGTCTTCCGCAAGCGCACGAGGCGGACGATTTCCCGAAAGGACTTACCCTATCCGTCGATGGTGCGAAGAGTTGCGGAAGGCATCCTTCGCAGTTTGCTCCAACGCCTCACACTCTCTGGGCCGTTGGCAGACGTAGCGATGCATGGTGCGATTTCTCGAGCACCTCGCATCGGAGTTTTCGATCTGGAGCGTGCGGCCTGGGGGAGCCAAAACCTTCAAGCTGGCTTCGGTCCGCACATTCATAAGACGCACGCCAGCAAAAAACCGCACATTTCTCATCAGCTCATGATCGAGTTTTAATACGGCGCGCAACCGTGGCGCCTGTCTCGCGACACATTTTCAATTCCACTTTCTCCTTGACACTCTAGGAGAGTTGGAATATTTTCCTTCCTAGAGCGTCAAGGAGAGAGCGCGATGATGCAGGAAAAGCCGGATCGGCAGGCGGATCTGTTGCAGGGCACACTGGACCTGTTGATTCTGAAAGCTGTATCGCTCGGCCCCTTGCACGGCTACGGAGTGCTCCTGCGCATTCAGCAGATTTCCGGCGAGGAGTTGGTCATTCAGCAAGGGTCTCTCTATCCCGCGCTCTACCGGCTTGAGCATCAGGGAGCGATCACCAGCGAGTGGGGCGAGAGCGACAACAATCGCCGCGCCAAGTACTACAAGCTCACGCGTGCTGGACGCGAACGGCTCAGCGAAGAGACTGCGAAGTGGAACCGCATGTCCGGCATCATCAACGGCATTCTGCGTGCTAGGCCGCAGGGAGCATAAGAAAGACAGCGACCAGGGAATAGACAACCATGAGACTGAAATCACTCCTCGCGAGCATTCTTACCCAAAGCAGTTCCTGGTTCCGTGCCGTGGTTCATCGTCGTGAGCTCGAATCCGAGATGGAAGTCGAGCTCGCCAACCATCTTGAGAGCCTCTCCGAGGATTTCATCCGGATGGGTGACACGCCTGCCGAAGCCGCACGCAAAGCTCGCATAGCCCTCGGCCCAGCTTTGATTCACAAAGAAGGCATGCGCGCTTCTCTCGGCCTGCGCTGGTGGGATGAGCTCTGGGCCGACCTGCGCTACGGCATTCGCATCCTGCGCAAGAGTCCGGGGTTCACGGCCATTGCAGCCACCTCGCTCGCCCTCGCGATCGGCGCCAATACGACCATCTTCTCCATCGCCAAACAACTGCTTTACGACCGTTTGCCTGTACCTCAACCTGAGCAACTTCGACTGCTCAACTGGGCAGGCGACAAAAGAGTGGCCATCACCAACCTCTGGGGAAACTGGGACATTGGATCGGGCGGTATTACCAGCAACGTCTTTTCCTTTCCGGCCTACGAACAACTGCAGCGGGACAACCACGTCCTCCAGGATCTGTTCGCATTCAAAGACGTCGGACGATTGAACTCCACCATCAATGGCAACGCACAGGTGTTGCAAGGGGAGATGGTTTCAGGCAACTACTTCTCGCAACTGGGCGTGCGCCCGATTCTGGGGCGCGCGATTCAGCCCTCTGACGATCGAGCGGGAGCGGTTCCAGTTGTGCTCATCAGCGCGGCACTTTGGCGGAGATCCTTTGGCAACTCGCCGAGTGTGCTCGGACAGGTCATTAAGGTCAACCTGGTTCCAGTGACTGTCGTTGGCGTAACGCCCCGCGGATTTACTGGGGCCGAAAGCGTGCAGTTCTTGCCGGACGTCTTTTTGCCTCTCAGTTTGCAGCCACTTGTAGTGCCCAAGGGAGAAGGCGGTTCATTACTCTACAACTCTGACCCCGGACAATGGTGGCTCAATATCATGGCCCGGGCAAAACCTGGAGTCTCGAACGCCGAAGCCGAAGCCGCACTCAGCGTTTCTCTCGCCGCGGTTGCGCGGGCGACGCTGCACCCCGACGCCAATCAGACGATACCTCGCCTGTATTTGAGCGATGGTAGCCGCGGCTTCTTTGACTCCAAAGAAAAATTCGGTAAGCCCGTCGATCTGCTGCTTTCAGTTGTCGGGCTGGTACTGCTGCTTGCCTGCGCCAATATTGCCAGTCTGCTGCTTGCGCGTGCGTCTGCCAGGCAACGAGAGATTAGTGTTCGCCTTGCAATGGGAGCCGGGCGGAGCCGCGTCCTGCGTCAGGTCCTGACAGAGAGCCTGCTGCTCTCCTGCATTGGAGGAACGGCGGGTTTTGTGTTGGCCTTTGCCGGGCGCAAGGTGCTTCCCCGGCTGATGTCGAACCCGTGGAACGCGAATCACATGACCGTCCACTTCGACTGGCAAATCTTCTTCTTCACTACTACTGTCACGCTGGCCGCTGGGCTCCTGTTCGGCATCGCTCCAGCCTGGCAGGCTACGCGTACCGAGGTCAGTTCAGGGCTGAAGGAGACCGCGCAAACTGCGACGCGTCGCCGCAAGGGGCTTGGCGGAAAGGCCATCGTCGCCTTTCAATTGATGCTCTCGACAGTCTTGGTAACTGGTGCGTTTCTCTTTGTCCGCACGCTTTATAACGTGGCCCACATCGATCCCGGATTCCGCAGCGATCACTTGTTGCTGTTCGCCATCCAGCAGCCGGAGTCGCGCTATCCGCCGCCCACCGATCTGGCTCTGCACCATCGGCTTGAGGAGCGGCTGCGGACCCTACCGGGCGTTGAAGCTGTCACCCTGTCTGAGGTTGCATTCATCTCCGACAGCATGGAGAACACAAGCTTCTTGCCTGAAGGAGAGAAGCTGAACCCGGACAAGGAACAATCTGCGATGAATAACGCAGTGGGCGCTGGGTTCTTCAAGACCATGGGGATTCCGCTCATCGCGGGCAGGGATTTTGACTCAAGCGATACGGCCACATCGCCGAAGGTAGCCATTATCAATCAGGCGTTGGCGCGCACGGCCTTCCCCGGCATGAACCCAGTCGGCCGACATTTCCGTGCGCACTTTCATCCTCGCGAGGGCAAGCCCGGCTACTGGATTGAAGTCGTGGGAGTGTGCGCCGACACTCGCTATTGGAGCTTGAAGCAGAATCCCGTGCCGATGTTTTTTGAGCCATACCTGCAAACCCCGAACCTCGATTTCGGCGCGACCTATGAGGTTCGCACACGGCTGAAGACAGAGGCCATTGCTCCGGATATTCGCCGCGTGGTCCAGTCCATCGATCCCGATCTGCCGCTCATTGATCTGCGCACACAGCGCGAGCAGATCGACTCCACCATGCAGCAGGAGCGCATCTTCGCTTCACTCACCGCGGGCTTTGGTGTGCTCGCCCTGGCCCTTGCCTGCGTGGGCGTCTATGGCGTCATGTCCTACTCGGTGGCCAGAAGGACAACTGAAATCGGCATTCGTCTCGCGCTCGGAGCCCAGCCGGGACAAATGCGCCGCATGATTCTGCGCGAAAGCTCAGGTCTGGCAGTTGTGGGAATTGTCGCGGGAGCAGGTACGGCCCTGATGCTGACGCGGCTGGTTAAGTCGATGCTTTACGGCATTCAGCCGAATGATCCAACAACGTTGTGCGCGGGAATTCTTCTTTTGCTGGCCGTAGCTCTTGCCGCAAGCTGGATTCCGGCGCGGCGCGCGGCGAGTGTGCAGCCCATGGAAGCGTTGCGCCACGAATAAAGCCGCATTGAACTCGGAATATCACCCGCCGGCTCAGGCAGCCCGAGACTGCACCTTCTTTGCTTTCGCAAGGTCTCGCCTCCGGGGCCAAAGACACCCCCAACTCCTCGGTGCGATTTGCAGAAAATTACCTTCCGCTGGCGCACAATGAAGTTGGAGAACGAGCGGGGAAAATGCGTTGACGACGCAAACCTCACCCTCTGAAGTGAAAATTGCTAAATAGCATTGTGGGCTGTGAAACTGTGAAGCTGTGCGGCCAACGCTTATTCGATTGTTATGAATGGTTTCCGCGGGCCCTCTGCAGAAGAACGCCGAGCCTGTGAAACTGTGTTCCTGTGAAACTGTGAGCCGAATGCAGCTCTTAGACTCCCACAGGCAGAGAAGGCATCGACCCCTGAGCCCTGGCCTCAGCGACCACGATATCCAGCTGTTTCAGCACCTCGTCGACCGTCATGGTGTAGATTTCGCGCTGCGCGTCGTAGCCCTCTTCAACCAGCTGCTTCAGGTAGCGGCCCGCGACCTGAACCGCAAGGTGGTCGGTAATCACTTTGCCGGTGCGCTTCTTTTGCTCCACCCATGCCGTGCAGGGCAGCGCGATCCACATGGGACGGTCGTTCACATCAAAGCGGACGTCCACGGCGTCGGCGTGGCGCGTCGCAATGGCCACAATGGTGCCCTTCCAGCGGCAATGCAGGTCTTCGCCGCTCCAGCGGTCGGTTACATGGAATTCCTCATACATAGCAATAGACTATCGTCGCGGCCTCGGCGGGGCAAGCAGGGGGGATGAAGCCTTGGAGCTCGGGGAGCCGTCCAACTCACTCAGGAAATGTGCTGATGGCGCAGCTTAACTTCGTCTTACCCGACCGCCGCCGCTGCCCCGTGTGGACGCTCATCTTCGCGCGCTGATAGACTGATAGGGTTGCAGTCGTAGTGCCCCCTCCTGTACGGACCCGCCTGCAAGTCGATCGAAGAAGGACAAAGAGACTCCGTGGACACTCAAACCCGTCACGCCCTTAAGGGCGACAAATTTGCCCAGGCTACTAAGACCAGCGTGAACTGGCTCAGCGGTCACCGCAGCAGTGTGATGCGTTGGGCCATCAGCGCAGCGGCGGTGGTACTTCTGGCCCTTGCCGGCGCGATTTTCTGGAATGTGCGCTCGGCATCCGCCGATGCCGCACTGGGCCAGGCGCTGGATACTTATTCCGCGCCCCTATCCGTGCCCGGCGCTCCGGCGGAGAAGGATACTTATGCCACCTCCAATGCGCGGTCCAAGGCGGCCAACGATCAATTTATGGCCGTTGCGCAGCAGTACAGCTGGCTGCCCCAGGGCGCCAAAGCTCACTATTTTGCAGGCATCACCTATGAGGACCTGGGCCAGAACGGCCAGGCCGAGACGGAGTTGAAGGCGGCTGCGGATTCGTGGGACCACAACCTGGCCAACCTGGCGAAGTTAGCCCTCGCCGGCCTCTATCACCAGACGGGTCGGGACCCCCAGGCCATCGACTTGTACAACGCCATCATTGCCAAGCCGTCCATCACCGTTTCTGCCAGTGTCGCGCAGCTGGACCTTGCCGACCTCGATGCGGCGACCGGTAAACAGGACCAGGCGCGAGCCTTGTGGGCCAAGGTGAAGGACGCCGATAAAGACGGTGCGGCCGGGTCGATCGCTACGCAAAAGCTTGCCGGACAATAGAGCCTTCCTGATCCACAAAGACTGAAGCTCTGGACGGCGAAGCCATGAGCACTTTCGTCGGCGCCTGCGTCTGGTTGAGGTATGAGCGCCGGCCAGACAGTATTTTCAGATTGGATGGAGATCGCCCCAAGCGCCGTGCAGGACGAAACCCGCCAGCACGTTGAAGAGAGAGCGCTGGCAGCCTTGGTGGGCCAGTACGCTTCTACCCTTTACAGGGTGGCCTTTTCTGTCCTGCGCAACCAGGCCGACGCCGAAGATGCCGTGCAGGAGGCCTTTCTGCGCGTTCTCCGCCATCGCGACACCCTCGACGAAGTGCGCGACCATCGCGTCTGGCTCATCCGCATTGTCTGGAATATTGTGCTGGACCGCAAGCGCCGGGCAAAGACACGTCCCGAAACCGATGACATCGCCGACCTGGCACGCGTACTCCCCGCCGACGGACTCTCCGCCGAGCAGCGCACCGCCGCGGCCCAGCACCACGCTCACGTTCTTACCTGTGTCGACCAGTTGCCCGCAAAAGAGCGCGAGGTGCTGATGCTTTCGGCATTCGAGGAACTCTCCAGCGTGGAGATTGCCTCCGTTCTTGGGATAACCGAATCCAGCGTCCGCTCCCGGCTATTTCGCGCGCGTAACCTGATGGCCGACCTGCTCCATCATTCCAGGAGTCTCAGATGAACACTCCCAACCGGAATAAATTTGACGCCAATAGCGTCGAGGCGAGTGAAGCCGACAAGACCCTGAGGCTGATCGCCGCCCTGCCGGCGCCCGAGGGCCTTGAAGATCGCGTGAAGGCTGGTTTGCAGCAACCTTCCCGGACTGGCCGGATTTTGCATTGGCCCTCGCCGCTGCGCCCGCATGGAGGCTGGATGAACAACACGATGATGCGGAGCGTAGCCGCTGCAGCCATCGTGTTTGTTGTGGCCGGGGGCGGATGGGGTGTGTACTCCCGTGTACAGCCGGCCCAGCCCGCCAAGGTGATTGCCATGCCGCGCGTCTCTGCCCCCGGCGGGTTCCAAAGCGCAGGAGCGATGCGCACTCCGCAGACGCTCGACCGTCCGGTGCTGAAACGCCCGGTGAAAGCGATAACGAAGCCGGCAATCACACCGGCAAGCAGTGCGCAGAAGCCTAATCGTCGCGTGACGGCCAAAGGTGCGGCCTCAAACGCCCATCGTCACCTCGCCGCGCCGCCTGCGAAATAGCAGCCCCTGAGAGATCTGCGAAGCCTACACCTTTTTCGTGAAGGCATGCAGCGCCATGCCCAGCAAGGACAACGCCACCGCGCCGATCAGTGCCGGGATCCATCCGGCCACATGGAAGCCGGTGACAAGATGCGATGCGAACAGGATCATGAGCGCGTTGATCACCAGGAGAAACAGTCCCAGGGTAAGGATGGTGATGGGAAAGGTGACGATTTTGAGCAGCAGACCCAGGGTTCCGTTGAGCAGGCCGATTACCAGCGCGGCGATCAGTGCCGGTTCCATGCCACTTACGCGGAAGCCAGGTACAAAGTGAGAAATCACCAGCAAAAGAAACGCGCTGAGCACCCAGTGAATCACAAGCTTGATCATTCTAGTGTTCTCCTTTTTCTGGCCGACCGAGCGGTTCGCTTCAAATAGCCCTCGGAACCGCCGCCGCACGGATACGCCCTGGGAGCGTCCCGAATCACGAGCAACCACGATACTGTACGGAAGCGATTAGTTCAAGCCTGTCAGCAAACAAGCACAGCTTTCGCTGGGAGCAGGTCAGACAGGGAGCATCCGCTCAATCGGCCGCGTGCTGGACTCATTTGCAGATAACAGCCCATGCGCAATGGCGCCGCCGATGCACTGGGAGACACGTATTCCGTGCGACTGGCTTTCGGCTGAATGGCGGGTAATTAGAAGGGTGGAGAAATAATTTTGCGCGGAGGTTCTGCGTCCGGCTCGGCGACTATTCCTTTGATACGGCCCGAACAATGAAGCCAATCGAGGACAGGATGGCCGCCCCCCATAACGCAGGATCCCATCCGAAGACAGTGAATCCACCCACCATCTGCGAGGCAAGCATAATCGCTGCAGCGTTGATCAATACCATGAACAAGCTGAATGCGATGATAGCAAAAGGAAATCTGATCGTTTTCAGCGCGTATCCGAGTATCCCATTCAGAAGGCCAATCGCCACGGCTGCCTCAAGCGCCGACTGCGTCCCCTCCACCTGATATCCAGTTACGAGCCTGCACACAATCATCAGCGCAATTGCGGTCAGCAACCAGTGAATCAGGAACCGAAACATTCAGGATGCCTCCTTGTCTTGGTCAGCATTGCGCCCGGGCATATGGAATTATCTTGGATAGTTACGTATAACATGGCAACGCGGGAGACGAAAGCACTTCTTCATGCGGCGGCATAACTTTTGGTACGATTCCGGGTCCAACAGAAGGCTCCTTATACCGGGCTGACCGCGACCCGTTCGCCAGGAATGACTCTTGATGCTTGCTACGACAGGTCGCTTGGACTATCGGCTTTATTCTGTTCAGTCTGCCTGTCGTGAAAGCCTGGGTTCAGCAGCCTGTAAACGCGCCTCTCCCCGACATTCGTCAACTCATGCGCGAGGTTCAAGACCATCAGAAACTGCTCGATAAAGTGCGCGAGTCCTACACCTACACGTCGTTGCAGACAACCCAGGACATTGATGCCAACGGTCAAGTGAAGAAGACCGAGACCGAGGAGAACGAGGACTTCTTTGTCAACGGCCACGTGATAGAACGCACCGTAAAGAAGAACGGACAACCGCTCAACGATCATGACCAGCAGAAGGAAACCGAGCGCGTAACAAGGCTGGTGGAAAAGGCGGAGAAAACGCCGCGCGACCAGCCGCTCGAGGGGCCGAGCATCAGCGTCAGCCGTATGCTTGAGATCATGGACGTGCGCAACGAGCGTCGCCTCAGTTATCACGGCCGGCCGACGATCGTCTTTGACTTTGTGGGCCGCAAGGACGCCAAGACGCACGGCCTGGCGGAGGATGCTTCAAAAAAGCTTGCAGGAACAGTATGGATTGACGAGGCAGATCGCCAGGTGGCACACCTTGAAGTGAGTTTCAACGACAACTTCCGCATCGCCGGCGGCCTGTTTGCAAGCGTTCAGAAAGGCTCGAACTTCCGCTTCGACCAGGCGCCCGTGAATCACCTCAATGACAAGGAGGCGTCGTCTGAAGCCAATGAGAACGGGGAATTGTGGCTACCGACAGGCGGCGAGGGGACCATGCAAGCCCGCGTCCTGCTGCTGAAGAATTTTCGCCAGCACTTCATTGAGCGCGACTACGACTACAAGCGCTTTACCGTTGAGACGCAGCAGACAAAGGGCGCCAAGGTCGCGCCGGAAAAGAAGCCCTAGGGCCCGGGGCTGGATTTACAGTGAAATCATGTTTGCGCGCAGGCTTTCCATTCATCGGGTTGACTCCAGCGGCGAGCGGCATGTTTGCCCCATTCACTGGATCGACAACTTTGCCATGCGCAACTTCACCAATGACGCCGTTTTTGACGACACGCTGCCTGCCGCAGACGGGTTACTCGAGGCAGGACACCGGGTGCCGCTGGCGCGCCTTCAGCCGGCCATGGAAGACTGGTTTCGCCGCAAAGGCTACCTGAAGCCGGAAGAACGGCTGGAAGTCCTTGAACTTTAGAGCTGCGGTTTCATGGGTACCGCGAGGTCAGGTTTTGTTGAGTTTGAGCGAATGCGATGCGCTCATCGGGTGATTCCGAAGGTGGTGAGAGTGCGCGCCGCGAAACCGAGGAGATTGATGCGATTGCGACGAGGCCCTGCGAAGCTTTATGTCATCCTGCTTGCGTCTGCCCTGTTTACGGGTATTGCGGATCGAGCTTGGACGCAGGCTCCGGCCGAAGCGAGTGAGGCGGGGGACGATGCTGTCAATCCGGGACCGCTTGCTACGGACCTTTCGCCCGCGCGCAAGCCGAACGCGATCAACAAGGCTATGCGCAAAGTGGCGGACTGGCAACTGCGCACCGCCGAGAGCCGCTTCAGCACAGACTGGACATATGCCGCACTCTACGACGGATTGCTGGCGGCCTCGCGCGCCACTGGCGACACGCGTTACCACGATGCCGTGCTCCATTTTGCAGAGCGAACCGGTTGGAAGCTGGGTCCGCGCTTCGGCCATGCGGATGATGAAGCGGTCGCGCAGTCTTACCTGGAGTTGTACTTTGAACACCCTTCGCCTGAGCGGATTGCGGCTATCAAGGCGGAGGCGGACAAGTTGCTCCAGCGGCCCGACGACCCCGCCAAAGATCTGTGGTGGTGGTGCGATGCATTGTTCATGGCGCCGCCAGCGTTGGGGCGGCTGGCCAAGGCCACAGGCGACAAGCGGTACCTTGACTACATGGATCGGGAATGGTGGCTCACCTCGAGCCACCTCTACGATCCCACGGCACATCTCTACTCCCGTGATGCCAGCTTTCTTCAGCAGCACGAAAAGAATGGCGCCAAGCTCTTCTGGTCGCGCGGTAATGGATGGGTGCTCGCCGGCCTCGCGCGCGTTCTGCCCTATTTGCCGCCGGATTACCCTTCCCGCGTGCGCTATGTTAAGCAGTTTCGCCAGATGGCGCAGGAAGTTGCCGCCATTCAAGGAAAGGACGGATTGTGGCGTAGTGGCCTGCTCGATCCTGACGCCTATGCGAACCCTGAGGTCTCCGGTTCGGCGTTCTTTACGTTCGCTCTCGCCTGGGGCATGAATGCGGGCTTGCTCGACCGCGCGACCTATGAGCCGGTGGTCGCGCGGGCCTGGAAGGGTATGCTGGCGCACGTCTACGCCGATGGCAGGCTCGGTTCCATTCAGAAAGTCGGCGCAGCTCCCGGCGAACTGAGCCCCGGCAGCAGCTATGTGTATGGTGTGGGAGCCTTTTTACTGGCAGGCGAGCAATTGGACAAGCTGGCGATGAACCATCGTTCCGTCCCTTAAGCGGCCTCCCGCTGCTTGCCTGGGGTCGCATTGTTCCAGAGCTGAAATTCCGCTTCGCGGCGAGCCTTCAGGGCTGCTACTTCCTGTGTTCCGGCGTGGTCCCACCGGAGCAACTGCCCAGCTGCCTCGTCAAATTTCCCTGCGTTCAAGTCCTGGAGCAGGTTTGAGGTGGCAAGCCGGCTGGCGCCGAGATTGAAGGCGAAATCCACCAGCGCATCGAACTGCCCGTCAGAAAGCGAAACTTTGACCAGTCGCTCGACAGCCAGTTCTGCCTCGCGCACGTCCCACTGCAGAATTACTTCGGCTTGCGCCTCACTGATACCGAGCGGATAGCACTCGGAATGAGCCAGTCTGTGCCCATAGCCAATGGTTGGAAACCCGGCCACGTCCAGGTAAGTTCGATCGCGAAAGCCTTCGAATTCCTTCAATAACTCCAGCCCTGCTGCGCTCAGATGCATTGGTCCCCTCGCATGATTGATTTATTGCTTCAACCTGACGCTAGCAGGACGCGGGAAATAATCTGCAAACTGCGCCGACTTTAATGGGCTTCGGCAGACGGTTTACCCGCAAGCGCCAGGAATCTGTCGACGAGAACCAAGAGCGCGGTGTCAAAGTTGCGGTCGTGGGTCTTCTGCAACAACGCAACCTCGACCGATTCTGTCAGCGTCCAGAGAGCGTAATGGGTCTTCCTGTCGAAGATCACCAGCCGGAACATTGGGAGGGGATCGGATGTCCCATTCTGCTTGTTGGCGTTGGTGGGGCCGTAGGGAGCGGTGAGCTGAAGTTCCAGCACCAGGTCGGCGTTCGAAGGATCGCTGACCAAATCAAACTGGCCAGTTGCCTTCAGGTCTGTGTAGAACTCGGTATAGCCTCGACTTGGATCGCCGCTGAATGGCTCCGGAAACAGCCCGCTGTCTGCCCCGGCATTGGAAACGAAGACTGTTTTGGCGGAAAGAATGCCCGGCGGAACGGGGCCCACGGATGAGTTCGAAGGTTGCTGCGCGTTGGCAAATGCCGTCAGGAGGATCGTGGCGCATAAAACCATGCGGACGCTTGAAGCCAGCCTCGTCATAAGTTCTTTCCTTTCAATTGCAAAATCCAGCCAGTGGAAAAGACGTTTTATCAACAGCAAATGTTGCTGTACGCGGCGAAGTCCTGCGTGCTAGCCTTTTTTGATCTTAGGGAAGGTACTTCATACCCCTGCGCTGCGCGCCCGCTTTTCTTCATTTGCGCAGCATAAGTCTCACCTTCCGGAACAGGCGGTTTTTGCACCATTTTTGGTGCAATTTCTAACTTGCACAGAGGTAAGGACTTACTGGAAAATGCTCATGGAGTCTGCATTTTTCTTGCAAAAAACCCCCGTGTATCTCTTGTAAATGGTTGAGGTTACTAGTGTCGAACTAGTAAAATGGACCAATGCTTATAAGACGAAACGCAAGCAACGTGAACCGGAAAGCGCCCATGCAGTTTTGGCTGCTCGTGGGTGCTTCCTGTGTTGCGCTGGTCAGCGCGGTGATTGCCCTCTCCTCGAGGACCGTGCAGGCGGATGCGCTTCTGTCCAGACCGGTGGCAACTGCGACCGCTTCCCCGGCCTCAAGCCCGACCCCTGCCCTGAATCAACAGGGCAAGGCCGGCCGCAAGAAACCCATAGACCTCTTCCACGGAGTGGCTTCCTGGTACGGGACGGTATTCAACGGACGTCGCACCGCAAGTGGCGAGATCTTCGATATGTACGCTATGACGGCATGTCACCCTACGCTGCCCTTCGGTACCCGCGTGCGGGTGGTCGATACCGCCAATCACAAGTCTGTCGTTGTACGCATCACGGACCGCGGCTACCTGTACGATGGACGGGTCATCGACCTGTCCTACGGCGCGGCGAAAAAGCTGGAGATGACCGAGAACGGCCTTGCCCCGGTAAAGATCGAGGTGCTTTCCCTGGGACATTCCAGCTCTGGCGAGTAAGCCCTGCAGGCGCAGAACGCAGCAACGGCCAGCCCGAAGGCTGGCCGTTGTGTTTCTGGAGTCGAGTCGCTGGAGCCGTGCAGGCCTAATCCGTATCCGGCCTCTTGTAGGGCTTTTGCAGGTAGAGACGCGCTTCATTGATTGCGCCCTGGGTATTGTCATTCGTCTGTACGGCCAGGCGGTACTCGTTTACGGCGCGGTCGCGCTGGCCGGTGATGTCAAAGATCTTGCCGATCTGGATGTGACTCCAAACCTCGGTCCAGGGTGGTTCATCGTCTCCCCGCAGGGCGTCGCGGTAGGCATTCACGCTGGCCTGGTAGTTCCGCTGCGTGAAGAGCAGTTCGCCAATGCGGTAGCTTGCCAACGAACTCTGTGGGTTTGCTACCAGCGCCTTCTGATATTCGGCCAGCGCGCCCACCAGATCGCCCTGTGCCACCAGTTGTTGCCCTTTGAGGATGGAGATCCGCACCTGCAGGTCGGGCGACGATTTGAGCACCCAGTCGCCGGGGTCGATGCTGATGCGCCGCGGACGGCCAAACGTGTCGATGACGTATTGAGAGTCGTTGCCCACTACGTCGATCTTCTGATTTACCGTCTTGCCATCGGTTTCCACGCGGATATCGATCGGCATGTTGAAGAGGTCAAGATCCTGCGTGATGTCGCCAATGGTGCGGAAGCCCTTGTTGTTGCCCAGCCGGTAGACGCTATATTTGTCGTTGAATGCCGGCGCGCCGGTGCCATCCACCCATTGCGCGAAGAATGGCGTCAACTGCTGCTGGCTCTGCGCTTCGGCAACCTTTTCAAAGTCGCTGCTGCGGATGGAGGAGTCGGTGTATTGGCTCAGTACTCCTTTGAGCGTGGCCAGGAACGCCTTGTCGCCAATCTCTCCCCGCAGCATGTGGAAGATCATCGCGCCCTTCTCCAGAGTCATCGACTGGAACTGGGGTGAAAAGGGGTCCATTCGACCGGCACTTGACAAGGGAATCGTGTCGTAGGCCAGCGCACCGGCTGAGACGTCCTCCAATGCC
Organism: uncultured Acidobacteriaceae bacterium; assembly: GCA_963780515.1. Taxonomy (GTDB): domain Bacteria; phylum Acidobacteriota; class Terriglobia; order Terriglobales; family Acidobacteriaceae; genus Telmatobacter. The sequence continues at coordinate 16,541 of CAWACG010000004.1, forward strand.
GCACGCAGAGCGCTCTTGCCGCTCTCGTCCTCCAGGTACATCAACTCTCCGTAGCGCGCCATGCCGTTGGTGATCCACGCGTCGTTGAGGGTGCGCGGGCTGACTTCGGAACCCCACCACTGGTGGGCGATGGTGTTGGCCAGCAGGCGCACACCGGATTTGTCGCCCACGCGCGAACCCATGATCGCAGCCAGTTCAGGCGCCCAAACCGCGGGCAGCGTGTCGTCAGGCAATTCAACCACGTTGAGATGCGGGGATTCCGGCTCCCCGAAGCTGTCGGTGAAAAAGTCGAACTCCTTGGATGCAGTCTCTGCCAGCTGATTGCCTGAGGCCTGGTGGCTCACGGTGAGGTACACCTTGATGTTGCCGGGTCCAGCTGTGAAGGGGCCGAGAAAGCGTCCCGCGATCACGGTGCCGGGAAAGCCCGGTTTGGTCCAATCGAAGTCGTATTCGTCGCCTGGCTTCCCACTGGCCAGCGTGGTCGGGTGCGATGCGCCGTGCGCCCCGCTCGCGAATACACGCATTCCCTGCGGCACTTTGATGTGCATCTCGGCCGTGAAGCGGTCGGTCATGAAACCGGTCATGGGAAACCAGCGTGCCGGATAGAGCAGGTAGGTGATGGGCTCCTGGATGGCGGCCAATTTGAGACCCTCGACTGGGCCGTCCTCCGTACCGGTAATCGTGCCCTCGTATTCAAATGTCCAGTGCGACGCTTGCCCCTTGACGAACGGCGTGGCGGGAGTCACGCGAATCGTGCCGTCGGCTAACCGCTCTCCAGTGAGCAATTTGCCGGTCTCATCGGAGATTTTTGTGACCTTGAGGGCGGGATGAAAGCCAAAGCTTACCTCAGAGGCGCCCTCCGGCGCCATAAAGGTCACCACCGCAGTTGAAGCCAGATGGTGGGTGGTCGAGTCAATTTCTGCGTCGATCTTGTAGCCGGTGATATCGAGCGCGGGGCGTTCTGTCCGTTGAGCCGCGACCGGCACGGCCAGCAGGATTCCCATTGCAAGAATGGTCAATGCCGCGCAGAAATGGAGCGGCCGGAATTGCAGGTTCTTCATGCTCTTTCTCGAACTCATGGCAGTCATCGTTATATCGCAGCCGCTCTTTCGGCGAAGGTCTGGCTGGTCCAAACACCGGGCCCAATCAGGATTGCACGGATTCGGCGACCGGGGAAGGCAAGCCTATCTGCTCAAGAGTAATTGTCGCCACGCGATCAATTGCGCCACCGTTGTCTTTTCCGACGTCCCCCTGGCGCGCATTGAGCAGGTCGCGAATCCGCTTGAGCTCCTTCATCATGGACTGACGTGGGGTTCCATCGGGTAGCAGCGGTTCAATTTGTTCCACAATATTCGTTGCAGTGAAGTCATGCTGGATCAGCTCCGGCACGACGCGCCGGTCGGCAATCAGGTTCGCCATGGCTACGTGGGGCACTTTGACCACCCGCTTGGCGATTGCGTAGGTGACAGGGGAGACCCGGTAGACGACAACAAACGGGTTTCCCATGAGCGCAGCTTCGACCGTGGCCGTGCCGCTGGCGACGATGGAGGCGCGGGCGTGAAGAAGAGTACCGGGAGCGTCGTCCGTGGTGCGGATTGTCAGGTCCTTGCGATACTCGTCCAGCAGTCCTGAAAACATCCGGCGCTGGGCTGGAGTGAGCGTGGGTGGCAGGGGCAGGGTGAACTCGAAATTGTTCTGTGGACTGATCCCGGAGGCGGAGCGCTGGACCAACAGACGGGCGGCAGCGAGCATCTCCGGCAGATTTTCGCGAATCTCCTTGGCGCGGCTGCCGGGGAGCAGGGCGATCCAGGTGCTCTTGACCTGCAGATGCCAGGACATGGCGAAGGATTCGCGGCTTATGGAGGGCAGGGGCAGGTCGGCGAGGGGATGGCCGACGAATTCAGCGTTCACGCCGTGATCGCGGTAAAACTGCTCCTCGAAAGGAAAGATCACCAGCATCTCGTCTACGTGTTTTTGCACCAGCTTGATGCGGTGCTTCTTCCAGGCCCAAAGCTGGGGGCTGACGAAGAAGATCACTGGGACGCCAAGGTCGTGAAGTTGCCGAGCGAGCTTGAAATGGATGTCGGGGAAGTCAATGAGAACTGCGACCGCCGGGTGGCGTTCGCTGACGGCGCGCTTCAGCTTGCGGAACTCGCGGTAGATGCGAGGCAGGTGATGGATGACTTCAGTGATCCCCATGACCGCCATATCTTCTGACCGGACAACGACTTCCAAGCCGGACGAAGCCATGCGCTGCCCCCCCATGCCGAAGAACGAAGCGCGTTGCCCCTGGGCTTCAAGCCGCTTCTTCAAAGCGGCGATGAGCAGGGCGCCATAATGCTCGCCGCTGGCTTCACCTGCCGAAATGAAAATGGAGGGGTCGGACATGCTTGTGCCGCCTTGTCCAGCGGTTGCAACCATCATAGCGGGTTTGGTGCGCAAGAACGTCCATCCCCAGGCGCCCGGCAGGACGCTGGCAAAGACGCAGAAAGTGTGGAGATTCCTAAGTGCGCAGATGTGTGAAAGAGTGCATCTATATGTAAACGAATAGGACTTCGGACTGGCGCTGGAGCGGCCGCAGACGAGGAGGATCGAGCGAGATTCTGGAACGTGAGAGGAGTCATCGGTTATCCTGCATGGGCCTGACTATGCGGTTCAGTTTGAATTGTTGCCGTTTCGTGTTGGATCCCCGGGCCCGGCTTGTCGCGCAGGATTTCAATTAGGCCGCGACGATTATGCCGTTTGGCATGCAGCGGGTTGAACCTGAAATCTTTAAAGGATGGAGTGTTCGGAAGAGACTGTCCGAATGCCAATTCTCCCGATTGATCGGAGATACCAGGAAGGCACATTCAATGCGCATTTCAAATGCCGTGTTCATTTTGGCGATTTGCTCTTCGGCTTCCATTGCGTGGGCGGCGCAATCACCGTCACCTGGAGTGCCGGCACAAGCCTTACCGCTCCCACGGGTCGTTCCGTCGGGATTACTCCAGCCCTCGCTCGACACGGTGCAGCAGGCCCTCGGTGCGCTGCGGCTTGAGAAATGGAAAAGAGGAACCGTACGGGATGAAGCAGAACAAAACATCGGCGGAATCCTTCGCGATGTGAAGGAGAACCTGCCGCCCCTTCTGCGGGATGCCGATGCGGCCCCTGGCACCCTAAGCAAAGTGCTGCCGGTATCGCGCAATGTGAATGCGCTTTATGACGTGCTGCTTCGGGTGGTGGAGGCATCGCGCGTTTCCGCGCCTGGCGACCAGGCAACCCAGTTGCAGCAGGCCCTGATCACCCTGGGCGACGCGCGTCGCGCATTAGACGACCATCTGCTGGATGCGGCAACTGCCCAGGAGAAGCAGGTGACCGAGCTGCGGGTCACCGTTCAAACACAGGCGCAGACCGTCGCCAAACTCAACGCGAAACCTGCCCCGGTTGCAGCCCCGTGTCCCGCCCCAAAGCCTGTTCGGAGAGCTCGAAGGAAGCCCAAGCCGCCTGCGGCTACTCCGCAAAAGTCACCCGTTCCGGCAGGCACGACTCCCAAGCCGGGAATTTGAGTTGATCCGCGTACATTGCGAGCAGCCCTGGGTTGCCCCAGAAATGATCCCCCCGTTTCGACCTCCGGGGAATAGCCCAGGTTTGCGGACTTTTCCGTTGGCCAGACGCGTGATTGGGAATAAATTGGAGGCGAGAGGTGAGCGATGCCACTGTCCGCAAGTTCCCTCCGTAAAGTCTGGATTGCCACGCAAATGGTGCTGGCGGCAGGCCTGTTGCTTGCTGGTTCTGTATTTGCGCTCACTGCCGCAGCGCAAGTGTCCCCGAACAGGCCCTCCGCACAAGAGCCTCCTCCTCCTACACCCGTTGTGTTTCAGAATCCGATACCGAGCACTCAGCTTGCCTTTCTAAGTAGCTATGTGGGGCGGCCGGCGAGGGATATCGAGAAAGACAAGCGATTTCATACGCTGATGAAGGCGGCGGTTTCCCGTACGGAATACCACTATGGACGCGATATGCCGCTCACTGAAGCTGTCGAGAACGCTCTGGACGGTTCGCGGCTTCCGGTCGAGGTTCGCGACGGGCGCTATGTAACTGTGGCCGGCAACCAAGGTGACTATCTAAGAGGCCGGGGATTTCTTTGGTTCGATCTGCAAAGGGGCATTGTTCTTGGCGGATTCTATTTTGAGCCCACCAACGGTGAGCCCACACCGACGCTCACCATCTTTTCACGGCAGTTGAACGAAAAGGCCCTTGTCACGAGCCAGCTTCCTCCGGCCTTTGTACAGGATTTGTATCTGTGGATCAGAGTCGCGCGCGTTCCCAGGCTTTCACCGCGGTACTTCATTCCGCAGAACGGTAAGAAATATGCGCTGATCCACGACGAGGACTATTGCTGGCACCCCGACAATGCACCCGCGCTGCCGCAGGACGTCTGCGAGCGGATGAACGCCGATGCCGCAGACGCAGACATGAACGCCGCCTATTTCATGATGGAAACCGGCAACGCTGCAAATGCAACCGCCTGGATGCTCGAACCCGAACAGGTAGCCTGGCTCGGATTTCGCGAGAGAAGCTGCGGGATCGGCCCGGAAAGATGGGGATGCCGGATTCGCATGACGCGCCAACGCACTTGGGTATTGCTGGGGCGCGAGCCGGTACCACCCCGTCCGATGCCGCCTAATCCGCGCACCTCGAATCCAAGCAGATAGCTGTTGGTGGGCGACTCCAGCCACTCTATGCAACTCGAGCCATTCAAAGTGATTGCGCGATACCGCGGGGAGGGTGGTACACTCTGCGAGCTTGGCTTGAGATTCCCCAGAGATAAAACTCAGATCAATGCAAGAGGAGGTTGGTAATGGACAATGGGAATCACGCGGAAGGGCCGTTGAACCCCAGTCTGGTTTTCGACATGGTGCAGGCGCAGCAGCGAACTGCGGCACTCAAAGCGGCAATTGAGCTGGATGTTTTCAGGGCCGTGGGTGAAGGCCCAGGAGATGCGGCTTCCATTGCGCGCCATTGCTCCGCATCGGAGCGAGGTATTCGCATCCTGTGCGATTTTCTCACCATCAATGGGATCCTCGTGAAAGAGGGCGGGCATTACCGACATACGCCCTCGAGCGCGGCATTTCTTGATCCACGCTCGCCCGCGTGCATGGCCTCCGTCGCGCAGTTTTTGTGCAACCCCGCCCTGCGCGACCCGCTCGATCATTTGGCGGATGTGGTGCGCGACGGCCGGACAAGTCTGCCGGGCGAAGGCACCGTGGAACCGGAGAATCCTGTCTGGGTGCAGTTCGCGGAGCAGATGGCGCCGATGATGGGCCCCATGGCTGGCCCGCTGGGTGCGGTGGTACTTGAGGGACACACCGGCCCGATGCATGTACTTGATATTGCGGCGGGTCATGGATTGTTCGGGATTGAGATCGCCAAGCAGAACCCGCAGGCAACGGTCACTGGTCTTGACTGGGCCCCTGTGCTGCGTGTGGCTCTTGCCAACGCCCAGAAGGCAGGCGTTCAGGACCGCTACAGCATGCTGCCGGGCAGCGCATTTGAAGTAAATTTCGGCGGGCCGTATGACGCCGTTCTGCTCACCAATTTCCTGCACCATTTCGACACGCCGACCTGCGTAGGCCTGTTGAAGAAGGTTCATGGAGCATTGAAACCCGGTGGGCGTGCCGCAACCCTCGAGTTCGTACCCAACGAGGACCGCGTCTCGCCGCCCGCGCCTGCGGCCTTCGCCATGACGATGCTGACCACGACTGCTTCGGGCGACGCTTACACGCTGCGCGAATTGACGGCCATGTACGCCGAGGCCGGTTTCAAAGGTATGGCCGGGCATCCGATTCCCATGAGCCCACATACCATCGTGATGGGATCCGCCTGAGCCGCGGGCTCCTTACCCGCGCCGTGCGCGAACTGCGGCAGCAAGCTCATTGAGCAACGTGTGGGTTTCGGCCCAGGCAATGCAGCCGTCTGTGATGCTCTGTCCGTAGACGAGCGGCTTGCCTGGGACGAGCCGTTGTGCGCCTTCCACAAGATTGCTCTCGATCATCACGCCCAGGATGCGGCGGTCTCCGCCGGCAATCTGCCCGGCCACATCGTGGCATACCAACGCTTGCCGGGTGTAGTCCTTGTTGCTGTTGGCGTGGCTGCAATCAATCATGATGCGGGGCTCGATACCGGCTTTTGCCATCTGCGCCGCAGTTCGCGCCACGCTCTCTGCCGTGTAGTTCACAGTCTTGCGGCCTCCGCGCAGGATAATGTGGCAGTCTGGATTGCCCGTGGTGACGAAGATGGCAGATTGACCATGCTTGGTGTGCCCGAGAAAGGTGTGCGACTGTGCCGCGGAGAGAATCGCGTCCACTGCGACCTGAACGTCGCCTGAGGTGGCGTTCTTGAATCCCACCGGACAGGAGATGCCTGAGACCAGCTCGCGATGCACCTGGCTTTCGGTGGTGCGCGCGCCGATAGCGCCCCAGCTGACCAGGCCGGCGATGTATTGGGGCGAAATCATGTCGAGGAATTCCGTGCCTGTGGGCACGCCCATCTCGGCCAGGTCCAGCAACAAATGTCGCGCCAGACGCAGGCCGTCGTTGATCTTGAAAGACTGGTCGAGATGAGGGTCGTTGATGAGTCCCTTCCAGCCGACGGTGGTGCGGGGCTTCTCAAAATAGACCCGCATCACAATGCACAGGTCGGTGGAGAAATCCGCGATGGCAGACTTGAGCAGGCCGGCGTATTCGCGTGCGGCCTGGGGATCGTGAATGGAGCAGGGACCGACCAGAACCAGCAGGCGCGGATCGCGGCCGGCCAGGATGCGTGCGATATCAAGGCGCGTGTTGAAGATGGTCGCCGTAGCGTTCTCGGTGATGGGAAGCTCTTCTTCAAGAAACACGGGCGGCAGGACGACTTTCGTCCATTGAATGCGAAGGTCTTCGATGGTTTGAAACATGATTTGATAGCTCGGGCGCGATGCGCGAAAAGCGCACGGTCGCAGTTCAAAGATATTCGATTCCTCTAATCTAACAGTATCCGGCTAGAATAGGCCTTTCGGCGTTACTCAAAAGGGACCAACAGTCCCGCTGCAGGAATCGCGGAGATTCTGCATTCCGCTTCCGATTATTGAGGCGGGTGATGTGACCATGGCTCTTCGGTTCCGTTCCTTCAAATCAGCGGCGATACTCTTCATCGCCTCGTTCGCGCTTGCGGCGGCGTCGACCGCGCAGTCGCCATCATCGCCGTCAATCGAGCAGGGACGGCTCGTAGCTCCGGGTAGTGCGCCGTTTCACTAGAAAGCGAGCGTAGACGGCGGAAGCACAACAATCGAAATGTATTGGCTCGCGCAGGATATTTGGCGGCGCACCATCGACTCGCCGCACTTTTCGCAGACCCTCATCGTCAATGGGGGCAAGGTGTTCGAGCACGACTCGGATCCGTACTTCCCCCTCGATCTGCGTACCTTGGCGACAGCCCTGGTCGATCCTCTGCCCATCCTGGATGCGGTAAGGCCCGGCGACGCCGTGAGAACGAAGGCCAACGGAGCGTCCGACGAGTCGGGCGTCGTGTGCTACGACGAGAGTCGACGCCTCTGCGCAAAGAGCCTCTTTGGCCTGATGGAGACGCTCGGAGCGGCGGGCCATGCAGTGACTTTCATGAACTATCAGTCGTTTCACGGTAAACGCATTGCGCGCCGCCTCATTTACGCAGTCTCGGTTGGCGATTTCACCATTGCAGAGATCACAGAGCTGAAGGATTTGCGAAATCCCAACAAGTCGCATTTTTGCGATTGACACGCCGACGCCGCCTGAAAGGCAAATTCGAATTGCAGAGTTGACTGAACCTGAGTTGAGGAATCTGGCTACGGAGAAGTCGGAGATCATCTGGCCGCAGGTGCTCGACGGCGCTGTTACCGGCGCGGCAACTTTCTACGTATCCCTCGATACGACTGGAAAAGTGCGTGAAGTTCATCCTCTGCAAACAGCCAATGAGCGGTCAAATGACTCCGCGATCCGACAGATCATGCGTTGGAGATTTAACCCAGCGCGAATGGACGGGACCCCGGTTCAGAGCGAGGGCATCCTCACGTTTATTCTGAACACAAGGGCATGGGGACCAAAGGACACATTGGACGACGCTTCGGTTCGTAAACTCGCATCGAATGTCGTTGAACCCATTATCGCCCCTGGAAAATACCCGCCGGGCACCGAATATAAGCTGTGGATTGCCGTCGACACAGACGGAATCGTGATTGAAAAGATTGCAGCCGGAGGTCCGCCGGATCTCTTTGGAACTTGCGACAATGCTTTGAAACAATGGCATTTCAGCCCGCTGATGGAAAATGGCGAACCGCGTCCTTATCGGGCGTTAGTCGTTTTCCGAATCCCCTGAAGGTAAGTGCGTGCCGGGGCCTCTATCCGTCTTGCTCGTTCACAATTGGAAGTCCTGAGGTGTTTGGGGACGAGGGGTTTGGGTTAAACTCGCTTGCGGATCACCAGAGAAGGGGTAACAAGAATTTGAAAACAACGATCCCCATCTATTTTGCATTTCTGTTGTATCTTTCTGCCGGATGCTATTGGGCAGCAAACCCGCTGTTCCGTCGCAAAATGCAGATCAGTCCGGATCGCCGCACAAACCGGAGCCCGCAAATCCTGTGCTCCTACAGCGTCCGCCTTCCAATGCGGCTCGCTCATCCCGTCGCGGTCACAGCGGAAGGCCACATCCGGCTCGACGTCGTGGTGACCGACGACTCCGGCAAACCTGTAAACGATTTGCAGCCGTGGGACTTCAAGATCGTGGACGATGGCCAGCCGCGTAAGATTCTCTCATTTCGCGCCTTCAACGACGCGACGGTCAAGCCGAACCCGCCGGTTGAAGTGATTCTGGTGATCGATACGGCCAATTTGCCCTTTCAACAAGTGGCCGTGGTGAGGCAGGGAGTTGAGCAGTTTCTGCGCGCGAACGGCGGACATCTCAGCCTGCCGGTATTGCTGGTGCTGCTCAGTGATGCCGGCATACGCCTGCAGCCTCGAGGCTCGACCGACGGAAATGCGCTCGCCGATGTGGTTCAAGCGATTCACGGAAGCATCAGGACAATCAATCCTGCAATGGGCGGAGAGGGCTTGCTGGAGCGCTTCCAGCTATCCGTTCGGGAAATTGCGGCCATTGCTGAGAATGAAGCCTTGAAACCTGGCAGGAAGCTACTTATCTGGGTCGGTCCAGGCTGGCCGATCCTGAACCGGCCGGAGCCCGGGTACTACTCCGAAAAGAATCAACGACGGTACTTCGATACGATCGTCGAGCTTTCAACCAAACTTCGTGAGGCGCGCTTGGTTCTCTACAGCGTTGCTCCTGTCGAATTGGGCCCTGGCGGCGGTTCGGTGGACGCCTTTCTCTATCAGAATTATTTGAAGGGTGTGCACTCGCCTCGGCAAGCGGATACGGGTAACCTCGCGCTGAAGGTGCTCGTCGCGCAGACCGGCGGCCAGATCATGGGGCCAGGCAACGACCTGGCCGGCCAGATCGACCGGTGTGTTGCCGACGCTAATTCGTTCTACAGGATTTCATTCAATCCGCCTCGTGCGGACGATGCCGACGAGTATCACGGCTTGAAGGTGGCCGTCGATAAGCCTGGGCTGGCGGTGCGCACGGATACGGGCTACTATGACCAACCTTAGATGACGACAATCTCAAGTACTTACGGTGTTCGCTCGCTCAGTGACCGCCTTGACAGCACTGTTTGCTGGTCCCTACAATTAAATAGGAGAATTCCATCTAAATTGTTCTGTAAGTTGCACACAAATGAGGATTTAGCGGAGTTTGGGCAGGCGAAGAGCCTGGCAGGAGACGACCTTTGGCATACGCGGGGCCGTCCCTCAAGGGAGTAAAGCAGATGCCTGAAGCGCGTGTCAGCCCGCGAGAGCGGCTGGTGCTTACGGCCATCATCGAGTTGTACATCGCCACAGGCGAACCGGTGGCGTCGCAGGCGGTCGCGCAGTATTTTGCCAACAAGGAAGGACTGAGCTCGGCGACGATTCGCAACGTTATGGTGACCTTGGCTGAGACCGGCCTGCTGGAGCAACCACACACCTCCGCGGGAAGAGTGCCCACGGCCGCGGCTTTCCGCTACTACGTGGAACAGATTACGCGGGCGGATGCGCAGATGAGCCGAATGGGTGGCGCTGTTGCACTGGGCGCGGGTTCGCAGGATGCTTCTCCCCTGAGCGAAGAGCGGCGTGGGCAGATCGAAGAAAGCTTCTCGGGTGTCTCAAGTAGCCACGATTATCTCGAGCGCACCTCGCACGTGTTGGCACTGATTTCCAGCGGTTTGGGCGTGGCGCTGGCCAATTCCGCCGCGACGCAGGTGCTGGAACATATTCATTTTTCGCGACTTTCCACGGGCCGGGTGCTGGCCGTACTGGTGACCCAAGCGGGCGCGGTTCTCGACCGCGTGCTGGCTTTGGACCGTGAGTTGACGCATGTTGAACTTGAAACAGCCGCGCGTTATCTGAATGAGAACTTCCGCGGCTGGCCCATCGAGCGCATTCGCGCTGAAGTGGCGCGGCGCATGGAATTGGAGCGCGAGGCATATCACCAGATGCTGTCCTCGGTGGAGGAGCTTTGCAGTAAGGGCGCTTTGGCAGGCGGTGAAACAGGCCCCGAGATTTTTGTGGACGGGATGTCCAACCTGATTGCAGCCGAGGTCGACCGCGGTCGCCTGCGACAGATGCTGATTGCGCTGGAGGCCAAGCAACGCCTGGTGGAACTTCTCACGGCCTATGTGGACGGACGCCAGCAGGAGGTGCGCGTCGTGGTGGGCCTCGACGAGGCCTCGCCCGCGATGCAGGATCTGGTGCTGATAGGCGCTCCGGCGCGACTGGGAGGAGCAAACCTGGGCACGGTTGCAGTGATCGCGCCCACGCGAATCCAATATCAGGAGATGATTCAGGCGGTGCGCTACGTGGCGCGGCTCTCCGAGCGCATCTTGGAAGTTCCAGCCGATTGAACCTGATTCACATGGTTCGGCCTTCTTCCGTGGTACCGTGAACGGGCCGTGGACATTGTCCGCGTTCCACCTTGTGGGCGCTTGAGAACGCGGCGGATGCCGAGGAATTTATCATTGAACAAGAAGAAGAATCTTTGGGGATTGCGAAGAAACATGCCGGAACACGAAACAGAAGCAACAGCGCTGGAGGCAGCCGACACCGCAGCGCAGGAGAGCTCGAGCGAGATCGCCGCTGCCACGGCAGAGCCCGATGCGGCTCCCGTAGCCCGCGCAGAATTTGATCAGCTCAAGACGGAATACGAGCAGTTAGAGGGTGAACGCGACCAGTTGCTGGACCGATTAGCCAGGTTGCAGGCCGAGTTTGAGAATGCGCGTAAGCGGACCGAGAGGGAGCGGGTGGAGTTTCGCGACTATGCCGTGGGCAACGTCGTTGAGCAGTTCCTGCCGGTGCTGGATAACTTCGAATTGGCGCTCAAATCCACTGGGTCTGAACAGCAGCTACGCTCCGGCGTGGAGCTGATCGTGAAGCAGATGGAGGAGATCCTGCGCCAATTGCAGGTGCTTCCGGTTGCTGCCGTGGGCGAGCCTTTCGATCCCCGGCACCATGAAGCGCTGGGGTCGGTGGAACGGGACGACATGCCCGACCAGCACGTGGCCGAGGAGATTCGCCGCGGCTTCAAGCTGCGCGAGCGCTTGTTGCGTCCCGCGCTGGTGCGCGTGGCGTCAAATCCGAAGCAGACAAGTGACTAAGCAATCGAGACAAGCGAACAAATACTGAGATCAGAGAATGGGTTCTAATACAAACGTGAGCAAAGCAGATTACTACGAGGTACTGGGCGTTTCCCGCGATGCCAGCGACCAGGAGTTGAAGAGCGCCTACCGGAAGCAGGCGTTGAAATATCATCCTGACCGCAATCCGGGCGATCACGCCGCAGAGGAGAAGTTCAAAGAAGCAAGCGAAGCCTATCAGGTGCTGAGCGACGCCGACAAGCGCGCCGCCTACGACCGCTTTGGACACGCCGGCGTGGGCGCATCGGGAAGTGGGGGGTTCGGTGGCTTCAGCGGGAGCGTGGACCTCGGCGACATCTTCGGCGATCTGTTCGGCGAGATGTTCAATATGGGCGGCAGCCAGCAGCGGCCCACACGGCAGCGGCGCGGCGAGGATTTGCGTTTCGATTTGGCAATCGACTTTGAAGATGCGATCTTCGGCACTGAGACGGAGATCAAGGTTCGCCGCTTTGAGGCATGCGCGACCTGCCATGGCAGCGGCAGCTCGTCGGGCCGCGGGCCGAGCGTGTGCCCGCAGTGCCACGGACGGGGCCAGATTCGCTACCAGCAGGGATTCTTCTCTGTGGCGCGCACCTGCAGCGCATGCGGCGGCTCGGGCTCCATCATCAGTGACCCATGCGCGACGTGCCACGGAGAGACGCGTGTAGCCAAAGAAATGAAACTCACCGTCAAAGTGCCGCCCGGCGTGGACGACGGAACCCGCATTCGCTATGGAGGCGAGGGAGACGCGGGCCGTTCCGGAGGGCCAGGTGGAGACCTGTACGTTGTTCTCTCCGTTCGCGCTCATGACTTCTTTGAGCGTCAGGGTCACGATCTGTACTGCGTCATTCCCATCAGTTTTCCGCAGGCCGCGTTGGGCGCAGAAATTGAAATCGAAGGCATCGACGGTCCAGTGACCTTGAAGATTCCTGATGGCACACAGAACGGCAAGGAGTTACGCATTCGGGGCCGCGGCGTGCCTCATCTGAATGAGAAGGGTCGAGGGGACCTGATCGTCAAGGTCATGGTGCAGATTCCTAAAAAGCTGAGCCGTGCGCAACGCGAACTGGTGGCCAAGCTCGCTGAGACGATGACGGTTGAGAACAAGCCTACGTCCCCAGGCCTGCTGGAGAAGATGAAGGATTTGTTCACCTAGAAATCCGCATCAGTGCGAAGTTTGCGGGCGCTCTCCGAAGCGCCCGCCGTTCCGAATCAAGCCAATTGCCAGGGAGCCCGATAGGGACGCGAAAGCAATTCCCCGGCGGCGCTGTCGTTGAGAATCTTCTCCCCCGTCACATCCCACTGCAGCTTGCGGCCGACCAACATGGAAATCAGGCCGAGGTGTCCCGGAATCGTGGAGTGATGTGCCGTCTCCACCGGGGTAATCGTCGGTTTCCGCGATTTCACGCAGTCGAGGAAGTTGCGCTGATGGCCGTGGGACTCATATAGTTTCACTTTTCGCAAATCTTCGGGCAGTGGGTCAGTGGTCGCCCAAGCGGGATTCGACGCATCAAATCCGCTCCGGTCCACCCAGACCCAGCCGTCGGTTCCGATCCATTTTGTCCCCATCATGATTTCCGGATAGCCGCCTGCGATTGTCATCCCGACGTCCACGGGATAGTGCGTGACTTCCTTGCGATAGCGGCATTCGATCATGTATTTCGTCGCGGAGTTCCATACCGCATTCGCGGGGGGAAACTCCCCGTGGCCTTCAACTTCAGACGGGCCGGTAGCGTCGAACCCAAGGCCCCAATGTGCGATGTCGCCGTGATGGCCAATCCAGTCCATCAACTGGCCGCCGCCAGTGTTGTAGTTCCAGCGCCAATTCTGATAAACGCGTGCCTCAATATACGGCTCCATCCTCGATGGTCCGATCCACCGGTCGTAGTCCAGTTCCGGCGGAGGCTCAGTAACGGCCAAGTTCCACGCCGGAGTTCCGGGAACGATCTGCGCCGGATCGGTAATTTTGTCAGTCAGCGAGGAAAGTCTCGCAAGCAGAGCGGGAACGGTGCCTGGGAAGTCATGATGCCCGCCGGGCAGACCCACCTCAACGCGCACGACATTCCCGATGAGGCCGTTGCGGACAATCTCCGCCGCCTTGTGGAACGTGGGAACCGAACGTTGCCAGGAGCCTGTCTGCCAAATGACGCTGTTCTCTTCCACGGCTCTTACGATGGCTTGTTGCTCCGCGATGGTGTGCGCAAGTGGCTTCTCACCATACACATCTTTTTTCCGTTTCGCCGCTTCGGTGGCTGCGAGCGCGTGCCAATGATCCGGCACGGCGATCATCACCGCGTCAATGTCGTCCCGTGCCATCAATTCGCGATAGTCGTGAAATGACTTGCAATCCTTGTTCCCGTAGTGTCCGTTGATCGTATCTACGGCCGTCTGCAGGTGGCCCTTGTGCAGGTCGCAAGCTGCGACAACCTGGCAATCATCCTCCGCCAGGAATGCCTTGGTGTTGCCGGGCCCCATCATGCCCCAGCCGATGACGCCCAGCGTAATGCGATTTGAAGCCGAGGTGCTGCGCGCTCCCCAGGCGCTCGCAGGTATGATCGCCACGGCCCCCACTGTTTTCAGGAACCGGCGCCGTGTAATGGCAGAAAAGGGGTTTGAAGCGGATTGCAGATCTCTCATCATCGTCTCCGAATCTCTCTCGCGGAAGCGCCCGGTCCGGACTTGGACCAGCCACTGAACGCCCGCTTTGACAGCAGCCTTTATATCAGAAGAGCCTGCAGCATGTGCGTGCGGGTTCGGTTCTTCCGCGTGGAGATCGTCGGCTCACCGTTCGATGATTGGCTCGAATTGTCCTTTCATCGGCTAGACTTGGCAGTTAAGCTTAGCAAATCATCGGGAGGGAACGGCGTGAGCGATTGGAAGTTTCTGCAGAAGGATGCCTCGGAGAATCTTGCCAGGTTGCACTTTTTCTCCATCACAAAGAAACATTGCGACGGTGAGATCGAGGCTCGTATCACGGTGAAGGAGTTCGCCACCGCGAAGTCGAGCGATCTGCAGTTCTTAGCCACGGCCGACATTGAGTTAAATCAGAAAACACTCAATTTCCAGCCGGTTGGCTGGAGCGAAACTCTGATGGGCGCCCTCGCAGAGTGCCTGAGAAACCTCCGCAAATTCGAATACGAATGCCCCGAGCAGCCTACGGCGCCACCCGTGGACTGAACGGTGCGGTGAGGGTCGAGTGCCCCCAAAAGCAATCTCGTCTGATATCGAGCGATCTCACCTGGCCGAATAGGCCCAGGCCGTCCGTTGCCAATTTCCTCATCCAAGTCTCAAATCTGGGGTCCCAACCCTTAGGTAACGTGACCTGAGTGATAGTCGGCCCTATTACTGGCAGAGAGTCGCCTTATGCAATCACGGTACGATATTGCGATACCGCAGAATGACTTCCCTCAGCGAGGTGGAGCAAAACCGTGAAAGCTTATGAAGATACAAAATCCAATCGGAGCGTCGTGTCTGATACGCTTCAATCCCTCAAAGAGCAGACCAAACTCTGGCACGACAAAATCGATCTCCTCGAAGCGGGGCAGCACTTAAATAAAGCGGAGGCTATTGCCGACCTCGGTAAGTTGTTGGACGTCTGCCAGAATCTTAGGGACGCCATCCTATCGGAGGACAGTGCGGCGGCGTGGAAAACAAAGGAAGAACTTCATTCGCTTGTCGAACGGCTGGACGATGTTGCGGGAAAACGCCGCCGTTATCTGGATTTAGCTCAATTGCTTGCCGGCGGAACCCTTTCGCACCGGCGGGAGCGTACGAAACTGGAGCGGCTGGCGCAACGCGATGCGGCGGTAGCCGAGTTGATGGAGATTTCCGCGCTCGCTTCGCCGCCGGATCTTCCCGGTCCTGCCGCTGAGAAGTGGCTCGATTGGGCATGCAGCCTGGAAGATGGCGCAGATGACGCCGATCTTCAGAATCTCAAGAGCAATTTCCCGCGCGTCGATGATTTTGTGCGCCAACTGGAAGTTGAACTGTGGCAGGATCACCCCGTTGCCACTCCAGAACAATCAGGCTCCACGATTTCGCCCGCCGCAGCCGGATCCTCCGGATCCTCCCCTTCTTCTCTCAACGAAATATCCACGCCGGACAACAACAAGCACGGTGCGCAGAGTCAGTCCTACGCCTCTGCGGACCTGGAACAGTCATCCTCGGTTTGCGCAATCGAGGCCCCTCCGGCGCCTGAAGAAAAGGAAGAAAAAGCAATCGACGATTTACCGGCGCAAGCCACAGACTCGCTCGAGACTCCCAAGCAGTCGTTCTTCGAGGTAGATGAAGTCGAGAATCTCTCTCGCCATCTTGAGAAGGCGAAGAAGAACCCGAAGGAAGCGCGGAAAATACGCGCACTCGTCGCAACATCAAACTGGCTTCTGCCGCGCGAGCAAAACCCTGTTCTCCATCCCAGCTGCGGGATTCGCGCGCAGCTCCACTATGCTGGATATTCCGACCTTGTTGCTGTTTCCCCGGATGAAGCAGAGCGCGCCATCGAAGACGATGAGCGCTTGCTTCTTTTCACGGGCGGGGCCGACCTGCTGCGGTGGAAACTCTCCGACGCTTCCGATGATCCGCTTGATGGGGTTGCCGCGGTTCGGCGCCTGACGGTGGAACAACTTCGGGATTGGTTCGTCGAGTTGCACAAGATTGCGCTTTCAGAACCTCAGATTGAAGATATTTACAGACTCACTCGCGGAATCCCATTGCTTGTTGGCGAGCTTCATCGGCTGATCATTCCTGTCCCTGAAGCGCCGCCAACGTGGCTAGGCTATGCGATTTGGACTGAGACCAAGTCGCGCTTTGAGCGTCGGCTCGTGGCTCTGGCGCAGGAGCTAAGAAGCGGTTCACCTGCAGTTCGGCTGACTGATCGTGAGACCTGCCTGCTGAAGATGGTTGTAATCGCCAGCGATTATTCGACCGCCGAAACAATCGCATCGAATCTGATGGAGGACTGGTATCAGTACCATCTTCCTGAGCTTCCGGCGATGACCTCATCGGATGAACGTGGAATTGCATTGCTTCAATCTCTTGGGTTGGTGCCGGTATGTCGTGAACCGGGTGTGCCCCCAATTCAGGCTATCTTGCCGGTCGATGCCGACGACCCAATTCGAAAGATCGTCAGCCATCTGTAACCAATATCGAGATCTCCACATCGGCGCTGGCTACCCAGCGCCGATGAAGTAATCCATCGCAGCAGAATTCGAAAGGTTTGCCTCGCGTTGAAGCGTGAGAGCTCCAACTCCCCATTGCGGGTTAGCGAATTCACGCAGTCATCTGCGGATCATGCCGAAAAAACCAAGGTTTGAATTGGTGGGGCTGAGCGGGATCGAACTTGAGCCGCAACGCGGGCGTCTGAGCCCACAGGCGAAATCCTGAGCTTGAACGCAGTGAAAGGGAAGGACCCCACCGTCGAAACTCATTTGAAGTGAATTGGTGGAGCTGAGCGGGATCGAACCGCTGGCCTCCTCGTTGCGAACGAGGCGCTCTCCCAGCTGAGCTACAGCCCCACGGGTGACTTTCTTATCTTACCAGCGGTCGTCACTTCCGGAAAGGGCCGGCGGCAGAGGTCAACGAGGTGTGGCGGAAGGGGAAGTCGCGCCTAGTCGAAGGGGAATCACGCGTCTGCAGCAATCAACGAGCATACGAGAAAGTGCCGCAAAGGTCGGTCGATTTGCTGATTGAATCGAAGGTGAAGACTGGAGGTTCCGGGCCAGAGAAGAAAGCAACCTGCAGGCTGCGACCGGATACGAAAGTCGCCATCCACTGTGTATCTTCCTCGCCGCAGAGAGTGTTGCGGTGGAGAAAACGCTTCGTACTCGGTACCGTCACCCGGTAGAGGATCCCTGTAGCACCGGCATTGACGTCAGCATCAAAGACCGCGCTGACTTCAGCCGGCGCGAGCCTGCGTGCTTGCACAAGTGGAAATGCGGTGAAGTTCATCGTGATCTTCGTATCGGAGATGGAAATATCACCGGTGATTGAATTGGCGGTATTGCTCGCGGCAGGCCAGTATCCCTTGTCCTGAGCCAGGCAGGAAAGGGGGTACAGCAGAGCGAGAATGAGGGATGCGCGGAGGAGTGTTGTTGTCTTCACTTCTTGAGGATTACCTTCCGAAAGCAAACGGCCGGGGAGGATGCCCCAGCCTTTGCTGCCAGTCAACTGGGCTACCCAGACCACCTAGACCACCCAGAACTGGAATCTCGTTACAGTTGGTTCATGTTCTGCAAGAACTCAGCGTTGTTGCGCACCTTTTCAAGACGGCTGATCAGCAGTTCCATGGCCTCAACCGGCGAAAGCGGGTTGAGCACTTTGCGCAAAACCCAGATACGCTGCAAGTCGTCCTTGGGGATGAGCAATTCTTCCTTGCGGGTGCCGGAGCGTTGGATATCGATGGCAGGGAAAACTCTCTTATCGACCAGCTTGCGGTCGAGGATGATTT
This sequence comes from uncultured Acidobacteriaceae bacterium, assembly GCA_963780515.1. GTDB lineage: Bacteria > Acidobacteriota > Terriglobia > Terriglobales > Acidobacteriaceae > Telmatobacter. Next base: position 34,738 of record CAWACG010000004.1, read on the forward strand.
CCATGTTGCCCGTGCCCTTGAATTCTTCAAAGATCACTTCGTCCATTCGCGAGCCGGTGTCCACTAGAGCCGTTGCAATGATCGTTAGCGACCCGCCTTCTTCAATGTTGCGCGCCGCGCCAAAAAAGCGCTTCGGTCGCTGCAGTGCGTTTGAATCCACGCCGCCTGAGAGCACCTTGCCCGACGGTGGCACGATGGTGTTGTAGGCGCGGGCCAAACGGGTGATGGAGTCGAGCAGAATCACCACGTCGCGCTTGTGCTCGACCAGGCGCTTGGCCTTCTCGATCACCATTTCAGCCACTTGCACGTGGCGCGCGGCCGGCTCGTCGAAGGTGGAACTGATAACTTCACCCTTCACCGAGCGCTGCATGTCCGTCACTTCTTCAGGCCGCTCGTCAATGAGCAGAACAATCAGCACAACTTCCGGCTGGTTGGCGGTGATGGAGTTGGCCAGCGATTGCAACAGCATCGTCTTGCCCGTACGAGGTGGAGCGACGATGAGGCCGCGCTGTCCCTTTCCGACTGGAGTGAGCAGGTCCATCACGCGGCCGCTCACGGCCTCGCGCACCGTCTCCAGCTTGATGCGTTCCTGGGGGTAAAGCGGGGTCAGGTTGTCGAAGAGAATCTTGTTGCGAGTTTCCTCGGGCGACTCGAAGTTGATGGCCTCAATCTTGACCAGGGCGAAATACTTCTCGCCTTCGTGAGGCGGGCGGACGTTGCCGCTGATGGAGTCACCCGTCTTCAGATCGAATTTGCGAATCTGCGATGGTGAAACATAGATGTCGTCGGGGCCGGGCAGATAGTTATAGTCGGGCGAGCGCAAAAAGCCGTAGCCGTCGGGCAGGATTTCAAGCACGCCCTCGGCAAAGATGTGGCCTTCCTTTTCGCTCTGGGCCTGAAGAATCTTGAAGATCAGGTCCTGTTTGCGGAGGCCGCTGGCGCCCGGTATCTCAAGGGTGCGCGCGATGCGGCTCAATTCAGTGATGTTCTTCTCTTTTAATTCAGCGATCGTCATGTTCACCTGCGATAGGGCGGGATGGGAGTGAGGGGGTCTGGGAGGGGGAAGTACTCCAAGAACAATAAGGCGGGGGTTCAAAAAGCAGCCTGAAAAAGCCGCGATCTGAACAACTCTCCAACTGAAGCAGAAGATTGAAACATCTGGAAAGAGCGGCCACCTTCAAAGGAAGCCGCTTCAAAACCTTTGCCTGACTCAATTATACGCTTCAATAAATGCGGTCAGGCGGCGCGGCGCCGTTCGACGGGTTGAGGTTGAGCCGCAGGCGCTTCAACCGGCGCTGCGGTACCGGGGTTGGTGACGTGAAAACGGACCAGGACCTCGTTTGTGGTGTCCTGCAGCCGTGTGTTCGGCTTGTGCAGCATCCGGGTTGCCTTGCTGGCCAACTGACAGAGCTGGTAACGATTGGACACGTGAGAGAGTGCCCCAAATACTAGATCAGAACGCATTACAAAATTCTCCTTCCGAAATCCGCGCCCGGTTGGTACTACCTGGCACCACCGGTGCAACTGGCAGCAAAAACGATGCAGTACTGCCCCCAATACCACTTTCATTCCTTAGACGCACGAACCGGGCATCGAGTTGGAAAAAATCTTGACGCAGAATCGCACGAATTCAAGCAGGCCAAACGCCGAATCAACAATGCAGATTACCGGCTTGATTACCACGCGCCTCGCATTTCCTTCCCGGTGGGCATTAAAACGCACCGAGGGGCATCAAAGGATGAGCGCCTGCTCAATATGATGCGGGAAATGACAGAAGGCTGAGCAAAATTGCACACTGCAACTTGCTTTTTTGGATGGCACCCATAAATTTATACTCAGTCGGCCGCTGGGTCAACTATTTTTTGAGCGACTCCAGCACCATTGGGGGATCTCGTGGCCGCTCGTAGTATACCCCAATATATTGTTTATTATCTGATAGATGAGGTGAGATTTCGACCGCGAATTCCGATCGAATGATTAGACTCCCAACAAGCTTTGGCCCCGGAGTTTTCAACAGGGAACCATTTCCGTTAACGAAACGAGACCGAGTGTGCAGCGACCTTCACCCGGCTCAAAAATCTGTGCTTAAGCCCAGTAACTGCGATCGAGCGTCCGGTACTGGATGGCTTCCGCAAGATGGGCCACGGTGAGGTGTTCTGCGCCTCCAAGGTCAGCAATCGTCCGCGCCACTTTGAGGATGCGATCATGGGCCCGCGCGGTCAGTCCCTGCTGCTGCATGGCGCGCTCCAAAAGGCGTTCGGAATCGGCGCCCAGTTCGCAATGAACGCGAATCTGGCGCGTGGTCATCTGCGCATTGGAGTAGATTTTGTCGCCGGATTTCCTGAAGCGCACTCGTTGAAGTTCTCGTGCCGCCAAGACCCGGCCACGTATCTCTGCCGAGCCTTCGGCCGATGCAGAACCGCGCAGTTCCTTATATTGAACCGCCGGCACCTCGATATGAATGTCGATCCGATCCAGCAGCGGGCCCGAAATCTTGGCGACATAGCGCTGGATCATCGGTGGCGTGCACATGCACTCGCGCGACTTGTCGTTGAAGTAGCCGCAG
>CAWACG010000005.1:0-66159 GCA_963780515.1 uncultured Acidobacteriaceae bacterium
CGAGTGGGTGGGCGGCCGAGACGGCGCCGCCCCGTCACTCCACCCGGAGCAGCCGGGCCGGCGCGCCGTGCTGCCGCCAACGCGGGGCCGCCGGCGAGGACGAACGCTCCCGCCAGGACCGCCGCCATGAGGCCTGCGATGAGCCCGAACTCGACCACCGGTTGGGGCACCACCCCGATGTTGAGCGGGAAGGCCCGCCAGATCACCCGACCGAGCGCGGCGCCGATCGGGACACCGACGACGAGGCCCACCAGGGTGACGGCCGTGGCCTGCCAGTAGCACCGTTGCGGCGACCTGGCGGCTCACGAACCCCAGCGCCTTGAGCAGTCCCATCTCCCGGCGGCGGCGGCCCACGCTCACGATGAGCAACCGGGTCAGGGTGGCGGCCGAAGATGGCCAGGATGACGCCGAGAATGAGCGGGAAGTCGACCGCTTCACCAAATTCACGAGCGAGGTCGGCGTGATGGGGGTCCCGTCGTAGTTCCGATCGACGAAATCATGCGCTCGATCGCCGCGTGCCCGCGCCGCCACCGTGGCACTGGCCAGCACGGCGGTGTTGCCCAGAATCGACCGGACGCACGTCTCGTGGGAACTTTTCGCCACAGCTATCGCTCCTGGCTCGATGAGACGGGTGCCCCAATGAAGGTGCAGCAGGAACTGATGCGTCACGCTTCGATCCAGACGACGATGAATGTCTACGGACGGGCCATGACGGAAACAAAACGCCGCGCAAACAGTCAGGTTGTGGGACTGGTGTTCGGCCCAAACTCGCAGCATTTGCCCGCAGAAGCGGTCACTGCGACTGTCCAGTAAATTGCAGTCTGTTCCTATTGGGGGATAACGGGGACTTACCGAAAGCGGCCAATTATCGTAAGTTATTGATTTATTTGGTTGCGGGGGCTGGATTTGAACCAGCGACCTTTGGGTTATGAGCCCAACGAGCTACCGGGCTGCTCCACCCCGCAGTTACAGTTTAGCAACTGCGCCTGTCAGGGTCAATCGAGCCGCACCTCATCCCTGCGTCATCCGGTAAACTTCTGGCAACCTGGTTCGCAACCGAGGTGCACCCCGGATGTCTCAACTCTATGTTGTTGTCCTGGCCGTAATTGTCATTACTCTGCTGGCGGTCTCGCTCTTTCGCACCTCGCGCGTCAAAACCAAGGCCGATTACCTGGTGGCGGGTCGCTCCCTGCCCGCCGCGGTGCTCGTGCTCACCCTGCTCACATCGTGGATCGGCGCCGGCTCGTTGTTTGCCGGGGCCGAGAACGCCTACAGAAACGGGTTTGCCGCCCTTTGGCAGCCGGCCGGTGGATGGCTCGGCCTCTTGCTCATCTATTTCATCGCGCCTCGCGCCCGCAAGTTCGCCCAATTCACACTGCCCGACCTGCTTGAGGTGCGCTACAACCAGACAGCGCGTGTTCTCGGTACCATCGCCATTCTCTTCGCCTACATCGGCATCACCAGTTACCAGTTCAAAGGCGGCGGCAACGTATTGCATCTCATCTTCCCCGACGCGGTCACTCCGGAACTGGGCACCTACATCATCGCTGTTTTTGTCATCTTCACCACTGCGCTGGCCGGCATGTCTTCCGTGGCCTACATGGACGTAGCCATCGGTTCGCTGGTCACTGTCATCTGCATCATCGCGGCGCCCATGCTCTTCTTCAAAGCGGGCGGTTGGCCTGGACTCCACGCGTCTTTGCCCCAGTCGCACTTTGAGGTCCTGGGCAATCTCACTTTCGTGCGCGCGCTTGAGTTCCTGGTGCCGACCATGCTGCTCATGCTGGGCAACCAGGTCATGTACCAGAAATTCTTCTCGGCCAAGACCGAAAGGGACGCGCGCATCTCCGTCGTTGGTTGGATTCTGGGCACCGTGCTTCTCGAGACGCTCATCGTCGCCATCGCCGTCTTCGGCTCCGCGCTCTACCAAACCGGCGAAGTGGCCCGCCAGCCCTACGAGATCATTCCTTACACTGCCCGTCACGGACTGCCTGCTCTGATGGGCGCACTGTTGCTGGGCGCGGTCTTCGCCAAGGTCATCTCCACCGCGTCGAATTACCTGTTCTCACCCGCCACCAACCTCATCGAAGACGTCTTCGTCCGCTATATGGCGCCCGGCGCATCCAACAAGCGGATCCTCATCGTCTCGCGGCTTGCAGTTGTGTTGTTGGGCTGCTGGGCGCTCTACCAGGCCATCTACGCGCAAAGCATTTTGGAGAAAATGCTGTGGGCCTACACCATCTACTCCGCCGCGCTCACCCCGGTAGTGCTGGCTGCCTTTTACTGGAAGCGCGTTACCGCATGGGGCGCGGTGGCGGCCATTGCCGCGGGCACGGTCGTCACCCTGGCCTGGGACGCACCCGGCGTGAAGGCCCTCTTTCCGCCCATCCTCGCCCAGCGCGACGCCATCTTTCCCGCGCTCTTCGTCGCCGTTGCTGCCATGATCGTCGTCAGCTATCTCACGCCCAAACCGTCACAGGCACAACTTGAACAGTTCAGCGACTAGCCAGTCCTGTTCCTCGTGCATGGACGACAGGCCGTAAACTATCTATTGGATAGCCCGATGCCAACACGCCCCTGCTGGGTTGAAATCAATACCCGCGCTCTCGAAGACAACTACAAGTTTCTTGCCGGTCTCGCTGCACCGCACGTGGAATTGCTCGCCATCGTCAAAGCAGACGCCTACGGCCACTCGCTTGCGCTCTGCGCTCCCGCCGTGGTGCGTGCCGGCGCCCGCTGGCTGGGCGTCACCAGCGTGGAGGAGGGAATTGCCGCGCGCATGGTCTGCCCGGATGCACGCATCCTCGTCATCGGCGGCGTCTTCCCCGGCCAGGGCCCGGACGTTGTTCGCCACAACCTCACCGCAGTCGCCTGGGAGTTGGGTCAACTCGATGAGCTCGAATCTGCCGCCCGCGCGGCTGGCTTCAGCGCGCTACCCGTGCATCTCGAGCTCGACACCGGCATGAGCCGCCAGGGTGTGAGTTCCGAAGCCCTTGCCGCCATCCTGCCGAAGTTCGCCGCAAGCTCGCCGCTTCGACTTGATGGCGTAATGACCCACCTCTTCGCTGCCGACGAAGCCGATGGCCGCATCACAGGAAGCCAGTTTGGCCGCACCGAAGAAGCTCTCCGCCAAATTGCCGGTGCCGGCCTTCATGCGCATTGGCTCAATGTGGGCAACTCGGCCGCGCTGCTCGCAGGCCAGGCCGGTACCCTCGCGGCCATCGGAGGTCGACATCAAATGAAGGCCATGATGCGCCCCGGCCTTGCGCTCTACGGCCTCGAGCCGCAATACGAACCGGCTTTCGACCCGCCCGAGCCCTCAAACCTCGTCGATGCGCGCCTTCGCTTGCAACCGGTGCTCGCTTGGAAATCAAAAGTGGTCAGCCTGCGCTCGATTCCCGCCGGCACGGTCGTCGGATACAACGGCACCTTCGTCGCCACCGAGCCCATGCGCCTCGCGCTCGTGGCCGTCGGTTATGGCGACGGCCTGAGTCGGCATCTCGGCAACCGCTTCAGCTTGCTCGTCCGTGGCCAGCGCGCGCCCATTGTCGGCCGCATCAGCATGGATCAGACGGTGCTCGACGTAACCGAAATTCCTGATGTGGAAGCAGGCGACGAAGTAGTCATTCTCGGCAGCCAAGGCAGCGCAACCCTCACCGCCTTTGACCATGCCCAGGCCGCGGAAACCATTCCATGGGAAATATTTACCCGCATCAATCCCCGCGTTGCGCGCATAGCTGTCTAGAACTGGTTGCATAAACCATGCTTTGACAAGGCACGGCTTGCCACCCCGGTCTATCGGCGGGTTAGCCGTGGTGCACCCGGTCATGCAGGTGGAGCACTCGCCATAGTCTTCGAAGGAGTCCCTCAGGGGCTGGAGTCTAGCGCGATGCCGGGGGCGGCGGGGCCGTTGCGGGAGGCGCTTCGTGGTGGTCGTGATCGTGGTCATGGTCCGGCGGGGGAACGAACGGTTCCGGGTCGAGATGACCACGATGGCAGGTGCCGCACATGACCGGCTGGCCAGAGTTGTCGATCTTGCCAATGTACTGGGTATTGATCTCCTGAACCATGGTGTACATCAGGCGCGCGGTGTTTTTTTCAGGCTTGGTATCGAGGGCAAAATTGAGCCGCGGGCGCCCATCGGGGCCGACGCGTGTGGGGTCGGCTGCATGGCAGGTGCCGCATTCCGTACCCAGGGCCGCGGCCCACTTATGCATGATCTCGTGGACCTGCTCGCCAGTGAGCCCTTTGGGCAGAACCTTCAGGTTTGTGGGGGCAGGCGCTTCGTGGTGCTGCGGTGTTGGAGCCGGTGTCTGGGCAACTGTTGTGACGGTGAAAGCGGCAGCCAGAAACAGGGCTGCGGCAGCTAAGAGGGTCGGGGAAGACGGTTTCAAGTGGGTGATTCCTCGCGGGTTGGAATGGCCTTCTGCTTCTATGACGGAATTTTACGCGGGATAGACGCGTTGGCCAGTTAAACTTCGCGGACCGGAGACGCAATTGTTTCCTGGGACGGCGAAGCGGAGGGGCCAGTCTATGGCATGCCTGATGCCGATGCGGGGGGTGACAAGGATTTCCGGGACGGTGCAGCCGTCGTCGCGCACCTGCAACGGCGAGCGGGGGCTGGTGATGTCGAGCCCGTTGTGAGCGGCGCGGGTGAGGCCCATTGCCTGGCAAAGGCGGCCGGGGCCGGAAGTGAGCCTGCATGCGGATGCGCCCGCGGCAAGTGCGCGATTGGCGGCCATCTGGCGCAAGCCCGCGACGGGATCAAGGGCGCGGAGCAGAATGCCGCCGCCCAGACCATCCGCCTCGCAACTAAAGTTCATGCAGAAGTAGCGGCCATAGATTGCATAGACATAGGCGTGTCCGGCGGGGCCGAAGAGGACGAGATTGCGGGGGGTGGGACCGCGGTGGGTGTGCGCGGCCGGGTCGGGCGGCTGGTTGTGGGGGCCGAGATAGGCCTCAACTTCCACGATGCGCCCGGCGAGAAGTCCGGCGCGAGTTTTATGAATGAATAGCTTGCCGAGCAGACGCGGGGCCACGCGCTCGGGCGGGGCCTCAAAGAAGGCGCGAGGCAGAAGACTACCCGGCAAGCGCGTATTGTGCGGGGCTTTGCGTGCTACTTGTGTTTCGTCTTCCATTCTTTGAGCAGGGCCAGGACTTCCTCGGCGTGGCCTTCAGGCGTGACATTGGGAAAGATGTGGAGCAGGGTCTGATCAGGGCCGATCAGGAAGGTGGTGCGCGCAATGCCCCACACTTTCTTCCCATACATGTTCTTTTCCTTCATCACGCCAAACTGATTGCAGACTTTCTCGTCTACATCAGCAAGGAGTGTGTAGGGCAGGTCGAATTTGGCGCGGAATTTGGCCTGCGCCCTGGGCGTGTCGCGAGAGATGCCGAGCACCACGGCGCCGGCGGCCTGGAGCTTTTTAAAGGTGTCGCGGAAACCGCAGGCCTCAATGGTGCAGCCAGGTGTATCTGCTCTGGGGTAAAAGAAGAGTACGACAGGCTTGCCGGAGTAGTCTGAAAGGCTCACGCGCTTTTCTTCGTCGGTTTCGAGGGTGAAGTCGGCGACTTTTTGATTCAGTTCCATGGGGAGAGTCCTCGTAAGGGGTACGGATTGACCATCAGTTTGCATTATTCCCGAGGCGGGCGGCATGTGTCATCGCGCAGGAGCTGTGTTTTATTTATGGGGCGAACAGTCCTTGGTGTCGCAGGGTTGCTGGCCGCGCTTCCTGCGTCTGCTCAATATCCCGGGACAGATTACCAAGAAGGACAATACCCCCGAATTGAGGGCCGTTGGCGTACTGGAGTGGACCGGCGAAGCGGGTAAGCCCAAGGCCAGCCGGCTGGTTCCCATCACGGTGTACGACGGCACGGAGCTTCAGGACGGCGGCATTTACCTGGCGCGGCCGCAGCCAATGGCTGTGGACGGGGGCGTGGAGTACATCCTGCAAAAAGATGGGAAGCGGATCGGACTTTACGACATCGACAACGCCGGCCAGGAGCAGGGTTCGTGGGTGGGTCTTGGAAGCTGGAAGGCAATGCCAAAAGCCGCGCCGCCACGGCCCGCGGCGCAGATGGCACACGACGACATGGACGATGCGGGAAGCGACCGGCCGGTTCTGCATCGGAAGCATCCGGCTACAGGCGATTCGAAGGGCAGCGACACGGGAGGCAGTTCCGGGTCGGGATCGAGCGGACAGGCGCCGGCTGCGGATCCTGACCGGCCCACGCTGCATAAGAAGACGACCAGCGACGATGCGGGCGATGCAGGTTCCAATCCCGCACCCGATCCGGACAGGCCGACCTTGCACAAGGCCAGCACGACCGATGATTCTGCGGACGCGCCCGCGGTTGATCCTGACCGGCCAACGCTGAAGAAGCCAAAGGAGAACAAGAAGGCAAAATCCGCGGCGGATACCGGGTACGTGGAGGACATTGCGGGTGACGCCGATCCCGATCGTCCTCGCCTGCTGCGCGGCAAGCCGGCCGACAGCGGACCTGCGGTGACTCCAACTTTGCTGGGTCTCCCGCCGGATCTGCAACAGGTAGTTGCTGTCTCTGATGCCGCAAACCGGCCCGAACATCCGTGGAACTACAGTTGGGCCAATCCGGGTGACGAAGAAAAGATGAAGGCGGAGCTTGAAGACATTGCGCGCAGTGCGCTGGGCCTGAACGCGGCAACTGCTTCGACTCCGGCTCCGAAGAGCAAGGCGGCGCGAAGGAAGGCTAAGGTTGTTCTGGCCTTACCTCCGGCGCCTTTGGCGGACGAGCAGTTTCGCGTCTTCGAGCTGGCCTACGGTTCCGGAGCCACGCTGGTGCTGACGGCACGCACGGACGGGCCACTGGCGCAGGAGAAATTCGTGACCCTGATCGCCCAACCGGATCTCTATGGCAGCCTGCTGGTGCTGTTCAAGAACGTGACGGACGGCACGCATCTGGACGAGACTCCGCGCATGCACCTCATTGATGCCGTGGACGCACTAGCCGACAACCGCGGCGAATTGCTGTTTGAACTGCGCGGCTCGACGCAGCGGCAGTTTGCGCTGTACCGCGTGCTGCGAGGAACAGTGGAAAGGCTATTTATCACGGGCGGCGGGCAGTTTGGTGCACAGGGCGGCGAATAGAAAAGATTTCGTGAGAGTGAGCTTTGATGCGGCTGGAATTCCGCGTCATTCGTTCTTTGCGAAGTGGAGGAATTCAGTGGCGGTGGGGCGCCACACCTGGAATCTAGAGCAATATTGCTCACTTTTGGGCGGATTTTTTTGATTTCGTTACCGACGGTGCGAAGCCGGATGCGATATTCGCATTACCTCCTATACAATTTAGTCAGATAGAGTGGGCTGGTAGACACTCTCCAAGGATCTCTCGAAGCATGGCGTCAGTCCTAACCGCACCTTCCCCTGGAACCCCGACAAATGATGTAAACGAGCCGAACAAGGAGGCGCACGATGCGTCTTCTTTGTCGTCTCATGCCGTGCCCGCACGCGCGCTGGTCCGCATGGGCCGCGCCGCCACGGTGGGCGACGGCATTAATTGGCTCACGCTCACTGTTGTCGTCCTGTTCCATGTAGGCGCACTGGCGGCGTTTTTCTTTTTCAGCTGGCAACGGCTGACCGTGATGCTGGCGTTGTATGTGCTGGCTATTAATGTGGGGATTGGGATGTGCTATCACCGGCTGCTGACGCATCGCGGGTACCAGGTTCCCAAGTGGCTGGAATATGTAATGAGCATTTGCGCCACGCTGTCACTGGAGGGCGGACCGATTTTCTGGGTGTCGACGCACAGGGTGCATCACCAGTTGAGCGACCAGGAAGGCGACCCTCACACTCCGCGCGAAGGCGGGTGGTGGGCGCACACGGGCTGGATTCTGTTTGGCAATGCGCTGCATGCGCAGACTGAAGTTCTCTCGCGTTACGTTCCCGACCTGAGCCGCGATCGGTTTCATGTGTGGCTGAGCAAGTATCACTGGATTCCGCTGACCGCGAGCGGCGTGGTGCTGTTCGCATTGGGATGGCTGACCGGCGGCTGGAAGAATGCCGTAGGGATGCTGCTGTGGGGCGCATTCATGCGCGTGACGCTCGGGCTGCACGCGACCTGGCTGGTGAACTCGGCAACGCACCTGTGGGGCAGCCGTCGATTCAAGACCAAGGACGACTCGCGCAACAACTGGTGGGTGGCACTGGTGAGCGGCGGCGAAGGCTGGCATAACAACCATCACGCGCATCCGGTCTCGGCGAAGCACGGGCTGCGGTGGTATGAGATCGACCCCAATTTCTACGGCATCTGGCTGCTGTCAAAGCTGGGCCTGGCGCGCAAAATTCAAATCGCCAAGTATGACCGCAAGGATCCCAAACCGGCAGGACATTCCGCGTAGGGCAGCGGCGCGTTGCGATTAAATCGCCCGCAAGAGACAGAAGGCGGCCTTCCCAGAACGGGGAGGCCGCCTTTTGCATGCAAGAAACTCAGATTGAGCAGGAAGGAAACTACTTGCGTATTTTGGCGCGAACCCACAGGGTGCCGAATACTGGGAGGGCCACAAGCAGCACGATCACGCCGGCGGGAAAGCCGATGTAGCGATAGGTGTCGGCATAATCGACCGTGTGGTGGCCGATCCCGTTCCAGACCAGCAGAGAGATGATCGCAATGAAGGTGGAGGCGAAGAAGGTGAAGAATCCGGCAGCGAAGGAAAGCAGCAGGCTCTGGAAAAAGCTGAAGCCTTCGAGCGGGAATCCAAGCACGGTTCCGGAGGACGGCCTGGCGCCGGGGGGCTGGGTTTGCGCAGATTGCGTCATCATTTCGGCCTCTGTCGTCTAGAATACAGTTCGATGGCCAGCAATGTACAAATCGAGCTCTGGCAGGCCGAAAAGGTCGCGACGCAGACGACCGTAGCCAAGGCGCCGAACGGAATCCACTTCGCCATGTGGGGCGAGACGCGCATTCCGGAACCAGACCTGGATCGCCTTGTCGGGGCTGTGCCCGCCGGAATGTCTGCCGCGCTCGCGAAACGCGCCTATTATTTTGTGCCTCTTGCGATTGCAGATACGGGCGAGACGATGATCGCTCCTGTGTATTCCGTGGACCTGGGCGACCGCGCCGTTTGCCACCGCAACGCGGTTTTCGGCGACACGGAGGCTGTCTTTGTTTCCACGCGCCTGGTGGAGGACCGGTTCGGCCTGGCCTTTGAGTTTTTCATCAACGTGGCGCACAATTTTGTCGAGGCAGCGGGCGTGCCGGAGAGTTTTTCGTCTTTGGTGTGGTCGCAGGCAGAGGCACAGGTTCGCGGCGAGTCGAGCCAGGACGCATGGGAGAGCCGCCGGCGGGCACAGGATACGCGCAACGGGCTGAAGACGGTCGACGAGCGCGCCCGCAACGCATTTTTCGAAGCGGCGTTCTCTGACGCGCTGGCGATTTACATGTTGTCGATGGCCGTGGACTTCGACTACCACGATCTGCGCGAGCGCGAGTATCCGCTGTTGGCCGCGCCAGCGCTGGCAGAGCGCCTGCGACATGTGGCTGGGTTGTTCCCCGGGAATGCCGGATACGAGTTTCAGATACTTTACCGGCGCAAGGGATAAAAGCGCATACCAAACCAAAACCCAATCAGCTTGAATACAGATTCGTGTTGATGAACTCGTTGCGGAATTTTCCGCTGGGGTCGTAGTGCTTGAGCTGCGCCTTGAACTCCGCAAGGCGGGCGTAGCGGGCTTGAATTTGGGCGGGCGGGATGGTGAAGAGTTTGGCCCAGTGCGGCCGGGGAGCGAAGGGTTCAAGCTGCGCTTCGATTTTGGGGAGGACTCTGCTCACTTCCGGCCACTCCGGCTTCCAGGTGAAATGAATGGCCATGGATGGACGCTGATAGGCTGTGCTCATCCATAGATGGTCCGGGGCGATGGTGCGCAGCTCGGTGATGAACAGGTGAGGCGTGATCTGGTCGCGCAGTTTCTCGACGGCGAGAATGGCCTCGTAGCCCCGATCGTAGGGAATGAGGTACTCGGTCTGCAATTCGTGTCCACTCGACGGCGTAAAGCCCATGCGGAAATGGGGCAAGCGGTCATACCAGGGGCCTGGAATGCCTTGCTGTTCGGTGCAGGGGGTGGCGTCGAGGGCGGTGATGGGATGCAACTTTCTGGTTGCAAGTTTTGCGTCGAAGAATTCCGGCTGCCATTCGTTCTTGTCACCAGGTGCTAGGCGGCGCTTGATCCAGACCTGGGAGGCCTGATGATTTTGCCAATCAGTAAATAGGCTGACGCTGTAGCCGCTGCTGAAGATTTCGTCGAAGTGGTGCTGCAGATGGTCGAAAGAAAGATTCTGATAAACGGACTGGGCGACCTGGAACGTGGGCAGCAGATTGAGGGTGACGCGGGTGGTGACGCCGAGCGCGCCGAGCCCGACGACGGCCCCGAGGAAGCGGTCGCCATCCTTTTCGCGCGACAAATGAATGACCTGGCCGTCGGCAGTGACGATTTCGAGCGCCGCAACCGCAGTGGCGAGATTGCCATTCTGAATTCCTGAGCCGTGGGTGGCCGTGGAGATGGCGCCGGCCACAGAGATCTGCGGTAGCGAGGCGAGATTATGGAGAGCGTAGCCGCGCGCATCGATGACGGGCGCAAGTTTGCCGTATGTAACGCCAGCGCCCACCGTGACGGTGCGTGTCTTGTCGTCGATGTCAATTGAATCGAGCTGCTTGAGCGAGATCTGATTCTGCGTACTGTCGGCGATTGCGTTGAAGGAGTGGCGCGTGCCCAGTGCGCGTAACTTGGCGCAACTCTTGACAGCCTGGCGGACTTCGTCGACGGATGCAGGGGTGAGGAGGTGGTCAGTGCTGTAGGTGAGATTGCCTGCCCAGTTCTCCCGGTGCGCGGCTGGTTGCTGGCTGGGCGCGACGCGCGATAGGAGACTGCCGGCCACCAACACGCCGGATGACTTGAGAAACTCCCGCTTATTCATTGAATGAGTGACCTCGCTGCGAACGACGATGGGAAAATGTGGCCGTTGAGGCTAATCGCCGGTGTTGGACAAGAATAGGTGCCAAGACAGCGGCGAGCAAGTAGAATTTGCCCAAGATTTTTACAAAGAAGCATCAATGCGGAGGCAGTTCGAAAATCTGGATGGCGCCGTCGTTGAGCACTGCCGCGCGCCTTCCGGAGGGCGAGATGGCGATGTTTCCGCCTCCATCGAGCGTCGGACTGGCGACCGTCTCCAGCACAACTCTGCCGTCTGCCGCGTTCAATACCCTGACCAACTGGCCCTTCACATTTTCGGGCTTGAGGGGGCGCAGACCATGAGTCATCGGATGGTTCAGGAGGACAGCTTCCCGCGCGATGCGCGTGCCATCCTGCGAATGGACCCATTGGGCCCAGATTTCATGCGATGACGTCTTGTCCTCCCAGAGCGGGCGCCCGTTCGCGGCCATGGCGATGAGGTCCCAGCCGTCCCAAAGATCACAGGCGGTGACAAGGAACTCCCGCTCGGAGATGAAGTCGGAGGTGGGCTCGCATTTTGATTCGACAGTAGCCACATCCTTGAGCGTGCCGGCAAAGGATTTCATGCTCACGTACCACTCGTTGGTATCATTACGCGCGTTCTGGAGGAAGCCGACGGAATTGATGGGCAGTTCCGCGCGCTGGAGCATCCCCGACAACATTGCTGCTTCGACTTCGGTGTAGCCGTCAGAACTGGTTGGTTGCTGGACGGTCAGGCCGATGCGGCTCTCCAGCACCATTTCGCCCGAGTCACGCCTGAGGGTGCGCATGACCAGATCGGGCTTCAGGTCTGGCTTCACGTCAGACACTTTTTGAGACGGCGTCGCGCCAGACCTGGGAACGGGTGGGATGTTAACCTGAGCGGATTTTTGCTCAGTTGCCGCGGGCATCAGGTAGTCCGCGTCCATGAATTGTTGTTCGGGATCCATTTCAATCCACAAGAGCCGGCCGGGGAAGCGCAGAAAAGGCTTTAAGTGGAGTGTCGCGTCGCCTTGTTCGAGAGCGTCCCTGTCCCGCAGCAGGAAATGCCCGTCATTCAGCATCCATAGGTAGCGGATGCGGTCGTGCACAGCCCACAGCGCGTCGGCCTCAACTTTCCCCTGGGGCAGAGACACCACCACTGCGCGAATCTGGCGCTCGTCGATGGCCGCGTTGTCCATGGTCCTTCGGTGCATCAGTCCGGGCACCTGGAATGTGAAAAGGAGCCGGTTTTCGTCCAGAAAGTCCAGGCTGACAAGGCGGTTGTGGCGGCCCAGGTAAAAGGGACCGGGTGCGGAGTAGCCCAGCGGCTGAACAGGAATTGTGAACGCGGGCGGGAGGCTGGGTTGCTCAGGAAGGTTGTCGGAGAGCTTGCGGCTCTTGTCCCAATGGGAGGAATTGATCGGGAACGTTGTTTCGTCCTGCGCTCTGGCTGTCCGGACCAAGTAAAGCGGCAGGCCGGCAAGGGCCAGCAAGATGACCACATCACGCAACATGATTTGCAGCCGTTTCAACATCGAACCTCATTTTCGCCTATGCGACCGGGTTTGGGCGATGAGGATCTCCCGATGAGGCCGCTGCCGATATCCGGCACATCCCGGAAATCCTCATGGAATGGGTCGGGCGCAAGATTACCGCGGAGATTCTTGGGGCGACTTTAACGTTTATCGAGACTTGACCGTTTTGTATCCTAAAGAGACTGGCCAGCTCGTTGGCCCCCAACTCGACGAGGAGAACTTAAATGGCTGAGAAAGTGAAGAAGGCGACTGCACCCAGAAAGACCGGCGCGACCGCACCGACGAAGGTAGCGACGAGGAAGATGGCTTCAAAGGCGAGTGTGACCCAGATGAAGGCTTCACACGAGGAAATTGCGCGCCTTGCGCATCGGTACTGGGCCGAACGCGGGCGCCAGCACGGACAGGATGCGGAGGATTGGTTCCGTGCCGAGCATGAACTGCTGGGCAAGGCATCCTGACCGGGGTCGTTCCGCCGTCCAAGAAGACGTCAGGGGCAGGTGTACACCACCCTGCCTTCGCTGATGGTCCATCGGACTTTGCCTTGCATCGTCCAACCATCGAAAGGCGTGTTGCGCGCTTTGGACCTGGTATCCGAGGCACGGTAAGTCCATTCGGACTTGGGGCCGAAGACGACCACATCCGCAAAGCTTCCCACGGTGAGGGTGCCGCGGCCTTTCAGGCCAAGAAGCGCCGCAGGCTGCGCGCTCAAGAGACTCAAAACACGGCCCAGGGGCAGCTTCCACTCCTTGTGGAGCCAGTGCAGGCAGAGACCCAGCGCGGTTTCGAGGCCGGTGATGCCGTTGGGCGCGTGCTCGAATTCAACTTCCTTCTCGTGGGTGGCGTGGGGTGCGTGATCTGTAGCGATGGCGTCGACCACACCGTCGAGAATTGCCTCAATCATGGCGTCGCGGTCGGCGGCCGAGCGCAGGGGCGGATTCATCTTGGCGTTGGTGTTGTACTCTCCGACATGCTCTTCAGTCAGCAGAAAATGGTGCGGAGCCACCTCGCAGGTGACGCGCAGGCCGTTGCGCCGCGCCTGACGCACGGCAGCCACCGCGGCGGCTGTGGAGGTGTGCGCAACGTGCAGGTGGACGCGCGCATCGCGCAATTCGGTAACGAGACGGATGTCGCGTTCGACGAGGCTGGATTCAGCCTCGGGCGGCATGCCACGGAGGCCAAGTTTAAAGGCCATGGGTCCGGCATTCATGCTTGCGCCCTGGGTCATGCGCGTGTCTTCAGCGTGCTGGATGACGGAGAGTCCCACGCGCGCGGCGGCAGCAAGGGTTTCGCGCATCACGCCATCTTTGAGTATGGGGTGGCCGTCGTCTGTAACTGCCACGGCTCCGGCGGATTTGAGTGCGGCGAAGTCGTTGAGCGCCTCACCCTTTGAACCGCGGGTGGCCGCAGCGATGGGGAAGACGCGAATGACTGCGGCCCGCTCCGGGGCCAGCATCCAGCGGGTGATTTCGGGCGAGTCGTTCACGGGGACGGTGTTGGGCATGGCGGCCACGGATGTGAATCCGCCTGCAGCGGCGGAAGCCGTTCCGGTAGCGATGGTCTCTTTGTAGCCCTGCCCAGGTTCGCGCAGGTGAACGTGCATATCGACGAGGCCCGGCGCTACGACGAGGCCGGTGGCATCGAGAGATTCGGTGCCGTTGGCGGATTTCAGCTTGCCGGGAGCGGCGATTTCTGCGACGCGGCCCTCTTTGAGAAGGATGTCCTTTAGACCGTCGATGCCGGCGGCCGGGTCAATGAGGTGGCCGCCACGAATTACGAGCGCCGTCATGCGCGGCCTCCGTTCAACGTAAGTGCGCGCTCCACCACCGCCATGCGAATCGCGACGCCGTTGCGCACCTGCTCGAGAATGGCAGACTGCGCACCATCGGCTACGCCGGCGGTAAGCTCGAGGCCGCGAATGATGGGGCCGGGATGCAGGACCACGGCAGAAGGAGCCTGCGTGGCCAGTCGCTGACCGGTGAGCTGGTAGTTGGCCTTGTACTGTTCGAGATCGAGCTGGAGGCCGGCGAGGCGCTCGGCCTGAATGCGCAGCATCATGACTACCTGGGATTGGCGCAGAGCAACTTCGAAGTTCCGCTCGATGATGATATTCGGGCCTGCACCCGCAGCTAATTCGGGCAGCAGCTCTTTGGGGCCGCACAGGACAACGCGCGCGCCGAGCCGCGGCAGCAGAAGCATGTTGGAGCGGGCGACGCGGCTGTGCAGAATGTCGCCCACGATGGTTACCGTAACGCCGGCGAGAGTTTCCGCGGTCACTGATTCAACGTCCGGGCGCAAGTGCTGCAAGATGGTGCGCAGGTCGAGCAGCGCCTGCGTAGGATGCTCATGCATGCCGTCGCCCGCGTTGAGCACGGGCAGGCGTGTTGCTTCCTCAAGCAGCCACGCGGCGCCCGAGGAGTTGTGGCGAAGGATAATGGCCTCGGCTCCGAGCGCGCGCAGGGTGAGGCCTGTATCTTTCAGCGTCTCGCCCTTTTCAATGCTCGACGACAGGCTGGAAACGAGCGTGGTATCAGCGCCGAGACTCTTGGCCGCGAGTTCAAAGCTGGTGCGGGTGCGGGTGGAGGACTCGTAGAAAAGCAGCGCGATGCGACGCTTGAGAAGGATGCGGTCGCGAAGCAGCGGGTCAAGATTTTCGAGCACGGATGCTCGACTCAGCAAATTGCTGACAGCCTCAAGGCTTAAATCCTGAACCGAAAGCAACGAGCCTGAGTTGTATGGGAACGGTGAAGCGGCGATTGGAGGAGGGTGAATCTGGCGGCGAACGGGTGCTGCTGTCGCATTCATATTTTTGAGCTTTCAGCTTTCAGTTTCCTGCCTCCAGCCAAGAGCCAGGGGCTTGAAACTGCGTTTTTTGTCTAATCCACTCGTTCGACAAGCAGAACCTGCTCGTCGTTGTCGACCTCGCGGAATTTTACTTCGATAATCTCGCGGCTGCTGGTGGGCACATGTTTTCCAACGTAAGTGGCCTCGATGGGCAACTCGCGATGGCCGCGGTCAATCAGCACGGCGAGTTGAACGCGGCGAGGGCGGCCGTGGTCAAAGAGCGCATCGAGCGCGGCGCGGATGGTGCGCCCGGTATAGAGCACGTCGTCGCACAGCACCACGTCGCGGCCATCTACGTCAAAGCCAACTGACCCTGGAGTGACCACAGGGCGTACATCGGTGGTGGAGAGGTCGTCGCGATAGAACTGGATGTCGAGGACGCCGGTGTCGACAGTGTGTTTTTCGATCCCGGAGATGAGCTTGCCGAGCCGGTCAGCCAGCGGTACGCCGCGACGCTTGATGCCGACCAGGGCAAGGTCTTCGCTGCCGTTGCTCTTTTCGACGATTTCGTGGGCCAGGCGCACCAGGGTACGCTCGATCTCCGAGGCGGACATCAGTCTGCCTTTGATACGCAGGCTGGGCTTGTTTGGCTCTTCGCTCATGGCTTAGCTCTTCGCTTGTCTCTCGTGGGATGATACGAGGGTTGGGTCATCGGGGCAAGTTGTGGAGAACTAGAAGCAGACGCAACACTGTGCGCCAATTCACCTTGAGCGCCTGCTTCGCAGAGTGTCGTTTGGACGCCAGGAACTTGTCAAACCTCTGGCCGGCGTACCCGAGCCAGCAAGCGCGCGCCCAATGCGCCGCCGCCGGCGGCAAAAAACAACAGGAAGATTGCATAGGCGGCCAGATCGAAGGCCACCACACCGGCGTGACCCCAGGGTGACAGCATCCAGGCCTGAATCTGCGTGCGGACGGATTGCGCCTGTGCTGCATCGGTCGGGCCCATTCCCGATGCCCACTGCTGGGTGAGCTGCTGGCTCATTTCGACAGTGGTCCTCCACTCTGCGTCCATCTGGGAGGAGTGGTGCAGAACAAAGCGATCCACGAACAAGACGCCTCCGCTGACGGTGAATGCCAGCCACGCTCCGAGTAAACCGGTCACCAAGCCAATACGAGCGCCTGCGCCGATAGTGATCCAGGCCGGCCGCTGGCCGCGCACATAGAGCCTGACTGCCCAGGCTGCAGCGGCGCCCATCCAAAGGAGACCGAGCGCGCTCACGGGAGAGAGTCCGCTCGAAAGCAACCCTGCCGGTACCGCAAGCGCAACGGCTGCGCGCATCGCCGGCTTCCAATCAACCATGCTCGCGTCTTTTACCGCTTCGGTCCACCGCTCCGCCGGCGGTTGCCCTTCCGCGCTCTCGGTCGTGTAGACCAGCTGGGGCAGGCCGCAGGCAGGACAATAGAGATCTTCGGCCTGAACAGTTTGGTGGCAGCGATTGCAGGTAATTTCCATGCTTCTCAGACTCTATAGGAATTCTATGCTTCAGGACCGTGTGAAGCCATCGAGCGAAATTCAGCGTCAGGAGTTGACTTTGTTTTCAGCGAGCTTTGCAGCAACGATGTCCTCAGCGGCTTGTACGGCCTCGTCCAGCGTCATGTTGGTCGAGTCAAGCAGGACAGCGTCCGGAGCTGCTTTCAGGGGCGAGTCGGCGCGGTTGCGGTCCCGCTCGTCGCGGGCGCGCAGGTCGCGAATTACCTCTTCGGGCTGAACGGCCGGTTTGGGACCAAGCTGATCGAATCGGCGCTGGCCCCGCACCTCGGGAGCGGCATCGAGGAAGATCTTCACCTCTGCGTGAGGGAAGACGATGGTTCCGATGTCCCGTCCTTCCATCACCACGCCGCCATCGGCGGCCATCTGTTGCTGCAGGCGAACCATCCAGGCGCGAATGGCGGGGAAGATGCTGACGCGCGAGGCGGCGTCGGTGACCATTTGATTGCGAATCAGGCCGGTTACGTCTTCGTCGTCGAGGAGGACGCGATTTTCTTCCTCGCCTGGTTCGAGTCGAATCGTGGTCTCGGCGGCAAGCTCTTCCAGACCCTTGATCTCTTCCAATGGGAGGGCTGCACGCAGCGCCTTGAGTGCGAAGGCGCGGTACATGGCGCCCGTTTCAAGATTCAGCAGGCCGAAGTGCCGGGCCAGGTGCCGGGCAATCGTGCTCTTTCCCGCACCAGCAGGGCCATCGATGGCGACAATCATCTTCCTTGCTGGTTCAACGGAGCGCAAGGGGCTTTCAAACGCATTCATCCGCGCTTCTTTGGCCCCTGCTTGGGTCTCGCCGTGAAACCAAACCGCTTGCCGTTTCCTGCGGCGGCGCCTGCTGTCATGGCCGGTTTGCGGCCACCGCGCGCGGGCCGTGCGTCTGTCCTCGAGTCCTTGCGGGTCAACGTTGGCTTGCGCTTGGCAGCGCCGGACTTGCTCGACGTTTTCACGCCACTTGCGTGGCCGTTGCGCTTGCTCCACGAGGAGGCCGGCGCCTTGACCTTCCGCACTGTGCTCGAGCCGTTGGACTGCCGAGCGGTAGAACCATGTGACTTTGCGCCGTTGGTGGAATTCGAAGAGCGATGGACGCCGTTGCTCTTGCCGTTCGTGCTCTTGGGCGCGCTTTTGCCCCAGCGAGTACTGGAAGCGGTGCGCACGCCGTTTTGGGTTCGAGCGCCGGACGACCGGGTGTCGGAAGCGCGACGGACTGGCCGGCTGCCGTTTGCGGATTGCCCTGGTGTGCCCGCTGTAGCCGGCTTTCGGTCCCGGCTGTGCGAAGCAGGACGGCTGAAATGGGGCCGGGCTGCTGAGGACTTGGCGGCGACCGCCGGCTTGCGGACGGGGTTCCGCGGGGCATGCGACTCGGGTGATTTGCGGGGTTCGACCGGAGCAGCAGACGCGGAGATGGCCGCCTGGGAGAGAGGTGTATCAAAACGCTCCTCTTCGTGGTCCCTGGTCTGCGTAAAGTAAGACGAAGAAGGCATATAGGCGCCGCCGTAGATGGAGGGCGAGGTGGTGAACTCCGGTAGTGTGCCAGCGACGTAGAAATGGGGTGCATGGCCCATCGAAATGGTGTGAACCTGACGCGTGGCGACTAGTCCGCGCAGCACTTCGCGCACCTTGCTGCGCGCTGTGAGCGGAGCAAGAAAGAGCTCAACCTCTTCCATGCTGGCGGCAATCACGGCTTGGAGATAGATGGATGCAAGTACAGAGATTGCAGTCACCTGCGAGGTGGAAGCGCCTTCGGCGATAGCCTTTTGGAAACGTACGCGAAGCAGTTGCCAGCGGGCTGCCTGGCCGGGAGCCGAAACAACCGGAATGATGCGCAGTTGCTGCCAGAGTTCGGTTATGGCGCGCAAAACGGCGGCTTCGCTGACTTCGCGGCCCAAGGTCTGCTTGAGCTGGGAGATGGTAGCTTCGCCGGCTTCGAGGTGCTTGTAGGCCTGAACGGCCAACTGCGAGACCTGGCGGGAACCGGTCAACTGCGGATTGCGACGCCAGTCGCGGTCACCCCTGAGAGCATACACGTAGGGCAGAACCCAGGCGGCGACAACGAAGTCGGGCTGCTCGCCGGGCTGGCCAAGCATATTGAGCCTGACTGCAACGCCATCGATCTCGAGACGCACCAGTAGCTCTTCTGCAGCCGCAATTTGGCGTGGGTTTGGGGTCGCATCCCGCTCTCCTGCGATTGCCTCAACAAATGAAGGCGCGACGGAGGACGAGAACTGCCTCCTGGGCAAAAAGAGACACAAGCCGGTCTCTTCAATCCACGTCCGAGCATCCTCTAACGTGAGGGTCCCAAGGCCGTTATGGCGCATCCTTTCGGCACGCGCTGCTTCCAATTGTTCCGATGTCAAAGAAAAACCTCGCTTCCAGGCTGGCGCAGGGCGCCTTGTAACCCTCTCTCCTGAGAGGAGGGTTACTTCCCTGATCTATTTTAGATGCGATTTAGATTCGATGGAAGGCCCGCTGAATCTCCTTCCAGGAATACAGCAAAGCTATTGGACGTCCATGGGGGCAACTTGTTGGATGCTCAGTCTTTGAAAGTTCCATTAATAGCCATTCCATGCGGACTGGATCGAGAGGAGTGTTGATTTTGATGGCAGAATGGCAAGCGATGGAGGCTGCTATACGCGTGCGGAGTACAGTAAGATTCTGATTCTGCTGGGGTTCATCGGAGTCTGCGCTGGACTGCTCGATGACCTCGGCGAGCATTCTTTCCAGTGCCGCGCCTTCCAGGCCGATTGGCGCAGCTTTCACCGCAAGTGTTTGAGGGCCAAAGGGTTCTACCTCAAATCCATTGTGATCCAGTTCTGCCGCAATTTGGGCAAAAACCACCATTTGCGAGGCTTTCAACTCGACCAATAACGGCATGAGCAACCGCTGGCGCTGCACTCGTTCCACCTCGCGATCCCTCAGAATTTTTTCAAAAAGTACGCGTTCGTGAGCCACATGCTGGTCGATTATCCACAGGCCGTCGGGGCCGGTGGCCAGAATGAACGACTCGCGCAACTGCCCCAACGGGCGCAAGGAGCCCAGGTGGTTCAGGTTGGCGGCGGCCTGCTCGGCCTCCACCTGGGCTGTTTCCTGGGCGGTTCCTGGCGCGGCAGCGGATGAATCCGAAGCGCCCGGCGAACAGCCGTCCACGAGCGGGTCTGCCGGCTGAAAGATGGCTGCGGCGGCCTGCCCCCACGCCGCCTGATCGAAGGCGCTGGCCAGGTTGGATCGTCCTGCGAAGGGCAGCATGCCCGGGACAGGAGTTAACGGGCGCGATGTCAGTTCAAACCTCTCGACGTCGGCCGGAAAGGCGACTGACTCCGAGTCCGGCGCAATTGGGGCGCTCTCTGGGGAACCGGGCAATGGTGAAGCCGGTGGTGGCATCAGAGACGGGCTGGCGGCTGGGGAGTTATCCAATGCGGCCAGGAATCCGGCTGCTGGACGGGCTTTGATGAGAGCCGTTCGGATGCTATCGCGGACAAAGTCGTGGATCAGGGATTGTTGGCGGAAGCGCACCTCAGTCTTGGCCGGATGGACGTTGACGTCGACTTCTTCTGGCGGCATTTCGAGGAAAAGAAGGACCACCGGAGAACTGGTGGGCGGAATGATGTTGCGATAGGCCTCGGTGATGGCATGTAACAGAAGGCGATCGCGGATCAGACGCTTGTTGATGAAGATGTAGATGGAATTGCGGTTGAGCTTTTGCAACTCGGGCTTGGAATAGAAACCGCTGAGGCGAATGATGCCGGGGTCGCGAGCCGGTTCGTCGGGGTCGCGTTTCCAGGGAGGCGGGTCGGGCAGGCCAGCATGGGAGAGCGGCATTTCGGCGGCCACAGGGAGCAACTGGGCCAATGTGTCTTTGCCGAAGATCTGGTAGATGCGCTCGGCTGTGCGCGCTACGGGCGGGGCCGAGACGAGGGTGTGAGTCGCGGAAAGCAGCTCAAAGTGCATCTCCGGGTGGACCAGGGCGTAATGAGTGACCAGTGCCGTAACGTGCGCCAGTTCCGTGCTTTCCGCGCGGAGGAATTTGCGGCGGGCGGGAGTGTTGAAGAAGAGATCGGCGACGGCGATGGTGGTGCCGCGAGGCAGGGCCGCGTCGTCGACGTGAAGGATTTTGCCGCCGGCAATTTCGAGACGGGTTCCGGCGACTTCCTCGCCTGTGGATGTTTCGAGAATCACACGGGCCACGGAGGCGATGGAGGGCAGCGCTTCGCCGCGGAATCCGAGTGTAGAAATGGAGAGCAAGTCGCCGGCCGTGCGGAGCTTGGAGGTGGCATGGCGTTCAAAGGCCAGCAGGGCGTCGTCGCGATTCATGCCCTGGCCGTCGTCGCGGACGCGAATGAGCCGCCGCCCGCCGGCCTCGACTTCGACACGGATTCGGGTGGCGCCGGCATCGAGGGCGTTCTCCAGCAACTCCTTCACGACCGAGGCCGGCCGGTCCACCACCTCGCCGGCGGCGATCTGGTTGGCAACCTGGTCGGGAAGAATGCGGATGCGGCCCATAAGGGTTTAGGTTAACGCAGAGGACGGTGGCAGGGCACAGGGAACAGGCCCTGGAAGATCATTCGAATCCTGTTGTGCAGGGCCACCGCTTTTGCTTACGGGGAGAGGCGGCGATTCTCGGTTGATGTGGTATATTCTGTCCAATTCTTTGGAGGAGCAGATGGCAACGTTAGATTTCAAGAAGCCTCATGGAAGGACCCACATCGGAACGATCTACCTGGGAGGGATATTCAACGATGGTCCGGGCATCGAACTCTCACCGACCAAACACGGTGGATGGGTCATCAAACGTATTCCCCCGCGCCAGCCTGCCTTTGAACAATTTGGGGCCGTAGCGTTGTTGGTTTCACAGGCAGGATCCGTGAAGTCACGTCAACTAAAGGCACGACTGATAGAAGTCGCGACTCAAATCGCCAGCGAGGCGCTCGGGGCCCCTGTGGAAATTCGCCTATAGGCGGCTTAGCCAGATGGTCGAGCTGTAGGACCTAAAGAGCACGCCGTCAGGGGTTCGCAGCAGACGCGAACCCAGGAATTCCTATTGAGCGCACTGAGCGCAGGATTTTCTCTTGGCGCCACGCGATTCCAAGACAGGCAGGGCCGCGCAGCCTTAACGGGCGTTTCCGGGAGCGGGCCAAACTGGTTGAGGCGGCAGGGCTTGTTTTTGCATTTCATCCAGGCACTTGAGAATGCGGTCGCCGTCGGAACCCTGGATGGGGAACAGGCTGAAGGCGGCGAAGCACAGGTTTGCGAGGCCGAAGGGGCGCAACCAATACCAGCACAGAATCAGGGCCAGATTAATGGGCGGACGTGGAACAGTCGCGCCTTATAGGCGCATAAGAGCTCGATTGAGCGATAGGCGCATGAGAGCCCGATTAAGCGACTCGGCAAGCAGTGCTTGCATTTGCATTTGATGCAGGCATTTCAAAACGCGGTCGCCGTCAGAGCCCTGGATTGGGAGGAGGTTGAAAGCGGCGAAGCAGAGATTCGCGAGGCCGAAATTGGGCGACCAGGCCCAGCACAGCATCAGGGCCAGGTTGGTGAGCGGACCGGCCAGGGAGACAACGACATTCTTCGCCGGTGGTCCGGCTTCGCGCACGGTGTAGAGGCCCTTCCAGCAAAAGCCGATGCTCTTTACCTTGACGCCGACTGCCATCGCAGCGACGACATGGGCGGCTTCATGGAGGGCCATGGCAAGAAGGCCGAAGAGAATTCCCTGGAAAAAGGGGAAGAACCAGTCCAGGCGTGGAATTTGCATCGCGACCTCCTTGGCGTTTTGTTAGATGCGCCTTGGTTGATCTTCGGAGCGGATCGAAGATGGCCGCAGAGAATAAAACCGCAAAAGCGCGCTGCAAGTTTCATGCTGGGAACGATTTCGAGAACGGGAAAATAATTCGAAGGAAATTCAGCTCTGAGGAAATTCACGCTGAAGTTTAAGTGCGGCAGGCGGTCCGCGAAGCAACTCAGCGCGGAAGGTCCAATATCGCGCCCCCGGCCGCAAATGAAGCGTTGCGGCCGCGAGGCGTCTGCAGATCAATCAGAACTGCAGCTTGGCGCCGAACTGAATTTGACGCGAGGTCGTGGATGTGGCTGTGACCAGACCGGCCGTGGGGGAGACAGCGGTCGCCGAGGTGTACACCACTTCGTTGGGCGTGAGGAAATTGGTGCGGTTGAGGATGTTGAAGAACTCCGCGCGGAACTGCAGGCCGAGGCGCTCGGTGATGCGCGAGTTCTTGGTTGCGGAGAAGTCGACCTCGGCCAGCCCTGGTCCGGTTAACGAATCACGCGAGACATTGCCGTAGGTTCCGGTGGCGGGAGGAAGAAATGCCGCGGGGTTGAAGTACTGGCTTGCGGTGCGCGGGTAGAGGTTTCCGCTGAAAGACGGGTTCCAGTCGGGGCGCACGGGATTGCGCGTGTCGCCATTTCCGGTGGGGTTGTATCCGAGCTGCGGAGAAAAGGGAAAGCCGGATTGCACATTGACGATGGCGCTGGCTGTCCAACCCGCATGTGGCGAAGTTGACCGGCGCAGAGGCGTGATTGAGAAAGAGCTTGTGCGGCCCGAAGGGCAACTCATAGCTTCCATTGATCGACGCGATGTGGCGCACATCAGTCGCTGCCGGTCCCCAATCCAGCTTGGGACGCAAGGGGAATTCAACGTACGCCGGCGTATTGCCGCTGACACTGGTGTTCCATGCCGAGCCGTCGTCGAGATTCTTGGAGTAGGTGTAGTTGCCGCGGAACTGCACACCGTTTGCGAAAGAGCGCCGCACATCGACGACCAGGGAGTTGTAGAGGCCCACGCCCTGCGACACCCATGAGGTCGAATTCGCGAGGGCAGGATTGGCGTTCTTTGCGCCGGTTGGGTAGAAGGGCGTTCCATCGGCCAGGTAGGTGGGCACAGGTTCGTTCATGTCCTCAGAGAGGATTTGGTGGTAGCTGTGCGAGGCCACATAGCCAACGGTGAGCGAGGTGTGCGGGGCAATTTGCTGTTCGACACGCAGGCTCCACTCGATCACCGCGGGCGTGGCGATATCCGGTTGCACATTGCTCGGGCGAGACCAGCGTGCCCGCGGGCGGTGGCGTTCCCGGCGTGATGTTCAAGTCGGAGACAGCGATGTTCTTGATGGACTCCGCAGTGTTGAAGGGGGCGGTCTGGTCGAGGCGGTAGTCGAGCGTATCGAGCAGGCCGTGGTAGAGGCCGAAGCCGCCGCGGATCGCAGTCTTGCCATTGCCCCACACGTCCCAGGCGAAGCCGACGCGCGGCGACGGCAGGAATTTGGCGCGGTTGTTCAGTGAGCGCGGAGTTGCCGATGACCGGGTTGGTTTGCAGGACGCCGTCGACGAGCGTGTAATTCGATGCGTGGCCCTGCGCTTCGTTCCAGCCGTTGGTGGATTCAGAGCGGAAGCCGGCCCGGACTTCGAGCCTTGGCGTGAGCTTGAGCGGTGTCCTCGATGAATCCTGCGCCTTCAAGCGAGCGCCATCCGAGTTCGGTGGGCGATGGAACGACAGTGAAGGTTTTCACCGTGCCTTGCAGGAATGTTTGCAGGGTGCTGAATGAAGCCTGCCCGTACTGGTCCTGCGCGAGCATGTCGTTGGACTGGATGCGCTGGAGCCAGGCGCCGGCCTCGATTTGGTTGCGGCCATGCGACCAGTAGAAATGATCGTCGAAGGTGAGCAGATTGCGTGTCGCAGCGTTGTTGCTGCCCACGTTGGTTCCTGCCTGGGTGATGGCTGATGCGCCGTTGGAAGCCGTGCTGCCGCTGATGACGATGGCCCCGACGGGCTCGCCGGAGACCCATCCGGCGAGATCGACGGGCGTCGATCCGGTAAAGAAATAGCTGGCGCGCGAGAAGCCCGCCCGTGCTGTATTCAGCAGCGACGGGGAGAAGACATGCTGCTCCTGCACACTGGTGACCTGCTCGCGAAGACTTTCGTCGATGAGGCTGAGCGGGTTCTGGGTGGGTGTATTGGCGCTGCTGTCGTCCACAGTGTAGACAGCGAAGAGCAGGTCCTTGCTGGAGAGGTTGTCGTCGAAGCGCGTGGTGCCAAAGTCTTCGCGGATCACCTGCTTGGGATGACTGAAAGACTCGGCGATGCCGCCGCCGAGTTCGGGGCCATTTACAACCGGCCACAGCGCAAGCAGCGGCTGCACGGCGGAGTTGACGCCGACATACTGCTCCGTTCCCGAGGAGTTGGGGAGATAACCGAGGCGCGCCTCGTCGTCGGGAACGAGGGTGACGGCGCTCAATCCCCAGTTCTGGCGGAAGCCCTCGTAGTTGCCGAAGAGGAAGAGCTTGTTGCTGCGGATGGGACCGCCGAGCGACCCGCCAAACTGGTTGCGCTGGAACTCGGGAATGGAGCCCGCGTCGAAGTAGTTGCGGGCGTCGAGAGCGCTGTTGCGCAGGAATTCAAACGCGGTGCCGTGCAGTTGATTGGTTCCCGAGGTAGTGACGATGCTGACCTGCGCGCCATCGCGCTTGCCGTAGCTTGCCCCGTAGGTGTCGGTTGCGACGTTGAACTCGCGCACTGCATCCACGCCCAGCAACTGACCGCTGGTTCCTCCGGGGGTGACGTTGATCAGCGAGGCGCCGGTGTATTCAATGCCGTTGAGCAGGAAGAGATTGTCCTGTGGACGGCGACCGCTGACGGCGAACATGTTGCCGACGGAGGAGTTCGAAGTGCCGATGCTGCCGGAGCGTTCGCCTGTGTAGTTGACGGTGGCGGGATTGAGCGTGAGCAGTTCATCGTAGCTGCGGCCGTTGAGGGGCAGTTCCTTGACCTGGCGCTCGTTGATGAGGCCGGCGGTTTGCTGGGTGGTGAGGTTGACGCTCTCTCCGGATGCGTCTACTTCAACCTGCTGCGCCACGGCCGCAACTCCGAGTACGAAATCCAACTGCAGGCTCTGGCCCACGGTGAGTGAGATGCCGGTGCGCACCTGGGTCGCGAATCCGTCGTGGCTGACGGAGACAGTGTAGGCGCCGACGGGAATGGAAGGCGCGTAGAAGCGTCCATCTGCGCCAGTGGTGAGGTTGCGGGTAGCGCCGGTTTCAATTTGACGCACGGTCACGGCCGCGCCATCGAGCGATGCGCCGGTTGCTTCATGCACGGTGCCGCTGATGGAGCCACCGACGACCTGGGCTGAAGCGGCGGCGGAACCTGCGATGAGAATGAAGAGAGATAAATACAGTTTTATTGCGATTCGCACAAGGCCTCCTGAAGATTTGTGTGTCGATTGCCTGGGTTGCCAGGCCGGGGTCGCTGACGCAATGCGGGACGGCGCTTAAGGCGCCTCCTGCTCGCGAAGAATCAGAATGGAATTGAGGTCAGCGGCAACAACAACGGCTTGTCCGCCGGGAGGCGGAGAGGTGAAGCCGCGGATGGGTAGAACGAATGCTCATGAAATGCACGTCAGGTTAGAACGAATGCAATGTGCGATGGGCACAAGAAACAGAAAGGCCGCGTCAGCAAAGGGCTGAAGCGCGGCCTTATGGGTATCGGTTGAGTCTAGCCTAGGAGTCTGGTTTGGCTCACCCACACGACCGGCGCGCTGCGCAACAATACGCGCAACAAGTCGCCGGAGTGGTGAAAGAACTCATAGGGAAACTATAGCAATGCGCGAAATTCCGGTCAAACCAAGAAATATGCTCATGCCGGCCCGGTTGTCGGCGGCGCCTACTGTAGGCAATTGGTGTAAATGGAGATGGAGGCGGCAGAGGGCGACGGGGCGGGTTGAACGATTAACTCTAAGAAACCAGCGCAAAAATGCAAAATGCCGCGCGAAGGCGGCATTTTGCATTGGAACCGAAGGCAACTGGGTTACGCTAGACGCCCATTCCGAATTCGTTGGCCTGCTGTTCACCGGCGTTGGAGTAGAAGTCGTAGGGAGTGCGGCGCTTGAACTTGTAGCGGTTGCGGATCTCGTTACCGAGGAAAATGCCAAGCGCGGCGACGGCCATGCCCACCGAAAACCAGCCAATGACCCGTAGCGTGTTGCTGTCATTTTCTTCTTCAACGGGCTGTTACGGTTTCGGGCGCAGTCGACATTGGGGGCACAGCCTCCTACTCCGATGATACCGCAATTTCATCGGCTGAGATTCCACATGCTGGTGATGCGCCTACAACTTTTGGTTAATATGTCGCGCTGATTTGGGAGAGCCACGTTTGCTTTTTTGGTTCGGGAAGAAAGCTGGCGTGGATGGAGTTTGCAGCGAGCTGGCGCAACTCTTCGAGCGCGAAACCCTGCTCGGTGTGGGCAAGCAGATATTCGTTAGCGAGGTCGGAGCCGAAGAAGGCAGGGTCGTCGGAGTTTAGGGTGACGAGCAGGCCCTGATCGAAGTAGCGGCGCAGCGGATGAGACGAAAACGAAGGACAGACGCCGGTGCGCACGTTGGAGGTGGGGTTGAGTTCGAGGCCTATGCTCCGGACTTTCAACTCCTGGATCAGATCCGGGTCCTCAACCGCGGAGAGCACGTGGCCGAGGCGTTCGGAGCCGATGGTGAGCGCTTCCCAGACGGCCTCGGGGCCGGTGGTTTCGCCGGCGTGGTTGGTGAGGCGCAGGCCGGCTTCGCGCGCTTCGGCGTAGAGGGCGCGGAAGGGCTCGGAGCCGGTGCGGCGCTCGTCGCCGCCGAGGCCGATGCCGATGATGGAGGGGTGTGCCGGTCTGAGTTCGGCAGCCTTGCGGAAGACGCGGACTGCTTCCTCGACGGTGAAGTGGCGAACGGCGTCGAAGATCCAGAAGAGCGAAAGGCCCAGTTCGCGCTCGCCACGGATGCGGGCGCGTTCCAGGCCGGCGAAGATGGGCTCGAAGCAGGCCGGGTCGTGGTTGCGCCACATGTAGATGACGCCGACGGAGATGTAGACCTCGGCGTGGACAACGCCTTGCGCGGCGAGGCGCTCGATCATGCGCCAGGCGGCGAGCTCGTAATCGTCGGGGCCGATGAGCTGGCGAGTGACGGCTTTGAAGGCTTCAATGAAGCCGGTGAAGTCAGTGAACTGATAGAGGGCCTCGGCTTCGGGGAGGGTGATGGGGCGGGCGTCGTGGCGCCGGCTCAACTCGACAAGTGTCGCAGGCGTGATGGTGCCTTCGAGATGCAGGTGCAACTCGGCCTTGGGGAGGCGGCGGATGAACGCCTTCATGTCGTCCATCTCTAGATTTTAACGGGTTGCTCGCGTGATACGGGACAGTCGTTGGCCGCGTTTCGCGGAGGATGAGGCGAGGACGCGTCGCCACGCTTTCAAAGGCCACCGATCTGCTCTGCAACATTTTTGTTGAAAACAGAAATAAACCAGGAGGGTAGAGGGTACAGCTCATCTCTCAAAAAGCGCGCCAGTGTTGAAAGTGTCGAAGAAAACTCGTTCTCCATGATTGTGCGGCCGGAGCTGCCAATTATCTGCAAATTGATGCGATGCGCGGCGCGAATCTTAGAGCGGCGAATGATGCTGCAGCCAGGTGCGGGTCGCGGCCAGGTCTGCGGGCGATAGAGATGGAGCGGCGCGCTTGAGCATCTCGATGTACCAGTCGATCTCGTTGGGCAGGGCCGGGTAGCCGATGTTTTTGTTTACGTCTCCACTGATGTAGGAGTTGACGAGGGGATTTCCATTCTCGTCGGTCATGACAATGAACGGGAAACCGGGCTCCCCGACGCCACCGAGGGTGGTGCGAAGCTGCGTGCCGCCGGGGGTATTGATGTGTTTGGTGTCATTCGCGCGTTCGCCGACGTCGATGCGCTGAATCACAAACGCCTTTTCCGTGATGGGCTTCATCTGCGGGTCTTCGAGGAATCGCTCATAGAGCTTGCAGGGACCGCACCAGGAAGCGGAAAACGTCAGCAGAACGTGCTTGTGCTGGATTTGTGCCTCGGCTTTGGCATGCGCGAAGAGGGTGTCGGCGGTTTCTGAGGGCGCTGCAAGCGCGGGTGCGGCAAGCATGGCGGCGGAGGCAAGTACTACGGTTAGGAAAAGCTTTCTGTGCCTCGACAAGGGTAGGTCTCCTGAGGAATGAGGTTGAAAGCATCATAACGCGCGGCGCGGAGGGACCGCCGTTTCCCATGTCTCAGAATCGAGATCCTTCGACTGCGCCCAGGACAGGCTCTGGGCACCCATTTTCGTGCTGAATTCAAATTCGTATGGGAGTGTGCGATTGCGGGAACTAGCGAGGCTGGGGGGCGAATTCGCTGCGATGGCGGCTGTAGAAGAAGTAAATCAAAAGGCCGGCGAAGAGCCAGATGAAGAACGCTTCCCAGGTGAGAACTTCGAGACCCATCATGAGCATGATGCAGAAGATGATGCTGAGCACGGGAAAGACAGGGCCCAGTGGAACGCGGAAGGAGCGATGCCGGTCCGGCTCGCGATAGCGAAGGACGAGGACGGCGATGGAGACGAGCACGAAGGCGAAGAGGGTGCCGATATTGGAGAGGTTGGAGACGGTGCCGATGTCGAGGAGGCCGGCTGGAACTCCGACGACAAATCCCGCTACCCATGTAGCGACCGCGGGGGTGCGGAAGCGCACGTGGATGCGCGAGAAGACGTCGGGCAGCAGTTTATCGCGCGACATGGCGAACCACACGCGGGCCTGGCCGAGCTGAAAGACGAGGATCGACGAGATCATGCCCAGCATGGCGCCTATGAGCACAATCAGTTCGACCCAATGGAGCCCCCCGCCGCCGGGCGTGGTCGAGAGACGTCGCAGCGCATTTACCACCGGAGCGGCATCGCCCATGATGGAGTTCCAAGGAACGATGCCGCTGAGCACAATGGCCACGCCGCCATAAAGAACCGTGCAGGCCACCAGCGTGGCCAGAATGCCGAAGGGCAGATCGCGCTGCGGATTGTTGCATTCTTCAGCGGCGGTGGAGACGGAATCGAAGCCGATGTAGGTGAAAAAGATGATGGATCCGCCGGAGAGCATGCCGGTCCAGCCATTGGGCATAAAGGGGTGCCAGTAGCGGGGCTGGATGAAGCTGGATGCGGCGATGATGAAGGCGAGAATCGCAACGATCTTGACCAGGACGAGGATGTTGTTGGTGCGGGCCGACTCGCGAATGCCGCGCACCAGCACCACGGTGAGAACCATGACGACGAGGAAGGCGGGAATGTTGAATCCGAAGTGCCAACCGGGGGGATAGAGATCATGGCCTGCAAAGTCCTGCAATCCGGTGGGCAGGTAGGCAGGTGAAATCCACTTGAGATCGGGGCGGAGGCCGAACCACTCCAGCAGCGCCTCGATGTGTGCGGCGAAACCGACGCTAACGCTCATGTTGCTGAAGGCATATTCGAGGATCAGGTCCCAGCCGATGATCCATGCGACGAGTTCGCCGAGGGTCGCATAGGTATAGGTGTAGGCGGAACCGGCAATCGGGATCATTGATGCGAGTTCGGCATAGCAGAGGCCGGTGAACACGCAGACAATTGCGACGAGAACGAGCGAGAGGGCGAGGGCTGGCCCCGCGCCGGGCCGGCCTGCCATGGCGGTGTGCGTTAACAGGTAGTGGATGAGCGGAGTATTGCTGACTTCCGGGGTGTCGAATTTCTGCCCGGCCATGGCGGTGCCGATGACGGTGAAGATGCCCGAGCCGATGACCGCGCCGATGCCGAGAGCAGTGAGCGACCAGGGGCCCAGCGTTTTCTTGAGGGCGTGCTCGGGCTCTTCCGAATCCCGGATCAGCTTATCGATGGATTTGCGGGCAAGCAGTTGGCTGAGCAGTGCAATTCTCCTCGTCGGGACGGTGCAGGGATGGT
The DNA here is from genome assembly GCA_963780515.1 of uncultured Acidobacteriaceae bacterium. GTDB lineage: Bacteria > Acidobacteriota > Terriglobia > Terriglobales > Acidobacteriaceae > Telmatobacter. The sequence goes on from CAWACG010000005.1 coordinate 30,538, forward strand.
GACGATGAAAACAAATCCCGGTAAGTCAGGGAGGCCTTTGACGCAGTGTACATGATGAGGATTGTTCTTGAGGCTCTTCACACCGCGTCATTTAGAGGTGCAAGGCGGCATGCTTCCACGGGGTGGAAATGGGATTGTGGTGGGAGAGATGCGGGTGGGGTTCCGAGCCTGCTGCGCGATGACAAACAGGCCCGGAACCCCTGATTTGGTGGTTTAGAACTAGCGTGGTGAGTCTGAGGTTGATCGAAGAACAACAGCAGATTCTTCGACTCACCACCCCCGAACTCCACCCCAAAGATCAAAGACCGCTCTTTGAGGGCCCCGGTACTGAAAGACGTTCGGGGCCCCGTTCGCTCAGAATGACAGTCAGCTTTGTGTTGCGTATTTCAGACTCAGGAGATTAGCGCTTCGACTGACCGCGCGCCAACTTCTTGACCTTCTTTTTCTTTGCGCCGCGCGGTTCGGTACGCTTCGCCTTGGGCGCGGCTTTCTTGCGGGACGCGCGCTTTAGTTTCTTGCGTTCCAGCTTGTCTTCAACCTTGGATGTGTCTGCCAATGCTAACCTCTTTCGCTGCAATCTCTTCAGTGTGCCCCGTTATTCGGGTCGCGTGAACTCAATGTTAACAGGGAATGGAGTGCAGCGAAAGGCGCAGGCGCATTGAAACGCCGCATTTCGAGCGGCGTTTCAATCGTTTCCAGCGTACAATGAAGAAAGGCACGCACATCTGGAAATAGCCAGCCTGCTCGGCTTTGGCCGTCCCACCGCTTCCGACGAGCTCCGCTTCACACGCAACACTACACGCCGCCACAACCGTTGACGGCAGGGCCTGGTTCACTGGTACCTCGTTCACCAGAACCGGCCGAATGGAGTTACGTCATGCGTTCTGATCAAATTCATCGCGCTCTTGCGCAGGGGATGAACCGTTTCGAAGTATGCCAGCTTGTTGCGAAGGGCGTGAAGGCCACCCACAAGACCGGAGGCCGCTTTGAGGATTCAATCAACGATGTGCTGCAATACCTTGGCACCCACGATGTGCCGAGCGAGGGTCTGCACCCCGCAATGGCGCAGGTGAGCAAGACGTCGTTGAAGCCCGCGGCGTAAGGAAGACAGGGAATAGGGAATAGGGAATAATTAGTCTCAGGGGTTTCGAACCAGACGCAGAAAAGGGACGGCAAGTTTGCCGTCCCTTTTCTATTGATGCCGAACTGAACTGGTAGGTCTAGTTACTAGACGACCTGGACGTTCTCAGCCTGCCAACCCTTGGGGCCCTTGGTCACGTTGAACTGGACCTTCTGGCCTTCCTGGAGCGAACGGAAGCCGTTCGACTGGATGGCGGTGTGATGGACGAAGACGTCCTCGCCGTTTTCACGGCTCAAAAATCCAAATCCCTTGGCGTCATTGAACCACTTGACTGTGCCTGTTTCCATTTGAGTTTGTTCCTTTGGTGCAAATTTACCGCGAACGCAATGTGGAAGTGTTTGCGTGTGGAGCGGTAACTCGGAACAGGCAATGACTTCTAATCGAATTCTACGATCTGAGAGGAGTATAGCACGGAATGTCAAATGACCCTGCAACGGGAGGAGCCGGTTGGGCAGGGGAAACTGGGTGCAGCGGCGATCTGATTGTAGCCCGGGAGGCGAATTTTTACCGGACTGCCGGGGAAACGGCTAGTCTGGCGTGGCTCACCGGAAGGTCATATTGCCCCCCGAATCAATATCCGCGGAGTGCGGCGCTTGCCGAAAGAATGGCGCACGGTGGTATCCGTTTTGCGGAGAAGGGGATGGGGGCCACCCCTTCGTAACCGAGTACCTTGGTGTAGGGTGGGGCGAAAATCCACCCCAAAAGTGGTGAGCCGGTCCACGTCAGACTGGGTTAAGATGTGCGGATGAACATCTTTATCATGATCCTGCCGCTGTTCTGTTCGATTGTGCTGTGCTGGATCGCGGCTTTGCTGGTGGTAAGCGAAGCCGACAAGGACCGGCCGGCGCGCGAAACAGAGAGCGGGCGAATTGAGTTCCTGCCGAATCGACGCAGCTATTGGGGTATTTACGTGATTATCGCGGTCTTGAGCTATCCCATTGCAGCGGGATTCATCAGCGCCGTCGGTTCGGGCACTGGAGCGTGGCTCGTGTCCCTCTGTATGGGCTTTATCCTGCTCCTGTTGATCTCATTTCCAGGCTCGATTATTTTGACGGCCGAAGGGCTGGAACAGAATTATTGGGTTGGCCGCCGCAAGCGGATTGCGTGGAATGACGTCGTAGGATTCGAAATCGACAAGAAGGGTAAGAAGGTGACGATCAGAGCCAAGAACGGGCCCAAGATCGTCCACACGCGCCAACTGCCGGACCGAGAGCGGCTCATGACGGAACTGGAAATCCACTGCCCCGGCAACGTGCTGGCGGGGAATGCGAAGAAGCCAGTGGCCCCGCCGGTCGGCAAACTGGAAAATACTTAGTTTCCACCCCAGCGGTGTGAATAGGCCCTAGATTCTCTGCAGGTTGGCAAACTTTTCCATCAACTTCTTCATGCCGTGGCGAACGAACATCACGGTGAGCTTGGCGTCCTCGCCGTCGCCTTCGCGAAAGAGAACCGTGCCTTCGCCGTACTTGCTGTGGCGGACGCGCTGACCTTTCCTGAGGTGGGTTGCGCCGGTGGGCGCGGGAATGTCCATCGCCGGACGCGTCAGGGAACCGGGCTTGACGATGCCATCTTTGCCGCCGAAGAAACGGGCAATGTTGTCGATCGACTGGCCGCCCGCGTCCGCACTTTTTGGAGGAGGTTCCGGGCGGGGATTGCCGGAAACGGTCGAATTGTCTGTAGCACCTGACTTGGTTCTTGCGGTCATCCATGAGGCGACAAAGGGCTTGGAGGCAGCGGCTTTGGCAGGGTACGCAGTGCGGCCGCTTGTGCTTTGGCCGGTGGGCGCGCGCGGGGCTTCCTGGCTCTCGTCTTCGTAGTTGTAATGCCGATCGGCGAATTCGCTGCTGTGAGCGGGGCGGCGAGCACCGTAAGTGTAGGCTGGCGTGGACCACGCAGGACTTCGACCGCCGAGATTCTCAATCAACTGGTGGGGGACTTCCTCAATAAAGCGCGAGGGGATGCTCATTTCTGGAGCATCGTTGCCGTAGCGGCGGCGATAGTGCGCGCGCGTGAGAATGAGGGTGTCCATCGCGCGGGTCATGCCGACATAGCAAAGGCGCCGCTCCTCTTCCAGCTCCTCGGGGTTCATGAGGGTACGCGAGTGAGGAAAGAGGCCCTCTTCGAGGCCGGCGAGGAAGACGAGCGGAAACTCAAGGCCCTTGGCGGCGTGGAGGGTCATGAGGGTAACGCGGGCGTCGGGGTCGTACTGGTCAGTGTCTGAGGCGAGAGCGGCGTGGTCAAGGAATTCCGCCAGGGTTTCTCCGCGGGCCTCGGCGTCGTGGGCGGCGTTGGCCAGTTCTTTCAGGTTTTCGATGCGGCTGAAGGCTTCAGGGGAGGCTTCGGCTTCAAGGGCCTTGATGTAGCCGGTGCGGTCGATGAGAAAACGAATCAGCTCGGGGAGTGTGGCCGCGTCGCCGGGTTTTCGAAAGGCTCTTCCGAGCCCTTCCGCGTCGGCCGGCACAGGTTCTTCGGCCGGAATGGACTCGCTGTCCGGCCGATCGGACTTGGTGGCAGCCTGTTTCGGCATTTTGAGGAAGGGACGCTTGGGTTGCGCCGCGAAGGGCGAGAAATGAGTGGCGTCGAGGAGCGGGATCTGGTTTTCGTTGTCGCCAAAGGTGAAATCAATTGCGTCGTCGGGTGAATCGACGAATTCTTGCTTCTCTGAAGGGCTCGATTGCTCGGCGCCGAAGCTGAAATCGGTGTCGGCTTCGGTGGCGGATTCGGCGATGTCGGCGGAGAGCTTGCCGGCGAAGTCGGGGTCCATCATGGCCTGGGCGTCGAGAATGAGCTGGCGGAAGGAGTCAAGGGCCATGAGGGCGCGGCTGGAAATCAGCCGGTTGGCGATGGCGGCAGAGAGAGCGTCCCAGGTGGACTGGCCGGTTTCGAGGGCCAGTCGCTCCAGAGTTTCGAGGGTGGTTTTGCCGATGCCGCGGGCAGGCGTGTTGATGACGCGCTGCAGTGCCATCGAGTCGTGGGGGTTGCGGACGAGGCGCAGGTAGCCGAGCAGGTCCTTGATTTCAGCGCGCTCGTAAAAGCTGAAGCCGCCCACCATGGTGTAGCTGATGTTGTAGCGTCGGAGAGCTTCCTCAACCAGGCGGGACTGGGAGTTGGTTCGATAAAGCACTGCGCAGTGCCCCGGTTCACCTGTCTCTTCGCCGCCTTCGCGCTGGAACTTTTGTATTCGGTCCGCGATGAAGAGAGCTTCGTTTTCGCCGTCGGGGGCTTCGTAGTAACCAATCAGGCTTCCACCCTGGCGGTCGGTCCAGAGCTTCTTGCCCTTGCGGCGGACGTTGTTGGCGACGACGGAGCCGGCGGCCTCCAAAATGATCTGCGTGGATCGGTAGTTCTGCTCCAGGCGAACAATGCGGGCGTTGGGGAAATCCTTTTCGAATTCCAGAATGTTGCGAATGTCGGCGCCGCGCCAGGAGTAGATGCTCTGATCCTCATCGCCGACGGCGCAGACGTTCTTGGCTTCACCGGCGAGCAGCTTCATCAGCTCGTATTGAGGACGGTTGGTGTCCTGGTACTCGTCGACGAGCAGGTAGCGATAGCGGCGCTGGTAGCGCTCGCGCGCCTCGGTTGATACCTTGAGCAGGCGGACGGCTTCGAGCAGCAGGTCGTCGAAGTCGAGGGCGTTGTTTTTGCGCAGTTCGCCGCGATAGCCCTGATAGATGTGGGCGATGCGCTCGCTGTTGGGGTCCTTGGAGCTGAGGTAGTACTCCTGCGGATCGACCATATGGCTTTTGGCCCAGGAGATGCGGCCAAGTACGGTGCGCGGGGTGAGTTGCTTGGTGTCGAGGCCCATGCGGCGCATGATTTGCTTGACGATTCCCTGCTGGTCGTTTTCGTCGTAGATGGCGAAGGCGCGGTTGAGTCCTTCGCCGTTGACTTTGAGAGCTTCAATGTCGCGGCGCAGCAGGCGCACGCAGAGGGAGTGGAAGGTGGAGATCAATGGCTTGGCAAGTGAACTGTGACCGAGCAGGCGGTCGACCCGCTCTGCCATTTCGCTGGCCGCCTTGTTGGTGAAGGTGACGGCGAGGATGGAGTCGGGAGCGACGCCTTTTTCGTGGATGAGCCAGGCTATGCGGCTGGTGATGACGCGCGTTTTGCCGGAGCCCGCTCCGGCGAGGATGAGCAGAGGACCCTCAGTGGCCTCGACGGCGGCGCGCTGTTCGGGATTCAGATTGTCGATGAGCGGCTGCACGATTGCCAGGTCCAGGTGGGAAGCTTCCGATATCTAGTCTACCTGTCGTGGAGGTTGCGCGCAGACCGTTGGCTTTAAGCGGAGGGCTGGCCGCGGAATGCTGCGGCCAACCCCGCTTCTGGGGGAGGAATTGGGCGATCTGAAAGTCAGATCGGCTTGGGGGTCGTGTTTTCGGCGGGAGTCACGTTGTCGGGCGTGTCTGTGAACGACTTTCCACCGCCGTAGGCAAACTTTTCGAATCTCGTGCCTGACTTGCGGATTGCGTCCTTCGCGCCATCGTCCCAGGTAACGCGCGCCTCGCCATTGACATAAGCCCAGGTGCCATGGACCTCACGGAGCGAGCGCTCGGCATCGCCGTTGTCTTTCAGGGTGATGGTGAAGTTGGTTCCGCTGCCGTCGCCAACGACCCATCTGCCGACGAAGCGGCCGCGCGAAGGCATGTCAGGATTCATGGCCGCGGCTTCATTGGCTGTGGGAAACTCGACACGCGCAATATCGGCGAGATTGAAGACCTGGCGGTGACCGTCCTTGAAGATGAGGACGATGGTGCCCGGCGTGCCTTTGGCCGCGGAGGGTGTTTTGGCAAAACCCGATGGAAGCGCGAGAAGGAAGAGTGCAGCTACCGAAGCGGCAACGAAGACCTTACGCATAGGATTCTCCTTGCAATCATGGCGCGGCCGCGAGTCTGGCCGCTTTATGCTACCCGAGTTTACGCGTGCGGAGATGTAATTGTTCCCATTGGGAAGGAAGTCGGGCGGATTGCGACGGCGTGGCTGTGCGCACAACCGAGCGCGGGAGGACCGAGCTATCCTGAAACCGTGATGGCTTTATCGAATGATTCTTCTTTGCGTAGGGTGGCGGTGTATTGCGGGTCGGCCAGGGGGAACGATGCTTTGTTTATGGCCGAAGCGACGGCGTTGGGCGAGGCAATTGCCGCGGCCGGGCTGGGGATGGTCTATGGCGGGGCCAGCGTGGGGCTGATGGGCGCGGTGGCCGATGCGGCGCTGGCTGGAGGAGCCGAGGTGATCGGCGTGTTGCCGGAGGTGCTGGCGGGCAGCGAGATCGCCCATGCGGGACTGACCCAACTGGAAGTGGTGGCCACGATGCACGAGCGCAAGGCGCGCATGGTGAAACTGGCAGATGCGTTTCTGATGCTGCCGGGGGGATACGGGACGCTCGACGAGATGATGGAGATTGTGACCTGGAAGCAACTGCGGCTGCACGCCAAGCCGTGCATTCTGATCAATACGGCGGGGTATTGGGACGGGCTGCTGGCGTTTCTGGATTCGACGGTGGCGGCAGGATTTTTGAAGGCGGAGAACCGGAAGCTGCTGGAGGTGGCGGGGGACGCGGCGGAGGCGGTGAGGATGGTGGTGGAGCGGTGAAGGCGCTTTCTATTTGCGCCGGGCGCGCTCGCGCTGGAGTTCGCGGTAGAGTTCGCTTTTGGATTGGCCGGTTTCGCGGGCCAGGCGCTTGAGGGCCTCTTTTTCATCGATGCCGGATTCGGATTGCAGGCGGGCGACTTTGGCTGAGATCGATACAGCCTTCTCCGAATCTTGAATTGGAGCGCCCGCCGGCCGCGCAGGCCCTTCGATGAGGAGGACGAATTCGCCGCGAATGCGGTCGCGGGCGGCGAGGTTGGCGCGAATTTCAGAGACTGTGCCGCGCAGGAACTCCTCGTGGATCTTGGTGAGCTCGCGGGCGGCTACGACGCGGAGTGCGGGTCCCCAGATGGATTCGAGGTCAGCGAGCGTGTCGAGAATGCGGTGCGGAGCTTCGTAGAAGATGAGGGTCTGCGGGGTTTCGCGCGGGGAAGATGCGAGATCTTCGAGACGGGTGCGGCGGGCGCCTGCCTTCTCCGGCAGAAAGCCGATGAAATGGAATTCGGCAGTGGGCAAGCCTGAGGCAATAAGCGCACTGAGGGCTGCGTTGGCGCCGGGGATGGGGATGACGGGGACACCGGCTGCAATGGCTTCCGGCACGAGCCAGCCGCCGGGATCACTGATGCCAGGCATGCCGGCATCGGAGACAAGAGCGATTCGGCCGCCCTCCTTTAGAGCGTCGATCAACTCGGCGGCGCGATGGCGTTCGTTGTGCTGGTGGCAACTGATGGTGGGGGTTGTGATCTCGAAATGGTTGAGGAGCTTCTGAGTCTGGCGGGTATCTTCGCAGGCGATGCGGTCGACGCGCTTGAGGATGTCGAGGGCGCGGAGGGTGATGTCTCCCAGGTTGCCGATGGGGGTTGCCACGAGGTAGAGCCCGGGAGCGAGGTTGGCGTCTTGCGAGTCCATTAAGAAAGATTGAAAACCTGGTTGATTGAGGTCTGTGGTTTCCCAGATTTCAAAAGCGAGACCTGGGGCACATTTTTACATGGAATTATCCGGGCCTGAAGGCCGCCTGTTTGAAGCGGTGATTTCATGGGGCTGAAGCCCCATGTTCCTTCCGCCTGGAATGCCCGCTAATCTTCGGCTTCTTCGCGCTGGATGCGGCGTTGTTCCGAGAGAAGCGACATGGAGCTCATAAGATTTTGCACGCTGACGATGCCGACCACTTTGCCGCTCTCGGTGACGGGAATGAGCGAGAGGCCGCGGCCGGCGGTGAGGCGGCGGATGGTGGCTCCCAGGGTGTCTTCAGGGCGCGCCACCTGAAAAGCGCGGGACATGACGGACTGCACGTAGCCGTTGCCGTCGTTGCGCAGGGCGTCGACGATCCGCTGCCGGGAGACGATGCCGACCAGCTGGGGGCCGCGCACGACGGGGAAATCTTCCTGCAGGGAGTGGACGCAGCGGACGAGCGCGTCGGCGAGTGTGTCGGACGGCGAGAGGGTAGCGAAATCGGTGAGCATGACTTCGCTCATGCGGACTGTATCGACTACGGACTGGAAGAAGACGCCCTGATCTTCGACCTGCGCGCCGATCATGATGAAGAAGCCGGCGATGACGAGCCAAGGACTGTGGAGCAACATGCCGGCGATCATGGCGGCGAGAGCAAGTACTTGTCCCAGGCCTGAGGCGGCGCGGCCAGCGGGAGAGAAACCGTGCTGGCGGGCAAAGCTGCCGCGCAGCAGGCGGCCTGCGTCAAGCGGGTAGGCGGGCAGAAGGTGCAGAAGGCCAAGGCAGGCCTGCATCCACACCATGCTGCGAAGCAGGTAGGCGGAGGTGATCAGGGGCGGATCGAAAAGATTCACGTTGCCGCCCGCACCCATGAAGGCCACGGCCAGCGCGATCGCCGTGGCGAGGTTGGCGATGGGGCCGGCGAAGGCGAGGAGGAACTGCCCTGTTCCCTGATTGGAGTTTTCCTGGCTTTCGGGATTGGCGTAAGCAAACAGGCCGCCGATGGGGAGGATAAGGACAGCGCGGAGGCGGAGATCGAGCCATGCGGCAACGAGAAGCCGTGCAACTTCGCGCACGATGACGGCGGCGACGAGGACAAAGAAGAGCCCCAGGCCGCGCACCCAGCCGTCGTTGGCGCTCAGGCCGAGACAGACAACGGCGAGCAACGGGAAGAAGGCGTGCACGCGCAACTCGACGCCCATCCAGCGGCCCAGCGGAATTGTCCAGCCTCGCATACATGAATTGTAGAGCGTAAGCGCTCCGTTCACGAAAACCAATCGGCGGGGTCTCCGGGGAATCGAGGTGGATTCTGTTTCCGGTATGCTGGTTCGCGATGCGCATTATTGCCGGAACGTTACGATCGCGGACGCTGGATGCTCCACCGGGGCTGGCGACGCGACCCACCAGCGATCGACTGCGCGAGACGCTTTTCAACGTGCTTGCGCCACGCATTGAAGGAGCTATTTTTCTGGACCTATACGCAGGTTCGGGAGCGGTGGGCATTGAGGCGCTGAGCCGCGGGGCGGAGAGTGTCACGTTTGTGGAGCGCGCGCCTGCGGCGCTGAAGGTGATGCGGGCGAACCTGACGCGCCTGGGAGTGAGAGCTGGAATTCATCTTCAGCCAGGCAGCGTGGGAGCATTTCTGCGCAGGGCGCAAAACGGGGGTGAGCGTGGTTTCGACACGGTGTTTCTCGATCCGCCGTACGCTGCCGAGGAGGAGTATGCGGCCGCGCTTGGTTTGCTGGGCGGTGCGGCGAAGGGTTTGCTTGCGGAAGCGGCCATTGTGATTGCGGAGCATCGGCGCAAGGAAAAGCTGAACGAGCGCTACGGCCGGCTGTTGCGCACGCGGCTGCTGGAGCAGGGGGACGCGGCGCTGAGTTTTTATGAGCAAGCTGTTAGCGATTAGCTCTTAGCGCGGCTTTGCATTGGCAGACGCTGCGCGTTCCCGCCGTTGCATGGATGAAGTAACGTCATCCTTATATGGAGAGCGGGAGACTTTCGCTTCTCGCGAAGAGTGTGATGTAAAACGGACGACGGTGTGCATTGCGGAGAGGAAAAACGTGCAGAACATTTTGAAGGGGACTGTCGGGCTGGTTTTGCTGCTTGGGGTTGCGGGGATAGGTGCGCAGAGTGCGCAAACCTGGGAGATTGGGCCATTCACGCGGCCTGTCGAGGGGAATCCGGTGATTGCGCCGCTAAAGGAAGCGACGTTCACCGACCCCATTCTGAAGAAGCCGGTGCAGTGGGAAGCGCTGCACACTTTCAATCCCGCGGCGATTGTGCGCGAGGGCAAGGTGTACGTGCTGTATCGCGCGGAGGACAACTCGGGGACGATGGACATCGGCGGGCATACGTCGCGACTGGGACTGGCGGAGAGCAAGGACGGCATCCATTTCAAACGCATGGGCGAGCCGGTGTTTTATCCGGCAGAGGACGATCAGAAGGCGCGCGAGTGGCCGGGCGGCGTCGAGGACCCGCGTATTGTGGAGCGGGAGGACGGCACTTATGTGCTGACCTATACGCAGTGGAATCGCAAGACGTATTCGGTGGGCATCGCGACTTCACGGGATCTTTTGCACTGGACCAAGTACGGGCCGGCGTTTCTGACCGCGTATCGCGGCAGGTACGCGCATTTGAGATACAAGTCGGCGGGCATTGTGACACGGCTTGAGAAGGATCGGTTGATTGCCGCGAAAATCGATGGCAGGTACTGGATGTATTGGGGCGAAGGAGCGATTCGCCTGGCGGCCTCGAGGGACATGATTCACTGGAGTCCCGTCGAAGATATGCGCGGCGCGCCGGTTGAGCTGCTGCGGCCGCGCCCTGGCCATTTTGACAGCACGTTTCCCGAGACAGGGCCACCACCTGTGCTGACGCGCGCAGGGATTGTGGTGATTTACAACGGCAAGAATGCAGCCGGAAAAGGCGGCGATCCCAGGCTGGGGCCCGGCGCCTATTCGGCTGGCGAGGCTCTATTCGATGCAAAGAATCCGGCGCATCTATTGACGCAGACGGATGTACCGGTGCTGAAGCCGGAGTTGCCGTATGAGAAGACTGGCCAATATGCAGCGGGAACGACGTTTGCCGAGGGGTTGGTCTACTTCCACAAGCAGTGGTTTCTGTATTACGGGTGCGCGGATTCGCTGGTGGCCGTGGCGATAGCTCCGGGAAATCGAGTGAACAGTGGACAGTCATCAGAGGATTAGGGAACAGGGGTGATGGATGGTTTGCAGAGGCGTGCGACGGCGAGCGCGCCGAGCACGAGGCTCGCAGCCATCGCGGCCAGGCCGGCGAGATAGCTGTGCGTGACCTGGCGCAGCCACCCCATGAGGACGGGGCCGAAGAAACCGCCCAGATTTCCGATGGAGTTAATGAGCGCGATATGCGCCCCGACCATGGGACCGGCAAGTTCGAGGGTGGAGGCGCTCCAGAAGACCGGCATGGCGGAAAGAATGCCGACGGCGGCGACAGTGAATCCTGCAATGGCGATGGAGGCGCTGGGCGCGAGGGCGGCGATCAGGAATCCCGCGGCGGCGGCGAGATAGGCAGCGGTGAGGTGGTAGCGGCGCTCGTTGCGGCGATCGGAATTTCGGCTCCAGAAAATCATGGCGACCATGGCGGCCAGATAAGGCAGCGCGGCGGCCCAGCCCAGGCTCTTCAAGGTCATTCCGTGGGAGGCGAGCACGGTGGGAATCCAGAAACCCAGGCCGTAGAGGCCGAATGCGAAGCAGAAGTAAGCGAAGCTCCAGCCGAAGACCGCTGGCTGCGCGGCAAAGGCTTGCAGATGAGAGCCTGGTTGTGAGGAATGCGGAGGCGTGGCTGCGTCGAGGTCGCGCTGGAGCATTTGTTTCTCTTCGGTGGAGAGCCAGCCGACGTGATCGGGCCGGTCGGGCAAGAGGAAGTAGACCAGTGCGCCAAGGAGAATTGCCGGTGATCCCTCGAGCAGAAAGAGCCATTGCCAGCCCTTGAGGCCGAGCAGGCTGTCGAGTTGCAGGATCTGCGCGGAAACAGGTGCTCCGATTAGATTCGAGAGCGGAATCGCAGTAACAAAAAATGCCATGACGCTGGAGCGCACCTTTGGCGGCAGCCAGAAGGTGAGATAGAGAATGACGCCGGGATAAAACCCTGCCTCAGCCAGGCCGAGCAGGAAGCGCAGCACAATGTAGAGCGTGGAACCGGGAACGAACGCTGTGGCCACAGAAACCAGGCCCCAGGTAATCATGAGAACCATGATCCAGCGGCGCGCGCCCACGCGGAGCAGGATGAGATTGCTGGGGACCTCAAAGAGAAAGTAGCCGAGAAAGAACATGCCCGCAGCGAGGCCGAAGAGGCTCGCGTCGATGTGCAGGTCGCGGTTCATGGTGAGCGCGGCAAAGCCTATGTTGACTCGGTCGAGGAAGGCGACGAGATAAAGCAGGATGAGGAAGGGGACAATGCGGCGCGAGATTTTGCGGTAGAGGGGGTGCATATGATTCTCGCGACGCGCTGCGCGGGGGCCTGGGGGAACACAGGGAGTATTGCACGCGCGCAGGATGCGCGTAAACGATAGGGGCCTGCCCGCTCTTATACTTGCTGAGAAGAAAGAGAGAGGCCTGCGATCGCAGCGATTTCACTGGCATCGGTATTGCAAACGGAAGACGCGGGATTGCTGCGCGTGGCGACACATGCCGCGGGGCCTGATGGTGCACTGCCGCTGACGGCAGAGATGCTGCTCACCGAGCCTTCGGGTAATTTGTTCGGCCTGAGCCAGAACGCAGGCATGGGATGGGAAGCGGCGCGGCTGCTTGACCCGGAGTTTCTGATTCTGAGCACCCATGGCGGGCTGCGCGCGGAGGACGGCCATCCTATCGCGCTTGGTTTTCATACCGGGCACTGGGAGGTGGGTCTGCTGGTGGCCGAAGCGGCGCGGGAGTTGAAGGCGCTGCGCGCCGTGCCATTCGCGGGCGCATGCACCGATCCCTGCGACGGGCGCACACAGGGCACGACAGGGATGATGGATTCGCTGCCCTTTCGCAACGATGCGGCGATGGTGCTGCGCAGACTCATGCGGTCTTTACCTACGGGCAAGGGCGTGCTGGGTATTGCGACGTGCGACAAAGGCTTGCCGGCGATGATGATGGCGCTGGCTTCGGCGGGAGCGCGCCCGGCGGTTCTGGTTCCGGGAGGCGTGACGTTGCTGCCTGCTTCAGGCGAGGATGCAGGCAAGGTACAGACGATTGGCGCACGGTTTGCGCAAAAGCAGATCACGCTGGAATACGCCGCTGAGGTTGGATGCCGCGCCTGTGCATCGCCGGGCGGGGGATGCCAGTTTCTGGGCACGGCGGCGACAGCGCAGGTGGTGGGCGAGGCGCTGGGGCTGGCCCTGCCGCACACAGCGCTGGCGCCTTCAGGACAGCCGGTATGGCTGGATGCGGCGAAACGATCAGCTCGCGCGCTGATGCGAATGCACCAGTTGAAGATGGGAGCGCGGGATGTGCTGACGGATGCGACGATCAAGAATGCGATGGTGCTGCACGCGGCGTTTGGAGGGTCGACGAATCTGCTGCTGCATCTGCCGGCCGTGGCGTTTTCGGCGGGACTGCGGCGGCCCACAGTGGACGACTGGGTCGAGGTGAATCGCAAAACTCCCCGGCTTGTGGACGCGCTGCCGAATGGTCCGCAGAATTTCGCCACGGTCCAGGTGTTTCTTGCCGGCGGCGTGCCGGAGGTGATGTTGCATCTGCGTGCGGCAGGGCTTTTGGATACACGCGTCAAGACAGTTAGTGGAGAGACGCTGGATGCGAGTCTCGACTGGTGGCAGCAGAGTGAAAGGCGCATTGCGCTGCGCAATGCCCTCAAAGAGCAGGACGGGATTGATGCAGACGACGTGATCATGACGCCGGAAAGAGCGCGGGCGCGCGGACTGACGGCGACCGTGTGTTTCCCTGCCGGGAACCTGGCGCCGGAAGGATCGGTAATCAAGAGCACGGCCATTGATGCTTCGCTGATGGATGCGGCCAATGTGTACCGGCATCGCGGACCGGCGCGCGTATTCACCACGGAGGCGGCGGCGATTGAGGCCATCAAGAATGGAAGAATCGGCCGCGGTGACGTGATTGTGCTCATCTGCGGCGGGCCCCGGGGCGCGGGGATGCAGGAGATTTACCAGGTGACCTCGGCGCTGAAGGCGTTGCCGCATTGCAAGCATGTCGCAGTGCTGACGGATGCGCGGTTCAGCGGTGTGTCGACGGGCGCGTGTATCGGGCATATTTCGCCCGAAGCGCTGGCTGGCGGGCCCATTGGCAAGGTGCTCGACGGCGACCAGATCGAAATTGAGATCGACCGCGAAATGTTGACGGGGTCGGTGCAACTGGTGGGCGATGCGGAAGGTGAATTCGACGCCCAAGAGGGTGCTCGGCGATTGGCGCAGCGCAAGCCGCGCGCTGATTTGAGGCCGCATCCCGCTTTGCCGGACGATACACGGCTGTGGGCGGCGCTGGTTGAGGTGAGCGGCGGCGTTTGGGGCGGATGCGTCTACGACACGGGCAGGATTGTGGCGCGGCTGGAGAAATAATCGCAGCATCCTTTGAATCGGGACCACACTAGAAGCGATAGCGCAGGGCAAGCTGCATAAGGCGCGGCGGCATGGCGCTTACGGCCTGGCCGAAACTGCCGCTGGAGATATTTCCTTCGACCGCGGCGGCGCCAAAGAATTGGGCGTGGTTGGCGAGGTTGAAGGCTTCGGCGCGGAATTCGAGCGCGCGATTCTCTTTCACCAAAAGGTTGCGTGAGAGCGTGGCGTCTACGTCCTCAATGCCGGGGCCGGAGAAGAAGCGCCGCCGCGCGTTGCCCATGGTACCCAGTGCGGGGAGGGTGAGTTGCGAGGCATCGAAGATGGGCACGCCGCCGCGCGGATTGGTGTGCAGGCTGAGGGATTGACCGCTCCACTTGGGGGTATCAACGCCGTTGTTGTTAATGCCGTTGGGAATGGTGCCGAGCAGCGAGGTGTCGTTGTTGTTGAGCAGGGTAACGGGCAGTCCTGAAGTAAAGCGTGCGATGCCGGCGATGGCCCAGCCCGAGGCCATCGCATGGAGCGGACCTTTGGACTTGAGTGATGGAATTTGATAGTCGAAGCTGGCAACGAAATTGTGGCGCATGTCAAAGGATGAGAGGCCGCGACTGAGCGACGGGTTTACAGGATTGACGGGCTCGGGCAAACCGGCTGACTGATCAATCGACTTCGAGAATGTGTAGCTGGCCAGGAGCGCCAAGCCGTGGGAGCGGTGATTGAGTGAAGCTTCGAGGGCGTTGTAGCTGGAGTTGGCAATAGTGCGCTGCAATTCTACCGAGCCGAAGGCGGGGTCGAACTGGGTGCGGGCTGACTGTTCATTGAAGGGGCCGCAGGCAGGCCCCATGGTGAGGCATAGGACCGGATCAGCGGGATTGACCTCTTCCAATACCAGGAGATGATGAGCCGAGGCGCCTACATAGCTGACGGTGGCCAACGTGGAGGCGCCAAACTGCCGCTCCAAGCTGGCCATCCAGTGCTCGGCATAGGGCGTTACATCGCGCGGGTCGACGGCGGGAATGCCGACGAGTGGCTCGAACTGACTCCAATCGACTGTTGCATTGGGGTGAGCGCGGCTGGCACCGAAGGCCACCTTTTGAAGGGGGAAGCGCTGCCCGGCGTCGACACCCGTAGCGGCCACCGTGAAGGGCGACTCGAACAGCGGCGGCGCCGCCGAGGTGTAGGTGTACCCATAGGGCGGATTGGCGCTCATGATGCCTGCGGAGAGGCCTTCGTAGGCGGTGTAAAAGACGCCGTAACCAAGACGGATGCTGGTCTGGCCGGGTGCACCGGTGAGTTTGTGCAGCCAAGGTGAGGCGAAGTCCGGGGACCAGGCCAGTCCGATGCGGGGGGCAAGGTTGTTGCGGGCCGGGGCCAGCGAATCCGGAACCTCTGTATCGCCGGGAAAGACGAGCCCTTGCGGCGCGCCCGGAAAGACCTGCGACTGCTGCCCTTTGACGAGGGTCTGAAGCTGATTGAACTTCTCCTGCCAGGGGCGAATTCTATCCCATCGTATGCCGTAATTGAGAGTAAGGGTCGGGACGACCTTCCAACTGTCCTGAACAAATGCGGCCATATAGAGATTGCGATTGTAGAAGTCGCGCGCCTGGCCCTGGGTGTAGCTGGAGGGCACTCCGAGCAGGAAGTCAGCGAAGTCGAGGCCGGTTTCAGAGCCATTGAACGCAAAGCTGCCGTTGAATATGACATCGGGGTGGGTGTTGATCTGGTTGGAGTGGAACTCACCGCCGGCTTTGAGGCCGTGCTTGCCGAGGATGCGGGAAAACGCGTCGCTGACTTCGTAGATGTTCTCAGCCTGCACCAGGGCCGTGGTGTCTACGCCCAGGATGAAGTCGTTGAAAGCGATGTTTTCGATGCCTTCGGTGGAGGGTTTGAGCGCCACGATGCCGCTGAATCCCTGCGAAGCGAGCGTCGGCCCGACGCCGCCCCTGGGCTGGCCTACGGCGTTGGCGTTGCGCATGAAGCTCAGATGGAATTCGTTCAGCGCCGCATCGCCGAAGGTGATGATGTGCGCCAGGCTCAGCAGTTGCGCGCGGCCGTTGCTGGTGGCGTCGAACCCGGGTACGCTGGCCCCGCCGGTGCCGGTGGGGTAAGGATTATCGAGAGAGTAATTGTCGAGGAAGTAGTAGCCGGTGAGAGTGCCTTTGCCATGGGTCCAGTCGAGGCGCAGTGCCCCTTTGTCGTCCTGCAGAGTCTGGGCTTCGGCGGCGGTGGCAAAGAGCGTGGTTCCAACGTTGGCCTGGGGAATCGACGCCAGCAGAAACCTGGCCGGCGCTGACCATGCAGATTGTGGGATCTCAGAGTCGGGGAAAACTGAGGAGTACGGCTCTCCTGCAGTCACCATCCGGCCCAGGCGCGAGGAGAGCAGGGCTGCCCAGGCGTCACCGTTTACGGTGCCGCTGAGCGGGTTCTGGCTAAAGTCGCCGTCGCGCTCGGATGTGGATGGCACTGAGATTTCGCCTGTATCGATGCCCTGGGTCAAGCGCGTTCCCTGGTAGTCGCCAAACAACATCACGGCCTTGTGGAAGGGTGCGCCACCGAGGGTGGCGCCGAACTGGTTCTGACGATACGCGGCCCGCTGCTGCGAAAAGTAATTGCGCGCGTCGAGTGCGGTGTTGCGAAGGAACTCAAAGGCGGAGCCATGCAACGCTGTTTCACCGGCCTTGGTGGTGACCAGCACCTGGCCTCCGCTGGAGTTGCCGTATTCGGCATCGAAGTTCGACGTAAGCACGCGGAAGCTGTCGATGGAGTCAAGATTGGGAACGATGGAAGTGCCCATGTTCACGTCCTCCTCGACGTCGCTGCCGTTTACACGAAAGCCGTTGGAGGACTCGCGCTGGCCGCTGATGGAGAGGTTGCCGGGGTTGGCGTCGCCGGACGGCGGCGTCAAAGCGACTCCGGTCATGATGACGGCGCCGGGCTGAGCCGTGTTCTGCGGCATGATGCCCGGCTGAACGGCCATAAGGTCGGTAAAGCTGCGTCCATTGAGCGGCACGCTTTCGATTTTTCTCGCGGTGAGAGTCTCGCCGAGCTGTGTGCTGGTGGTTTCGGCGGCCAGCGCCTCGGCAGTGACCTCGATGGTCTGCGTGTTGGCCGCCACGGCAAGGGCTATATCCAGATTGGCGACGGGGGCGGTGGGGCTCACGGTGAACTGCGCATGGTAGGGCTCAAAGGCTCCGGCCAGGACTTCCAGCTGATAGGTCCCAGCGGCCGGGATTGCGATACGAAAGTCGCCCTGTGGTCCGGTTTCAGCAGAGAGAGGCGCGGTTGTTCCGGGCTGAGTAATGGTGACCTGTGCGGCGGGAATCAGAGCCCCTGTCGCATCGTGGACAACCCCGATTGACGCGAAGGATTCCGTGCCTTGGGCGGCTAGTGCAGGTCGAACAAATAAAAGAAGAAGTGCGATAAGAACAATGCGGCGTATCACGAGAGAATCCTTCCGGGATCTGAGTCTCAGGGAGCGTCGGGTAAAGGTCGTGCCGGCGGCTGGCCCTAAAGTGCGACCATTTTGGTCTCCGTTCAATATACGACAAATTAAGTCCGCATTTTTTGCAGTGATTTGCATCACCTCACATCGTGGGAAAAGAACTGAAGTTGCTGGAGGGGGTGAACGGGACCTAGGTCAGTGCAGGGCTGGGGACGCCTGAGAACTCGACGGTGACAACGGTGATGTCGTCTTCCTGGCCGAAGAGCTGGGCGGCGCGGGCGATGGCTTCGGCAGGCTGGCGGCTGAGGTCGCGGGTGCGATCGAAGCCGAAAAGCTCGCCGGAGCGGGAGCGTGCCTCGACCACGCCGTCGGAGACGAAGGTGAGGCGGTCGCCGGGGGCGAGGGTGACCTCGGTGGCTTTATATTGCATTCGCGCGACGATGCCAAGAGGCAGTGAGCCCGGAACGTCGAGCTCTTTTCCATTGAGGTACGGGGGGAGATGCCCTGCGTTGGCTACGGTCAAGCGGCCGTCAGCTGAGATATGCGCGGCGAGGCAGGTTGTGAATCCGCCCTGGGAGCGGCCCATCATGCGGTTGTTGAGGGAATTGAGCAGGCCGGCGGGGTCGGTGCCGCGGGACGCTTCGGCGCGAATCGCCCCGACGAGCACGGAGACGAGCATGGCGGCGGGCAGCCCCTTGCCGCTGACGTCGCCGACCACAATGAGCATGCCGCATTCCCCGTCGGCAATCTGCTGAAAGAAGTCGCCGCCCACTTGCTCGGCGGGCTGATACACACATTTCACGTTGAAGCCCTGGCACTGGTCTGTTTCGTCGGGCAGCAGCACAAGCTGCACCTCGCGGGCCGCCTCGAATTCGCCCGCCATGCGCTCCTCCTGCCGCCGGGCGAGAGTGAATCGGCGAATGAGAAAGACCAGCATGGTGAGCAGGAATACGAGATGGAGCAGAACGCTGAGATGCACGATGAAGGGCGGCAAGGGGAGCACGATATCCAGGCCGTGGGGCAAATTGATCAGGCTCGCCTGGTCGAGGACGAATGCCATGTTGTTGACTGAATAGAAGCCCACATCGAGGAGGGTCGGCACCAGCAGGAGGCTTGCGTCGAGGTTTCCGCGCAGGGCGCGCTGCGCCAGCACGGTAAAGATCCAAATAACAGCGGGCAACAGGAATGCCTGTTGCAGAGCGGCAGATGTGGATGCCGAAGCCCATCCGGGCCAGTAAAAGATGTCAAGGAATGCGCTGATTGCCACAAGGGCGAGAAGGACGCGGCCCAGGGCTCGGACGCGGATGTTGAGCACCCTGGAAAAGAACAACAAGGTCGCTGCGATATCGATGGCCACAAGGATGCCGTCGAGCAGGTCATTAAGGGGGAGCGCGGGCCATGCGTAGATCTGAAAGAGGATGTTGAGAACGTTGTCTGCCGCTTGCGAAAGCAGGATGGCGGCAAACCAGAAGTACTCACGCTCTCCGGGGCGCATGAGGAAGAGGCAGAGGATCACCAGCCCCACCAATCCGCTGGCGATGCTGTAGGCGTAGTCGTCCACAAAGATGACATTGCGCGCCAATTGAAGGTGATGCTGTTCGACCGCCAGCAGCTTTGGATCGCCCGCCAGGCTCCCCGGCTCGAACGGTCCGCCGCCTACATAGCTGGCCCAAAGGGGTGAATGCCAGACGCGAATGGCCACCTGCACAGTGCGTGGCGAGCCGCCTTCTTCCTGGGCGAGCGGAAAGAGATGGTAGCTGATTTTCGGGGAAGGAAGCCGCCGAGGCGACATGACTCCCGACCCGCCGGTCAGCCTGCCGTCCACAAAGACCTGGAAGGCGGAGATGATGGGCGGGAGCAGGAGGGAGACCGGCTTCTGCCCGGCCGGAATGATCACGGTGAATCGATACCACCCATATCCGCCCATGCCGGGGTATCCCTGGTCGCTCCAGGATTTGCCGCTGTTGAGCAGGGCCCAGCCGGAGTCGTCAAATCCCGGAACGGCCCAGAGCGGCGTATCCGCGCCGGTGGCAATTGGTGAGTCTCCGGGATGGAACCGCCAGGGGCCGTCGAGTGAGACCAGCGGTTCGCGGCCGTTGACCAGGCTGTAGGATTGCGCGGGAAGCCCGGCGGCGTACGCCACGGGGACGAGCATCGCAAGCAGCCGGAGGGCGGAGCCAAAACGCATGAGGGCGGTTCCTTGAGGGAAGGCGGATGAAACGTCAATTGATGCTAAACCACTTGAGGCGGCTTGGGATGCGGGGATTTGTGCTCGACGGGTGGAGAAGGCAGATCGGAGCCGGGAGGATTAAAGTATCAGCCATGAAATATGCGTCTTTGATTTTGTTGTTGGCGACGACGGTGATTTTTGGCTTGGGGTCGGTGCGCGCATCGAGCCAGGCGGTTGCTCCTCAAGGAGAGCCTGCTGCAAAGCCTCAACTGGTGATTATCGACACCGACATTGGCGACGATATCGACGACGCCTTCGCACTCGCGCTCGCGCTGCGCAGTCCCGAACTGCACATTCTGGGCGTGACCACTACCTTTGGCGATACGGAACTGCGTGCCCGGCTGCTGGACCGCTATCTCGCAGCAGTAGGTCGGAGCGACATTCCTGTGGCGGCGGGGCCGGAGACCAAAACCGACAACGTGATGACGCAAGCTGCGTATGCCCGCCAGGCACCTGACAAGAAGCATGCGGACGGGGTGGAGTTCCTGCTGGACCAGATTCGCCGGCATCCAGGCGAGATCACGTTGATTGCGATTGGCCCGCTTTGCACTGTGCAGGCGGCCATTGAGCGCGACCCGGCTACGTTTCGCAAGCTCAAACGAGTAGTGATGATGGGCGGAAGCATTTACAGGGGTTATGGATTGGACAGCGCAGGCAAGCCCAAGCCACCGGAACCTGAGTGGAACATCGATCGCGACCCGGCGGGAGCGAAGGCGTTGTTTGCGGCGGGAGTGCCGATCTTCATGATGCCGCTGGATTCGACCCAGATCCCTCTGGAACTGCCGGAGCGACAGGCGATTTTTGCGCACGGTTCGCCGCTGACCGACCAGTTGACGCTGCTTTATCACCAGTGGATGGGGCTGGACCCTGGGCATACGCAGACGCCGACGCTGTTTGACCCGGTGGCAGTCACGTATTCGTTTCGACCCGACCTCTGCCCGGCACGGCCCATGCGGATTGAAGTGGACGACAAGGGATTCACACGGCCCGTAAGCGGAAAACCCAATGCACAGGTTTGCCTCGAGTCGGACGAAAGAGGCTTTCTGAAGCTCTTGCTTTCGCGGGTCACCGGGGAGTGAAACCGAACGGAGTCGAGAGCGAGAAGGCCGACAAAGGCTTCCATAGGCAAAATCGTCGCCTGTGCTGAAGATCACATGCAACTCCATTGACAGCAAGAGAAAGTAAGAGAAAAATGGCGGGTCGACCGGATTCGAGCCGTTTCAAACGGTCTAATGGAGGAAATGTGACGAACGTATTGCGGATGAAGGATTTGGGCGCAGTGGCGCTTTTGGGTGTCGGATTGCTTCTTGCCGGATGCAAATCTGCACCGGATTTAACCCAGGATCAGGCGCAGGCGCTGATTCAGGCGAAATATGACGCGACCCCGGCTGTGGGCGCCAATATTACGGTCAGCGATCTGGGAATGAGACAAGGGATTACAGCCAAGTACTGGACCCGGACGACGATTTATCCCAACAAGTTCTGGGCGGATTTCAAGCTGACCGACGACGGCAAGAAGGTGATCACGTTGCCGAAGGGCGGCGATGTAATTCAATGGCGGCCGGACAGCCTGACGGATACAAACTACTCGGTGGTTGTTTTGACCACGGCGGCCAATCACCTGAAGGCGCGTGATATCCAGAATCTCCAGGATGAGACGCTGCCCGGGGTTGCAACTGCCAAGGGCGCCGATTTCACTGAGGGCGTGGATCTTACAGGGGTTCCGGACGCGCTGGTTGAGATCGCGCACGACCCGGGTAACCAGCTCGCGGTCAAGCGTCATGCGGACTTTTCGCTTGAAGGTGGGGCCTGGAAGCTGCATTCCATTGAATAAGGCATGAAAAATTCCACGGGTGGGGTCGATTTCGTTGACCCCACCCGTGTTTCTTGCTATTGTAAGAAGGTTCTGCAAGAACGCTTCCGTACGTGTGTCTTGACGGTGGAAGCGTAAGGGCAGCCCGGCAGGCTAACAATCGTCAGGGCTGAATCCCAAGGCCGCGCGTTGTTTTGCCGGCCATAGAGGTCCCCGGATCGGCTCTCATCTTGCGGAGGGCAGGGGTACTACATCGCATCGGCGCTCGCGCGTTTCTCCACCTTGGAGGGCTATGCGAGCCGGAACCTGCGAAACGGAGTCGGCTTTTCCCGCAATTGTGGTGAAAACGCCCGGCCACCGTCCTGGTTCTCGTCTGAAGTGGAACGAAGGCAGACGCGAAGCAGCAACGTGGGCTTCTGTGTGTTTGCGCGGCGAGATTGCTGCCCAAAGCCAGAGCGCCACGAAGTGGTGCGCGCGGCTATGAGTTTGGGTTAGCAGGGTTTTGCGGTAAGGAGTTTCAGTTTGCCTACATTCAATCAGTTGGTTCGCAAGGGCCGCACGGCCCCCCGTTACAAGACGGCGTCGCCCGCCTTGCAGGCCTCGCCGCAGCGGCGCGGCGTGTGCACGCGCGTGTATACCCAGACGCCCAAGAAGCCGAATTCGGCCCTCCGCAAGGTGGCTCGCGTGCGGCTTACGAACGGGATTGAGGTCACGACCTATATTCCCGGCATCGGCCACAACCTGCAGGAGCACTCGATTGTGCTGATTCGCGGCGGCCGTGTGAAGGATCTGCCGGGCGTTCGCTATCACGTGGTGCGCGGCACGCTGGATTCAGTGGGTGTGGCCAACCGCAAGCAGAGCCGGTCGAAGTACGGTGCCAAGCGCGCCAAGGGCGGCGCGGCGCCGGCTAAGAAATAGCAGCGGCCGGCGATGAATAACGGTTCCCGGGCGGAGTCTTTGGACCGGGACTAGGGCAGCAGAAGCAGAGCGCATGGCGCTCGAAGGATTTTGAGGGATTATGCCGAGAAAAGGGCACATTGCGAAGCGGGAAGTGGCGGCGGACCCAGTCTACGGATCCACGCTGGTCACCAAGTTTGTGAACTCGATGATGTGGGGCGGCAAGAAGTCGACGGCCCAGGGCATCTTCTACAAGGCGATGAAGAACCTCGAAGAGAAGGGCGGGGGCGACGACGCTCTCAAGCTCTTCAAGAAGGCGGTTGAGAATTGCAAGCCGCTGCTCGAGGTAAAGACTCGCCGCGTGGGCGGAGCCAACTACCAGGTGCCGATCGAAGTGAATCCCGACCGGCGCACTTCACTGGCGATTCGCTGGCTGATCACCTACGGCCGCAGCCGCGGTGAGAAGGGCATGACCGACAAGCTGAGCAACGAGCTGCTGGACGCGGCCAACGGGCGCGGCGCGGCCATGAAGAAGAAAGAAGACGTGCACCGCATGGCCGAGGCCAACAAGGCCTTCGCTCACTACCGCTGGTAGAGAATTCAGCCGCTAGCTACTAGCTTCTAGCTTTTAGCTGTCAGTAGCGGAGCAACAATTGAGACCGCAAGGGGCGGTTTCGGAATTAGAGGGCTAGGAGCTAGAGGCTAGCAGCTAGTCGTAACCGCGGGCGAAAGCCCGCAAGGATGAATCAAAGTGGCTCGCACCATACCTCTGAATCGTTGCCGGAACATCGGAATCATGGCGCACATCGACGCCGGGAAGACGACAGCGACAGAGCGCATCCTTTTCTACACGGGCATCACGCACCGCATCGGCGAAGTGCATGAGGGCACTGCGACCATGGATTACATGGAGCAGGAGCAGGAACGCGGCATCACGATCACGTCGGCTGCGACCACCTGCATGTGGAAGGACTACCGCATCAACATCATTGACACGCCCGGCCACGTGGACTTTACGGCCGAGGTGGAGCGGTCGCTGCGCGTGCTGGATGGCGCGGTGGCTTTGTTCGATTCGGTTTCAGGCGTGCAGCCGCAGACTGAGACGGTATGGCGGCAGGGCGACAAGTACAAAGTGCCGCGCATCTGCTTCGTGAACAAGATGGACAAGAACGGCGCGGACTTCGAGTACGTGCTGGACACCATTCGCAAACGCCTGGGCGCACGGCCCGTGGCGCTGCAGATTCCCATCGGCGCAGAAGCGGGTTTCAAGGGCGTTGTCGATCTGATCGAGATGAAGGCTGTTCTGTGGCACGACGAGACCATGGGCGCCGAATTCTCAGTTGAGGCGATTCCCGCGGATCTGGTGAAGAAGGCCGAGGCATTCCGGCTGCAGTTGATTGAAGTGATCGCCGAGACCGACGATGTGCTGCTGGAGAAGTTTTTGGAAGGCGAGACGCCGACCATTCCCGAACTCAAGGCCGGCATTCGCCAGGCCACCATTGACCTGAAAGTCTTCCCGGTTATTTGCGGAAGCGCGTTCAAGAACAAAGGCGTGCAGACGCTGCTCGACGCCGTAGTCGATTACCTGCCCAGCCCGCTCGATAAGCCTCCGGTGGAGGGCATTGACCCCAATCACCTGGGTACTACAGTGATTCGCAAGGCCGATGACAATGAGCCGCTTTCGGCGCTGGTCTTCAAGCTGATCAACGATCCGTTCGGCAAGCTTTCGTTCGTGCGCGTTTATTCAGGTTCGCTCAAGACCGGCGATACAGTGCTCAATCCTCGTACCGGAAAGTCGGATCGCGTGGGGCGCCTGGTGAAGATGCACGCCAATAAGCGCGAGGACGTGACCGAGATTCTGGCGGGCGACATCTGCGCGTGCGTGGGCCTGAAAGAACTGAAGACCGGCGACACGCTGTGCGCGCCGCATCACCCGATTGCGCTGGGAGCGATTACGTTCCCGGAGCCGGTGATTTCGGTGGCCATCGAGCCCAAGACCAAGGCCGACCAGGAAAAGATGGCGATTGCGCTGTCGCGCCTGGCCGATGAGGACCCTACCTTCAAGGTGCATACCGACGAAGATTCGGGACAGACGATTATCAGCGGCATGGGCGAACTGCACCTCGAGATTCTGGTTGATCGCATGAAGCGCGAGCACAAGGTCGACGCCAATGTGGGCGAGCCCAAGGTAGCCTTCCGCGAGACGATTCGCAAGGTGGCCGAGGCTGAGGGCAAGTACATTCGCCAGACCGGCGGCTCGGGCAACTACGGCCATTGCAAGCTGCGCATCGAGCCCAACGAGCCGGGCAAGGGCTACGAATTCATCAACGAAATCAAGGGCGGTTCGGTGCCCAGGGAATACATCAAGCCCATCGATCAGGGCGTGCAGGGAGCGCTCGAACTGGGCATCCTGGCCGGCTACCCCATCGTGGACGTGAAGGTGATCCTGTTCGACGGCAGCTACCACGAAGTGGACTCGAACGAAATGGCATTCAAGTTTGCCGGTTCGATCGCGTTCAAGGAAGCGGCACGGAAAGCTTCTCCGGTTCTGCTGGAGCCGGTGATGGCGGTTGAAGTCACGGTTCCCGAGGAGCACATGGGGACCATCATCGGCGACATCAACTCGCGCCGCGGGCGGATCGAGGGCATGGAGCACGCCGCCGGTTCGCAGGTGATCAAGGCGATGGTGCCGTTGAAAGAAATGTTCGGCTACGTGAACGACATTCGCTCGTCCACGCAGGGTCGCGCGTCCTACTCGATGCAGTTTGCGCGGTACGAAGAAGCGCCGCGGATGATTGCCGATGAGATTATCGGCCGCGCGCAAGGCAAGTAGGGCGGCACAAGTTTTGGGGCTGGAGCCGGAGTGCCGGCGCCCCGGTATTAACGTGCAGTACGAGCAACGAAAGGGATTTGGGGCTTTTTATGGCGAAGGAAAAGTTTGACCGTTCGAAGCCGCACGTGAACGTAGGAACGATCGGGCATATCGATCACGGCAAGACGACGTTGACGGCGGCGATCACCAAGGTATTGCAGAAGCACAACCCGAAGAACCAGTTTCGTTCGTTTGATTCGATCGACAACGCGCCGGAAGAGCGGGAGCGGGGCATCACGATCGCCACGGCGCACGTGGAGTACGAGACGGCCAACCGTCACTACGCGCACGTGGATTGCCCCGGCCACGCCGATTACATCAAGAACATGATCACCGGCGCGGCGCAGATGGACGGAGCGATTCTGGTGGTTGCGGCCACCGACGGGCCGATGCCGCAGACCAAGGAGCACGTTCTGCTGGCCCGCCAGGTGGGCGTGCCCTGCATCGTGGTGTTTCTGAACAAGTGCGACGCGGTGGAAGACGAAGAGCTGACGGACCTGGTGGAGATGGAAGTCCGCGAGCTGTTGTCGAAGTACCAGTTCCCCGGCGACGACGTTCCGGTGATCCGTGGCTCGGCCCTGGGCGCGCTGAACGGCGAAGCCAAGTGGGAAGCCAAGGTCGACGAGCTGATGGAGGCGGTGGACAAGTACGTTCCGCAGCCCAATCGTGCGATCGATCTTCCGTTCCTGATGCCGATCGAGGATATTTTCTCGATTTCCGGACGCGGCACGGTGGTCACGGGCCGTATCGAGCGCGGCAAGGTGAAGGTGGGCGAGGAGACCGAGATTGTGGGTTTCCGCGAAACGCGGAAGACCGTGGTCACGGGCGTGGAAATGTTCAAGAAGCAGCTGGACGAAGGCCTGGCGGGCGACAATGCCGGACTTCTGCTGCGCGGCATTCCCAAGGAAGACGTGGAGCGCGGCATGGTGCTGGCCAAGCCGGGATCGATCACGCCGCACACCAACTTCAAGGGCGAAGTGTACGTGCTGAGCAAGGAAGAAGGCGGCCGTCATACGCCGTTCTTCAAGGGCTACCGTCCGCAGTTCTACTTCCGCACCACGGACGTGACGGGAGTGGCGGAGCTGCCGGAGGGCACGGAGATGGTGATGCCGGGCGACAACGTGCAGCTGACGGTGGAGCTGATTACGCCGGTGGCGTTGGAAAAGGGCTTGCGGTTCGCGATCCGCGAAGGCGGACGCACGGTGGGCGCGGGCACGGTGTCGGAGATTATCAAGTAGCGGTGAAGCAGTGAATGGGTGAAGAAGTGAAGAAAGGCAGTGAATGAGTGAATAAGTGAAAGTGTGAATTGGCGAGTTCCTGCCTGTTCACTTGTTCACTACTTCACTTGTTCACTACTTCACTGGCGACCCGAAGGGGAGCAAATGGTAGGACAGAGGATTCGAATCCGGTTGAAGGCATACGACTATCGCGTGCTGGACACCTCGACCGGCGAGATTGTGGAGACGGCCAAGCGCACCGGAGCAACGGTGGCCGGCCCGATTCCCTTGCCGACGATCAAGAACAAGTATTGCGTGCTGCGTTCGCCGCACGTGGACAAGAAGTCGCGCGAGGCTTTCGAGATCCGCACGCACAAGCGGCTGATCGACATTCTCGAACCGACCCAGCAGACGGTGGACGCGCTGATGAAGCTCGATCTTCCGGCCGGCGTCGATGTAGAGATCAAGGCGTTTGAAAAGTAGGCACCTGCGGTGCGGCCAATCGCGCTCTTCGAGCGCGGAGGCCTGAAGGTGACAACGCGAAGCAGAAAAAGGTCCGGAAGGACCCCGGCAGTGCGGTGAGTTCAACATCGCATGATGAGGCGAGGAAGACATGGCAGTTACAGGGATTCTTGGAAAAAAGATCGGCATGACGCAGGTCTTCGACGAAAAGGGCGATGTGCACCCGATTACGGTGCTGCAGGCGGGCCCCTGCGTGATTACGCAGTTGAAGACAACGGCGCGGGACGGCTATGACGCCGCACAGCTCGGCCTGGTGGAGTTTATCAAGGCCAAGAACGTGACCAAGCCGCAGGCGGGACACTTTGCAAAGACCGAAGCGCCGCCGGTGAAGGTGATCAAGGAAGTGGATCTCGAGGCCGATGCGGAAGGAACTGTTTCCGCCAAGGCGGGTGACCGCGTCCTTGTGGATATTTTCTCCGAGGCCAAGTTCGTGGATGTGATCGGCACTTCTAAGGGCCGGGGTTTTGCCGGCGTGGTCAAGCGCCACGGTTTCGGGGGCGGTCCCAAGTCGCACGGACATATGTTCCAGGTACAGGGCTCGATCGGCGCCTCCAGCTTTCCGTCGCGCGTGTTTCCAGGGCAACGTATGCCGGGGCACATGGGCGCCAAGCAGATCACGGTGCGGAACCTGCGCATTCGGGGAATCGATCTTGAAGAGAACTTGCTGATGGTGGAAGGCGCAGTTCCGGGATCGCGTGAAGGCTACGTGATGATTTCGAAGGCCAAGAATCCGCCGCGCGAGCGCCGTGGGTTTGCAGGCTCCGGCACAGTCGATCCACTGAAGGCTTCAAAGAAGGCTGGCGGCAAGCGCAAGTAGGCACCTGCGGTGCGGCCAACTGCGCCTTGCGGCGCACTGGCATTGATCGCATGAATTGAGATTGAGAGTCGGAGAAGGAATCCGACAGAAGAAGAAGAAGATGCCAAACGTTGATGTTGTGAATATGAGCGGTGAAAAGGTGGGCACGCTCGAGCTGGCCGATGCGCTGTTTGCGCCCGACCAGGTAAACGAGGCCCTGCTGTGGGAGGCGGTCAAGCACTACCGCGCTTCACTGCGCCAGGGCACGCACAAGACCAAGAGCCGCACTGAAGTCGCAGGTTCCGGCAAGAAGCTTTGGAAGCAGAAGGGCACGGGCCGCGCGCGTATCGGCTCAGTGCGCTCGCCCCTGTGGCGTCACGGCTACACCGTGCATGGACCGCAGCCGCGCAGCTATGACTACGCCTTCCCGCGCAAGAAGCTGCTGGGCGCGTTGCGTTCGGCGCTGGCTTCCAAGCTGGCAGACGGCAAGCTGACGGTGGTCGACTCGCTGGAGATCAAGGACGCCAAGACCAAGCTTTACCGCGAGGCGCTGACCAAGCTGAATGTAACCCGCACCGCGCTGCTGGTGGAGAACAGCAAGACGCTCACCCAGGCATTGCTGCTGGGCGCGCGCAATCTCAAGGGCGTCGAGCTGGTGCTGAACAACGAAGTGCATCCTTACGATCTGCTGCGCTATGAGCGGGCCATCTTCTCGACGGCCGCCATTGAGCAGCTGACGGAGATGCTTGAGAAGAATGCGTCGAAGCGCAAGCTCGCCGCCAAGACGGAGGCCGCGTAATGCCGACTCTCTATAGCGTGATTCGCCGCCCGCTGATTACCGAAAAGGGTTTGGGCGTGAAAGAGACCGAGGGGACGCTGGTGTTTGACGTGGCGCCCGATGCCTCCAAAACCGAAGTGAAGCAGGCAGTTGAGGCGCTCTTCAAGGTGAAGGTAGCCGGTGTTCGCACGGCCAATGTGGTGGGCAAAGAACGCCGCCGCGGCAAGTTCGCGGGGTTCCGGCCAGACTGGAAGAAGGCTTACGTGAAATTGAAGGCGGGCGAAAAGCTGCCGGAGTACGTGAGCAATCTGTAAGACAGTGAAGAAGTGAATGAGTGAATCAGTTAGAAACCCGAGTGAATGTGCAGCGGGTTGACGAAGATGGAACGAGCTTGAAGCTGAAGACTGTTGGCTGAGACTCGTGAAGGACAAAGACGATGGCTATCAAGACATACAGACCGGTAACGCCGACGCTGAGGTTTCAAACCTCGCTGGTCAACGACGACCTGACGACGGACAAGCCGCACAAGCCGCTATTGGCGGTTCGCAAGCGCACGGGCGGACGCCGGAATCAGGGCGACCTGACCATCCGCCATCATGGCGGCGGGCATAAGCAGAAGCTGCGCCTCATCGATTTCAAGCGCGAGAAGTATGGCGTTCCGGGGCGCGTGGCGACGATCGAATACGATCCCAACCGCTCGGCCCGCATCGCACTGGTGCACTATGCCGACGGCGAGAAGCGCTACATCTTGCAGCCTGTGGGCCTCAAGGTGGGCGCGACCGTCAGCTCGGGTCCCGAAGCGGACATTCTGGTGGGCAATGCGCTGCCGCTGAAGAACATTCCCGCCGGTACCACAGTGCACGCGATTGAGCTTCGTCCCGGCAAGGGCGCGCAGATGGCTCGTTCGGCAGGAACACAGGCGCAACTGGTGGCCAAAGAGGGTGATTACGCCCTGTTGAAGCTGCCCTCCGGTGAGACCCGCAAGGTGTTGGCCGAATGCATGGCGACCATCGGGCAGGTAGGCAACACGGACCACGAAAACGTAGCCATCGGCAAGGCCGGGCGCAACCGCTGGAAGGGCATTCGCCCCACCAACCGCGGCGTGAGCATGAACCCGGTGGATCACCCGCACGGCGGCGGCGAGGGCAAGACCTCGGGCGGCCGTCATCCGGTGACCCCGTGGGGCCAGCCGACGCGCGGTTACAAGACACGCAACAACAAGCGGACCGATGCGTTTATCGTCAGCCGCAGGGCGAAGTAGCAACAGCCGCAAGCTTCTAGCTTCTAGCTACTAGCTAAACGCGGTGAACGGAAGAATTCAGGCAATAGCCGGGCAGATAGCTTGAGAAAGAAAAAGCTGGAAGCTAGGGGCTAGAAGCTAGGAGCTAAGTTTTATGGCACGTTCGACAAAAAAAGGTCCGTTTGTGGATGCGCACCTGACAGTGAAGATCGGGGTGCTCAACCAGGCCAACGACAAGAAGGTTGTGAAGACCTGGTCGCGGCGCTCGACGATTTTTCCTGAGTTTGTGGGCCACACCATCGCGGTGCACAACGGCCGCAAATTTGTTCCGGTGTATGTGACCGAGAACATGGTGGGCCACAAGCTGGGTGAGTTCGCTCCGACGCGCACCTTCAAGGGGCACACCGGGGGCAGCAGCAAGGCGGCCGAGGCGGGCGCCAAGCCGCGGTAGATGAAGAGCAGCTTCCAGCTCTTAGCTTCTAGCTGTTAGCTAGCGAGTGCTGGAGCGAAAGCCTGATGAGAAACGGACGAAGCTAAAAGCTAGTGGCTAGAAGCTAGTAGCTGATTTGAGGATAGAGCAATGGCAGTCGAGACAAAGGAATACCGGGCCGAGGCCAGGTTTCAGCGCGTATCGCCGCAAAAGGCGCGTCTGGTGCTGGAGCTGATCAAGGGCCGGGGGGTTCAGGAGGCGCTGGAGACGGCGGCCTTCACCAAGAAGCGCATCGCCCCGGTGATTCACAAGCTGTTGACCTCGGCGGTGGACAACGCCAAGTACGTAGCCGGCGAGCAGGGGGTTGATCTGGACGTGGACAACCTTTATGTGAAGCAGGCGCTGGCCAACGACGGACCGCGCATGAAGCGCATCCGCCCCGCTCCGATGGGCCGCGCCTATCGCTATCAGCGCCGGCTCACGCACATTGTGCTTTCGGTGGCCGAGCGCGCGGTGGCAGCGGGCACGGTGACCAAGGTTGAGGAGCCGGTTGCGGCGCCCAAAGCAGGCAAGACCAAGGCCGTGAAGACAAAGGCAGCGCCGAAGGCGGCAGCCAAGACGGCAGGGGCAACGAAGAAGAAGGCCAGTAGCAAGAAGGCCTAGAGTTTTTTTGAGAGGAAAAGCATGGGACAGAAAGTCCATCCTTACGGATTCCGGCTGGGAGTGAACAAGCCGTGGCGTTCGCGCTGGTTCTCAGAGCGCGAGTTTGACAAGCTCCTGGTCGAGGACGTGAAGCTCAAGGCAGAGCTGCGTGAAAAGCTGAAGGCTGCAGGTGTGAGCTCGGTAGAGATTGAGCGGCCCGGCAACAAGCTGCGCTTTTTGATCCGCACCGCCCGGCCGGGCATTGTAATCGGCCGCAAGGGCGCGGAGATTGAGAAGCTCAAGACCGAGCTCGGCAAGCGCACCAGCCGTGACGTGTTCATCGACATTATTGAGGTGAACAAGCCGGAACTGGACGCACAGCTGGTGGCGGAGAACATCGCGCTGCAGCTGGAAAAGCGCGTCAGCTTCCGCCGCGCCATGCGCAAGAGCGTCGATTCGGCGCTGCGCTTTGGCTGCAAGGGAATCAAGGTGCGCGTTTCGGGCCGTTTGAACGGCAACGAAATCGCCCGTTCGGAGTGGTATTTGCAGGGCCGGCTGCCGCTGCACACGCTGCGCGCGGACATCGACTACGGCTTTGCCGAGGCGCACACAACGTATGGCGTGATCGGCGTGAAGACCTGGATCTATCGCGGCGACATTTATGAGCAGAAGCGCCGCCAGGCACCGCCGGTTGGAACATCGGTGTTTTAAGGGCAGCTGTTAGCTTCTAGCCGCTAGCTCCTAGCTAGGCCGGTGCGGAGTGAGGCTGTTGAGGAAAAGATTTTGAAGCTAGAAGCTAGCAGCTAGTAGCTGGTTTTCGAGGTTTTTCTTATGTTGATGCCAAAGAAGGTGAAGTTCCGGAAGCAGCAGAAGGGCAAACGCCGCGGCAAGGCGTGGCGCGGGTCTTCGCTGTCGTTCGGTGAGTACGGTTTGAAGGTCATGGAGTGCGGCTACATCACCGACCGGCAGATCGAGGCCAGCCGTATCGCCATGACGCGCTTCATCAAGCGCGGCGGCAAGATCTGGTTGCGGCTGTTCCCCGACAAGCCGATTACCAAGAAGCCTGCCGAAGTTCGAATGGGCTCGGGCAAGGGCGCGCTGGATCACTGGGTCGCGGTTGTGCGGCCGGGCAAGATCCTGTTTGAGATGGAAGGCGTGGCTGCGGATGTGGCGCAGGAAGCCATGCGCCTGGCGTCGAATAAGCTCCCGCTGAAGACCAAGTTCGTGATGAGGCCGGGAGCAGAAAAAGTTGTGGCCGCGGCCAAGTAAGCCGGCCAGTTGAGAAGGACGCGCGGCAGGCCCCGGCAAGGGGCGGGCAGAGCGCCGGAGAGAAACGATGGAACTCGCAAAGATTCGCAATTTGAGCGACGCCGAACTGCAACACCAGGAGAAGACAGCCTCCGAGCAACTGTTCCGGCTTCGCTTCCAGGTCTCGCTGGGGCAGAACGACGGAGTGAAGAAGCTTCGCCAACTGCGCAAGGAGATCGCACAGATCAAGACCGTGGCCCGCGAACGCGAGCTGGGCATCCGCGGCGCGGCCAACGATGTCGCGGCAGAAAATGCCGGAAAAGGAGCCAGCAAATGACGGCAACGAAAGATGCAGCACAGGTGCCGGCAGCGGCGACGCGGCGCAACGAGAAGGTTGGCATTGTGGTTTCGACCAAGATGCAGAAGACCATTGTGGTCGAAGTCGAGATGCGCAAGGCGCATCCGAAGTACAAGCGGATTGTGCGCTCGACCAAGAAGTTCTATGCGCATGACGAGCAGAGTTCGGCGCGCATGGGCGATGTGGTGCGCATCCGCGAGACCCGGCCGCTGAGCAAGTTGAAGCGCTGGGCATTGGAAGAGATTGTGCGGCGCTCGTCGCTGACCCAGATTGAAGACGTCGCGGTGACAACCGATATCGTGGCTGCCAACTAAGGCGAGCGAGTTAAGGAGAAGAACCCATGGCAGTGCAAATGAGAACCATGCTCGCGGTGGCCGACAACTCCGGCGCGCGCAAGCTGCAAGTGATTCTGCCGCTGGGCGGCGGATTGGGCAAGAAGGCCGGGCTTGGCGACGTAGTGACCGCCGCGGTAAAGGAAGCTTCGCCTGACGGCACAGTGAAGAAGGGCAAGGTTGTGAAGGCGGTGATCGTCCGCACCCGCAAGGAGCATCGCAGGCGCGACGGAACCTATATCCGCTTTGACGAGAATGCGGCCGTGGTCATCGACGATGCGCACGAGCCGGTTGGCACGCGCGTGTTCGGCCCGGTGGCCCGCGAACTGCGCGAGAAGAAGTTTTTGAAGATCGTTTCGCTGGCCCCTGAGGTTGTGTAGACAGCTGGTAGCTGGTTTTTGGGAGAGAAGATGCCGAGTTTGAGTATTCATCGCAACGATACGGTCAAGGTGCTCACAGGCGCCGATCGCGGCAAGACAGGCCGCGTGCTGCGCGCCATTCCCGACAAGGGAACGGTGCTGGTGGAGCACGTGCGCGTGGTCAAAAAGACGATTTCGAGCAAGAGCGGGCAGCGGACCAAGGGCGGCATCGCAGAGCATGAGTCGCCGATCAACATTTCGAACGTGGCACTGATCTGTCCCAACTGCGGCATCGCGCGGGTGGGCTTCAAGACGGAAGGCGCAAGCAAGACCCGGATTTGCAAAAAGTGTGGGACCGAGTTGCCCACCAAGAAATAACAAACTCACTTCGTCCGTTCTACCGCGCGAAGCGCAGTTGCCCGTGCGGCAAGCACCGGAAGAAAGAGAGCTAGGGAACATGGCAGCAAGACTGAAGGAAAAGTACAACAAAGAGATCAAACAGGCGCTGAAAAAGGAGCTGGGCATCGAGAATTCGATGGCGGTTCCGCGGCTCGACAAGATCGTGGTCAACATGGGCCTGGGCGAGGCCACGCAGAACACCAAGCTGCTTGACCCGCTGGTGGCGGACCTGACGATGATTGCCGGGCAGAAGCCGGTGACCACCAAGGCGAAGAAGTCAATTGCGGCATTCAAGGTGCGCGAAGGCATGTCGATTGGGGCCATGGTGACGCTGCGCAATGAGAAGGCCTACGAGTTTCTCGACCGGCTGATTTCAACGGCGCTGCCCCGCGTGCGCGATTTTCGCGGCGTGTCGACCAAAAGCTTCGACGGGCGCGGCAACTACACGCTCGGCCTGCGCGACCAGCTGATCTTCCCTGAAATTGATTACTCCAAGGTGGAGAAGCTGAAGGGCATGAACATCACCATCGTGACCACGGCGAAGGACGACAACTCGGCGAGGGCGCTGTTGAAGCACTTCGGCATGCCGTTCCGGCAGGGCGCGTAAAGGGGATTTGAGGATTTATGGCAACTACTGCAAAAAGGGTGAAAGACGCGCGGAAGCCGAAGTTCAGCTGCCGCAAGCACAATCGGTGCCAGCTCTGCGGACGTCCGCGGGGGTTTCTGCGGAAGTTCGGCGTATGCCGTTTGTGCTTCCGTGGCCTGGCGCTCAAGGGTGAGATTCCCGGCGTCGTCAAGTCGAGCTGGTAAGAAAAACAGGGTTCAGAGATCAGGGGTCAGGGGTCAGTTGTTCGTGTTTCAACTGGCGACTGAGATGAAATCGATAAGTTTCTCTGAACGCTGATCCCTGAACCCTGACCACTGTAGTAAGCATTTCCGCTGGTTCTCCCTGTGAGGTGAGGCCGGGAGCGAACGGGGAATGAAGGAGAAGGAATGAGTCTGACCGACCCAGTAGCAGATTTTCTGGCGCGGATCCGGAATGCGATCCGGGCGCGTCACCAGAAGCTGGATGTACCAGCTTCGAAGCTGAAGACCGAGATCGCCCGCATTCTAAAGGAAGAGGGCTATATCTCGAACTACAAGACCCAGGAAGAGGACGGCAAGCCGATTCTCCGCGTGTACCTGAAGTACGGCGGGCAGGAAGCAGCCATCCGCGACTTGGCGCGCATTTCGCGTCCCGGCTGCCGCGTCTATATCGGCCACGACGAGATCAAGCGCGTGCAGGGTGGCCTCGGCATTTCCATCATGACTACGCCGAAGGGCGTGATGACGGGCCGCCAGGCGCGCCGCGAAGGTGTGGGCGGCGAATTGCTCTGCGAAGTGTGGTAAGGACGAGTGAACTAGCTCTTAGCTGCTAACGGAGTCCATCGTGCTGAATGGCTGAGCTTCGCTAGGAGCGAGATGAGCTAAAGGTTCACGAGCTGCAGCTAGACGCTGCTTTTACGGGCTGCAGTGGAACGAGGCGATTGCTCTCGGGACTCGCAAGCCAAAGAAGGATTGAATCGATGTCACGTATTGGAAAGAAGCCGATCCCGCTGCCCGCGGGGGTGAAGTACAAGGTCGAGGGCAACACTGTCCTGGTCGAAGGGCCCAAGGGCAAGGTATCGGCGCTGATCGCCGAGGGCATAGAGCTTGAAACCAAAGATGGAACCCTCCACGTAAACCGCAAGGACGACAAATACGCGGCGGTGCATGGATTGACCCGTGCGCTGGTGTTCAATGCCGTTCAGGGCGTGACAAAAGGCTGGACCCGCGAATT
>CAWACG010000006.1:0-79975 GCA_963780515.1 uncultured Acidobacteriaceae bacterium
CTCATCCTCGTCGTCGCCGTGGTCTTCCTCGGCTCCCTCATCGCCGACTACAAATGGCGCAAGTGGATCGCCGACCGTAAACGCGACCGCCAATAGCCTGGCCGGCCCAGCCCCCACCCCGCCCGCCGCAACTTTCCCCCATCTCTGCCGTTACAATGCGTATTAGGGAGCCGTCCAACCACTATGCACTTTTCCATTGCCCCCCACGCCTCGATTCAACCCGTCCCCGCTGGCCGCAGCCCCCGCGCCCTCGCCGCTCCGGCCCTGCTGCTCGGCCTGGCCGCCGCCCTGTTGCTGCCCTTGCCCGCCGCGCATGCCCAGTTCGGCCCGCCGGCCGCCACCCCGGTCCACGACCCCGCCGCCCTCAAGCCGCCCGCCGGCGCACGCGTCGCCATCGTCGAATTTGAAGACATGGAGTGCCCCGACTGCGGCCGCGCCAACCCCCTGCTCAAAGAGGCCGCGGCCAAGTACAGCATCCCCTGGGTCCGCCACGACTTCCCGCTGCCCTTCCACGCCTGGAGTACCCAGGCCGCCGTCAACGCCCGCTGGTTCGACACCAAAAGCAAAAAGCTCGGCGACGAGTACCGCGACGCGGTCTTTGCCAGCCAGGTCTCCATCAACGATCTCAACGAGCTCCGCGAGTTCACCGAGAAGTTCGCCCAGCAGCACGGCATCGCGATGCCCTTCGCCATCGACCCCCAGGGCAAGCTGCAGGCTGAAGTCAAAGCCGACTACGCGCTCGGCCAGCGCATCGGCATCGAGCACACCCCCACCATCTGGGTCGTCACCAACGGCTCCCACGCCGCGCCCTTCGTCGAAGTCGTCGACCGCACCAAGCTCTTCCAGCTCATCGACACCGCCCTCGCCGAAACCAAAACCGCCACCCCCGCCAAGGTCGCGCACAAGTAGCCATCCGCCCGCCCCCGCTCCCCAATCCACGCCGCAAAAGCCAGGGGCGCATCCCGCAGGATGCGCCGCAAATCTTTGCCGTCTTCCCCATCAGTTTTCAAGAAGTTGAAGAACTGCCATCCTGAGCGAAGCGAAGGACCAGCGGTTGCCCTTAGCTAGCGGCTAGAAGCTAGAAGCTAGCGACTCGAAGCTCGCGAGCCGTCTAGTCCGCCCTGAATCTGCACCAGCGCCGCTCCTCGGCCCGCCCCCGCCCATCCCCGGCGAAACCGTCCTCGTCTGCGGCGCTCGCCAGTGGTCGATGTAGCTGATCCGGTGCACGCACCCAATCGTGCAATTCGGCGCGCAGCTCTTCGCCGTCAAAAACTCCCGCTTCACATCCGCCGTCGTGTACTCGGCCAGCGGAACCCCCGGATACCCGCGCTGCTGGCTGCAGTAGTGCACCAGCCCGTCCTCGCAGATATACAGGTACCGCGACCCCGCCCGGCACCGCCAGTCGTTCGGCCGCCCCTCGGCAATCGCCTCCTGAAACTTGTCGAACTGCGCGTAGTTGGTCTTCCTTCCGGTTCGTCATCGCAAAGTAGACCTTCGCCTCTTCCTCCTTCAGCGGCTTCAGTTGCCCGCTCCCGTCGTGAATAATCCCGATCGTCGACTCAAACCCCAGCTCCAGCGCCCGCCTGCCAATCACCAGCGCGTCATTCGGATCCTTGAAGCCGCCGCCCACCACCGAATTGATGTTCACGTGGAACTCGGCATGCTCGGCCAGCATCTGCAGCTTCTTGTCCAGCACCTTCAGGCTCTTCTTCGAAATCTCGTCCGGCTCCAGGTTATCGATGCGAGATCTGCATGTGGTCCAGGCCCGCCGCGGTTCAGCCGCTCAATCCGCTCCACATTCAGCAGGTAGCCGTTGGTAATCATCCCCGCAATCGCGCCCGTCTGCCGCATCCGCCGGATAATGTCGTCCAGATGCGGATGGGTCAGCGGCTCGCCGCCCGAGATGCCGATCATCGCCGTCCCCAGCCGCCCCAGGTGGTCGATCCGCCGGAGCATCTCGTCCAGCGGCACCGGCTCTGACACCTTGTCGTACTCGTTGCAGTACGCCGCAGCTCAGGTTGCAGAACCGCATCGGCACAATCTGCGCCAGCACCGGATGCGACGTCGAAGCCAGCGCCCGCGCCACCATCGCGTACTCGCGCACCTTCCGCCGAGCCGCTATCGCCCGCCCCCGCACCGTCGATCTCCGGGGAACTGCCATCTTACTATTGAATCACAGATGAGCAAGGGTGCAGGTTCTATTTGGCGCAAGCTGGTCACCATTACCGTCTGTGGTAGAATTGAAATGTCGATTGCCATACGAGCGTCGCAGATGCGACATCTCGCGAAAAAGCAGCGACAAAGAGGAGAAGCATAATGAACAAACCTGCCGCAGGTGCGCGTTCGCGCATTCAACTTTCCTACCAACTGATCCGCAACACCACGAGTCCCGACGAAACTGGGACCGGCGTTAAGTCATTTGTGGCGAATCTCTCTGCTTTCGAGATCCTCAAAGTCGGTACCAAAGAAAACTTACGCACCTACATCGCGGAATACAACCCAAGAAAGCGAAACCGCGTTCACGAAGCAATTGAAGAAACGATCGAGAGGGTGCCCGAGCGATTCATCACGCGAAACAGCGGATTTGTAATTGCCGCAAGCGAGGCGGATGTCGACGACAGCAAAAAGACGATCCGGCTGAGCGAAGCGAGCATCATCAATGGTGCTCAGTCGCAAGGGGAGATCCGGCGCTGGGTCGAAGAGCAGTACGGCGAGGACGGCCCGGACGAAGACGAGGAAGCCGCCATTCTACGTGCGCGCCGAAATCATCGTTGATCCCGACAGTGAAGAAATCGTGGAGACCGCAATTGCCCGGAACACCGCTACCCCTGTGAAATCGATCTCCCAAGCGGGAGCCCGCGGCCACCTTGAAGATCTTGAGCGGAGCATCGCGAAGGTCCACCCGGAAATTAAGATCCGGAAGAGCGAGACAGAACAAGATGTTTATGACACGCGTAAGATCCTACAATACTCACGGCTATTGATGCCCAAGGAGGTTTCGGGTAACGATACCTCCGCCGAGAAGCTGCGACCATATAAAAACCCTGAACAGTGTCTCTCGGACTTCTCCGAATGGTTCGACGAAAAAGGGAAAAATCCTGATGCGCTGCTCAAGTACCAGTTCACAATCCAGATGGCACCGTTTGCAATTAGCGAATACGAGTTCTGGGAAAGCCACCCAGCGTGGAATGGGCACCACATCTGGGACGAAACGAAAAAAGGCGGCAGGGCGTGCCGGCGAGACGAGAACAACAAGATCGTTTGGGTATCGCCCGGTCTCATATTCCCGATACTCGGAGCAATGAGTGAGTTCGCCGAAAAGGATTCCAACGGAAAGTGGAAAATCGTAAAACCAAAACTCTTCAAGCCATCGGAGATGGTTGCACGTGCCGTGAAGCAATTCCGCAGCGTAAATAGCGACCCAATGCAAATGGGTCGTTCGTCAGGTGTTTATGACGCGTTGCGCATATACCCGAGCACACTCGTGGAGGTCATGCGAGAAATGAAAAAGGGGTGAACGCCCCTTCATATGCGCCCCAAGTTTCAAGCCAAACTTGGGGCGCTGGGGCGCTGTGTGGCATAACCGCCAACCTTCTCATTCTGGCAAAGGAGGCCTTAATGGAAATCAGAATTTCTGCAAAAGTTTTCGCCGAATTTGTAATGGGCAGTCCGGCCAAGAAATCCTCGACAGTGAGAAACATCTTGAAACCAAGATCCCCTGAGGCAATCATTCCGAGCGGATACTATAAGCGCGCAATCGGAATTCATTCGAGGCTACCACGATAAGAACAATGATTCCTCGTATGTCATTCAGGAGATGAAATCACTCTACGAGGAGGCAGAAACAGCTGGCACACCACAAGCTCGGACAAAACGACACAGCAACTTACGCGCGGTTGAGTCATACATGAAATCCTTCTCCAGCCGCAAATGGAAAGTCACCAAGTGCCCGAAAATACACTACTCCTCAAGCGATGTTCGAATCTCGGGAACTCCAGACCTTGCGATCCAAGATGCGGATAGACTGAGGCTGATTAAGCTCGGCGTTCGAAAAGAAAAAGAAACAGCAGAAATGGTACACCTGATGTTGCGCGTGATTTACCAAGCAGCAAAAGCCAAGGTGAAGGTGACCACCCGAGACATCACATATTTCGATGTCCGTACCGGAGAATCAATTTCGGGCGCGCCGACGGATAGCTATTTGGCGCAAACAATTGAAAATGGATGCATGGTACTGCAGCAAATGGTTGCAGCGAAGCCAGTCTAGCCCATCGGCTCGCGCAGTCCCGTCCATCTTTCAAAATCCAAACCCGCCCAAGAACGGGCTGCCCCATCCTTGACGTTTCTGTTCAAGGGTGGGATTGCAACAACCTCCGCATCTCCCGCCGTGCGGCCAGCCCACCTTCGCCTTTCAGAATCCAAGCCCGCCTAAGATGGAGGCTGCCCCATCCTTGACGTTTCTGGTCAAGGGTGGGTTCTGATGAATCTACGCCCCAACAGCTTTGCAGTAGATTTCTACTGCAATTGCAGTATACTTCTACTGCAATGTTCTCCCTCCGTTCCGACCTTCGCCGCAGGTTGCTCACGTTCTTCTACGTGAACCGCTCGGCCCGCGCCTACGTCCGCCAGTTGGCCGCGGCGCTCAACGCCGACTCCACCAATGTCTCCCGCGAACTGGCGCGCCTTGAACGCGAAGGCCTGTTGCACTCGGAGCTTGAAGGTCGCCAACTCTACTACAGCCTCAACCGCGATTACCCCTACCTCAAGCCGCTCTTCGCCCTCCTCCAGGGCTCCATCGGCATTCAACCCGCTCTCACCCGCGCGCTCCGGACCGTCAGCGATATCGAGTCCGCGTGGATTTACGGATCGTTCGCGAAAAATGAGACCGACGCCGCCAGCGACATCGATCTGCTCATCGTGGGCCGGCCCCATCAGCTCCAGCTCGCCGCTGAAATCCGAAAGACTGAAAAGACGCTCCGCCGCGAAATCAACTACACTGTTCTTTCCCCAAAAGAACTGGCGCAGCGGCTCCGGAAGCGCGACCCTTTTATCGCGGACATCTGGAACGGAAAGCGTATTGGACTGATTGAAAACGATGATCGCGAAAACGCGAACCACAAAGCCGCAAAAAACAAAGCCCCAGAAGCTTGACCCGAAGCAGGTAAAGCAGTTCCTGGCCGACGCTCACAAAAAAGCCGTTGCCGCTCGCAAAAACCTGGCAATCGACGAGGAAACTGCCTATCAGACTGCCTATCAGGCGATGCTCAAAGGGTCTCTGGCCCTGATGCTAAGCCACGGCCAGCGTCCGCGCGTGCAGCTAGGCCATCACGTGGCAATCATCGAGTTCGCCCAGAAGCACCTCGACCCAGCCCTTTCCGCCACCTTTGCCCTCTTTGACCGCATGCGTCGCAAGCGCAATGACGCCTTCTACGACGTTGCCATCATAAGCGGCGTGGAGGCCATTGATGCGGTCGAGGCGGCGGAGAGGTATCTGAAGGCGGTGAGCGCCGAAATTCGCACCAGAATTCCTTAGCCGCACAGCACCCCCGCCCCCTCACGGCCCCAGATAATTCTCCGCCCGCATCAGCTCCAGCACCCGCTCCGAACCAAAAATGCTCAGGTGGTGATAGTCCGCATACAGCATCTTGCCCCGCGTCCTCAAACCCGCACCATCCCCCCTGGCAGAATTCCCCCGTCGGATCGAAAACCTCCAGCCCCGCATACTTCCCCTTCAGCTCCGCAACCGCATCGAGATACGCCTTCCGCTTGGCCTCGTTCTCCGCCGAAGTGTATTCACACCGCCTCGGGGCCAGGAACGGCAGTCTCTGCACGCAATCGCGCGGGTCCGCCCGCAGGTGCGGAACATCCACCACGAACACCACCTTTTTGCCCGCCTTCAGCAGGCTGTCCGACTAAATACCCCGTCGCCCGCCTCAAAGGCTTCCCGGTTGCTCAGCGCACGTCCGTTCAACCGATAAACAGAGCGGCTTTATCCGCATCCTTCGCCGAAAAAAACGGAATGAAATTCGACACCACAACCGTCTCGATCGACTTGCTGGCCAGGGCTGCTCTTCAACACATCGCCGGCAACCGCCGTACAATTGTTTCCATAAGAGAGCTTGTAAGTCGGGCGTGTAACTCAGATTCGGATAGAAGGGGCAATCGTAACCCGACACCAGCATCGAATCAATCGGCACCCGCTTGGCATAGATCGATCCATACAGCGACACGGCGTGGCTGTCCCCCGCAAACATTACCCGCGGCGCGCTCGAGTTTGACAGGCACACCTCTTCAGGCAGCAGCTTCATCCCGTTCAAATTCGTGCAGCTTCCATCGGAGTATCTCGATTTGTCAAACAGGTTTTGGTCCGCGATTGAAAACTTGAACTTCTCCGCAATAGCTCTCTGCGGGAAATCCGCCTTTCGGCATACACCCGCCCTGCGACGATGGCGACAATTGCAAGCGTCGCGAACAAGGCGATTGCCGTGTAATCGGTTCTTTGAAAATCGGACCCTCTTCTCCAGAAACTGATACGTCATCCAGGCAAAGAGAAAGGCCAGCGCCACCGCGCACATCACCAGCGCAGTCGAGGGCGCATTCCCGCTGATGATGTTGGCGAACGAAAGCAGCGGCCAATGCCAGAGATAGAGCGGGTAACTGATCAGCCCCACCCACACCATCACTTTGTTCGACAGCACGTACTTGTTAAACCACGCCGCCGATCCGGCAGAAATCAAGAGCGCCGACCCAACCGTCGGCGGCAGCGTCCACCAGCCGGGAAACGGCGTGTCCTTGTTGATCAGCAAAAGCCCCATCGCCAGCAGCGCAACTCCGATGATCGACTGCGCATTGCTTTTCCTGCGGATAAGCTCCGGCCTGTGCAGCGCCGCATAGGCCAGCAACCCGCCGATCATCAGCTCCCAGAACCGCGAGATGGGCCAGTAGAATGCCGCGCTCTGCCGCCAGCTCAAGAGATAGAGATTCACTGCGAACGAAAGCACCGCCAGCGCGCCCGTGATGGAGAGGAAACTCCACTTGTATTTGCGCACCACGAAGAGCATCAGCGGCCAGAAGATGTAGAACTGCTCCTCGACCGCAAGGCTCCACAGGTGAAGCATCGGCTTCGTCTCGGCTGCCGTATCGAAGTAGCCGCTCTCTCTGAACAACGCGATGTTGGCCAGGAAACCCGCGCCCGCCACAATCTGCTTGCCGAGCTCTCTGAACTCGTCGGAGAACAAAGCAAACCAGGCGAAGACAAGGCTCGCCGCCATCACCGCAATCAGTGCCGGAAAAATACGCCGGATCCGCCGATTGTAGAAATCGATAATGCTGAAGCTGCCCCGCTCCAGGTTTGAGAAGATGATCCCCGAGATCAGGTAGCCG
This sequence comes from uncultured Acidobacteriaceae bacterium, assembly GCA_963780515.1. Lineage (GTDB taxonomy): Bacteria > Acidobacteriota > Terriglobia > Terriglobales > Acidobacteriaceae > Telmatobacter. The sequence goes on from CAWACG010000006.1 coordinate 7,384, forward strand.
GAGATGACAAAGAAGATGTCGACTCCGATGAAACCGCCCTTCATCGCATTGGGAAACGCGTGAAAGGCCACCACCGACAGCACCGCGACCGCACGCAATCCGTCGATGTCGGGACGGTATTTAGGATGAACTCCGGGAGGATGGATGTTGGACACGGGATCGACTCTTCACTGATAGTTTCACAGTTCCGCGTGAATCCTAAGTGACTGAATCGGCATTCCAAAACCATGGTGACCCAGCACACTTCCGAATCCCCACTCCCTGCTCCCTGACACCTGACCCCTGATCCCTGACCCCTGACACCTGATCCCTGACACCTGACACCTGACCCCTGATCCCTGACCCCTGACACCTGATCCCTGACACCTGACACCTGACCCCTGATCCCTGACCCCTGACACCTGTTGCCTGCCTCGCTTTTCACCAACCGTGCCAACCCATCACCACGCTTTTCCGCCAACCGTGGCAACCCGTTGCCACGCTTTTACTCGAAAAGCAGCCACCCCGGATTGCCCGCTTCACCCCCGCCGCAGGCAGGCCACCGAGCCCCCGGTCAGCAGCGCGCTCGCCACCAGCACCAACACCCCGGCCGCATGCGTCCCGGTCAGATCTGTCATGAATCCAATGGCATACGGCCCCACAAACCCGCCAATGTTGGCCATCGTAATCAGCCCCGTCGCTGCCGCCGCCGCCCGCGGGCTCAGCATCTTCCCCGGCAGCGTCCAGAACGCCGGATAGAAGCTCATCAATCCCATCTCCCCGATGCTGAATCCAACCACCACCAGCGTCGGGCTGATCCCTGGCAACTGGCTCATTGCGAGGCCCGCTGCCGCCACCGCCGTGGCCGCCACTGCATGCCATTTGTGCCGTCCCGTCCGATCCGCGCTCCACCCCGCAACCAGCATCGCGGGCACCGCGCACACATGCGGAATCGAAGCGATCAGGCTGATCTGCCATAAGTTAAGTCCGTGCAGCGCCTGCACCATCTTGGGCAGCCAGATGATCAACCCATATCCCACCACGTTGACAAAGAAGTAGGCCGAAACCAGCAGCAGCACGGTCCGGTTGGTCAGCGCCTGCAGCAGCCCAAAATCCCCCTCTTCGCTCACCTTTGCGCTGGCTTCCCGCTCCAGTTCGCCTGCAATCCAGGTCTTTTCCGGTCCGCTCAGCCAGCGCGCGTCCGCCGGCCGGTCCGTTAGATAGAAGAGTGTCGCCACTCCGCAGACAACTGCCGGTAACCCTTCCAGAATCAGCAGCCACCTCCATCCCGAAAGCCCAAGCCAGTGCAGGTTCAGCAGTACCCCCGCAATCAGTCCCCCCGCCACGCTTGAAATCGGAATCGCCGTCATGAACAGTGCCACAGCCTTGCCACGGTCCGTCTCCCGAAACCAGTGCGTCAAATACACAATCACCGCCGGAAAGAACCCCCCCTCCGCCGCACCCAGCAGAAAACGAATCACACTGAACTCATTGGCTGTCCTGATCAGGCCTGTGAGAGCCGCCAGAAAACCCCAGAAAATCATGATCCAGCCAATCCACTTCCGCGCGCTCCAGCGATGCGCAACCAGCGCACCTGGAATCTCAAACAGGCAGAGTCCGAAGAAGAAGATGCCCGAGCCAAATCCAAACACTTCGTTGGAGAAGTGCAGTTCGCGCGTCATGTCGAGGCCGGCAAACCCGACGTTCACACGATCAACGAATGCAGTGGCGTAAATCAGGAAGAGGAAGGGAAGCAGCCGGCGCGCAATCTTGCGGCGTGCAGTCTCAGCGGGGTTTACCAGCGCAGGCGGCATAGGCACTCCAAGCGCCGCCGCAGCTAAGGAACTGAACGATCTTGGCGCGCCTGTCGAGTCTACATGAGATGAACGATGGCCCGCCAAACAGCCGCCCAGCATGCATCAGGCAAGGCGTGAGCTAGCCTCGACGGTCACGCGACTTCGAGCGCCTCTCTGTCCCAATGGGCGCAATTCGCAGCCGCTTCATATGTGCTCTGCAGAAATTCAAGCAGCGCGAATTCGGGATCGGAAGACCTGCGCATCGCCTCGTAGGGCAGAACGAATTCGCCAAAGTTCTTATCGAAGAATGCCTCTGCGGGCGCGATGGAATACTCCGCATAGCCGGGCGGCTCGGGGTACGCGTAGCTATAAAAGAATGGCTCGATCCCCGCCGCGCCCGGCCAGAATCCGCAACTGCTCACCTCGTGCGAATAGGCATCGCGCGTGACGCGGTCGGGCAGGCCGGCCATGCTCGGATGCTCTGGCGCCCTCCGGCCCGAGAAGCGAGTGCAAGCCAAATCGAGCGCTCCCCAGAACAAGTGCACCGGGCTCACCTTGCCTATGAACCGCGCGCGAAATTTCGTGAAAACCCGCGACGTCTGCAGCACAACCCGCCAGAAGCGCTGCGCGAATTCGCCGTCGTAGGCGCAGTGCGTCTCATCTCGTTCAAACGGAATCGGCTCCGCCACTTCGCACGGCGTCGTCCAGATATTCACCGGCGTGCCGAGGTCGTCGAGCGCGGCCATGAGCTGCCGATAAAACTCCGCCACCGTCATCGGCTGCAAGGCGACGCTTCGGACACCGCCTTCACTGGTTTCGACCCGCAGCACATGATCGAGAAAATCAAAGTCGATCTGCAGCATGTGCGCGCCATGCGGCATGGGTAGCGTGGTGAAACCTCGCACCGTGGGATAGAGCGTCACATTCCAGCAGTGGTTGATGGCAGGCACCAGCTTGAGCCGCACCTTGCCGACAATCTGCATCCAAAGCTGCAGCGTGGCGCAGGTGTCGTTCCATGAAGACTGTGGCAGCTCAGGCCAAACCTCCGCCTGTGAATTGATTGCATCGCGTTCAGCCATTCCCGTGCCCTCTCGCTGGATCCATCACAATTCCAAGTTCCCACACAATTGCGGTCAGAGGCCAGGCGCGGCGTGCTTTTTCGGCGCCATGTTCTGGGCAATCACCCAGACAGCAGCCGCAATGGCCCAGCTGATCAAGAACGCAGTCCATGGCAGGCGCGTCTTCGGAGCTGCCCAGATTGCAGGAGCCCAGACGAAAAGTGTGAACACGCTGATCATGAGAGCTTCGGCCCATGCGGCTGCACGCGAAAGCACGTTGAAGAGAACGCCCAGTCCAGCAGCAATGTGTCCCGCGCCGGCAAGGTAAGCCCAGCCGGTTCGATAGGGCAACCATGCCGGAATCAAGTCAATCGTAGCCTGCGTATAGAAGAAGTGCGACAGCCCCACGGGGATGACCCAGACACCGAAAAGAATCCTCGCCATGCGAATGCCGCTTTCTCCAGATGCCCAGCGCAGCGGCGACCCGGCAGGCAGCGCGGCCAGGCGCGCAAACAGCACCCAGCCACCGGCGAGCAGCATGGCCAACTCGCCAAAGCCAAGCCATACGCCTTCAATCTTCGGTGCGGCAAACAATGCGGGTACTTTCAGCGAGGCCCACACAATCAGATAGGGAAACAGCACGCGCACAGACCAGGCCGCCGTCGCATTGAACAGCAGCCCGGCTCCGCACACAAGCATAAGGGCACCAGAACCGTAGGCCAAAACGGTCCGCCCTGGAACCCATGTGGCAACCGGTTGCCACACCATTGCGAAATCGCCGTAGACCAAGGCCAGAATACCCAGGCCGATCATCCCGATCGCAAATAGGGTTAGCGCGGGCTGAAGACTTCGCGTCATTGGAATTCAACCCTAATGAAGCGTTCAGTTCGTGTCAATCGCCCGTTGCTGCAGATGCCAGGAGCGGGTCAACCATGCAGCAGATTGAGCAGAAGTGCCACAATCCGATGCGGGAAGGGATGCGAAGGTTATACTTCCGGCAACGTTCCGTCCCGTGAGGTTTCGATCCATGAAAAAGCTCGCTCTCCTTCTGTTCTTTGCCCTTCCTCTTTTTGCTGCCTGCCAGGAAAAGAAGCCGCCCGCCACCCTCCGCAGCGTTCTGCTGGAACAACTGCACAACACCCACGATCATGAAGACTGGTTCGTCCCGGCGAACATCGCCGTCGAGGGTCTGACGGCGGAACAGGCCATGTGGAGCCCGGGGAAGGGCAACCATTCAGTGGGGCAGCTCGCCTATCACCTTTGGTATTGGGACGACCGGATGCTGCGCGACTTCAAAGGCGAAAAGCAGGAGCCCTTCAAGGGAAACAACACTGAAACCTTCGACAACTTCACTCCCGCGCAATGGGATGACCTGGTGAAGAAACTGAACCAGGTGATGATCGACTGGGAGAGGGCGGTTGAGACGGCCGATGACAAGACGCTGGCCGAAAAAGGTTCTCTCGTCGCCACGATCAGCTCCCACAACGCGTATCACATCGGCCAGATTCTCTACGTTAGAAAGCTCCAGGGCGTCTGGGATCCAAACAAGGGAGTGAAGTAGCCCGCCACAACCTATACTGGCGGCATGAAGTTTGCCGGCGATGAACTTGTGGCCTTGCTCGTGGCGGTCAGCTTTGCGGCCGGATTGAACGTCTACGCCACGGTGGGCACCCTTGGCCTGCTCGCCCATGCCGGAGTGCTTCCGCTCCCGCCCGGGCTGCATCTGCTTTCGAGCTGGTGGGTAATCGCAGCCAGCGCGGCTCTTTTCATGGTGGAGTTTTTCGCCGACAAGGTGCCCGCCTTCGACCTGATCTGGAATGCCCTCCACACCTTTATCCGCGTTCCGGTGGCGGCGCTGCTGGCGTACCAGGCCACGTCTACCCTCAGCCCTGGGGAGCAGATCGCTGCAGCAGCACTGGGGGGTGCCATCGCCCTGGCCGCCCACGGGGGCAAAACGGCCGCGCGCGCAGCAGTCACTCCGTCACCCGAGCCATTCTCAAACATCGGGCTGAGCCTCGGTGAAGACGCGCTGTCCATCTTTCTCACCTGGATGGCAACGTGGCGCCCGTACGTTGCCGCCTCCATAGTCGCGGTGCTGCTGGTGGCCGTCATTCTGCTGATGCGGTGGGTTGTGCGCGCACTCAGGGCGCTCTTCCGGGGAGCGGAAAACGTCCTTGAAGAGTAAGCAACTGAGACGGTGCCCTGGAAGGCCGTTTTGCCGATGATTCTCTCAGGCGGCGCGAACCAATTTAGATAACTGCGCATTTACCGCAGAGGTGCCGGCGAATTTGTTTGCAAATGGGGCAAATTGTGGCCTTCGGGCCGCATTCACAGTCAAGGGCGTCTTGCACCGCTTCCTGGTCGAGAATCATAGCTGGAAAATGCTCGCAATCTCAGCTGCTTTGCGGGATATATTTGACCTCAGCCGAGAGGCGCTGTGTGAATCCTGGGTTGTGCCCTGAGACCTTGTTTCCCCAATGAGGGCGAGAGAGACGATGGAGACCCAGAAGTTCTGTGTATACAACCAGGCTCGAAGAAGTTTTCTTGGCTTGGAGGTCGCCGCTGTCGACACCACGGCTGCGCCCTTAAAAAAGCTGATTGAATGTCTTTTTGTCCACGCCGAATCAGGCCTCTGGTTGACACCGTACAGAGGCATTCCCCCGGCTTCCGGACTCCCTCCATTCGATCTCATCTGCATCAGCGAAAGCTATCGCGTCATCGATCAAGTTAAGTCCTTTTCGACTTCCGATCTGGTGCCCTTGAAACCTGGAACAGCAAGCGCTCTGGTTTTGCCCGCGGGCACAATCCTGGCGTCGCAGACTCAGCCCAAAGATGAACTGGCGATCTGCCTCCCAGAGGAGATGGAGCGCCGGCTTGTTGGTCGCCCAGGCAATGCACTGCCCACTGATACCGCGGACGATGCTGCGCCTGCGGCCCAGACAAGCGATCGCCTGAGACTGCTGCAACGGTCGACTCAGCAGTTGAATGAGAGTGAGGAGATTGAAAACAAGAACTCGTTGAAGTCGCAAATCCGGCGCTGGTTCAACCGTGATCGACGCGAGGGCAAGCGATATCCCGCGCCGGAACTGGTCGCTTATCAATGGGCCGGCAATTCCCCGCAGGCGCACCAGGTCGGGAACATCAGCAGCACAGGTTTGTATCTGCTTACCCAGGATCGCAGGATTCATGGAACCAGGGTACTGATGAGGCTTCAAAGAACGGGCACGGACGGAGCGGACCCTGAAGATTCGATCGCTATACGAACAATGGTCATTCGCTGGGGTTCGGATGGAGAGGGCCTTGCGTTTATTCTGGCTGGGTCGTCCGATCCCGATCTGGATGAAGGCCTGGCAAGAAACTCCGCAAGCAAAAAGGCGTTCAAGAAATTCCTGCAGCAGTTAAAGCTCGAAGAAAAACAGGAACACTCAACGCCTTAGCCCCGCGCTTCAATGCTCCACCGTAGTAGAAGATCTCCGCGCCAGTGAACACCCCGCTACTATCTCCGGCGTTTGCATCCGGCGCCCGCTTCACCCATCCTTGAGCGTCGACCAAATCCAGCCCACAAACGTGAGCACGAGGAAGGGATACGCGAAGAATGGCAGCGGCTTGGCGATCGGTGTCAGCACCTCTCCCCAGAAGATGCGCGCTGAGGTCACGGCAAACAGAACCGCCGCAACAATCCCGGTGAGCCGAATCCAGATCGCGAACTCCTTGGGCACGCTGGTCAGCAAAAGTGCCGCCGACCAAAGCGCCGTACCCGCGGCAAATGCCGGCACACTGGCCTCGAGTGTTGAGGCCGTGCCGCTGAGCATCACGCTTTCTCCGAGCGCCCACACCAGGAAGCCGGCCGCCACCACGTCATTGCCTTTGCGAAAAAAGTGGAGCGCAAGAATCGAAGTGGCCACGATAAGACCAACGGAGTCGATGGCCCACAAGACGGCGCGAAGATTCTGCGCGGTCACGAGGGTGCCCGCCAATCCAAGACTGGCGCCGAGAGCAAGGCCCGTCACGGCCACAACGCGTAATGAGCTCTTCATTGAATTGATCCTCAATCTCCCACCGCGACAGCCGCGGGCTGTTTGTGTATGGTGCCTCCAGGGAAAGTGGGGAGGTTGTCCGCTTGCAGCAACAACTCAATCGGAACTGCATGCGAGTGTACACAGTTATACGCCTGATGAGCATCCCCTTTTTCAGCCGAAAGAAAACAGGTTCCCGGTCAGCGTTCAGGCCGCAGATTGAGGCCGCAATTGCGCATCAAGCTCTCTGCCCATTCTCACCACAATGGGAGGCAGAGCTTTTACATCTGACAGCGATGTCCTGAAGTTGACGATGCAGGCGCGCAGGGCGAACTTCCCGTTCACCACAGCATTGGAGAGATACGCCTCTCCGCTCTGCTGCAGGCGGGTGAGGAGTTCCAGATTCAGCTTATCTAGATAACCCGCCCACTTCTCGTCGCCGGCTTTGAGATCCGCCGGCACATAACGGAACGTGGTAATGCTGAGGGACTGCGTGAGAGCCTCAAGTTCAGGGTAGAGCGGGATGCGCTCGAAGAGTGCGCGGGCCAGCCGTATGTCGTCGGAGATCATCCGCTCATAACCCGAACGCCCCACCTGCTGCAGCGCAAGCCAGACCTTGAGGGCGCGGAAACCACGTGAATTCTGGGGTCCGAGGTCAAAATAGTTCGTGGCCTCGACGCCGAAATGATAGTAGACAGGATGATAGGCAAAGGCATCGCGCAACTTATCCGGATCGCGGACCAGTGCGCATCCGGCCTCAAGCGGCGCATAAAGCCACTTATGCGGATCGACGGCAACGGAGTCTGCTTCGCGCAACCCGGCCAGCGCGGCGGGAGCATCGGGCAGAACTGCCGCGAGGCCGCCGTAGGCGCCATCCACATGGAACCATAGATCGAATTCGCGGCAGAGCGCGGCCAGTTCCGGCAACGGATCAATTGCGCCCGTGCTGACTGAACCCGCGTTCCCGACAACCAGGGCCGGCTTGTCCCCCGCTTCGATGTCCGCGAGGATCTGTTTCCTCAGCGCCTGGACATCGATCCGGCAATCGCCATCGGCGGCGATCCAGCGAATCGCATCCGTGCCCATCCCGGATATGTCCGCCGCTTTCTGAATCCAGGTATGCGTTTCTTTCGAACAATAGACGCGCATCCGCCCGCCCGCCATTCCCTTGGTGCGTACATCCCATCCCGCTTTCGCCTGGCGCGCCGCGAGAAAGCACACGAAGTTCGCCATGTTGCCGCCGCTGACAAAAAGGCCTCCGCAATCCAGGGGATAATTCAACATCTCGGCGATCCAGCGAACGGTCTGAGCCTCGATTTCACTTGCCATGGGCGAAAGCAGCCAGGCACCAACGTTGGGATTGACCGAGGCCGCGAGCAGTTCGCCAAGAGCACCGATCGGCGCGGCAGAAGAAGTGATATATCCCCAAAAACGTGGGTGGCCGTTGAAGAGCGAGTGATCGAACAACAGGTCAGCGGCGTGATCCAGCAGCATTGACGGATCTGCGCCCAGTTGTGGCAATGCCCGCTCCGCCCCGAGAGCAATGCGAACATCAGATGGCGATTCCGCAGGAGTCACCGGCCGCTGGGGAAGCGAGTCTAGAAATCCGGCGATGCGGTCGATCAATTGAGCGCCCAACGCTCGAAACTCAGCCGAGCCCATGGCTAAAGGCGATTCCCGTTTTTCATCGTTCTGCATTGTGACCCTCGCGGGAATTCTACTGGACGGCGGCGCACGATGGGGAGTTAGAACGCCAAGTCGGTCCTGGCTGCTCGCCTCTCCAATGTCGCTCTGCTTTTTAACTTTCGATTCCTGTGCAATGCGGGATACAATTGCGCGCATTCGGAGGAACACTCGATGGGAAAACGATATGCCAGTATTCTTGAAACCGTCGGCAACACTCCCGTTGTCAAGATCAATAAGCTCGCGCCGCCCGATGTGAATCTATACGTCAAGATCGAGGCATTCAACCCGCTGGGCTCGGTGAAGGACAGGCTCGCCCTGGGCGTAATTGAGGACGCCGAGCGAACTGGCAAACTGAAGCCGGGCCAGACTGTCCTTGAAGCAACCAGCGGCAATACAGGCATCGGCCTCGCTATGGTGTGCGCGGCGAAGGGATATCCGCTGGTGGTCACGATGGCAGAGACATTCAGCGTCGAGCGGCGCAAACTCATGCGTTTTCTCGGAGCGAAAGTCGTGCTCACTCCAGCCGCGGCCAGGGCAGTGGGCATGGTGGCCAAGACGGTCGAGTTAGCAGAAGCCCACGGCTGGTTTTATACGCGCCAGTTTGAAAATGAGGCCAACGCCGACATGCATTCCCGCACCACTGCGAAAGAAATCCTCGAAGATTTCAAAGGCGAGAGGCTGGATTATTGGGTAACTGGCTTCGGCACCGGCGGCACGCTAAAGGGCGTTGCGCGAGTGCTGGCCAAGGAGCGGCCAGAGACCAAGATTGTGGTTTGCGAGCCGGACGACGCGCCCATGCTCTCCAGCGGAATCGAGCAGCAACGCAACTCCGACGGCTCTGCAGCCGCCGGTCATCCATCCTGGAAACCGCACCCGATGCAGGGTTGGAGCCCGGACTTCATCGCCAAGCTGGCAGGCGACGCCGTCGATATGAAGGTCATCAGCAAGGTTCTGCGCATTCAAAACGCAGAGGCCATGCGCGCCAGCAAGGATCTGGCTCGCAAGGAAGGAATCTTCGTGGGCATTTCTTCCGGTGGGACATTTGCGGCCGCGTTGAAGGTGGCTGCCGAGGCCCCCAAGGGATCGACGATTCTCTGCATGTTGCCGGATACAGGAGAGCGCTACCTGAGCACGCCGCTCTTTGCCGATGTTACCGTCGATATGACTGAGGAGGAGCTGGAGATTTCCCGCTCGACTCCGAGCTGCCAGTTCCAGCCTGCTTAACAAGAGGACCAGGCGCTCAGACGAACTGGCCGAAGCTGCGCGCCTGCATCTCTTCCATCTGGCGCCTCATCTGTTCCATCTGTTGGCGAAGCTCGTCCGTCTGTCTTGGGTCAAGCTTGAAGTTCCCCTGGAACTGCTTCATCTGCTGCTTCAACTGGTCGAGCTGCTTCTGGTCGAACTGGAAATCCCCAGCGTTGAGGCTTTCGCGCAGCTTCTCAGCCTGCTTGCGGAATTGCTCCGCCTGCTCGGGGTTGATTTCGAGCTTCATCGAGCCTAGCTGATCGCGCAAAGCTTCTGCCTGGTTCTGCATCGACTGAACTGCAGAGTCATTCCCGGCAAGCTGCTGCGCCAACTCTGAAGCCACATCCGGGTCAAGCGCAGCCATCAGCGGACAATCGCTGTCGGGAAAGAGGTCTTCAAGCTCGGCATGGTGGTGTTTTGAGTCTACCTGCAGCGTGAGCGTCTGCTGCTTGCGATCGCGCAGGATGGTAACCTGCACGGGCTTGCCCTGGTTGGCGCGCAGTGCGCGGTCCCAGTCGGCGGTGGTGGCGATGCTCTCGGTTCCGACCTTGAGAATCACGTCGAAGGCTTTCATGCCGGCCGTAGCGGCTTCGCTCTTGCGCTCCACCTGCTTGACCATGAGCCCATGCGGCACGCCCAGGTAGTCGGCCATCTGCGAGGTCAGCGGCTCAACCAGCGCGCCCACGTTCAGGCTGCTCCCAAAAAATGGCAGATGGAATCCGCCTGACAGCGGCACATCGCCGCCGCCGCCCAGAATGCTCATGCTCTGAACCGGTGTGAGATCGTTGTTGCTGTTGCCGAGCTTGTTCCAGACGTCCTGTTCCATCTTCTTGTGATCGACGAGTTCCACGGCAATGGTCTGCAGATTGCCGTCGCGGCTGATGACCAGGGTGACCTTACGGCCGGCCGGAATCTCGTGCATCATGCGCCCAAATTGCTCGGCGCCTTCGACAGCCTGGCCGTTCAGTTCAAGCAGCACATCGTTGACCCGAATACCGACCTGCGCCGCCGGGGCGTCGTGGTCGATAAGCGTAACCACCGCCCCTCGCACCTCTTTCAGCTTCAGCTTCGATGCGGAGTCGTTATCGACGTCGCCCACCAGAACGCCCAGATAGCCCTGCGAACTGGAGTGCAGCAATGGGCTCGGTCCCTCAATAATTTGGGCGATTCCAGACGACTGTGCACCCGCGCCCGGCGGCGTCACGGCTAGGGCAAGACCCAGTAGAGCGGCAACCTGAAAACTACGGTACGGCCTCAAAAAGTACTTCATGATCACTTCTCCCGCGGTTCATTCTTACCCTTGACCGCACTCTGTATGGACGGTGCGAGGTCCTGAAGGGTAGGCATTCTTATTGAATCTCTGGCGCCCGGCTCAGTACTTGCCGGGACACGTATCGTATCTGGGGGTTTTGGTCAGAGTTTGCAACCGTCGACAGCACCTGGCGCACGCTGGTGTCGGCCTCAACCGGCTCCAGAATACTGATGGCCTCTGTGCGGATGCGAGGGTCGCCGTCGTTCAGCAGCGCCTCTAGCACTGCATCGCGGACCCGCATATCTTCAGAGACGTAGGGCTCCAGGCCCTTCAGCGCCTTGTCGCGCACGCCTTCATTCTTGTCGTAGCGCAGCGCCTCCATCAGCGCGTCGCGGATTCCCGCCGCATTGCAACTGTGTCCGGCGCGGCACTCAGCCGCCAGCAGGCCCACTGAATCGTCGCGGACGCCGGCAGAGGCCGCGTCCTCTGAGGCCATCATCAGCAACTGGCGAATTGCCGGGTCATCCAGCGAACCCTGAATATGCTGCGGCACCACCTGGTTGTAGCGAACCTCGACCACATCGCTGTTGGGTTGCTGCACGATGCTGGAGATGCTCGCCACATCTCCCGGTACAACCGCCGCTTTCGTCGGCACACTGGCCGTCTGCGGAGCTTTGGCTGCGGCGTGGGCCGCGCGAGCCTGTGCATACTCAAATCCGCCCAGGGTGCCTGCTCCCGATCCGACCACCAACAGCAGAACAACCGCAACCGGCGCCGCCTGCAGACTGGCAACGTTGTTCAGGAAGAGGGAGCTCACGCGCTCATACCAGCGTTTGGGTGGCAGCGCATCCAGCACTTCTTCAAGACGCAACCGGGAACGCGCCACCAGGTTGGCATCAGGTTCAACAACCGGGTGCAGAGCGGCCAGCGTTCTCAGCGCAAGCAGTTGTTCGCGCTCTTCGCGGCACTCCGCGCAGACGGTCAGATGCCGGTCAAGCTCGTGGGTCTGCTCATCGGGCAGCTCCCCATACGCCGCCAGCACGATTCTCTCGTGTGCAAGTTCGCAATTCATTTCTCTACGTCCTTCCAGCCTCAATCAATGCTGCAATTCGCGTCGTAAAAAGTCCTGCGCCACATGTGCGCAGGAGACGCTTTACCGCAATCCCGCCAGTTGTGTTCTCAACTTCTTTGTCGCCCTGAAGAGCGTATTCTTGGCGGTTTCTTCCGTGGTGTTCAACATCTCTCCGATGGTGCGCAGGCGGAGACCCTGGTAATGCTTCAACTCAAAAACCATGCGTTCGCGCGGGGTCAGCTTGCCCAGCGCCAGTTGAATCCTTTCACCCAGCAGCTTGCGATCCAGCTCCTTGGCCGGGTTTGAAAATGACCGGTTGTCAGAGACCGAAGCCAGCAGATCGACCTCGTCGCCGGAGTGGTCCACATGGACCGCCTGGTCTTCGCGGCGGGTCTTGCGCCGGCGCAGCTGGTCCAGGCAAAGGTTGGTCACGATCCGGTAAATCCAGGTATAAAACGAGCACTCGAAGCGGAAGTTTCCGATATACCGGAAGGCCTTGAGAAATGCTTCCTGGTAGATGTCTTCGGCGTCGTGCTCAGAGCCGGTCAGGTGCAGCGCCAGGCGCAAAACCTGCTGCTCATACTGGCGCACCAGGGCGTCAAACGCTACGCGCGAACCCGCCTGCGCCTCGCGAATCAGTTCCATCTCCGGCGCGCGGGCCTGCAGGCGCTCCTGCGCTCGATTAGGTCCGTCCATTGCCCTCGATGCAGCCATCCCTGGGGAGGATTGTACCCTCCTTGCGGCTGGCCACGCCAAGGATGCCGGGATTCCAGCAGGGGATTTGGGGTAGCTCGCAGCTTCGGTTGCCATCGAAATCTCCGCTCCGGATGAGAGAACTGATCGCACTCAAGTAGACGCTGCCGAAGGGGCTTGGTGAGCGGGAGAGTGCCGCAGAACTGCCCCGCCCGGTACACTGGTAACCGATGAACGAGACTCTCTTTTCAGGCCTTGACTCCGCTGCCACCAACGCCCAGGGATGGCACACTGCCCACTGCGACGGCGGTTCCCGTGGCAATCCCGGCCCGGCCGGTTACGGCGCGGTCATCGAGGACCCCCAAGGCCGCGTCGTCGCCCGCCTCAGCGAATACCTCGGCCGCCAGACCAACAACTACGCCGAATATCAGGCCCTTCTGGGGGTCCTGGCCTGGGCTCTGGAACACGGTGCGCCGCGCCTGCGCGTGGTTTCGGACTCTGAATTGATGGTCAACCAGATGAAAGGCCGCTACAAGGTGGCCAGCCCCGGTCTGCGCCCCCTCTGGGAAGAAGCCACGCGCCGCGCCGCCCGCCTGGAGCGCTTTGAGATGCGCCACACTCTCCGCGGAGGCAACCAGGAAGCCGACCGCCTGGCCAACGAAGCCATGGACAAAGGAACCGGCAAAGCCGCCAGTCCAGCAGCGGGAAACCGAGCGGCGAGTGAGAATGTCCAACCCCGGCAGGCCGCCCAATCCAAGCCCAAAACCCAGATTTTAGATGGCTTCGTGAAAAACGGCGTGGTTCACTTGCTCGAAGGTGAACTGCCCGACGGCATCTTCGTCAAGATCGTCCGGGAGTAGCTCTCTCGCTGGTGTCTCAATCCTTCTTCCCCAAATTGTTCCGCCACACGTGCCCACCGCGTTCCAGCAGCCGGTCCGAGCAGTCCGGGCCCCAGGTGCCCGCAAAGTAGTTGGGAAAGACCTCAGGCTTCTTTGATGCCCACGCCTGCAGAATCGGCGTATAGAGCGCCCAGGTCGTTTCCACACCGTCGCGATGCGCAAACAACGTCGGGTCGCCCAGCATCGCGTCCAGCAGCAGCCGCTCGTAGCCGTTGGCGCTCGATGTGCCAAAGGCTGCAGAGTAGTCGAAGTCCATGTTCACCGGACACACAGACATATTTGGCGTGTTCGGCACCTTGGCGCCGAAGCGCAGCGCAATTCCCTCATCCGGCTGGATGCGGATAGTCAGCAGGTTCGGCTGGATCTCCTGGCACGGCCCGCTGGTCTGCATGCGATTGAAGATCAGCAGCGGCGGCTGTTTGAATTGGATGCTGATCTCCGTCGCACGCCGCTTCATCCGCTTGCCCGCGCGCAGGTAGAACGGCACCCCCGCCCAACGCCAGTTTTCAATCCCTAAACGCACCGCCGCGTAAGTCTCGGTGCCCGACTCGGGATTGACCCGCTCCTCGTCGCGATACCCGACCACCTTTTGCCCTTCCACCACGCCCGGCCCATATTGCCCGCGCACCGCATCCAAAATCGGCACCGGCGGAATCGCCCGCCACACTTTCACCTTTTCGCGGCGGACCGCCTCCGCATCGAAGCTCGACGGTGGCTCCATCGCGACAAAACTCAGCAGCTCCATCACGTGGTTTTGAATCACATCGCGCAGCGCGCCGGCCTTCTCGTAGAACGGTCCGCGGCCCTCCACGCCCAGCGTTTCCGCCGCCGTAATCTGCACATGATCGATGTAATTGCGGTTCCAGATGGGCTCGAAGATGCCGTTGGCAAAGCGAAACACCAAAATGTTCTGGACCGTCTCTTTTCCCAGGTAGTGGTCGATGCGGAACACCTGGTTCTCGTGGAAGACGGCATTCACTTTGTGATTCAGTTCGCGCGCCGAGTCCAGGTCGTGGCCGAAGGGCTTCTCGATCACCACGCCCACCTGCCCCTGTTCCGGCTGCGCCATGCCCTGTGCGCCCAGGTTCTCCACGATGTCTGCAAAGTACTCCGGCGCTGTGGCGAGGTAAAACAGCCGGTCGCCGCCGATGCCTTTCTCTTTGGCGATGCGGTCTAACTCGTTCTTCAATCCGGCATAATGCGCGGGATCATCGAAGTTCAGCGCATAGTAGCTGATGTTGTTCACGAAATCATTCAGCTTTGGATCGTTGGTGTCCGCTCCGCCAAAATCGACAATGCCCTCGCGCATATCCGCCGCAAACTCATCGCCCAGCGGCCGACGCGCCACGCCCACGATGGCAAATTGCTTCGGAAGCAGGCCGTTTTGCTCCAGGTGAAACAGCGCGGGCAACAGCTTGCGTTTGGTCAAGTCGCCGGAGGCGCCAAAAATCACCATGATCCCCGGATTGGGAATCCGCTCGCCACCATGAGAAATCTGGGAAAGATCCTCAGGACTCACTTTCATCTGCACCGTCGCCATAACTTATTCCACCTCCTTGGGGAGTAGCGCTCTGATCAAGTGAAATAGTGAAGAAGTGAAAAGGTGAATAGGTAACAGAGTGAATGAGTAACTGTGTGAAAAAGTGAACAGTACCCTGAACGTTGCCTTCCCTGAAAAACTGCCATCGTGCTTTGATCCCGCAAAATGCTTCCAGCCGCAAACCAGTCTCTCTTCACTCCCTCACTTCTTCACTGTTGCACCTGTTCACTGATTCACTTTTTCACTTTTTCACTTCTTCACCCTTTCACTTCTTCACTTTTCACTTCTTCACTGTTTCTCAGTCCTTCTTGACCGCATGTCCGCCAAACGCATTGCGCATAATCGACAACATCCTGTCGGTAAAGTTGTTCTCCTCGCGCGACCTGATACGTCGAATCAGCGACTCCGTAATCACGGGCGCAGAAACATTCAGGTCGATGGCCTCGAACACCGTCCAGCGGCCTTCGCCCGAGTCAGCCACATAGGCCTCCAGCCCGCTCAGCGTGGGATTCTTCGACAGCGCATCGGCAGTCAAATCAAGCAGCCAGCTACGCACCACGCTGCCGTAGCGCCAGATCTCCGCAATCTGCGGAAGGTTCAGGTCCATCTCCTCTTTCTTTTCGAGGATCGTGAAGCCCTCTGCATAGGCCTGCATCAGTCCGTACTCGATGCCGTTGTGAACCATCTTCACAAAGTGGCCCGCGCCCGCCGGACCCACGTGTCCCCAGCCCTTTTCGGCCGCCGGCGCCAGCGTTTCCAGAATCGGCCGCAGGTACTCGACAGGCTCCTTGTCGCCGCCCACCATCATGCTGTAGCCCTCTTTCAAGCCCCACACGCCGCCCGATGTGCCCACGTCCACAAACTGGAAGCCCTTGGCGGTTACTTCCTTGTAGTGACGCTGCGAATCCTTGTAATTCGAGTTACCGCCGTCGATCAATATGTCGCCAGGGTTCAGCAGCGGCTCGAGTTTGGCAATGGTGTCGTCCACAGGCTTGCCCTGCGGCACCATGATCCAGATCGCCTTGCGGCCTTTCAAGTTTTTGGCGAGATCGTCGAGCGTCGAAACGCCCACATTGCCGGCCGCCGTCAGTTTTGCCACGGCCTCCGCGCTGAAGTCGAAGCCCACCACTTGGTGGCCGCCCAAACGCAGCCGCTCCGCCATGTTGCCGCCCATCTTGCCCAGGCCAATCAATCCCAGTTGCATATCGCTCTCCCTTCAAATTCCTTAAAGAACTCCCAAGGTCTCCAATTCGCGCAACAAAGCGGTTGCGCCTTCAAAACGAATCGTCATCATCCCCGCTGACGCTGCGCCCGCCACATTCTCCGCGCGGTCGTCGATAAACAAGATACGCTCCGCAGGTTTGCCCAGAATGTCCAGGACGCGCCGATAGATGGCCGGCTCCGGTTTGCGCAGCCCCACGTAGCAGGAGCTGAAGGCAAACTCAAAGCAGTCGCGCAGGCCAAAGCGGTCGAAGCGGTAGTCGTTGGGTTCGCGCGCTTCGTTGTTGAGCGCTCCCAAGGGACACTTATCTGATGCAGCAAGTTCCTTCAGGATGCCCAGTCCACCATCCGGCAGCGGCTTTGACTGAGCGCATATCGCGGCAAAGAACTCATCATGCGAAAAGTTGCGCGGCTCATAGAAAACAGTTGCGTCCATGTAAGCCTTCGCATCAATCGCATCCCGCTCCCAATCGTCATAAGGCGCCGCGTGGCGCGCTTCAAACTCCGCCTTATCCAGGTGAAACTGGTCCAGCACCACCGAACGTTCGCAGTGGTCCCAGCCGTTGGTCAGCAGGACTCCGCCTACGTCAAAGAGAATTACGTCGAAGGGGAACATCGGCTGTCATCCTTTGCCAGCAGTGCGAGTCGAAAGCTTGTCCTGAGCGAAGCCGAAGGGGACTTGCGGTTGCTCGTATTTCGTTTCAAACCTGTTGCGCTGAAGCGAAGCTCCTGAATCGGCAAAATCCTACGCCTTGTTCGCCGATCCATCTCCGCATTGATACTTGGCTTCGATTGCTAGAACTTTCTTGAAACGCCGGGTAAACCGCTCTTCATTGGAGATGAATTTGGCTTTGATGAATGCATCCACAAGCTCGTACGCAAGCGAAGTGCCGATAATGCGTGCGCCGAGCACGATGACATTCATGTCATCGTGTTCCACACCCTGATGTGCCGAATAGGTATCGTGGCACATGGCCGCGCGGATGCCCGGAATCTTGTTTGCCGCCACCGACACGCCCACCCCCGAACCGCAAATCAGAACTCCCCTTGGCGCTTCGCCTCGCACGATGGCTTCGCCAACCCTTTCCGCAAAATCCGGGTAATCATCCTCGGCCTCGTACTTGAATGCGCCCAGGTCCACAACCTCATGCCCAGCCTTGGTCAGATACGCGCGCACTTCTTCCTTCAGAGAAAAGCCTGCATGATCGGAAGCAATAACGAGTTTCAATGGCAATCCTTTCGAGTGACAGCGGAGCTCGCGGGATTCGTGTCTGTCCGGCTAACTCCGCTCTCTCGCGCGCAGTGCGGCCAACTCCGCGAACTCAGCTTACTTCTTCGCCAACGCCTTCGCCCTTGCCGCTACATTCTCCGCGGTAAAGCCCAGCTCTGCCAACACCTTTGGACCCGGCGCCGAAGCTCCAAAGCGATCCAGGCCAATCACGTCACCCTCCTGGCCCACGTACTTCCACCAACCCAGCGTAGCTCCCGCCTCGACTGCCAGTTTCGGCACGCCCCCCGGCAACACGCTGGCCTTGTACTCGGCAGTCTGCTCTTCAAAAATCTTCCAGCTTGGGAAACTAACCACCCGCGCCGCAATCCCCTCCGCCGCAAGCAACTTTGCTGCCTCAACCGCGGGCCACACTTCTGACCCGGTGCCAATCAACACCACTTGCGGATTCGCGGCATCCACCAGTACATACGCGCCCTTGCTCACGTCGCCATACACATCATGCGTGGCTGCATCAATCACCGGAAGATCCTGCCGCGTGAGTGCCATGAAGCTCGGCCCCGTGCGTTCCAGCGCCAGCCGCCAAACCGCGGCGGTCTCGTTCGCATCGGCGGGCCGGAAATCCGTCAGTCCCGGAACCGCGCGCAGCATCATCAGTTGCTCAATCGGCTGATGTGTCGGCCCGTCTTCTCCCAACGCAATCGAATCGTGCGTAAAGATGAACAGCGAATGTGTTTGCATCAGCGCCGCAAGGCGCACAGCCGGCTTCGCGTAGTCAACGAAACAGAAAAACGTCGAGCCGAATGGAACCAGCCCGCCGTGTGCGGCCATCCCATTCACCGCCGCGCTCATGCCGAACTCGCGCACGCCAAAGAACACGTTCCGCCCCGCGGGATCAACGTGGAAGCTCACGCCCGGCTTGAAGATCGTCTTGGTCGATGCGGTCAGGTCGGCCGCGCCGCCAAATAGCTCCGGCACCACATCGGCAATCGCATTCAGAATTGCGCCGCCCGCGTTGCGCGTCGCCATTGGCTTGTTCGCCGCGAAGCTCGGAATCGCCTTCTCCCAACCCGCCTTGCGCACGCCCTTTTGCGTGCGCTCAAATTCCGCAGCCAGCTCAGGAAACGCCGCCGCATACCCCGCGAAGAGTTTCTTCCACTCCGCCTCCAGCGCCGCGCCGCGGTCAACCGCCTTGCGCCAGTTGGCCAGCGCATCGGCGGGCACATAAAAGTTCTGGTCCTCGGGGAAACCGAAAAACTTCTTCGTCGCAGCCGTATCCGCCGCGCCCAGCGCCTCGCCATGCACTTTGTTGGTGCCCGCCCTGGGGCTGCCATAGCCAATGACCGTGCGGACAGCGATGAAGGATGGCTTGCTGGTCTCTGCCTTGGCCGCGTCGATTGCCGCCTCGATGGCCGCCAGGTCGTTGCCGTCGTCCACGATCTGCACGTGCCAGTGGTAGGCCTCAAACCGCTTCAAATAGTCGTCGGTATAGCTCAGCGAAGTCGGTCCGTCGAGCGAGATCAGATTGTCGTCGTAGATAAATGTCAACTTGCCCAAGCCGAGCATCCCGGCCAGCGCGGCGGCCTCGTGCGAGACGCCTTCCATCAGGTCGCCGTCGCCACAAAGTGAATACGTATGATGATTGACCACCTCGAAGCCCGGCCGATTGTAGATGGCAGCCAGATGCTTTTCGGCCATGGCCATGCCGACGGCCATCGCAATGCCTTGCCCCAGTGGCCCAGTAGTCACCTCGACGCCGTCTGTGTCGCCGTATTCGGGATGCCCCGGCGTCCGCGAGTGCCACTGCCGAAAGCTCTTCAAGTCGTCCAGCGTCACCTTGTAGCCGGAAAGAAACAGCGAGCTATACAACAGCGCCGAAGCGTGCCCGTTCGAAAGCACAAACCTATCGCGATCGGCCCACTTCGAGTGCACCGGATTGTGCTTCATCAGCTTGTGAAACAGAAGGTAGGCGATCGGCGCGCAGCCCAGCGGTGCGCCGGGATGGCCGCTATTTGCCTTCTCCACTGCATCCACGGCAAGCAGCCGCAATGTGTCAATCGAGAGTTCGTCGAGAGAGAGATCTGCGAGACTGGCAGTCATGCTTTTAATTGATTCCTTTCGTTGGCGGGAGCGTAACCGGGCTAGCTCGGCTGAATCGTTGTGCCCTGTACCGACACGTCAGCCCGCTTCAACCTTGACGTTCACATTGTAACCAAGCCATCGCCCCTGTTCCGGCCAATGGAAAGTCCATGATAGTTCACCATTCTGCTGGTCAGCGGTGGTCGCGATATCCGCGCTGTGTCCAGCGCTGCCCAGGCTTCGGCTGGCGATGGTGTGCGTGGTCTTCCATCCGTCCGCCGACCAGATAAGCTCGAAGCGGTCCGCATCGAGAATCCGTAGCGTGTCGCCCGCGACGATCCTCTGGATCGGCCTTCGCAGGCTGAAAATTTCCAGGTCGCTGCGTTTGCTTTTTTTCCCTTCCGGCTCGCAGTAGCGCGCATACACCGGATCAATCCTGTCAAACACTTTCCCATCCACAGCCGAGCGCAGCAGCTTCAGATATTCGGCGTGCGCCCACACCAGCGGCACCGCCGACCCGGCAGGCTGGCCCATAACCAGCCGCACATCAGGCCGGTTGGCCTCGTCCCACACCTGTTCCGGCAGCATCTGCCCCATGGTGGCAAAGCGCTCATAGGTCTTGATGAGCGGTGCAATATCGCTCCCCGCGGCAAGCTCATAATGAGCGCGCTCGCCAGTCAGTAGCGGCCAAACCCGTCCTTGCCCCCAGCCCTGATACGGGCCGCCATCGGGGCGCTGTCCGTACCCATCCCAGTTGTAGCGCAGCCAGCCGGGCCCCTGGGGCAGTCCGCGTTTCAACACCGCGTCCACCACTTTCAGCGAGTCAATCATCAGCGGATCGTCTGCCCGCCGCACGCCGTAGCGCACCAGCTCAAGAAAACCCGCATCCACAATCTCACGCGCTTCAAACTCGGTCCGCGTGCCCGGCGGTCGATTTTGCAGCCTGATCGTCTCCGTGCCGCAGTCTTCGCAGGCGTAGGCCTCGCCCGTTTCCGGCGGACGGATGCGCATGTAGTGCCGCTTCACGTCCGGCAGCAGCACCCCATCGTTGGTCACCGTCCAGTCTTCAAGATGATGCTCAATCCAGTCAGCGAATTCCTCGTAGAACGTCGCCCGTTCCATCGCGTCGTGAGCCCGCGCAATCTCCGCCGCGCATATCAGTCCCGCAATCACCGCCGCCAGCGTAGAAGGCGAGTAGCCTGCATTCTCTTCCCAGCGCTCCTGGTGGGTGATGGGCGCATGACGCACCAGAAACCCCGCCGCCCTCTCGACAAACGGAAAAATGTCGGTATCGCCCAGTGCATCGGCCTTCCACAGCCGCCACGCCATCATCATCGGAAAGGCAACCTCGTCCAGTTGCACGCCTGACCAGTAGGGCCGCCCGTCCACCCAGAAATTCTGTGCAAAGCCGCCGTCGGGCTTTTGCGTACAGGCCAGGTAGACCATTGCCCGCCGCGCCGTCTCCGCCCGCCCGCAGGCCAGCAGCGCGCCGGCGGTCTGCACCATATCGCGCGTCCACACCAGGTGGTAGCCGCCCAGGTCGTCGTCGCCGTGCACCTGCCCCCACGGAATCGACATTGACGCCACAAAGGCTCCTGAAAATGTCTTGTCCTCATGTGCCAGCAGCACGTTGTGGCTGGCCCGCATCAGCTTGCCGCCGTCGCCGGCCTTCGCCGCCAGCCATTCGGGATTGGCCGCGCGGTGCCATTGCTCAATGAAGCGGTCGCGGTTCTGCGCGAACGGCATCGCCATCGCGCTGACAGTTTTTTGCAATGCCGTGTGGTGCCCTTCGCCGATCCCGATGGCCAGGGTGAATTCCCTTGCGCCATCCGCACCCGCGTTCCCGAGGTCCAGCTCGCCCATGACAGCTAGATTCCCGTTGGTGGCCGAGCCGAACTCCCAGCTCATGTTGAAGTTTTCCATCAGGTCCCGCCATCCGTCGCTGGTGCCCACAAACCCGCAGCTCACCCGCGAAAACCCGCAGTTGGCGCCCATCGCCAGCGACCACCGATCCTTCCACGCCAGCAACATGCGATGTCCTGCAATATCCAACGCCCGTGCGGTGTTGCCCGCGCCGCCGCCATCCAGGTGCGGCGCCAGCAGGGCATACACCTTCAGCCGCGGCAGCAGGTCCTCGTGTCCTTCCAGCCGCACATGCTGCAGCACCACGCTGTGGTGCGGGTCGCAGATGATCTCTTTCGTCAGCGTGTAGCGGCCGTCGGGGTCGCGATTCACATAGCGGACCCCCAGCGCCTCCGGGTGGATGTACTCAAAGCTGGTGATCAGATCGCGCTTTTCTTCGTGGACAAACGTCTCCCCGTCTGTGACCAGAAATTCCATATCTCGCACTTGCGCGCTGTCGATCGTGGGGTGGTAAAGCTCATTCAAAATGCCGTGCGAGCAGGTGAACCACACGCGGCTGGAGGCCGAGTAGGCCGTTCCCACCGCGTCTTTCACGCTCGAAGTCCAGCGCGGCTCAAGACCCGGCGCGCCAAAGGCTTCACCCTGCTGGTCAAGCCAACGATAAAGCGGCTGATTGTTCACTCGTCGATACCAATCTCTCAGGTGGGAAAGTTTACGGAATGAAGATCCGTCCACTTTATCGATGTTCGGCCGAACGGGAAGGTTTCACATCCCCCTCGAATTAACTTGGCACCCCGAAGCAGTCCTTCCGCATCCATCCAATCATAGGGGTGCGCGCCTGTGTGTGAAGATTGCATTGCACGAGGATGCAGCGCCAACTGTTTCCGGACCGGCCAATTCTGTCTTCGACCGGCCGCCACTTTCGCTTAGCGGTCGAAATCCGCTCAACCCTCACAGTACAATCCGAACGAAGGAGATTTCCCCGATGGCTTATTCACTCGCACCGCTGCCTTACGACTACGCCGCTCTCGAACCCTTTATTGATGCGGAGACAATGCATCTGCACCACGACAAGCACCACCAGGCCTACATCAACAACGTGAATGCCGCCCTGGCCAGCCACCCCGACCTGGCCGCCAAATCCGTTGACGATCTCATTCGCGACCTTGCCGCCATACCCGAGGAGATTCGCGGCGTCGTTCGCAACAATGGCGGCGGCCACTCCAATCACACCGCATTCTGGAACCTGATGGGCCCCGCCGGCTCTGAAGGCGTAGGCGGCGCGCCCACCGGCGCCATCGCCGCGCAGATTAGCGCCGACTTCGGCGACTTCGAAGCCTTCAAGAAGACCTTCAATGAGACCACCGCCAAGCAGTTCGGCTCCGGATGGGGCTGGGTGGTCTTTACCGGCGGCAAGCTCAAGGTCGTTACGACGGCCAATCAGGACTCACCCCTCTCCCAGGGCCTCTATCCGGTCCTCGGAAACGACGTGTGGGAGCACGCCTACTACCTCAAGTACCAGAACCGCCGTCCCGACTACCTGGCCGCGTGGTGGAACGTGGTCAACTGGACCGAAGTCAACAAGCGCTTCGCCGTCGCCAGGGGATAAATGCAGGGAGTAGCGAACAGGGATCGGTGAGCGACATACCACCGCGCGCTTCATGAACTTGCTTTGTGTCAGGGCACGACTTCACAGGCTGCGGAAAAACTCGATTCGGAGGGAGGCGGGGGGTTCAACCCCCGCGGTACGGCGCTTTCAAACCGACCGACGATCAAACGGTTCACTTGTCCCTGTTCACTTCTTCACTCTTCGTTCACCCGTTCACTCACGCGGGTCGCCGCAACTCGTTGCGGCGGCCCGCGTCTAACAACTCAGTGCCATGAAGAAATCTCTGCGTCCGATTGCTTTCCTGCCCCTCGCGGTTTTGCTTGCCTGCGGTCCGCACCTCACCTCAGTGCCCGCCTCGGCTCAGACAGGCGCCTTCACCATCAGCCAGCACGGCAAGGCAGTAGGCACGGCAAGCTTCCGCGTCCTGGGGACTCCGCAGGGCTACGACTCCACCTCGCTGGTCAATGTTTCCATGCAGGGGCTGAACTACGCGATTTCGAAAAACGAGCGGCTTTCTTCAGACAACCAGCTTGAGCATGTCCAGTTGAGCGCCACCGTCAACGGCTCGGCGGTCAGCGTCACTGCCAAGCCAGATGCCGCACAGATGCTGATGAACATCTCGGCCAACGGCCACAGTTCCACCACCCGCCTCCCCGCCCATCCCGCAGCCGTCTTTCTCCCTGACTTCGATCCCGGCGCTCTTGAGACGCTGCTGTCCCTTGCCGTCACCCACAACAACCGCGACCTCTGGGCCATCATTCCCAAGAAACAGGGATCCGTTGAGCCGGTCCAGCTCGCCACCTACGCTGACCAGCAGGGCACGCTCGAGGGCAAGCCCATCATCGTCCATCACCTGGTTGCCACCATCGCCGGGGGCAAGACCGATCTTTTTTCCGGCCCCGAGAGCCAGCTCTTGCAGGCCGAAATGCCCCAGGCCGGTTTTGCCCTCGTTCGCAAAGGATTCGTCCTTACCCCTCCCGCCAAACCCTCCGCCCCGCCAGAACCGCCCCCGGCTACACCGTCTCAGTGAGGTCGCTAACTGATGCCCAGTGATGCGCACGAAGCGTTGACTCACAAATAGACGACCCTCTGGCCCGAACCCAACGCGAGTGGATTCATGAGCGCAGCTTTGATAAAGCGCTATGCCCGTTTACCAACCCATTTGGCGCATTCGCTCAAGAATGAGCGCGCTGTAATGATTCATGCGCTCAGGCCGTCGCTTCAAAGGAGCAGGCAGAATCGCGGCCAGCCGAGCCGACTGTTCTCTCCCGATATTCCGCGCCGAAATTCCGTCGTAGGTACGACACGCCGACTCCGCACCATAAATACCGGGGCCCCATTCCACCACGTTGAGGTAGAGCTCCAGAATGCGCCGCTTGCCGAGGACCAATTCGGCCACCGGTACCAGCGTGAACTCCGCGCCTTTGCGGAGAAGGGAGCGGCTCGTTCCGAAGAATAGGTTTTTTACCAGCTGCTGCGTAATGGTGGAAGCTCCGCGCGTGCGGCCGCCTTCCAAATCGCCTTCGGCATCGATTTGGATCTGGTGCCAATCGAACCCATGGTGCTGGTAGAAGCGCGCGTCCTCTGCGGCGATGACTGCATGCTGCAGATCGGGCGAGATTTGGCTCAGCGGAATGAATTGGTAGTGTTTGCGATACGGCGTGCGGTGAATCCAGGCCTGCATTCGGCGCTCCATGTGCACAGCGGTGGTCGCCGGGTCGATCCACCTGAGAGCTACCAGCATCAGCGCCGCCAGCAACCAAAGAAGCACGATGCTGAAGCCAGACCACCGAACAAAGGATCGGAGGAATCCATTCCGAAGCGGGGTCTTCGGTGGAAGCGATGGCATCGTGATCACACTTCAGAATAGTAGTCCGGACTGGATTGTCGCTTCTCGCAAAACCAGGGGAGCCTCATCCAGAAGCCATGCGGTCCAGGTCGACGCGACCCCCAGGGAGCCACGACCCTGCCCTAAACTCAACAGGCCACGGGGGTTCTGATTTCGCTCTAGGCAGGACTCATTCGCCAGTGCGCCTGCTCGTCGCGCTCCTTTGCGGTCACGCCCTCTTCCGCGCGCTTCTGCGCAAATCCTGCGCCGCGCACCCGCCGCTCGTCGTCTTCTTCACTCTCCGCCATTCCTGCGATTCCAGCGCTGCGGCTGCTCCCGGCCGCCTCCGCATCCTTCGCCTTCAAATCCATGGCCGTTCCCGGAGCGGAAGCAATCTGCTGCTCACGCTTGAACTGCTTGCTCAGCGCCAGCCCTGCTGCTGATACGACGACCCAATCCGGCCGCCATACACAATGTCCGGTGTCGCCGCCATCTTGTAGTAGTTCAACCGCCCCACAAACTCGTCGTCTTCCAGCAGAATCGGCATCTGGCTCGCGCGCACTTCCAGCACCGCCCGCGTTCCAGGAATCTCGCCATGCAATCCATACCCGAATCCAGGGTCGAAGAAACCCGCATAATGCACGCGAAACTCCTGTGACGCCAAGTCATACGGCAGCAACTCCGCCGCAAAGTCCGCCGGCACGCGCACCCGCTGCTTCGACGCCAGAATGTAAAACTCGCCCGGCATCAGAACGCACTGCAGCTTGTCGTTCCTGTAGATCGGATTCCAGTATTCGGCCCTCTCGTAGTAGTCCAGTTTGCTCAGATCCACCGGTGGCGTCGACTTCTTCGCCTGGTACCCCACTACGCCCGAGCCGTTCCCCTCGAGGTCCACCGTCAGCCGCAATCCGCGATTGATGTTCGCCTGCGGGCCGTCTTCCTCCACATCAATCAGCGGATCGCCCTGGTCCAGTTGCCTCAGCCGCGCATCGCCCGCCGCCAGCACCCTTCCCCGCCCAAAGCGCAGTTGGTTCAGCTTCATTCCGGCCTGCACAATGATCGGAAACGTCTGCGACACCACCTCGATATACAGCTTGCCGTTGTAGCCCCTGCGCACCCGCTCAAACTCATCGCCCACGTCGGTGATCAGGCGAGTGAAAATGTCCAGCCTTCCCGTCGTGCTCTTGGGATTGGCAATGCCATACACATCCGGCGGAAGCGCCAGGCTCTCCATCAGCGGAATGATGTAGACCCGCCCCGGCTCCAGCAGCGTAGGGCTTGAAATATCAATCTCCCGGTCCAGCATCCCGTTCGTCTTGGCTTTCGTCAGCAGAGTCGTCGAACGCCCGGGCAAGAAGCTGGCATGCACCAGGTACGCCTCGCGCGAAAGGCGCAGATCGATGCTGGACGGCTGAATCTGCTCCTCGGTGATATCAATCGTCGAACGGAGAATCCCCGCGCTCACAAAATCGCGGATCTCCTGCGACGGCAGAATCCCCTCGCCGCTCGCCTGCCGGCCTGTCACCTCCGGAAACAAAGAGCCTGATGCCAAAATTCCCTCCGCCGTATTGAGACCGCATCTCCGAGCACAGTCACAATCGGCCGCGCCCCGCCCGCAACGGGTAGATTAGGCAGGATAGCAGGTGACGATTCCCGCGGACTCTCTGCGAATCACGGCAGAATTGTGGAATTCCCAGCCTGCAAATCGCACCCAGGCTTGGGCTCCTTCAGCCTCCGCGTTACACTCGCATCGAGCCACCCAGGAGCGCCTATGCCCACCTACATCGCCCTGCTGCGCGCCGTCAACGTCGGCGGCACCGGCAAGTTGCCCATGGCCGACTTCCGCAAACTGCTCGCAGAGCTTGGCTTCCGCAACGTCGAAACCTACATCCAGAGCGGCAATGCCGTCTTCGACGCTCCCGGTTCACCCGCTGCCGTCACAAAATCAGTCAGCTCCGCGCTCGCAAAGGTCGTGGGCAAGCCTGTGCCCGTTCTTGTCCGAACACGCAATGAGCTCTCCCGCGTTATCGCCGCCAACCCTTTTGCCGCCGAATCCGCAGCGGACGGCGCCCGAGTCCATGCCGTTTTTCTCTCTGCGCATCCGGCCAAAGACTCTGCCACGGGTCTCGACCGCATCGTCGCCCAATATCCCACACGCCGCGACCGCTACCACCTCGCCGGAGACACACTCTATCTCCACCTGCCCGATGGTGCCGCCGACTCCAAATTCACCGCCGCCGCGCTCGACCGCATCCTCGCCGTCATCGCCACCGCACGCAACTGGAACACAGTCCTCAAACTCCATGCGATGGCGAAACGATAGCCTCGTTTGGTCCCACTGGTAGGAGGCCCGGGTTCGATCAGCACAAACGCGGGTGCCCCAGGTCCAGCTTCTGAGCGCAGCGAAGAATGGGGACCTGGGAAAGCACACCCTCATCCCGCCGCCAGCACCGCATCCGCAATCCGCGCCGCCTCCACCGCAGGCGGCACCGCATGCACCCGCACAATCGACGCCCCTTGCAGAATCGCCGCCGTCAACGCCGCCAAGCTGGCCGTCTCGCGCGCATCCACCGCCGCATCCTTGCCCCCGTGCAACTCCGCCAGCGTCCTGCCCAGAAACGATTTGCGCGAAAGCCCCGCCAGCAGCGGCCGCCCCAACTCCAGCAACTCCGCCTGCCGCGCCAGCAAAACATAGTTCTCGCCAAATCGCTTGCCAAACCCATACCCCGGATCCAGCACCAAAGCCTCCGCAGCAATTCCCGCCGCCGCAGCTTTGGCCAGGCTCGCTTCCAGCCCCGCCCGCACCGTCGCCATCAATTCGCTCGATTCAAGCTGCGCCTGGGTCTTCCATTCTTCAGGCCGGCCTCGCGTATGCATCAGCACCACTCCGCAACCCGCCTCCGCACACACGCCCGCCATCGCCGCATCCCAGCCAAAGCCGCTGATGTCGTTCACAATCTCCGCGCCCGCCGCCAGAGCCGCCTGCGCCGTCGCCGCCTTATACGTGTCAACCGACACAACCGCCTCCGGTCGCGCCCGCAGAATTCCCTCCAGCACCGGCAGCAGCCGCGCCTGCTCTGCCGCCGCGCTCACCGCCGGAGCCGACTCCGTCCCTGCAGCTGAACCCGGCCTCGTGCTCTCCGCACCAAGGTCCAGCAGGTCCGCCCCTTCGTCCAGCAGCCGCAGCCCATGCTCCACCGCCGCGTCGCGATCAAGAAAAGCCCCGCCATCGCTGAACGAATCCGGCGTAATATTCACCACACCCATCACCAGCGTCCGCCGGCCGAGTTCCGGCGCACGGGTGCGCAGCCTCCATGTGCAAATTGCGCGCTTCAGGTTTTCCCTTCGTTCTTCCATGCGCCCCCGCCGGGCCCACCTGCGATTCGCCCACTCCCGATTCTATGAGCGTCAAACGCAGCTCTCATCCGCGACCGAAGCTTTTCTCTCCTGCTACACTCCCGGCATGGTGGTCATTCGGCGAATCCTGGCGCTCCTGCTTGCAGCTTTTCTCCTTCCATCCACTCTGCTGCCGGCTCAAACTCACCACGCAAAACCTTCCGCCTGGCCCACGCCACGCAATGCTTCCCCGAAAGGCACACTCGCCGACCGCCTGCAGGCCATCCTTGCCGAGCCCACCCTCAGCCACGACGATTTCGGCATCAGCGTCACCACGCTCGACGGCCAATCGCTCTACGGTCTCAATCAGGGCCGCCTCTTCACTCCGGCTTCGAACGCCAAGCTCGCCACCACTGCCGCAGCCTATGCCCTGCTCCCCGTCGACACCCTTACCTGGGTCACCAACGTCGTCGCTGACGGAGACATCGATGCATCCGGCAAGCTCCATGGCAACCTGCTCATCCTCGGCGTGGGCGACCCCACCATGAGCGCGCGCCACTATCCCTATCAGCCCCCGCAGCCCAACCCGCCACCCGCTGCCGCGCCGCCCGGCGCAGCAACTCCAACCCCGGAGGCCGAGCCCAAGCTCCGCGCCATGACAAATCTCGAGCTCATGGCCGAGCAGGTCGAGCAGGCCGGCATTCGCACCATCGATGGCAATGTCGTGGGCGACGACAGTTTCTTCCTCCATGAGCCCTACGCCACCGCCTGGGCATGGGACGACCTGCAATGGAGCTACGGCGCACCGGTCTCCGCGCTCTCCTTCAACGACAATTCCATCGAGCTCACCATCACCGCCGACCCTTCCGCGCCCACCGGCGTGTCCGCTCAGTGGACCCCCGACGTCGACTACTACACCCTCGACAACACCATGACCATCGCGCCCAGCGGCCAAACACCCCACCCCGGTCTGCAGCGCATGCCCGGCAGTTTGCTCGTTCGGGCCTGGGGCACCGCTCCGCCAGAAGGCCTCTTCGCCGGCCTCGCCGTCGAGGACCCGGCCGAGTTCACCGCGGCAGCCTTCGTCAAAGCCCTTATGAGCCGAGGCATCACTGTCACCGGCTCGGCCACTTCCGCGCACCGGCTGCCCACTGACACAGGGGAATTCGTTGCCGAGCGATCCAAGCCTCTTCGTCTCGTCCCCAGCACCCAGACCCGCGTGATGGCGCCCTTCGGCGACCACAGGGTGCTGGCCGCGCACATTTCCGTGCCCGTTGCTGAGGACATCATGGTCACCAACAAGCAGAGCCAGAACCTGCACGCCGAACTGCTGCTGCGCCTGCTCGGCAAAACTTTCGGAAATGATGGCAGCCTCGCCCAGGGCACGCGCGTCGTGCGCCAGTTCCTCATCGACGCGGGCGTCAACGACGACGACTTCTTCTTCTACGATGGCTCCGGCATGAGCATGGACGACCGCATCGCACCCCGCGCCTACACGCAACTGTTGGCATACGCCTCGCGCCAGCCGTGGGGCCCGGCCTGGCGCGACACCCTCCCCATCGCGGGCATCGACGGCACCCTCGCCGGCCGCTTTAAAGATTCCCCGCTCAAAGGCCATCTCTGGGCCAAGACCGGCACTCTCAACGAGACCAACGCCCTCTCCGGCTACTTGCTTGCATCAAGCGGTAGAACCCTCGCCTTTTCCGTCCTCGTCAACGGCCACCGACCCGGAAGCGAAGCCGAAACCCGGGCCATCGAACGCATCTGCGAAGCCATCGCCGCCGCCGAATAGGCTGCATCGAACGCTGTATCATCAATAGGCAAATGCGCAAGCGTCTTCATACTGCTCTACTCGCCGCTCTCGTGCTCGCGGCCGCTCTCGCCGGTTGCCGCTCGCTGCCGCCTTCCAAGCCGTCCTCGCAGTGGACCCCCGATGAAGCCCGCGGCGCAGCAATTTATCAGGCCAAATGCGCCCGTTGCCACTACCCCACCACCACTGCGGGACTCCACGGCCCCGGTCTGCAGGCACTCACCAAGATCCCCGCCATGCCCTCCGGCGCGCCGCCGACTGACGAGCGGCTCACCAACGTCATCCTCCACGGCCGCATGGAGATGCCCGGAACCCCGCTCAGCGACGACCAGCTTCACGACCTGCTGGCCTACCTCCATACGCTATGACGGACCAGACCAAGCCCCGCGAAACTGCCCAAGAGAATACCGCCGCCAACACGCCCAAAATCGTTCCCCCGCTGAAACGCGACCTGCTCCCGCTGCCTGGCCTCGCAGCCATCAGCCTCTATATTCTCGTCCTCGCCGGAGTCATCATTCTCGGCGTCGCTGGCGGCCATTACCCGCCGCTCTTTCTCATCCTCGCCGCAGCCTTCATGGCAGCCAGCGCAGGACTCATGCTGCTGCTGCGATGGGCCTGGGCCCTAACCCTAGCCGCCGTCTTCCTGCTCGCCGTTTATAACTTGTGGATCTTCTCCGCCCAGCACCAGCTTCCCGCCGTGGTGCAGGGACTGTTGAATCTCGTCTTCTTCCTCTATCTCGTCCGCCCGGAAGTCCGCGAAAAGCTCCGCTAGCTCGTAGTTCGCCTTCCAATCAATCGCTGCCATCTACCCTTCGCGCCCATCGTTTCAGCAAATGCCGCCCGGATGATAATCTTCTGCCCATGCTGCGTGGCTTGCTCAAATCCCTCTTATGCCTTGCCCTCTTCCTCCCCGCCCTCATTCCCGCCCTGGCCGTCGATGCCCCTCAAAAGCGCGCCATCTCCCTCGACGACCTCGCCCGCCTGCAGCGCGTCGGCGCCCCCGTCGTCTCGCCCGATGGCGATTGGGTCATCTACACCGTCAGCCAGGTCGACACCAAGGAAGACAAGAGCCTCACCCACCTCTGGATGGTCAAGTGGGATGGCTCCGTTCACCTCCAGCTCACTTACGGCAAAGAAGGCGCTTCCGAACCGAAGTTCAGTCCTGACGGCCGTTACATCAGCTTCATGTCATCGCGTCCCGGGCCCGCCAAGGGGGATCAGGTGTGGGTCATGGACCGCCGCGGCGGCGAAGCCGAGCAGTTTACCGCCATCACCGATCAGGACATCCATGGCTACAGCTGGTCGCCCGACTCAAAGAAGCTCCTGCTCACCCTCCATCCCAAACACGCGCCCGACGCCGAAGAAGGCAAGCCGCCCGCCCCTCCCAAGCCGATCGTGATTGACCGCTACCACTTCAAGCAGGACATTCAGGGCTACCTGCGCGACAACGACTACGACGAGCTCTATCTCTACGACATCGCTACCAAAAAGGCGGAGAAGCTGACCACCGCCAAAAATGTCAACGAGGAAGACGCCGAGTGGTCACCCGACGGCGCATGGATCGCTTTCGTCAGCAATCAGGACCCCGATCCCGACCGCAGCGACAACTCCGACATCTTTGTCGTCGAGCCCAGGCCCGGTTCCGCCGCGCGCAAGCTCACCACCTGGCCCGGCCCCGATGGCGGACATCTAGCCTGGTCGCCCGATTCCAAATCCATCGCCTACACCCAGGGCGCAAAACTCGAGCTGCTGGAGTACTCCCAGGCCCGCCCCGCCGTTGTCACCCTCGACGGCAAGGTCAGTTATCCTGCAGCTACGCTCGACCGCAGCGTCCGTTCACCCATCTACTCGCCCGATAGCCATCTGAGTTACCTGGTCGCCGACGACCGCAATCAATACCCCGCCGAAGTGGAGCTATCCGGCAACAACGACAAGCGCCTTCTCAATCAACAGGGCGCTGTCATGGCCTGGGATGAGGCCGCCGGTCACACCGCGGTGCTGTTCACCAACGACAGCGATCCCGCCGAGATCTACGCCCTCGAAAACGGCGCCCTGCGCAAGCTCTCCACCCACAACGACGCCCTCATGGCCGAGCTGAACCTCGTGCCCACTGAGGACATCGAGTTCAAGAGCAAAGATGGCAACGACGCGCACGGCCTCCTCACCAAGCCGGCAGACTTCAAGCCAGGCTCGCCCGTCCCCATGGTCCTCTACATCCACGGCGGACCCAACGGACAGGACGAGCACAGCTTCGACTTCCTCCGCCAGTGGCTCGCCTCCAAGGGCTACGCCGAGCTCAACGTCAACTACCGCGGCAGCTCCGGCCGCGGCCAGGCCTACGCCAAGGCCATCGCAGCCGATTGGGGAGACCTCGAAGTCAAAGACCTGCTCGCGGGCGTCGACAAAGCCGTAGCCATGGGCGTCGCCGATCCCGATCGCCTCGCCGTCACCGGCTGGAGCTACGGCGGCATCCTCACCGACTACACCGTCGCCAGCACCGACCGCTTCAAAGCCGCAATCAGCGGAGCCGGCGTTGCCGCGCCCATGTCCTTCTACGGCGTCGACCAGTACATCCTGCAGTACGACAACGAGCTCGGCCCGCCGTGGAAGAACCTTCCCCTCTATCTCAAGATGAGCTACCCGTTTCTTGAGATCGACAAGCGCGTCCACACTCCCATGATGTTCATGGGCGGAACCTCCGACATGAACGTGCCCCTCATCGGCGGCGAGCAGATGTACCAGGCACTCAAGTCCCTCGGCCGCCCCGCGGAGTTAGTCGTCTATCCTGATCAGTTCCACGGCTTCACGCGCCCCAGTTACATCCGCGACCGCTACGAGCGCTGGCTGGCCTGGTGGGATAAGTACCTGAAACCTGCACCCGAAGCGAAGAAGTAACACACTTATCAGCTTCATGCGTAACCGATCCCGACGGAGTTACATGAAATGAAACTGATCTTCATCTATGGACTGCCCGCCACCGGCAAGTTGACCGTTGCCCAGCACCTCGCCGCCATGACCGGCTTCAAGGTCTTTCACAACCACCTCGTCGTCGACCTTCTGCTTTCCGTCTTCGACTTCGGCAGCCCCGAGTTCGTCCACCTGCGCGAAGAGATCTGGCTCTCCGTGTTCGAACAGGCCACCCGCAGCGGGCTGCCGGGCATGATCTTCACCTTCGCGCCTGAACCCACCGTCCGTCCCGCCTTCATCCGTGAGTTGCAAACCCGTCTTGCCGCAGCCGGCGGAGAAGTCGAATTCATTGAGCTCACCTGTCCCATTCCGGAATTGAAGAACCGCATGGGCAATCCCTCGCGCCACAAATTCAAGAAGCTCACTTCTGTCACCTTATTTGAAGAACTACACGCCGAAGGCAGCTTCGATGCCTCCACCATGCCCAAGCCGCGCCTCTCCATCGACACCAGCCTCGTCACCCCGGCCCGCGCCGCACTCCAGATCGCCCGCGCTTTGGACCTCAACCCCGCATAGCAAGCCCAACCGATGCGCAAACCCTCCGCAACTCCGCACCCAAACCGTGCCTCCTCAGATCCGCGCCCACCGTGCCGCTACAATAAATCCAGATGGACCTCGTCCAAATCTCGCCTCTGCGCCTCGCGCCCGTCCCCAAGCCCGAGTGGCTCAAGGCCCGCGCCCCTGTGGGCGAGAACTACCACGACCTCAAGCGCCTCGCGCGCTCCCTCGGCCTCCACACCGTCTGCGAAAGCGCCCACTGCCCCAACATCGGCGAGTGCTGGCACCACAAAACCGCCACCTTCATGATGCTCGGCAATCTCTGCACCCGCCGCTGCGGATTCTGCGCCGTTCCCAAAGGCCGCCCAGAGCCCATCGACTTCGACGAGCCACGCCGCGTCGCTGAAGCCGTCGCCATCCTCGGCCTGCAACACGCCGTCATCACCAGCGTCAATCGCGACGACGATCTGGTCGGCGGCGCACGCGCCTTCGCCATGGTCATTGAAGAAATTCGCCGCCAGGCCCCCGGCTGCCGCGTTGAAGTCCTCATCCCCGACTTCCAGGGCAATCCTGAAGCCATCCGCACCGTCGTCGATGCCCGCCCCGAAGTCCTCAACCACAACACCGAGTCGGTCCCGCGCCTCTATCGCGTCGTCCGCTCCGGCGCGCGCTACGAGCGTACCCTCGAGCTGTTGCGCTACTCCAAAGAGTTGCGGCCCGAAGGGCTCACGAAGTCAGGCGTGATGGTCGGTCTCGGCGAAGAAACGCACGAGCTGCTCGCAGTCTTCCGCGACCTCGCCGCCGTCCACTGCGACATTCTCACCATCGGCCAGTACCTGCGCCCCTCCCGCGACCACCTGCCCATGGCGCGCCTTTACACTCCGCGCGAGTTCGCCGAACTAAAAACCGAAGCTCTGCGCATGGGCTTCCGCCATGTAGAATCCGGCCCCCTCGTCCGCAGCAGCTACCACGCCCACGAGCAGGCCGCCTCCACCGGCCTGACCGTCGTCGCGTAGGGCAAGCCTTCGATCCAATGATTCCTGTTTTGTGTCAGGAGCGGCTTCTGTCACTCTGCCCCGGAAGGAGCAGGGGCCTTCAGGCCCCTGAATACGCCGGCGCCTCATCCCAGGCCTTCAGGCCCGGACAGGCACTTTCGC
The DNA here is from genome assembly GCA_963780515.1 of uncultured Acidobacteriaceae bacterium. Classification (GTDB taxonomy): domain Bacteria; phylum Acidobacteriota; class Terriglobia; order Terriglobales; family Acidobacteriaceae; genus Telmatobacter. The sequence goes on from CAWACG010000006.1 coordinate 42,216, forward strand.
TAGGGCCGCGCGCCAAACTCCAAAGCACATACCGCAAATTCACTCCACCCGCCAGATTCGCTAATATATTCTTTGGAACGGGAACGAGGAGAACCATGGCAGTCTCGACAATGGCCGGAATTCCGGCCCTCAAAGAACTCTCCGCCGACCTCAAGCGGCGCATGGATCAGGCAGTTGCCACCTTCCAGGCCAGCCTGGCCTCTACACGCACCGGCCGCGCCAGCGTGCACATGCTCGACCAGATCAAGGTGGACTACTACGGCACCCACACGCCCATCAGCCAGCTTGCGCAGGTGTCCGCCCCCGAAGCCGCAACTGATCGTCATCTCACCCTGGGACCCCACCGTCCTCAAGGAAATTGAGAAGAGCCCTGCAGTCTTCCGATCTCGGCTTCAATCCCCAGTCCGACGGCAAAGTCATCCGCTTGCCCGTCCCGCCCATGACCGAGGAGCGCCGCCGCGAAGTCTGCAAGCACCTCAACAAGGTCCTCGAAGAACATCGCACCGCGGTCCGCAACGTCCGCCGCGACGGCAACGACGCCCTCAAGAAACTCGCCAAAGAAAAGAAAATCAGCGAGGACGAAGAGAAGCGCGCCATGGAAGAAGTGCAGAAGATGACCGACGAGGAGATCCGCAAGATGGAAGAAATGTCCCGCCGCAAAGAAGCCGAAGTCATGCAGGTGTGAGAAGCGAAGGAAGGTCGGCTGAGCTTGAATTGGCGTTGAACGAACAGTTGCAACCGGGTCAACCGCAGGGCTGAAAGGCAGGCTATGCGTCGAGTCTCTGCAATCCTAATAACGCTCACTCTCTGCGCCAACCTATTTGCATTAGCAGCCATCGCGCAGGAGCGAGCTAAAGGAATTTCTGTACACATGCTTCCGAAGAGGGTGGCGGATATTGGAGGAAAGCCATGGGGTTTTATGGTGGACTATTCCCCAAGATTGCAAACAGAGTCCCAACAGCCAGCCATCCAGACCGTTGAAGACCTTCTCTCATTTATCCGCAAGCAGGATAACGATGTGCAAGAGAACGGCCTTTGGATTGTAACGACCCACCCGGACGCATATTCAGAAGAAGAGAAGATGCTCTTGGAAGATGTGAAGTCCATGTGTCGCAGAGAGAACATTCCTCTCTTCATCTGTCGCGCTTCGGAATTGCCGAATGGATGGAAACGATTCGATCGGTGAGGCGGGTGCCCCATCCTTCCGTAGCTTTATCGCGGAAGGGTGGGAGACTAAGCAGCCTTGCTTCTTCCTCCGCTTATAGAACGGTCGCGGAACCCGCTTCACCCGCATCTGCTTCGCCCACACGCCCTCGGCGCTTCACATAAATCGCGACCGCCAGAATCTCCGCTACAGCCACCACCGTCACCAGCAGCGTCGCCATCTTATTCGGCAAAGGGTAGACCCCCTGCAGATGGTGCAGGCTCGAGAGATACCCGCCGGCGAGGATTGCCGGCAGAGCCCACTTCACATGCGAAAGTTCTTGCTGCAGCAGCATCGCAATAAGCCAGAAGAAAGGCAGGAACGCAGGCGCCATCTGCCTCTCCGCGTCGCCTCCGCCGTGATCGATTCCCCACAAATCCGTAATCACCACCAGCACGAAAAAAAGCAGGACATACTTGCGGCGCCAGAAAAACGAAATCGTGGTTCTTGGAAAAACGAATGGCAGAAATGTGAACGGCATAAAGCTCCATATGAGCCGCCTGAACCATGCAAGTTCAGTAGAACGCATTCCCGGCGCTCTCGCCGAACTTCATCTGGTAGTAGGGAAGAATGCCTGTAACGCCCATCCGCACATCATCCGCATAGACAAGCATCCTCACCAGGATAAATACGGCGATTGCAGGCGCGATCGCGGCAATCCATTTCTTGTATTCCTGCCGGAGCGTGCCTTCTTCCCATAGGTACACAAAACTTACCGGGATCAAGATCATCACTACTTCGCGGGTAAGAGCGCCGAGTGCAAGACACACTGCAAATCCAACCCACCGCTTCCTGAACAAGAGCATCATCGATACAACGAGGCACACCAACGCCAGGACATCGTCAATCCGAAACGCGTCCCATATGATCATGCCGAAAAAGTACCGATTGCATGCGAACAGCAGCACCGCAACGAAGGCCACCCTGCTGTGAATGCCTTGATCCACCAAAAGGCGATAGAACAGAATCACGAGGGCCAGGCAGGCGATCGAATCCACTAGCCTGAATGCCAGCGGGTCAGGCAGCGGCAATAAACCAACGATGTACGGTCCCAGCAGCCGGTAGGCATATGGGGCAGAGGCGTCTTTGGATAGGTGAGGCGACGCAATCGCTATCTTTCGATAGTAATGGAGATCAAATCCCGCGTAGGCGGGAGAATTGAAGTCGATCATTCCCCTCGAAACGATGAGGAAGACGGCGGCGCAGATCAGCCAAACGTACGTCTTGAAACTTCGTCCTCTTGGCGGGAGTCATCCGTTTGCGGCGCCGTTTCACCCGTACTCCAACGATCGCCCGAACTTCCATCGATCATCTTGCGCAATCCCTACTTCTTCGCCCGCTTATAAAACGGCAGCGCAACCTGCTTCGCCCGCACAGCATTCGCCCGGCACTGCACCACCACCTCAGCGCCTATCGCAGCCGCCTCCGCCGATACCAGCGCCATCGCAATATTCGTCTTCAAAAACGGCGCCGGCGATCCCGAAGTAACAACGCCAATTTCCTTCCCCGCCAAGTCCGACACGCAGTACCCATCCCGCGCAATCCCTCGCTCCGTCATCTCCAGTCCCACAATCTTCCGCTTCGGCCCGCCCGCAGCCTGCACCGCCAGCAACGCATCGCGCCCAATGAATTCGCCCTTATCCAGCTTCAGCCAGCGCTCAAGCCCCGCCTCCAGCACGTTGATCTGGTCTGAAATCTCGTGCCCATACAGGCTCATCCCCGCCTCCAGCCGCAGCGTGTTGCGCGCCCCCAGCCCGCACGGCCGAATGCCAAACTCCGCGCCCGCCTCCAGCAGTGCCTCCCACATCTTCACCGTGGTCGCCTCGTCGCTCGGGATGTACACCTCAAACCCGTCTTCGCCCGAGTAGCCGGTCCGCGCAATCATCACGTTATGAATTCCCGCAACCTGCCCCCACGTGAACCAGTAGTTCTTGATCGCGCTCAAATCCACTTTCGTAAGCTTCTGCAGCGTCTCCAGCGCGCGCGGCCCCTGCACCGCCAGTTGCGAGTAGTAGCTGGAGTAGTCGCTCAAATGAATCGACGGCATCGCCCCCGCATTCTGCCGGATCCACGCGTAATCCTTATCCTTCGTCCCCGCATTCACTACCAGCAGATAATCGTTCTCGCTGAGCCGATGTACCAGAATGTCATCCACAAACGTTCCCTCCGGCGTCAGCAGCGCGGAGTAGTGCGCCTGCCCGTCCTTCAACCGCGAAGCGTCATTCATCGTGATGTGCTGCACCGCCGCCAGCGCGCCCGGCCCGCGAAACTGAATCTCGCCCATGTGGCTTACGTCAAACAGCCCCACGCCAGTCCGCACCGCCACGTGCTCCGCAATCAAGCCTCCACCTGGGCCTGGATACTCCACCGGCATGTCCCATCCGCCAAAGTCCACCATCTTGGCCTTCAGCGCGCGATGCGTGGCATTCAGCGCAGTCTTCTTCAATGCGGGTGCAACTGGTGCGGCGGGAGTGGCCATAGAGAGAATCCTTTCAGGCAGTGCTGCGTTACTCTGCGACAGCAGAATCAGGGTAGATCTACCCAGGTCAACATCCGTAAAGTGGCTCTTCCTTAAGTAAAAGCCACCTTGCACGATCGTTTAGGTGGCACTGTTACCCTGATTCTGCTTTAACCATAGGGATTGGGCCGCGCCGGGGTCAAACTAGCGCGCCCCGTTCAGAGAAGGCACATTTGATTACGCGCAAGGCGATTCCGTGGTCCATGGTGGCCTTCCGGGTCCTCCTCGGGCCCGCCATTGCCTTCGCCGCGCTTCGCCTGCCCGCTCCCCAGCCCTGGCTCGGCGCCATGATCGCAGCCGGATTCCTCTCCGATGTCTACGATGGCATCCTCGCCCGCCGCTGGGGAACGGAAACCGCAGCCCTCCGCGTAGCCGACTCCGCCGCCGACACCGTCTTCTATCTCGGCGTGCTTTCTGCTGTCATTGCTCGCCACTGGCCCGTTCTCCGCGATCGTCTCACTCTGCTCATCGTGCTCCTGGCCCTCGAAGCTGCGCGCTACCTCTTTGACTGGATCAAATTCCGCCGCATAGCCAGCTACCACTCCTACGCTTCCAAGGCCTGGGGCGCGCTCATGGCCGCTGCCACCATCGCCCTGCTCTGCTTTGACCGCGCGTTCTGGATGGTCACCCTTGCACTCGTCGCCGGGATTCTCTGCGATCTCGAAGGCCTGGCCATGTCTGCTCTTCTTCCGCAATGGACCTACAATGTAAAAACCCTGCGCCGCGCCCTCGCACTGCGCCGCCGGATGCAAGCCGAACCTCGGAAAGCAGTCACGCCTTGAAACTCACAATCCAAAGTGAACGCAGCCCCATGAACCATTTCCGCGGATACCTTATGCTTCTCGCCGCGGGCTTCGCCTTCTATCGCGGCTGGAAGATCCACCACGGCCACTACGCGCTCATCGCCTATGGTTTGGGAGTGCTCGCCCTCGCGCTCGGCATCTGGCACCTCACCCGCAAGCCACCCCAGCCGCGAGCATGAGCGCATAGTCGCGCACCAAAGAAAGTTCACTCCAGGAGGAATCCGCGCGTCATGCCCACTCTGTACAACCGCATCCAGGGCCGCAACGTCGAACGCCTCGCCGCGCTCAGCGACGGCATCTTTGCCGTGGCCATGACCCTGCTCGTGCTCGACCTGCACATCCCCACCGCCGCCCAGGTCCACAGCGAGCGCGAACTCTTCACGGCCCTCGCCGCGCTGGGTCCGCAGTGGATCGCCTACCTCATGAGCTTTCTCACCCTCGGCATCTTCTGGGCCGGCCAGCAAACCCAACTCAACCACATCGGCGAAGGCTCGCGCGACCTCACCTGGATTCACCTCGGCTTTCTCTTCACCATCACCCTCATGCCGCTCTCCACGCGCCTGCTGGCGGAGTTCATCACCTACCGCGCGGCCCTCGGCATCTACTGGCTCAACATCTTCGCCGCCGGCGCCATGCTTTATTGGAGCTGGGCCCACGCCACCCGCGCCAACCTCATCAAGCCCGACACGCCTGACCTGAGATTCGCGACAGCATCTGCCGTCGAATCCGCATCGCGCAGTCGCTCTACGCCGCCGGCGCGGCCCTCTGCTTCATCAACACCTATGTCAGCATCACCGTCATCGTGCTCGTGCAGTTGAATTATGCCATCGCGCCAAGGAAGTGGTGGAAGAAGGGATAACTAGAGCGTGATTCAGCAACGCGCCTTGTATCAGGGGACGACTTCATAGCTTGCGGAAGAGCTCGGTCCAGCCGAGATTCGAAATGGTTTCGTAGCAGGATGCAATCTCACAGCTTGTTGAAGAACTACGCCAGCTAAGATTCGAATAGGCCTTGTAACAGAGCACGACTTCACAGCTTGTTGAAGAACTAAGCCAGCTGAGATTCGAAGAGGTTTTGTATCAGGGCACGACTTCAGTCGTGCCGAAAAGCGCCGGAAAAGCAGGGGGTTTTAAAACCCTGAGGGGCTCGAGGCCGCCTTCAGCAACCATTGATAAACGTAAGTCACCGACTCAGACGTAACGGCAATGATACGCTGGCCGCATGGAATTCACTTACAAGCTCACTGAACCCGAATATCTCTTCGCGAGCAAAATCGCAACAAAAGGGCTTACGCAGCCATGGGCTCGTTTAGTCCGGTACGCGTACCTGTCAGTAATCTTTCTTATCGTCTGGGGATCCGTTCTAGTCGGCATGCTCTTGGAGCAGCAGGACCTGGTTGGCATAACAGCCGGGGAGATTCAATTTATGCATAAAGCTCAGGCTGTGATCCCCGCATCTTTCGTGCCTGCCATCGGGTGTTATTGTCTGGTGCTCATTCTGCTTCGCTTCCGTTTTCTCCGATGGTTCGACCGTAAACGCCGCCTCGAGCATTTTCGCACCGATCCAGGCTGTCAAGCTGAGACCACTGTAACCGTCACCCCGCAGTCGATCGCCTTCCGCTCGGCAACCGGGTCGTCCGAGTCTATCTGGGCGTGCTACTCAACCTGGGCCGAGCGCAACGGTATTCTGCTCCTGGTCACACACGCAGGCGTGCGCAAAATTCTGAAAGTTGCCGGCCTCTCCGACCCCCAACGCGACGAACTCCGCGCCATCCTCACCACAGCCCTTCCCAAAAAATAACGCCTCACTTCTTCGAAGCCCGCCAAAACGAGCTCACGCCCAGGTAAAGAAAAACCAGCGTAAGACCCGTGTAGACAAGAAACTTCAAGTGGTCCGGCCCATGCAGTGCACTCGCGCGCGCAGGCCACATCCCCCGCCACACAAAAACCGGCACAAAGATCAGAAAAAACAAGCCGGTCACTTCCAGCCATAAAATCCCGCCCACGCGGCCAAATGGCCGCAGAAATCCGGCCACACCGCGCATCACGCCGCCGCCTGTCCTCACCGCGGCCTGTCCCGCCGTTCGCGCGCGAACCCCTCCATCCACAGCCGTTTGACCCGCAGGCGCATTCGTCGCCGGCGCATTTGGCGCTGTCCCCGTGCTCCCGCTCATGCGCTCGCCCGCCACGCGCCCCGCAACCCGCAGCCCGATGCCCAGCGCCCGTCCAATGTTTTCCGGTTTCATTTCGATATGATGGTAGCAGCGGCGGTTGAGGGTTGCTTTTCCGCATCGCAACGGGGGCTGCCAGTTGCCCTTCTTAGTTTGCGGAAGTAAGGTAGATGAATCCCTGGCCGCTCCTGCGCCGTTCTCGCGCTGGCCGCCGCACTGGAGGTATCCTTGACATCCCGCCTGCGCGAACTCATTCAACAACTCGGCGAGGCCATCCATGAGTCCGTCATTGAGAGCGAATCGATTGCCGGGGTCGTGCAGGACATAAGGCGCCACGGATTCGACGTCCTGCTCATGCTTGAGGCCACCATCGGCCTCAATGAAGTCACCGCCAAGGATTCCGAAGACTCCGAAGCAGGCGCGGAAGAAGGTGCCGAGGGCGGTCCCTTCACCCCCAACGACCTCCACTTCCTCCGCTCTCTCCGCATCTCCGTCGAGGGAGAAGACGAAGAGACCGGCTCCACCCAGATCGAATAGTGCCTCGCGGCGCGCGTGGTCTCTTCCTTCATCGCACTAATATCGGCAATTGCATGAAGAAACTTCCCCTGCCACTCGTGTTGTTTCTTCTCTGCGCCTGCATCCCGCTGCGCGCCCAGGAACCCGACACCCTTTTGCAAGCCGCGCCGCCCCCGGCTCTCGACACCGCCCATCCCTCCGACTGGATCATGGACATCAACCAGGGCTGGCTCGAGCACGACGGCGACAATCCCGCCTGGGCACAGCCCAACTTTGACGACAGTGCGTGGGAGCCAGTTGAACTCGCCGACCTCGGCCCCGCAGATCCCGGCTGGCAATGGTATCGCCTTCATCTCAAGTTGCCGCCCAATCGCCCCCAACTCGCGCTTCTCATCGAAGGCGGCGTCGGCGCCTACGCGCTCTACATCAATGGAACCCAGATCCCCGGCCCGCGTTTGCTGTCGGCCTTCGGCGTCAATCGCCCCGTCGAGTTCACCGTGCCGATCAACATACCCGGCAACGAGCTTCAAATCTCCCTGCGCACGCACACCCCCATAAGCTACGCCGCCTGGCATTTCCCCTTGTTCATGACGGCTTCGCTGGGCACCACCGCGGCCATCGAAAACCAGCGCCAGTCCATGGAGAGCGACAGGCTCTACTCGCTGATCCCCGCCCTCGCCTTCAACCTGCTCTTCCTTCTCGCCGGCATCGGAGCCTGGTCGCTCCATCGCAGCCAACCCAACCATTCCGAATATCAATGGCTCGGCATCTACCTGTTTCTCCTTGGAACCGCGGACGTGCTCTGGTACTCCCAGCAGGCCGGTCTCTTACCGCTGTCCGCCAATCTCCTCATCGCCGATCCGTTGCTGTTCATCATCACCGTCGCACAAATTCAGTTCACCTTCAGCTTCGGTGGCCAGCGTCTTGGCCGCATTTGGCGCGCCTACCGCGCCATTCTCCTCATCGCCCCGGTACTCACCTGGTTTACGTGGAGCGGCAAATTACCCACCTCGGCGTACATGGTGGTCGAGCCGCTTTTGATTGTTCCAGTCGCCGTGTTTCTCCCTATCCTGCTCTTCATCTGGTACCGGCGCGGAAATCGTGAGGCTGGCTGGCTCATCCTGCCCAGCCTCCTGCCCGCCGCCACCACCTCGCTCTACGACCTTGGCAGCGCGTCCATCTACTTTGGCTGGCAGCGCTTCGACTTCCTCGACAACCCCATCCAGTTCGGCCCCGTTTCCATCCAGCCCAATGACATCGGCAATTTCCTCTTCCTGCTCGCCATCGCTGTCGTCATGTTTTTTCGCTTCACCCGCGTCAGCCGCGATCAGGCCCGCTCCGCCGCCGAGCTCGATGCCGCGCGCGAAATTCAGCAGCGTCTCGTGCCGTCATCTCTCCCCGATCTTCCCGGATACAAGCTCGCCGCAGCCTACCTGCCCGCGCAGGAAGTCGGCGGAGATTTCTACCAGGTTCTTGCGCAGCCCGACGGCTCCGCGCTCGTGGTTGTTGGCGACGTCAGCGGCAAAGGCCTCAAAGCCGCCATGACGGGAGCACTCGCCATTGGCGCGCTCCGCGCACTGGCCGACGACAATCTCCGCCCCGCCGCTTTGCTTGCCCGCCTCAATCGGCAGCTTCTCCAAACGCAGGACAGTGGCTTCGTCACCTGCATCTGCATCCGCATCGCACCGAACGGCGCCGTCACAATGGCCAATGCAGGCCACCTCTCGCCCTATCGCCACGGAGAAGAAGTCACGGCCGATGCCGGTCTTCCTCTCGGAATAGCCGCCGGCATCGAGTACTCCGAAACGCAATTCGTTCTTGCTCCCGGCGACACCCTCACCCTGCTCACCGACGGCGTTGTCGAGGCCCGCAACAAATCCGGCCAACTCTACGGCTTCGATCGCACCGCAGCACTCTCCACGCAATCCGCCGAAAAAGTATCGCTGGCCGCGCAGGCCTTCGGACAGGAAGACGACATCACCGTGCTCACCGTCGCCCGCACCGCCGCCGTTTCAACCTGAGCGGCCAATTCAGATTTGTCATCCTGAGCGCAGAATCTGCTTTTCCTATCGCATCAATCCGCACGAAAATGGGTGCCCCATGTCTCGCTTCTGAGACATGGGAAAGCACATACCGTCCCCAACCTTTGTCATCCTGAGTCAAGGTCGCGCAGCGACCGCAGTCGAAGGATCTGCGGTTGTCTCGTACAACCCCTCAGCTCCGCCAATGCAACTCCACCGGCCCATCCATCGGATGCTTCGCCGCACCCTCCAGCCGCGCCTGCTTCAGCGCGAAATACCACTTCGCCGGTTTATCCGCATCGTCAATCAGCATCAGGCTGGGATTGTGCTTCAAACCCTCCGCCTGCTGCACCATCGTTTCCTGGTCCTGCCGCACAAACTTCGCGCCAAAGAACTTCGCAATCGTCGTCACCAGCGGCACGTGATAAAAAACATTCCACGCCCCCACCACATCAATCCTGCATGTCGATGCGGTCACCGGCGTCACCGTGGTCAGGCTTGAAAACCACTTGTCGCCACAGCGAATGATTTCCGTCCGCCGGTTCGGCAGCACAAAATCAATCGTCGTCTCCACCGGCTGCCCATACACGCCCAGCAGCTTGTAGGGCGCGGAGTTCCCGCTGGGCGCATGCGCGCTCATCCTGAACCCCTCCGGAATCGGCTCGAAGAGCTTTGTCTTTTCATGCAGGCTGGCTCGCGAACGCCACCACCACGCCTGGTGCACAAACGGTCCATGCGCCGGATCCATCAGCCCGATAATCCCGTGGTCCACATTGCAGGGCAGATCGGCCGTCAGATGCGCCGTCCGGTAGCGCGTCCCAAACTTCGCCAACACCGGCACATGGCGTATCCACGCTCCCGCTCTTCTTGCCGCTCCCTGGGCCGGGAATAAACACCCAGGCGTGCCCATCCAGCTCTTCGCAGTTGAACGCCGTCGCATAAATGCGTGTCGCATCCAGATGGTCTTTTGACGTCAGCGAAGGAATCAGCTCGCACCGCCCGCTGCACGGCTCAAACTCCCAGCCGTGATACCGGCACGTCACCCGCTGCCCGTCAAACCATCCCACGCTCAGCGGAATTCCCCGATGCGGGCAACTGTCGCGCATCGCAAACACGCGCCCATCGCTGCGCCGCCCCAGCACCAGCGGAATCCCCAGCAGCATCGCCTTCGTCAGCTTGCCCTTGCGCAGCGTCTCCGTGCGCAGCGCCGGGTACCAGTCGTCGTAGATCAGCGTCGCGCTCGGCCCCTGAATCGGAACGCCCGCCTCTGTTGTGGTCACAAGCGGCATTTCGCCTCACCATAGCATTGTTGCTCGGGCCCGTGCCAACAACTCTCAATCGAACAACCGTTTCCAGCCCCGCATCCCAACCAAAAACGATTCATCTCCGCCGCCCCGCCGTGTTCGATTTCGGACATCCTGTGCGTCGACGAACACTGCAACCAACTAGACCCAAGCCGCCTCAGACCGCATCTCATTCCCTGTCATCCACTTAACGCCAACTGTGCTTTGGCGCACTGCATGCAGGCATCCATCACAAATACTCTTATTCCCCAAGAGCAAAGTTTCCAAGGGAGGCGTCCGCATGGCTGGACTGCTCCAGGATGTTCGCTTTGCATTGCGTCAGCTCCGCAAGAGCCCCGGATTCGCCATCACCGCCGTCCTCATGCTGGCACTGGGAATCTGCGCCAACAGCACCGTCTTCAGTTGGATCAACGGCACCATGCTCCATCCCGTCCCCGGCGCGCGCAACACCGGCGATCTGGTCACCGTAATGCGCGGAACATGGAGCACTTCACCTTCACCGCCGCTCTCCTACCCCGACTACCGCGACCTGCGGGAGACGAACAGCAGCTTTACCGGCGTGCTGGCCTATCACCACGACTGGCTGGCACTGACCGATGGAACCGAGATTCCCCAGCGCGTTTACGTGTCCAACGTCTCAGCAAACTACTTCGATGTGCTGGGTATTCAGCCCTTCATGGGCCGCTTCTTTCGCCCCAACGAAGAAGCAACGCAAAGCAGCATTCCCTATGTGATTCTCAGCTATTCTCTCTGGCAAACACGGTTTGACTCCGACCCCGAAATTGTCGGCAAATCCATCGAGATTGCCCAACACGCCGTGACGGTGATCGGCGTTGCGCCGAAAGGGTTCATCGGTTGCATGCCCGGAATTCAAGAGGACATGTGGCTGACGCTGGACCCGATGGGGAATTCAGGACGGATGCATTCGCGGGAGGATGCATGGCTGAACGTGATGGGGCGGCTGCGTCCCGGGGTGACCCGATCCGGCGCGACGCAGGACCTGGAAGGCCGGATGCGCCAGCTGGTGGCAGCGTATCCCAACGACCACCTGGGCGTGAACACCATCACGCTCGATCCTTTGTGGCGTGCGCCCTTTGGCGCCAATGGGTACATGGCGGCTTCGCTGCCGATTCTGCTGGCGATTGCGGGTGTCGTGCTGCTGCTCACCTGCGCCAACGTGGCCACACTGGCTCTGGTGCGCTTCGTCGCGCGGCGGCGCGATATCGCCATCCGCCAATCCCTCGGGGCCAACCAGTTCGCTTTGATGCGTCAGATGATTCTTGAAGGGCTCCTCGTCTCGCTCGCCGGCGGAGCGCTGGCGCTCCTTCTCACCTTCGTGGTCGGCAAAAATGTTTGCGCGCTTCATCCCGCCGAATTCAATCTCCATCGCGCTCAACGGCATCGTTTGACAGCAACGTGATGGCGGCAATTCTCGTGCTGTCGGTGGTGGCCAGCGTATTGTGCGGGGCGCTGCCCGGCCTGGAGGTCATCGCACGTATCCCGCTTCTGAAGTACTGAAAGACGAGGCCGCCAGCGTCTCCGGCGGCGCGCATCATCGCCACTTGCTCAGCGGCCTTGTCGTCGCGCAGATTGCGCTATCGCTGGCGCTGCTGATTGCGGCAGGTCTGTTTCTGCGCACGCTTAGGAGCATCAGCGAGGCCAATCCTGGCTTCGAGCAATCCCATGTCCTCACAGCTTCAGTGGGGCTTGGCATCGCCGGATATTCCCAGGCCGACACGTTGGCGATCAGGCACCAGATTCTCGACCGGATTGCGGCGCTGCCTGGAATCTCCGCTGTTTCTTTGACCGACTGGGTGCCATTTAACTACAACCGCAAGACGGCGGATGCCTACCCCGAAGGCTACGTCCCGCAGCCCCACGAGTCGCTTGAAGTGCGGCGCGCAGAAGTCAGTTACGGATACTTCGCCACCCTTGGGATCCCACTGGTCGAGGGCCGCGACTTCACCCGGGATGACAATGAAACCGCGCCGCGCGTCGTGATCCTGGATCAGACTGCGGCCAACCACTATTGGCCCCACCAGGATCCGATTGGCCGAAAGCTGAAAATCTGGGGCGACCCGTTCACCGTGGTGGGCGTGGTGAAAAACTCGAAGCATCAACGGATGAATGAACCTCTTGAGCCGATAATCTATCTCAGCTACTTCCAGGATTCCGACAGCGAGACCGTCATCCAGGTGCAAACATCGGGCGATCCGGTGTCGGCAGTGCCCGCTCTGGAGCGCACTGTACATCAGATCAATTCCAGGATGCCGGTCTTCGACGTACGCCCGCTCTCCGAAACGACGCAGATTTCTGCTCTTTTCCAGAGAATTGAAGCCACGTTCGCATCCGCCTTCGCGGTGCTCGCGCTCATCCTCGCCACCACCGGAATCTACGGCGTCGTCGCCTACCGCACCCAACTGCGCACCCAGGAAATCGGCATCCGCGTGGCCCTGGGAGCCTCGCGTTCCGACGTGCTGAAGCTTGTTCTGTTTCAGGGCTTGCGGCTCACCGCGGCTGGCCTTGCGCTCGGACTCGCCTTTTCTTTCGTGCTCACGCGCTTCCTGCGCGGCATGCTCTACGGAGTCTCCGCCAGCGATCCGTTCACCGCCGCATGCGTTACCGCGCTGCTCGCAGTCATTGCCGTCCTGGCCTGCTATCTGCCTGCGCTCAAGGCCATGCGCATCAATCCCGTCAACGCCATTCGCGCCAAATAGAAAGGCGGGCCCAAAGCAGGCCCGCCCTCTTATTGCTCGCTTTTACATGCTGCCGCGGCTGGCCGGGGGAATAATCCCGTTCATGCGCAGATACACCACCATCTGCCCGTAGTGATCCATCATGTGCGCAATGCCAAACGCCGCCATCCCGCCCCGCGTTCCGCTCGCCGTCATCACAAACGCATTCTCCGGCGTGATGCCGTCCACAAACGCGTGCGCCTGCTTGAATGAGTCTTTCAGCGCCTGGACGATGTCAGCCTTCGTGGTGAGCTTGTCGATCGCATCGCCCTTGGCCTTCACGTCGGCTTCAGACATTCCGCCGCCAAAGAAGTAGTAGTTGGCCTGGGTCACATGCTTCACTTGCTGGGCAAAGGTGCGCACCCCTTTGAACTCGCCCGCGGTCTCCGCAGGCGCAAAGTTGAACTTGTCCTCCGGCATCGCTTCCGCGGCCGAAACAAATTCCTGCTCCATCCCGCTGAGCAGTTTTCCATAAGTCTCCGCGGGGGTCATTTGCCTGCCAACAGCCGGCTTGGCCGGTGCGGCAGCCTGTGAAAACGCGAGGGTGGAAGCAGCAGCCAGCAAACAACAGCCCAGGATGCTGCCCGCAAAACGGGGGTATGTGCGCATTGAATCGATCCTCCAGCGGCATTCAGCCGCGTGAAGGCACTTTACCAGACAGACGCTGATTGCTGACAGCATCGCGGCGTGAAAATCTCTTCTCCCCGGCCGCGACTCAACCCGCGCCTCATGCAACCGGTCCCAGTCTTCCGCCCCTCACTTGAAACCGCTCCCCGCGCCACACAATCGTGTTCCCCGCAAATCCTGCCACCCAAATCCCCATCGCAACCACGTCGCGCAGCGGCAGCAGCCAAAGATTCGGCAGCACCTCGTGATCGCCAAGCACCTCCGCGCCCACCATCATCGCCAGCGTCAGCCGCAGAAAGAAACTCAATCCCAGCAGCCAAAAACTCAGAGGGCTCAACCCGCTGGCCACCACGTTTACCAGCGCCCAGCCCAGCCCGTGCGTAAAGATGAGACCCGCATAGCCCCATGGCCGCGCGTCGCGCACCGTCCGCGCCCAGCGCAACTGGTGGTCGATGAATCCGCGCCATCCGTACGTGGCAATCGCAGTCTCCACCACCTCAGACGACAGCTCCACGCGATAGCCCGCCGCGGCCACGCGCGCGCCCAACTCGTAGTCATCCGCCAGATAGTCCGCCATCGGCATCAGACCGCCGATACGCTCCAGCGCCTCGCGCCGCACCGCCAGCGTGGAGCCGAGGCCATAGCGCATTCCGCCTTCAATCATTTTCGATAGCAGCACTCCAGCAAGAAAATCCGTGGCGATCCCCAACGCCTCCAGCCGCGCCGCCAGCCCGCCGCGCGCGCGTCCGCGATACAGCGCCGTCACCAGCCCAACAGGCTGCGGGTCATGCGGCTGCGCAGTGGGATCCTGCCCGAACGAAGCCATCACCCGCTCCAGGTACCGCGGTCCAACCGTGATGTCGGAATCGTTGATGAGCAGAAAATCGTACCGGCAATGCGGCACCAGCTGGGCCAGCGTGCTCACCTTGCCATTCGCCCCCAGCCGCGCGGGGCATTCAATCAGCCGGATCGCATGCTCGGGAAATTCGCGCTGCAACTGCTCCACCGCCGCAGCTGCAGCATCGGCGAATGACGAGACGCCGAACAGCATCTCGTACTCGCCCGCATAGGTCTGCCGGCAGTGGCTGCGGAATCCCTCAATCATCTGAGGGTCAAGGCCCTTCAGCGACTTCAATATGCTCACGCCGGGAGCAAAGGCGCCCAGGGGCTTGCGCCGTGCTCGAATGAAAACCCGCGCCGCCACCATCGCCGCCGCAAAGTAGCCCATCCCGGCCACGGCAAGCACCGTGGTCGCCACTTCCACGGCCAGGGCCAAAGCGTGCGGCATCACAGCCGTTAGTGTAGCGAACAAGGGCGGTGTCCAGCTGTTAACTTTCAGCCTTCAGCTCTCAGCTTTTGCCTGGGGTGCTATGCGGTTTGTTGCGCTCGCTCTTGATTTGAACTTTCCAGCCGCTGCAGCCAGAAAGGCTCGCAGCTGCACATTCAGAGCTGAGAACTGAAAGCTGAAAGCTGGCGGCTCGAGGCAGCCTCACTCGTACCGCAGCGCCTCAATCGGATCCATTGACGCCGCCTTCCATGCCGGATAAATCCCGAACATCAGCCCGATCATGCACGAAACGCCAAACGCGATTCCCACCCAGGTCGGCGAAAGTGCTGCATGAAGAAACGAGACCGCAAAATGCAGAATCAGCGTAAACACAGCTCCGGCCAGGATCCCGATCAGGCCCCCCACCGCGCAAAGTGTCACCGCCTCAAGCGTGAATTGCAGAAGAATATTTTTCCTCGTTGCGCCAATTGCTTTGCGGATTCCGATCTCCCGCGTCCGTTCCGTCACTGAGACCAGCATGATATTCATCACGCCTACCCCGCCCACCATCAACCCAACTGAAGACACAGCCACCATGAACGAAAAAAGTCCGATGGTCAGTGAGTTCCAAAGGCGTGTCAGCGAATCCGGGCCAAAGATCGCGAAGTTGTCGTCCTGTTGCGTGCGTACCCCTCGCCGCACACGCAGCAGTTCGCGCACTTCTTCAATCACCAACTGCTTGTTGGCCTGGCTGTCAAACTTCACCACGATCCAGTAATCCTTGATCTCCGGATGAATCTTGTGAAATGTCCCCAGCGGAAAGTACGCCGAGTTGTCCTGCGTGTTCCGTCCGCTTCCAAACGGTTGCGGCTGCTTGTCCAGCACCCCGATCACCGTGAACACATCTCCACCGCACTCCACATCTTTGCCCAGCGGAGACTCATTGGGAAACAGATCCTCCGCGGCGTCGTGGCCAAGGACAACCACATCGGCATTGCGTTCCTCCTCCGCTTCAGTCCAGATCCGTCCCTCCACCAGGTTGACATCCGTCGTCTCTTTCACTTCCGTCGTATCGCCGTTGATAATTGTGTTCTGAATCTTGTGCGAACCCGCCTTCAGTGAAACGTTGCCGACTCCAAGCTGCCAATTCTGATACGTCAGCTCGGGGTCGACCGCGACAACGTGAGGAAGGGCGCGCATCGCTAACGCATCCTCGTAAGTCAGCTTCTTGCGATTCAGTTCCTCGGTCGTCGGACGCTTCCCAAAGGGCTCAAACTGGAAGATCCACAAATCGTTCGTGCCCAATGTGCGAACGAAATCGGCGATGTTGGAATTGAGTCCGTTGATCGCCGATGAAATCAGGATCACCGTCGAGATGCCGATCGAGATTCCCAGAATGGTCAGGCCCGAGCGCAGCTTGTTCTTGCGCAGCGTGTCCAGCGCCAGCCGTATCGATTCCTTTGAATCGCTGAATCGCATCGCTAAAGCTCCGCTCTCAGGGCGGTAATGGGATCGAGCTGCGCCGCCTTGTGCGCCGGATACACTCCAAAAAACAAGCCCACTGCGGTGGCTACAAATAATGCGACCAGGATGGACCAGGGCGCAACCGATGAAGGAAAGGCAATCGCCAGAGTCACCGCCTTCGCTCCGCCCACGCCCAGAATCACCCCAATCACACCGCCCAGAAGGGCCAGCACCGCCGACTCAATCAGGAACTGAAGCATGATGTCGTGCCGCCGCGCGCCCAGCGCTTTCCGCACCCCGATCTCGCGCGTCCGCTCCGTCACCGAGACCAGCATGATGTTCATGATCACGATGCCGCCAACCACCAGCGAAATGCTCGCGATCGATGCCACCACCGCTCCAAAGTTATTCAGCACCTTGCCCAGCATATTCTGGAACGTCGCGCTCGTATCGATGACGAAGGAGTCCGGCTCATCCGGCTTCAGATGGCGGCGCGCGCGCATGAGCGTGCGCAGTTCGTCCTGCACGATCTCCATCTGCGCTCCGCCCCCGCCCGCGCCCACATAGATTTGCATGGATTGGTTCGAGCCGTGCGTCTCGAGATACGCGGTCAGCGGGATAGCCACCCAGTTGTCCATGCTCGAGCCGAACATCTTGCCCTGCGATTCGCCCACACCGATCACGGTGTAGGGAGCACCATCCACGCGAATCTCCTTGCCCAGCGGATCGCCCGGGCCCAGCATGTTGTCCACAATGTCCGAGCCCACAATCGCGACGTGCGCGCTGTGCGTGTCCTCCACTTCAGTAAACGAGCGCCCCTCCGCGATATTCAGGTTTGAGAGCGCAGGCATGGTCCACGTCCACCCGCGAATATCAGTGTCGGTGGTGGAATTCTTTCCATAGACGACGCTGCCCGTAGACTCGCGCCGCGCGCCAACAGATTCGCAGGACTTGCAATCGGAAACAATCGCTTTGTAATCGTCGAACGTGATGTCTTTCCGCTTCTGGAAGGCGAGATATTCGTCGATCGTGATGAATGTCTGCGGCATCTTGCTGATGGTCACCACGTCGGCACCATACGTGTCGATCTTCGAAGTCACAAAATTCTTCGCGCCATTGGTCAGAGTCACGACCAGAATCACCGACGCAACTCCGATCACCACCCCCAGAAGCGTGAGGATGCTGCGCATCTTGTTCCCCCAGAGGGACTGCAGCGCGAGTCGAATGGCTTCAATCAGCGTCATGGTTCCGTCTTCCGTCGCCGGTGCGGCTCTCCCAGTGTACGCAAACGCCCGCCTTCAGCGCCGCGCCATCGTGGCAAAGATAGGTCGAAATCTTCACCTGGCAACCCTTCCATGCCGGGGAAACGGTCGTCAACGCCTTGTAAGGCGTTCACGCGCGCGTCAGAATCAAGCTCGCTCCGGTATTCCGTTGGACGAGCCACACCCTCCCCAGGCTGCACTCTGCCCCGCAAAATGCTGCGAACGCCACCCCGTTCCCTCTCTTCGTCCCATACGCAGACCGCCCCTCCATGGTTCCTGCCGCCGTCACAATCCGTTTTTTGTTCGCCGCCACAAGATTTTCGGGAACCTTTTCGCTTTTCCCGGAGTAGCATACAAAAGCACGCTTTTCCGTCCTGTCCTTTGATCGCATTTAGGTTAGCTAAACTCTCTGGAGGCTCGATGATCCGCGCACATCTCCGTGCCGTGCTCGCTCTGCTTGCACCGGCCGTTTTCCTTCCTGTTCTTCTCGTTGCCCAAAGCGCCAACCCCCCGCTCCTGCTTCGTAATCCGTCCCTTTCGCAGGACAAAGTCGCGTTTCTCTACGCCGATGATGTGTGGACCGTCAGCCGCGAGGGCGGCGAGGCCGAGCGCCTCACCTCCAACGGGCATGTGGTCGCCGGCCCCTACTTCTCACCCGACGGCACCGAGATCGCTTACACCGCGCACCTCCACGGCAACTACGACGTCTACGTCGCTCCCACCGAGGGTGGCGTCCCCCGCCGCATCACCTGGCACCCCGCCGGCAGTCGCGTCGTCGGCTGGTCGCCCGACGGAAAAAATGTGCTCATCACCGGCATGGAGGCCAGCTACCGCCATTTCCTCAAGCTCTTCCTCGTCCACGCCGACGGTTCAGGAATGCCCGAGCCGCTGCCCCTGCCCGCCGGTGAAGAGGGATCCTTCTCGCCCGATGGCAAATCGCTCGCCTACGAGCCCGTGACACGAATCGAGCCCGCATGGAAGCGTTATAAGGGCGGCAACTTCACCAAGATCTGGATCGTGAACCTCAAGAACCTCGACCTCGTCGAGGTACCGCGCGAAAACTCCGTCGACTCCAACCCCGTCTGGGTCGGCGACTCGGTCTACTTCCTCTCCGACCGCAACGGGCCCGTCTCGCTCTTCCGCTACGACATCGGCTCCAAACAGGTCGCCCAGGTCGAGCCCAACAACGGCTACGACCTCAAAACCTTCCAGGCCGGCCCCGGCGGAATCGTCTACGAGCAGTTCGGCTCCATCCACCTCATCGACACCGAAACCAAAGCCGACAAAACTCTCTCCATTCAGATTCACGGCGAACTCCCCAGCCTCGAACCGCATCTCGCAGGCGTCCGGCCCGACGAAATTCAGAACGCCGACCTC
Source organism: uncultured Acidobacteriaceae bacterium (assembly GCA_963780515.1). Taxonomy (GTDB): domain Bacteria; phylum Acidobacteriota; class Terriglobia; order Terriglobales; family Acidobacteriaceae; genus Telmatobacter. Next base: position 61,484 of record CAWACG010000006.1, read on the forward strand.
TCTCCCACCGGCGCGCGCGCCGTCTTCGAGGCCCACGGCGAAATCTTTACCGTCCCGGCTGAAAAAGGCGACACCCGCAACCTCACCAACACGCCCGCCACCGCCGAGCGCAATCCCTCCTGGAGTCCCGACGGAAAAACCATCGCCTACTTCTCTGACGCTTCCGGCGAGTACCAGCTCTACCTCCACGACCAGACCGGCTTCAAGCCGCCCGTTGTCATCGACCTCGGACCCGATCCCAGCTTCTTCTACAACCCCGTCTGGTCGCCCGACTCCAAACACATTGCCTACGCTGACAAGCACCTGCACCTGTGGGTCATCGATGTCCCCGCCGGGCCGCCCGCCCCAGCGCCCAAGCCCGTTCTCGTCGATACCGCCATCTACGGCGGCTTCGGCGCTTCCTACGGCCAGGTCTGGTCGCCCGATTCCAAGTGGATCGCCTATAACCGGGACCTCGACAATCAGCTCCACGGCATCTTCCTCTACTCAATGGACACCCACAAGTCCACCCAGATCACCGACGGCATGAGCGATACAACAAGCCCCGCCTTTGATCACAACGGCAAGTACCTCTACTTCATTGAGTCCACCAACGACGGACCCTCCAACGCCGGCATCGATCTCTCCTCCCTCGACCGAGCCGTAACCACCGCTCCCTATGTGGTGGTACTCGCCAAGGACGGCGCTTCGCCCATCCCGCCCGAAAGCGACGATGAAAAAATCAAGGATGAAAAGAAGGACGAGGACAAGAAGGACGCCGACGACCAGAAGAAGGACGCCAAGGACGACAAATCTTCGAAAGACGACAAGTCCGCGAAGAAAGATGAGGCTAGAGACGCCGAAAAGGAAAAGGACAAGGAGACCAGCAAGGATCCCGGCACCGACAAAGATAAGGACAAGCCCGTCAAAGTCACCGTCGACCTCGATGGCATCGGCAACCGCATCCTCTCTCTGCCCATTCCACCTCGCAACTACGGCGCCATCTTTACCGGCAAGGCCGGCGTCCTCTACCTCGCAGAAGGTTCGCCCTTCGGCCGCTCCTCCGATGAGGGCGGCGGTCCCGGCATTCGCGCCCTCTGGCAGTTCACGCTGGAAAAACGCGAGCCTCAAACCGTGCTCACCGACATCGACGCCTTCACTGTCTCCGCTGACGGCTCAAAGGTGCTCTATGGCCGCAAGGGCGGATGGACCATCGCCCCCGCCGACGACCTGAAGCCCGGCAACAACAGTCCTGGCAAACCACTCAACATGGGCGAGATGCAAACCACTATCGACCCGCGCGCCGAGTGGAAACAAATGTTCGACGAAACCTGGCGCATTGAGCGCGACTTCTTCTACGACCCCAACATCCAGGGCCTCAGCATTCCCAAAGTCGAGGCCCGCTACAGGCCCTACCTCGCAGGGCTCGCCTCGCGCTCCGAGTTCACTTACCTCAACGTCGAAATGCTGGGCGAAATCCAGATAGGCCACATGTTCGTCGGCGGCCCCTTCATTCCCGATACCGCGCCAAAAACCGGCCTGCTCGGCGCCGACTACAAAATCGAGAACAACCGCTACCGCATCGCCAAAATCCTCGGCGGCCAGAACTGGACACCCGGTCTTGCTTCGCCGCTCACTCTACCCGGCGTTTACGTTAAGGAAGGCGAGTACCTGCTCGCCGTCAATGGCCGCGATCTGCATGCCACTGACAACCTCTACGAAGCCTTCGACGGTACCGCCGGCAAGCAGACCGTGCTTCACGTCGGTCCCAACCCCGACGGCAAAGATGCGCGCGATGTCACCGTCGTCCCCATCGCCGATGAGGACGGCCTGCGCAACATTGACTGGGTCGAATCCAACCGGCGCAAGGTTGACGAACTCTCCGGCGGCAAAGTGGCCTATGTCTATATGCCCAACACCGGCGGCTCTGGCTACGACAGCTTCAACCGCTACTTCTACGCGCAGCTCGACAAGCAGGCCCTCGTCCTCGACGAGCGCTGGAACGAGGGCGGCTTCATCGCCGACTACGTAGTTGACGTGCTCAAACGCTTCCCGCTTTCCGGAGCCATTGAGCGCGACGGCAAGCCCATCCACGATCCCGTGGGCGCCATCTTCGGCCCCAAGGTCATGCTCATCAATCAAAACGCCGGCTCCGGCGGCGACGCCATGCCCTGGTACTTCCGCAAGGCTGGCATCGGCAAGCTCATCGGCACCCGCACCTGGGGCGGACTCGTCGGCATCGGCGGCTACCCATCCCTGCTCGACGGTGGTTACGTCATGGCCCCGCGCTATGCCATCTACGGCCTGCACGGCGATTGGGAGGTCGAGGGCCACGGCGTCGCCCCCGACATCGATGTCGACCTGCTGCCCAAGGATGTCGCCGCGGGCCACGACGAGCAACTCGAAACCGGCGTAAAAACCGTCCTCGACGAGCTCAAGGCCAACCCCATCCCGGCAATACCCGTTCCGCCTTACCCCGTCTACCACAAGACCGACGGCCTCGGGAAAAACTAGCTCGTCACAATCTCAAACATGAATGCCCCAAGTCTCAAACTGAGACTTGGGGCATTCATTTTGCCAGGTGCCCATCCTTGGATCGTTCTTTGATTCAAGGGTGGGACATCCCCTCATCAAATGACTTTTTTGTAAGAAGCTGCGGTCACGCGAATCCCCTCCGCATACGGCGTACCCGCGAACCCGTAGGCCCTCGCGAACTTCGAAGAATCAAAAATATACGGCGAATCGTTCTGGTAGAGCATCTCGTACACTTCGGCGACCACTGGATCGAACCAACCCACGACACGCACCATCGGCCTGTTCAGCACCCGATATTTCGGCGCCACGCCCATCTCCTTCGCGGCCAGGGCAATGAACTCTCTCCCGGTCGGTGCGCTCGCCGTGGTCGGCAGGTGCCAGGTCTGATTCCATGCGGACGGGCTTTCCGCAAGCGCTACCAGGCCTTGAGCCGCATCCAGGGTATACGTGTAGGAGTGGGGCAGGGAATCGTTGACCAGCCAGGACGCCCTCTGATTCTTGCTGAATGGCTCGAAGACCAGCGTATTCGGAATTCCATACTGCGCCCCCGGCCCGTAGAAATCAGCCGAGCGCGCAATCATCGCGGTCAGGCTTCCTGCCTTCCACGCGTCGACAAGCGACGATGCGATCTTCGCGCGCACCTCGCCTTTCCTGCTCGTCGGGTTGAAGGGCGTTTCCTCCGTCATTGGGCCATTCACTTTTCCGTACATGTACACATTGTCGAAAAAGATCAGCTTTGCTCCTGCGCGCTTGCACGCTTCGATGGTGTTGGCCATGATGCGCGGCCACATCTCCGCCCACAGCTTGTGATCGTATTTCAGACCGGCCAGCATATACACCAAACTGGACCCTTCCACCGCCCGCAGCGTTTGCTCCTTGTCGTAGAGGTCGGCGGCCATGACTTCCGCAGCGCCCGGCATTGAAACCGGGTGGCGGCTCACAAGCCTGAAAGGCTGTTTGCGCGCCGCGAGCAGTTTGGCCACTTCATTACTGGTCACTCCACCGGCACCGAGAATCGTAATCATGAAGGATTCCTCCTCCTCCTCACCGTCCCGAGCTCCCAAAACCCTTCTCCGCCCGCGCGGAATCTTCCAGGCTCTCCACCTCGACAACACGCCCCGTCAGCACCGGTACCGGAATCATCTGCGCAATCTTTTCCCCCGCCTTCAACTCCACCGCCGCCTCGCCCAGGTTCGTCATCAGCACCAGGACCTCGCCGCGGTACCCCGCATCAATCACCCCCGCAGTCGTCGCAATGCCCCGCGCCGCCATCGACGACCGGTCCCGCACCAGCAGCCCTAGCGCAACCCCGGTTTCCGGATGCCGCGCCTCCACCGCAATTCCCGTCCGCACTCGAACCGTGGCACGCGGCCCCAGCACAACTCCTTCCAGCGCGAACAAATCGTAGCCCAAATCCTCGCCCGGATGCGCCACCACCGGAAGCCGGGCACCGAGGTCCAGCAATTTCACTCCCAGGCCGCAGCAGGACCGCTTCGGAACAACGGAAGTCGGAGTGCAAGTGGCCTTCGAAATCGACTTTTGATTGTCCGCAACCTTGAATTCCAGCCCGCCTTCCGCCAACGGATCTGGGAAAAGCAGTAGATTTTCTGATTGCGTTTTCTTGGATCGAGACATTGCATCTTCATCGTAAGAACCGAAATTGGGTGGGTCAATTGAAGCCACCCGGTTCTCGACCTGTTCTCCACAGCGAGATTCAAATAGACGTGGGAAACTAGCTCGAAATACGTGCTGCACCAGGGTGCCCATCTAGCTCCGCTCGAGTGGCGGCCCAACTCCCCAACGCGCCCGCGATCAGCTAAGAGCTAGGAGCTAGTAGCTAGAAGCTAGAAGCTAAATGCCGCTCTCCAAAAATGGCCAGCCCCGGCTGGGGTTCTCCCAGCCGGGGCTGTTCTTCGTTGCGTTGAAATTCGGCAAAAGGACCTATAAGCCGAATTCTGTTCCGGACCTGTTTCCAGGCCCTATGCGGTCATTCCTCTAGGTGCCGCGTTGCCGCGGACACTCATCAGCGACCTACCCGGAGGTTCCGGCAATTGCTCGAGCCGCCTTGCCGCATCGGGCCGATGCGCAGCGCATGCCTGGCTCTTGGCACGCGCTTCCCTCCCTATTTGGTCTTGCTCCGTGTGGGGTTTACCCTGCCCCGGCCTTTACAGGCGCGAGCGGTGCGCTCTTACCGCACCATTTCACCCTTACCCCAGCACTGGCGCCGCTCGCTGAATAAATTCAGCAGGTTGCTCCAGGGTCGCCCTCCATCGCCTCCGAAGAAGCAGGAAGGGGTAGCCGAGGCGGTATCTTTTCTGTGGCACTGGCCGTCTGTGGACCTTAAAGCCCACATCCCGGACGTTATCCGGCACACTGCCCTGCGGAGTTCGGACTTTCCTCCCCCGGACAACTCGCGCGAGCGAGCAATCCGGCAGCGACCGCCCGGTCCTCCTGCCAGTCCCTAGTCTACCCCGAAACCACCCTCCCTAACCGCAACCGATCCGCACCCAAGTTACCCCTTCGCGCCAAACCGCTCCGCGCCCCATTCGCGCAGCCCTGTCTCTACAATAAAGAGGAAGATGATCCAGTACCTCTATCTCGGGCGCGTCGCCTACGACGACGCCTTGCGCCTGCAAGCTGAAGTCGCCGACCTCCGCCTGCACAGCCGCATCGAAAACATGCTCCTGCTGCTCGAGCACCCGCCCGTGCTCACCCTCGGCCGCAATGCCAACCGCTCCAACGTCCTCGCGTCCGATGAGCTGCTGGCCCAACGCGGCGTCACCCTGCACGAAATCAACCGCGGAGGCGACGTCACCTACCACGGACCCGGTCAGCTCATCGGCTATCCCATCTTCGACCTCCGCAGCCTCCAGAACACTAGCACCGGGGCCCCCGACGACAGGTCTTCGTCGTTGGGGAATAGGGGCGGCCGCCTCGGCCCCGTCGACTTCGTGCGCCTCATGGAGGAAGCCCTCATCCGCCTCTGCGGCGTCTATGGCGTCCGCGCCGGACGCATCCCCGGCCTCACCGGCGTCTGGTGCGGTCTTGCAGACGGCAGCTCTTTGGACGAGAGTCGTGGCGCAACCAATACGGGCCGCAAGATTGGCGCTATCGGCATCCACGTCTCGCGCGGTATCACCTCCCACGGCTTCGCCTTCAACGTCACCACAGACCTGCGCGACTTCCAGCTCATCAATCCCTGCGGCATCACCGACCGCCCCGTCACCAGCCTCGAATGCGAAGTGGCCAAGCCCGCCGATCTGCCCACCCTCGAATCCATCGCCCATCAGGCCGCCCGCCAATTTGGCCTCGTCTTCCGCCAGCAGGTCCTTGCAGTCGAGAACCTGCATGCGCTGCGCTCTCAAGCTGCCTCCACAATCCAGCTGCCGCCGTAGGCGCAGTCGCCCGCACCGGAGGTGCCCGCCATTTATAATCCGGCAGGAACTGGAACATCTTCAGGTCCCGCATCGCGGAGTGAACGATCCATGCCAACCGATGTCATCATGCCCCAGATGGGCGAATCGATCTTCGAGGGCACCATCACCAAGTGGTTCAAGCAGGCCGGCGATCACGTCGAAAAGGACGAGCCCCTCTTTGAAATCTCCACCGACAAAGTCGATGCCGAAATCCCGTCCCCCATCGCCGGCATTCTCTCCGAAATCAAATTTCCCGAAGGCGAAACCGTCCAGGTCAACACCGTAGTCGCCGTCATAGGAGGCAGCGACGCAAAGCCGACCGCAGCGCCGCAGGCGCAGTCGCCCGCACCGGGGGTGCCGGCGAAGGCGCAGTTGGCCCCACCGCAGGCGCACGAGGGAATCGAGATCGTCATGCCCCAAATGGGCGAGTCAATCTTCGAAGGCACCATCACCAAGTGGCTTAAAAAAGCCGGCGACCACGTCGAAAAAGACGAACCCCTCTTTGAAATCTCCACCGACAAAGTCGACGCTGAAATCCCTTCCCCCATTGCCGGCATTCTCACTGAAATCAAAATCCACGAAGGCGAGACCGTCCAGGTCAACACCGTAGTCGCCATCCTCGGCGACACCTCCGGTGCGAGTGACCACGCCTCCGGCGCAACGACACAAGAACAGTCTTCAGCACTGCCGAAAGTGGCAGCTCCTGCCGCACTCGCGTCAGGCGCGGCGAAGCCGCAGGTGGCCGCCGACAGCGAACGCAAGCGCTCCTCACCTCTCGTCCGCCGCATCGCCAAAGAAAATAACACCGACCTGCAGCAAGTCCCCGGCACCGGCTCCGAAGGCCGCATCACGAAAGACGACATCCTCCGCCACCTGAGCGAATCTCGCGCGGCGAAGCCGCAGTCACCCGCACCGGAGGTGCCGCCGAAGGCGCAGTTGGCCCCACCGCAGGTGGCGCAGATGAAAGGCGAGGTGGTCCCGCTCACCCGTATGCGCGCAATCATTGCCCAGCGCATGTCCGAGAGCAAGCGCATCAGCCCCCACGTCTACTCCGTCTACAAAATCGACATGACGCGCATCGCCCGTCTCCGCGAGCGCCAGAAGGCCGGCTTCGAACAGCGCAACGGCGTCAAGCTCACCTTCATGCCCTTCATCGCCGCGGCCGCCGTCGACGCGCTGCGCCGCTTCCCCATCCTCAACGCATCGCTCGTCGAAACCTCAATCCACTACCACGCGAATATCAACCTTGGCATCGCCGTCGCTCTTGAATGGGGCCTCATCGTGCCCGTAGTCAAGCAGGCGGAGTCCGCCAGCTTCCTCGCCCTCGCTCGCGCCATCAACGACCTCGCCGCGCGCGCCCGCTCCAAAAAGCTCCTGCCTGAGGAAGTCCAGGGTTCCACCTTCACCCTCACCAACTCCGGCGTCTTCGGCGGCGAATTCGGCACCCCCATCATCAATCAGCCCGAGTCGGCCATCCTCGCCATCGGCGGCCTGCGCAAGGAGCCGGTCGTCCTCACCGACGCCGAAGGGAACGACACCATTGCCATCCGCGCCATGCAGACCTACTGCCTCGGCTTCGACCACCGCTTAATCGATGGCGCCGACGCCGGCAAATTCATGCTGGAATTCAAAAAATCCCTGGAGACCTGGGACCGCGAAATCGGGTAGAGGGCCTGGCTACAGGAGCTTACGAAACTCTTCAACGCTGAGCCCGGAATCGCGGACAATACCGCCCATCGTGAAGGCGTTCACCGGATTGTGGCGCGGAATCGTCAGAATCCTCGAGCCATCCGTCATGACAATATGCGCACCCTGACGAAGAATGCGAAAGCCGGCCTTTTCCAGCGCGGCGACAGCTCTAAGATGGTTGATTCCGGAAATCTTCGGCATTTGAAGGTACTGCGACTAAATAAACAAGAAAGCTTCAATCCTTGGGGGATAAGCGGGATCTCTATGATTCCCTATGCGACCGCGACTTCCACAATGCGGCCCTCTTCACTGCGAGCCAACTCCTCAGCCGCATCGACATATTCGCGGATAGCTACGCGAATATTCGCGAGCGCCTCTTCCTCGGTCGTACCCTGCGACCAGCATCCAGGCAGGCCGGGGCAGGAGACGCTGTAGCCTTCTTCAGATTGGTGAAGAACTACGCGATAGTTAGCCATACAAGTTATGGTACACCTATCCCGATTGCAGCGACCGCTTGTCGCAAAGCACACCTCACCGCCCCGCCCACGCCAGCCCATCCGAAGCCTTCCCCGTCACAATCTGCCGCGTCACCTTCCACGCCCCAGATCAATCTCCGCCACCAGCCCCGAGCCGGGGCATGACACCCACGCCTTCTTCCCATCCGGCTGCACAATCACTTCCTCCGGATCCGCCGGCGTCTCCACAGAGCGCGCCACCTGCATCGTCTTCAAATCCACAACCTGAATCTCGTTCTTCTTCGGCACCGTCATCAGCAGCCATTTTCCGTCCAAAGTTGCCACGCTGCCATAGCCCAGCCCATCCAGCGGAACCCACTTCACCACTTCATTCGATGCCGTATCAATCACTGCCATACGAGGCCGTGTCTGGTCCGCCGTAAACACCCACTTGTCGTCCAGTGAAATCGAAATCCTCTGCGTGTTCCCCGACACAGGAATAATCTTCAGCGTCTTGCGCGCCGCCATATCCAGCACACTCACCGTGCCCGGCCCCACGTTGGCCGTGTAGCCGCGCCGCCCATCGTGCGAGATCGCCAGCATGTGGCTCTCCGCCTGTCCCGTCGGAATCGACCCCACTATCGTCAGCGTCTTCGGATCGATCACCGTGATGGCCTTGTCCAGCTCGGTCGTCACATACAGCAGCCCATCCTTCGGCCCGAAAACCGGCAGGTGCGGCCGCACGCCATGACCAAAATCGACGTTGCCCACTACCTTCCCGCTGGCAATATCGATCACCACCATGTTGCGGCCATCGGTCCCCGGGGCGCCCACGCCGGAATTCCCATAAATCGGCACATACGCCAGCCGCCCGTCCGCCGATGCCGCCACCTCGTGCCCGGTGATGCCGCCCTCCGGTACAGAAGCCAGCAGCTTCCCCGCCACTGGATCAACAATCCCCAGGCTGCCAAGCCCCTTCTGCGCCACCAGCAGCCGTGCGTCCTGCGCGTGACTCGAAAAAGCAAACATCGCAATCAAAAGCAGAGGAATTACCAAACGGATCGCTTTCATTCAGGGCCTCCGGGAACTACCCAACGAATATATCGCAGAGGCCAATCGATCCCCCTACCCGTGCGCCGCCCACGGATCATACGTCCCCGCACTCCACGAGTTGCCCTCCGGGTCTTTCACACTGAACTCCCGGCTGCCGTAATCCGTGTTTTGCAGCGGACGCACAATCGTCCCTCCCGCCGCCACGGCGCGTGCGTGCGCCGCATCGGCATCCGTCACCACGATGTACGCGCCGCGCGTCTCCACTCCACCCAGTTCCTGCGGAGTTTTGAAGCCGCGCCCGTACTCATCGTCCTTCACCGAGCCCAGCATGATCATGCCGCCGCCCAGCGTCAGCTCCGCATGGGCAATCGTTCCGTCGGGATTTGCGTACACCGCGTGCCGCTCAAATCCAAAAACCTGGCAAAGCCAGTCAATCGCCGCCGGCGCATTGCGATAGCGAAGCGCCGGCATAATCGTCGATGGCGAATTTGTCGTCGTTCCTGCCATAAAACCTCCTCGGTTGCATTCAAACTACCGCACTAATATGGCAGCCAACCCAAACGTCGATCTTGGAAAAATCGGAAATTCCCAACGCATTTTAACCGGCCCTACTCAACCGCGATATGGTTCGCCCATCGCGTCCGCCGCGCGGAATACGTGGTCGCATCAATTCCCGAGAAGGCGCGAAATTCGTTGGCAAAGTGCGACTGGTCATAGAACCCGCAATCGAGCGCCAGTTCCGCCCATCGCACGTCGCCGCCCGCGTGCAGTTGCTGCACCGCGCGCTGAAATCGCTGCACCCGGCACCACGTCTTCGGCGAAAGGCCAACCGCCTCGCGAAACACCTGCGAGAACCGGCGCTCGCTCCAGCCCGTCTGCTTCGCCATCTCCCGCACCGTCGCCATCCCCGGCGCGCAGTCAAACCCCCGCACCGCAAACGCAACCTCACCAGCCCGCCGCTTTCCACGCTGTGCAAGCTGCACGGCAAAACGCTCGTGTCAGAAATCGCTCCAGAAAACTCAGCCGCGTGCGCACATCGGCAATCTCCCGCAGCCGATCGCGCAATGAACGCGCTGTCGCGCCCCACGCATCCTCAAGCGGCACGCTGCGATTGCTGAACAAATCCACCGCGTCTGAAACAAAAGGCGCAAATCCGCCGGGCTCGAAGACAATCCCAATCAGGTCTGCCATGTCCGAGTTGTCCACAATTTCGTAAACAGACCGCGCGCCCACCACCAGCGACGGCGGCATCCTTAAGTCGTTCCGGCCCTCGGGGCAGTCAAGCAGAAAATCGCGTGCCAGGTTCAGGATTACCTGCACGCACCCAGTCGGCAAAATCCGCTCGCGCCGATGCGCGGCATTGCCGGCCTGCGCATACCAAAGCGTGCGGACAAATCCGCTCAGCGGGGCGGCGGGAATGCGCTCCAGGTAAAGCACGGCGACCTCTCGCCCTCTATCCTACCCCCAAATCGGCATCTGAATCCCCAGGCAGATTGCCGCCGCGGCAGCTATCCTTGGCGCTATGCCCCTTCCCGCCGGCGACTCCCAACTCGTGCAAATCGTCGACGCCTCGCTGGCCGAAGCCGCACGCCGCGCCGGCCCCTGGCTCGCCTGCCGCCCCGGCTGCACGCAATGCTGCCACGGAGCCTTCGCCATCAACGCACTCGACGTCCTCCGCCTCCGCGCCAGCATGGAAGAACTGCGCACCAACCAGCCGGCCCTCGCCGCCAATCTCGAAAGCCGAGCCCGCGCCTGGCTCGCCGAGCATTTGCCCGACTTTCCCGGCGATCCCGTTACTGGCCTCCTCGGAGACTCCGAAGCCGACCAGGCCCGCTTTGAAGACTTTGCCAACGAGGCCCCGTGTCCCGCCCTCGATCCCGCCACCGGCCTCTGCGATGTCTATGCCTGGCGTCCCATGACCTGCCGCGTCTTCGGCCCGCCCATCCGCATGGCCGCCCATAACAATCAGGGCGACCAGGAAGCCGACGTACTCGGCTGCTGCGAACTTTGCTTCATCGGCGCCAGTGAATCCGAAATCGCCGCCTGCGAAATGCCCATTCCCCACGCGCTCGAATCCCATCTTCTCAGCGAAACCACCCAATCCGGTGAAACCATCGTCGCCTTCGCGCTCCTGCCCTGACCCGCAACCTCGCTCGAAGGTCGAAATCGGCAGCGCGCTTCGAGCTGCGCAGTTGAATTTGCCGTAGCTTGAATTCGTCGCAGACCGTAGAATGATCAACCAACCAGACCATCGCATCCAGCCGCACAGTGCACGCCATGCCCGTAGCCCAGCTCACCCTCGAACTCCGCATCGAACACGCCCAGTCCCTCAAGGACCGTCGCCAGGTCGTCCGCTCTTTGAAGGATCAGCTGCGCCAGGGCTTCAACATCTCCATCGCCGAGCTCGACGAAGCCGTCACGTGGCAGTCCGCCACCCTCGGCATCGTCGCCATCTCCCGCTCACGCGATTATCTGCACGGCCTCGTTGAAGAAGTCGAGCGCGCCGCCCGCCGCATCGCCAACGAACACGGCGCCGAACTCGCCGACAGCTTCTGGGAATACCTCGAGTCCTGACCTGCCGCCACTCACGCCCTTATCACCGCGCCACCGCCAGCTTCCCCGCCTTCACCCAAAGCCAGTCCCCGCCCGACGCAATATTGTCCGGGTTCTTCACCACATACAGCAGCACCGTCTGCGGCCCCGAGCACTGACGGTAGATATTCGCTGACGCCGCTCCCGGCTCTCCAAACTCCACATCCATCACGAACTTTTCCGGCACGTTCTCCACGCGATAAACCCCGTGCGCCCCCGGCGCCACCTCGTGCAGAGCCCCGCCCGCAAAGGTTGCGCGCCCCTGGTCATTCACGCCGATGTCGTAGTGCGGCGTCGGCTCTGTCGCCGACTTCAAATCCACCGCCACTTGAAACTTCCCTTCCAGCGGCGCCATCGTCCCCGCATGAACCACCCTGAAAAGCATCGTGCACGACTTCTCCGAGCCCGGCCCCATCACTCCGCGCACAAAATCCTTCGCGTTTCCGCCCGTCAGCGCATCCAGCTCGTCCGCCGACTCCGGCACCGCAGCCGCCGCGGCAGACGTCTCACCGCTCCCGCCGCATATCACCGGCAAATCGAACAGCGATTCCGGCGGCGGCGTCAGGCTCACACTCGTCACCTCCAGCAGCGTGCGCGCCGTGCTGCCCTCCGCCGTGACTTCCAGCTTCACCACCATCCCCGTCCGCGTATCCACCCACGCCTTGGTCTTCTTCGCGGGCTCGGTCAGCTCCAGAATCCGCGTCTGGAATCCGTCCATCGTCTCCGTCCCCACCTGCTTCGCGCCTTTTTTAATCAGATCGCCCGCGCCGGCAAAAGGATCGCCCCAGCCCTTGTCGTAGCTCCCCATCACGCACGTCGCCGAGTTATTCAGCGGATCCCAGCTATAGCTCTCCTTCTTGTCCAGGTCGTAGATGGTCCGCAGCTGCACCGTGTGCGACGCGCCCGCCACTTCCGCCGGAGTGCTGTTCTGCTCCACCAGCGCCTTCGAGCCCAGCCGGTAAGTCTTCGTCACCGCCAGCGGACCCTTCATCCAGTTGTTCGTCGTAACGGTATAAGCGGTCGGCTCTCCCGCGCTCTGCGCCCGCAGCCCCACCCCACACGCCGCCAGCGCCGCAATTGTGACCACTCCAACTAGCCCGCGCACCGCCATCGCACTTCCCCTCCGTGCCCCGGCATCTCCCCGTACCTCGTGCGTGCCGGGCAGGACCCCATCCTACACCGCCCCATCCGCCCCCACGTCACTCAAATCCGCGCCCGCATATCACTCTTGCAATACCTTGAACTCCGAGGTATTATTCCTCCAATGTCCGCCCGCGAGTCCAATCCGAACTTCATGAATGGCGTTCCCGAGCTCCTCATCCTCCGCCTGCTGCAAAATCAGGAAATGTACGGCTACGAGATCGTCCAGTCCATTCGCGACCGCACCGCGGAGGTTGTCGCCGTCGGAGAAGGCGTCGTCTACCCCGTCCTCCATGCGCTTGAAAGCGACGGCGCACTCCGCTCCCGGCGCAAAACCGTCAACGGCCGCAGCCGCATCTACTACTCGCTCACGCCCGCCGGCACGCGCCGCCTCGCCGCTCTTTCGCACACCTGGTCCCATCTCGCCGCCGCCGTTCAAACCGTGCTCACAGGAGGGCAACATGCCCAGCCCGTTCAATGAGCTCCGCGAGCGCCTTCTCCGCGCCGGAGTCGCACCCCGTCACGTCCGCCGCTATCTCCACGAGCTCCGCGACCACCTCGCCGACTTACGTGCAGAAGAAATCCGCACCGGCCGCTCGCCCCAGGAAGCCGAATCAGCCGCCTTCGCCCGCCTCGGCTCCATCGACGATCTGGCCCGCGCCATGACCAGCAAGCGCAACTTCCAGTCCTTCACCGCCCGCGCGCCCTGGGCCGCCTTCGGCCTCCTTCCGCTCTGCCTGCTCGCGGGCCTTTACATCGTCGCGTGCTCCATCCTCGCCTTCGGCTGGCTCATCTTCCTGCCCACGGCCGACACGCCCTTTGGCGCCCATACAGGCGGCCCAATCTATGGCATCCAGAACCTCTGGTTTCAAACCGGCCGCATGATGTACTTCAGCGCGCCCTATCTCGTCGGATGGGCCATCGCCCTCGCCGCTGCCCGCCAGCGATCCCGCGCCCTCTGGCCCGCAATCGGCCTTCTTCTCATTGCATGGTGCGGAGGAACCGCCCAGATCAGCGCCAGCCGCACCGCGGTCCACACCCTCTCCCACATCAGCATGAAGGTGGCGTCCGTCTCATCCCCGCAAAACACTCCGCCCAGCCTGGTGCACGTCGCCCTCATCCTCGCCCTCACCGCCCTGCCCTACATCCTCTGGCGAATCCAATCCGCTCGCTCCACGTCCGCCTGACCAGCGGTTCGCATCGTTTTCCCGCTCCCAGGACGGAGAAATGCCGCAAGCGCCCACTGGCCCGAATTCACCCTTCCCACGCCTATTGCATTAAGAGATACCGCCGTCCCCAAACCGCCCCCTTTTCAGTGGGCATTCTTCTCGCCTTTTCTGTTTACTAATGTCTATATAAGTCGGCAAGGAGGCTCGATGACCGAGCGCGCCCTCTGGATAATTGGAGCAGTCGCCGGAGGCATCGTACTCCTGGCCACCATCCTGCGTATGCGCCATTACAAGAGATTGCACAACCAATGGGTTCACGAGATGAATGCCCAGGCTGAAGTCCCTTTCGAAAACGAAGCCCGGCAAAAAGATTCCCCCGACACCGAGCTGATCACTCGCCCCTGACAACTGCCTGACCCGCACTACCATCTTTCCCGGATAGTGGTGCAGTTTGAAGTCGTTTTGAAAGGGCACGAGTTGACTCGTGCCGTAATCGCCGTAAATTCAACGCGGGCTTCAGCCCCTGAGGGATGGTTTCTCTCGAACTGCACCACCACATTCCAGGTAGTGTCCTAATAGTGCGTTGATGGAGGCTACGCGGCCGTTTACGGATTGTGCCTCGTTAATCATGAGTAAATAATATAGCAAGCGCTTGTTGTTTGTCAGCGCAGATTTTCACGCAGGGTGAAGAAGAGGGAAGGCCATTTGGCCCCCCGCAGGGGACGCGGCCAGTGGTGGCCCGCGCAGTCGAATTGTGATTGCCGTCTTCATGCTTTCCATCTTGCCGGAGGATGGAATGAGCCGCCATACAGGTGATCGGAGATGTTCTGGAAAAGATCGATAAGCTTAGGGCACACCCAAACCGAGAACAAGAATCAGAGCGGAAGCTAAGACTATAGAAGCGGAAGATTATCGGAACTTGGGCGGAATCTAATCGGAAGAGAAGAGGCGTAAATATATGATTATTATATGTTAAGTAATGATTCCTTAGTGATTCCCATTGCCTTGGCTATGTCAGCAAAAATGGATTTCTTGACCCTGCCAGTATTCCTGAATTTCCGCAGCGTCCGGTTTGAAGTTCCAACTTCGATAGCGAACTGCGTCATCGTGACTGCCGCGTGTTTGAACATGCTCCTCCATTTTTCGTGCAGCCTCTGGACAGTCAACAGAATCCGGATTCGTGGCGATTTTTGAGCTTGGCGACCGACTCAGACTTACCGCTTGTGATTCCTTGAGGTTCGAGTCGTTTCCCGATGAGTTCGTTCACTTCTCTTAGTGCAGCCAACTGCATCTGCCCCATCGAGACACCATGATGCGAAAGGCTGATGTTGAGCTTTACAGCAGATTCCTCGACATCGGCAACGGTTGCCCCCACTCTCTCAACGATCCGATCCGCTAGTTTTCGGAGTTGCTCTTCGACATGCGCCCAGTTTGATAGAAGTTTCCTTCTGCCAGATAGAGTGTTCTGGCATAGGTCCGAATATGCAGGAGAATTTCTTTGGGCTTTTGGGGTCGGGAGGTCCGACGAATTCCGGTGGGTACGCCGCCTTCATCATCTTCCGCGAGATCGCTGTCGGAACCTGCAACGCCCTTAACTGCTGCCACGCAAGGCGATCAGCTTGGTTCTGAACCTGTTCGATGTGAAAATCGATTTCTGGAGTAAAGACAGGCCGGTCAGGATTGTCCATTCGCACCCTTGCGCGGTCACGATGCGGGGTTACGATGGAGGGTATCCAGCCGCTCTATCGAATCGCCCCAGCATCGCGCCGGGCGTTTCGTTTTGGAGCGTCCATTTTAGCTGTTTAGAACCTGAGAAGGTCTAAAATGAGGTGGAGGGGTACCCGATGCTTACGCGAGAACAGGCCGACGATGTTTGGGAAAGCCAGATTTTTGCTGAGGTACGGTCCTTGTACTTCGGTGATCTTGCGAGTCATTACACCACACAGAAGCAGTGGATAACGGGCGCATCATTCTTCCTTTCCTCTGGCGCTGCCGCTACTCTCATCGCCAAACTTCCGGTGTGGGTTCCCATCGTCCTGTCGATTTTTGGAGCCATAGCAACCGCCTATGCCGTCGCCGTCAATCTGGATTCCAAAATTCGGACAATGGCGAAATTGCATTATGGCTGGAATCAACTTGCCAACGATTACAAGAGACTGTGGCATCACCATTACAGTGAGGACGCAGAAGCTGATCTTGTGGACCTTGAACGCCGCGAGACCGAAATCTCCGAGCTTGCGACAACCGATGCCCCAAACGACACGAAGCGAATGGAGCACTGGCAAGAGCAGGTTCTCAAGCTACATCGGCTGGAAAGCGCATGACACGAGAGAACGTGAAAACGCAGGACCATGCGAAGAAAAGTTGGCCACCCATGCCAAAGCCAGCGCCAAAGCCGCCTCCACCCCCACCGCCACCCAAAAAGTGAATTATTGTTCAATCGGAGACCGTATGAGCAAAATGGCAGAAGATCGACAAAGTTGGCCACCTATACCCAAATCCGCGCCGAAGGCTCCCCCACCTCCGCAACCTCCCGCCCCCACCACCGCCTAAGAAGTGAGAGCAGAGCTATTCGGCTTCTTTGCGCGGTCTGCCCCCGCCAAGAGTCTTGCGCTTCGCCGCAAGCTGGCGGAAGTATTCACTGCCACGCTTAGCAGTCACGGCACCACCTCTGCTTCCCAGTGCAGCGGCAGCAGGCATTTTGGCTTGACTCAACAGATCGTCAGTGAGCGCAAGCGCAGAACGCAGTAGTTCGCGGCATCGCGTTGCGCGGCCCTCTGGCAGCTTGGTTGTGGAGAGAATGAGATCGGCTTCAGAGAGCAGATTCTTGAGTGTGGCGAGTTCCTTGCGAGTCGATGCCATGCCGTTAACGATATGAGTGGTTTAGGTAAAAAGCAAGCGCTTGCTGTTATGAGAAACTTCCGCACAACGTATCTGATGAATATGGGATAATTCCGTTTCTCTGTTGTCAACATGACAATCCACCTCCTGAAAGGAGCCCTCATGCCCGGTTCTGTAAATGCTTTTGGCGAACCAGAGTCATACAATCACACCATCTACGAAAAAGCCACTGGGAAAAAGATTGGCGAGCTTCGCGTAAAACCATCCAGTATTCTCTGGAAACCCAAAGGAGCACATAAGTATTTCTCTGTCACTCTCGATGACTTCGCTGCGTGGATGAAGGACAAGCAGCAAGTTGCAAAGTGAACTCGGTCCGGTTCTGACCGCAGCTGGTTTCCAACATTAGCCTTCCAGTGGGTTGATGCGAGGCGCAATATGCCAAAACATGTTTGCTCGAAATGTGACGTAAACCTAGAACCGTTGACCCCGGTTGTGCAGTACTACCGGGGGAGGTGGGAAGGAGCCATTACACCTAAACCCCATGAGCTATTCGCGGAATGGCATGAACGTCCGTGTTTTGCGGGCGAATTTGACCTACAACCTCAACGTAAGCCATATCGCTGTGGAACATGTGGGGTGGAAATACGGTTCGGGGATCAGATTTCGTTTTTCGTTAGAGGTGAGGAAACGAGCCGACACTACACCGCTGCGGAAAGTAAGAGGAGACGTCCTCTACAACGTGAACCACTACCCAAAGTGCTCCGACGCCGCGTAATTCCCTTCAACGCAGATTTAAGACAATACCATCTTTCCAGCCCGTCCAAACCCCCTCTGCTATCCTGAATGGTTTACCCGCGGAGGAATTAGGGCCATGCCGGAGCACGGGGGCGAAAGCATCATCAGGACCGCGTTGCTGAAACGCTGCGCGTCGAAATCGGCGCCATGATCGAGGGCGAGCTCGTCGACCCCGCATCGCCTTCTGCTATGTCAGCGAGGTCATCCTCAACCCTGGCGGAAAATCCGCCCGCGTCTACGTCGCCCTCGATAGCGCAGTCCCCGACATCGCCAAAGCCGAAGCCGAAACCGTCGCCGGCCTTGAGGCCGCCAAGGGCTACATACGCTTCGAGCTCAAGGAGCGCATGGGCGTCCGCCACGTTCCCGATCTCGCCTTCTTTGCCGACCGCTCCGGCCGCTTCCAGGCCCGCATCGACGAGCTCATGTCCCGCTCGCGTAAGCGCCAGAAAGCTCCAGTGGAATAGCCGCGCATGAAGGCCACTCGTCCCATCCTCGCCACTCCCGCGCGCGCCGCCGCTGCCACGCCTGACCCCGCAAAACTCCGCGCCCAGCCCCGCAGCCAGCCCCGCAGCCAAACCCGCACCCAAAGACCCGCGTGGAGCCCCTGGCCCCGCCGAGCTGGTCGTCCCTCCCGGCAGCGCCTCTCTTGCCCCATCCGCCGAACCCGACCCCGTCCACGCCATCCTCAAACTCATCCGTGCCGGCGAGCGTTTCCTCGTCTGCTCCCACTCCCGCCCCGACGGCGACGCCGTCGGCAGCGTCCTCGCCATGGGCATGCTGCTTGAGCAGATGGGCAAGCGCGCCGATCTTGTCACCGCCGACCGCATT
>CAWACG010000007.1:0-29467 GCA_963780515.1 uncultured Acidobacteriaceae bacterium
TGACGAGATGCGCGGATTTGGATTGGGCGCGGGCATGGAGCGGCGCGGCGCCGAGCAGCAGCGCGAGCGCGCAGGCAGCGAGGATTCGCGCAGGGAAGATGCGGGTAAGGAGCGGAGAAGGCAGGCGATTCGGGGAATTCACACAGTGGTGAGAGGGGATTCTCATTGCCCGGAAAGTTTACCCGACGGGACGCGTATGAGGAAACGGGCCGGGTCTAAGCTTCGAAACGAAGAGCTGGAGGCGAGGTTGAGGATTCCGACGAGCGGCATAAATTATTTTCTTGACACAATGTACTAGTGTTATAGTACACTGATTTTGCAATGAGTCAACGACCAGCATCTGCCGGGTTTCGATTCCAGTTGGACTTGCACAGCGGCGTGCCAGTGTATCGCCAGGTGATTGACCAGGTGCGCGGTGGCATTGCATCGGGGTTGCTGGCGGCGGGCGATCAACTGCCCACGGTGCGTCAGTTGGCGGTGGACTTGGCCATCAATCCCAACACCGTGGTGCGCGCTTACCGCGAGCTTGAACTGGGCGGCCTGCTGGAGACGCACCAGGGCACGGGCACGTTTATCAGCACCCAGAAAATGAAGCAGGCGGATGCGGAGCGCACGCGGCAATTGACGCAGATTGTGACGGATTGCGTTTCGCGCGCGGGCGCGGCTGGATTCACGGTGGACGATCTGATTGAAGAGTTCCGCGGATTGCAGACTGAGCCAATCCGCAGGAGGTGAAAGATGATGTCGAGAGTTGAAGTCGTTCCGATGAACAGAGTGGCAGTGACGGCGTTTGTGATTTGCATCGGCGCAGGAGCCATTGTGAGCGCGTTGATTCATCATCCGGCGCCGGCCATTGTGGGCGGGCTGGTAGGCGTTTACCTGTTGTTTGCCATCAAGGTTGTGCAGCAATGGGAGAAGGTTGCGCTGATGCGGCTGGGCCGTTACGTGGGATTGCGCGGGCCGGGCTGGTTCCACGTGGTGCCGGTGTTCGAAACCATCAGCACCTATATTGACCAGCGCGTGCGCGTGCACAGCGTGACGGCCGAATCCACGCTGACGCGGGATACGGTGCCGGTGAATGTGGACGCGATTGTGTTCTGGATGGTGTGGAACGCGGAGAAGTCGATTCTTGAAGTGGAGAATTTTATCGAGGCGGTAAACATGAGCGCGCAGACGGCGCTGCGCGAGTCCATCGGGCGGCATGAACTGGCGCAGATGATCACGGAGCGGGAGATGATGGGGCGGCAGCTTCAGCAGATTCTGGACGAGAAGACAAATCCGTGGGGGATCACCGTGCAATCGGTGGAGATCCGGGATGTACGAATTCCGCAGTCACTTGAAGATGCGATGTCGCAGCAGGCGCAGGCAGAGCGGGAGCGGCAGGCGCGCGTGATTCTGGGCCAGGCCGAGGTGCAGGTGTCGGATCAGTTTGCGCAGGCTTCGAGGGTCTACAACGACAACCCAGGTGCGCTGCATCTGCGCGCAATGAACATGTTGTACGAGGCGATCAAGGAGCGCGGCTCGATGGTGATTGTGCCGTCGTCGGCGGTGGAGACAATGGGACTGGGCGGAACGCTGGCGACGGCCGCGATTGCAAAGCAGTAAGGATGAATGCGAATGAAGGAGTCGGCCATGTGGCTAAGAATTGTGTCACTTTGCGCTCTAGCGATGTTCGGCACGACGGCGCTTCGCGCGCAGACCGGCGTGGCGAAAGACGCAGCGGATGTGACGCCGATTGTGGGCGTGTGGCGAGCGCAGATGGATGGTTTGCCCTTTATCACGCTCAGTCTCACCAACGAAAGCGGAAGCTTGCAGGGCGCGGTGCTCTTCTATTTGCACAAGCGCGAAGCTGTAGGGCAGCCGTGGACATCGACGCCGGGAAGTCCCGGGCCGATATTCAACCCTAAGTTTGACGGCGAGACGCTTACTTTTCAGGTGAGCCATCGCGGCGCCCATCCGCCGCGCACTTTGAAGGATGCGCCGGTCACTTTCCGCATGAAGCTGACGGGCGCAAACAAGGCTGGGCTGATCAATGTCACAGAGGCTTCATTGACTGGGGAGAGTGACACGGGTCCGGGGTTGGAAATGGTGAGGAGCGAATTCTAGGGGACGGTGCGGCCTGCGGCCTTCGGCGCGATACTCTTTTAGAGTACGAGGCGTCGGAGGTGACCGGCGCGACTTTTGCGGTGGATGAGGGATTGATCCGCTAACACCGCGATCCGCAGGACAAACGATGGCCGCGAGAATTGAAGATTACGCCCTGATCGGCGATTGCGAAACGGGTGCGCTGGTGTCTGCCAGCGGCTCGATCGACTGGCTGTGCTGGCCTGATTTTTCTTCCGAGGCGTGCTTTGCTGCGCTGCTGGGGACGGAAGAAAACGGATATTGGAAGCTTGCACCGGCCGATGGCGAGTGGACCACGACGCGGCGGTATCGCCCCTCGACGATGATTCTTGAAACTACATTTGAAAATGCCGACGGCGCGATTCGGCTGATTGACTTCATGCCTGCCCGCACCGGAAACTCCGTCGTCGTCCGCATTGTTGAGGGCATTCGCGGAAACGTGCCGATGCGCATGGACCTGGCGCTGCGCTTCGACTATGGCCGCACGGTGCCGTGGGTGACCCGCACAGAGAGCGGCATGCGGGCCATCGCGGGGCCGAACCTCGCCGTCCTGAACGCATCGGTTCCAGTGCATGGCGAGAACCTGAAGACGGTGGCGGAGTTCGACGTGAGCCAGGGCGAGCGCGTGGAATTCACGCTGACATATGGCATCTCGTATCGCACAAATCCACCGTTGATTGACGTGGGGCAGGCGCTCGAGAACACGGAGCACTTTTGGCATCGATGGTGCTCGCGCCTGAAATACGCGGGGAAATATCGCGATGAAGTAGAGCGGTCGTTGATGACGCTGAAGGCGATGACGTTTCGTCCGACGGGCGGGATTGTCGCGGCGGTGACCACGTCACTGCCCGAATCGATTGGCGGCCAGCGCAACTGGGACTATCGCTACTGCTGGCTGCGAGACACAACATTCACGCTGCTGGCGCTTGCCAATGGCGGCTACTTTGAGGAAGCCAAAGCGTGGCAGGACTGGCTGCTGCGCGCGCTGGCGGGAAGCCCGGACCAGGTGCAGATCATGTATGGGCTGAAGGGAGAGCGGCAGCTTGTTGAATGGGAGGCAGGCTGGCTGGCGGGCTATGAGAATTCGCAGCCGGTTCGGATTGGCAATGCGGCCTCGCTGCAGGTGCAACTCGATATCTATGGAGAGATGCTCGACTCATTTTTCCATGCGCAGCACACCGTGTTTGGCCACGGTGAATCCGACTTTCGCGTACTGGTGCTTTTGCTGGAGCATCTTGAAACCATTTGGCGCGAGCCGGATGAAGGCATTTGGGAGACGCGCGGCGGGGCGCAGCAATTCACCTATTCCAAAATGATGGCCTGGGTGGCGTTCGATCGCGCCGCGATGCTGGCGGAGCAGCTTGGTTACGACGCACCGATGGAGAAGTGGAAGACGATCCGCGATGCGATTCACGCGGAGATATGCGCGAAGGCCTTCAGCGAAAAGAAGAACAGCTTTGCGCAGGCGTACGGTTCAGACCAACTTGATGCTTCGCTGCTGCTGATGCCGGTGGTGGGATTTTTGCCGGGCAGCGACCCGCGCGTGAAATCCACCGTGGAGGCGATTGAGCGCGAGTTGATGCCGGACGGGCTGGTGCTGCGCTACGACACGTCGAAAGCGCCGGACGGATTGCCGCCGGGAGAGGGCGTGTTTCTAGCGTGCAGTTTTTGGATGGTGAGCAGCCTGAAGGCAATCGGGCGCACGGAGGATGCGCGCGCGCTGTATGAGAAGCTGCTGGGACTGCGCAACGACGTTGGCTTGTTGGCGGAAGAATACGACGTGGGGCGCAAACGGCTGGTGGGAAATTTCCCCCAGGCCTTCTCGCACATTGCGCTGGTGAATGCCGCTTTCGACCTGGAGGACGGGTCGAAGGTGCGTACCCGCGCGCATCGGCGCATCCAGCCGAAACCGGGCAATTCGCACTCCTGATAGAATGAAAGATGCCGCAGTGTGCGGCTATTCATCGTATCTTCATCCCCCAATGCACTTCTGCTGTTGGCGTCGGGTAGACCACGGATGCCAAAGGGATTCTTCCTCAGGAAGCAGCGGCCCTTCACGGGTTGCAGCGACGTGGCGGAAGCAGTAGAAATGCCGAAACTTGACGGCTCAGAGCAGCCGGATCCGCTGAGAAGGAAAGCCGCACCTGTGACCCAGACGATACGTAATATCGCCATCATCGCCCATGTTGACCACGGCAAGACCACCCTTGTAGACGCCATGCTGCGGCAGTCGGGGACATTTCGCGCCAACGAGCAGGTGGCAGAGCGGGTGATGGATTCGAACGACCTGGAGCGGGAGCGCGGCATCACCATCCTGGCGAAGAACACAGCCATCAATTTTGCGGGCGGCAAGATCAACATTGTGGATACGCCGGGCCACGCCGATTTTGGCGGCGAAGTGGAACGCGCGCTGAAGATGGTAGATGGCGTGATGCTGCTGGTGGATGCGGCCGAGGGTCCGTTGCCGCAGACGCGCTACGTGCTGGCCAAGGCGCTGGAAGCCAAGCTGCTGCCGATTGTGGTGATCAATAAAATCGATCGCCCGGATGCGCGTCCACAGGAAGTGCTGAACGAGATTTACGACCTCTTCATCGACCTCGATGCCGATGAGTCGCAACTGGATTTTCCGGTGCTCTATGCGGTAGCGAAGGCGGGCACGGCGACGCTTGATATGGCCAAGCCGGGAACGGATTTACAGCCGCTGTTCGAGACGATTGTGAGCACGATTCCCGCGGCCACTGGCGATGAAAACGGAACGCTGCAGATTCTGGTGACCAATCTCGACTACTCAGAATATTTTGGGCGCATCGCCATCTGCCGCGTGTTTCAAGGGACGCTGCATGCGGGCGACGACGTGACGATTTCAAAGCGCGACGGCTCGCTGATGAAGACGCGCATTACGAAACTGTTCACCTTCAGCGGCCTCAAGCGCACCGAGACGACTGAGACCACCATGGGTGACATTGTGGCCGTGGCCGGCGTGGAAGGCATCACCATTGGCGAGACGATTACCAGCGTGGAGAACCCCTCGCCGCTGCCGCTGATTGTGATTGACGAGCCGACCATTGCGATTCAATTCAGCGTGAACAATTCTCCGTTTGCGGGACGCGAAGGCCAATACGTGACGAGCCGCAATCTGCGCGAGCGGCTGGAAAAAGAGCTGCTGACCAATGTGTCGATTCGCGTGGAAGACACCGGTTCGCCGGACAGCTTCAAGGTGCTGGGGCGTGGCGAATTGCAACTCGCGATTCTGATTGAGATGATGCGCCGCGAAGGCTTTGAGCTGATGGCAGGGCGGCCCGAGATTGTGACCAAGATGGTGGAAGGTACGCGCATGGAGCCGGTGGAACATTTGACCATCGACGTGCCCGAAGCCTATACCGGCACGGTGATTGAGAAGCTGGGGCCGCGCAAGGGCGAGATGACGCGGATGCACAATCATGGGTCGGGGCGCGTGCGCCTGGAGTTTCGCGTGCCCAGCCGCGGGCTGATCGGGCTGCGAAGCGAGATGCTGACCGAGACGCGCGGGACGATTGTGATGAACGCGCTGTTCGATGGCTACATTCCTTACCAGGGCGAGATTCCGCAGCGGCCCACGGGCGCGTTGATTGCCGATCGCCAGGGGCTGACGACGACCTATTCGCTGAACGGATTGCAGGAGCGCGGCATTCTGTTTGTGGGCGCGGGCGTTGAGGTCTACGAGGGCATGGTGGTGGGCGAGCACTCGCGCGATAACGATCTCGACGTGAACGTGGTGCGCGAAAAGAAGATGACCAACATGCGCGCGTCGAGCGCGGACGAGGCCATCCGGCTGGTGCCTGTGAAGGCGCTGAATCTGGAGCAGGCCATCGAGTTCATCGCCGAGGATGAGATGGTCGAGGTTACGCCGAAGTCGCTGCGGCTGAGGAAAAAGATTCTGCAGCAGAACCAGAGACCGAAGCGGTGGCAGAAGGGCGAGTAGTACTGCCGCCGTTTGATAATCTTCCTATGAGATGGCCGGCTTCGTTATCGACATCTTCATCGGCTTTATCGTGCGCCTAATGGTCATTCTCTGGCGCGCTGCGGTGAGCCTCAAATGGCCGACCGTGCCAGGCAGGATTGTCCGCTGCCACTTTGAAAAGCATGGCTACGGCGGAGATTATGTAGTGCTCCAATACAAATACAAAGTAGACTCGGAGCGCTTTCAAGGTACGATCAACAAGCCTTATATCTATCCCAACTATGCCGATGGCTTTGTGCGCAATCATCCGGCCGACAGCGAGCTCAGAATTCGCGTCAATCCGAAAGACCTCGCTCGGTCCTTTCCGGTTCTCGACTAAAGTTTTTCCTTCGCCTCCAGCACACGCGCCAGCGCTCCTTCCGCGGTCGCGCCTGTTGCAGATAGGTGCCCCATCTTTCGGCCAGCGCGGGGTGTGTGCTTCTCATAGAGATGCAGGCGCACACTGGGCACGGCGAGGGCCGCTGCAAAGTCGGGCGGTTCGGTTCTGTCGAGCCAGACGTCGCCGAGTAAATTGACGATTGCTGCAGGGGTGATGAGCGTGGTATCGCCGAGCGGCAGGTTGCAGGTGGTGCGCACAAGTTGCTCAAACTGGCTGGTGACGCAGCCGCGCTCGCTCTGGTGATAGCTGTTGTGCGGGCGGGGCGCAAGCTCGTTGACCAGCAATTCGCCGCTGCGGGTGACAAATACCTCAACGCAGAGCAAACCTTCGATGCCGAGCTTGGCGATGATTGCCGCGGCCAGAGCTTCTGCACGCGATTCCAGTTCCGCGGGCACTCCGGCGGGCAGCACGCTCCAGGCGAGTATCTGATTTTCATGATGATTGCGCGCGGCGGGATAACTGCGGACCTCGCCTGCGGGACTGCGCGCGGCCATGACGCTGATTTCGCAATCGAGATCGATGGCCTGCTCTGCGACTGCGGGCCGAGCGCCGATGGCCTGCCATGCCGCTGCAATGGAGTGTTCCGTCGCAGGCGCGTGGGCATTGGCGGCGTGGGGACCAATGCGCGCCTGGCCGCGACCGTCGTATCCGCCGCGGCCGATTTTTAGAAAGACGTGGCCACCGAGGGCGCGCACTGCTTCGTGCAATTCCGCTTCACTGCGAACCACACGGAACGGACCTACGGGAAAGCCATTCTCGGCGAGCCAGGTTTTTTGCAGGGTCTTGTCCTGGATGATGCGGATGGGCTCGACGCCGGGACGGAGCGGCGCAAGGCCCGCCACTTCAGAGAGAGCGTCGACGCCAATCTGCTCGATCTCCAGGGTGACGGCATCGGCGCCGGTGGCAAGGCGGCGCGCGGCGTCCACGTCGTCCCAGCGGCCGACGATGGTTTCGTCTGCGATGAAGCTGGCGGGGCAGGCAGGTTCGGGGTCCAACACGCGCACGCGATAGCCCATGGTGCGCGCGGCCATGGCGGTCATGCGGCCGAGCTGACCGCCGCCAAGAATGGCGATCAGTCCGCCGGGCCTTACAACGGAAGATGTCAAAGGGGTCAAAGGTTCGGACAGCCTCACCGCGGGAGCTCCTGATCCAGTGTTTGGTCGAGAACTTCCTGGGTGCGTGCGGCACGCCAAGCGGCGAGGCGTTCGTAGAGCGCGGCGTCGGTTCCGGCGAGAATTTCAGCGGCGAGCAGTGCGGCGTTCGCTGCTCCGGGCTTGCCGATGGCCAGCGTACCGACGGGAACGCCTTTGGGCATTTGCACGATGGAAAGCAGCGAGTCGATGCCGTTGAGTTGCGTCGCCGCGACCGGGACGCCGAGCACGGGGACCAGTGTTTTGGCGGCCAGCATGCCCGGCAGATGCGCGGCGCCGCCGGCTCCGGCGATGATGACGCGGAGGCCTCGGGCATGCGCCGTCTCAGCGTATTTGAAGAGCCAGTCGGGGGTGCGATGCGCGCTGACGATTCTGGATTCGTGGGGAATCTCAAGCGCGCGCAGGATTTCAACGGCGGCCGAAAGCACTTCGTAGTCGCTCTTGCTGCCCATGACCACGCCAACCAAAGGCTTGTCGTTCATGGGGCTGATTATACGAGGAAGGCCGGCATGCGGCTCTGGCGACTAGCGCCGGAACCATGCTTCGACAGCCACTTCCATCACCGCAAAGAGCACACTTACCGCGGCCACAAAGCCTTTGGCGCGCTGCCAGTTCTGTTCGTGCCGTTCCATACGACGCTCGAGGTCCGCGACGCGCCCGCCGTTGCCATCGCCCATTAGGCCGGTCATTTGCGTCTTCAGCACGCTTAAGTCGCTCAGCACCTGCGCTTCGAATTCATTCATCATCATCCGCATTGACTGGACTCCATCTTTTATTGGCACGCGGGCCAGAGTGCTCTCTACGATGCCAGCGGCAAATTCAGGAACAACGCAGCCGAGAACTCCGAATAGTTCGGCGGTGTTGCGCCGTCATACATCCGAACGTAATAGCGGTCGCCGGCTGAAGTGCGCGTGAAGGTCATATTCGGCTGCGAGCCGCGCATCACCAGGTCAGGATCCTCGCCGGGCATAAAGCAGAAGTCGCGCCGTCGAATCTCGAATCCGCCGCCCGTGGGCGCTGTTGCTCCTGTGTTGATGGTAACTGTCGATCCGGTCATTGCAGTTACGGTAAGTCCGTTAAGGTTGGTGAGATAAGCAGGAGTTACCGGCGCGGGCAGCCAGGTATCATCCGGAACCGTTGCGCTTGTCTTGATGGCGAGATCGTCGGCCCAGTCATTGGCGAAAGCAATCGCATAGTTGACCTGGTCGGGATAACTGGCGCGATAGCTTATCTTGACGGTTCGCACAACGACCTGCGTGTTGATGCCAGTCGATGGAGCAGTGAGCTGCAAGGCGTCGCCGGGCCACACATCGGCGGCGAAACTCGCTTGCGTTCCTTTGTATGCGCCGCTCCACAGGGCACTCACGCTGGCCGCCGCCTGCTCCATTGCCTGGGCTGCGTTGCGGCAATCCTGCGAGCTGCGGGCAGGCGGGCTGAGGACTTCGCCAATCCATGTGGCCACGGAGGGCGAGCCGGCCAGCGCCAATGCCTGCTGGCTGGCCGCGTTTACGGCACGGCCCACGGCTCGACCCACGGTGCGATAGCTTACGGCGATCTGCTCGCCAACCGGCGGCGCAAAGCCGGTGTAAAAGACGAGCTTGCCGGTGCTCTCCAGATAACACTCCGCAGACTCTGCCGCAGTGCCAATGCGGCGGGTGACAGGAGTTCCATTCGCAGGCGTACTCACCACCCAACCCGAGCCGAGGCTGGTGAGATTCAAGGCGCGCATGGTGCCCACAAGATTGATGCTGCTGGCGGCCACAACCATGCAGGCAGCGGGAAGGCTGGCAATCGACCCATCGTAAAGCGTGACCGGCATTCCCGCCACGCCGTTGACGTATTCCTGAATCTCGAATTGAAGCCTGGCAGGCGCGGTGTTGGATTGGCCGCCGTACGTCACTGCTCCGTTTTCACCGTAGGAGCGATAGACGGCGAGAGCTCGTTCAACCTCAGGGCAATGCACGCGCACACGCAAGGAGTATTGATAGGCGGGATTGACGGCGTAGGTTGTTCCGCAGGCCGCACCCATCACAACAGGCTGCAAGGTGACCGCGCCTGAGCCTTGAAGAGCCGTGGCCTGAAAGCCCGCCGTGCAGCCGGGCAATGTTTCGAGGCCGGTGAAGAATCCGGGAAGGATTCCGGTGCTGCCAGGAGCGAGTGTTACACCGCAAGCCTCGAGCAGCAGGGTTCCGCCCATCTCAATCGTATCCAGCCAAGTCAGCAGCGTATCTCCGTCTGTCCCGTTGCCGCCGCGCATTGCGAGTCCGCCGGGCCCCAGCGAGAGATACCCGGAGCCGCCGAGGTTGGCCCACATGCGAGGATCGATCGCACTCTCATTGAATAACTCGCGAATGATGACCAACCTTGAGGATGGCGGGAAATATGGATTGAAGGCGAGATTGAATTGCGTGGTTACACCATCGCCCAGAAAGTATTCCGTGGCATAGGCAACCGGCTCGTGCGCGCCGCAGACGGTGATGTCGTTGGCCAAGGCGCGCTTTGCGGTGGCCGTCAGAGACAGATTTGCAAGGTTCAGGGTGCCGCCGGTCTCATTGAGCACATGCACTGCGCCTGGCACGGAAGACAAAGCCAGCACGCCATTCACCGCACGATAGGCCGCGCGGGCGAGGCTTGCCACCTGGCCTGCGCTCTTGCTCCATGGAGCGCCCGCATCGGGAACGAAGCTGCTCACCGGCGCGTTCAGAGTGACGGCCTGCGTAGACAGACTTGTCGAGCCGGTGCGAGTTACGAGCGACGTGATCAGCGAGCCTGCCGTTTGCCCGGTTGAGCCTTTGCTTGGCGATACAGATAACTGGTCGAGCAAGATCTCGTCGCTGACAGCCTGGATGGCGAGCCTGTAGCGCGGGCCTTCGATGCCGAGTCCGGCATATTCGGGCTGTGGAGTTACAGCGACGTAGCCGGTGAAATAGCAGGTTCCGTCGTCGCCAGTTATGTTGAGCGATTGATTGCGAGAGGGCGCAGACAGGGTGCCGCCGGAAGGCAGGCAGAGCCAGAGCAGGCAGACCGAAGGCTCATTCAGCTTGCGCTCGATCGTCAATGGCTGCGCCGCATCGAGGGCGGAGGTGTAGTCCTCACCCTGAATCGTAATCTTCATCGTGTGCTCTCTGAGTTCTTGTTAGATCAATGCGTTGGGAGCGGGAAGGAAGGCGCGGTAACAGAGAATGCGTTCTCCATCCAATGAATCAGTCACTGGCAATGCCAGGAACCTGCCCTTGAGCAACATGCGCTGCGGGCCGCCCTTCTGCTTGTTATCGAGGGGGATTGGCTGCTCTTCTGCGCCGGCCATGCTTTGCAGCCGCGGATAGTGAAAGAAAACGCGCTCGCCCTGACTGCCCTGCAGGACAAAGAGCGCCGACCACTCCTGATAGAAGCTGCCGCCTTCGCGGTCGACGAAGCCGGAGATAGCCTGGAGCTTCGCGCCTGCAGCGGGGGTTCCAGCCGGCAGTGGTTCGGCCAGCGTGAGTTCGGTGGCGCCGGCTTGTGCGACCAGCGCGACATTGAACGTGACGCGCCGAACGTAGTCAACGCCGGCAAGCGGCTGCCGCACATAGGCGCCTGCAACCGGCGAGCCCACAAATCCAGTCTGGCCGGTGTAGTCCACATCGACTGCGATCATCGAGCCGGCTTTGAATGGCGCGGCATCGGATGCGGCGAGCATCAGAGTTGAAGCAGTCGACCCGCTCTGCAGTGTGACGGCTGCGGTTGCCGCTGCGCCATCCGCGGCCAAGGCTGCGCCGCTGGCCGGTGCAAGCAGGTTCATGTGCTGCGAGCCGGTGGCCAATGCCATGGTCAGCTTTGTCCAGCTTAGAAACTCGAAACTGACACTGGCATCGAGCGTTTCACGGACTTGCTCAAGCGGCGCTGCTGGAATGCCCGTCCACAGCGGAGCGGACTTACTGCCCGACCTGCGCGCGAAATCCCTGATCCAGCCAAGGTCGATCCACGGATCGGGAGGAGAGTCGAGGCTGAAGTTGCCCTGCTGCGACGGGTCGAAACAGACGGGAGCCTGGGCGGAACGATTCACCGGTGCGAAGTAAGCTCGAATCCTACGTGTGACCGGTGAAGGTGCAGAAAACCAATTCGCTGCCATTTATTCCCCCTGCTCCTGGTAGCTATAGACCGTTAACGTTGCCGATCTGCTGAGCCGGTCCCGCTGCACCGTGATTGGCGCGAAGCCCGGTTCATCCCAGAAGACCTGGGTGAGCATCGTTGCAATGGGCTGCACGGTGTAGTTGATTTTCGGCGTGTGGAAGGGTTGCAGCATGGCGATCAATTCTTCATCCATCGCGCTCAATGAGCGGCCTCGATCGAGACCGCCGAACGACAGCGTGCCGCAGGTCTGGTAGATGATTTCGCATTCTTCGGCTACCAGCGCGGAGCCAAGGTCGAGGTCAGCGCCAAGGCCGAGCCAGTGCAAGACAAACACATCGTTCGGAAGCTGGCTGACGGGAGCTTCTGCTTCCTCGACAAGAATTCCGGGCCGCACCGCGCCGCGCAGCAGGGTAGTCCGCTCCGGGTTGATGGTTGCCAGCCGCGCACGCAGCGCCATATAGAACGAATCTTTCGCATTTTGCATGGAGTTGAGCTCCTGGTGTGCGGGAGAAATAGCGATAGCCTGACTGAGGCGCGATCCATCGCGTTAAACGGCCTGCTGTCGTGTCTCGCGCAAAAGCAGCCTGTAGAGATACACCTGCCCGAAGGCCTCGTTGGAAGCGATCGAATCGATGAGGTAGCTTTGGCCGGCGACAGTCACCGCCAGGGTCATGGCGAAGAGTGATTGCGCAGATAATAAGTCGAGTGCGTTCACCTGCTGCTGCACGCCCGTCGCGGATACCAACAGTTCCCACTGCGATTCGGCGCCCTCTTTCCAGGTTGGGCGCAGCTTGCGCAGGACGACGGGGCTGATTGTGACTTCAGAAAAGGCTGTCGCCAGCAGCCCGACTTCCGATTGATTTGTGTCGGCACTGGTTCCCGCTACACGCAGCAGCGCTGTTGTTCCAGCCACACTGCGCAGCAGGGCATCGGCCAGCATTTGCGGAGCTCCCACAGGGTTGCGCGGCGCTGTATCGCTCATCGCTCACCCCAGCCTGTTCGCAACGTAAGGGCGGAGCCATGCCTGCACGGTCTCGTCCAGCAGCGAACTTGAGAAGTATTGCATCTGCATCGTGTCGATCTTTGTCCGGCTGGCATTGAGCGCCGGCGTCGACTGGGCATTGCGCACGATTTGAGCGCAGGCGGTCTTCACGTCGTCGCCGATGGTTGCGAGGCCCGCCGTGTAGGTCACCATGACTTCGTTGTAGGACAGCCCCAGAATATTCCACGGCAACGTGAGCTCACCGGTGATGGGGTCGTAGTCCACGGAGTTGGGATCGATAGCGGTCCACTGGCCGGGGAGCGAAAACGCCCACGCCATCTCAGAGAGCGGGTTGTCTGTATGCTCACCGCGGCGCGGCTTTGCGTAGCGGCCCTCGATGCTGACGATCGGAGACACGGCGGCGCCAAGAGGCGCGAGAGGCAGATAACTCATCCGCACGGTTTGCGCTCCGCCGGTCATGCGCAACCGTTCGGTGTATTGAATGACGTTCAGGTCGGGCCGCCTGCAGAAGCTGTTAATCAGTGCCGTGGCAGCAGTAATCCAATCGGCCGTGGTTCCATCCGGCAATCCATAGTTCGGGTAATCCGCCGGCTGCAGATATGCCATACCTATGCCTTCTTTCAGAAGATAGTGATGAGAAGCAGTGAATGAGAAACAGTGAACGAAGAACAGTGAAGTAGAAGCAGTGAAGAAAGAACAGTGATCAGTGGCCAGCGGGCGATTGATGACTACGCACTGCTCGCTGACCACTCTTCGCTGCTTTTGTTTACCGGTCGACCAGGACCTGGTAATGCGCATAGTTGGCGCCCTTGACGACGACAGCGCCGAACTTGACCGCGACGTACTGCTGGGCCAGCGAGCCGGGAAGGCCAAGCTGGAAGATGCGAGGAGTGGGATCGCCAAGCCAGTGGTACTCGATCAGGTCTTCGGTGACGATGTACGCCGGAAGCACCGCGGTACCTGAACCAGGCGTACCGGTATACCCCAGGCTCCAGTCCGGGATCAAGGGCAGATCGCCGGCCTGCGTGGAGAGCATCTTTACCCTGAATCCGCCCGTGATCTGGTCGGTATTCAGAACCACGTTGAACTCGGTCTTCATCTCCCGATCGATGAGGTCGAGCAGCACCGGGTTGGCATAAATTGCCGTGGGACGCACTTGATAGCCGTTGCTGGCCACCATTTGCGCGACCGCCGACTTGATGCCGTCCACAATCGAGGCCGTGGTGCCGATGGTGGTGGTGAGGCCGCCGCTGACGATCTGCGGAATAACGCCCATGTACTGCGTGGTGGTGGGCGTGCTGAGGCTGGTGTCGTTGCCGTTCCACAGGGCCACGTCGTGGGCAACCATTACGCCGCTGACGGTGTCCACAAGATCCTTGGCCTGCAGGTAGGCGAACTGCTGTTGCTGGTTGCCCAGCTCGACATCAAAGAGGTTGTAGTTGATCTGCGAGACGATGGCCTTCAGCGGCACGCTGCGCTCCACCCGCGTGGGATTGACCACCGGCGCCACGATGCTGCGCGGGTTCACAAAGCCGGCGGTGCCGGGGTTGGGAAGCGCCGTCTCCTCAAAGAATCGCGAGGGATGACCGGTTGCCGGGACCTGCTTGATGCGCTGCCCAAAGGGGCTCGAACGACGGCAGATGTCGAAGATTTCGGTCTGGTACAAGGGAACTTCGATTGCGCCCGGCCCGATGAAATCTGCTGCCGCGTGAATATCTGCAAAGGTTGCGTTCATAGGCTTCTCCGCCCCCTCCATGGGGCCGTATTCAGCTGCTAGCTTCTAGCTCCGAGCCGCTAGCTTGTTGAGTGGTTTGATAGGCTGACCCGACTACTGTTTAAGAGCTTTCGCGGGGCGAGTCATGATTCTTCGTTGCCGGGGTCTGGGCTTCAGCTAGAAGCTAAGAGCTAGAAGCTGCTTTTACGCGATTGCTCCGGCGCGCAGCAGTTGGCTCTTGACGGCGATGCGCTGCTCCAGGCTCAGTCCAGCGAGTGCCGCGTCCAGGGTCCGCACGTCGACTGGCCCCTCGCCGACGCCATGTTTGGCAAGCATCTCCGATGTCGCGGCCGGCACCGTTTTGCGCAGCGGATTCAGAACCGTTTGCGCGGCAGATGCTTTCACTTGGGAGAGCTCGCGCTCGGCGGCCGCCAGTTTCTCGGCCAGCTCCGCTTCGCGACGGCTTTGCTCCACGGTTGCGGAGATTCTCTCCACCTCGCCGTTCATCGCGTTTTGCCGCTCATCGAACCGGCTCAGAGCACGCTCCAGCAGGGTCGTCGCGGCCTCAAGCCGCTCAGTAATATCCTTTTCGTCCATTTCCATTTCGTTCCTTTCTCAGTAGAGGTGACTCACTGCAACGGTGGCTGCAGACACGAAAGCTCCGCATCACCCAATGCAGGATGCAGAGCTTGAAAGCCAGCTTGTCGATTCGACGCCGGATTAACTCGCCATGCGGAAGCTGGTCGACCTGTAGGCCGCCTTGTTCCGCAGCAGGATTGCCGCCCCGGTAAAGGTCACGCGGGTGAGCTTCCATACTTCGGCCCGCATATCTTCAACCCGCGCGTCGGCCAGCTCGTAGCTCATGCCCATGGCCTGCGGGGCCTGTGCCTGGATGGCTTTGGCAACGTCAGGAAAGTCGCGCGCGTAGAGATAGCCGCTGACCGCCAGCTTGTTTCCGACCAGGTCGGCCCCGGTGAGCAGGCCGATCTTGCGCCGCGCATCGTGGCCGTCCCACCCGGGCCGGTAGTCCACTGCCATTCCCAGTAGCGAGGGGAGTGCGTTCTCCGCCGCTTCGCGGGTCAACATCACTCGATGCCCGCGCGCACCGGCCGGCGCTTTATCACTGGCCGCATTCACCACGGTCAAAATCCCCTCGAAGGCCACCCTGTTCGGGTGCCCGTCCATGTGGGGAAACTTTACTGCCATCGCTTCCAATCGCATGTGTTCTCCGCTCATCCGGCGCTGCCACGAGGCCTGATCTCATGCATCCGTCAACTCGGCCTGCCCGCGCTCAACTCTGCTGATTTGTCTCGACGGCGGCTGCTCCCGCCAATTGCGCCGTGCCGTCTTTCGACAGCGTCGCCAGTCCCCGCATCGCCCTGACTTCGTCTACTGTCAACACGCCGGCTTGAAGCAGTTGCATCTGCACAGCCAGCTCCGTTTCTTCGTCTCTCGCGTTCAGATCGTTGAAGACAAATTCAAACTCGCGCCAACCAATGCATTTGGCGAAGAGATCCCGCGTAATGTGTCCGGCCAGCAGCTGCGCGAGAGGCGAGATAGCTCCGCGAAAGGCTTCGTCTGCAAGCTCCGCCGCCGTGGAGCGATTCACGTCGCCCTCCAGGCCCAGGAGCAGAGGAGGCAGTCCAAACGCGTTGGCCACCATGCGGATGAGAAACTCCTGCCACGCGAGCCGCAGATCGGCATCGGTGCCCTGCGCGAACCGCAGCACCTCGGGCTTCTGCTCGGTCGAGAGCAGCGGCACGCGGCCCGTTCCTTCAATCTCGTCCTGCCACCAGTGAATTAGCCGGTCGTGCTGCGCGGGCGTGGCCTCGTTGAGCCACAGCGCGTATTGCGCCACTGAATTCGCAGCCAGTTTTCCGGCGAAGCGGTGCGCGCAAATAAACTGATTCACGGTCTCGAAGGCAACCTCAAGCGGCCCCAACCCAAAGGGCGTAAAGCTGCGCGGATTCATGCGTACATAAATCAGCTGGTTGTCGTTGAGATCAACGGCGCTAGATTCCACCTGGCCCGGCAGCGCCTGCGCATAGCGGGGCGAATCCTGCTGCCCATCCCAGCGGGCATTGATTCGAATCGACGCGCCGTCCACAGCCCACAACATCGCCGGCCGTTCGTCGTCACCGGTCGGCTCCATCTCGATGGCTCCGTACCCGCCCGTCAACGCGTCTTCGATTACCTGCTCGATAAGGGTGCGAAAACTGTCCACCGCATTCGGTTCTTCGAGAGTCCGCCGCAACGCGTTGAGCTTTTTCGCAGCATCTGCCAATTCCCCTGGCCCAATGCCCCGGCGCACGCGGATCTGCCAATCCATGGCTGCGATGCGATCCTTGATCACGTTGATGGCGCGACGCACCACCGGGGTCTCTGCAAACCGGCGCAGGTTCATGGGCGTCGGCTTGGGCAGAAGGCGCCCCGGAAACTGCATCGGGGTCAGGATGGAAGGCAGCGCCAGCGTCTTGCGTTCCGCTTCCGCCGCGGCATCAAGGTTCGCCCTGGGAGCCGCCAAACCTACAGTCGCCTGCCGCCACATCTCTCGCAATTGCTCCGCAACCTTCACGCGTACCTTCCTTTTAAAAAGCAAAAGGCGCGGCCCTTTCAGGCTGCGCCTCTTCACTTTTCAACTGCCGGTCACCGTTTCCAGTTTCCGGTCAAATTGTCTTGTTTGCTGCTTTCAAAACTCATCCTACAACAAAGACGAATAACTATCTGCAAACTTCGGAAAGAATACTTTCATTTTTTCCGAGCGCTGATTGGACGGCTGGAAACAAAGAGTAGACGATTTATACTCGCAACTCGCGCCGTGCCGTCTCGGCAACCCGGCCCATGTCGGACGTAGTCAGCACACGAATCTGGTGCTCCTCCATGGTCTCCACGCCAAAGCGATACATCTCGAGCCGCTCCGGCTCCTCGTCGGTTGCGCCCACCTTGGCGGCCGGTTCAATCACCGCGGTCAACTCAAGGCCGGCCTTCTCAATGCGTTCAACGCCGGCCCGCAAGCCCGCTGCTGAAAATGCAAGCACCTTGGCCATTTCAACTCCCGGTTCAAGGCTCACCGCGTGGAACATGCGAATCATTCCGTTGGGCCTGTAGCCCACGTCAATGCGCAGCGGATCGCCCAGCCGCGTGTAGTCTGAGGCAGCGATGCGCTTGCGCAGCAGGTCCCACACGCCCACCCGTTCAAACTCCGTGCGCATCTTTGCGTGGATTGCCGCGCGCCCGCTGAGGCGCTGCCCACGCTCGCGCGGCGGCGGTTCGACATAAAGCCGCATCAGCTCTTCGATGCCCGCGGGAAGGCTTTCGGCCAGGTAAGCCTTGGGCTCGGTCAACTGTACATTGAGCGAGAGGGACTCGTTGAGCAGGTGCATCAGCTTGCCATCGGGCTCGGCCTGGAAGCGCCTGCGCAATTCGCTTTCGATGCCTTCAAGAAGGGCGGTATCGGCATCGGGATTGAGGCAGCGCACGCGGCGCCAGTCGCGCGTAAAACGCACCTCGGCTGCCTCGTGGCTGCCCTGCTCGCGCAGGATGGCCCCGATATACACATACTCGTTCCGCACTACGTCCGATACATACCGGAGCAGTTGAAACTCGCATGCCCGCCGCTCGCTCTCGCTCTTCATCTCTGGCGTCCGATGCTCCCCCCTTACATCACTCTTCCCAGAATGCTAGCCCCGAGGGGCGCTTCGTTCCAACCCACCTTTGAGCTTTCTTTGACCGTCCCGCCCCAATTTGGAAACGGATTCCGGTTTGACTTTGCAAAGGACTCGATCAGCTCGCGAATCCGGCTACGTCGCGCCAGCAGCCGTTCGACCAGCGCTTCCATCTCACTCAGGTCGCCGCCATACCACTCCGGCGGAACGTCGTTGGCTGCCGCCCACACTGTCTCCGCTGCCATTGTCTCCAGCCTCGTGAGCCACGGTTCAAAGGAGTCCCACCCGGTGATTTCGCGGTACACATCGTTGCGATAATAGACCCCGCGCAGGGGTGCATCCTCAAACCGCCATTCGCCGGCGTGAAAGCAGTATCCAAAGTCGATGAAGACCGCCCGGTAACGTCGCTCCCGCTGTTTGCGCGCGAAAACCGCCTGGCGCCCGTTGGCATTTCCGGTCCACTTGTCGAGAGCCAGGATACCGGCAAACTCCGAGAGATTTTTAATTTCGACCAGCCGTTCTTCGGGCAGGTAGTCAACTACCTGGCCCGGCATGAGCCCGCCCACAAACCGCGAGCCGAACTGCAATCCCGGCTGGCATTTCACCTTCGTCCGGCCCAGGTCGATTTCCAACTCAGGCGTGTTTTCGATCAGCCAGCTCGAAACCTCCACCAGCGCGGCCTCGGGGGCTGCCAGTCCTGCCGCCGCGGCCAGCCGCGAAGCCAGGAACTCGTTGGCCAGAACGCGCATGTGCTGCGGGTTGTTCTGGAACTTGACCACGTACGCGTGGCCGTCCGCGCCCAGCATCAACTGGCCCTGCGCACCGCCCCGCATCCGCCGGATATGCTGCACCGCCAGAACCGCCAAGCCCGCTTCCCTTCTCCCGGTGAGTTGCTATCTGAATTCTAAGCGCAAATCTTGCCCTCGGCGGCCAGGTGGAATCTAGCAGCGGCGTCTTCCCACCAGCTCAGCCCGCGATGCCAGGCCGATGGCCATTGCCATCACCCGGTCGTCGTGGGCGCCCGCGCACGCTCCTGTGCTTCCGTTCGGCGATCGCACAAAGCTTCTGCATTCGCCCAGCAAGCGCCGGCTCATGAATCTTTCCGGCTGCTCCACCAGCGCCGCATCCAGCCGCCCTAACATTGCAGGCCTGCTAACGGAGGTGGTCAGCCATCCCGGTTGTCCCGCCTGGCGGTAGATTCGCCGGTATCCGCAGACTGTCTCTGCCAGCGCCAGCACCCCGCTGCCATGATTATTACGCTCCACCACCAGCCAGGCATTGTTGTACTCAGCCGCCAATTCCGTCACCAGCCTTGCCAACTCGAGGCCTCCCATGTGGCCGGCAAACTCCGCACATTGCATACCTGTCTCCATCTCCAGTACCTCGGCCGCGGAGTAGTCTCCTTTGCTGCCGCCGCCGGCCGGATCGACGGCAACCAGGTATTCCTTGCCCTTCACCGGGGGCAGCCATATCTCCAACTCGCCGTTTTTGCGTTGCACGGACGCGGGCGGCGCTGCCAACTGACGCTCGTCAATCACGGTGCCTTCAAAGATCGAATCACCGCTGGCTCTGAAGCAGCTCTCCTCGTCCTCGGCGTACTCCTGCCGCGCCAGGCCGCGAAAGTTGGCCCGCACCCGGCGGCGGAAACCGATCTGTTCCAGATCCAGATGGTGGCGCGCGATCAAATCGCGCTCTTCTTCAGAGAGACTTGGCGCGTCTACGGCCTCAGCCCGGTAGCGCGATTCAAGCCACCAGGGAAAGAAGTGCCGCACCATTCCGGTCTCGGCGGCTTTCGTCCACTCCTCATGGAAGCAGCCGCCCACACCGTCGGGCGTCGACTCCAGAATCACTTCGGCTCCCGGTGCCAATGCTGCACGCAGCCCTGCCAATGTTTCCGCAGGATCACCGGGCCAGCGCGCCAGTTCGGAGCAGTGCAGGTTTTGCACCGTCAGCCCCCGCCCTGCGTTCCGATCACCGGCAGACACCACGAGGAATTGTGAATCCATCATGGAAAACGCAATCTGCCGCACGTTGGCGCGCGAAGTTTTGAAAGGCCCCTTGCGCAGTTCCTCCGGCAGGCAATTCACAAACCTGTGCACAATTCTGAATATCTCCTCCACTGCTTCCTGCGAGTGGGCAACCTCCAAGGTCAAAGTTCCCGGCTGCGTAATGGTTTTCAGAAAGAAGCGCGCCGCCACCCAGGTTGTCAGTCCCATCTGCCGTGCCTTCAGCACGATATTGCGCTCACCCCGCCGTTTCTCGAAGGCCTCCTGCACGTCATTGCACTTCAGGGGCATCGAGGTTCCCTCGCGCGTTCTTACCTGAAGCAGATCCTTCGCCAGCGTCATCGCGACGGTCGCACCGTCAAGACTTGCGGGCCGACGGTCAAAAACTCGCCCGAACCCCTCGAACTCTTCTCCGGTTCATTTGCTGTGGCCACAGGACATTGTCTTGCGTTGTAGTTTCGAATTCGCCCATCTCCTCCATCCATCCTCCAATTGCACACGCCCACGAAAGGCCGCGGCGCCCGCGCGCTCGATCTTGCCGCGCAGCTTAGCGAGGTTTTTCCTGTCGCTCATGTCAAAGATGAACGTCACAGCAATTGCTTCTGGGTTAAGCTGTTTCGCGAGCGTCTCTTCTTACGGCCAGAGCATGACGTGCAGGTTATTCAACACGCAGCCCGTGGCGTCTGTCGTCGCCGAACCAGGGGTTCCCGTGACGATGAAATATGCGGTGTTGCCCAAATTGACTACGCCGCCGGATGCCGTTGAATTCGCCGAGGAGCCCGTCTGGTAGTTGTACGTCACGGCCGAGTACTCCGATGAAAGCGAGTTGCCCATCACCAGATCGGCCCGAAGAGTCAGGTTTCTTGGCCCTGTCGCGAGAGCATTGCTGCTGAACAGTGTGAAGCCGCCAGGAGATGAAGATGAATTCAGATAGGCCTTAAAGGTGCAGGTGCTGACGCTCGCCTCGCCCGTAAACGTAGCGGTCCAGTGGATGTTTGAATTCGCTCCAAGTGTATTCGCGGGTATCGTTCCGGTGAAGAGGGCGGTCTCAGAAGTGGTGGAGTTGACAGCCGTGCTCGTGTTTTGGCTGAACAGGGTGCGAGGAACCGATGAAGACGAGGCTACAGCAGTAATGACACCGCCGGCGCATGTGATCGTGGTTCCATCGCACTTCACGCCGCCGAGGGTGGAAGTTGTCGCTTGCGGAAGCACTGACGCCGGAACCGTGCCCCCGGACCCCGTTTGTACGAGTTGGTTGCTACCGTTAAATGTGTTGCCCTGCGTGGTGAATGGGTTGACGGTTGGCGATCCGATGGAGCCGCAATCAAGATCAAGCGAGTTGGAGGCGTCGAGCACTTCCCAGCAATCGCTATTGTCTGCGGCGTTTCTCCATCCGATACCGGGCACGTTGTTGGGCAGTTTTGGAAAACCCACCGTCGCATCATCGAGCGGCGTGCCCGTTGGCGCTGCGGCATACTTCAACTCGGTCAGGGTTGAACCTTCGCTTAAGCGGAATACGTTACCGGCGGTGTTTGTACCAAAATCTCCAAAGGTTGTAACCGCCGACCCGCCAAGCCGCGAGCCGCTGCCATAAGCCGCGTAGGTGGCATTGCCGCCGCTCTTGTCGATGACTGGCAGCCAACCTCCCGCCGGAACATTGTAGTAAGTATTTCCGATCGATGTGAGACTCTGTGGCGCGCCCACGCCGTAATACGTCTGCATGTTAATCAGCGGCAGGCTCAGACCGAGTGTGGGGGTGAAAGTCGCAGCCGTGCCCCCGGCAGAAAGCGTGAAGGTTGGAGCCGAGGTGTAGCCGTTGCCCTGGCTAATGATCGTCGGAGCCTGGGTTACCATGCCGCCGCCACTCACCGTCACCGAGATCTGCGCGCCGGTGCCGCCGCCGCCCGATGCATTCAGCGTGTACGTTCCGGGCGTCTGCCCCGATCCTGGCGTCGCCGTCCCAATCGAAGTCACATGTGAAGCTGTGTCGCCCGGATACCCAAAGTTGTTACCCATCAGGATCAAATTACCGCCCGTGGAGATCGCAACGCCATCCGGCGCAAAGGTTGTGCTTTCCACGCGCACGTTATCCATCTCGATTGTGCCGCCGCTTGAATTATTCAATTCAAACTGGCCGGTGGTGCCCTGGGCAAAAGCATTGTAAGAGCCGGACGGGAGAGAAGCGAAAATGTAGGCCGTTCCAATCTGCTCCCACTCCACATCTGAAATGTGAGCAACCCCGTTCACCGATGATGCGTACAAAGCATCTTTAATGGAAGTTCCGCCGCAATTCTTGCAATCGAAGTTTCCGCCCGTGCCAAAGGCCGCAAACCCAATCCGAGCATTCGAAGCAACTGCGTTTTTCAGCGCAAAATCTTTGACGTTTGATTGCCCATCCCATTCGTAATCCATCAACGGGGTTGGCGAGACGCCCCAGGCGGTGACTTGCGTGCCGTTAAAATCAGTGCAACACACGGAGTTATTCAGCAGACTGAATTGATTCGAGCCAAAACTGATGCCCGACGACGGCCCCTGAAAGATTCCCGTTGAGGTTGCCGCCTCTGAGGTAACTTCGGTTGCCGTGGCTGTAAAGCTTAACCCCCCGTTGCTCACATTCGTCAGTTTCCAATAGGCGTTGTACGTTGGGTCGGATGAGCCGGAGGTCCAGGTCCACTCATTCGGGTACTGAAGAACGGGAGCGGAGATTGTGCAGGTCTCGACGCTGCCCGCCACCGAGCAGGAAGAGATGTTTGCCGTCTGGGACGCCATCGAATAGACATTGACGTGCTCTAACTTCAAACCTGCGATGTCTCCCGATGAGCTAGTGCTTGCCGTGCCGCCACCCGATGATGCGAGCGCCCCCCCCTGGCTGAACACATAGTGGTTGGCGTCAACCTGATACCACACGGGAAACACACCGTTGAATGACGTATCTGAAACCCCTGCCAGCGTGATGTCTGTTCCGGAAGCCCAGCCTGAGCCGGGTACCGTTGCCGTGGTCATCGTAACGATGTTGCCCTGACCCGTGGTGCAGGAAGTTGCCAATTGGCACGAGCGCACGACGGAAGCAATAGGCGCAGAAGTTGCCGCTGCGCCATTCGCAGAGTCGAGCCAAAGACCGCGTGACGCAATACCGTTGGCATTGAAAGTGATGTTCTTGATCACCCCTTGATGGCCGCCGATATAGTGAAAAACCGTGCCGCCAACAGGACCTGTATATTTCAGCGCACAGGCTCCGGACGAGGCATTATTTTGACTATCAGGCCCAATTAAAGAGACGCCCGACGCAGTATCAGGCGCGAAGCTCGTGATTGTATTCTCAATTGAATAAGTCGCATTCGGGCAGGACACTACACCGCCCAGACCGTTCACCCTCTGCACTGAGTTCACTGCATCCTGCCACGCCACTGCGGAAGGATTAGTCCCGGTCGGATCTGCTCCCCACCACTCCGGAAAGACTTCCTTAAGCGATACGTTCGAGGCGAACGAGACAACATCCCCAGAATTGAAAATCTGCCAGCGCCCCGCATTGATCGTCCCGCTGATTGTCCAAGTGCTCGTTGCTGGCGTTTTGATCACCGCTCCCGATGCAAAGGTGATCGTCGTTCCAGCCGGAACTGTTGTGGGCGTATTCACCAGATAGCAGCCGCCAGGCGCCTTCGGGATGTACATCTCTCTTGAAGCAGCAGCGGTGATTGCCGTGGAAAATGCACCTGAGTCATCGGTCGAGCAATCGCCCTTCGCTCCAGAGTTCAGAACATTGATGACGGGGCCCGGAGCACCTAGACTCGCGAGCGTCGACGACGCTGCGTTTGCACTTCCAAAGTTGATGGGCCCTGACATATTCATCCCCCCATTGAAGGGGCTCAAGGCGATATAAGCTACATTCACGCCGGAGGCAGGTCCTGCGCTGCCGATGCCGCTGATCTTGAATCCCAACGCAGTGCCAGGGTAGCCCGCCAGATTCACCGTCAGACTCTGTGTCGCATAGCTCGACGAGCATGAGAATGTATTGCTCGCAACGGAGGTACTGCCCGCATACACCGAAAGCGTATAGGACGCGATCGTTGGACAAGCAGCGGAAATGTATACCGTCGCTTGAGTCGCCGGAACCATCTTGCTGCCGATGAGCGCAGTCCCTCCGTTGTTGAGGTAGGCAGCGTTGGTGAACTTGCTGACAATAAGATTTTGATACCAGGCAAGGTATCTGCCCGTAAGAGAGCTGGAATCCGTCGAGACGGATGGCGCATTGAATGCACCGTTCATGACAAACTCATCGGGCCAGAAGAACAGGTCCAGGTTGCTCATGTACGGTGTTGTTACGTTTCCGGTTTTGATAAAGTCGTCTGTAATCGTTCCCGCAGCCATGTCTCCACGCGTACTGTTCACGGCGTAGAAGCGACTTACAGGGTACCCGTAAGTAGGGGAGCTCAGGTATGAGCCCGTCACTACATTGGACAATGAGTTATCGGTGATGCGCTCCGATGCAAGATCGCTGGTTAGGCTGAAACGGTTGTGCGATCCGTTGATTGTCATAGCTCCCAGCATGGAGCAGTTAATGCATTGGCTATCGCTGGCATCGAAACTGGTGGGCTGCGTGTAGGTTGAGTCCTCGCCCAAAACAGTGTTCACAAGGGTGTGTGCTGAACCTTCGATTCTCCATCCATTCGTGCCGCCGGCGACGTGGGCAAACTCCGGCATGTTGATGTACCAGTCGCCTGCCGAGTCGCTCCAGACGTTTCCGTACTGCAGAATCTGCGGGCCGTTCAGCGATTGAATCTGGATGTCTTCCAGCTTGTTGGCCCCGCCGTTATAGCTGATCCACGGAAAGGTCGCATTCCAAATGCCGTGGTCCCACTTCTGGAAATCGTTTCCGCCGGTCGCATACGATGGATTTGTATCGGATGAACCCTCAACCACGCCGTAGTACACACCGCCGACATTGACGTTTCGCGCATCCAGCCCGTACGGTCCCCACCAGCCCTGGAAGTAAAGGCCGCACGAAGAGTTCTTCCCATAGCCTCCGCCGACAGAATTAAAGCTCACGTCCCGAAGCGTGTCGTAGAGGTTGCCAACTTTTCCGTTCATCGTGAAATCCGCCTGGTTGCCGTCGAAATCGTCAAAGGCGATTCCGCAAGCGCCGACGCCTGCAGTAACGGGAAGGCCGGCCAGGGAGATGTAAGCCAGGTCTGCATTTACTGTTGTTGCCGCGGGAGCCGCGAGAGTGATGACCTGGGAAGTAGGCGCCAGGCTGTTCGCCCAGCATGGATACACGCTGGAAATCGTCGTAACGAGATCAGCACCTGAGACTCCGGCGCCTTTGACGAGGATCGCTTGTCCAATATCGCCGCAGGTGACAAACGAACTGGACGAAGTGAAGGTCGCGCTGCCTGAAGTCATCACCGCATCAGACACCCAGCGCCCCGGCCACCGATGCGGAAAACTTCCGGCGGCGGAATCATCGACCACGATGCGCAGATCGCGAATCGACCAGGTTCTGTTTGGCGCCGCGGTCGCCACCGTCGACGGGCTTGGAACCTCAAAGACGTCCTTGCCCGGCTTGCCCTGTACGCTTACACCGGCGGTGTTATAGGTTGTCCCAAGTCCGGGCTGACC
This sequence comes from uncultured Acidobacteriaceae bacterium, assembly GCA_963780515.1. Lineage (GTDB taxonomy): Bacteria > Acidobacteriota > Terriglobia > Terriglobales > Acidobacteriaceae > Telmatobacter. Next base: position 25,772 of record CAWACG010000007.1, read on the forward strand.
CTGCAAGGACGCACCGTTCCATGCCAGCGTGCTAGTGAGATAGCACCCGCCAGAAGGCTTGGGGAAATAGACGACGGCCGGAGGATTGTAGGCCGCTGCCGCCGTCATTGCAGAAAGGATTGCATCGTGATCATCGCTTACGCAATCGCCTTTGGCGTTGTAGGGCGCGGCCATCACGTTGATCTGCGAGTTCACGCTGCTGTTGACTGCGGGTGCGTTCACCGGCCCGGCAAAACTCTGTGCAAGTGCCGCCGTCAACGATGCACCGCCTAAGGAAGCCAAAGCTGTGGAGGCGGAGGACGCACCTGTGCCTCCTGCGCTGACTGGAAGTGTGCTCATCCCGCTCAGTGCCGTGCCCGACCCGCTGTAGTAGGCGATCTGTCCGGAGACGCCGCTGTTGACAGTTCCGCTGCCGCCTCCTGAACCGCATGCGGATCCCGTATTTGTTACATAGCCTGAGTTATCAATCTGCAGGCAGTTATGGCCGCTTCCAGCCGCAAGCCCGGGGAGCTTGATCGAGGCCGCTCCAGTAAAACTCGCGTAAACCGTGCTGCTGTTTCCGCCATAAATATTGAATCCAGCCCCCGAGCCGCTTTCATAGTTCACACGCACCAGGCCGGAAGGATTCGATGCGTTGATATACGTGTCCCCGCTGTTGCTGCTCTGGTAGGCCTTGATGCTGTCCAATCCGCCGATTGCAGAGTTGAGCGCCCAGTTATTGCTGGTGTCTTTCACCATGTACCACTGGCTTGCGCCGGTAAAGTCCTTGTAAGTGAACGACTCTTTCTGATTGGTGGTTACACCCGCGGTGAGGATGGAGTCGATCTCCGCATCGGCTTGATTCCGCACCGTGGTCGAAGAGGAAAATGTCGAGGGCCCGCTCACTTGCAAAGTCCCGTTGAACTGCGCGTTTCCTGCGCTGCTGATTGTCGCAACTGTGGCAACACTCGGCCCCCCCGAGCCGATGACGACACCGCCTGTGCCGGAATTGTTCGAGCCGTTCAACACCACTGCGCCCGTTCCAGCTGCGTTGACAACCGTTTGATTGTTCGTCCCGGATTGGCCATTGTTGTATTGCCCGATTGAGAAACGATAAACGTTGTTCAGTTCGTCAAGGATCTGATAAAACTGTTCGCCTCCCGTGGCGTCGCTCAAGCCTGTTGTCCAGCGGTAGCCCGCATCGGTCTGGTACCGGTCAAGCAATCCGCGCTCATTTCCTGATCCGAGGCCAAGGCGGAAGTGGTTCGTGACTGTCGCGTCCTGCTGGCTTCCGTACCAATCTCCATTCATGCCGTTGAAGCTGCGATGGAAGGTGTCAAGGAAGCTGTTGCGGGTTCCGTTGTCGGTCAGCTTCCCCGTAAACATGGTTCCACCGGTCATCCAGTTGTTGTAGGAACTGCCGGCATCAGCGACGATCTGATTGTTCGAATTCTCGTTACGCAATCCAACGATGGCCGGAACTGCGCACCACGCGGTGCTCCAGCACATGGCCGGTGCGGTCGACGGTGAAGCTCAACAGCACCACGCCTTCCTCGCCGTGCTCCTGCGCCGCGCTCGGATAGCGCTTGAACTGTTCCAGATGCCGCACCAGGCTCGTCTGCCAGGCCGGCGCGATATGCGGCGCGCCACCCTTGCTGCGCGCCGGCATCGCGGCGTCGGCAGCTTTCTGCTCTTCGACCTTCGGCGGCGGCGGCGGGGTCTCGGGGGCGACGATGGCTTGCGGTTCCGGAGGCGGTGGAGGTTTCTCGACCTCCTGCGGCGGCTGTTCGGGGGTCGGCGCCACTCGGGCTGATCGACGGTGTCGTCGGTCGGCGAGAAATCCACCGCGATCGGCGTCATGTAGTCACCGATTTCATCCAGGCCTGTGGACATAGACGTATGCGCCAACGACGGCGAGATGAACGCCGAGCACGACGGCAGCGGCTATCGCCCAACGCCGCAGATCGCGCGGGTCGTCGTCATCGAACCAAGTGAGCGAAGACGCGTTCATTTCGCTTCACGCGTCTCCATTCCGACCAGCGCGATCTTGAGGTAACCGGCGTCGCGCAAAATGTTCATGAGCTGCATGACGTCGCCATAGGGCACGGTGCGGTCGCCGCGCATGAAAATGCGTTCTTCCTTGTTGCCCGCGGTGGCGGTGGCGAGCACGCCGGGCAGTGCGTCGCGCGACACGGTATTGTCGCCCACCGCCAGCGTGCCGTCGGCCTTGAGCGTGATGTAAACCGGTTTCGGCGGTCGCTGCTGCTGCGGCGCGGTCAGGACGGCAGATCGACCGCCACATCCACCGTCGCCAGCGGCGCCGCCACCATGAAGATGATGAGCAGCACCAGCACCACGTCGATGAACGGTGTGACGTTGATGTCGTGCACCTCGGTGAGTTCGTCGGTGCCGTGATCGAGGCGAATAGCCATTGGACTTAAGCTTACTCGGTGGCTTATTTGGCGGCTTGTTACTCTGCGGCTTGGGTCATCGGCAATTTGGCGCGGTAGAGATCGCGGCTAACCAGCCGCATCACCTGCGCCGAAGCGTCGCCCAGATAGGCGCGGTAATGCGCGGTCTGCCGCGCCAGCACGTTATAGATCATCACCGCGGGGATGGCGGCGACCAGGCCGAAGGCGGTGGCCAGCAAGGCTTGCGCGATACCGGGCGCCACCACCGCGAGATTGGTGGTGTGGGCGTTCGAAATGCCGATGAAGCTGTTCATGATGCCCCACACCGTGCCGAACAAGCCGACAAACGGCGCCGTCGAGCCGATGGTGGCGAGCACGCCGGTGCCGCGCGAGAATTTCCACTTACCGCCATCTCGATGCGCTCGAGCTGCAACGCGATGCGTTCCTTCAATCCTTCCGCGCGCAGATTGGCGGAAAGCCGGACTCGGCCGCCGCCGATTGCATCAACTGCGCCACCAACTACCGCCGTCGCGCAGGTGCTCGTGCGCCTGGGCGAAGGTCGCGGCGCTATTGAGGACGCGGATATCGCGGCGGACCTCGGTGCGCGCGCCGCGCAATTCCAGCGTCTTGGCAAGCCACACCGTCCAGGTTACGAGCGACGCCAAGGCAAGCCCGATAATGACCCCCTTCACGATCAGGTCGGCATTCTCGAACATACCCCATGGCGAAAGATCTTCCGGCAAGTCGGCGCCGCTGACCATGTGCTCGCCTGGCAGGGGTTGCGCGGCCGCCGGCGCCATCGCATTCGGCGACGCGGGCGTTGCCGGGGCCGGCGTCATCGCATTTGATGCATTTGGCGGCGAACCCTCGGGCGCTGCTGCGCTCGGTGCGCCGGTTGCCGGTGCCGCCGGAGCGGTGGCGGACGGCGCCATTTGCGGTGCACCCGTTGCGGGCTCGGTCGGTGCGGCGACAGGAGCTGCCGGAGCAGGCCCCGCGCCAGCGGCGGGATGGGCTTGCGCGAATGCCGAAGGCGAAAGCGCAATCGCAACCGCGGAGAGGAGCGCGACGGCAAGGGCTGCCGCTGCACAGCTTGCAAAGGGGCGGTGCCGAATTGATCGCTGCGGACGAATACGATCCTTCATCTGATGCGTTCCATAGTCGGTAGCGCGGCGTCGCCCACGCGGGATTCACGGTGTCGAGCAAATATGACGTTATAATGTAACATTATGGCAAGCTGGGTCCAGTCGGCGGCTCGCTGTTTTAGTTTGGAATAAAGAAAAACTGCTGTCTTTTCAGCATCTTCCGC
>CAWACG010000008.1:0-250950 GCA_963780515.1 uncultured Acidobacteriaceae bacterium
TAGGCGGTGATACGCCCGTGACCACAGACTGGCAGTCCCACAGCTTCACATCTGGAAGTTCAAACACTATGCTGAAGTATGCGGCGATCCCACTTTACTTCCGCCAGGTACATCGCGGGCGCTGTTCTCTCCTTCATTTTGGCCCTCTGGTCGGCTGTTGGAATCTTGGGTGCCTTCTTGGTTCCCGGAGATGAAACGAACCCCTTCAAAATCGTGTACCAAATTGGAATGTCCATCGGGGCAGCGGTTGTGTCATTTCTGTTCTTCCGGCTTGGAAGATGGTGCATTGTGAAGCGTCGCTCCGCTCTGCTGTCGAGCTGACCCAAATGGCAGATCTTCCGTATAGCCGGTGATTCAGGTGCTACGTGCAAGAGACGTCTTATATGCTGCGGCCCAATGCACGAACCTACGTTGTTTGGCCGGTCGATGACGACGAAGGTTCAGATAAACAACCCCACCCGTCATTGCGTCCACCGAGGGGGTTTGCAACACTCTGGAGCACGTCTTCGAAACGCCCAATCTCACTGTGCGAAGGCTCCATGTGCGAGACAACTACGACGTCCCAAGGAAACTCCTCAACAGTCTCCGCGAACTCGACCGATGCCTCATAGCCAAGTGTGCGGAAGTGCTTTGCGAACTCTTCAGCAACGTTTTCGGTAGGGAATACAACGGTGAAATCGACGTCGCGGGAACGTGTGAGATCATCGCCAGCCGCCTGCATCCGCTGAAGTGCATCTCCATTCTCGTCACTCGGGAATATCACTGCTTGTTATCCTCTCCGGCTTAATGCAGACCCTCAGAAGTATAGCCTGATGTCCATTCCGAGTGGATCGTCGCCAATCCGGAAGTTACTCATCGGTCACCACCCTATCTCAGCCTGAACACGGCGCTCATAAAACACCAAGACTGAATCGCCCTTACACGACTCAGAAAGGCCACCTTCTTCGCACCGCACGCCTCCCGCAGCCGCTCTACGCTTTCCCCGCCTCCATCACATCCCGCAGCGCAAAGCTCGTCTCCAGCCGCGTCACCCCCGGCAGCCGCGACAGCTCGTTCTGGTGCAGCCGCCCATAATCATCAATCCCCGCCACCCGCGCCACCAGCATGTAGTCGTATTGCCCCGCCATCAGGTGGCAGCTCACTATCTCCCGGCACCGCCGCACCGCCGTCTCAAACGCGCCCAGCACCGCCGCCGACTGCCGCTCCAGCGTTACGCGGATATACACCGTCATCCTCTTGCCCAGCAGCCTGTCGTCCACCAGCGCGCGATAGCCGCGAATCGCCCCCGCCGTCTCCAGCGCCAGAATCCGCCGCGACGCCGCCGATGCCGACAACCCCACCGCCTCGCCCACCTCGTAGTTCGTCGCCCTGCCGTGCCGCTCCAGATGCCGCAGAATCGCCCCATCCAGCTCATCCAGCTCGGCCCCTTCACCTGCTTCGGGTGTTTTGTGCGCCAAGAGCGCGGAACGGTCACGTTTTGTGCTCATACGCGAGTTTTACCACAAACTTTGCACACATTGGAAGCTGAATTCGCCGTACGATTCTACCCAGTTGAAAGCCGGAAAAATGCGCGCCGGCTAAGGCCCTCCTCCATTACATAATTCCGGCGCGCAGGCCTTCATCAACGTCAGCCCTCCCCAGAGAGCGTCCAATACATAAAGCAACAGTGCGCGCAAAGGAGCATCCGCGATGATCATCGGCGTTCCCAAAGAGATTAAGGACAACGAAGCCCGCGTCGGCGTCACTCCAGCCGGAGTCAAGGCGCTCACTGAGGCCGGCCACACCGTACTCGTCGAAACCCTCGCCGGCGCGCAATCAGGATTCCCCGACGCCGAATACCAGAACGCCGGCGCAGAAATCGTTGGCGACGCAGGCTATGCGTGGGGCAAGGCCGACATGGTCGTCAAGGTCAAGGAGCCCATCGAATCGGAGTATGTCTTTTTCCGCGAAGGCCTCGTCCTCTTCACCTATCTCCACCTCGCGCCTCTCCCCGACCTCACCAACAAGCTCCTCGAATCCAAAGTCATCGGCATCGCCTATGAAACCGTGCGCGACCGTGCAGGCACTCTGCCTCTTCTCACTCCCATGAGTGAAGTCGCGGGCCGCATGAGCGTGCAGGTCGGCGCCACGTATCTTGAAAAGGAACGCGGTGGCCGCGGCATTCTGCTCGGCGGCGTGCCGGGTGTGCCCCCCGCCCACGTCTGCATCATCGGCGGAGGCATCGTGGGCACTAACGCAGCCCGCATCGCTCTCGGCTTCGGCGCCAAAACCACCCTCATCGACGTAAATCTCAACCGCCTCCGCGAGCTCGAAGACATCTTCGGCGGGCGCCTCTACACCCTGGCCTCCAACAGCTATAACGTGGCCCACGCCACGCGCGAGGCCGACCTCGTCATCGGCGGCGTGCTCATTCCCGGCGCCACCGCTCCCAAGCTCGTCACCCGCGCCATGGTTTCAAACATGAAGAAGGGCGCAGTCATCGTCGATGTCGCCATCGACCAGGGCGGCTGCGTTGAAACCGCGCGCCCCACTTCGCACTCCAATCCCAGCTTCGTGGTCGACGGAGTGGTCCACTACTGCGTCACCAACATGCCCGGCGCAGTGCCGCATACCTCCACACTGGCGCTCACCAACTCAACCTTCCCCTACCTGTTGCGCCTGGCCAATCTCGGCGCGCGCGAAGCCCTCAAGCAGGATGCAGGTCTGGCCGAAGGACTCAACACCTGGCGCGGCACCCTCACCTATCGCGGCGTCGCCGAAAGCCAGCACCGCCCCTGGACCGTCGCCGCCAGCCTCCTCGCCTAAAACTGATTGCATCAATGGTCTTGTAACAGGGCACGGCTTCAGCCGTGCCGCAGAAAGCCGCATAAATCCTGGGGCTTTAGCCCCTGAGGGAAATCCTCATCAGGCTGAATATCATGTATGCAACCAGCCCCCTACTCTGACTCCCCCATCACCTGGAAATCCTCAGTCTGTCCATCCGGATAGAGCAGTTCATAGCTCCGCTGGTACCCGTAGCTCTTCGACGTGTCCTCTTTCAATACCTTGGCCTTGTAGTCCCCCACATGAAGAACGAAGACACTCTTCAATCTGTGGATGCTGGTCAGCTCATACTTCTTTCCGTCGATCGTCACCTTCAAGTGATGTTCCCAAGTGCAGACGCTCGAGCCGCCGGTCACATCGCCGCAGTCGAGCGCAATGCGCGAAGCCTGCAGGTGCACAGCAACCGCGTAATCCGCCGGGTTCGGTGCCGGTTTTTCAGCCAGCGCCAACACCGGCGCAAGAATCAAAAGTGCGAATAGGCCTTTCTTCATCACTTCCTCCACTCGTCTAGACGTTGCGCAGCCCTTCAAAGACCGAGCCAATCCCTCCTTCCCGCCCGCGCAACACGTGTCTCCGCATGGTCCCCGCGCCGGCATTGGTATAGCCGCCAAATTCAGCCTGCGCCTATAATCGCCCCATGGTTTCGAACGGCCATCCACGACGGCGGACGGTGTTCTTTCTGGGCGTCGGCGTCCTGCTCTTCTTCGCTTTGCTGGGCGCGCTCCAGGCCTTCAACACCTCCAACGTCCGCTTCCTCAATCCTGAAACTGCGGGCGAAACGCTGGCCTTCACCGGCCTCAACGTCGTCGTCTTCCTTCTTCTGCTCGTCCTTCTTCTTCTCCTCCTCAGGAACATCCTCAAGCTCTACGCCGGACAGAGCAGCAGCGCCCTCGGCGCGCGCCTCCGCACCCGCATGGTTCTCGGCGCCATGCTCATCGCCCTCACTCCCGCTGTCTTCATGTTCCTCTTCAGCTTCGAGCTCATGAACCGCTCCATCGACCGCTGGTTCTCTCCCAACACATCCGAGTTGCGCGAGGACTCCAACCGCGTCGTGCTCGAGCTCGCCCAGTACGTCACCAACAATGCCCGCGTCGAGGCCGAGTCCATCGCCGCCTTCAGCGCGCCCAACCAGAACTCCGCCGCGACTTCAGGACGAGCTCCGCACCCACCGCATCACCCTCGCCGGTGGATTCGCCGTCGTCTACGACAAAGACCTGCACGTCCTCGCCAGCTTCCAGGCTCCGCCGGAGTCAAGCCAGGCCAGCCTCCTCCAGTGGCTCAATCAAGACGAAGCAGGGAATCACGATTCCGCTCCAAGGACCGCTCTCTGCCAGCCTGCTCAGCACCGCGCAGCGCAGCGGCGAGCCTGTTCTGCGCGTCGCCGGGCAGGAGTACGCGCTGGGAATGGCAGACACCGCCTCCGGCAAAGTCGTCGTCGTCGCCCTCCCCATGCCCGAGGGCCTCAGCCAGACCACCGCGCGCATTCGCAGCGGCGCCGCGGCCTACTGGGACCTCTTCCGTTCCCGCAATCGCATCCGCTCCACCTTCTTCCTCATGCTGCTCCTCATCACCGTGGTCGTCTTCTTCTCCAGCGTGTGGCTGGCCCTCTTTCTCTCCAAGCAGATCACGCGTCCCGTCGAAGCGCTGGCCGACGCCATGGATGAGATCGCTGCCGGAAAGTATGACTACCGCGTCGCCCTCATCACCACCGGCGAAATGGCTGATCTGGTGCGCTCCTTCAACCACATGGCCGCCGATCTTGAGGCCAGCCGACAGCTTGCCGAGAGCTCCTCAGCGCAATTGACCGCCGCCAACCAGGCCATTGAGCAGCGCCGCAGCGAGCTTGAAACCATCGTCGAAACAATTCCCAGCGGCGTCGTCACCCTCGATGGCGCCGGCCGCGTGCTCCAGGCCAACCGCGCCTTCGCCGTCCTCATGGGCATGCACGAGGATGCCGGCCTGCGCGGCCAAAAACTCGATGCCCTCCTGCCCCCCGAGAACCTCGAAGACATCGCCGCCGTCATTCGTCGCGGCCAGCGCATGGGCGCAGCCTCCATCGAGGTCGAATTCCATGCCCGCGGCCGCACCATGCATCTCGCCGTCACCAGCGCGCGCCTCGAGCTGGCCCACGGCAACGCCGGCACCGTGCTCGTCGTTGAAGACACCACCGAGCTCCTCCGTGCCCAGCGCCAACTGGCGTGGAAGGAAGTTGCGCAGCGCGTTGCCCACGAAATCAAGAACCCCCTCACCCCCATCGCCCTCTCCGCGGAACGCATCGGCCGCCATCTCGACCGCGCCCAGCCCGACTCGCCCAGCATCATTCGCAAATGCAGCGAAGTCATTCTCGGCTGCGTCGCCACCCTGCGCACTCTGGTCGACCAGTTCTCCGCGCTCGCCCAGTTTCCTGCTCCCCAGCCGCGCGCCTGCGACATGAATCAGGTTGCCGAAGAGGCTCTCGGCCTCTTCGCCGGCCGCCTCAACGGAATCACTGTGCGCCGCAATCTCGAACCCGGCCTGCCCGTGGTCCTCGCCGATCCCGAGGCCATTCGCCGCGCCCTCGCCAACCTCATCGATAACGCCGCCGAGGCCATGCAGGGCAGCCTCCTCCGCGTCCTCGACGTCACCAGCGCACTCAGCGAAGACGGTGCCGGCGTCGAGGTCGCCGTCTCTGACACCGGCCACGGACTCACCGACGAAATTCGCGAGCGGCTCTTTCTGCCCTTCTACTCCACCAAGCAGCGCGGCACCGGACTCGGCCTTTCCATCGCCGCAAAAATTGTCCAGGAGCACGGCGGTTCCATCCGCGCCGAAAGCAACAGCCCCAAGGGTGCGCGTTTTCTCGTGCGACTGCCATTGATGGAGCCCACGCCGGCCCAGCCTCCAACTCAGCCTCCTGCCGAATCCACCTCCGCCGTGCCCGTCAGCGGAGCGCGCTCATGAATCACATCCTGGTCGTCGACGACGAAGCGGAAATTCGCTCCTCGCTCGAAGAAATACTCCGCGAAGAGGATTACGGCGTGGCCACCGCGGCCACCGCGGCCGAGGCTCTCGTCCTGGTTCAGGACGCGCCCTACGACGTGGTCCTCCTCGACATCTGGCTCCCCGACCGCGACGGCCTCGACGTGCTCGCCGACATCCACCGCCTCCCGCCCGAAGCTCGCCCAGAAGTCGTCATCATCTCCGGCCACGGCACCATTGAAACCGCCGTCAAAGCCACCAAGCTCGGCGCATTCGACTTTCTTGAGAAGCCGCTCTCCCTCGACCGCACCCTCATCGTGCTCAAAAATGCCGTCGAAGCCCGCCGCCTCCGTGCTGAAAATCAGGAGTTCAAGCGCCAGTTCGGCGTCGGCTCCGCGCTCACCGGCGACAGCGTGCCCGTCAAGGCCCTGCGTCAGCAGATTCGCCTCATGGCTCCCACCAACGGCCGCGTCCTCATCTACGGCGAGTCAGGCACCGGCAAGGAATTGATTGCCCGCTCCATTCATGCGGAAAGCCTGCGCCGCGACCGCGTCTTCGTCGAGCTCAATTGCGCCGCCATTCCCGAGGCCCACATCGAGGCCGAGCTCTTCGGCTATCGTCATGGCGCGCAACCCGGCGGCCCGCCTGAGCAGCGCGGCACACTCGAACGCGCGGACGGCGGCTCGCTCTATTTGGATGAAGTCGGAGACATGAGCCTGAAGACGCAGGCCAAGGTCCTCTCCGCGCTCGACGATCAGCTCTTTACGCCCGTCGGAGGCACACAGCAGCTTCGCGTCGACGTCCGCCTCATCGCCTCCACCAACAAGGACCTTGAAGAGGAGATCGCCAAGGGCAACTTCCGTGAAGATCTTTTCTACCGCCTCAATGTGGTGCCGTTCTTTGTGCCGCCCCTCCGCGAGCGCAAGCAGGATATTCCCCTCCTCGCGCGCGATTTCCTCGCCGACTTCGGCCGTCAATACGGTCGCCCGCGCATGGAGATCGGCGAGGAAGCTCTCGAAACTCTCAGTCAATATCATTGGCCCGGCAATGTCCGCGAATTGAAGAACGTCATCGAGCGCGTGCTCATTCTCAATCCCCGCGTCCTGCGCATCGAGCGCAAGCATCTTCCGCCGCTCACCCACAAAGCCGCCGCCCGCTCTGCAGAGGAGTTCTCGACTCTCCAGCAGGCCCGCGACGCCTACGAGCGCGAATACATCCTCAAGAAGATCGAAGAAGCCCGCAACAACGTCAGCCGCGCCGCCGAGCTCTTAGGCCTCGAGCGCAGCCACCTCTACCGCAAAATGAAAGCCCTCGGCATCGCCACCCGCGAGTAGCGCTGGCCGTCCACGCAAACGCGCTTCGCGCCCCATCCATCCGCAAGAAAATGGGGGGAAAGCACGGCTGACATCAAGTCCTTTCGAAGCCCTTTTTATTCCAATCTCCTCCAACGGTGGCATTGAGACTTTCTCACCTGAAATCATCGTTTATTTCTGTAAGTTCGGAGTTCATCGGGGCTAATGTCTGCAGACGGCACGAGCCTGTAGTGTTTCTCGTCGACAATGACCACTCGCCCATCTTCGACTGCCAACTCGAACATGGCGATCTTCCTACTCTCTTTGTCGTCCATATGGACAAACTGCGCAGAAACGGATCGACATAACAGCGTGGGAAATTTCTCGGCGCAACAGGCCAAGTCCTGTTTTGTTTGTACAACAGCGAGCTGATCTTTTCCGCCCTTCGCCTGCACCGGAATTACGTATTGAGCACCGTGACGATCAATGGCGACATAAACTTCGTCGATCTCGATCTGACCAATGCCCTTAACCGTGGTCCGCATGTGGTTTTGAAGTGAGTAAGCTGTCACGCCGAGAAACACATCTACCAGGCGGTTATACCGAACCTTGGCCAATAGCGCCTGCTCGTCGTTGAGCGCATATGCGCCGATTATCTCTGGTGTGGCATCTGGAACTTTGATGGTTCTAAGCGCTGGATTGGGAAGAATTCGATTGATCGGAACCAAAGAGAACCTGTATCGTGCTCGACCGGCTCCATCAATAATCCATTCCATCCCCTGCGGCTGAACCTCAATAATCCTCTTGGGAGGCGACGTCCTATATCGCTGAGAATAGATAACATCTCCCGGATTTTTCGGCAGTCTAATGTCCAGGACATGAGCAGCGCGCTCGAGATCTTCCCGTTTGAACTCTATTGTCGTGACTCCTTTCTTGTACGCGCCGAAGTCCTTATCGAAAAAGATATGCTCCAGGAGCCGTCTATATCGATTCTCCTTTTCCACAGCCAAAGTTGTCCTCCCCGTTGTTGTAAGGATAATAATGCACACTACGACTCCTTTGTTAGCATCGGTCCGAGGTTCGGAACATGACGGACAACCGATCAACTGAGAGCAGGAGCGCATTGATGTCGCGTATCGGTGGAAGGGACACGGAACCGGAATTAGTCGTACGTCGGTACCTCCACGCTCTCGGATACAGGTTTCGACTCTATCGGCGCGACCTGCCTGGGACACCGGACATCGTCTTCGCATCGCGCCGGAAGGTCATTTTCGTAAATGGCTGCTTTTGGCACGCCCATGGCTGCCGCATTGGTCGCCCTCCGAAATCGCGCCCTGAATTCTGGCTCCCCAAATTACAAAGGAATCGTTCAAAGGATGCACGCAATACGCGAGCGCTCCGAAGCCTAGGATGGGGAGTTTTGACCGTTTGGCAGTGCCAAACGAGATTTCGAGATCGGTTGGAAACAAGGCTCCTTTCCTTTCTGGGACCGCCTGGAAAAATTCCGATCGACAAGCCCTTCGGAACCGCGTAAGCTCGTATTTGAAGACAGGAGAGTGTGGGTGCCACGACCAATCGCGATCGACTTGTTTGCGGGTGTTGGAGGCCTCAGCTTGGGCTTCGAGCAGGCCGGCTTCGACGTTGTCGCTGCCGTTGAAATCGATCCCATCCATTGCGCCGTCCACTCGTACAATTTTCCGCGCTGCGCCATCCTGGCCCAGTCGGTGGTTGGCCTGACGGGGGATGAGATCAGGCGCCGGGCAGGGATCGGCCGCCGTCGAATCGATGTCGTTTTCGGGGGAGCACCCTGTCAGGGATTCTCCATGATTGGTCATAGGGCACTAGACGATCCGAGAAACAGCCTCGTTCGTGAATTCGTCCGCATCGTGTCTGAATTGAGGGCGTCTTATTTTGTTTTCGAGAACGTCAAAGGGCTGACGATTGGGGAGCATAGGGGCGTCCTAGAAGAACTCATCGAAGAGTTCAGCCGGATGGGCTACCGTACAAGGCTCCCTTGGAAGGTTCTCGATGCTGCGGAATTCGGCGTGCCGCAACACCGCGAGCGGTTGATCCTGATGGGTGCTCGCAGAGGTTTGCCATTGCCAGAGTACCCTGCAGCGATGTTCAGACCAGCGGATGCCGAGAAGCGGAGCCCGCTTGCCAAGGGGCCAACGTGCCAAGATGCGCTTGGCGACCTGCCGGACGCTGAAAAGATCGAAGAGTTAAAGCGGAGTGACCAGGCTTTGGCAACCGGATGGGGGCGCACCAGCTGGTATGGAAGGGAAATGCGTACCGTCGGGGATTCCGGTTGGCATTTTGGCTATGTCCGTGAATGGGATCGGCGCTTGCTCACGTCGAGCCTGCGAACCGACCACACGCGAATTTCGAGGCAGCGGTTCAATGCAACGGCACCTGGCAAGGAAGAGCCAATATCCCGTTTTTATAAGCTTCCAGCGGACGGACTAAGCAATACGTTGCGGGCGGGAACGGACTCGTCTAGAGGAGCGTTCACGAGCCCCAGACCTATACACTACGGCATTCCGAGGTGCATTACTGTCCGCGAAATGGCCAGACTTCACGGCTTTCCCGACTGGTTCCGTTTCCACCAAACCAAGTGGCATGGTGCTAGGCAGATTGGAAACGCAGTGCCCCCGCCACTCGCTCGCGCCGTGGCACTTCAAGTGATGGTTGCCCTGCGCCACGCACCAAGACGAGCAGTCGAAACTATCCAACTCGGAGATTCAATGTTGTTGAGAATGGGAATGTCGGAAGCCGCCAACTATTTCGGTGTGCCAATTTCCATCGGAAAGCGTGATCGCAAAAGCGGTAAGAAGAAAAGGAAGCAGCACGAAATCATGACGGACCTGGCAATGGTACTTCCATTCGACATGCCAATAGCGTTGAATGCATAGCCATCTTGACGCCGAGTGCCCCAGGTATTGCTTCTGAGACCAGAGAAAGCATCGCGTAAATCCGCATCCCGACGCAACCCCCACTCCCCGGCGTTACCCTGAAAGAGACGAAGGGATCACCATGCCCGTCATCCTCACCCGCACCAATCTTCTCCACCTCAACGGATTCACGCGCGTCGAGCGCCTCACCAGCGTGGCGCGCCTGCGAGAAGCGATTGTGGGTAGCCACGGCTGGGTCACCGACTTCCACCTCTTCTCAAATCTTTCCATCTGCCTGCAATTCGAAATTCCCATCGAGCATCTCCCTCTGCTGGCTGAGTCGCTCCTCGACGCCGGCGTCAAGTTCAACCCCCGCAGCGAGTCGCTCCTCTACAGCTTCGGCCCCGAGATGGCCACAGGCCCCATCCAATGCACCCTGCAGGTGCTCTTCATCCACAATGAGCCCGACCTCCGCCGCAAAGTCCTCGCCGTCCCCGGCTAAAGCATTTTCGGAAATACCCTAATCCGACGCCGTGAGCATAAAGTCAATGCGATAAACAGACCGGGGTCCCCATGGGCAGGTCTTCGTTCATGGGGCGACAGGGTGCAGCGCAACCAGGGGTAGGCACCCCGTGCCACAAGCCATCCCGCAGGACCGGGTGACGGGCAAATTGGCAGCCGAGAAACCAAGATCGTTCCCCCGCCGCGTCCGGAGCTGAAAGCTGAAAGCTGAAAGCTAGCAGCTAAAAGCTGCCTTGACCTTGCCTCACTTTTCGCCAACCGTGGCCATCCGTTGCCACGCTTTTCCGCCAACCGTGGCCCACCGCTGCCTCGCTTTGCGTCGAAAAGCAGCGCCTCTCCGGCGTGCCCTGCATCGGCCGCGGCCTGCTGTCCGCAACCGGACGGGGAATCGCGAAAACGCCCACCTGCAGCCCCGCCCTGAACCCGCCACTTCACCCGCCCTCTAGCCGAATCAACAACTTGCCCCGTCGCCTTAGCTCCGCAAAATGGCAGCTAAATTGCTCATAATGCAGCAATAGAACCACTTCCGGAGGCAAGCCATGGCATATTTTGAGCGCATGCGCGACCAGATCTCTCAACCCTTCAGCCCTGAAATAATCCGCCAGCGCACCACTGCAGGCTGGCAAATGGTTTCCATCGAATGGCGGCGCGAGCTGCCCGACTCCGAAGCGCCCCCCGAGCGCGGCTTCGCTGAAGACATCCCCTACGGCCTGCGCATCTCCGACGACTGCCAGCGCCTTGAGGTCGATCCCCATGAGAATCAAGTGCTTCTGCTCATGATGGACCTCCTGGCGCAGGACTTTTCCTACTCCAGCATCGTCAGCGATCTCAACGAAAAAGGCTTCCGCACCCGGAACGGAAAGCCCTGGAGCCGCGTCGCCGTCTTCAACATGATGCCCCGCCTCATCGAGACCGGCCCACGCATATTCTCCAGTGCGGAGTGGGAGAAACGCCGCGAGAAGATCGCTCGCCGCGAGGCGCCTGACCGGATGTAAGCGATTCGGTTCCAGCTACTTGAGGATTGGCCCCAGCGATGCGGGATTGTCGCCCAGGCTGGGGTCAACCCGGAAATCCCATACCGACTGGTTGATGCCGGACGCGGAGATGATCTCCACCAGCGCATACTCCCCAACCGTCAACGGCTTTTCCGGCGTCAGCTTCAGCCAGTGTTTCCCCGGCAGCAACTCCACGGTAGCGGGGATTACGTCTTCATTCTGCGTCACCGTGCCGTTGGGGCTCATCTTCAGATCCCCCACAATGCGCACTGCCCTGCGCTCGTCCACGCGCACAATGGCAAAGCCCGACGACGCCGAGTGCGCGCCGTGCTTTCCGTTGCCAAGTTGTTTCACGTCTGTCGTATGCACCGTGATGGCGTGGGTGGTCACCGGCTCCGTTTCTTGCCCCGCGCCCGTATCCAGCGACAGGTAGAAAGCCGGATCGTTCACATGCAGGTGCACTTTGGCGTGCGCGCCGTCCAGCTCCAGGTTGGCCCTTGAGGCGGCCAGCGGATTCAGCGTGCTCAGCCCATGCTTCGTCTTCGCGTTCATGTTCAGCTCCGCCGCAGCCAGTTCCACCAGCTCCGGCGTCCCCTGAAATGTGTCCAGCACGAATACACCGTCCTGATCGGGCAGTTCCAACCCCTTGGCCACTTCCGGCATGCGGGCCTTCGTATCCGCGCGTTCCGCCGCTTCTTCCTTATCCAGTTCCTCGGCTTCCTTCATCGCCGGCGACATGTCGTCCGGCTGCCCCGTGTGGTCGTTCTCCCACTTGCGCGTGGCATCCCAATCCACAAGATTCGCGGGCAGTTCTTCCCAGTCGCCCCGCTCCTGCGAGAGATAGCGCACCCGGTCCCCCACAATCTCGTACTGGCGCACCATCTGGTACGTGCCGTCTTTCAGAATCAGGCGGTGATTTGATCCCATTCCGGGGACGCCGGGCTTCAGGGGAAGCGGCTTCTGGTCCTGCGCCGCGCCCGCCGCCGGCGCCAACAGCAGGCCCGCAAGGACAACCGGCAGGATCCGCCGCAATTTAAGTAAATGGTTCATGGGCCCCCAGTTTAGACGAGTGGGCGGGGTGGTGGTTGGCCGGCGCTCCTGCTGAAATCTTGCGCCGGCGGTTACCTCTCCCGCCAAAATGCATCCAAATCTGTGTATCTCTGTGTATCCTTGACGTAGAGGACTGTTTGTTCACCGCATTCCAGACACGATCTGCCGACAATCGCCGTGCCAGGCCCCGCGCCTTTGCGGCCATGGCGGTGCTGTGTCTGGCCCTTCTGGCCCTCCTCACCGTGGCACAGGTGGCGCACGAACATGCGGTCGCCAGCGACGCGGATCATTGCCCCCTCTGCATCGTCTTGCACACCGCGGCGCCCGTTGCCGTTGCGGCGCCCGTCGTCACACTGGTCCAGGTGGCCACCGCCGCTCCCGTCTTTCAAGTACGCGAGGTTTCCCGCTACTGGCACCCCCAGCTCTTCATCCGTCCTCCGCCTCCCGGCTGCTAGGCGTCCTTCCGTTTCCATTTTTGGCCAATTCATCTCACTTCGCCCCTGATCTTCCGGGCGAAGCTCCGATGTATCCCAAAACGCCCTCGCAGCAAACGGATTGATGCCTCCATCGCACCGAAGACCGTGGCACGTGCTTGCCACGGTTCACTCCTCGCATCACAACCATCATTCGGAGGCACATTATGCCGTTCACTCGCGGCAAGATTCTTTGTTTCATCTCCACGCTCGCCTTGTTTTTCGCGGCGCATTCCCTGACGGCGCAAAGTGGCAACGCCGGCACGGTGCGCGGTACGCTTACCGACCCCTCGGGTGCGGTAGTCCCCAATGCAACGGTTCACTTGGTGAATGACGTAAGTGGATTCGACCAGACCACTATGACTTCAGCGAACGGCCAGTTCGAGTTCTCCAACGTACCCTTCAACCCTTACCGGATCAGCGTTTCAGTGAAGGGCTTCGCTCCATTGAACCAGAACATTGAGATTCGTTCGTCAGTGGGTACGAACGTGAAGCTGACCCTTCAAGTTGCCGGAGGGAGCCAGACCGTCACCGTCGAGGCGAGCGGAGACTTGGTCGAGGACGACCCAACTTTCCACACCGACGTGGATCGTGACCTCTTCAACAAGGTGCCGCTGGAGAGCGAGTCTTCAACTCTCAGTTCTCTGGTTACGCTCACAACGCCCGGAGTGGCCGCCGATTCGAATGGGCTGTTTCATGGCCTGGGCGACCACGCTTCCAATTCATTCTCAGTCGACGGCCAGTCCATCACCGACCAACAGAGCAAAGTCTTCTCAAACCAGCTCCCGTCGAATGCGATCCAGTCCATTGAGGTCATCTCCGGCGCCCCGCCCGCAGAGTACGGTGACAAGACCAGCCTCGTGATCGTTGCCACCACGCGTTCTGGCCAGGGAATTACAAAGCCCACGGGCGACATTTTCAGCTCCTACGGCACCTTCGGTTCAGCCACAGCAGGCTTCGATTTGTCTTATGGTAAGAAAAACTGGGGGAACTTTGTTGAAGCCGACGGGCTGAATACCGGACGGTTTCTCGATCCTCCGGAATTTGTGGTCTTCCATGACAAAGGCAATGAGCAAAACATCTTTGATCGCGTGGACTACACCTTCACGCCTGCCGACTCTGTTCATCTCGACCTGAATTACAGCCGCTCATGGTTCCAAACCCCCAACTCGTACGACAACCTGAATGTGCAGAATGTCGTGAGTGGTGGAACATCTGCCAACCCCGTCTTTGACAACGTCGGCAATACCGACCAGCGGTCCAAGATTGGAACATTCAATATCTCGCCGACTTACACACGAGTGTTGAGTGTCGACTCAGTCTTCAACATTGGCGCCTTTGTTCGCAGGGATCTTTACAATTACTTTCCCAGCGGAAATCCTCTTGCCGACCTGGGACCCACCAATCTGCAAACCTCGTCCATCTCCCAAAACCGCACATTGACAAATGCCGCTGTCCACGCTGACTTCAACTACTCTAAGGGCATCCACACGTTCAAGGCCGGGGCGCAGTATGGACAGACCTTCCTGCGCGAGAACGACAGTCTTGGTGTGGTCGATGCGACCTATAACTCGCCCTGCGTCGATGTCGACGGAAACTCCTTGCCGGGTTACTCCGATCCTACGGCTTGCGACGGCGTCATGTCGTTCCAGAATCCCAACTATCTTCCGGTTCTGGCGCCTTACGACCTTACGCGCGGCGGCGGCTTCTTCAACTACTTCGGCCACACTGACGTGAAAGAGTTGGCGCTCTACGTCGAAGACCAGATCAAGGCCGGCAACTGGCTCTTTAACCTGGGCTTTCGCGAGGACGTTTACAACGGCCTTACCGATGCGAACCAGGCCGAACCTCGTTTGGCTGTCGGATACCACATTCAGCCCACCAGCACGGTTCTCAGCGTTTCCTATGCGCGCACCCTGGAAACGCCGTTCAATGAGAACCTTGTGCTATCCAGCAGCGGATGTTCAAACGTGGTATTGGCGCCCCTGCTTGCTCTGCACACCTGGCGTTTCGGGTACGCTTCAGCCCGGTTTTCGCAACGAGTTCCATGCCAGCCTGCAACAGGCCTTTGGCAAAAGAGCCGTCGTCAGCGGCGAATACATCTGGAAGTACACCCACAACGCCTTCGACTTCAGCGTGCTGGGCAATACGCCCATCACATTTCCCATCGATTGGCATAACTCGAAGATCCCCGGCTATGCGCTCCATGTGGATGTGCCGGTGTACCACAACTTCAGCGCCTACTTCGTCGCTTCCTCCGTGGCCGCCCGCTTTTTCCCGCCTCAGTCCGCTGGGGCGGGTGCCGCACCGCAGACCGGTGGCGCGCCCTTCCGCATCGATCATGATGAGAAGTTCAACCAGACCACGCACCTGCAATACCAGATCGGCAAGCGGGGTCCGTGGGCAGGGTGGAATTGGCGTTACGATTCTGGCTTGGTTGCCGGAGCAATACCCTTCGCAACCGACACCACAACACCTGTCGACCTGAGCGGCCTGACATTCGACCAGCAAGCCGAGGCCGGTCTCACCTGCAACGGCGTAGCCGCAACACGCACTGCGGGGTTCCAGTCCTGCTTACCGAATCAGTACGGCTCAACCCTGGTGAGCATCCCGGCACCGGGAACAGAGAACGACGACAAAAACCCGCAACGCATCGCACCGCGGAACCTGTTCGATGTCACGCTCGGTCAGGACAATCTCTTTCATGCCGAGCACTACAAGCTCAATCTGGATCTGACTGCCATCAACGTGACCAACAAATACGCGCTGTATAACTTCCTGTCCACGTTCAGCGGAACGCACTACGTAACGCCGCGCGCGCTGACAGCGAAAATCACTTTGAGTTTCTAACCTCCAAAACCGCTCGTCATCGCATCAACGCTGGATGCCCCGGGTCCCGATCGTGGGACCTGGGGTGCCATCCTGGCCCTCACTCGCTCTAGGACAACCCTGTTCTCCTTCTATTTCTCGCTGTCCAGCACGCGCATCTGCTGCTCGTCATAGCGTGTGCCCGCCACGGCGTCCGGCGGAATCGCGGCCTCAATCTCCGCCACTTCGTCCGCCGTAAGCTTCACATCCAGCGCGCCTAGCACTTCATTCAGTTGCGTCCGCGTCCGCGCCCCCATCACCGGCACAATCGCGCCGCCCTTCGCCCGCACCCACGCCAGGGCCAACTGGGCCGGCGTAATCCCTTTGCCGTCCGCAATCTGTTCGAGACGCGCCACGACTTGCTGGTTCCGAACCAGGTTGTCTCCGTTGAATCGCGGCAGGCGGTTGCGGATGTCCCCGGCCGCGGCAGGCTTCGAGGCAGAGAGCAGCCCGCGCGACAGCACTCCATAAGCCGTGACGCCAATGCCCAGCTCATCGAGTACCGGAAAAATCTTCGCCTCCGGCCCGCGCGCTGACAAGCGAGTACTCAATCTGCAAGTCCACAATCGGGTGCACCGCCGCAGCGCGGCGAATCGTCTCCGGACCCACTTCAGACAAGCCGATGTACCGCACATAGCCCGCCTTGATCATCTCCGCAATGGCCCCGACTGTCTCCTCGATGGGAACCTTAGGATCGAGCCGGGCCGGCCGGTAGATGTCGAGGTAATCCGTGCCCAGCCGCTTAAGTGAGTAGGCCAGCGCGGTCTTTACAGCCGCCGGTCGCGCGTCATACCCCAGCCACGCCCCGTCCGGTCCGCGTTGTGCGCCAAACTTGACCGAGAGCAGCACCTGGTCCCGCTGGAAACGCAGCGCGCTGCCCACCAGCAGCTCGTTGTGTCCCATGCCATAGAAATCGCCGGTGTCGAGCAGGTTGATTCCCGCGTCGATGGCCGCATGAATCGTAGCCAGGCACTCCGGCTCGTCCGCAGGTCCATACATCCCGCTCATGCCCATGCACCCCAGGGCGATGGCAGAAACCTCAGGCCCATGAAGGCCCAATTTGCGGCGCTCGGTGAGGGTCATCGTAGTCATCGTCGGCTCCTTCCAATCCAGCATCCTAGGCCTCACTGCGTCTTCTCGCAAGGCCCCAACTTTGAACGCGTGAGTGCGACGCCTTTTCCACACCAACAAGATGGGTTTGCGCTTGCGGATTAAACTCAGCACGTACGCAACACGTTGAATTAATAATCTTTATGTTGGATCGATACGGCCGATCTTCGGTGTGTTCCATTTTCCTGCTTTCTTCGAGCGCGCATCTCTGCCATACTTGATTGTGCCCACCAGGTACGTCCAAACCCAACAATTCAATGGCGAGGTTGCATCGATGTCGGCAAAGTATGTCTTTGTGACGGGCGGAGTTGTGTCCAGTTTAGGCAAGGGGCTGGCAGCAGCCTCCATCGGCTGCCTGCTTGAGAGCCGCGGCCTGCGCGTCAACATGATGAAGTTCGACCCCTATCTCAACGTCGATCCGGGAACCATGTCGCCCTTCCAGCACGGCGAAGTTTTTGTCACCGACGACGGCGCCGAGACCGACCTCGACCTGGGCCACTATGAGCGTTTCACCCACGCGCCGCTGTCGCGCGACAACAACCTCACCACCGGCCGCATCTACGAGCAGATCATCCTGAAAGAGCGTCGCGGCGACTACCTCGGCAAAACCGTTCAGGTCATTCCCGCACGTCACCAACGAGATCAAGAACGCCATGCGCAAGGTCTCGGCCAACGGCGCCGACGTCACCATCGTCGAAATCGGCGGCACCGTCGGCGACATCGAGTCGCTCCCGTTCCTTGAGGCAATTCGCCAGATGCGCCAGGAACTGGGCCGCGAGAACACAGTCTTCGTTCACCTCACGCTGGTGCCGTGGATCGCCGCCGCGCAGGAGTTGAAGACCAAGCCCACGCAGCACTCGGTCAAGGAACTGCTTGGCATCGGCATTCAGGCCGACATCCTGCTCTGCCGCTCAGACCGCACCTTGAGCCGCGAGATGAAACAGAAAATCGCCCTCTTCTGCAACGTGGAAGAACGCGCCGTGATTGGCGCCAAGACCGTGCCCTCCATCTACGAAGTGCCGCTGGGCTTCGCGCAGGAGGGCGTCGATTCGCTCATTCTGAAGTATCTACACAAGGAGGCGCCCGAGGCCGACCTGAGCCAGTGGAAAGCCCTGGTCGAGCGCTGCTACAACCCCGTCGATGAAGTCTCCATCGCCATCGTGGGCAAGTATGTGGAGTACGAAGATAGTTACAAGTCTCTGAAAGAAGCGCTCACGCACGGCGCACTGCTCAAAAGCCTCAAGCTCAATGTCACGTGGATTGAGGCCGAAGGTCTCGAGTCACAAACTCCCGAGGACAAGAGTTATGAGTCGCAGTTAGAGGGATTCGATGGAATCCTCGTCCCCGGCGGCTTCGGCAAGCGCGGCATCGAGGGCATGCTCAACGCCATCCGTTATGCCCGTGAGAAGAAGGTGCCCTACTTCGGAATCTGCCTCGGCATGCAGACCGCCTGCATCGAGTTCGCGCGCAACGTCTGCGGATTGAAGGATGCGAATTCAAGCGAGTTCGACCCCGCTACCCAGCACCGCATCATCTACAAGCTGCGCGAACTGCTCGGCGTTGAAGAAATGGGCGGGACGATGCGCCTCGGCGCATGGACCTGCATTCTGCAGGAGGATTCGCTCGCGGCCAAAGTTTACGGCGTGTCGGAGATCAGCGAGCGCCACCGCCACCGCTATGAATTCAACCGCGAATACGAGGCGCTGCTCACCGGCGGCGGCCTGCGCATCAGCGGCACCACGCCCGACGCGACCTATGTCGAAATTATCGAGCTACCCGGCCACCCCTACTTCCTCGGCTGCCAGTTCCATCCCGAATTCAAGTCCAAGCCCCTCGAGCCCCATCCGCTCTTCCGCGAATTCATCGCCGCCAGCTACAGGAACCGGTTGAAAAAGGGTGCGGAGCAAATGAACTCGATCACAACCGTGCAGTAGGATCAGCTTTACCGCCGGTGCACAATTCCACCTCCGTCACCAACCCCTCCCCGGAAAGTTTGGCCTCCGTGTTACCTGAAGCAGAGGGCCGTATCCCCTGCTATTGACAAAGGAATTTCGCCGGGCCTATGGTGACAAGGTTTTTATGGATGCACGGAGGACTCTTCACCATGTCTCGTTTTGAGTTGCAACCCGCAGAATCTGAACTACAGCAGTTGGCAGATCAGTGCTGGCAGAAGGCCGGCGAAAGAGAACACGAACTCGAACGAGAGGCGTTCGAAGCCGGGGCAGCCATTCGCAACGGCGAATACTCCCTGGCAAATCTCGAGTCGATCGTCCGCTGGAAATCGGAGCGCGTCGTGCACTTCCTCATCGGAAACAGCGAAGCCAAGATCAGAAAGGTGCTCGAAGTTGCGGCTGCACCCGAAAGCTCGACTCGAAAGGCTGTCGAGGCCCTGATGGAGTTGCGCGGCGTTGACCTGAACATCGCCTCGGCAATTCTTGCTGCCATTGCGCCGGACCGTTACAACGTGCTTGATTTCCGCACCCTTGAAGCGCTGGGACACGCACGCCACGACGTCGACTTCTATGCCGACTACGTAGCCTTCTGCCGCAAACTGGCCGAGCGCGAGCTCGTCAAGCCGCAACCCGACCTGCCCGGCGCCACACCCTTGCATGCCCTGGAGCGCGCCCTGTGGGAGTGGTCAAGAAGCCGCGCAGAACATCGAATCCTGGTCTAGCTCTCACCGGCGGCAGCTCCGCCGTGTGCCCCGGGTCCCTCGCATTCCGGGACCTGGGAAAGCACAAATCCCCGCGCACGGAATCGCGCCATCAGACAATGCGCATGTTCTGTGTGATGCCGTAGAATCGCCCCCATGAGTCACTCGTTCGAGATCGGGCCGGTGCATGTCGGCACAGGTCAGTTGTTTCTCATTGCCGGACCGTGCGTCATCGAGTCGGAGGCCCACGCGCGCCGCATGGCCGAGGCCATTCAGCGCATCGCCGGCGATCTCCGCATTCCGTACATCTTCAAAGCCAGCTACGACAAGGCCAACCGCACCAGCGTGAAAAGCTTTCGCGGGCCGGGACTGGTCGAAGGGACGCGTATTCTGAGCCTCCTCGCGAAAGATACCGGGCTGCCGGTTCTAACCGACGTCCATGAACCCGCCCAGTGTGAGATTGCTGCCGAGGCCGTGGACGTCCTGCAGATTCCCGCCTTCCTTTGCCGCCAGACCGATCTCCTCGTGGCCGCCGGCAAAACCGGTCGCGCCGTCAACATCAAGAAGGGTCAATTCGTTGCCCCGTGGGACATGACCCACCCCGTGGAAAAGGTCCGCTCCACCGGCAATGAGCGCGTCTTCCTTACCGAGCGCGGCGCCAGCTTCGGTTACAACACTTTGGTGGTCGACTATCGCTCCCTTCCGGTCATGCGGCGCCTCGCCCCGGTAGTGTTTGACGCAACGCATTCCGTGCAGCAACCTTCGGCAGCCAACGGCGTCAGCGGAGGGCAGCCGGAGTTCATCCCCTTGCTGGCGCGCGCCGCAGTTGCTGCGGGCATCGATGGCATCTTCCTTGAAGTCCACGACGACCCGGCCAATGCAAAATCCGACGGCGCCAATGCACTCGACCTCAAACTCCTCAAGCCGCTGCTGGAAAAGCTCCTGGCGATACATGCTGCAGCAGGCTCCTAATTTCCCATCCGCTTGCTCTGCCTGGAGGATTCCGCCTGTTAGCATCTCCCTATGATTTTTCAGTCGCGTTGGACGTCTTTCCCGACCAGCCTTCTGGCAGGCATTGCCGCTTCGCTGGCGCCAACCTTCATCCTCTCTCAGGCAATTGCGCAAAGCGCCCCCGCAGCGTCCACGCTCGATCGCGCGCATATCGAGCAGGTTTTGGAGGGATTGAACCCCGGGCATTCCGTGGGCCAGGTCGCCGTGTCGCCCGACGGCAAGCAGATCGCGTGGATTCAGGGTTCGCGCGGGAATGCAGAAATCCTCGTGGCGCCCTTCGACGACCTCAAGAAAAGTCAGCAGGTCACTGCAGCCGCCAAACCCGATCAGCATTGCAACGAGAGCGACTTTGCGTGGGAGCCGGACTCAAAAGCGCTCGCCTTCTTCTCTGACTGCGCGCAGCCCGGCGAGCAGGACGACCTCTACATCGCGCGACTCGACGGCAATGCGCCACGGCGCGTCACAGAACTGAAGGGATACGTCAACGCCCCCGCCTTCTCTCCAGACGGGTCGAAGATTGCCTTCCTTTATGTGGAAGGAGCAACGCGGCCCGCCGGAGCGCTGGCCGCGATGAAACCGCCTTCGGGCGTCATCGGCGAAGACGACGTCGAGATTCAACGTGTGGCCGTGACCTCATTGCAGATGGCCGCTCCCAACGCAGCAATGACGACCCCGGCCGATTTGCACGTGTATGAGTTCGATTGGTCGCCCGATTCCAAATCACTGGCCTACGTGGCTGCCGATCCCCCGGGAGAGAACAACTGGTGGGTGGCCAAGCTCTACACCCAGCCGCTCAACGGCGCGCCCAAAGTGGTTCTTGCGCCCGCCGAAGTCTCCGGACCGCTGCACGGACTGCAGATCGCGGTGCCGCGCTGGTCGCCCGACGGCAAAGCAATCGCCTTTATCGGCGGATTGATGAGCGATCAAGGTTCGACCGGCGGCGACGTTTGGATTGTCTCCGCAAATGGAGGCCAGCCGCGCGACCTGAGCCAGGGGCGGCCCACCTCGCCGGCCTGGGTCGAGTGGGATGGCAATGATCATCTCTATGTCACCGAATTGGCTGGCGGCAACTCCCAACTGCTCCGTTACCATCTCCAGGGAGACAGGGTCAGCCCCGGCGGCATGATCAATTTCGGCTCCCCGATCTTCAGCATTCCGGGCAGCGTGGGCGATGGACGCCTCGAAATGAGCCTTTCCTCCACTGCGGATCATTCGCTGTTCGTCTTCCGCGCCAGCACCTTTGACCATCCAACTGAGATTTACGCGGCCAGGCCGGGCAGGGTAATGAGCGCTGGTCTCGATGGCGTAATGCAGTTGTCGCACATCAATGACGGTGTAGAACCGGCATGGGGCAAGTCCGTCTCCCTTTCCTGGAAGAGCGACAGCTTCCGTGTCCAGGGCTGGCTGGTGCTGCCCAGGGACTACGACCCCGCGAAAAAATATCCTCTCATTGTCGATGTCCACGGTGGCCCGGCGGCCGCGGAGGAGTCCCATTGGAGCGCGGGCTGGCTCAGTTCCGCGACGTTCTCAGCGTTGGGATACTTTGTGCTGCTGCCCAACCCGCGCGGCAGCTTTGGACAAGGAGAAGCCTTTACCCAGGCCAATCGCAAGGACTTTGGCTACGGCGACTTGCGCGACATTCTCGCCGGCGTCGATGCGGTCGAGGCCAGGTACCCCGTCGACCCACAACGCGTGGGAATCACCGGCTGGAGCTATGGCGGATTCATGACCATGTTCGCCGTCACCCAGACCCAGCGATTCAAGGCGGCGGTTGCCGGTGCAGGACTGTCAGACTGGCTCAGCTATTACGGCGAGAACTCCATCGACCAGTGGATGATCCCCTACTTCGGTGCTTCGGTCTACGATGACCCGGCGGTCTACGCCCGTAGTTCCGCAATCAACTTCATCAAACAGGCCCACACGCCCACACTGGTCGTGGTGGGGGACCGGGACGGAGAGTGCCCGGCGCCCCAGTCCTATGAGTTTTGGCATGGCCTCCGCGACCAGCACGTGCCCACCCAATTGGTCGTGTATCCCAACGAGGGACACGGATTCGTTAACCCGGCCCACCAACGCGACGAGACCGAGCGGACCATGGAGTGGTTTGAGCGCTATATGCCGCCCTCCTCCTAGATGCCGGTTCTGCTTTCCATCGAAGGTGCGGGGAGTCTATCTGAGGGTAAGGGGATGTGAACCTTCCGGGGTGCGCGACCCCGCCCTGATACACTTTTCTTTGGAGAAAACTTAGCGTGTTTCGTCGATCTGCTGGATGGAAGGTTGGATTTCCAGAGGCGGATTGCCTGAGCGGGCTGCGCGGGTTACCGGTCAGTCCTGGGCATTTTGACGGGCCGCTTTCAACCCATATTTTCTGACGTATTCGAAGAGACCGTTCCGCGGTTCGAGAAGCTGGGGCGGGGAGGATTCATGCGGCGGTATTTAACGCTTATTTTCTTGTTGTGTCTGGCCCTTCCGGCCGGGATTTCCGTCTCCGGCTGCTATCGCAATCCCGCCGGTAACTACTGCAACGGCCTGGGCTATGGGTTGAAAGACACCGATGTGTATTCAATCGACCTCGAACCGAGAACCACAGGGCTCTCCATCGCATTCGGCCAGACCCGCCAGATTGGCTCTCCCTCCGCCAAGACCTGCAAGGGTTCCACGGCCAGCGTCTCCAGCTATTCATACGGCACCACCAACAATCAGCTCGTTGACATTTCGCCCACGGGAAACATTTGCGCCGGGAAATGGAACCGCAATTCAGGCGGCGGCATCGCTGATTACACCATTTGCAACTTCCCCAGCCCGCAGCCAAGTAACGGCGGCCTCCCCTACGGAACGGCGTTCGTATCAGCTTCCGCGGATTCGGTGACGTCCAATCCGGTTGAGGTCTATGTCCACGCCCAGGTCAGCTCCATTGCGCTGGCTCTATCCGGATCGCAGAACCAATGCTATTCGCAGGGCACAACCACTTCGCTCGACGCTGAAGCCTGCTACGCCAGTAACGGCTCGCAATACGAGTTTTGCGCTCCCTCCACTGTGACTCACTATTCGTGCAAGGGCGGCCTGGCGCCCGGCGTCACCTCCGTGCCCGATTGTTCCACGGCCATCGGTACTTTGACCTACAGCCTTGGCACCGGCTCGGTGGCCCAGATCAACGCAGTCACCAACCAGATCACCGCGGAGTTGCCCGGCACCACGCCGGTAACCGCTTCCGTCGCCCTTTCAGGCTCGTCCGCCGGATACTTCTCCACCTGCCCACCAAAATCGATCTCTGTCACTCTGAACGGCGCCACCACCGCAACCGTCACACAGGGTGTGCAGCAGAACCTCACCACCACCGTGACCGATACCAATGGCAACCCCATTACCGGTCTCACGCTGGACTATCAATCGACCAATCCGCTGGATATCTCCGCAGGCGTCACCGGTGGCGTTACAGCTTCTTTCCCCGGCGCGGCTTCGGTCTATGCCATCTGCCAGCCGGCTGTCTGCAATCCAACCCCCATTAACGAAGTCGGCCTCTACGGAACCGGCCTTTCAATCTCCAGCAACCCGGTCAACATCACCACTCCCGGAACCGCCAGCGCATACATGTGGTTCTCGGCGCCCGGCAAGTCACAGTACTTCGTCCCTGTCGAATTGATTAGCGGCACGCTGGGCTCCACTGTGCGCCTGCCCTATGTGCCCAATTCCATGGTCATGGATCGAACGGCCACAAATCTCTACTTCGGCTCCTCGCACGAACTGATGGTCTACAGCACCTCCACCAACTCGCTGTCGCGGCAGGACACAAACGTCCCCGGCGTGGTGCTGGCCGCTTCTCCCAACAACCAGGCCCTCCTGATCAACGATCAGGTCCGGCAGCTCTTCTATCTATACAACGCAACCGGCTCCGTCATTTCTACCTTTGGCGGACTCGGCAATGCGGCTTCCTGGACCCCCGACTCCAAGACCCTGTATGTGACCGACAGTTCATCGCTGAACAATGCTGCTGAGGGAATCTCGGGCCACACCGATACCTTGTACGTCTACAACTCCAATACCGGCTGGACCACCTATCCTCTGCCCCCTCCGCCCGGCTCATGGGACGCGAACAACACCGGCCGAAACTTGGCCATCACCATTCCCGGCGTGGGCGCATACTTCAGCGGAAATCCCACCGTGGCCCACACCTGGTGCCCCAGCGGCCAGGTCGGCGCGTACGCCAGCATGGACTTCTATCCGCAGGGTGATTTGGTGAACGCGCAGACCGACGTGCTGGCCGCAACCACAAATGGCCAGCACATCCTGGGCGCCGGGCTTGTCGGCGGCGGAATTGAGCTCTCTGACATCGGCGTCACCATTCCCACCGGCGAATGCCCCACCGCTGCAGGCAACATCTTGCAGGCCCTTACCATCCCGCACACCCTCAACCAGACGCCGGTCGCCGTCAATGCCACAGCCGTCAATCAAATCGTCACCTCGCCGGCGGCTGTCAGCTCTGGGAACGCAGCGGCGGCATACAGCTTGTCGTTCATCACCTATAACGGGACCACGCCCGAAGCCGCCCTGCCCTACTACAAGCAGGTCACCGGACCGACCACCGGTTTGGGCACGCTCGGTTACATTACCTTGACCGGAAGCTCGACGATTACCGCGCCAGTGGCCGGCGCTTTCAGCCCCGACGCCACTCTCTTCTTCGTCTCTACGGCAGGCGATAACAAGATCCACTACATCGACACCAAAACACTCACTGACACGCAGCAGATCAGCCCCAACCTGCCGGCATGTGCGCCGGGTTCCGATCCCGATTGCACCATCACCACACCAACCACCAACCCCGTACCGGCCACAGTGATCGTCACCAAGCCGCGCTCCACCACCTAGCGCGCGGCAGTTCGGTTCCACCTCTCAGGGGCCGGCATCTCGCCGGCCCCTTTTGTTGCCTGCCGCGGGGTACGTTCAATCGCGGCTTTCGCAGCAGAAGACCGCAGCGTCGGCGCACGGGCCGCCCGCCTCAGCACGGTAGAATCAGAGCATGATTAAAGGGATCTCCTTCCTTCGCCCCGCCGGCAGCGCTGCGGTTTATGACCGCCTGCGCAGTTTTTTTTCGGCGCTGGGATTTGCTCCGGGCAAGGGCTGGGAAGAAGACCAAAGCCGCGGCGCTTCGTTTCTCGCTCCGCTGGGCAATCTGGAATTCGTCGACGGCCAGTTTCCTTCCACCGCGGATGTTCTGGTCGAGGTGACAGCCCTCGATGCCGTGCATCAGGCTGCCGCGGCCTGGTTGCGCGCACAGGGCGGCGACCAGGCCGTCGCGCGCCTTTCCCCGATTTCCGAAACCCATTGGAAGTCCAGCATCTTTACCGTCGAGCCGGAGCCAGGATTTGCTTTCAGCTTCTGGGCATGGACCGATCCGCAGCGTGGCAAGCCCGTGGCGATCGAGGGCGATCTCTCCGCGGCAGGAATGAAGTTTGCCATCGTTGTCGCGCGCTGGAATGCGGTGATTACCGAGCGCCTGCTTGAAGGCGCACTCGACGCATTGCTGCGCAGCGGCGCAATGCGCGGCGACATTGCAGTTGTCCGGGTCCCCGGCGCATGGGAGATTCCCGCGGCCGCGCGCACCCTGGCCAGTCTCGGCAATCACGACGCGATCGTTACGCTCGGCTGCTTGCTGCGAGGAGAAACCGCCCACTACGAGGCCATCTATAACGAAGTGTCCCGCGGCATCGGCCAGTCGCAGCAGGAGACCGGCATTCCCCACAGCTTCGGCGTACTCACCTGCGAGACCCTCGATCAGGCGCTCAACCGCGCCGGAATTAAGGCTGGCAATAAGGGCTTTGAAGCTGCCGTCGCGGCCATTGAAATGGTGAGCCTGCACCGCAAGCTCGTCGAAGATCGAGGCCCCCGCGGACAAATCCTGACCCACGGAGTGGAAGGCGGCCCAGCTTGACCGCCGGCACGCGCCGCAAGTCGCGCGAACTAGCCATGCAGATGCTCTTCCAGGCGGACGTCGGCAAGCAGACCCCTGACCAGGTGCGCGCCACCTTCTGGAAAGCCGGCGACGAGGTCGAGCCGGAGGTCCGCGGTTTTGCCGAAGATCTCTTCCGCGTGGCCGTCGCCAACCAGGAAAAGATTGACGAACTCCTCGTGGCCAACTCCAAACACTGGCGTCTCGAGCGCATGCCCGCCGTCGACCGCAATCTGCTCCGCATGGCCGTGGGCGAAATGCTCGGGTTCAAATCCACGCCCTTCCCCATCATCATCAATGAGGCCCTCGAGATCGGCCGTCGCTACTCTGCCCCTGAGTCCATCAACTTCCTCAACGGCATGCTGGACGCAATCGCGCGCAGTCTCATTCCCAAGTAGGCGCAGCCGCCGCCATCGGTGCCGTCAGTGCCGGAATCTCCGGCGCTGCGCTTCAGTTCTTCAAGAGCACCTGCCGGAAGTCGCTTGTTTTCAGACCGCGCGATGGAACTTGCAACCCGGCTCTTCGTATCTACCTCTAACTGAGGGAGGCTCAAACCCGCGCCTTTTGGCGCCCGCGGGTCTCTTCGGTTTTTCGCTTGGCCGCACAGCCGGCCGTCAATTTGTGGCGTACCATTGAATCTGGTACCCTCAGGCTTTCTTAAGAACTTTGTGGAAGGAGAAATTTGTTATGGCAGAAGATAGCAGAACGCAAGGAATCGCATGGTTCGTGGCAGGGCTCGGCGTCGGTGCGCTCATAGGGATTCTGTATGCACCCAAGAGCGGCCGCGAAACCAGAGAAGACATCGCGCAGAGCGCGCGCGAGGGCACCGAGTATCTGCGCGTACGCACCCGTCAGGCCGCCGAGCAGGTCGGCACGCTGGTGGACAAGGGCAAGGAGCGCGCCGGAGAGTATGTTGACCGTGGCCGCGAGGTCGTCGATCGCGGGCGCGCCCAGTGGGAAGAGTTCGTCGAGCGCGGCAAGACCATCGTCGGCGACAAAACCAGCCGCGTGGCTGCTGCCGTCGAGGCAGGCCGCGAAGCCTATCGCTCCGCTGCCACCACCACTGATTCCGCGGAATAGTGTTGCTGGGCCCGAATCGGTTCTCCGCTTCGGGCCTGCATCCCTTTGCCGCATTGGGCTTGGCGGGCAACCCAGCGGCCTGCTAGGCTCAACGCCGGCTCCGAATTGAGCGTCCGTTGGAATCCTGCCGAAACGCTCGAACACTCTTTTAGATGTCCGCAGTCCTCTGCGCGAGACCACCTCAATGCCGAACGCGAATCATGAAACCCTCATGCTTGTCTTTGTTGCCCTCACAGGATTAGCCGTACTCCTGCAGGCCATCGTTCTTCTGGCAATCTATATTGCCCTCCGCAAGACAGCCCAGTCAGTGCATGATCAGGTAGAAGATCTGCGCACGGCAATCATGCCGGTTCTCACCGAGTCGCGCGAGTTTCTGGCGCGCGTCGGCCCAAAGCTTGATTCGGTGGCCACCGACCTGGCGGATTTGGCGCACGGACTGCGCGCGCAGAGCGTCGATCTGCACGCCACAGCCACTGAGATGCTGGAGAAGGTTCGTCACCAGGCCAGCCGCTTGGATGCCATGTTCACCAGCGTCCTTGATACAGTCGATCGGGCAAGCGGCGTCGTAACCCAGACGGTTCGAATGCCGCTGCGGCAGCTTTCGGCAATCGCAGCCTCCGTCAAGGCAGTCGTAAGCACACTGCGCAACGGAACGCCCGCGCCCGCACAAACCCACTCCCCCGCCGACAAGGATATGTTCGTCTAGCGCAGAACCAAGGAGGAAAGGCCACATGAGCCTTCGGCGACTCCCTGCCTATCTAGCCTTCGCAGCCGCCTTTGTGACGCTGGCGTACGCCCAGCCAACCCCGAAGACCGCACTGCTCGCGCTTTCCAAGCAAGACCACACATTGTCCATCATCGATCCCGCGACGCTCCACGTGGTCGCGCGCATTCCCGTCGGCGACGACCCGCACGAAGTGATCGCTTCGGAGGATGGTCGCACCGCCTACGTCTCCAACTACGGATTCGGCGCCTTTCACACTCTCGCGGTCATCGATCTCGTCGGACAGAAACCGCTCACCCCCATCGACCTCGGAGCGCTGCGCGGCCCGCATGGACTCGCCTTCGTCGACGGAAAGGTGTGGTTTACGGCGGAGGCTGCCAAGGCCATCGGCAGCTACAATCCCGCCACCGGCAAAATCGATTGGATCATGGGCACCGGGCAGAATCGCACCCACATGATTTATGTCTTTCCCGGCGCCAAACGCATTCTCACCACCAACGTGAACTCGGCAACGGTCACGATTCTCGATAAGACCGAAGGCCCTGCCCGCATGCCGCCGCCCGGTTCACCGCCTGGTTCACCGCCTGGTTCACCCTCTGGAATGCCGCCTCCTCCAGGCGCTCCCGGCGCAGCTCCCCACGGCCCGCCGCCCAGCCCTCCCGGCGGCGATTGGAATGAAACCGTCATTCCCGTCGGCCGCGGCTCCGAGGGCTTTGATGTCTCGCCCGACGGCAAAGAGGCATGGGTCGCGAACGCCCAGGATGGCACCATCTCGATCATCGACCTCGCCGCCAAGCAGGTGGTTGCCACGCTGGCTGCGAATGTGCCCGGTGCCAACCGCCTCAAGTTCACACCCGACGGCAAGCTGGTGTTGGTCAGTCCAGGATCGGCGCTCGTGGTCCTCGATGCCGCCACGCGAAAAGTAGTCAAGCGGCTGACGGACGTCCATGCTTCCGGAGGCATCTTGATGCAGCCGGACGGCGCCCGCGCTTACGCAGCCTGCGGACGCGACGGCTATGTTGCGGTCATCGACCTCAAGACCATGGAAATGATTGGCCACGTCGACGTAGCCGGCCCCGATGGCCTGGCCTGGGCCGTCCAGCGCTGAGCCTCAATAAAAAAGGCCGGGACTGAGACAGTCCCGGCCCTTCTTGTGCCCGCCCCTCGCGCCCCCTACTCCTCGTTGAACTCAATCACCTGAATCGAATATCCCGGCAGCGTGTGATGGAACTGGCTGCTCACATCATTCAAAGTGGAATCCACCGGCACAATGCGTTCCGGGTCGTCGATCGTGTTCGTGGCCTCCGTGTCGTGCGCGTTCAGGCTCACCAGCTTCGCCGTCTTCGCCAGCTTCGCGCCCTTCAAGTCGATATCAACCGCCTGCGGAGTAGACGAAGCATTCACCAGCTTCAGGTAGAGTTGCTTCTTCGCCGTGTTCTCGGTAATCGAGTAGAAGAACTTCGGCCCTGCCCCCTTCAACTCCGACCCCAGCGTATGATCGCCGAGATACGACGCAAACATCACCTGCGCGTAGTAGCTCGGTGAGCCGTAGCTCTTCATCGCGTTATAGCCGATCAGGTCGGTCTCCCACTGCATCCCGCCCGGATCGACGTTGACAAACAGCGGCGCGTAGCTGGCCATCACCACGATGTCGCTGTTGCGCTCCATGCCCGTCATCCACGCCGCATCGCCCAGCGCCGCGCCAAAGTTGGGCGTCGGCATGCCTTCGCGCGTCGCCCACTCGCCTACAAAAATCTTCGGCCCATTGCGATCGGTCTTGTCATAGTGCGTCGCGTCGTGAAAGAATTTCGTCGCGCGCACGTAGAAATGATCGTCCACTACATCCGGCTTCATGCTCTTCACCGGCGTCGTCGCAATCAGTTGCAGGTCGGGATACTTTGCCTTGATGGCCTTGTAGAACTGCGCATAGCGCCCGTCGTAGCTGCCCGACTTGTCGAAAAAGTCTTCATTGCCGATTTCCACGTACGTCAGTTTGAAGGCCGCCGGATGCCCGTCCTTCGCGCGCTCAGCGCCCCATTTGGTGTCCGTTCCCCCGGTCACATATTCAATCTCGTCCAGCGCGTCCTGCACATAGGGGTCGAGATCCGGCCCCGGATTCACATGCTCCTGCATCATCGAGTAGCCGGCATAAACCGCCAGCACCGGATGCATCTTCAGGTCCTCGCACCATTCCAGGAACTCCAGCAGTCCCATCCCATCTGACGACCAATAGTGCCATGGGCTTGGATGGGTCGGCCGGTCCACGAGCGGGCCAATGGTCTTCTTCCATTGGAAGCGTTCAGCAATGTGGTCGCCCTCAAGATAGTTGCCGCCAGGGAAGCGCAGAAACGCCGGATGCATCGCCGCCAGCTTTTCCATCAGGTCAATGCGATTGCCGTTCACCCGGTTGTGATACGTCGGCGGGAACAGCGACACCAGGTTCAGCCACAGAGTCCCCGCATGTCCCACCGAGAGCACCAGGTGGTTCGCCGACGAAGCCTCCATCGCGCCCGTCTTCAAGGTGAACTCGTACTGCTTCCAATCTGTCGTCAGCCCTGGCACCGAGGCGGTCGCCACAACTTTCCCGCTATCGTTTCCAACCAGGCTCACGGTAAGAGGGCCCATGTCGGCTGAATCTGCCTTGGCGTAGAGCGAGCCTTTATAGGTGGTCTCCGGCCTCAGCGCCATGCCCCACCAGCCCACGTTCAAAACGCCGGCCTGGTCGCGCGCGTCCGCCTGCTCCACGTCAATCCGCAGGCTCGTCTTCAGCGCCTCGCTCGGGCCAGTTTCCTTGTCTACCTCCATCTTCGCAGCGGCATTGCCGTCTTCCACCAGGTACCAGTACTGCGTACCGTCCCAGCTCCCGCGAAAGGTCCGGTTCCGCACCATCTCCGCATACAACCCCCCATCGTAGGAGTAGTTGATCTCCTCCGTCATCAGTCCGTAGAGCGTCGGGCTGACGGTGGAAACAGGCTGGTCGGCATGAATCGTGAGCACAGCAGGCGCCCCTTGCGGGTAGGCCAGAGAGGCAGTCAGAACAAGCGCAGCCACCGTGGCCACGCGCGCAAACGTTTTCCCATTCATCGCGAAATCTCCCTGAATTCAGTGCCGGGCCAGTATAACGCGCACACCCATGCAATGTTGCTTCCCGGAGGGAGGTGGGAAAATAGCCCAGGACCAGCGAAGCGCAGTCCTGGGTTGCAGTGCGAGAAGGTCTCAAGCCCCGTAGGGGCGAAAGGAACCGTTCCCATTTCGGGTTGTTCATGAGGGGCGAAGCGGAATCGAAAACCAGCACTGGGTGTAGTCGGAGGGGATTCTCGGTTGCCTTTCGCAAAGCGGCGGAATATCCAGCCGACACGCATTGAACGAAAAGTAACTTCCGAATAGGCCACAATCCATTCAAAGTGAAGCCAGCCGTCAAGCGAGCGCGGAATTAAAGCTGGTTTGAGAAAGTTGAGTGCCCTGCTCGATCTGGGTCATCGACCCGAGTAAGCGTGACAACCGTGATGTCGTCGTCTTGACCGAAATCGATCGCCTCCTGCGCAATTGTTTTTGCGTTGGATTTGGCGAACTTGAGCATGCGATCGAAGCCAAAGAGTTCCCCAGAAACGCTACGTGCCTCAATCACCCCGTCAGAAACGAAAGTCAGAGAATCCTTCGGCTCCAATGAAAAGTAGCTTTCCTCGTACTCGCACGTTGAATCTATTCCGAGCGGAAGCCCGGGAGCCACTGTTAATTCTTCCCCATTATGGTAAGGCGAAAGATGCCCGGCATTGGACAACGTCATTTTTCCGTCACGGGAAATGAGCGCCACACAGCAGGTTACGAAGCCACCGTGAAGCTGGCCAGCGAGTGAGCGATTGAGCGTAATGAGAACGGTGGAAGGCGATGACATTGGAAGGGTACGTAGAACGCCGATCAAGCTGGAAACGATCATGGCGGCACGGAGCCCTTTACCGCTTACGTCGCCGACTACGATGAGAAGATTGCCATTGGGTTCGGGAACCACTCGGAAGAAATCACCTCCAACTTGTTTGGCCGGTGCATATACGCTTTCTATCTTGTAGCCCGGCACATCCCGTGCCGGCACAACCAGCTGTTGCTGAACCTCCCTCGCAGCCTCGAACTCGACGCGTAACTCATCTCGTGCCCGCCATGCCGTCCAGGCACGTCTCCCAAGCATTATGAACAGAGCAAGTTCGCACAAGAAGAATGTGAGATCGAAATACGGCACTTTAAAAGGACCGATCACAACAGTGTTCTTCCCAACCAGGCCAGCTATTGATGCTATCGAAATCAACGAGAGCGCAACTGCAATCAGCCGATTGTTCCTTCTAACCAAGAGAACCCACATGTTCACCAAAAGGGTGAGAATGTTGAAAACCTGTGCAGCCACGATGGTAGTCACGAATGAGGACGAAACAAGGAAGGAGGGTTGAGTTGACAGCTCAGTAAATAGCGCGGCGCCATTGAAGACGATCCATGCTGCGTGAGCCACGCCTTTCAGGTAGGGAGAGCGCAGCGCGTACACGGTCCAGATAAATTCAACCGTGACGGCCATGGCGGTTCCTTGCAAGGCAAAGTAGATTACAGCCGCGAACGGGTCGGGTGCATGAATGACTCCGAGCACCGACAGTTCGGTGAAGAGTTGAAAGAGGGGGTATGAAACCAACATCGCACTACATAGAAGGATGTCGCGTCCACCAACGCGTCGCCAAAACGCGAACAATCCCAGACCCAATGCAACTATGAAACTATTAAGCACAAGGTTTGGTACTTTCGCGAGAAGCGCAGACGCATGATCTGCGCGACCCTCCAGGTGCAGAATGGAGGTCTCGTCGACAACTAGCTTGGCATATCCGGAGCTGCTCTCCTTGCGAGCTACCGGAGGATAGGACACTCGAAATGTGATCGTGGCGGTTGATCCTGGCACCGCCTGGCCTAAAGGCAGGTCGTATACAGAATCATTACCTGTAGTGTTGTACGAGTGTGTCCTTTGAATGTCTACGGCTTGGCCATTCACATATACCTCGTCCACGCTTCCATCACTACTCGGATTCAGCCGAAGACTAAGACGATTGGCTGCGTCGGCCCGCACCGGCACCTGCACTCGCACCAACACAATCCCATCCGAATAGAACGGAGGCATCGGCCACCGGCCCTTATCCGCTGTCGGCCACGTGCTGTCATTGAAACTGGGACCCGTCCAGTCTTTCTTGCCTGTGGTATCGTCGCCAACGTGATAGCGCAAAGGCTCAGTCTGTTGGGACCGTAAACGTATCTGAGCCTGGCAAAGGGACCCTGCCGGTGCTGTCAACAGAGATGTGGAAAGAAACAGGGTTCCGAACATGCGGGGAAGCATGCGTGAAGCATACGCTCGGCCCGGATCGGGGCCAAATCTTTTCCTTCTACATGTGTTTGCGAGACCGTTAGAGAGAAGATGTCATCGCAGTCGCGAGTGATCAGCCACTCGCGACAGTTCACACCGGCCTACTTTTGGCTCTCCGCCCGAGTAACCGTCTACTCGGAAGTTACTCCACAGTATGGGCATCGTTGCAGTTCTCACCCTGCCGCACCCAACCCCGTCTCCATCGCAGAGCGGAACTCATCGCATCGGGGACCGGGACCAAGTCAGACGATCCAGCCCCCGCCCACCACCTCGTCGCCGTCATAAAACACAGCCGACTGGCCCGGTGTTACTGCCCGCTGCGCCTCGTCAAAGGTGGCCACCACCTCTTCCGCGCCAGCCGGCTCCAGCGTCGCCCACGCCGGCTCATGCCGGTGGCGAATCTTGATCCTCACCCGCATCGGCCCTGTCAGCTTCGGAATGCTGATCCAGTTCAGCCGGTTCGCGCGCAGCTTCGTCGTGGCAAGTTCCGCATCGGCGCCCACCGTCACGCGATGGCTCGCAGGGTCAATCTGCAGTACGTAGAGCGGCGAAGGCGAAGCCACGCCCAACCCCTTGCGCTGTCCCACGGTGAAATTCGAAATCCCCTCATGCCGTCCCAGCACCTCGCCGTTTGAGGCCACCAGTTCGCCGGCAGTCTCCGGCATCGGCTCGCCCTGCTCCTCAAGATACGCCGTCAGAAACTGCTTGTAGTCGCCCCCAGGAATGAAGCAGATCTCCTGCGAATCGGGCTTTTCGGCCAGCGCAAGCCCGCGCCGCCGCGCCACCTCGCGCACCTCCGGCTTGGTCAGCCGGCCCAGCGGAAAAAGCGTGTGCGCCAACTGCGCCTGCGTCAGGCCGAACAGAAAATAAGTCTGATCCTTCGCCGTGTCCGCCGGCCGCTTCAAAATCCACCGCCCGCGCTCCGGGTCATATTCATTCACCGCGTAATGGCCTGTCGCAATGCGCTCGGCCCCAATGCTCCGCGCCGTCTTCAGCAACTGGTCAAACTTCAGATGGTTGTTGCACAGCGAGCAGGGAATCGGCGTGCGCCCGGCCAGGTACTCGGCCACAAACGGCCGTACCACATCCTGCTCAAACCGCTCTTCCTGCTTCACTACGTAGTAGGGAATCCCCAGGTGCTCCGCCACTCGCCGCGCATCGTACACATCGTCCAGCGAACAGCACCGTCCTGCCTTCGGAGCATCCGGGATGCCGTGCTTACCGGCCAGCCGCGTCTGGTCCCAAAGCTGCAAGGTCAGCCCCACAACCGCATTCGCCGTTCCGCCCTCGCCCTTTTCGGCGAGCATCGCCGCAACCGTCGAGGAGTCAACCCCTCCGGACATGGCGACCGCAATGGTGTTCTGCGCCTGCATGGTGTCTTCTTCAGTGTAAGGCCTTCTTCAATTCCTCCGCCGCAAAGTGCCGCCGCTGCCCCAAAGGTCAGCCCCGCCCACCCTCAAGTCATTCAGCTTGAGGCATGTAGGTTTGCAGATTAATTCCGCCACAGTTCTATCATTGAATCGGTGGAGCCCTCGCCTGGCTCCATCCTGGGCGTTCGAGGCAACTCCGCGCTTGACCTCAATCCGCCGCGAAAGGGAAGTTTCAATTGCGGCTGTGAAACTGTGAAGCTGTGCAGCCAAGCATTAGCTCAATCGAATGAATAGCTTGCGCAGGCGCCCTTCATTGTGCCCCGGAAACTGTGAAGCTGTGAAGCTGTGATCCTGCAAGGCTGTGAAGCTGTGATTAAGCTGTGAGGCTGTGCGTTGCCGCCCTAGCCCAGGGTTCCCGCTTCAACCGGCGAAACCGCCCGCAGATGCTTAACCGCCTCGGGAACAACTCGCAAAACATGGTCCACGTCGGCCTCGGTTGCCGTCTTCAGCAGGCTGAAGCGCAGGCTGGCTCGCGCACGGTTCTTGTCCAGTCCCATGGCCAGCAGCACGTGGCTCGGCTCGGTGGCGCCGGAGTGGCAGGCCGATCCGCCGGAAACCGCCACGCCTTTCAGGTCCAGCGCGATCACCAGTGCCTCGCCTTCAAGGTGGTCAAACCAGATGTTCGAAGTGTTGGCGGCGCGAGCCACCGGCTTGCCG
Source organism: uncultured Acidobacteriaceae bacterium (assembly GCA_963780515.1). Classification (GTDB taxonomy): domain Bacteria; phylum Acidobacteriota; class Terriglobia; order Terriglobales; family Acidobacteriaceae; genus Telmatobacter. The sequence goes on from CAWACG010000008.1 coordinate 35,874, forward strand.
TCCGGGCCTGCACCGTTGAGGCCGGTGCCGGGAATACGCAGAACTTCCGCTTCCAGGCGGTCGCGCAGCGCCGCAACCCGTTCAATTGTGCCGTCTTCCAGGCTCTGCATGGCCAGTTCCGCAGCCTTGGCCAGTCCCACAATGCCGGCCACATTCTCGGTTCCGGCTCGGCGGCGGCGCTCGTGGCTGCCGCCAACCAGCAGCGACTCCACGGGCGTGCCGCGGCGCACAAACATCGCGCCTACCCCCTTGGGTCCGTGCATCTTATGTGCGCTTATCGAGAGCAGGTGGCAGCCAAATCGGCGCACGTCAAACCGCACTTTGCCCGCTCCCTGGACGGCATCAATATGGAAGAAAACACCAGTTTCGCGAGCAATTCTGCCGATCTCTTCCACAGGTTGCAGCACGCCGGTTTCGTTGTTGGCCAGCATCACGCTGATGAGCCGAGTTTCCGGTCGAATGGCGCGCAAAATGTCCATCGGATCCATCAGCCCGCTGGCCTGGGGAGCAACAAAAGTCGTCTCAACCCCATGCTCAGCCACCCGTCTGGCAGCATGCAGCACCGCCGAGTGCTCAATCGACGTAGTGATCAGGTGATCGCCCGGCCGCAGCAGACCGAAAAGCGCCGTGTTGTCGCCTTCCGTGCCACCGGAGTTGAATACCACCTCTGCGTCGTGGCAGTTAAAAAACTCGGCCATCGTCTCGCGCGCGCGATCCAGGGCGGTGCGGGCCTTTTGCCCGTCCAAATGAATCGAGGAAGCGTTGCCAAAATGCTCCATCCAATAGGGGCGCATCGCTTCTACCACCTCGGGTAGCAGAGGTGTCGTGGCGTTGGCGTCCATGTAAACCCGTGCGGCGGCAGAAGTGCTGGTTGACATTGGCAAAGTCCCTGTTTTTGCAGGTTACCATAACCATGAATCGCACCCCGCTCACCGAAATACGCTCAATAGAGTGTTTCCCAGCACCATTCGAGCGCGGCAATTGAACCCTGCGAGCAGTTGCACGGGAATGATTGCGTGTGCTTGCAGGCAGTGGTTTCCAAGGAAGATTCTGCGACGTTCAGGAAAGTCTGTTTTTACTTGAAAGTTGGGATGTTACTGATATATTGGATGAAATATCGAACAGAACCACGGGCTAGTCGCACCGATCATTGGATGAAAGTGCTTGCTTTCATTCATCTTTCCGCGACTCCTAAGGATTCCGCCCGCTGGGGTTGGTCGATGGTTCTGTGGAAAAGCCTTCACCCAAGTGAGGATGGCGAAGCCTTGCTGAGAATCGCGTCAAACGGCTCCCTGAATCCGGGAAAATCCACTGCGGAAGCCTCTTCAACCTCCAATTCATCGATGTGGTTCGCGGTGTATACAACCTGCCGCCACGAAAAGCGTGTCGCCCAGCATTTTGGCGAGCGCGAGATCGGGCATTACCTGCCCCTCTACCGCGCTGAGCGAAAATGGCGCGATGGATCAAAGGTTACACTCGACCTTCCGCTTTTTCCCGGTTACATCTTTGTTCACATCGAGAAGTTGGAACGGGTGAGAGTGCTGAATGTGCCAGGTACGCTGGCCATAGTTTGCGGTACCGGCCACGAGCCTGCTCCGTTGCCCGATGATGCCATTGACGCGCTGCGTATGGGGCAGGAACAACGGAGGATTGAGCCCCATCCCTTGTTGACGGCGGGCCAGCAAGTTCGCATCCGGTCCGGTGCCTTCGCCGGGATGGAAGGTGTCGTTGTCAGGAAGAAAAGCGGTCTCAGGGTTGTGCTTACCCTTCAGCAGATCATGCAGAGTATAGCGATCGAAGTGGATGAAAGTGATATCGACCCCGTTGGCGTGCGCGATCGGACTCAACTGCACCTTCCCGCAATGGCCCCGTGTCTCAATTGGCAGTAACCCTCATAGAGGCAGGCTGCCTGACTTGGATTGAAACTCCAGAAGAGTTACCCTTCGCACGGAAGATAGATCGAATAGGCTTCTTCGCAACCGCGTGCAATTTGGATTCCGCATTCGCGCGCTACAACCGCGGCCGCCAACCTGTTGTGCATTCATTTGCCGAGTTACTGATCAACTTGGAATCGCATTTCAATGGATCGAAGTCCGCTTGATCTTGTTGCGACCAATCGTTTTTTAGTTACTTCGACACTTCGACATTGAAATCTGAAGATATCTAATCCGGTTGGATATCGATTTGAACACCCTTCAAGAGTAGGCAATCTCTCCCCTGGTTCGGTGGAAAGAACGGTCCCATTCGAAGTTGGAGTGCGAACCAATCCGCTACGGCCGAAATCTGGCGACACGCGGCAGGAAGTGCATATGGCAGGAACATCAAGTTCAACTCGGGCCGGCACGGAAGAGCGCATCCTGACTACTGCAGCGGCGCTCTTCGCGCAGTTCGGATATAACGGTGTTAGCACTCGGGAGATTGCAGCCTCAGCCGAAGTGAACGAGGTTACAATTTACCGCCACTATCCGCGCAAGCGCGATCTGTATCTCGCTGTGCTGAGCGCGGAGCTGCAGCGCGTGCATCTGAGAGGCGAGCTGCTGACACGCCTAGCCGAGGCTCAGAGCGCGCGGATTGCGCTGACCTGCGCATTTGAATTGATTTCGACAACCTTGTTGCAGCAACCTCAACTGCTGCGTCTGCTGGGTTACAGTGCACTTGAATTGAGCGAGGATCTGGACCCGCTCCTGCGCCTGCACCTTGGAGAGCTGGTCGAGGTGGTTGCCCGTTACCTCGAGCCTTGGGTTGTCCGTGGGGAGTTACACTGCGCCAATGCCAAGACTCTGGTGCTGACGTTGATTGCGATCGTGCTCAGCCGGGGGCCCCTGCGCAGGGTGTTTGCAGGAGATTCCGCCAGCCTGCCCGCGCTCTTTGAAACCTACTCGGAGTTTTGTCTGGACTGATAAGTGGAGCCTTCTCTTCGCTCTTTGATCGAACTTATTACCTGATAGGTGTAAGTGATGCCTGAAAGTTACCGATGCGCATTCTATTTCTGAGTATAAATTACTGGCCGGAAGAGACCGGGATAGGTGCATTTACAACGCATCGCGCGGAGTATCTGGCCAGTATGGGTCATGACGTCATCGTGTGTACAGCTTTCCCCTATTATCCCGAATGGAAGGTGGCGCCGAAATATCGCGGCCGCCTCTTTGCCGGCGAGCAACGAAACGGAGTGCGGATTCTTCGCAGTTACACCTATGTTCCCAATCCTGTAACTTCGCTCAAGCGCATTTTGCACGAAGCTAGCTTTGTGGCAGGTTCCTTCCTGAGGGCGCTTGTGCAGAAGCGTCCCCACGTCCTGATCGCGGTTTCTCCCCCGCTTGGCCTGGCGGTGAACGCAATTCTGCTGAGTCGCCTGTGGAGAATTCCATATGTCTTCGATGTGGAGGATCTGCAGCCCGATGCTGCCGCCGAACTCGCAATGCTGCCGCACTGGGCGTTGCGCCTAATGTATCGAGTGGAGAGCGCCGCCTATCGCCGTGCCGCACTCGTCGGTACCTTGACAAATGGCATGCGCGACAAAATCATCCAAAAGGGCTTTTCGCCGGAGAAGGTGGCACTCTTTGAACCGCGGGTCGATGAATCGCTTTTCGCAATTGCTCACCAGGAGGGAATTGCGTTTCGCCATAAGTACCGCCTTGACGGCAAGTTTATTGTCAGTCATAGCGGAAATATGGGCATCAAGCAGGGGATGGATGTCATACTTGACGCAGCCGCGATGAGCCGCGATGATGCGTCTCTACAGTTTTTGTTAGTGGGCAATGGCTCGGCAAGGGAGAAGATCGAGCGCCGCGCCGCCGAATTGGAACTGACAAACATGCGCTTTCTTCCATTGCTGGATTCGCAGGACTTTCGTGGCTTGCTTGCGGCGAGCGATGTGTGTCTTATAACCCAGCGAAAAACCGTTTCAGATATTGTCTTCCCGTCCAAGACAGTGACCTACCTTTCGGCGGGTTGCGCGGTGATAGCGTCGGTGAATGCGGGGAGTGAAGTGGCCCAGGCAATTCGCGATGCGGGCGCCGGAAAAGTGATTGAACCGGAGAGCGCTGAGGCGCTCCTGGAGGCGATTCACGACCTTCGTGACACCAATCTTGAGGAGTGCAGGCGCTCAGCTATGGAATACGCTTGTCTTCGCTGGTCTTCCCAGCGCGTTTTGGGATCAATTGAACAGAATCTAGTAGCACTATCTGCGACCGCTAAGGCGTCGTTTGTGAGTCAGGGAATTGGCCAATGAAGCGTCCAATTCAACGTGTTCAAAGCAAGACGACAAGGAAGGATTCGATGAGTAAACCAATTACGATCGCTGTTGTTGGCTCCGGATATGTTGGACTTGTCGCATCCGCGTGCTTTGCTGAGATTGGCCATCGCGTAATCTGCGTGGACAACGACGAAGCCAAGGTGCGCCGGCTGCGGGAGGGCGGGATTCCGATCCATGAGGAATACCTTCCTGAACTGCTGGGGCGCCACCGGGATAACAACCTGGAGTTTACAACCGACCTTCGAACTGCGGCGCACGCTGCGCAGGCCATTTTCATTGCTGTAGGCACGCCGCAAAGCCGCACCGGGAGCGCCGATCTGTCGTTTGTGGATGCGGTCGCCAGCGAGATTGCGCGCTCCATCGACTCCTACAAGGTGATCGTCGAGAAGAGCACTGTCCCGGTCTACACGAACGAATGGGTTCGCCGTGTCATCGAGCGCAATGGCGTATCCAAGGAGATGTTCGACGTCGCGTCAAATCCGGAGTTCCTTCGCGAAGGGACTGCCGTGGTTGATTTCCTTCATGCGGACCGCATCGTGGTGGGCGCAGCAACTGAGAGCGCTTCAAATCTACTCAAGCAGATTTATCTTCCCCTCACGTCAGGGGATTACTACGAAACCGCAAACGCGGTCCCGGGTCCCAGGGAGAAAAATAACCCTTCGCCTATTCTGCTCACTTCTACCAAGGCGGCGGAGATTATCAAGCACGCGTCGAACGCGTTATTGGCCACCAAGATTTCCTTCATCAACGTGGTTGCGAATATCTGCGAGGCGGCCGGCGCTGACGTCGAGGAAGTGGCGCGCGGTATCGGGATGGATAGCCGCATTGGGCCCAAGTTTCTGCGTGCAGGCGTTGGCTATGGCGGATCTTGTTTTCCAAAAGATGTGGCAGCGTTCCGGCATGTGGCCGAGCTGGTGGGCGTGGACTTCGGCCTGCTGCGCGAAGTGGAGCAGATTAACGAAGAGCAGAAGCTGAGATTCTTTCAGAAGGTGCGTTCGGCGCTGTGGACCTTCCGGGGCAAGAAGATCGGCGTCCTCGGACTGGCGTTCAAGGGCGGAACGGACGATATCCGTGAGTCGCCTGCCTTGGATATCGTGCACAAGCTTTTGAACGAGGGGTGTATTGTCAGCGCTTACGATCCCGCTGCCGAGGAGCGCGCCAAGGAGGCTATCCCTCCCGGCGCGCAAATGCGGTATGTCGGCGATCCATACGCGGCGGCGCAGGACGCGGATGCCCTGCTGATTCTGAATGACTGGCAGGAGTTTGCGGAACTCGATCTGGCGCGACTGCATTACACCTTGCGCTACCCGATCGTTATCGATGGCCGTAACCTCTACGATCCAGTCATGATGACCGAGAAGGGGTTCACCTATCTCAGCGTCGGCAGGCCCGGACTGTCGCAGCCGGTGGATCCGGTGGCCGCGTTCCGCGTGCCCAGGGTCAGAGGAGACAGCAAGGCGTAAGTCCCTTTAAGGGCACCATGATCTACCCCGGATGGGGGAGTGCTTTCAAGAGAAAGTGCTCGGTACAATCGAAAGGGAAATCCGGCTCCACTTCTCCGTGGGAGAGGAAATGCCCGCAGCCTTTTCTTGGATACAAAACCTGTCTTTTGACTGTCTTAATAAGGACGTGAGTTGAATGCGTGCGCTGATCACCGGAGCCGCCGGCTTCCTCGGATCCCATCTTACGGACGCTTTGATTGCCGAGGGGCACACTGTTCTCGGCGCGGATAATCTCTGCACTGGGTCCATGAAGAATCTCGAGCATCTTGAGCGCGAGCCGCGGTTCGAGTTTCTTGAGCAGGATATTTGCCAGCCATTTGATCCGGGACCTGTCGACTACGTATTCAACTTCGCTTCTCCTGCCAGCCCGGTGGACTATAGCCGGCTCGGTATTGAAACCCTCATGGTGGGCTCTGCGGGAACGAAAAACACCCTCGATATTGCAAAGAAATACAGTGCAAAGTTTCTGCACGCATCCACGTCCGAGTGCTATGGGGATCCAATCGAGCATCCTCAGACTGAGGAGTACTGGGGGCACGTGAATCCGATCGGACCACGATCGGTTTACGACGAGGCCAAGCGCTTTTCCGAGGCGATGGTCATGGCATATCACCGTTACCACGGCGTTGACACGCGACTGGTGCGCATCTTCAACACCTACGGGCCACGCCTGCAAAAATACGACGGTCGAGTGATCTCCAACCTCATGATTCAGGCGCTCAAAGGCGAGGACCTCACAATCTATGGCGAGGGCGAGCAGACGCGTAGTTTCTGCTACGTCTCCGACGAGATTGAAGGGATTCTCGGCCTTTCAAGGACTGACGAGCACCTTCCAGTGAATGTTGGTAACCCAACTGAATGGACGATTTTCGAATGTGCAAAAGCTGTCCTGCGAGTTACTGGCTCAAAGAGCAAGATCACCTTTCGCCCACTTCCCCAGGATGACCCAATACAGCGACAGCCCGATATCAGCAAGGCGCGACGGCTCTTCGGTTGGGAGCCGAAGATCGATCTGGAAACTGGCCTGAAACTCAGCTTGGAGTATTTCCGGAACTGCGTCGAATCGCTCGTCTGATTCGGAGTCGCGCTCGAAGCAAGCTGTCCATGATATTTCGATCCATGCATTTCCTTCATGCACGGCAATCCGCAAAACGAGGGAAAAGGAGCAGAGGGGCATGAAGCGAGCGCTCATCACCGGGGTGACGGGACAGGATGGTGCTTATCTTGCGGAACTCTTGTTGTTGAAGGGATATGAAGTGCACGGAATCAAGCGGCGCACTTCCATGTTCAACACCAATCGCATTGACCACCTGTACGAAGATCCCCACCAGACCGGGCGCCGCTTTATGCTGCACTATGGCGACTTGACCGATTCCAGCAACCTGATTCGAATCGTGCAGGAAGTGAAACCGGACGAAATCTACAATCTCGGTGCGCAAAGCCACGTGCAGGTCTCGTTCGAGGAACCGGAGTACACGGCAAATGCCGATGCGCTCGGGACGCTTCGCCTGCTTGAAGCAATCAGAATCGCAGGACTCGAAAAGGTATCGCGTTTCTATCAGGCCTCAACTTCGGAACTCTACGGCCTGGTGCAGGAAGTCCCGCAGCGGGAGACGACTCCTTTTTATCCGCGCTCGCCCTATGCAGTCGCAAAGCTCTACGCCTATTGGATTACGGTGAACTACCGCGAAGCCTACGGCATCTATGCCTGCAACGGAATTCTCTTCAATCACGAATCGCCTCAACGGGGCGAAACATTCGTCACTCGCAAGATTACGCGTGCCTTGGCTCGCATCAAAGTCGGCCTCCAGGACAGCCTCTATCTCGGCAACCTGAGTGCGCTGCGCGACTGGGGTCACGCCCGCGACTACGTCGAGATGCAGTGGAGAATGCTTCAACAGGAGGAACCGAGGGATTACGTAATCGCAACCGGAGAGCAGCACAGCGTCCGCGAATTCGTCGACCTTGCCGCCGACTTTCTAGGCATGAAAATTAGCTGGCAGGGAGAAGCCGCCGACGAGAGGGGGCTGGACAAGGATGGCAATATCATCGTCGCTGTTGACCCTCGCTACTATCGCCCGACCGAGGTAGAAGCGTTGCTGGGAGATGCAGGCAAGGCGATGCGGGAACTTGGCTGGAAAGCGCGCATCACATTCCGCGAACTCGTGAAGGAAATGGTAGAAGAAGACCTCAAGGCTGCGGAGAAGGATGCGCTCGTAAGAAAGCACGGATACTCCGTCTTTAACTATCACGAGAACTAATTGCGAACAGATCGGGCAACTATGCAGATTGATAGCCGTATCTTCGTTGCGGGACACCGTGGACTGGTTGGCTCTGCCATTCATCGTGGCTTGGTGCAGAGAGGCTACTCAAACGTGCTGCTCCGCACCCACAGTCAGCTCGACCTGACGGATCGCGGCGCGGTGCGAAGCTTCTTCCAGATCGAGCGCCCGGAGTATGTATTCCTCGCGGCCGCCAAGGTCGGTGGCATCCTTGCAAACGACACCTTCCCTGCGGACTTCATTCGCGAGAATCTTGAGATTCAGACCAATGTAATCGACGCCAGTTACCGCGCTGACGTGAAGCGCCTGTTGTTTCTCGGATCGAGCTGTATCTATCCAAAGCTCGCTCCACAGCCGCTCAAAGAGGAGTACTTGCTGACCGGGCCCCTCGAGCCGACCAATCGCGCGTATGCCCTGGCGAAGATTGCGGGCATCGAAATGTGTTGGTCCTATAATCGCCAGTTTGGAACGCGCTATCTTGCTGCCATGCCCACAAACCTCTATGGCCCAGGCGACAATTTTGATCTTAAAGGCTCCCATGTCTTACCCGCGTTGATGCGCAAAGTGGTGGAAGCAAAGATGGCGGGGAAACGCAAGTTGGTTGTCTGGGGCACAGGGGAGCCTCGCCGCGAGTTTCTGTATAGCGACGATCTTGCAGAAGCCTGCATCCACCTGGTGAATCTGCCGGACGCGGTCTATGGCGACTTGCTCGCCCGCGATCAGGCGCCGTTGATCAACATCGGCAGCGGAGAGGACCTTACGATACGCGAGTTGGCGCTGCTTATCTCGAAAGTTCTCGAGTTTGACTGCGAAATTGAATTCGACACATCGCGACAGGATGGCACGCCGCAGAAGCTTTTGGATGTCAGCCGGATCAATTCTCTCGGATGGAAGGCCAGTACCAGTTTGGAAGATGGCATCCGGATGACCTATCAATCTGTGCGTCCTCAACTGGAAATGGCCGCAAAGTGAGCCGCCTGCATGCGATGGAAGCGGGTAGTTTCCTGATTGATGAATCGACTGGAACACTTTAACCACATCTCTTGGCCGAGTCGTTTCGATCTTCGTGAACGCGAACAATAGATCGCAGGACGCACTTGAGTTCAAGCCATAATGGGCCTGCCCCCGAAGATCGCCCGGGCCCATGTCAATTTGCCTAATCAGCAACGTTGAGCGTCTCCTCCGTGGCGGAATGCCGGGCGCGGATGGGCGGTTCATAAATCACTCCACCCGTCCGCCACTCCGGCGGCAGTTACAACGGGAGAATCTTCATTCATGTGTATCTCGCGCAGTTTCCTCACCACTCCCCATGCATTCAGATATGCGATGCAAGGCAAGATCCGCTATTTGGCTCTTGCATCGCTGTTGTCGTCTTATTCGCTGGCTTGTCTGGGACAAGCTCAGCGTCCGGCTTTGATACCGAATTCGCCAGGGGGCAATAGCGGAGCCGCCGGTGCGTCGGCCGCCGCGCTGAATAACATTGGAGAATTGACAGATGGCCCCATATTCGCCGGAGACACCGTACATATTCTCGTCTTCGACGCTCCTGATTTCTCGCTCGTCATGCGCGTTTCAGAGAACGGGGAAGTTGCGATTCCGATGATGGGTACGATTCACATCGCCGGGCTCAACAGTGCCTCTGCCGCTGAGATGATCGCCGGCCAATTGAAGAAGATGAGCCTGATGCCTGATCCTCACGTAACCGTCACTGTAGACTCTTCACCTTCCGCAATTACGGTTCTGGGCGAAGTCCATAATCCGGGCATTTATCCTCCACCGGCAAAGCACATGCTTTCTGATCTGCTGGCGACCGCAGGCGGACTCACAGCGAATACAGGCCGAGTCATTGAGATTTCGAACGATCGCACGCCGGACAAAAAGGTCGACATTCCATGGGACCCAACAATGCACAATACCAGCAACTATGATCGCCCCGTCGCGGCGGGGGATAGGGTGCTGGTACGCGCCTGCGGCATAGCCTATGTGGGAGGCAACGTCGTCAAGCCCGGCGCGTACTCGCTGTGCGGATCGCCGCAAGTGACGCTATCTGAGGTCATCTCCCTGGCCGGTGGAATTGCCCCCCTGTCTGCCGAAAGCCACACCTACCTGGTACGGGGTCAGCCTGATGGAACCAAGACCGTCGAGCAGATTGATGTGCACAAGGTTCTCACTGCAAAGTTGGCGGATCCACTTGTGCGCGAAGACGACATTATCTACGTTTCCCCAAGCGCGCTGAAAGAAGCAGTCAATCGCGCCATGACATTTGCACTTGGACTCGCCGGCCCGTTGCTCTACACCTACCATCCCTAGGCGATGCGCGCGGTGGCTGTTCAACAAGTGACAGCGGCGCCTCACTTGGCTTCGTCCGTAATCTCCAGACCGCGATGACCAGACACGTCAAGCAGTCCTTGACTACTGTCTGCTCCATAACTGCGAAGATTCAACCCCGATCGAAATCATCTATGAGGGCCAGGACGAGAAACCTGGACCTTGAAAAAGTCAGCAGTCCGTCTTTCAACTTGTGCTGGTATTTGCAGTTTATCTCTGCATAAAACGAAAGCGGAAAACAGTCCGAGGATCCCACCCCAGTGAATCAGCCGTTTAATCAAAAACCTGAAATAAGCCAGTCGATGATCGACATCGCCATGCAGCAAGGCGCCTTACCCGGCGCCGCATCTGAGGGTGAGTCGTTTGGAAGATTCGTTCAGTTCCTGAAGAAGCGCGCCTGGATCGTCCTCATTGCCCTGGCGTTGGGACTGGCTGCTGCGGTAATCGCAAACATTACGATGCGCAAGGAATATACCGCGCTCGCTCAAATCGAGATTGTTCCTGATATGTCTGGGGAGTTTCGCTTGGAGCAGGTCCAGGACATGGGCGCCGGCGGTGACGACGCGGAGAAGCTGGACACAGAAACCCAGATTCTGAGAAGTCGCAGCCTCGCGTTGCAAACCGTCACGACCCTGCACCTTGAGAGTAATCCGGACTTTCTCCCGCTACCCAACGGACATCCCTGGGATATTTCCAGTCCTGCGGTGCGCGATACTCTCATCGGCGCCTTTCTCGGAAGACTGAACATTGTTCGGTCCGGCCACACCAGCATCCTTGAGGTGAGCGTCACGTCGGGCAAGCCCGCCCTCGCGAGCTTGATGGCCAATACTCTCATAGACAACTACATCGAGCGTTCATTCCACGATAACTTCACAGCCACGGAGAAGATCTCCGGATGGCTCAATACACAGTTGAAAGATCTGAAGGGAAACCTGGAAAAGAGCCAGGCGCAGATGATTGCTTATCAGCGCGAGCTCGGAATCGTAGGTGTCGATCCCAAAGACAGCATCATCGTTACAAGTCTTGAGGAACTGAACCGCCAACTCGCCGATGCCCAGGTCGACCGCATGGTCAAGGAGGCTCGCCTCAAAGCGATCAAGAGTGCGACGCCGGACGTGATCGATGCGGGCGCCAACATGGATCCTGCACTGCTCTCATCCAAGCAGTCGCTGGCTCAACTCAGGACTGAGTACACATCCCTCAGCCAGACGTATGGCCCCGCTTATCCGCGCTTGAAGGCTCTCAAGGCGCAGATCGACCAGCTCCAGCAAAGCCTGACCGGTGAAGAAAACGCCGAAGTCGCCCGTGCGCAGAAAGAGTTCGATGCGGCTCAAAACAACGAAGAAATGCTTCGCAAGAGCCTGGAAGCCGAGGAGCAGACGGCTTTCAACAACGGGGAGAAGGGAGCCGAGTTTGAATTTGCGCGCCGCAATTACGAGGCCAATCGTTTGCTCTACGATGGACTCCAGGAGCGCCTGCAGGAAGCCGGCATCATGGCAGGCCTCCACTCATCTTCCATCCACATAGTCGACAACGCAGACATACCCACCTACCCCAGTCGACCCAAGACCACGGCCAATCTGGCCATCGGAATCGGCGCTGGCCTTATTTTCGGATTTGCACTGGCACTGCTGCTCGAGGGTCTCGACACAAATCTGAAGACCATGACCGACATCGAGCAAGCATTGCAGTTACCTCTGCTTGCCGCCATCCCATCTGTAGAAACCGAGGAACTGCTGCCCTCAAGGTTCAGAGAACTCGCGGTTTCTAAGGGCACTTCATCTTGGTCGAGGATCGCCGAGGCGCTCCGCGGGATGCGCACTTCCATCCTCCTTTCCAGCCCAGGATCACCGCCCAAGGTCATCATGATCACGAGCACCCGCCCGGCTGAAGGCAAAAGTTCTGTCGCCACGTTGATGGCCGTTACCTTTGCGCTGAATGGCTCTCGGCTGTTGCTGATCGATGCGGATTTACGCCGTCCTTCCGTCCATCTTCGATTCAAGCTGGGCAAGGGCGTGGGCCTGTCTTCCGTGCTCTCGGGAAAGGCAACCCCGGGAGAAGCGATTGTCGAGTGGCCCGAGCTGCCTAACCTTCACATCATGACTTCCGGCCCCGTCCCGCCGCTGCCCTCAGAGTTGTTGGGATCGAAACAAATGGAGAACATGCTGACTCAACTCCGCACTGAGTATGACTTCATCATGATCGATACTCCGCCGGTTTTGGCGGTCACTGATGCATCTGTTCTCAGCCGCTTGACTGACGCTGCAATCCTCATCATTCGCTACGGCACTGCTCAGCGGCATGTCGTGCAGCGATGCACCGACCTGCTCGAGCGATCAGGCGCCCACCTTCTCGGTGTAGCCATCAACGTCGTCGACTTCAAGGCGCCGGAGTACTCCGAATACTACGGGAGAAAATACTACGAATATTACGGCGAACGAAATCCAGAGTAAGCTGAAACTCCGAAGGCCGAACGCTCCGCATCTGCGGATTGAAATTGGCTGATAATAGGTGGCCGCATGATCCGCAAAGCAGGCGGCAATTCAACAGCCGGCAACCCCTCTTCCTACAACCCTGTCGTATTAAGAAGCTCAGATTCGCATGACCTTTAGGACCAGAACACAGACGCGGCCGACACTCGCCTTCATGCGGCTTAAGCCGGCGTCGATCACTGCCGATTGTGTCGCACTCGGTATCGGCCTTACGTGCTCTTTCATCGTGCGCATCGTCGGAGATATCCCCGTAGGGGAGATTCTGCTTCTCCCTCTTCTTCCCCTCCTTCTCATCTTTCATGGTCGGCGTGTTGTCAGGCCGGGAATGACCTTGATCGGTGTTCTTATGGGGCTTTGGCTCATTGGCCAGATACTGTCTGATGTTCTTCGAGCGACGCAACAGAACGACTGGATGCGCGGCGACGCTAGAATCATCTTCTTCGCTATCGATATTGTGTGCCTCACGGTGTTGCTCACTGGAAATGAGCGCCGCAAGACCATCTTCATCGCTGCCTATGCTGTTGGTTCGCTGCTTGCCGTCAGGTTTCAACCGGCGCTCGGTGTCGAATCGGATCTCTGGAAGTTCGGCTATTCCATGGGAACGATCATGATTGTGGTTCTTATCAGCTCGTTCTTTTATCGGTATCGTCTGTATCTGGTCACTGCAATTCTGCTGGTCGCAATCATGGGCGTAAATCTCTACGAGAATTACCGCTCGCCAGTGCTGGATCTTCTGGTCGCTGCCGCACTCGTGATGCCCATAGTTCCTGAGCGCATCGGTCGGCTGCGCCTCCTGCCGCGTGCGGGCTCTGCCGGCCGTATCGCCGTACTGGCAGGTCTTGCGCTGAGCGCTGGTTTTTTGGCGCTCGCCCTGGTCCGCTTGGCTACCTCGACCGGCATTATTGGCCAGGAGGCACAGGAGAAGAATCAGCAACAGTCTCAATTGAGGGCTGGGATTCTTCTCGGTGGTCGACCGGAGATTCTCGTCTCCTCCCGTGCTGTGATGGACAGTCCAATCCTGGGACACGGTTCCTATGCGAAAGACATGAAGTACACCGAGATGTTGAGCGACATTCAAGTCGAAAATGGGATTCAGACCGACCTTGAAGATCAGGAAGCTTCCCAGGGCATGATTCCCGCACACTCTCATCTGATGAGCACCTGGGTCCAGGCAGGAATCTTCGGGGCCATCTTTTGGATATATATCCTGTGGCTTGTCTTCAAAGGGGTTATCCGGGTTGCAACATTGCGCCCTCCAAATGCCCCCCTGTATGCCTGGATGCTCGTTGGCTTTGCATGGGATATCCTCTTCTCTCCATTTGGGAACACTGCGAGAATGCAGGAAGCGCTGATGCTCGTCATCATTCTGGATTTGCAGGATTCATGGCAGGCAGTTCTCAAGGTCGCTCATCAGATGATCCGCAATCGGATCGTTACTCGCCCCGGCACACGAGCGGCTTTTCAGCCTAGATGACTTCATCTGCCGATCGTTGGCGCCTGCAGATTCACTCTCAACATGAAGACGCTCACCGCCGAAGTACCGCGGTGTAACATGAGGAACCTCAATCTCACACCGTATGAGCGTCCTCGAAAAACTCCGGCAACGCAAAGGCATTCGCGACTCGCTCAGCAATATCGGCTGGCTTGGCGGTGATCGCTTCTTGCGCATGTTTGGCGCCGTTGTGGTCAGCACGGCTGTGGCACGCTATCTCGGCCCCAGTCAGTTTGGATTGCTGAACTATGGGCTCGCGATTTACGCGCTCTTCAATATCATGTCCAACCTCGGCCTCGACCTTCTCGTCGTACGCGAGGTCGCATTGGACGAGACTGGAGAACCGCAGATTCTTGGCACCGCCTTCGTGCTCAAGGCAGCCGCCAGCGTCTTCACCACCGTAACTGCAATCGCTGTTACACGTCTGCTGGAACCGCACAACTCGGTCCTGATCATCATCGTTGCGCTCATGTCCTTCGCCTCCATCTCTCAGGCGCTCGACGTGATCGATTATCTCTTTCAGGCGCAAACCCGGTCGCGGTACGCCGTGGTGCCCCGCAATATTGCCTTTCTCGCTGCCAGCGTGGCACGGCTGGCGGCTGTATTTCTCCATTGGGATTTGCTCGCCTTCGCATGGATCTCGGCGCTTGAAGTTCTCTTTGCCGAAATCGGACTGGCCATCTCGTATCTATGGTTCCGGCGTCCGCCAGTTCGATGGAATTGGCACCTTTCCCGCGCCAAAGCACTGCTCTCAGAGAGCTGGCCGCTCCTCACATCAAGTGTTCTCATCATGATCTATATGCGGTCCGATCAGATTCTGCTCGGAAAAATGGCGTCGAAGGCTGTCGTTGGGCAATACACTGCCGCCATTCGCCTGTCTGAGATTTGGTACACGATTCCCATCATCATCTGCGCCAGCGTCATGCCTCGCCTTCTCAAGAGCCGAGAGTCGAGCCCGGAAAGATATTTGGCACGTCTACAGCGCCTTTACGAGAGCATGGTCCTTCTTAGCGTGATCGTTGCCGTCTGCACGCAATTTGCCGGTCCGCTCGTAGTACGTCTTCTCTATGGACGCGCCTACGCTTCGGCCGCAGGAATCCTCTCCGTGCATATCTGGACCGGCGTCTTTGTATTCGTCGGCTGCGTCAGCGGACAGCAGTTCGTGCAGGAGAAGCTGACAGCGAGCTCAATGCAGCGAACTTTCCTGGGCGCGGTCGTGAATGTGATTCTGAATCTTCTATGGATTCCGCGATGGGGAGGGATTGGCTCGGCGATGGCCACTCTCGTCGCGCAAGGCATCGCATCCTATTTCGCCGACGCACTCGATCCCCGCACCCGCCACATCTTTCGCATGAAAACCCAAGCCTACTTGCACTTCTGGTTGCTGCCGAAAACGCTCCTCAAAGGAACGACGGAATGAGCCAGCTTGAAACTCCCGTCGCTCTCATCGTCTTCAACAGGCCGGAGACTACGCGGCATGTTTTCAAAGCTGTTGCCGCGGCTCGCCCATCGCACCTCTTTCTCATTGCCGATAGTCCACGAACTGATCGCCCCGGCGAGGCGGAGCGATGTGAACAGGTCAGAAAGATCGTCACTGCAGTGGATTGGCCATGCCAGGTCGAAACCAGCTTTGCTTCTGAAAACATGGGCTGCCGCCGCCGTGTAATCTCCGGTCTCAACTGGGTCTTCTCTGCCGTCGAAGAAGCGATCATTCTTGAAGACGACTGCGTGCCCGATCCAAGCTTCTTCCCATTCTGTGCGGAGTTGTTGGCGCGCTATCGCAATCATCCGCAGATCGCCTACGTGTCCGGGTTCAATCCTCTGGAGAAGGACTTTCCATTCCCCTTCAGCTATTACTACTCGCAGATGGCAAACCTCTGGGGGTGGGCCACATGGCGCCGCGCTTGGAGTGAATACGATGAACATATTCAAAGCTGGCCCGCGGTAAAAGAGGCTGGTCTTCTAAACCTCATCTTCCCGGATAAAACAGCCGTTGCCTACTGGTCGGCGATCTTTGACCGCATGGTTCAGGGAACAGGGCCCAATACCTGGGATTATCAGTGGGTCTACACTTGCTGGATGAGGAACTGGCTCGCTGTGGTCCCCCGCCGAAACCTGATTCAGAACATCGGATTCGGAGGAGACGCGACACACCCGCAGGCTGCCGACCCCGGCCTCACGCTCCCGGCAGCATCGGTCGAATTCCCGCTGCGACATCCTCCTGCAATGACCGCGTGGCCTGCACAGGCAATTCTGGCGCAGAGGCGGTTCTATACGCCTAACATTCCACGACGCGTCCGGCGCAAGATACTTTCGCGGCTCGGCCCGTCCGCTTAGTCAGTGCCGGCCGCTGCTCCGCGGTGAAGGCTCCTTCTCGCATGAAGATTCTCTACGACTACCAGATCTTCTCCATTCGCCAGTACGGAGGAATCTCCAGATACTTCGTTGAACTCGCAGCGGAAATCAGCAAGAATCGAAACCTCCATGTAAGCATCGTTGCCCCGCTTAATCGCAGCCTGTTTCTCGCCGAGCAGCGAAGCCGCGTGTCAACGATTGGGGTCGATCTCTCATCTATTCCGGACCTGTCGCCTAGAGTCGTGCGCCCGATCAATTCGCTTCTCTTCCGCGCCTATGCTGCGTTCGCGGCTCCGGACATTGTTCACGAAACCTTCTACGGCCCATCGCGGTCTGCTCCGAAGCACGCTCGAATTGTCACAACAATTCACGACACGATTCCCGAACGCCTCCCGCAGTTTTTTCCGCGGGTCGAGAAGCACAGGGCAGAGAAGCGATTGGCCCTCCGCCGAGCGGACCACATACTATGCGTCTCCCAATCCACCCGAAGAGACTTGCTTGAACTGTATGATGTCGATCCTGCGCACGTGTCAGTGGCCCTGCTTGGCTCCTCGATTGAGCCCGTTTCCGACGAGCCGGTCAAAATCGATTCGCCATATTTCCTGCACGTGGGGGCGCGATATGAGTACAAGAACTTCAACGGCCTCCTTCACGCATTTGGTGCGGCGCGGCTGCATGTCACGCACAAACTCGTCTCCTTCACGGCGCATCCGTTCACTGCGAGCGAATTGAATGCAATGGAGAAGGCGGGTGTGCCCCGAAGCGCCGTTGTAAGGACGGGGGGGAACGACCGCGCCCTCGCGCGATTCTACGCAGGTGCAGAGGCGCTCGTGTTCCCCTCGTTCTATGAAGGGTTTGGCATTCCCTTGCTCGAGGCTATGCGCTGCGGATGCCCGATTGTCACCAGCAACACGAGTAGTCTCGTTGAAGTTGCGGGTGATGCCGCGGTGTATTGCGATCCCGCGGACGTCAAATCAATCTCCAATGCCATGCTCGAGGTTGCGTCAAGTCCTGGGCTGAGAGCGCTCCTGATCGCTAAAGGCCGCGCCCGCGCTCAAAGCTTCACCTGGGAACGATGCGCGATGGAAACGGTCAAAGCGTACCGAAGCATAATGTAGCGATCGCTCACGAAGAATCAGAATGAAGCCCGAATCATCCACCATTTCGAACCGAATGCAGAACCATAAACTCTAGAATGGGTCAGAACCGATCCAAATACCGCATCGTTGCTGAGACTCCGGCTGACGCTAATTGTTTCATCGGATTTCACGATATCGGCCCCTGGTCGCCGGACGAGAGCTGCATTGCGATTCATCGCGCAGACCCTGCCTATTTTGAGATGCGGGATTGCGACAAATCGATCGATATCTGCCTTTGGTATCCGGAGGATGGCAAAGTTCAGGCAGTCGATTCAACCAGAGCGTGGAACTTCCAGCAGGGTTCGCGGCTGCAGTGGTTGCCCGGCCGCACAGATACGATCGCCTTCAACGCAATTGAAAATGGCCGCGCCGTTTCAGTCCTGAGGAATATCGCTTCCGGCGAACGCCGTGTGCTGCCCGCTTCGATCTACGTCTTCAGCCCCGACGGCAGAACCTCGATTTCGCCGAACTTCACAACGCTTGCGCACCGCTGGAAAGCTTACGGCTATGTTGCGCTGGCCGCGAATCCGCCCATTCGAGATCAGGGAGCAGACGGCCTCTGGCAGCTTGACATTGAAACCGGGGAGCACAGCCTTTTCATCTCTACAAAGCGTGCGGCGGACTTTGAGGCAGTTCCAAATTCCGATCCCTCAAGCCATTTCCTTTGCCACCCCAGCTTCAGCCCGGATGGTTCGCGCATCGTTTTTTTGCACCGTTTCTTCAGCTCCGATGGCGGCTTGTTTACCCGGATGATTGCAACGGACCGGCAGGCCAAGGAACTTGTCTTGCTCGCCCAGGAAAAGGTCAGTCACTTCGACTGGATCGATAACGATTCCATCCTGGTTTGGGCGAGGTTTACCGGCGTCGGATTGGCGCAAGTCCGCGCGCGCGGCATGCTCAGCTCGCCGCTTGTGAAGCCGCTGCTGCGGGCAGCGCGCGGCTTTACAGGGCGATGGAAAAAGAGAATGATGGCTGAGTCCTATTACAAGATTTCAGTGAACGACCCAAAATCCCGTGTCCGATACGGCTGGCCTGCTTTGGATGCCGATGGCCATCCAATGATTGCCCGCTCACATCCGTGGGTCGTCACTGATTTCTACCCGGACCAAAACGGTAACCTCCCGGTCATTCTCTACAATCCAATTCGCAACCTTCGCACCGACGCGCATGTGTTTGCGCACAACCCCCGCACCGGATGACAGCGATGTAAAGTGCGATCTGCATCCGCGCTGGAGCCGTTCAGAACGAATGGTTGCGGTGGATACCTGCGAAGCAGGCCTTCGCCAGGTACGCATCCTCGACGTCAGCGACATTGTGGATTGAATTGCAATCTGCTGGCTCTCATTCGAATTCGCAAAGCCGCCTGATGGAGGTCCCGATCAGGATTTCAGTTGTCACCAACGCGATGAATCAGGGGCGTTACCTGGCCGCCGCCATGAACAGCGTGCTTTCTCAGGACTGGCAGGACGTCGAGTATCTCCTCGTCGATCCGGGATCGTCTGATGACACCGCCGAGATTATCCGCGACTTCATGCGCAAGTACCCCGGCCGGATTCTTCACATCGCGGATCCCGATAGTGGCCCGGCGGATGGACTGAACAAAGCCTTCGCGAAAGCCACTGGAGATCTGTTCGGTTATCTCAACGCAGATGATTTCTACCTGCCCGGCTGCTTTCGCGAGGCCGCAAGCGCGGCTGAAATCCACCCTCAGGCAGCTGCCATCTATGCGGACGGGTACACGGCAGATGCGGAGGGCAGGATCATCCGGCGCATAGTGTCCACCAGGTTCAGTCCAGGAAGGTTTGTGTACGGAGGCTCGCTGGTCCTTCAGCAATCGACCTTTTATCGTGCTCAGGCGTTTCGCGCCGTCGGTGGCTTCAATGCCAATAACCGCACCAGCTGGGATGCCGAACTGCTGCTCGACATGTCCCTGCGAAAAATGCCGCTCCTGCATGTGCGCGGATACTGGTCCGTCTTTCGAATCCATCCGGAGTCCATCACTGGCAGCCAGCACCTTGCCGGGGAAAGCCGAAAGACGCATGCGCGCTATTTCCAGACCGTGATGGGAAGACCCAGAACATCGTTAGATAGACTGGCTTCATTGGCTGTCCGCGCGTATTCAATGTTGACTGAGCCGCGCGCAGCCATGGCCCGGATTCTGAACCGTACCGGACCACCCGACATCGGCATTCCGCGCATGTCCCATCAGTAATCAGTCACAGGTTCCAAGGCGATCGGGGAAGATCGAAAGAATGGCAAAACTTGTTTTTGTGTGGGACAACTTCGGGCCGCTGCATGCGGATCGCTGCGATGCTGTCGCGAAAAGATTTGAGGGCAGGCGCCAAGTCGTGGGTCTCGAAATCGCCGGCCGTAGCAAGGTCTATGACTGGACTCCCGAGAGCGGGACACGATTCAAGAAAATGACTCTCGTGACCGGCCGTTCGATGGACGAGATTCCATTTTCTAGGCGATTCAGCGGGCTGTTGCGCGGTTGTCTTTCGATGGGAGGGGATGCGCAATTCTTCATGTGTCACTACAACGACCCAGCGATTTTTGCGGTTTCCTCGGTCCTCAAGCTCCTGGGCCGGCGCGTTTACACCTTGGGCTGCTCCAAGTTCGACGACTACGAGCGCAACGTGCGTAGGGAGTTGCTCAAGGGCATTCTCTACTTTCCTTATCGCGGCGGAATAGCCTCTGGGAAACGATCGCGCGATTACATGCGGTTCATTGGCCTGCCCGCAAGCCGGGTCAAGTCGCCATACAACGCTGTTTCCCTTGATAGGATTCGCAAACTCGCGGGTGCGCCCCCTGCTCCGGATGGAATGCCGTTCCGCGACCGGCACTTCACCATCGTGGCACGCCTTGTGCCAAAGAAGAATCTTTCCATGGCGCTGAAAGCAACGGCCCTTTACATGCGCCAGGTCAGCAATCCGCGCCCGCTGCATATTTTCGGAACCGGACCGCTCGAATCCGAATTGCGGGAACAGACACGGGCTGAAGGGATTGCCGAGATCGTCCACTTTCGCGGCTTCCAGCAAACCGCCGAGATCAGTCACGCATACGGCCAGTCCCTCGCTCTCCTGCTGCCCAGCATCGAAGAGCAGTTTGGCAATGTGGTCCCGGAAGCGATGGGCATGGGCCTGCCGGTGATTGTTTCGGATAACTGTGGCGCTCGCGACTTGCTCGTCCGTAGTGGCGTGAATGGATTCGTAATAGAGCCTGACAATCCAGATGGAATGGCGTTTTTTATGCGCTTGCTCTCAGAAGATGAAACACTCTGGCGAGCGATGTCAATTGCTGCGCAGCAATTCGCCCGGAAGGCCGACGTTGAGCGATTCGCCGAGGCGGTTGAAGCGCTTGTTTCAGAATCGGGACGATAGAGAATGCGCCTGCTGCATGTCATCTGCTCCACAGATCCAGAGTCAGGCGGCCCCATTGAGGCGCTCCTGCGGCTGTCCGAGGTTCTGCTTCGCGATGGGCACGAGGTAGCAGTCGCGAGCCTCGAGTCACCAGAGGAGGCCGCGAAACGCGCGTTGCCTTTTCCAGTGACGGGACTGGGACTCGGCTATGGGCGGTACAGGTATAACTCCCGCCTCGCTCCATGGCTGCGAGAACAAGCTGGAACATATGATGTGGTCATCCTGCACGGATTGTGGAATTACTCCTCATGGGGAGCCTGGCGCGCACTCCGAGATCATCCCACGCCCTACTACATCTTCGCTCACGGAATGATGGATCCATGGTTCTGTAGCCGACATCCCGTCAAGCATCTTGCCAAGCAGATCTACTGGACGCTGGCAGAAGGACGTGTGCTCCGCGATGCGAAAGCAGTTCTATTCACCAGCGAAGAAGAGAAGGTGCGCGCTCGAACCGCGTTTAGAGGGCATCGCTACAACGAACGGGTTGTACTCCTTGGCACTGCCGATCCCGGCGACGATTCTCCCGTGCAGCGAGCTGCGTTCCTGGCGGCGTTTCCCGCGCTCAAGCATAAGCGGATTCTCCTCTATCTGAGCCGCATTCACCCGAAAAAGGGCTGTGATCTGCTCATCCGCGCTTTCGCCGAGAGCGCCCCTCAACTTCCCGAGGATCTCGATCTGGTGATGGCTGGCCCCGACCCGATCAGTTGGGTTCCGGAGTTGCGCACCCTTGCAAACAGGCTCGGAATCGCAACACGCATTCACTGGACCGGAATGCTGAGCGGCGAAATAAAGTGGGGAGCGTTTCGCACCGCAGATGCATTGATTCTGCCGTCGCATCAGGAGAACTTCGGGTTGGTGATCGCCGAAGCTCTGTCCTGTGCAACACCTGTGCTGATCAGCAACCAGGTCAACATCTGGCGCGAGGTCGAAACGTCGAATGCAGGGCTCGTAGAGCCCGACACGCTGGCTGGAACCCGAGACCTCATCCTTCGCTTCTATGCACTTTCTTCCAGCGAGCGTGCGCAGATGAAAAACGCCGCACGCGAAGGATTCCTGCGGCATTTTGATGCCGAGGTGGCCGGACGCAATTTCGCGCAGGCCATCGGCTTCACCAGCTCGCAGACATCCCTGGGCGCATCGGCGAAAAGTGGATGAGGTCCGCTCTATTTGTGCGGTCGATGTGCAAAACCATGCCATGAGAAAAGCTTTAAGATCGCGAAGCGTGAAGAACGAATGCAACCGGGGCGTCCCCTGTCGTGCGCGAAGGAACTGCAATGAGTAAGAAGGCGAGCATCGCAATTGTCATTCTCACCTTCAACGAATCGCTTCACCTGGCCCGCGCTCTGGGTCACGTAAAGGAATTCGCGCAGGAGATATTCGTGGTTGATTCGTATTCAACCGACGGAACCGCAGAAATTGCGAGAGAGCACAGTGTGCATCTCCTGCAACATCCATTTCAAAACTATGCCGCGCAATTCGAATGGGCACTTGCGCACGCGCCAATCACGGCCGATTGGGTAATGCGCCTGGACGCTGACGAAATTGTGGAAGCCGATCTCGCTGAAGAAATCGTCGCGAAGCTGCCGAATTTGCCGCCGGACGTGACCGGCGTCAATCTGAACCGCAAGACCATCTTTCAGGGCAGATTCATTCGTCATGGCGGCAGATACCCTCTCATGCTTCTGCGCATCTGGCGGCGCGGAAAGGCGCGCATTGAGAGCCGGTGGATGGACGAGCACATGTATCTTACAGAAGGGCGCTCCGTCGCCTTTCAAGGCGGTTTCGCTGACCACAACCTGTCCGATCTGACCTCCTTCACCGCCAAACACAACAGCTATGCAAGTCGCGAGGCTCTGGACGTCCTGAACCAGCGCCTTCACCTCTTCGGACCTCAGGTAGCTCCTTCAATCCGAGTCGACAGCGCGACAAGCCAGGGTGAAGCGCTTTTTCAAGGAATCAATTTACAACCGGCTCCCCTTCGAACTCTCCGCGCCGGCCTATTTCGTCTACAGGTATTTGTTTCAGTTGGGTTTCCTGGACGGGCGGCCAGGACTTGTTTATCACGCTCTGCAAGGCCTCTGGTATCGCTTCCTTGTCGGTGTCAAGCTTCACGAGCTTGAAGCCGCGGTTCAGAATGCTGCAAACCAAGATGAAATGTTGAGAGAGATATCCCGCTTGACGCGCCAGCGGCTTGGTCCGGACTAGCCTGTCGGAGCTTGTTCGTCGTGGTCCATGAAGCGCGCCTCAACAGCGCGCTTTCTTTCTTTTACCTTCACGGCCGGCGATCCCGCGTAAACTCCCCACGGCTCCAAATCGCGCGATGCGACGGAACCAAGCCCAAGCACAGCGCCTTCTCCTACGTTGACTCTGGGCCCCACAGATGCGCGTGCACAAATCCAGGCGTACGCTCCAATCCTCATCGAAAAGGCGAGAAGGGGGAACGAAGGTTCGTTGTAGTCATGCGTCGCTGCGCAAAGATATGCGCCCTGCGACAGGACCACGTGCGATCCCAGGTTCACAGGCGCGGGATTGTAAATCTCCACGCCATCTGCTGCCGTAACCTGGTCGGCGCAGATCAGGTTCCATGGCGCCCAGACTCTGGATCCCGGATAGAAGTGGCAGTTCGGCCCCATCTTTGCGCCAAACGCCCTCAGCAGCATGCTCCGCCATGCGTGCATCGGACGCGGAGAAATGCGATAAAGCAGCAGCCGGCAGGCATTCCAGGCCGCTCGCTTCCATCGGTCCCGACGCGGGAATGCGGGGCGCAGGTATGGATCAGCCTCGTAATCTGGCGAGACGTGTTGGGCTGCGTTGTAGTGAACCTCAGGCGCCATCCTTTTCTCTATGATGATAGCGGGCAGCGGGAGGTTCTGAATTCGCATTTCTCCAGTTACGGGAGAATATGGCGAATTATTCTTCCCTATCAAGACAGCAGCCCCATCTTCGATCGAAGGCGTGACCGAGTGTTGGGCACTCAGTCCTGTTTTTCGCGAAGGCCCCAGCTCCTCTTCAGCGGCCATTCCCCGTCTGTCAGAGACCCACAAACAAGACTTAGCCACACAGCGGCGGGCGCTCCGGTTTTTCAGATCGCAAGGGCGTGGTGTCCCCCCATCTGCACTCGCGCAAACAAATCCCCGCCGCACCGCAAGCCGTCTTGGCAATGTTGTTGTCTAGAAGTGTGGCCGTGTACGATGTCCTCCCAGAACGGTACAAAGATTTTTGGGGCCGGGAAAAAGGGAGAAGCAGAATGCCATTCATCGATCGAAGAACCTTTCTGCAGGGAACAGGGATGCTCACCGTCGGCGCATTGACGTCAAGTCTGCACGCCAACGCATCGGAGTTGACCGCCGCCATTCAGGCGGCCAATCAGGAACGTGACGCACTTCCTCCTCCGGTCTTTGAGCCGTTCGAGTGGGCTGCACCGGGCATGGCGTTCTCCTTCGAGTTCCTTGACCACCGGCTTCGTTCCAGGACGCTCTTGCCCGAAGGGATCGAGCCTCCCAGGGACATCCCTCCGCCAACTGACGTTTCAGGCGTCGAGACTTCAATCCATTGCACGGGCGAGAACCCCGATGACCATCATGGTCTTAAGCTCACGGGAGGCAGTCCCGGCGCGAGGCTCATCTTCAAAGGCAAGCGGGAAATTTCTACGTCGGTGGGAAAACGTTTAACTATCTATCACTCCGACCCAGTTCTCGGCTTGGACGTCGAGTCAATTTACGAGACGTTTGCAGATGTTCCAGTTGTCCGTCGGAGCGCGCGGGTCACCAATAACGGTCACCAGAGTGCCGGCATTGAATACCTGAGTTCCGCAATGCTCTACAACCTCGCGTCACCGCGCCGGTTCGAGCAGCACCTGCGCATTCACTTTGCCTACAATACCTGGCAGGCCGAAGCGCAATGGAAGACCTTCAAGCCCTCGCAGGCCGGCTTTATGGACAACGGAAACTTCGCGGTTTCGCCGGCATCGTTTGACAGCATTGGCACCTGGTCCACGCAACACTATCTGCCCATGGGGATCGTCGAGAACACCGACCTCGGCGTCACCTGGTTCTGGCAAATCGAACACAACGGCACCTGGCATTGGGAAATTGCAAATACCAGTGCCAAAGCCGTCTACGCTTACATTGGCGGACCCGATGAACTCCATGGCCATGCTTGGAAGAACCTGAAACCAGGCGAGAGCTATACCACCGTTCCCGCAGCGGTTGGTTGCGTACGCGGCGGTTTCGAGCAAGCCGTCGAGGCGCTCACGCATTATCGGCGCGCGGCTTGCGTGCGCCCCCGTTCTGACACCCGCCGGCGTCCCGTCATCTTCAATGACTACATGAACTGCCTCGAAGGCGATCCGACCACCGCCAAGGAAATGCCTCTCATCGATGCGGCTGCTGCCGCCGGTTGCGAATATTTTGTGATCGACGCGGGTTGGTATGCGGAACTGAATGAAAACTGGTGGGGCTCCGTGGGCGCCTGGCAGCCCTCCAAAACTCGCTGGCCCGGCGGTCTTCAACTGGTGCTGGATCGCATTCGCGCCAAGGGCATGATTCCAGGATTATGGCTCGAGCCAGAGGTTGTTGGCATCAATTCTCCGCTCAAGGACAAGCCCGACGCCTGGTTCTTCCAGCGCCACAACAAGCGGGTCATTGAGCATACGCGGTATCTGCTCGACCTCCGCAACCCCGAGGTCCGCGCCTACCTGCACAGCGTGGTCGACCGCCTTGTCGGTGAATACAAAGTTGGCTACATCAAGATGGATTACAACGTCGACGGCCTCGAGGGAACGGAGTATCTCGCGGATAGTCCCGGCCAGGGCCTGCTGGAACACAACCGCGCTTTGCTCAGTTGGCTCGACGAGGTCCTCTCTCGTTATCCTGACCTGACCATTGAGAACTGCGGCAGCGGCGGCGGTCGCATGGAGTACGCCATGCTCTCGCACTTGCAACTCCAGTCCTCCAGCGATCAGGAGGATTACCGCCTCTACCCATCAATCGCGGTGGGCGAGTCCGCCGCTGTCTTACCAGAACAGCTCGCTATCTGGTCCTACCAACTCGCTAACGGCGATGCCGATGCCGCAGCCTTTAACCAGGTCAATGCCCTCCTGTTCAGAATCCATCAGAGCGGACACCTGGCGGAATTAAGCCCGGAAAGTTTTGCGCAGGTCAAAGCAGGCTTGCAAACGTACAAGGATAAAATCCGTCCTCACATCGACAAAGCCGTGCCCTATTACCCGCTCGGCATGCCCGACATCACTGACAATGTCTCCCCCATCTCTCTCGGCATGCGTTCTCCGGATAGCAACTTCATTGCAGTTTGGCGTCTTCGCGGCGCCGATCGAGTCCACCTGCCAAAGGCGGATCCGAAGATGAAAATCCTCTACCCCACCAACCTGGGTATTCAACTGGAGGCCGAAGGAGATGGGCTGGCCGTCATCTTTCCACGCGAGATGATGGCCTGCATCCTCTCTCAGGAAAGCTAGATTTCTTCGCACAGATGATGCGTGACATCCGCGACTCGCAGCGCAATGCGTTAAAGCTAACGATTGAGCAACTGATCGAGCTCGACGGGTCAATGAACCTGTTCTTCGCGCAATCGATTTCCGGCTTTAGGGCGAATTCACGAAACTTGCGGTGTCGCACCGGAACTCAGTTTTGGGCCGGTCATTGCCTTTGATTTCTGCAGGAATGGGCATTTGCTTCGACAATGATCGCAATGCGCTGCGGCTCGATCTGTGATTCATATCATATTTATTTTCATACAGATATGAATCTGGTAGGACATCCCGTTCCAATGCTGAAGCCTTCATAAACTGCAATTTCGTGAAAACGCTTGACAACGGTTTTCGGGCGTGCGTAGAATGCGCGCTGACGTGAATATCGCGTCTGGAAAACGCTTTCCGGTCGACGGGTCAAGATTGTTCGAAACGTTCTGGGATCCTTCAATCGGGAGAAAATCTAAACAAAGCGCTGCAAATCTGCAGCTTGTCAAGAAAGCGAATTCAAGTCGATTGACCGAGGGTTTCGCAGAGTTGGAACGAAGGTAGTAAGCGTATCCCGAAGGTGCAATCGGCGTTTTCGAAATCTCAACAGCATCGTCTCGACACGATGCACTTGCAGAAATGACAAGAACAAACCTGCTTGCTTAGGAGATAACCATGAAGAGGTTTTTGACGCACCAGGTTGCATGGGCCATCATGGCGTTTCTGGCCCTCATATGCTGCTCCATTCCATCGCACGCCGTCGGACCCACCGGAAAGATCGTGGGTACGGTGCTTGATCCGACGGGGGC
The DNA here is from genome assembly GCA_963780515.1 of uncultured Acidobacteriaceae bacterium. Lineage (GTDB taxonomy): Bacteria > Acidobacteriota > Terriglobia > Terriglobales > Acidobacteriaceae > Telmatobacter. The sequence goes on from CAWACG010000008.1 coordinate 63,423, forward strand.
GCCTGTCAGCGGAGCCAAGGTCACAATCACAAACGAGGGTACAGGAGAAGCGCGCGCCGGCACATCGGACGATAGCGGCGACTTCACTTTTCCAATTCTCCCTGTCGGAACCTACTCGATCAAGGTAACCGCCACGGGTTTCCAGGGCTATCAACAGAAAGGCATTGTCCTCGACGTCGACCAGAACATCACCGTGAACGCTCATCTGGCCGTCGGTTCAAATACTGAAGTTGTAACGGTTTCTGCTTCAGAAGGACAGACCGTGGATCTGGTCGACGCAACCATCAGCCAGGTCGTTGACCAACAGCGCGTCGTCGACCTTCCGCTCAACGGTCGCGATACTTTGCAGTTGCAGTACATCATGCCCGGTGTCTCGTATGACAACGACGGCGTCGCACACGGACAAGGCCAGCATGAGGGTGTAGTCGTAAACGGAAATCGTCCGGGATCGAACTACTATCTTTTTGACGGCGTCGATATGACGGACTCCTACCTGTCGGTCGCCCCGGTTTTCCCGGCCCCCGACGCGCTCCAGGAATTCGACATTCAAACCAGTAACTTCACCGCTCAATACGGTCGCAGCTCAGGCGGGCTCGTCAATGCCGTCTCCCGCGCAGGAACAAACTCATTCCACGGCGGCGTGTTCGAGTTCTTCCGCAATACGGTGCTCGATACGCACAACTACTTCGACGTGCCGGGAGAAGCAAAGCCCGCTCTCAAGTTGAACCAATACGGCGGAGACATCGGTGGACCGATCCGCAAGGGAAAGACCTTCTTCTTCGGCTATTGGCAGGGGACACGCCAGCGCAAGGACGAAACGGTCACCATCGGAACCGTCTTTACGGATGCGGAAAATCCCACAAAGACCAGCGACGGCAGCGCGCAGTTCCCGGCCGGAACGATTGTTGATCCGCAAACCGGGATGCCTTTTGCCACCGACGGGCTCATCCCAGCTAACCGGATTGATCCAGTCGCCTTCAAAGTCGTCCAGGCGTTGATGGATTACACGCCCAATAACGGAACCGGCGGATACACCTACCACGCTCCGTCAGCCGACAACGAGGACAGCCTCAACGAAAATCAGTACATGGGGCGTATCGACCAGAACTTCGGAACGAAGGATCTTCTGTTCGGTCACTACTTCTTCAATCAGGACTTGTCGACCGGCTACGGTGCGGGCAACATGGACCTCCCACACGACAAGTACTTCCGCAACCAGAACGTTGCCCTTGATTGGAACCACACCTTTACGCCGCGCCTCATCAATACGGCGGTCATGGGCTTTACTCGCGTAGCGCATCATCGCGGTACGACGGCCTCTGACGGTTGGGACACATTCGGCAGCATGCCGGGCCAGGTTTCCGCCGGCATTCCGAACGAGTTCTACACCTCGGTCACAGGCGGCTTTAATAACGGCGGCGATGGCACGTTCATTCAGAACCGCCAGACCTGGCAATACACTGACTTCCTCAGCTACGTCCGTGGAAAGCACGCCATCTCAATCGGCGGCGACTTCCGCAAGGAGTCGGTCAACCGCATCGAAGACTACTACACCGATCCCATCTTCAACTTCAACGGTACAGTTCTCCGGCCCCGGCGGAAATGGCGGCGCAGTTCCCGCGCTCGCTGATCTCCTCCTTGGTCTGCCGAACTACTTCAACCTGCAGACTGAAGTCGCCAGCGATCTGCGCCACGCCGCGATGGACATGTACGTCCAGGACAACTACAAGGTCAACAAGCATCTCACCATCGATGCTGGTTTCCGTTGGGAGCCTTTCCTGCCCCCGGTGGACAACCTCAACGACCAGATTTGCTTTGACCCAACCTTCAAGACGCAGTCCACCTTCTATCCAACAGCGCCTCCGGGATTTACCTTCCCTGGACCACCGCTGGGTAAGAGTTCCTATGGCAAGGGCGATCAAGGTTGCCCGCGCGCCATGGTTCCCAACCGCTGGAAGAATGTGGCTCCGCGCCTCGGCTTGAACTTCGATCCCTTCGGAAACGGCAAGACGTCAATCCGCGCTGCTTACGGCATCTTCTGGGATCAGGCTCGCCTGATTGCCTGGAACCGCTACTCTACAGCGCAACCGTTTGACGAAAACTTCCAGCTCACTGGCCTGGCTTCGATTCCGATCCCAGGGAGCCTTGACCGGATACGGAGTGTTCGCCGCCAACGCAAGCACCGGCGTCATCAATCCGTTCCCGTTTGTCATTCCGCGTACGCCGGCCCAACGCGCAGCGTTCAGCCCGTCGTATACCATCAATGGCGTCCCCTACTGGCCCACCTCCGCTGAAGGAACGGTCTTACCGCCCAACTTCAACGAGGGTTATGCCGGGCAGTGGAACCTTTCAGTTGACCAGGAACTCGCCAGGAACTGGGTGTTGACCGTGTCCTATGTCGGGAATCACGGTACCCATCTGTTCATGTCCCGCGACATCAACTGGGCTCCGATTTCCACCTACGATCACACCGGCGCCGCACAACGCTCAGCTGCCCAACCAGCTCGACGAAAACAACCGCAGGCTCTTTGCGTACGACGGAAACTGCGGCATCAACCAAACCACTTTGCTAGCCAACCCGTGCCTCGGCCAAACCCAGGAGGAAGCCAATCTGGGGTGGTCGAACTTTGACGGCTTGGAAGTTTCCGTGAACCATCGCTTTGCCAACGGCTTCAGCCTCTTGGGATCCTATGTCTGGAGCAAGTACCTTGACATCATCTCCTACGGTGCTGAGGGCGGCCTTGGTCCACGCAATCCGCTGGACTTCCGCCAGAACTACGGCCCGAGCGACAGCGATGTGCGCCACAGGATCACATCCTCCTACATTTACCAACTGCCCAAGTTGCAGTCTGCGCATGGCATCGTGGCAGGGATTGTCAACGATTGGCAAAACCAGGGCGTACTCATTGCACAAACCGGTTCGCCCTACACCATCGGCAGCTATACCGATACAGGCGCAACCGGCATCGGCGGCGACTTCGCTGACCTTGTGTCCGGGCCAAAGCCTTAAGTCACCCCATCGCGGCGTAGCCGAGTACTTCAACACCGCGGCCTTTACCAAGAGGCTGCGGACGGAACTTACGGCACGTCTTCAAGAGGCATGTTGTCCGGCCCCAGCCGCGTCAACATGGACTTCTCTCTGTTCAAGGAATTCCCCATTCACGAGAAGGGAAAAATCCAGTTCCGAGGCGAGTTCTTCAACCTCTTCAACCACCCCAACTTCGGCAATCCGGATACCGGTGTTGCCGACGGAAATTTCGGTAGACTCACAGGCGCAAGCGATGGACGCATTACCCAGTTCGCGTTGAAATACCTGTTCTAAACGCGAATCTGGCTCACACTTCGATGCCCCGCCGCGAACCGGCGGGGCATCGTGGCGTCAGCGTGTTCCCTTGGTTGCCGCGGCTTTGTTCAACACGTTAAAATGGCTGTTTAAGCGGAGTTGGCGTATGCGAACTAAGCCGTTGCGATCAGGTCTTGTACCAGGCCTGATTGCGACTCTTGCCTCATCTTTCGTAATGTTTGGTCAATCCACTCCTCCCGCAAGTCAGATCCAGCAACATAAGCAGAAGGCTGAGCAAGCCCTGCATGCGAATGACCTTGCCGGCGCGGAGAAGGAGTATCGCGCAATACTGGACCTCGATCCAAAAGACAGTCAGGCATGGACCGGCCTCGGAGTCTTGCTTTATGGAGAAGGTAAGGCAGAAAAGGCCAGCAAGTCGCTGCAAATGGCATTGACCATCGACCCGGCAGCCCAAAGTGCCGAACTGTTCCTCGGTCTCAGCGAAGCGGACTTGAGGAAATGTACGCAGGCGACTCCTATTCTTTCGAAATACTTTTCCAGTGAGCCGGTCGGCAAGCTGCAACGTCTCACCGGACTGGCCCTGCTCGAATGCACTGCGGATGCCGCCGATCCAATGCCTGCGATTCAGACCGTGCAACGCTTGAAGCAACTCTATCCGGGCGACGCAGACGTGCTGTATGAGTCGGCGGAACTCTACACGCGGCTATGGAACGAAAGCGCAGGGGAATTAATGGCCAAGCACCCTGATTCCTACCGCGTTCATCAATTGGCCGGGGAAGTCTACGAAGCAAAGAATAATTACGATCAAGCCATCCGCGAATACAACTTGGCGCTCGAACGCAACCCGAAACTCCCGCAGATGCATTTTCGAATTGGCCAGATCTATCTCCATGAGGGAAATGAGGAAGTAGACGAGAAAGCGATGGATGAATTCCGCCTGGAGAAAGCCATCGATCCCGACTCCGCCGTCACAGATTTGGCAATGGCAGACATCGAGATGCATCGGCACAATCTCGATCAAGCCAAGCCGCTTTATGAAGAGGCGGCGAGGCTCGATCCCAGTCTGGTGGATGCAAGCGTGGGCCTGGCAAGAATTCTGCTTGAGCAGCACAACATCGACGCGGCAGTCCAACAGTTACGTGCCGTCATTGCACAGCACCCTGACGATGCCCAGGCGCACTATGTACTCATGCTCGCCTATCGTGGACAGAAAAAAATGCCTGAGGCTGAGGCCGAGATGGCCATCTTCAACCGCCTCCAGACCGAAAGGGCCCAGACATTTCAAAACAAGATGAACGCCCTCATCAACGGGAAGCCCGCTTCTACGGAGGCCCTGCCAAAGTGACCAGAAACAGGCATCGCGCTGATTTCCCTCAAAACGGAATATCAGGCAATGCGGGCGTACCATTGCCAAGCCGGCGCCAGTTTGTTCGTATCGTTGGATCGGGCTTGCTCTTGCATGCCGGCTCGGCCCTTGGCCTGGCGCAACTGAGCCCTGATTCAACTCCGCAAGCCGCTCAGAAAAAGACTGGTCTCCCCCTCGGCTACGCCATCCGTGATGTGGCCGGCGAGGCCGGACTCGATTTCGCCGAAATTTGCGGCGGAGATACAAGCAAGAAGTACATTCTTGAAACAACCGGCTCCGGCGTTGCCTTTATCGACTATGACAACGATGGCTGGCTGGATATCTTTCTGGTCAACGGTTCCAGCTTTGATCTGCCGACATCCAAGGAGCAACCCGGAAACAAGCTCTTTCACAACAATCGGGACGGCACATTCACTGACGTCACTCAAAAGGCGGGTTTGACGCGCTCCGGCTGGGGGCAGGGAGTTTGCATCGGTGATTATGACAACGATGGCTTCGACGATATCTTCGTAACTTACTGGGGAGCGGACGTGCTCTACCACAACAATGGAGACGGCACCTTCACTGAAATCAGCCAAAAGGCAAACGTTGCTGGCGACCCGACGCGATGGAGCACTGGATGCGCCTTTATCGACTACGACCGTGACGGAAAACTCGATCTGTTCGTGACCCACTACGTCAAGTTCTCCCTGCAGAATGCGCTGGACCCCGGCACCAACCCCTATTGCATGTTTCGCGGACTGGCCGTCAACTGCGGGCCCCGCGGACTCATCGGTGAGACCAGTACGCTCTACCACAACAACGGAGACGGCACCTTCACCGACGTCTCCGCGAAAACCGGCATTTTGAGGGAGAGCGGCTTCTACGGGCTCGGCGTATTGGTTGCGGACTTCGACAATGATGGCTGGCCCGATATTTATATGGCCAGCGATACAACGCCCGCCTTGCTCTTCATGAATAATCACGACGGAACATTTCGCGAAGAAGGCCTGCTGCGCGGCGTAGGCTTCAGCGAGAATGGCATGACTCAGGCCGGCATGGGAGTAGCAGCCGCAGACTACGACAACGACGGCTGGCTCGATATCCTCAAAACAAATTTTTCCGACGAAGGCGTCGACCTCTTCCACAATGACGGCGATGCGACATTTACAAACGTCACGGGCCAGGCGGGGCTCGGCCTCGAAACCCACCTCGTTTGCTGGGGATGCGGCTTCTTCGATCCCGATAATGACGGGTTCCTTGACATGATGTATGTCGCCGGGCACGTCTATCCTGAGCTCGAGCGCATTCATGCAGACACCCACTATCGGGAGCCTCGGGTGCTCTATCGAAATCTCGGCAACGGAAAATTCGAGGAAGTTTCGCAGCTTGCCGGCGCAGCCATCGTCACGCCATCCACTGGCCGCGGTTGCGCGTTCGGCGATTACAACAACGACGGCGTCGTAGACGTGGTCATCAATAATCAGAATGCAAAAGCATCGTTGCTCAAGGTGACGCGCCAAAATAGCAACCACTGGATCAACATCAAGCTCGTGGGTACAAAGTCCAATCGTAGCGCCATCGGCGCGCGCGTAAAATGCGTTGCCGGTTCGCTCTCTCAGATTAACGAAGTCAGAAGCGGGGGCAGTTACATTTCGCAAAACGACCTCCGCATCCACTTCGGCCTGGGGGAAAAGACGAGTGTCGACCTTCTTGAAATCAAATGGCCAAGCGGGACCGTCGATGAATTGCGGCATATTGCAGTCGACCAGTTCGTACGCGTCCAGGAAGGGGGAATACTTACGACGCTGCGCAAGGCAACGTAAGTTAATTCCTATGCAAAGAGTACGATGGACGCACATGCTCAGTGACTGCCTCATTCCGTGGCCTCGTCGGCTGGCAACTCTGTTGCTTGAGGCGAGTGTCATCCTGTCGGCAGCTCTTGGGCACGCCATCCAGCCTACCTCCGCTGCCAAACAGGACCCGGCCAACGCTGAGATTGCGCGCGGTCTCCAATTCCTTCAACGCAATGATCCCGCTGACGCCAGGATCCAGTTCAGTGCAGCGATCAAGGTAAATCCGCAATCCGCCGACGCGCTCACGTGGCGCGGAATCACCGAGAACCAGCTCCAGCAGTACGAAGATGCAACACGTGACTTTAAAGCGGCCCTGCGTATTGCGCCCGATGAGCTGCCCGCTCACTACAATCTCGCCCTCAGCCTTATTCGCTTGGGAGACGCTGACCAGGCCATTGAACAGTTGCGTTATGTCGTGAAAGTTCAGCCAGGTGTCATGGAGCCGGAATACAACCTGGCGATTCTCCTCGAACAAAAACATGCAACTGCCGAAGCTGTCGAGCACTTGAAGGCTGCGAATCAGGCACGTCCGAATGACGTTGGGGTTATGCAGCACTTATTGGTCGATCTGCTCGCAACGGGAGAAACGGCCGAAGCTTCGCAGATTCTGGAGCAGGTGAAAGCAATGGATTCCGTCGAAGCGCGTCAGCAGGTCGCAACGGCCCTTCTCGAAGCGGAAGATTATTCCCAGGCCGTCGACCTCCTCGAAGGCCTCCGCACGCAAGACGAATCCAGCCGAGACGCAGACATGCTGCTCGCACGCGCGTATATCGGAGCGCAGGAAGACTTCAAGGCAATCGACCTGCTAAAGCCGGCTCAGGCTACTGACAACACCGGAGAGGCTGCGTATTTGCTCGGTATGGCCTACTCCGATGCCGGAGCCTCTGAAGAGGCAAGGGACGCATTCACGCGCGCGATCAGGCAGAATCCGAAGAACGGGCGCGCCCTCTACCACCTCGGGTTGATTGAATCCGCCGTGCCCGGTCAAATGCCCGCCGCACTGGGTCACTTGCGCGAGGCAATACAGCAGGAACCCGGCAACGCCGCCTACGGCATTGCATTGGGCAGGATCATGCTCCAGCATGACAATGCGCCTGACGCATTGGCGTTGCTCCAGCGGGTCCACGCTGACGGTCTTGAGGCGGGAGAACGAGATCTCCTGCTCGGAATCGCGCAAATTACCGTCAGTGGCCCTGCGCAGGCATTAAAAACCCTTGAAAGAGCTGTCGCGGAGAACCCGTCACTGGCGCTCTCTTTCGACATGCTCGGGTTTTGCTATTCCGTGCAGGGCGATACGGCCAGGGCTGAGGAGGCCTATGCGAAAGCGTCGGATCTGAAGCCGAAGAGTCGAGTCTTCGCGCACAGTGCCGCATTTGCCTCTGACCGCGCCAACGATGCGGTCCGAGCAATGACCTACGCCACCCGGGCTGCCGCACTCCCTGATGCCGTCGGTCAGGACTACTACTTCCTGGGCAGGATGCTCGCCAAGGCGAACCAGAATCAGGATGCGATTCGAGAGCTGAATAAAGCCATCGCGATGGACCCGGATCTCGAAGAGGCATATTACTTGCTTGCCCGGACCTACGTGAAGACCGGCGACAATGCTGCAAGCCACAGACTGGGTTGCCAGGCTGAAGGATCTAAAGCAAAAGCATGAGCAAGCCGACGCCGCTTTACGAGCGCCGAGGAAGCAGATCACCGCGTCCACATTGTTGCAGGGTGCACCGGTTGAAGGTTCAGAGCCTGAAGAGCATTGAAGGCGCTCGCCAAACGGGTCTCCGGTGACGCCGCCCGCACAGCTTGCTCCTAGTCTGGAGAATCACTGCGTCTCGGTTCTTCGCTGAACATAAACACCAAAGAATCGCATCAATACACAAGACACCCGCCGCTTGGCTCGCTAAAGTTGAACCGTTATGAACCCTGAACACCCACTGACGCAGGCCATCGTGCACGGCCGCCGCAAAGAGGTGCCCGACCTCGTGAAGCAATGCATTGACGATGGCGAAAGCGCTTCAGAGATTCTCGAAAACCATCTCGTTCCCGGCATGATGATTGTCGGTGAGCGGTTCAAGCAGAACGAAATTTTTGTTCCGGAAATGCTCATCGCCGCCCGCGCAATGAAAGAGGCTCTGCGCATACTCGAGCCTCTGCTCACCGCCGCGGGGGTTAAGCCGGAGCATACTGCGATCATCGGCACCGTGGAAGGCGATCTTCACGACATTGGCAAGAACCTTGTCGCAATGATGTGGAGGGGCGCAAACATAGAGGTCATCGACCTCGGCGCCAATGTCCCGCCGTCCCGATTCGTCGATTCAGTCAGGCAGCATCAGCCCAAACTGTTGGGTCTGTCGGCCCTGCTCACCACAACCATGCCGGCCATGCGCGACACCGTCAAGGCGGTGCGAGACGCTGGCCTCACGGTCAAGATTCTCGTCGGCGGCGCGCCGATTACGCGCGAATTTGCGCAGGAGATTGGCGCCGACGGCTACGCGCAGGACGCAGGCACCGCTGTCGACGCGGCTATGGCTCTGCTGCAACCAACGGCCTGAGCGAGTGGAGAAAAGGAAGCCTCATGCAATTTAGGTCGCTCGCTATTGAAGACCCTGTGGACCTCATATTCGGCGTCGCACCCCATCCGGTTACTACCCGCAGCGGCATGGTTATTGGTGGAGGCACCGTCTACCCGGAACTTAACTTCACTCTGCCGCCAATGAGAATCGACGCCGGCACAATGGCGGAAGTGAGGCGCAACTACCAGCAGATCATTGAGGGTGCTCTACGCCGAGCTGCCGAACTCGATACGCCGGGTGTCGTCATCGAATTTGAAACCCTGCCTCCCATGACTGAGAATCCCGCCTGGGGGCTGGAGATCGCGAAGATCCTGCTTGAAGGCATGCAGCAGGAGGCGAATCGAAGCGGATTGAAGAGCGTCCTTCGCATGACGCCGAATGACAACCGTGAATTCGACAGACCGCCCCTCATGCGCCGCGGACGATATCTCGATGCAATGCTGGAATTGTTTGAAGGTTCCGCGGCAGCAGGTGCCGAATTGCTCAGCATCGAATCCGTCGGCGGCAAGGAACTGCACGACGACGCGCTGATCAACGGCGATCTGACCGCAAGCCTGTTCTCTCTCTGCATTCTCGGCGTCCGCGACATGCGCTTCCTGTGGACAAAACTCAGTGAGATTGCGGAGCGGCACAGCGTAAAATGCGCCGGTGATACTGCGTGCGGCTTTGGAAACACCGCCATGGTTCTAGCCGAGCAGAAGATGATTCCACGCGTGTTTGCCGCAGTGGTGCGCGCCATCACCGCTGTGCGCTCCCTGGTTGCCTACGAATGTGGCGCCGTGGGTCCGGGCAAGGATTGCGGCTACGAGAATCCGATCCTCAAGGCCATTACCGGCTACCCCATGGCGATGGAAGGGAAGTCCGCGGCCTGCGCCCACTTGAGCCCCATGGGCAATCTTGCCGCCGCCTGTTGCGACACATGGTCAAATGAGTCGGTACAAAACATCAAGCTACTTGGCGCCATGGCGCCCACTTGTTACATGGAGCAGCTCGCATATGACTGCCGCTTAATGAACACCGCGAGCAGTCACGGGCGCGAGTCTGCGCGGCAGCTTCAGCGATGGCTCATAGAGTCCGACGTTGCCACAGATCCCCAGGCCTTCATCCTGTCGCCTGATTCCTCCGTCAAGTTGGCGCGCGCTATCGTGGAGAGCGATTCGCATTATCATGCCGGCGTCGCGGTGGCGCGGAAGGCTATAGAGTTACTTCGCGATGCGCACACTGAAGGAAAACTGCACATCGAGCCGATTGAAGTTGCATGGTTCGACAGGATGCAACATTCCCTGGATGAACTGCCTGAAAGCGAGTCGAAGTTTATCGCCCAGCAATTAGCAGTGGCCGACGGGTCCCGATTCATTCCCGGTGAATACGATCTGAACTGTTGATTTTCGCAATTTCTTGCCGCCTCGTGCGGCGATAAGTTACCGTGGGAGCTTCAACCAAAGATGGAGGGCACTGTGTCCTGGATTCGTGTGGTTTTCTCAATGCTGTTCGCCTGCCTCTTGTCGGCCCCGTCCTGGTCTGAAGTCACCTTCAGCAAAGCCCACGATAGTTGGACCCTCGTGAGCGGCAATGTGGAATACATCCTGCAGAAAGAAAACGAAACGGTCCGGTTCGCCTACTTTGGACCCATTGCTCATGGCGCCTGGATGGACGCCGGTCCAACCCTGAGTTCCCCTGACGCACGCTATGACATCGATGGCCGGGTCGAAGGCCAGGAGATTACCCCGTCTGAATTGAAGCTCGTCTCTGAAGAAGCCGTCTCAATCAAGCCCGGCGTCGATCAACTGCGCTTGGTCTTCGAGCATCGCCATCTCCCACTGCGAATCAAACTGAGTTACACAGCGTGGGGAAACACAGGCGTGATCACGAGAGCGATCGTTCTTGAAAGCACCGCCATGAAGACCCTTCACGTGCAGCGCCTTCCCTCGCTCAGCTTGAGCCTCCCACCTGGCGAGTATGACCTGACATATCTTTGGGGCGGCTGGAGCCAGGAGAGACAGGTCGGAAACGAGATCCTCGGGCCCGGTGCTCGCACCTTCACCTCATCGAGCGGCCGATCGACGAATGACTATGCGCCATGGTTCTGCCTTCACAATCACAGCAACGGAACTCGCTACCTCGCCGACCTTGCTTACTCCGGAAACTGGGAGATGGATTTCGCACGCAGTCCCCGCGTCGAAGAGCATCTCTACACAGAGGGAAATCTCGGCGTCAACCTTGGCATGCAATTCGACTTTGCGGGCGCTTTGGCACTCGATCCCGGCCGATCCTTTTCCTTACCCGTCGTCGCGATGACCAGTTCCGACGCCGGATTGGATGACGCAGCCAACCAGATGCACCGTTATCAGCGGGAGTATCTCTTTGCGCAGAATCCCGTCAACAACCCTCCCCTCGTTCAGTTCAATTCCTGGTATCCGTTTCCCGGCAAAATGACCGTTGCGGAAATGAAGAAGTGTGCTGAGCTGGCCGCAAAGCTGGGCGCTGAGGTCTTTGTTCTTGACGCAGGCTGGTACAACAAAACGGACTGGAGCAAGGAGCTTGGGGACTATCACCCCGACACTGTGGCCTTTCCCAATGGAATTCAGGAGCTTGCCAATTATGTCCGGCAGCTCGGAATGAAATTCGGCATCTGGGTTGAGATCGAAAACGTCGGGGTTGATTCAGACATCTTTCGCCAGCATCCGGATTGGTGCCTCAAATACAATGGCCGTCCAATCGTGCGCGGCGATCGGCTCCAGCTTGATTTCTCCAACCCTGAAGTTCGTCAATGGGCACGGTCCGTCATTGACAGGCTTGCGCATGACTACGGTATTCAGTGGCTCAAGATCGATTACAACATAGAGATTGGAAATGAATTCGATCCGCCCGAGACCGATTCACGTCGAGGTGATGTTCTCTACCAGCAGATCGTCAACTACTACGCATGGCTCGACGAGGTTCGTGCTGCCTATCCAAACCTCGTGATCGAAAACTGCGCCAGTGGCGGGCTTCGCTTCGATTCCGGAATCATGGCCCACGCAAACACCACCTGGCTCTCCGACGAGGTCAGACCCAAGCCATCCCTGCAATTGGCTTACGGATGCACCTTGCAATTCACGCCGGGCGTTTGCAATCACTGGATGGTGGGTGACACCACCGATGGTCATGTCATGCCCACGGATTCACCCCAGTGGTGGGACTTCATGTTCCGCGTTCCGATGAACGGACAGTTCGGAATATCAAGCAAGGTCTTCGATTGGTCGCCGGATCTCCTGGCGCATGCTGCAAGCAACGCAGCCCTCTACAAGCGAATCCGAACCACCATCGCAGCGGCCGACGTCTATCACCTCACTCGACAGCCCGCGCATAATGATCCTGCTGGCTGGATGGCGATTCAATATGCTGCACAAGATGGCGCCAATAGCGTCGTCATGGCCTACCGGTTGCAGGATAGTCTCGCCGCGCAAACCTTCAAGCTCCACGGGCTCATTCCCACTGCGAACTATCAGGTTACAGGTGACGGGAAAGATCTGGGTGAAATGCCCGGTCGCGAGTTGATGGACGATGGAGTTGCGGTGAACCTGGAACATCCGTGGAGTTCGGCTGTAATCGAGTTGCACGCGGTCGCTCTTCGCTAACACTGTCAAGAGGCCACGTCCCATGAACGCAGAGCCGTCTTCGGTCAAAGCTGATAAATCGCACTTTCAGGTTGCCTCTCACCGGCTCTCCTGAAATGATGGTTCCGGCAGCGTGATTAAAACGGATGAAAACCAGCCGTCTCGCCGAAGGTTTCCGAGGTCAGGTGCTGCATTTCGCGCCGGCGAATCTGCGCCTTGAGCTTGCCCGTCACCCGCTCGGCGCTGAACTCTACGCGCCCGATATCGGCTGGTTCCCCCGGGCGCTCAACCATTATCGCGAGCGCCCTCAGGGAGCCGAAGAGCACATACTCATTTACTGCAGCTCCGGTAGCGGATGGTTCGAAATCGACGGGCAGACGCAACAGCTTTCCCGCGGGCAGGCATTGCTCATTCCGCGCGGAAAGCCTCATCGCTACGGGGCAAACGACACCCACCCGTGGTCCATCAAATGGGCGCACTTTGCCGGCTACGCCGCCCCGGTATACTCCAACAAACTCATTCCGATGGGTTACACAATCCCCATCTCGCCTGAAGCGGGCAGGCAAATTGATTCACTGTTCCGTGAATGTTATAAGGTGCTGGCAACGGGGCACACCCTGCGCAGCTTTCTCCTCGCGGCCCACATCTTCCGCCACTTGCTTGGAGTTCTGCTTCTCGCCAGCGGGGCCATGGAGAACCGCGGCGCAAGGCCACCCTCGCGTGACCTGGTCGACAGCATTGAGTTCATGCACGATAATCTCTCCCGCTCGCTCAGCCTCGCCGAGCTTGCCCATCACGCCGGACTTTCCCCCTCGCGCTATTCCGCGCTCTTCAAGGCGCAAACCGGCACTGCGCCAGTCGAGCACCACATCGGCCTCCGCATCCAGGCCGCATGCCGCTTGCTCAGCACCACCGTCCTAAGCGTAAAGGAAATCTGCACCCTGCTCGGCTACGAAGATCCTCTCTATTTCTCACGGTTGTTCAAGAAGATTATGGGAAGCTCCCCATCAACCTACCGGCGCGACGCAAAGGGCTGAAACCGCAGGAATTCGCTGCATCGCAGGAAGATAGTCCATATAATTGAGGGTTCTGTCCATAGTGATGTGTGTCTCTGCGTGATAGCCTCGCTAACGTGTAAGTACAGGCTCTTGAGGGACAATTCCGATGATCAATTCCGTCGCTTTACCGGCAAGCGTTGATCTTGAAGCAATGCAGGATTGCTTTCGCAGGAACGGTTACGCTTTGGCCCGCGGGCTCTTCGCACACAGCGAAATCGAAGAGATTAAGACTGCCTTCGACCGTATTGCGGCCGGTGGTCCAATCCCCGGCTATTTTGACCAGGTTCCCGCCGATCAATCGGACGGCGATCCGCTCAAGCAGTACCCGCGCGTCCATCATCCCCATCGATTTGACGACGCTTCACGCCGCCATCTCATTCACCCCGGCGTAATGGCTTGTCTGCGCACCTTGATGGGCGAAGATGTTCTCGCCGCGCAAAGCATGTTCTACTTCAAGCCGCCGGGCGCCCGCGGTCAGGCAATGCACCAGGACAATTTTTATCTGATGGTTGAGCCGCAGACATGCGTCGCCGCCTGGACGGCCATCGACGACGCAGACCCGGAAAATGGCGGAATGTATCTCGTCGAAGATACCGCGAATGAAGAAATAGCGTGTCCCGGAACGGCCGACCCCGCAATCTCGTTCACAACACATCTGGTCCCCATTCCAAAAGGAAAGAGAGCTGTGCCGTGCATCATGCGTGCCGGCGACACGCTCTTCTTCAACGGAAGCATGATTCACGGCTCTGAGCCCAATCGCTCCAAAGATAGATTTCGGCGCGCGTTCATCTGTCATTACGTCCCGCGCTCAACCGTGCGCATCAGCAAGTTCTACTTGCCGCTTCTCTCACCCGAGGGCGAAGAAGTCATGCTTGAGCCCAACACGGGCGGGGGAGCTTGCGGCAAGAACTGGCTGGACGAAGTCGTATGGGAGGGCAGCACTCACTGAACCCTAAAGCGGCGCGTGCAACTCTGACGAATCAGGAATGGACCCATGGATTCTCTCACCCTCAAACATTTCGCCAGCCTCTGGACGCTGGTTCACTATCCAAACGGCGGCGAAAAGGGTGAGTGGAGCATCGATCAGAAGCTTGCAGCAATCAAGGCGGCGGGCTTCGACGGATTCCAGTCGTCTGCAGATCCAGATTTTGCGGAACTCGGCATCAAGCACGGCCTCCAGTTCCTGGGCGCATGCGATGCCAACGCCGAGAATTACGAGCGGCGGATTCGAGATTTTGTCCCCTTACGACCCGCAAGAATCAACGTCCAGCTCGGCGATCACGCCATGTCGCCCGCAGAAGCCGCGCGTATTTGGATCGCGTTGAATCATATCGCGGACGATAACGGCCTCGTGCTTGACCTCGAGACACACCGTGGCACCTGTACCGAAACACCAGAGAAGACCTGGCAAATCGCAGAGATTGTGGTGCAGCAGACCTCAACCCCCATTCGCCTTACCTTTGATTTCTCGCACTTTGCTGTTGTCAAGCATCTGTTGCCTCCCTACGCCGAGCGCCTGCTTCAGAAACCCGCACTCCTCGGCGCTTGCCGGCAGATACATCTCAGGCCCTTCAACGGCCATCATTGCGAGATCCCCGCGACCAATGGCAACGGCAAAGTCGCTGACGGGGCGATACCCTGGTTTGATTTCGTCGCGGCAGCCTTCGAAGCCTTTCTTCAGCAGAACGCTAACAATAGAGGAACTCTGTGGGCCTGTCCGGAGTTTGGTGCGATGACGTCCGGCTATTGGTTGCCGTCCTTCCCTGATCCTTGGAAGGACGCAATCTTCGTGCGGCAGGAAACTGAGAATCTCTGGCGTCAGCAGCTTTCGGCGAGAAAGACCCTGCCTCAATGATTCCCTCAGTCACTCCGCCTTCCACAACCGCTCCCACCGCTACACCATTCAACCTTCGATTCATCTGGCTTATTTCCTTGGTTGCCGCAATGGGCGGCCTGCTTTTCGGTTACGACTGGGTTGTCATCGGCGGGGCCAAGCCGTTCTTCGAAAAGTATTTTCAACTCTCCAGCGGCGCCACAGAAGGATGGGCCAACAGTTGCGCCCTGCTCGGCTGCCTCCTCGGCTCTCTTATCTCCGGCGCCCTCAGTGACAGGTTCGGTCGCAAGAAGCTGCTCATCATGTCAGCAATTCTTTTTGCCGTTTCCTCGCTTCTCACTGGTTGGTCCTTCAGCTTCAATGCCTTCGTCTTCTGGCGCATCGCTGGAGGCATCGCCATCGGCGCAGCCTCCAATCTTTCGCCAATGTATATTGCTGAGGTCGCCCCGGCATCCATGCGCGGCCGCTTGGTCTCCATCAATCAGCTCACCATTGTCATCGGAATTCTGCTCGCGCAGATCGTCAACCTTCTGATAGCCCATAAGGTGCAGGACAGCGCGACTGCAGAAGCCAT
Source organism: uncultured Acidobacteriaceae bacterium (assembly GCA_963780515.1). Taxonomy (GTDB): domain Bacteria; phylum Acidobacteriota; class Terriglobia; order Terriglobales; family Acidobacteriaceae; genus Telmatobacter. The sequence goes on from CAWACG010000008.1 coordinate 79,563, forward strand.
CCGCATCTCCTGGAATGGCCAGTTCGGCTGGCGGTGGATGTTTTCCGCCGTGGCCGTTCCCTCCATCGTCTTCTTTATTGGTGCAGTCTTAATTCCTGAGAGTCCGCGTTGGCTCATCAAGAGCGGAATGACGGAAAAGGCTCGCTCTATCCTTGCGCGCATCGGCGGTCAAAGCTATGCCGATGACGAAGTGCAAAACGCGCTCGCGACGCTAGGCCAGGAGGAAGTCAGTCATGTCCACTTCCGCACTTTGCTGGAACCGCGACTGCTCAGGATTCTTCTCATCGGTTGTGCCCTTGCTGTCCTCCAGCAATGGAGCGGCATCAACGTCATCTTCAACTACGCTGAAGAAGTTTTCCGCGACGCAGGATACGGTGTCAGCTCCATCCTCTTCAATATCGTCATTACCGGCGTTGTCATGCTGTTGTTCACACTGGTCGCAGTCAGGACTGTCGATCGTCTCGGCCGGCGCTTCCTCATGCTCATCGGTTGTGCCGGCATCAGCATCTTTCATTTCCTCATTGGCAGTGCCTACCATTTTCACTTCAAGGGTCTTGTCGTCGTCATCCCTGTGCTTGGGGCCATCGCCTGCTACTCCTTTTCGCTGGCCCCTGTCACCTGGGTGCTCATCTCCGAGATCTTCCCCAACCGCATTCGCGGCGCAGCAGTTTCCGTCGCTGTCTCCTCGCTGTGGATTGCATGTTTCATTCTTACCTACACTTTCCCGGTTCTCGATCGCGCGTTAGGCCCAGCGGATACATTCTGGCTTTACTCCGCAATCTGCGCTGCGGGCTTTGTCTTCATCCTTCTCCGCGTCCCTGAAACAAAAGGAAAAACGCTGGAACAAATCGAAATGGAGCTTGTCGATTAAACCGTGAGCCAATCCGGATTCAGCACCAAGAACACGGGCCGCGATATCACGCGCAGTGCCCGATTGAATGAATGAAGAAAGAACGGATCGAATGACGTCTCGAGAACGCATCAAGGCCGCCTGTGATCACAAACAACCCGATAAACTTCCAGTTGACTTCGGCGGCGGTTTCCAAACCGGCATCCATGCCACCATCGTCTACCGGCTCCGCCAGTCTCTTGGCCTCGACGTTCCCGGTACCCCGGTCAAAGTTGTAGAGCCCTACCAGATGCTGGGCGAAGTGAAGCCGGACCTGCGAGAAGCCTTGGGTGCAGACGCGGTCTCCGTCGCGGGAACTGGAACGCTTTTCGGTTTTCCTGCCAGAGATTTCAAAGAGTGGACCTTCCATGACGGAACGCCCATGCTCGTTCCCGTCGACTTCAATACCAACCCCGAACCGAACGGCGATCTGCTCCAATGGCCCGAAGGCGACAAGAGCGTTGCACCTAGCGGGCGCATGCCTGCACGTGGATACTTCTTCGACTCCATCATCCGCCAGGGCCCCTTTGATGAAGACAACCTCAATCCCGACGACAACACAGAAGAATTTGCGGTGAGGCAAGACGACGAATTCCAACTCTACGCGCAGCGAGCCAATCAGCTGTACAACGAATCAGACTGCGCGCTCTTCTGCTCTTTTGGCGGATTGAGCTTTGGCGATATTGCAGAAGTTCCCGCGCCCTTTCTTAAGAATCCCAAGGGTATCCGCGATATTGAGGAGTGGTATGTCAGCACCGCAATTCGCCAGGAGTATATTGAGGCCGTCTTCGAAAAGCAGACCGAAATTGCCATTCAGAACCTTGAGCGCCTGCACGCGGCGGTAGGCGAGAAAATCTCCATCATCCAAACCAACGGAACCGACTTCGGAACGCAAAAGGGCCCCTTCCTCTCCGTTGAAAACTACCGCAAAGTCTTCATGCCTTACCAAAAGAGAGTCAATGGCTGGATTCACGAGAACACTGGCTGGAAAACTTTCATGCACTGCTGCGGAGGCGTATGGCCGCTTCTCGACAGCTTCATTGAAGCTGAGTTTGACATCCTCAACCCCGTGCAATGCTCTGCCGCCTGCATGTCCGCCCGCGATCTGAAAAAGACCTACGGCGGCCACTTTACGTTTTGGGGTGGAGGCGTCGACACCCAGCACGTCCTGCCTTTCGGAACACCGGCTGAAGTGCGCGAACAGGTGAGAGAACGCATTGAAACCTTTGCCCCCGATGGCGGATTTGTCTTTTGCTCGATTCACAACGTTCAGGCCCGCACGCCGATCGAAAACCTGCTCGCCATGTTCGAAACAATTCGCGAATATCGATAGGGCCGACAGATGACTGCTGGCTGACATGAAAAGGGAAGGGCAGGATCGGAGAAACGCATGCAATTTTTGAAACCAGTCCGAATCGAAGAAGAACGGAACAGCGCTCCACACACCGAGTTCAACCGGGTGATCGCATGAACCCGCTGGTTGATTGGGTCGCCGGAAATGTCTGGATCACCGACGGCGCATGGGGAACCCAGTTGCAGGCGCGCGGTCTGCCTGTCGGAGCATCTCCCGACAGCTGGAACCTCACCCATCCTGCCGAGGTCGAAGAGGTTGCGCGCGCGTATGCTGACGCGGGCAGCCAGGTCATCCTTACCAATACCTTTCGAGCCAATGCCATCGCCATGGAGTCGCTCTCCGTCGCTGAGTTGGATGCAATCAATCGAGCTGGCGTCGCTCTCTCAAAGCAGGCCGCGGGGCACGCACGCGTGTTTGCGTCAATCGGTCCCACAGGCAAAATGCTGCTCTCTGAAGAGATCACAAGCGGCCAGGCATTCGAGGCCTTCGCCGCACAAGCTTCATCGTTGGCAGCCGCAGGCGCGGATGCACTCTTGATCGAGACGATGAGCGACATCGAAGAAGCCTGCATCGCGGTGGAAGCGGCGCGCCGCACGGGTCTCCCTGTCATTGCCTCTTTTGCATTCGATTCAGGCACCGCCAAAGACCGCACCATGATGGGCGCAACGCCCGAAGCCGTCGCCGAGGCAATGGTCAAGGCAGGAGCAAGTGCCGTCGGTGCAAACTGCGGCGTCGGAGTGGAACACGCGGTGCCGATCTGCCGGCGCTTGCACGCGGCCTGCGATCTTCCCATCTGGATCAAGCCCAACGCCGGCCTTCCGACAATAGAGGGGAAGGTCATTCACTATGGAACCTCGGCGGAGTTCTTCGCCTCGCATTACCAGGCACTTCGCGAGGCCGGCGCATCCTTCCTTGGCGGATGTTGTGGATCGACGCCCGACTTTATTCGAGAGCTCATCGTTGCACGCGGAGCTAAAGTGTGATGGATAGCGGGGAAGATTCTGCAAGAATCCCGCAACCATAATATGCGGAGAAATGAGCGCGGTGCATGAATAACATTCCGGTTTCAACTGAATGTGCGCTCAGCACGCCGCGAATCGCAGTCCTCGCCTGCTCCGTGTTTGAACGCGAAATCGCACTCCACGCCGCTCACGCCCATCACATTGCAGACATTCGTTTCTTCGAAATGGGTTTGCACGACCAGCCAACCGTTCTCCGAGGCAGGCTTCAGGCAAACCTCGACGACCTCAATCAACTCACCGGCATCGACGCAGTAGTCTTGTGCTACGGCCTCTGCGGACGCGGGACAGTCGGGCTTTCCTCATCGCGCCACAAACTCGTTATTCCACGAGCCCACGATTGCGTTACCGTCTTTATGGGCAGCAAAGAAGCCTACGCGGAGCATCAACGCAAGTGCGCAACCTGCTACTACTACACCCCTGGCTGGAATCGCGGACGTCGCGTGCCCGGCCCTGACGCGCTCGAAGCATTGCGCGCCGATCTTTCACGAAGATTCGATGCCGACGATATCGAGTTCCTTGTCGATGCAACCCGTGAGCAGTGGGCCATGCACGACACTGTTTCGTATGTTGACCTGGGCACGGATGACTCGGCCGCGGAAGAGGCCTACGCGCGAAACTGTGCCGGTTGGCTCGGCTGGCGATTCGAACGCCTGTCCGGCGATCCGGCATTGCTGCGCGATCTGCTGTGGTGCAAATGGGATGCCGAGCGCTATCAGATCATTGAGCCTGGAGCGACGTTGGCCCAGTCGCACGATCGATCCGTAATGCGCTCCGAACCTGCGCGCAAGGAGGTCGCACCGCAATGAGCACCATGCCCTGCCTGCGCGTAGAACTGGAATCTGGCGAGTACCGCGAAATCCCCATCTCCCCTGACCATAGGTCAATGACAGATATTCTCGCAGACTCCGGACTTCCCCTCAACACGCGTTGTGGCCGGCGCGGGCTCTGTCATGGTTGTGAAGTTGAATTGCGTGAAGGTTCGCTCGAGTCGAACGGTCAAGTCGTCTCCGCGCCCGCCGTGGTTCAAGCCTGCCGGATCCGCATGGCTGGTTCGGCCTCGATCTCCATTCCTCCGCGCTCTCGTGTGGAGCACAGGCCGCAGGTCTGCGAAGCTTTTGAAATCGCCATTCCCTATGCCCATCAACCGCTCTTCAACACCGTCCCGGGCCTGCAGGACACGGCCTTCGCCATCGATATCGGAACCACGACCGTTGTTGTCCTCCTTGTGGATTTGTCCACAGGTTCCATGCTCTCGCGGACCAGCGGATTCAACGAGCAGATCCGCTTCGGTGATAACGTCGTCACTCGAATTGAGGCCGCCCGCGATCCAGGCATTCTCGCCGCAATGCAGCACGCCGTCGTCAATGAAACGATTCTTCCTTTGCTCAACCGCGCCTGTGAAATGGCCGGCAGATCATTCGAGCGCATCGCAGGCGGCGCAATTGCCGGCAACACGACGATGCTGCACATTCTCGTAGGCGAGGACCCGACCCCGCTTGGCATCTTTCCCTTCACTCCTCGATTTATCGGTGCAAAAACGGTTTCCGCCGCCAACCTCAATCTCAGGGCAACGGGTCTCTCTCCCGCATTACCGGTTCAATTGCTGCCCGGAATCGCCGCCTACATCGGTTCTGATATCGTCGCGGGAATCATCGCCACCGGTATGGCGTACGATCCCGCGCCGAGCCTCTTCGTGGATATTGGCACGAACGGCGAAATCGTGCTCCAAACCGGAGGCAGGCTCACCGCATGCGCAACTGCCGCGGGACCCGCGTTTGAAGGCTGCGGGCTGGGCTGCGGCACGCGCGCTCGCGAAGGCGCTGTGAGCGACCTTCGCCTTACTCTGCATCCTTTTGCGCTCCATGCAACCACCATCGGCAACACGTCCCTCTCGCGAGCAAACGGTCTCTGCGGTTCGGCCTATGTTGACTTCCTTGCAACCGCGCGCATCAATGGCCTCCTCAGTGCAACGGGCCGATTGGAGGTCCGCGGAATGGGAAGACATTCCGCCTCAATATCGCGTCGATCAGAACGGCAAACGCGCCTTGCGTCTTACTCAAAGCAATGGCGCAGACTCTCTTAGAGTCAGCGAGGTCGATGTTGCGCTGCTCCTGCAGGCGAAGGCCGCAATCGGCGCAGGGATTGAGATCCTTCTCGAAACAGCAGGCATTCGAGTCTCTGACCTGGGCCGCGTCTATCTTGCCGGCGGATTCGGAATGCACCTGAACGTTGCCAATGCCATTGCCATCGGAATCCTGCCGAAGATCCGCGAAGAGAATGTGCGTGTTGTCGGCAATACATCGCTCGCGGGCGCTTTTCTCGCACTTGTTGACCGGTCCATGCTCGATGAAATGGAAACGCTGCAGAAACAAGTCACCGTCGTTGAACTCAATCTGGTCGACGGATTTGAAGACCGCTATACAGATCACCTGGCGCTCCCATGAATCAGCTTTCCCGCCGTCGCGCTCCCTGTCGACCGGCCCTATGACCGGATAAGAGAGCTGTATCTCCTTCAGGAGCCCATGTTGTTGGCGGCTATTCGTCGCGGTGACCGGGGCGAAGCGCGCCGCATCATCAATCATGTTCTCGTTCATATCTACAGTGCGGGCGAGGAACGAAGTGACCTGCTCAAAGGGCTTCTGCTTGAGCTTGTGGTCATGATCTCCCGCGCCGCAGTGGAGGGAGGCGCGGTCCAATCCGAAGTGCTGGGCCTGAACTACCGATTCCTCACCGAACTGGCAAGCCTTGAAGATGATGAAGACCTCGCCGCCTGGCTGCGAAAGACGCTCGAACATGTCATCTCCACCATCGAACAGCAGAAGGACTTTACGCCTCCGCTGTTAATCTGTAAGGCGCTGGAATTCATGCAGAGGAACCTCTACCGTGATGTCTCCCGCGACGAGACCGCGCGCCACGTGGGAATTTCTCCCGGCCATTTTTCGCGAATCCTGAAGGAACGCACCGGTAGGTCATTCTCCGAGTTGCTGCGTCAGTGCCGCGTCGATCGAGCCAGCGATATGCTGCGCTCAATGCAGCAGTCAATCGCTGAGATCGCGCTCGCATGCGGATTCTGCGACCAAAGCTATTTCACCCACGTCTTTCACGACGTGAAGGGCCTCACACCCAAACAGTTTCGTGACGCAGTCCCCGCCGAAAGGGCGCCGTTGAATTCGCTTGAATTGGGCGGCAGATTTTCCAACGCGTAGCTCAGGTATCGTTTACAAGGAGGAAATTGTGATTTCCCGACGCTCATTTCTCTCGCAATCTGCGGCAACAAGCGCACTGATTGCCACTGGCGTGAACTCCGTCGCCGTCGCCCAGGCCAAAGGTCGCAACGCCCACACCTCCACATTTGTGGAACTGCTCCGCACGCCCGACTCTGTCACGGCATTCGCGGGCATTGAGAACCGAATGACGCTCGATCGGTCAGGCGGTAACTTCGCCGTCCGCGATATAGTCGTGGCAATAACTGAGCACCATGCTGAGTTAGATGTCACCATCGCTTCCCCCACCACCGCGCTCACCCATGTTCAGTTACGCTGGCTTGTACAGGTTGATCCCGCGCTCATCTGCCTCGGCGATCACTGGGAGCGGAGTTATGGCGACCTCGCCTGGCGCGGCATCGTACCCGAGCGAGTTCTGCCATGGTATTTCGCCACTTATGATGGCAGTCATCTTCATGCCTACGGGGTAAAAACCGGCGCTGCAAGTCTCTGCTTTTGGCAGATCGATCCGGAGGGCGTCTCGCTTTGGCTGGATATCTGCAACGGCGGAGAAGGCGTCCAACTCGGAAAACGTCAACTCAGCGCAGCCGCAATTCTTTCGCGCCGCGGCGCTGCCGATGAGCCGCCAGTCGCGGCGATGCGGGCTTTCTGCCGCCAGCTCTCCCCAACGCCGCGCATGCCCAAGGGCGCTGTGTATGGAGTGAATGATTGGTACTACGCCTACGGCAACAACAACCAGCAAATGCTGCTCCGGATGACCGACCTGGTCGCCGATCTTGCCCCGTCTAACCGCGTCAAACCGTACACCGTCGTCGATATGGGATGGAAAGACGGCTCTCCTGAATTTCCAAGCATGGCCGGTTTTGCCGACAAGGTGAAACAGAAGGGAGTGCGGCCAGGCATATGGGTTCGGCCGCTCGAAGCGCTCAGCGGCGCCGATTCAAAGTTATTACTGCCTGACAAACGTTACGGGCGCCGCACCGAGCGCTACCATGAGTTAGCCTTCGACCCCACCATCCCCGAGGCGCTTGCCCTTGTGCTTCAAAAGATGAGAGATCTGTCCGACTGGGGATTTGAATTGGTGAAACATGACTTTTCAACCTATGACTTATTGGGTCAGTGGGGATTCGAGATGGGCGCTCTTCCAACCCTCCCCGGCTGGCATCTGAATGACCGCACCCGCACCAATGCCGAGGTGATTCTCGATCTCTACAAAGCCATTCGGGCCACGCTCGGCGAGCAGATTCCCATTCTCGGCTGCAACACCGTCGGGCACCTCAGTGCAGGAATCTTTGAAATGCAGCGCACCGGAGATGACACCAGTGGAAAGGAGTGGGAGCGCACGCGCCGCATGGGTGTCAACACGCTCGCCTACCGTCTTCCCCAGCACAGCGCCTTTTTTCAGCTCGACGCCGATTGCGTCGGCATCACCAAGGATGTGCCTTGGAAAAAAACCAAGCTGTGGCTTGATGTGGTCGCAAGAAGCAAAACGACCTTATTCATCTCACCCGATGAAGGCCAGGTCCAGGCCGAACAGCGTCGCGCCATTCGTGAGGCTTTCGACCTCGTCACTTCCAACTCCGTTGCCGCAGTGCCGGCCGATTTCTTCCACGACACCACCCCCGAAGATTGGAAGTCGGACACCAGTCTCGAACACTACTCGTGGTGCGGGGGCGAGGGCGCACTTCCGTTCACCGTCTGACAAACATCGTGAAGCTGATCGAACCCTTGCGGCGAAACAACCAGTTTCATCAAAAATAAAAACGCGGACCGCAAGGCCCGCGTTTCGTTTTGTCCCTGCCGCCCGGCGCTACGCTTTAACCAACACACCGCCGCCAATCCGCTCAGCCACCAACTCATGGCCGCGCGCAAAGAGCTCTTCCAGCGGCAGCTTGCCTGCATCCACTTCCGCGAGAATCGCCTTCTGCGCAGCGTATTCCTTGTTCTGGATGCCCGCCTTTGATTGCAGCATCCGCCACGCCTTGCGCCGCTCCACGCAGAACATCACTAGTTGCCGCGACAGCGCGCGATACTCGATCTTCCCGTTCTCCTCGAACTTGATGTAAACACCAAAGTCGGGGATGAATGCGCGATGCCCTGGCGTCAGGTAGCGCCGATAGACAACATCTTGCTGCGTGATGCGCACCAGCATGTTGTCCAGCGGAATCAGCTTATCCGCAGCCTCGGGCTTCACTTTCTTCAGATGGTTGCGGAACCGCGCTTCAGTCGTGCACCAGTGAGCTACCGTGTAGCGCAAGTGTCTCGCCCGTCGACTTGATCTTCGACTCATACCAGTCAAGATCGATCGAAGGATTGCCCTTGAGATCCAGCGCTTCCTGGTAGCTCTCACCAAGGCGCGGGTTGAACACAAACTCCGGAGCCCCACGTGAATCGCGTACCCGCTGCGCCTGGTGAAGTGCCATGTCGTCCGGCACTCCGTGTTCAGGCTGGCAGGTGGTGAAGCATTGCAGGAACATGGTGCCGCGATACTCAAGGCCATCCAGAATCGCGCGATAAAGCTTCGGTGCGTTGGCCATTGAAACCTGCGCCACGAACGGCGATCCGTGTCCGGCCAGGAATGTTTCAGCCACCGTCTTCTTCTCCGTGTTCTTGCCCTGTGTCGCGGCGCCAAACACGTTCATGTCGTTGCCGCCAAGCATCGGCGTCGAGTCAGAGTTCTGCCCGCCCGTGTTCGAGTAGACCTGCGTGTCCAGCATCAGTGCCTTCACGTTCGGCCGGTTCTGCAGAATTACCTTCGACATGTTCTGATAGCCAATGTCGCCCATGCCGCCGTCGCCGCCCACAACCCACACCTTGGGCAGTTCCACGATTTCCTGGTCCGTCATCAGCGCATCGGTGAAGTGGCTCAGGTGGTAGTAAAGTTCGTCGTTGATGACGTCGGTATCCTTGGTGAGCAGAATGTCGGTCAACCGCTCCGGAATCACCGACCGCCTCGCATGGTCTACGATGAAGCTCTCACCCATCAGCCAACCTACCGTGATGCCGTCCTGGAACAGCGAGTTCATCCATGGATAAGGATGCGGATTGTTCGGCGCTGTGGAACCGTAGACCGTGTTGCATCCCGTGTGAGCAGCCATCGCCATCACGCTCATACCGTTTGCCAGCCGTCCGTCAATGGGCTGCAGACTCTTGTGATTGAAGGCCTCAGTCAGCAGCACCGCGGCCATCGCCTCCACCAGCTGTGCGTCAGTGATCGTTCCGTGCTCGGCCTCATAGGCTGCGATGCGCGCCTTCGTGTCCTTCACGTCCTCGCCGCCCAAGCCGAGAATCAGGTGAGCAATCGCTTGCCGCAGCAGGGCATATTCGCCGGCATTGCTTTGCTTTAGTGCCTCGAGCCGCGCCACGCCGGTCTTTTCAAGCTGTCCTGCCTTGGCCACAAAACGATCGCTCTTGGCGTGGAACACCGGCCGCATGTAGGCCTCAGTCACCGCCGCGATGGAGCGCAGCACACTCTTCTCGCCGCACCCCGCGCATGCGCCGTCGCCGGCTACAAGCGCGTCGTAATTGGTGCGCACCATCAGCATGTTGCGCAGCGTCGCTGTCTTCGAGTCCGCCGGATTCGCGCCGTTATACAGCCCCAGGTACTTCTGCGAAGTATCCGGCAGCAGGTCGAGGAACGCGGTACCGCTCTCGTGCTCGGCATTCACTTCCTCCGTCTCCTGCACCATGCGCAGCGCGTTGTGGTCGCCGCACGCTGTCACGCACGCCGCACAGCCCTTGCACAGATCGCTCACGAAGATTGAGAAGATACCGCCCGAACCCGGCGCCTTGCGCTCCGGCGACGAGAAGATCGCATTCACCTTCTGGTAGGCCATCGGCACCTTGGCAATGATGTCGAAGAACTGCTTCTTCGCATTGGCCGAGAATCCGTCAACCTGGTCCGTCACTTCGCGCAGAATCGTCTGCAGCGGAGTGCCAGTCTTCATCTCAGCCACCATGCGCTGGCGCGTTTGCTTTTCAATTTCCGGCAGCGCGTGCAGCATTTTCGTGCGATCGCTCGCGTCGGCTACATAGTAGGAAATGGCTGTCGACAGCACCGTTCCCAGATCCTGCGACGTATTCGGCAGCGCCGTATCCGGGCATACCGAGATGCATTCCATGCACTGTGTGCAGTTCTCCGGAATGTACAGCGGAGTCTCGCGTCGCGCCACATACTTTGACGCCGTGTCGCCTGTCGCTGCTGCAATCACGCCCATCGCAGAAAGCGGAGAAGCCGGTTGGTCATAGCCGAAGCTGGAGCGGAACTCCGCATCGAAAGTTGAAATACTAGAGATCGGCGTCCGTGGACCCTGGCCTGCAGGAACGGGTGTGGAACGGCAACCGGAGCCACACGAACCACCCGCAGTTGCAAGCTCAAGAATCGGTAGCAACGCTGCACCGCGCAAGCTCGAGCGGTCCGCCGCTGCCAGAGCGCCGATCTTGATCTCTTTCACTTGGTCGTAGCCCTGCAGCATGACTTCCATGTTCGACTGCACAACCGCATCGCCCAATTTGCCGAACTTCTTCACATACTGCTTGTGAACCACTTCGCGATACTGTTCCTGCGTGATGCCAAACTCCTGCAGCAGATTGCTTACCGCAAAGAATGCCCCGAGAAACGCGTTGCCCTGCATGCGCAATTGCAAATCGCCGCGGTCTGTGGCCTTGCGCGCAATGTTGAAGCCGGGCAGCGTAAACACGCGAATGTTCTTGTCGATGATCTGTTTGCGAGCCCAGGTCGGCAACTGCTCCCAGGCCTGCTCGCCTTCCTGGTCCGACTCCCAAACCAGGCTGCCGCCCTCCTGCATGCCGTCCAGCGGATTCGTATGTGTAAACGCCTTGGGATCGCAGCACAGCACAACCGTCACGTGGCGCAGATCGCAATTCACGCGAATACGATCCTTCGCCGCCACCATAAAGTAGCTCGTCGGTGCGCCCTTCTTTTCCGAACCATACTTGGGATTGGCGCTGACGTGAATCACTTCTTTCGGATTCCCCAGCTCATCGACCAGTCCGTCGCGCTCAAAAATCAGATCGTTCAGGTCGCCGAGAATCGCGCCCAGATTCTTGCCCGTGGTGATGGCGCCCCATCCGCCAATCGAATGGAACCGCACCGCAACCGCGCCTTCCGGCAACAGCGACGGTGTCTCGTCGCCGATCACAGCATAGGGATGATCAATGCCCAGCACAAAGAAATTCACGCCATCCGCAGCGGTCTTGCCGTCCTTGCGTGCGCGTCCTTTGGTCGCAAATTCGTATGCGCCAATAATGTGCTCCGGGCGGAAGTCGCGCGAGCCCAATCCATAGCTGCCGCTGAAAATATTCGGCAGTTCGCTCGGCGATATCGCCGGCAATCCTGCACCAGCCGGATGCCCGTCATACTGCACCGCCTTCGAAAGCGCAGTGCGTATGTCGCGGCCCAGTGGATTATCGCCAGACAACGCTTCGTCCGTCCGCTCAAGAATAATCACGTTCTTCTTGCCCTTGAGCGCTTCCACGATTGCAGCCTCGGGGAACGGCCGAATCACGTTGACGTGAATCGAACCCACCGTGATCCCGCGCGTCGCGCGCAGATAGTCCACCGCGGCCTCGATGTTTTCGGCGGCCGATCCGAGCGACACGAAAACCGTATCCGTGTCGTCCGTTTTGTATTTGCTGATCAGCCCATAGTGGCGTCCCGTCAACTCGCCAAACTTTTCGTAAGCCTCTTCGAGGAAAGGCAGAATCGGCTCGGCGAAATTGTTTCTCCGCGCAACCACGCCGTTCATGTAGTGTTCCTGGTTCTGCACCGGCCCTAGCAAAATGGGGTTGGTCAAATCCATCATCTTCGGCACGCGCCGCCGCGTCGGACCAAACAGCACGCGCTGCGCCTCCGTCGGGCAGTCGATAATGTCTTCCGGCGATCCGAGATATTCGCGGATCAAATCCGATTCATGCTTGTAGAAGGTCCGCTCCAGGTGGCTCGTCAAAAAGCCATCCATGATGTTCATGCCTGGCGTCAGGCTCAGCTCTGTCACCCGCCGCAGAATCAGCGCCTGGTCGGCAGCCTGCTGAGCGTCCTTCCCAAACAGCATGATCCAGCCCGTATCGAGCGCTCCATAAATATCGTCGTGTCCGCAATGCACGTTGAGCGCATGCTTGGTCAGCGCGCGAGCGCCTACCTCAAGCACCATCGTCGAGCCTTTGCCCGGCGCATGATAATACTGCTCCACGCCGTAGACAACGCCCTGGCCTGAAGTAAAATTCACTACCCGCTTGCCACACACTGAGTGTGCAATCGCGCCACCCTGTGCCGCATGCTCGCCTTCGGTTTCAATGGCGATGGTGTTATGTCCGAAAACATTCAAATGGCCTTCGGCATAGGCCTGCTGAAACAGCTCGCCGCCTTCGGTCGAAGGCGTTATCGGATAAAACACGCCGGCATCGGCGATCCGAGTCTCGGTGTGGTACGAGACCAGTTGGTTTCCATTTGCAGTGACCCGTATGCCGGGAAAACGAGCTGCTTCCGCCATAAATCCCCCTTCGTGCTCTGTGCGTCCAGTTCCAGAATCTCAACCTGCGCCGCGCGGGCAGGGCCGATTGCGCCCAGCACCCTTTTCGTGGAAAGGCGGCAACCACCCCGCAACCTGCGGGTGCTTCACTTCAGGTCATGTCTGCCCGGCCATGATGCGGTCCTTGCAGGCGCTTAGCTCCATTGGCTTTATTCACCGCAAACCGCAGCGGCCCCTGTTCCAATGCCCTTGTAAAGTCCATTTGCTTCAGTGCGTGCGCGAGGAACCCAAGGGGGGAGTTTCCCGGGAAAACGGCCTACATATCAGTATGCACCCGCATAGGGGAGACGGTGTACCAGCCCGTGGGATACACGTCGTCCGCCTCCGAATCTGCTCCTCGCAATCTCTCGCACCCGGTTTCTTCGCCCCGTCACTGTCGCTTCCCCGAGCCCGGCACTATACCACTACTGGACGGATTCCTTGAATCCTCCCTAAGGCAATCCGAATGCAAGAGATGAAACCCGCGCCAACTCAGCAGTTCGCTCGCTATCCAAGCCTCGACGGCCGTTCCGTCCTGGTCACCGGTGGCGCCACCGGCATTGGCGAATCCATCGTCTCCCACTTCGCCCGCCAGGGCTCCCGCGTCGCCTTCCTCGACATCCAGGACGCGCCCGCCCAGGCCCTCATCGATACCCTCACCGCCGAAGGCTGTCCCGCGCCTCTCTATCTCCACTGCGACCTCACCGATGTGGCTGCCCTCCAAGGCGCCGTCCAGCAGGCCATCGCCGCCCTCGGCACCGTCGACGTCCTCGTCAACAACGCTGGCAACGACCAGCGCCACTCCATCGACGAGGTCACCCCCGCCTACTGGGACAGTTCCCTCGCCATCAACCTCCGCCCCCAGTTCTTCACCATCCAGGCCGTCCTCCCCGCCATGCGTGCGGCCGGCCGCGGATCCATCATTAATATGAGTTCCATCTCCTGGATGATTCCTTCCACCGGTGTGCCCCTCTATGTCGCTGCCAAGGCAGCCATCGTCGGACTCACGCGTACCCTCGCCCACGAGCTCGGCCCATCCAATATCCGCGTCAACGCCGTCCTCCCCGGCGCCATCGTCACTGAGCGCCAGCGCCGCCTCTGGTATACCCCTGAGTACAAGGCTGAAATCCTCGCCAGCCAGGCCATCAAGCGCGACCTCCTGCCCGAAGATGTCGCCCGCCTCGTGCTCTTCCTCGCCGCCGACGACTCTAGCGCCATCACCAACCAGAGCTACATCGTCGACGGTGGCTGGGTCTAGCAGCGCCTCTCTCCGTTACGAGAGAAATCCTCGCTCGCGCCCCACCACCCCGTCCCCATGCCTTAAGATTTCCGGGGGAGTGAATCGCCATGTTTTCTGCTGCCAATTTCTGCCGCCGTAATCCGTTCGCGGGTGTTGTCCTTGCCCTTGTCGCAATCGTTTGTTTAATTCCGTTGTGCTCCGGCCGCGCCATCGCCCAAAATGTCGATGCCGCCCAGATCGCCGCCACTCTTGAGCCCCAATCGCAAACCGTCATCGCCCGCCTCTCCAGCCTCTCCGAGCTGCCCGATGGCGACTGGAAGATGCACGCCGGCGACATCGCGCACGGCGAATCCCTCAACCTCGACGAGTCCACTTGGCAGATCATCAAACCGAAAAGCAAGGCCTCCAACGACGCAGTGTGGTTCCGCCAGACCTACACCGTCCCGCCCACGCTCAGCGGATACGACCTCACCGGCTCACGCATATGGTTCCAGTTCCACGCCTACGCCAACGGCCCCATGCCCCAGATGCTTTACTTCAACGGCCGCCGCGTCGCTATGGGCGATGATCTTGAGCCCATCGTCCTCTTCGACGATGCCCGTCCCGGTGACAAGGTCACAGTCGCCGTCAAGCTCCTCCACACCGTCGACACCAAAAACTTCGAGGGCGCCACGCTGCGCATCGAGTTCCCTCAGAACCGCCCCAATCCTGAGGACCTGCGCCTCGAATTCCTCGCCGCTGCTCAGCTCGTTCCCTCCCTCGCCGTCAACGACGCCACCCAGATGGCCACGCTCAATAGCGCCATTCAGGCCGTCGACGTCGCCGCCCTCGACGCAAAGGATCAAGCCAAATTCGACGCCAGCCTCAAGGCATCGCATGAAAAGCTTGAAGCCCTCGAGCCCCTTCTCCAGCAGCTGACCTTCCACCTCACCGGCAACTCCCACATCGACGCCGCATGGCTCTGGCCGTGGACCGAAACCGTCGACGTCGTCAAGCGCACCTTCGGCACCGCGCTGCAGCTCATGTACGAGTACCCCCAATACACCTACACCCAGTCCGCCGCGCAATACAACGAGTGGATAGCCGACAAATATCCCGACATGAATGCCGAAATCGCGCGCCGCATCAAAGAAGGCCGCTGGGAAATCGTCGGCGGTATGTGGGTCGAACCAGACCTCAACTTGCCCGACGGCGAATCGCTCGTCCGCCAGCTCCTCGTCGGCAAGCGCTGGTACAAGCAGGCCTACGGCGTCGACGTGCGCATCGGATGGAACCCCGACTCCTTCGGCTACACATGGCAGCTTCCGCAAATCTACAAAAAGTCCGGCGTCGACTACTTCGTCACCCAGAAGATGACGTGGAATGACACCAACCAGCTCCCCTTCAAGCTCTTCTGGTGGGAATCGCCCGACGGCTCAAAGGTCCTCACCTATTTCCCGCACGACTATGCCAATTCGAACCTGGGACCCGAGCGACTGGCCCGCGATATGGTGCAGGCCCGCGACCGCGCCCCCGGCTTGACTGACATGATGGACCTCTACGGCGTCGGCGACCACGGCGGTGGACCCACGCGCGACATGCTCGATCAGGGATTCCATTGGGCCGCGCCCGGTCACATCACCCCGAAGTACCAGTTCGGTATCGCGCAGACCTACTTCTCATCGGTAGAAAAGGAAATCGCTCCCAACAGCCCCACGTGGAACTACCAGTCCATCGCCAAGGGCTACACGCCGCCACCGGCCGTGCCCGGCAAGGTCGACATTCCAACCTGGAAAAGCGAGCTCTACTTCGAATATCACCGCGGCGTCATGACCACCCAGGCCAACCACAAACGCAACATGCGCGAAAGCTCTGAGGAAGTCCTCAACGCCGAGAAGTGGTCATCCCTCGCATGGCTCGACGGTCAGAAAGTATCCCGCCGCGGAACTCACTGAAGACTGGAAGAAGGTGCTCTTCAACCAGTTCCACGATCTCGCCGCCGGCTCCGGCATCGGCGTGATCTATAAGGACGCGCAAAAGGATTACGACGTCGTTCGCTGGTCCACCAACGAAATCAGCAGCGACGCCTTGCAGACTCTCGATGAGCGTATCGACACCACGGGCAATGGCATTCCGGTTATCGTCTACAACCCCCTCGGATGGGCGCGCTCCGGCGAAGTCAGCGTCCATGTCCAGGGCGCAAAGCCCGTCAATACGGCCTCCGGAGCGCAGGTGATTGAAGCCAGTACTGATCCCGTCACCGGCGTCTCCGATCTTCGCTTGCATGTGCTCAATGTGCCTGCCCTCGGCTACAAAGTTGTCTGGGTTGGAGCAGCAAACCACGTCAGGCCGGGAGAAGAGAGCGCGGTCGAAGCGAAGGATTCCGCCGACGCCATCACCCTCGAAAGCGGAACCCTCCGCGTCACCGTCGACAAGCAATCCGGCTGCATCACCAGCCTCTATGACAAGCGCACAAGCTTCGAAACGCTCGCGCCCGGCGCTTGCGGAAACCAGCTTCAGTTCTTCAAAGACAACCCCAAGGAATACGACGCCTGGAACATCGATCCCGGCACGCTCGATGTGCCGCCCATGGTGATCGAGCACGCCGACTCAGTCGAACTCCTCAAAACAGCCGAGCCCGGCATCCGCGTCGCGCGTCATTGGGGAAACTCGAAGTTCGTGCAGACCTTCAGCCTCACCGCCGATGGAGATATGGTCAACGTCGACAACCAGATTGACTGGCACGAATCGCACATCCTCCTCAAGGCTGCCTTCCCGCTCGCAGCTACCAGTCCCTTCGCCACTTACGAAATTCCCTATGGCACCATCGATCGCCCCACCACCCGCAACAACAGTTGGGAGAAGGCGCAATTTGAAGTGCCGGCGCAGCGTTGGGCCGACCTCGGCGATGGCAGGCACGGCTTCAGCCTCATCAACGAGTCCAAGTTCGGCTACGACGCCGTCGGCGACCTGCTCCGCCTCACGCTCCTTCGCTCGCCCAAGTGGCCCGACCCCGACGCTGACATGGGCCACCACCACTTCCACTACGCCCTCTATCCCCACGCCGGCACGTGGAAAGAAGCGCTCACCATTCGCCACGGCTGGGAGTACAACTACCCGCTCACAGCGGTCGTCACAACCGCACATCCCGGCGCCCTGCCTCCGGATCATTCCTTCGCCTCTGTGACCCCCGACAACGTAGTCCTCACCGCCGTCAAAAAAGCTGAGGATGCTAACGGCATCATCTTCCGCTGCTATGAGTGGGCGGGCAAAGACGCAACCGTCGAGTTCCATGTTCCGCCCGGTGCAACAGGGGCTACCGTCACCAATATGATGGAGAACCCCGAGGGCAGCCCGCTTGAACTCGCCGGCGATGTGGTCAAGGCACCCATCCACCCCTACGAGATCCTCACCATCCGGGTCGACTATCCTACACCGAAACCGGAGTGACTGTATCCCGAAACCGGAACCTTCAGGTCGATGCGACCACCAGGGAATGGCGACCCTGCGCAAGGCTTACAGCGGTTTCGATTCTGCTCTTTACAGAAACCGAGAAGCGGAGTGGCTTTTTCCTTAAGAAAAAGCCACCTTGCACGATGCCAGCGATGTCAACAAGTGAATCGAAAACGCTCACCAGGGCACACCGGCTCTGGTTTAGCTCGAACCGCGGACCCAAAAAGTAGCCCAATGTCGTCCGCAGCATCGAGGGCGCGCCCAAGGCGCGCCCTCCCTTTTTTCCCCTGACAAGGCAGAACTGTGTGCCGTGATTCACATCAACTTTTTGGCGTCTTTCACGCTTGGCGGGCCATTGCAAATTCCACAATCTCCCCGATCATCTGTGTATAGGAGAGGCCGGATTTCTTTGCGGCCATTGCAAATTCCTGTCCGCTCGAGAGCCACGGGTTAGGATTCGCTTCGATAACATACACCTCGCCCTTGCTCGATACGCGCATGTCGATGCGGCCATAATCGCGAAGCTTGACGGCGCGATAAGCCCTGAGAGCGATCTCGGTGAGCTTGGTTACGGTTTCTTCATCGAGGTCTTCGGCGATGGCCGATTTCGTCAGCTTATAGGCTTCCGTGTCTTTCTCGAATTTCACATCTTGACTGGCGATTTTTGGCACGCCCTTTGGGAGCTTCGAAAGGTCAAGTTCCACCAGCGGAAGTACACGAGCGCTCTCGTAACTGCCCAGAATCGAAGCGTAAATCTCGCGCCCTTCAATGTACTCCTCGATCAACGCCGGAGAATCGAATTCCGTCTGTATATAGGAGACGCGCTCCATCAACTCCTTCACGCTCGTAACTACGGCCGCGGCATCGATCCCGATCGACCCATCTTCTGAGGTGGGTTTCACGATGAGTGGGAACGAGATGTCATGTGCGTGGTCGATGTTGCCGCGATAGGCCGTCGCGAAGTAGGGCGATTGAATTCCGTGAAAGGCGAACATCTTCTTGGCGATCGATTTGTCCTGCGCGAGAATGTGCGCGTGCGGTCCAGCGCCGGTATAGGGAATATCCAGCAAATCCAGAAATGCGGTTACTTGCATCTCCTTCGTGTCATCGCCCGCATACGATTCCGTGAGGTTGAAAATGAGGTCGGCGCTGGATTTCGCGAGTCCAAGCAGTGA
This sequence comes from uncultured Acidobacteriaceae bacterium, assembly GCA_963780515.1. Lineage (GTDB taxonomy): Bacteria > Acidobacteriota > Terriglobia > Terriglobales > Acidobacteriaceae > Telmatobacter. The sequence continues at coordinate 98,429 of CAWACG010000008.1, forward strand.
CTGCGGGCGGCCGTCGAGAACGTAATACGACGGCTCATGACCGAGCTTCTCCAGGGCTTCGAAGATTTCTTCGCGGTCGTGCTTTACCGGCTTCTTCTTGCGTTTCTTTTGCCCCTTGCGCTTGCGCGGTGCAGGCGCCTCTTCCTGCACTTCAGTTGGTTCCTCTTCCCACAAGTCGTAAAGCACAGTAACTTTCAACTTCGTTCCAGTCATGCGGTCTCCAATCGAAGTGACGGCAATTGCCGCCACGCCTCAGGGATGAATGAACTTCCCACGGAGCAGGTAATTCATTGAGAGTGCGGTTGTGTACACAGTGAACTCTGTAAGGTGCTCGGATTCGCGTCGAACGTCCACGCGCAAACCCAGGTCCTCCACACGTTTGCAGATGGCCTCCACTAGTTTCTTCACGACTGGACGTTGCACGCCGCTCCAATACGCGACCTTGTCGACAATCGCCTTGCGATGCTGATTCAACATCTCCTGCGCTGGCCGCACCCCCTTATGTCGTTTCGGGGAAACATTGAAGATGTCCGCCAGATCGGCGTCCAGCGCAAGTTCCTGCACCGGAATCTCCTCCGGAAGGCTGAGATGATAGAACTCGCCGACCGTTGATTCCATCTCATCGACAGTAAGGTCCGTGCGCCCGCGGCGCCGAATCGGTTCGACATCGCCGATTTTTCGCGCCATGCGATCGACGTATTGCAGCTTGGCCAGCGCGCCCCAACCCTCGTAGCGCTTTCGCCATTGCGAGCGAGGCGTCAGCCACACCGCAAACGTTTCTGCAAAATCTTCATCCGGATGCTTCTGCGCATACCACCCTGCCATGTGGCGAACAAACTTCCGCGAGAACGGTATGGGGCGGTAATTATCGCGATACGCGCGGCGAAAAGGACCGAAGAGATCGTGCCACTCAGCCGACTTGTAAAGCTGGTACGCGTAATTGAATGCATGTCCAGCCTCATGACGCATGTACATCATGATCTCGCGAGCGTCTTCCAGGTCGTTCATATCACGCTCAAGTTGCGCCAGGTCCGGGTTGGCAAGGTAGAACGGAATGCCGATCACGGGCTCGCCGGATGGACATCCCCATTCATCGGTCAGATAGCATTGCGGACGGAACTTATGGATCCCCTTGGCATCCAGTTCCCGATAAAGTTGCTGAACAAATCGTTCCAGCGGAGAGCCCTCGAGTTTGAGCCCCAGTTCTCGAATGGGCTTGGCCAGTATCTCCTGGAATTCTGTCCGGGTTTTCTCGAAATCGCGCACTTGGCTAATCAGAGTTCTATACCACTGGACCAGATTTGGCACAGCGAGGGTATCGCTTATGCACATAGTAGTTCCGTGTCACGGGTTGCCAATACGGACAGAGCCCCGGCCATCGGGTTTGTCTGGATAGCCGGTCAGCCGCCCGAGACATCACGCCAATGAGCCCGGCAAATGATTACGGCGGCGGGATGCGAACAGTATTGGCTCGGCAAGACCGGATGGCGGTACACGGCACCGGATGAAGGCTTTTGTCCACGCAAACCTCAACAGCGGTGAGATAGTTGTGGCCGCAGCTCACAACGAAACTTGAGCGTGGAATTGCAGGGTTGCTCGCTGTGAAGAGGTCGATGATCTGATCGGGTGGCAGCGATGTTTGCGACCTGAGCGTGCTGAGGGTTGTCGGGATCGCTACCGCGCGGAAGGCAGAGCGGGCGGTTTGGAAAAAAGCGTCAGGGCTCAGCCCGGAGCAGGTGCCGTGCGTCTGCCATTCGTGTTGCAACAGTCCAGGATCGGGGTAGATGTCCCTGTATTGGGCCGCGTCAGCGGGCCCGGGAGCGTTTGAGCAGCTCTCGGGATAGGAGCCGTCATGATTCTCAGGCCATAGCCCATGCAGGACAAAAGCAGCATGCGCGGCGCACTCGCTCGCGTTGGGATGCGAGTAACAAAACTCTGGCGACCAGGAGAGATTCAGCAGATAGAAGTCAAACCCGGATCCCGAGGCGGTGGCTTGTCCGCTGGCTTGAGATCTCGCGTCTGCGGGGCCACCCGGAGCAGCTTCCGACGCGTTCTGCGGGCGCGATTTGCATCCGGCGATGGGGAGAAGAAACGCGATCGCGATCGCGATGATTCTCAGCTTCATGCATCGAGGATAGCAGCGTCATGGTTCCTGCCCGATGCCTCCGGTCCGAGTCCCAGGCCCGAGCGGCGGCAAAATTGTTTTCTGCGAGGCAACTGCCGAATAGACCACAAGCTTCTCAGAACACCGAGCAAAACGTTGATCTCTAGATCTACATGCTCCACGCTGGGCTTGGATTCATTGACTCATTTGCGTCCAATCCCTCCTGTGGCAACCCGGGCGGATCTTTCCACTTTTCTGAATTCTCATCAGGGCTCGATCGTTTCAACCCCATTTCCCGCATCCAAATCTTTGAGGTGAATTGGGATGCGAGAAAGAATCGCCATGGCGCTCATGCTGACCGGGCTCTTCGCATGTGCAATCGGTTGCAAGAAACAAGTCGACCAGGCGGAATTCGAATCCGCGATCAACAAGTCTTTCACCGGCCGGCACGAATGTGTTTGGCCCGCACCAACAAAACTGCCTGCTCAGGTCGACCCCTCCAAAGACGAGAAAATCCGCGACTACGACGCCCTCACCGATGCCGGCCTTCTTATTCGTGGCTCCCTGGAAAAGACGCGCTCTCTCGTCGGCTCCAAACTGGTCAATAATTACGACCTCTCCGACAAGGGACGACCCGCATGGACTCCCGATCCCAACCGGCCCGGTTACGGCAACTTCTGCTTTGGCCACTTCAATGTCACCGCCATCCACCACGCCACCCCCAACGACCCCTCCAACCCTACGCAATACACCGTCAATTACAGTTACGAGGTTGAAGGCCTCCCCGACTGGGTCCGCACTCCCGAATCGATGAGGACCTTTCCCAGGATCGCTGCGGACACATCCATCCAGTCAGCTTCCGCCACCCTGGTCAAGGACGCTAACGGAGGCTGGGCGGTTGTCCCTCCCCCACCCGCGCAGTAGCCGATGGAGAGTTTGCAAGGAACACATCGCAACGAGCCTGACAACTGATGATTTGGTCCCAGGCTGGTCCCAGAGATGGTCGGAGCAAGATGCTTAAATTCTTAAACTCCGCAAAGTTCTGCCTCTTTACCGACGAGTAATTGACGAGTGGGCCACAATACCCCGAGACCGAGATGCAGGCGGGGGTTCGCGCTAGAATTTGAGAGAATCGATTCTCGGCTGGTGGAGAGGATGGATGGTGAAAGCGACGCGACTCGCCCCGAAGGCGCAGGCCCCGCCCGAAGTAACAGAGACTCCTTTCGAGGCGCTGGCCAGCATCTGCTCAGTTCTGGTGGTGGGCCTGTTCATTCTGACCTTCTTAGCCCAGAACTACGTCATTCCGTCAGGTTCGATGGAGAACACGTTGCTTGTAGGCGATCACCTGGTCGTCGACCGGATCACGCTAATGCCGCCCGCTTCGTGGATGCCGCTCATAAGGTATCGCGAGCCGAGGCGCGGCGATATAGTGGTGTTCCTCAAGCCCGTTTATCAGCCTGGTATCGATCCGACTGACGCCGATGGGACGCCGCAGTACACTCCCCTGGTGAAGAGATTGATTGGCGTACCGGGCGATCATATTCATCTACGCAACGGTATTGTGATTGTCAATGGTGTCGCACAGCCTGTGGGATTTGCGCAGCCGACGACGACGGATAACTTCAACGAGTTCCTCGACGATTTCCCCGCAGTACCTCCAGCCGAGGTGCCTGGGTCAACAGAGTCGTGGGCCGTGAACTTCTCGAGTTATATCCAGGACGGCGACCTGGTGGTTCCACCCGGCATGTATTTCATGATGGGCGACAACCGGCACAATAGCCTGGACTCGCGCTACTGGGGCTTCGTGCCGCGCGCCAACATAATTGGCCGTCCGCTGTTCAACTATTGGTCGTTCAAGGCCGCAGATGGACAACTTGAACAAACAGGATTCGGTCACAAGCTCGCGTGGATCGGCCACGTTCTGGTGCATTTCTTCCCCGACACGCGCTGGAAACGCACCTTCCACGTTGTTCATTAAAGTGAAATTGAAAGACTTCGATTCGATCTCGTTACGTTCCGGGCGAATCACCGCCTGCTCGGAAATAACGAAGTAGTGCACATTCCTCTCGATCGGGAACCAATGCGACGCGACCTGCGTAGGTGACAGGATGAGATCAGTCTGTTGCGCCGCGGGCGCGGCTCTCCTGGCCTGCAGTTTCGCCGGATTTGCCGAGACAAAGACCCCCTGCAGCCAAACTGTCAGCTATCCTTTGCGATCCAGGGCCGTGTTGATGATTGATTCGAGGCCGGCAGGACTTCACATTGTTGGCACCGACCAGGCAGCGATTCATGTCTCTTGTTCGGCGAGCAGCGATGAAACCGCCGCGAATGTCGCTTTTCACTTTTCGCCGACAGCGAATGGCGGCAAATTGTCTATCGATGGCCCTCATCTCCAGCACGGCAACAACGGCCTTGAGGTCAAGATTGAGGTTCCCACGAGAACAAACCTGAGCATTCGCATGGCTGCGGGCCAGGTCACGGTGGAAGAGGTCAAGGGCGATAAGGATATCGAAGTCGGAGCGGGGCAGATCACCATCTCCTCCATTCACGACGGGGACTACCGCAACGTGGACGCTTCCGTCGGCGTGGGCGAAGTCCAGGCACGGGCCTTCGGTATCGACAAAGGCGGTTTCTTCCGGAACTTCAGCAAGAAGAATTCAAATGGCGACTACTGGCTGCAGGCGCATGTGATGACCGGACAAATCGAACTGCTGGGGAATGCAGAGCACAAAGGCGAAGCAGCCAAGCCTGATTGAGTCGTGGGGACGTCGCGCACTGAGACGGAATTGCTGGAAGTCGTGAGCGTATCACCGCCCACCCATTAGCTACTGGTTGATCAACATCCCCACACGCCTTCGGCATGGACGGACCAAAAGATGTCCAAACTGAGGCTCCTGTCGGCCCACCCAGGTCTGGACACCGGGGGTCCCCAGCGAATTCGGGGCCCCCAGCAAGCGGTCTTTGCTTGATGGGGTGAAAGACAGGTCCTCATCGTTGGGGTGGTTTGAGACCTGGGATAGCGCAGGCGCCCCGGTCGAGGCGGTCTCACCTCAAGCCATCCACCCGAATCCCTGATCCCTGTTCCCTGACCCCTGACCCCTGACATCTGACCCCTGACCTCTGCTTTCCCCTGTCTCACTTTTCACCGACCGTGCCGTACCGTTGCCACGCTTTTTCACCAACAGTGGCACACCGTTGCCACGGTTTCGACCGAAAAGCAGCACCCCCGCCGCGCGCTTTTGAGGCCGTTTTTCTTCTCTTTCAGCACCCATCCCCGCTATTTGGTACTCTGTTCTCAGGGAGACTTCCTCATGGACATTACTTCCCCGTTCGTCGTCGTACCCGTCATCGTTGCCGTCTTCATCGCCTGCATCCTCTTCGCCACCGGCAGTAAGGAAGACGGCTCCTCCGCCCACTAAAGCATTTTAGGAATTAACGTAGTCCGAAGCCTGAAAGTGAAAGTCAACGCGACCAACAGGGAGCGGTGACCTTGCAAGATCTGCAAAGCCCCACTATTTCCTAAAATGTCGTGATCAACGCTCCACCAGCCGCACCAGCATCACTCCTTGGCGCGGCAGCGTGAGATTCATCCCCGCTTTCCCTGCATGTACCGCAATCCGATGATTCGGCATCGTTTGTTCCAGTCCACCCGCCTTCTGCAGCGCCGCGATCTGCTCCGCTGAGGGGTGTGCTGGGCTCCCCATTTCCTGCCATGCCCGGTACGCATTGCTGTGCGTTCCGTCCATCCGGAACTCTGACGCCACCGCAGCCTTTCCCCGCAATCCGTCCACGCCAAGGTGTACCTCGGCCGGTGCTGCCTCCACGTCCGCATCGTGGTAGTTCCACAGCAATACATCCACCTCGCCGCCGTTCCGCGTAGCCACCGCATTCACGTCCGGGGCCCCGGCAACGCTCTCCGTCACCACCTGCTCCAACGGCAAAGCCCCGCTGCTCACCGTCGCCACCCACTCCGCACCCGGTTTCCCACCGCCGAGCATCCCAAACATTCTAAATACATTAAGAACCGGCTTGTCGATGCCATCGGTCGCCAGGGATCTGAATCCGGCAAACGCCGGTTGGTCTTCAAACTCAAACGCCCATGTCACCGCGCCCTGCACGTCGACTCCGTACTTCCGTGCCAATTCATACGTGCGCATCGTCGCCTCCGCAACACTGACACCATATAAAGGTCCGTTCCGGTAGCCGTTCTGTGTGCCCTGGCAAGCGGCGCACCCCTCCGGGTCGCTCTCGCCAAGAATGATAGGTGTATGTTTCCACTCGGAATAGCTGGAGATGACCTTCATCCCGCGCTCGACGGCGCGCAATTGTGTCCCGACGCTCATTACCACGTGCCCTTCGACAAATCGGGGTCTTCCCTTGGGGTGGTAGCTGATGAAGTCCAGCGGGGCGCCCGTCCCTCCCGTCGCAGCATTCACGCCATGCGCGCAATGCTCCAGAAACTGCCTCATAAACGGCTCCGAATGGTCGCTAACCCCTGTCGCCTCAGGTCCGCCGATCTTCGCCGCTGGCATCACCTTCCGAATTGCTGCCGCCGTCAGATCGTAAAGCCGGTCATACTGCTCCGGTGTGCTATGCCAGTAGCCAATATCGGGTTCGTTCCATACTTCCCAAAGCCAGCTATCGACTTGACTTCCGTACCGTTCGCGCAGGTGCGCTGCGTATACTTCCACCAACCTAGACCACTTCGCCTCGTCCTTGGGCGGGTAGGTCCAACCCGTGAAGATGTCGCCCTTGGGAAAACTATGCCGGTAAGGCTCTGGATGCGTCGATAGCGCCTCCGGCATAAATCCAATCTCCACCAGTGGCCGAACATGTGCGTCAACCAGCGCGTCAAAAATCCGATCCGTAATGGCGAAGTCGTAGACCGGCGTTCCGTCCGGCCGTTCGGTATAGACATTGGTTGAGCCCCATTTCAGGGATCCCTTCCCGTTGCCGGTCGTGAAGAGGTTGTGGGGTCGGAAGTACACCGGAACGGGGCTTAGAGCGGACAGTTCGCGGAGCAATCTTCTTCCGTTTGGCGCATAGAGATAGTTTGGCTCGTCGGCGCCAAAGTAGTTCCAGATGGGCTTATAGGCGCCAAGCGGCTGACCGGCATGGACTTCCACCGAGACCGCGGCGGGCCTCTCCGCCTGGGCTTGAGCGGGGAACGCAGGCGGGCCGAAAAGCGTGACCAAAAGCAGCCCGGCACTGGCAGCGAACTGCCCAATTTCCTGTACGCATATAGCTACAATATTTCACTTGTGTTTCCCCGGACGGAAAGGGGCCGCGGCGCATACGCAGCGGCCCCAGGTCGTCAGAACCCAGACGCTGACTAGTTGTCTTTCTTCTTTTCGTCCTTGTTTTGCTTGTCCTTTTTGCCGCCCTTGTTCGGCGCGTCTGTGCTTGTGTTCTTATTCCCCTGTTGCGGCCCGAACTCCTGTTTGGCATTGGGCGTTGTGTTGCCGGTATGCGCAGGCGGCGCCTGCGGATTTGGCCGTGCCTGCTGCGGGTTGTTTGCCGGCGGCTGGCTTGGCTTTGCCTCGGTCTCGCGCTTGGTTGGCTGCACGGGGCCGAAATCCTGCCGGTTAGCTGCCGGCGGAGCTGGTTGCGGAGACGGAGGAGCAGCCGGCTTGGCTTGATTTGGCTGATATGGATAGCCTTGTGGCTGATTTCCGGTAGGCGGCATCGGCCTTCCGGTCGGCTGAACTCCAGGCGCTACGGGATTCCTTCCAGGCTGCTGGTTCGAATTGTTCTCTTGCTGAGTAGCTGCTGGCGGCATGGGCCTACCAGTCGGTTGAACCCCTGGTGCAATCGGGGCACGCACCGGCTGCTGGCTTGGATAACTGTCCTGGCGGTTTCCAGTAGGCGGCATGGGCCTTCCAGTCGGCTGGATCCCGGGCGCAACGGGGTTCCGGCCCGGCTGCTGGCCGTAGGAATTGTTCGCCGGTTGATTGGGGCTCCGATTTCCCGCCGGGGGCGTCGCCAGAACCGTGCGCCCAGGAAGCGACCTCACCGTCTCAACGGGGCGCACGGGCGGCGCTTGCGGCGGCGTTCCGGGTCTTGTCGTAATCTGCATGCCCTGGTGATTGATGAACATAGGGCGCGCGGAAACCACCTGTACGGGGTGAGTAACCGGTCGTGAGATGAACGACTGACGTGTCACCGGTGCGGGTCGATCAATCACTTGAACGTGGTCAAACTGGCGCCTGTCGACCACCACGCCAGCCCGCTGTGCTCCCCGTCCGGCTGCAAAGTCGTCCTGGCGCATGGCGGAAATGCCTATGGAGCGGTTGACGTAGGCCACGTTTCTGACATTGACGATGTTTACGTAGGTCCTCTGCACGTGGACATCGCGGCTCTCGCGGATGTTGGAAATGTTCACGCGATCGATGTAATGCGTGCTACACGGATACCACGGTCGGTAAGCCTCGCCAGGTCCAAGAGGAAACCACGCAGAGATGCCCACGCCCCCACCCGCAAAGACGACGAGCGCGGGGGACCAGACTGGATGCTCTTCGCGAGGTCCGGGGATCCATCCCCATCGACCCTGATAGTTGACCCAGCGGCCGTAGTGGAAGGGAGCATATCCCCACGGCTCATCCTCGACCCAGACCCAACCCCATGGATCGCGGTTCACCCAGTGGCCGTTGTGGTAGGGTTGCCAATCCGCCTGCACATTTCGCGGAAACCAAATGGGGCCGTAGTCGCTGTCGGGAACCCAGTCGCCATTTCTGTCCAGTTCTGCAGCTCCCGGGATCTCCGGGCTCACGTAACGGTAGGAGGCGGCATCGCTGATTTGCTGGTCGCGCTGCCGGCTCCACTCATCAAGGGAGTCGGGCTGAGTGAGCTGCAGCCACTGCGGGTAAACGGGATTGGTGCCCGCAAGTTCCAGGGCCTGCCAGCTGCCGATTTGCTTCGCGAATCCTCCCCCACCTGTAATGAGAAGGTCATTCGCAGGCGTGGTGAAGATCGTGGCTCCCTGGTCAGGCAGGATGTCGGCGCGAAACTCCCCCGGACGTTCCAGCCTTCCGTCGCCATTGGGGGTGCTCACATCGAGCGCCTGGCCGTCCCACAGACCGAAAGAATGGACGCGCACTGAACCCTGCGCCACTCCAAAAGTGATGCCATCCGCTGTGTCGTTCACCAAAGTGATGTCGGTGTTGGGCCCAACGCGAACGTACGATTGCCCGATCTGAATCTCAACCTGGCCGTCCTGATCCGTGAAGATGCGGTCGCCCGGTCCGATGGGTAAATTCTGATAAAGCTGTCCCCAGTCGTCGGAACCGGCCGGTTGAACTGAAACTGTGCCGGACGCGTACGAAATACGGCCCGCCTGATCGGGCGGGTCATTTTGCGCATAGGTTGCAAGGGAACCTAGAGCAAAAATCAAGATACCTGCCGCCACCTGCCACTGCCTGCGAACTGAGACCTGAACGAAATCGTTCATCGCGATCGATCCTTTCGTGCTGGTCCGGTTGCCTCTGTTGTCCCATTTGCCGGTAAAACCGAGGAGGAGCCGGAAGTCGAACATCGTGGTGGTTGAGTTTTGCCATGGATACAAAACGTCGAAAACCTGCATTCGCAAGACGAATCACTGAGAATACTAACCCCTCTGCCTGATGAAAGTAGTAGAAAGGTGGTGCCGCCTGGGGAGCAATTCAAGGAACCGCCCGGCCGGTTTTGCCGTATTACACGCTACGAGGGCGATGCCATGTTGCGGAAATCGATGATTCTATGGGCGAGCCTGGCCTTAGCGGCCGCACTGGCTGGCTGCAGAGTGCATGTTGACAAGGACTCCAATGGGCAGGAGAAGACGGTGCAGGTGGATACACCGTTTGGCGGAGTTCATGTGAATACCGACCAAACCACAGCCGCGGATCTGGGATTGCCGGTGTATCCGGGCGCTTCGGCGGTGAAGGACGACGATCAGCACAAGTCCGCCGATGTGCACCTGGGTTTTGGCGAGTGGCAGTTGAGGGTGCGGGCAGTTTCCTACTCGACCCCCGATTCTCAGGACAAGGTGACGGCGTTCTATAAGAAGGCGCTGGGCCGCTACGGCGACGTGATTACCTGCCAGGGGAACACGCCTGTGGGCACTCCTGCAGTCACTGCGGAGGGACTGACCTGTGCCGATGATAAGAACAACACAAAGACGGTGCAGATTGATCGTGGCGACTATGGCACCGGCAAAGACAGCCTTGAACTGAAGGCCGGCTCCAAGCGCCACCAGCACATCGTAGGCTTTGAGAATCCCAAAGACGGCCAGACGCGATTTGCCATGGTGGCTCTGGATTTGCCATCTGGTCTGGACGACAACGGGGGCAAGAGCGACTAGAACCGGCCTCTTAAACCAGCATATCGACAAGCGGAGATCATTCGATCTGCTTTGCTGCGGGTCTCGCAGTCGGCCCAGCGAGGGGTGCGGCGGGTTGTAGGCCTTGACCCGGACGAGGCCGAGCGTCCTTCGAAATGAATAAGTCGGCTTCGCATAATTGGCAGACGGCAGGGGCGGGATATGCCCTAGAATTCCTCCAACCAGTACGCACCCCTTCCGACCGGAGCCATTTTCAAATGCTAAGCAGAATCTTCCGCCTCTTCCCTGTGGTGTTGCTATCCGCAGCGGTTGCCTTGCATGCTGCCGACAAGCCCAAGCCTACGACGACTGCGCCCGTCGATCCGTACGCTGAAGTGCAGCCGGCGACCGAGTCGCTGGACCTTGGCATGTACCAGCGAATCCGCGATGAAGGGCTTAATCACTCCCATGTGATGGAGTTTGCGACCGCGCTGATGGACGGTATCGGTCCGAGACTGACTGGTTCGCCGAACCTGCAAAAGGCCAACGAATGGACGCGGGACACACTGACCAAAATCGGCCTCGAAAACGCCCATCTGGAGGATTGGGGCGAATTTGGACTCGGTTGGCAGCAACTGAATACATGGGCGCGCATGGTTACGCCCGACACCGCGGTGTTGATTGTTCAAGCCACCCCCTGGTCCCCGGCGACACCCGGTCCCGTTACCGGCGACGTTGTGTTCGTCAACATCCATGATGAAAAGGATTTCGATCAATACAAAGGAAAGCTCGAAGGGAAAGTTGTGCTCTATGGCCCCATGCGCGATGTTCCGCCGGAGGACCAGGCTTTCTTTGAGAGGTACACCGACAGGGAGCTGGATGATCTGGCCGAGTTTCCGGTGAACGCATCGGGAGGTGGGTTATCGCCCGACATGGAAGCTCGTCTGCGCGCGCGTCGAGAGCGCCAGAGACTCATCGACAAAGTGGCGCAATTTTTCTATGACGAGAAGGTGGCAGCAGTGATTGAGCCGAGCCGCGACGGAAAGAATGGCGGCGGCTCCGGCGGTACGATCTTCGATGACAATGGCGCGACGCTGGGCCGCACTCCGTACATTGCTGACAAGCGCGTCAAAATTCCTGTGGCGGTTGCGGCAATCGAAAGCTACGGGCGTCTTTACCGCCTCACACAGGCCCACGCGCCTGTGAGCGTGCAAATCAACATCGAGACCAAATTCACAGGCGAACACGAGCACGGCTTCGACACGATTGCGGAAATTCCCGGCACTGATCCCAAGCTTAAAGACCAGGTGGTGATGCTGGGCGGCCATCTGGATAGCTGGATTGCCGGGACAGGCGCCGCCGACAATGGAGCCGGAACTGTTGTGGCGATGGAGGCAGTTCGCATTCTGAAGGCGTTAGGCGTGAAGCCTCGGCGAACGATTCGCATTGCGCTCTGGACCGGCGAAGAGCAAGGGCTCTTTGGCTCCAAAGGATATGTGAAGGAGCACTTCGGCTCGGCGACGCTGTCGACTGCACCCGACCAGATGGCATTGCCGGAGTTCATGCGGCGGGCGGTTGGTCCGATGGAGGTGAAGCCGGAACAGAAATTGATTTCTGCATACTTCAACGTGGATAACGGCAGTGGAAAGATTCGCGGCATCTATACGCAGGGAAACAGTGCAATCGCGCCCATCTTTGCCCAGTGGATCGCTCCGCTGAAGGACCTGGGGGTTACGACGATTACGAATCGCAATACCGGCGGCACAGATCATCTGAGCTTCGATGCGGTGGGAATTCCGGGGTTCCAGTTTATCCAGGACGATTTGGATTACGAGAGCCGCACCCACCACTCCAATGAGGATGTTGTGGAGCGGCTGCAAGCAAGCGACCTGAAACAGATAGCAACCGTCGAAGCCATTTTTGTCTACAACGCGGCACAGCGCGAGCAAATGCTACCGCGCAAGCCGCTTCCCGATCCGCAAAGCGAGGAGAAGCGGCGCGCGCCTCTGGAGGGGATCTTCCCGGGTGCGGCGCCGGAGGCGGAACCGCCGCAGAGATAGGCGAGATTGGAAGCTGTGGGAGGATCCGTCCGCTTTCGAGGAATGAAGACCGGACGAATTGTCATCTCAAGGGTTTGCATGGACCGCCGACCGTGGAACTGCGCGGGGGCCAGAGGACTCGGCGAGAGCAACGCAGAGCGTCATTGGAGATGGACGCGGAGAGCCGGCTCTCCTCAGCCGAAGTGCGGATTCTGCTACACTAATGCGAGCGCATCAAGCGGGAAGAACGCACCAGGCAGCGCCCGGAGATACGCTTTAGCAAACCATGTTCGGGGAGTGGCTCAGCCTGGTAGAGCACCTGGTTCGGGACCAGGGGGTCGGAGGTTCAAATCCTCTCTCCCCGACCATTTGAATCAATTACTTACGTCAAGTTCTGACCAGGTTAAACAGCCTGGGGTTCCCAAAAGGGTTCCCACTCTTTGCCAATTCCGCCGTCGGGCAGGCCCTTCAGCAGAGTGACGACTCTTTTCTTCTCCTCTTCATCCGGTTCAGCAAATACAGCCTCAGCAACCCTGGTGACAGCCTCGACGCGTTCGTTCCACCGCGTCTTCGAGTAGATAACGAACTCCGCCGGCAGCTGATAAAGACGGATATCCCTTTTGTCTCGCAGTCGACCAGGCGAGCAAAAGTGCACAGAATCTTGGACGAGTGAAGGTTCATGGTGACAGGAGGAGAAAACCGCCCTGCCGGAACAATTTGAAAACTCGGAAGCGACGAAACTGAAAGACGAGACGGTTTTAGGTGCATCAGCCGAGAAGAAGATTGAGCGCGTCGCGGAAGAGGCCGCAGTGAAAGCCTCGAAAACCGAAAATAGGTACGACAAGAATCACTCTCTCTTTTCAAAATGACAATTCGCGGAGACTCCAACCTAAATTGAAATCGCTTGGACGAATTGCCAATTTGGCGTGGTCTTGCCTGCCTTGAAACAGGTGCCCGGGTGGAGGGGCACGGTTGGGAGAACGATCACAAGTGACGCTCACTGCGGAAAGGCCCCAGTCGAAGCCCGATTCCAAGGACGATCTCAAGTCACTGCCCATGCCGGAGTTGCAAAAGAAATTGGGGTCGACCCCGGATGGACTCAGCCAGGCCGAGGCTGAGAAACGGCTGACACAATACGGGCCCAACGAGATCACCGAGAAGAAGACCAATCAGATCCTAAAGTTTCTCTCCTATTTCTGGGGCCCCATTCCGTGGATGATTGAAGGCGCCGTCATCTTGTCGGCGCTGGTGCAGCATTGGCTGGATTTCTTCATCATCCTGCTACTTCTTTGTTCAAATGCTGTAGTCGGATTCTGGGAAGAACACCAGGCCGGAAACGCCATTGCCGCTTTGAAAGCCCGCCTGGCGATCCTGGCGAAGGTTAAACGCGACGGCAAGTGGCAGAATCCCAAAGCAAGTGAACTTGTGCCTGGAGACGTAGTTCGACTGCGTCTCGGCGACATCGTTCCTGCCGACGCACGCCTGCTTGACGGCGATCCGATCGAGGTGGACCAATCCGCATTGACGGGCGAGTCGTTGCCTGTAACTGCCAAGCCAGGTGCTGCTGTGTTCTCCGGTTCGATCGTCCGTCAGGGCGAAATCGACGCAATGGTGTATGCCACCGGAACGAACACCTATTTTGGAAAAACCGCGCAGATGGTGCAGGAGGCGAATACCGTAAGCCACTTCCAAAAGGCGGTGTTGAAGATAGGCGACTACCTGATCGTGCTGGCGGTAGCGCTGGTCGTGTTGATTCTGATCGTCGCGCTTTTCCGCGGCGACAAGGTTCTCACTACGCTGGAATTCTGCCTTGTGCTCCTGGTTGCCGCGATCCCGGTAGCCATGCCGACAGTGCTCTCGGTGACGATGGCGGTTGGTGCACGCCTGCTGGCGAAGAAAGAAGCAATTGTTACCCGACTGTCGGCGATTGAAGAACTCGCGGGCGTGGATGTTTTGTGCTCGGACAAGACCGGTACGCTCACACAGAACAAACTGACGCTGGGCGATCCCTTCACCGTGGACGGCATTGCTCCCGAGAAAGTTATTCTCTGGGCCGCACTCGCGTCGCGAGCCGAAGACAAGGACACTATCGACCTTGCAGTGATCGGTGGAGTGAAGGACGACAAGGAGCTGAAGAGCTTCAAGGTACTTCACTTTCAGCCCTTCGATCCTGTGCATAAACGCACAGAAGCCACGGTCAAAGGAGCGGACGGGGGTCAGTTCTTTGTGTCCAAGGGAGCTCCGCAGGTCATTTTGCAGCTGGCAAAAAACGCAGATGAGGTGAAGGCAGCAGTCGAGAACGCCATCAATGAATTTGCGGGACGCGGGTTCCGCTCGCTGGGCGTAGCCAGGGCCGATCAGGAAGGCCAATGGAAGTTTGCCGGCATGTTGCCGCTATTCGATCCGCCGCGTGAGCAGGCGAAAGCGACCATCGCGAGCGCCCGACAGATGGGCGTGGACGTCAAGATGGTTACGGGCGATCAGATCGCCATCGCCAGGGAGACTTCGAAACAACTCGGATTGGGTACTAACATTCTGGATGCCGGCGCCCTGGGCGACACGAAGAAACAAGAGTCCACCCAAACCGAAGAGGCCATCGAAAAGGCGGATGGCTTTGCTCAGGTATTTCCAGAGCACAAGTACCACATCGTCGATATCCTTCAACGGCGCGGCCACATCGTTGGCATGACGGGCGACGGTGTCAACGATGCTCCCGCACTGAAAAAGGCCGATTGTGGAATCGCGGTCTCGGGCGCCACAGACGCCGCACGGGCTGCGGCATCCATCGTTCTGCTCACGTCGGGCTTGTCGGTAATCATCGATGCAATCAAGGAGAGCCGCCGCATCTTCCAGCGGATGAACAGCTACGCAATTTACCGCATTGCCGAAACGCTGCGTGTGCTGTTCTTCATGACGCTGGCAATCCTGGTGTTCAACTTCTATCCGCTCACCGCCGTCATGATCGTGATGCTGGCGCTGCTCAACGATGGAGCTATCCTGTCCATCGCCTACGACAACGTCCTCTACAAGAACAAGCCCGAGTCCTGGAATATGCGGCTTGTGCTTTCGATCTCCACAGTGCTCGGAGTCATCGGGGTTGCCGCTGCGTTTCTTCTGTTCTATCTCGGTGAGCGAGTCTTCCACATGGACCGCTTGCACATTCAGACATTGATGTACCTGAAGCTTTCGATAGCCGGACATCTGACCATCTTCCTCACGCGTACGCGCGGTCCCTTCTGGTCCATTCGCCCCGCCCGGATTCTCTGGATAGCGGTGCTGGGTACACAGACCATTGCGACGCTGATTGCGGTCTATGGCTTGTTCATGGCGCCGCTCGGCTGGAAGTGGGCAGGATTCGTGTGGGCTTACGCTCTGATCTGGGCTCTCATCAATGACCGCGTGAAGCTGCTGGCTTATCGTATCTTCGATCCGGCCAAGCCTGCACTGCTCTCTCGATAAACCTGTGGATCGCACTTCTGAGATCGCAGCCCGCGCCTACGAGCTTTATCAGCAGCGAGTCCATGGCGAGAGTCAGCAGGACCAGGATTGGCTTGAAGCGGAACGAGAGATACGCGATAACGCCCAGACCAAGAAAAAGATCGCGTAGAAGCCGTGTGACAGCGAAGGGAGAGAATGAAGATCGATTCGAAAAGCTATCGAGTGCCGCCAGGCAAGAAAGTCGACCTCGGCAAGTGGCCGACGAGTGTCGACCCTTATTACAAGTCGAAAGATGCAGTATAAGGAGCTTCTACAGCAGCACATGGAGAAGCTGAGCTCGCTGCAGGATCTTCACTACGCCTCCAATCAGCATGCATTGCTCTTGATCTTCCAGGGTATGGATGGCGCCGGGAAGGATGGCGCCATTCGGCATGTCATGTCCGGTGTCAATCCGGAAGGCTGCGAGGTGTTCAGCTTCAAGCAGCCGAGTGCCGAAGAACTCGAACATGATTTTCTCTGGCGCACAACGTGCCGACTTCCCGAACGCGGGCGAATCGGAATCTTCAACCGCTCTTATTACGAGGATGTGCTGGTCGTTCGGGTTCATCCGGAGCTCTTGCAAAGCCAGGGATTGCCCGAAGAGTTGCGTGATGAGAAGGACATATGGTCGAAGAGGTACGATTCCATTCGCGACCTGGAGAAACACCTTCATCGCAACGGCACCGAGACCATCAAGATATTTCTGCACCTGTCTTACAAGGAGCAGCGAAAGCGATTCCTTGCGCGCATCGATGAGCCAGACAAGAACTGGAAGTTCAGCACGGCCGACATTCACGAGAGGAAATATTGGAAGCGCTACATGAGCGCCTACGAAGAGTGCATGCATTCGACAAGCACTCACCATGCGCCTTGGTACATCGTACCCGCCGACGATAAGGAGAATGCACGGCTGATCGTCTCCCAAATCGTCCTTGATGCGCTTGGAGGACTCAAGATGGCGTACCCCAGGACCACCGCGAAGCGCCGCCTCGAACTGCACGCGATTAAGAAGCTGTTGGCGAAATGACCTCAGACGGCATTCGTATGCGCATCTGGACGAATTAACCTCTCAAACCGCCGCCGCACTGCTTACCTGCCGCGGAGAAGTAGAAAAGGAACAACAATATGGCTACCACAGAACTCCCTCTTAGCACTGACCCAGCCGCGAAATCTACCGAGTTTATCTTCGATGTGGCTTTATCCACCGCGATTGCGGCAAATGGCAAAACAGAGGTACGTGCGCCGGTCCCCAAAGGACCGCTTTCGCCAGAAATGCTTGACAGGATGAATCGCTACTGGCGTGCAGCGAACTATCTGTGCATTGGGCAAATCTACCTATTTGAGAATCCGCTGCTTCGCGAGCCGCTCAAGGCGGAACAGATCAAGCCGAGATTGCTCGGTCACTGGGGAACCTCGCCGGGACAAAACCTCATTTACATCCATCTGAATCGCCTCATCAAAGAACATGATGCGGACATCATCTATATCTCAGGGCCGGGACATGGGGGCCCATCGCTGAATGCCTGCTCTTATCTGGAAGGCTCTTACACCGAAGTCCATCCCGAGATCACGGCCAACGAAGACGGGATGCGGCTCATGTTCCGCAAATTCTCTACGCCGGGCGGCGTGCCCAGCCATTGCGGACCGCACGTGCCGAACTCAATGCATGAGGGTGGAGAGCTTGGCTATTCGCTGGTTCACGCGTTCGGTGCGGCATTCGACAATCCCGACCTGATTGTTGCCTGTGTCATCGGTGACGGGGAATCCGAGACCTGTCCGCTTGAGGGAAGCTGGAAGTCGGTTAATTTTCTCAATCCCGTCCGGGACGGTGCGGTCCTTCCGATTCTGCACCTTAACGGCTACAAGATATCGGGTCCGACCGCGCAGGGACGCACCAGCGATGCTGACTTGAAGGCCCTCTACACCGGCCGCGGCTACAAGCCTTACTTTGTCGAGGGGGACGATCCCGGCGTCGTGCATCAACTTCTCGCGCAGGCGATGGACGAGTGCTACGCCGAGATTCGGACAATTCAACAGGAAGCCCGCGGGAACGGATTCAAGAAGCAGCCCGTCTGGCCCATGATCATTCTGCGCACGCCCAAGGGATGGACTTGCCCTAAAGAAGTGGATGGAATCCCAATCGAAGGCACCTTCCGCGCACACCAGGTTCCACTTGCAACCGTTCGCGAGAATCCCGAGCATCTCAAGGTTCTTGAAGCTTGGATGAGAAGCTACAAGCCCCAGGAACTCTTCGACGCGAATGGCAAGTTCATTGAAGAATTGGCGGTCCTTGCGCCTCGTGGCAACCGGCGCATGGGCGGCAGCCCCCATGTGAACGGCGGACGATCGCTGATTACGCTCGCGCTGCCCGATTTTACCAATTATGCACTTGATGTCCCCGGACCGGGTAAGGTTCTAGCCGAGGCTCCGCGCAAGCTAGGAGATTTATTTCGCGACATTTTCAGGATGAATCTAACGAACTTTCGCATGTTTTGTCCCGATGAAACAAACTCCAATCGGCTGAACTCCATCTTTGAGGCGACAAAACGCTGCTCGATGGCAGAGCTTGTCTCGATCGATGACGAACTCGGCCCGGATGGCCGCGTGTTGGAGGTATTGAGCGAGCATCTGTGCGAGGGATGGCTGGAAGGCTACCTGCTTACTGGGCGCCATGGCATGTGGTCCTCCTATGAAGCTTTCGCGCAGGTAGTCGATTCCATGCTGACCCAGCATGCCAAGTGGCTTGAGCAATGCCGCGAGTATCCGTGGCGCAAGCCGATAGCGTCTTTGAATGTTTTGCTCACAAGCCATGCATGGCGCAATGATCACAACGGATTCAGCCACCAGGCCACCGGCTTTGTTGACAATGCGCTGGCGCGCAGAAGTGACACCATTCGCGTCTATTATCCGCCGGACAGCAATTGCCTGCTGAGTGTCTTCGATCATTGCCTGCGGAGCCGCAACTACGTGAACATCGTCACTTGCGGAAAGCAGCCGCAACTGCAGTGGCTGAACATGGATGAAGCTCTGGAGCATTGTTCGCGCGGCGCATCGACCTGGAAGTTTGCTACCAATGACGAGGGCGGAGAGCCGGATGTCGTTCTGGCCTGCGCCGGCGACGTGCCAACGATCGAAATCTGCGCGACATCGTGGCTTCTGCAGAAGCACGTCCCTGGGATCAAGGTGCGGGTTGTCAATGTGGTTGACCTGATGACCTTGATGTATCCAGACAAACATCCGCATGGCATGGACGAGATGTCGTTCAATGCGCTCTTTACCGAAAAGGCGCCGGTGATTTTCGCGTTCCACAACAATCGCTGGCTCATTCATACGCTGGTTCATGGACGCGCCAATGAGGGCCGCTTCCATGTGCATGGCTATATTGACGAAGGAACAACCACTACCCCTTTCGACATGGTCGTGCTGAATGAGATGAGCCGGTACCACCTCGCACTGGATGCGCTGAAACACATTCCCCGGCTTCGCGTGCAGGCTGCCGGCGCAATCCAGCTATTTGGCAAGAAGCTGACTGAACATCACGATTACATTCGCGAGCACCTTGAGGATATGCCCGAGATCAGGAACTGGCAGTGGACGGCGGACTTCAGCGATTCGGCTGCGCCTGCTCCGTTGGCCAAGGGACATCCTCAGAAGGCCATGTTCACGGACAGCTAAACCGCGAGCTATTGGAATTGAAACGGAGATGGGCTATCGCCAGCAGGGTACATGGCGAAGGCACTCTCCGTTTCCTGAACTCCGCAAGACAGGGAGATACATTGAATGATCCGAAAGCACCTTTCGATTGGTCAAAGATCGATGGATTCGATGCGCTGGTTGAGTTAGCGCTCAATCTGCACTGGTCGTGGAACCATGCAGCGGACGAACTATGGGAAGGGCTCGACAAAGAACTCTGGACCGCGACACAAAATCCCTGGGTCATCTTGCGGACGGTTTCGAAAGAAAAGATCAAAGCCGCACTGAGCGCCCCGGAGTTTCGCCAGCGTCTCGATTCGCTTGCTAAGCCACAATCGGGCATCGTACAGTGCGGACGCGTGGTTTCAGAACAAGCATCCGAATGCTGCGCTGAAGTCGATCGCCTACTTCAGCATGGAATTTATGTTGAGCGAAGCACTGCCCATCTACTCCGGTGGCCTCGGCAACGTAGCAGGCGATCAGTTGAAGGCGGCCAGCGACCTGGGAGTTCCGGTCGTCGGGGTCGGCTTGCTTTACGGCCAGGGATATTTCCGCCAGGACTTCGATTCGGAAGGATGCCAGCAGGCGCTTTATCCGGTCAACGATCCAGGTCAGCTGCCCATTCGACCACTGCGACAGCCGAACGGGGAATGGTTGCGGCTGCAGATCCAACTGCCGGAAGGCAAGATCTGGCTCCGTTGTTGGGAGGTTTCCGTTGGCAGAACAAAGCTGTACCTGCTGGACACCAACGATTTTTCCAACACCGCGGCTCACCGCGGCATAACCAGCGAACTCTACGGCGGCGACGCAGAGATGCGCCTGAAGCAGGAGATCGTTCTTGGGATCGGTGGCTGGCGTTTGCTGCGAGCGTTAGGCTTACGGCCCGAGGTATGTCATCTCAATGAGGGCCATGCGGCGTTTGCCACGCTTGAGCGCGCCCGGTCCTATATGGAGGACTCGAAGCAACCGTTCGATGTTGCCCTGAATGTTACCCGCGCTGGAAATCTGTTCACTACGCACACTGCGGTCAGCGCCGGATTCGACCGTTTTCATCCCGATCTAATTCGCAAATATCTATAGCCATTATGCTATCGATGAACTCGCCATTCCGGTTGAGGATCTGCTCGCGATGGGCCGGCAAAACGCGAGAGACGCTTCAGAGCCCTTCAATATGGCGTACCTTGCACTCCGTGCCAGCGGCCAAGTAAATGGCGTGAGCAAGCTGCATGGACAAGTGAGCCGGCAAATCTTCGGGCCCCTCTTTCCGCGATGGCCGCAGGAAGAAGTTCCAATCGGCTCAGTGACCAATGGAATTCATGTGCCCACGTGGGATTCAGCAGCGGCAGATGCGCTCTGGACCTCAGCTTGCGGCGAGAAGCGCTGGCGCGGGGATCGTCCAGTCGAAGACGACATCCGCCAGCTCACCAACGCGGAGCTGTGGCAACTTCGTACAGCAGGACGAAAAACGTTGATCGGCCGTATGCGTGAGCGCTACGCGTCTCAGCTTGTCGCGGAAGGTCGAGGATCGTCGGATGCGAGCGGCATTTTTGACGAGAATGTGCTCACAATGGGATTCGCCCGGCGCTTTGCCACATACAAGCGACCTAATCTTCTATTGCACGATCCTGAAAGACTGATTCGCCTTCTTACCGATCCCCGAGCGCCCTGTCCAGTTGATTCTCGCCGGCAAAGCTCATCCGCAGGACGTGCCTGGGCAGGCACTGATCAAACAATGGAAAGACTTCATCAAACGTCCAGAGGTCCAGGGCCGCGTTGTTTTTCTCAACGATTACGACATGTTGCTGGCTCAGGAAATGGTCCAGGGCATCGATCTTTGGATCAACACGCCTCGGCGGCCGTGGGAAGCATGCGGGACGAGCGGAATGAAGGTCCTCGTCAACGGCGGTTTAAATCTCTCCGAATTGGATGGCTGGTGGGCGGAAGCCTACTCGCCGGAAGTTGGCTGGGCTATTGGAGACGGACAGGAACATGGCGACGATCCGGCATGGGACTCCCGCGAGGCAGAAGATCTTTATGCCCTGCTTGAACGTGAGGTGGTACCTGAGTTCTACGAGCGGGATGAGGCAAATATGCCGTCGAAGTGGCTGGGGCGCATCCGCGAGAGCATGGCGCGGCTCACTCCAGAGTTTTCCGCAACCCGTGCGATCCGGGAGTACACCGAGAGTCATTATTTGCCTGCCGCATCAAATTACAGAAAGCGAGCAGCCGAAAACAGCGGGCTGGGTCTGGATTTGCTCCGCTGGCGACAAGAATTAGATCAGCATTGGAGTACGGTGGGTTTCGGTGCGGTGCGGGTCGAGACTCATGACGGCCAGCATTTCTTTCAAGTCGAGGTTTCGCTGGGCACACTCAAGCCCGATCAAATAGGGGTAGAGCTGTATGCGAACTCAGTTCACGGGTGACAAACCGCGATCGAATCCATGAAGACGCCGGAACCCGCTGCGGACTCGCGAGGAATGCTCACTTATTTGGCTCAGGTTTCCGCAACTCGCGCCTCAAGCGACTACACGGCGCGCATCATTCCTTATCACGCAAATGTTTCTGTTCCTTTGGAAACGGGGCAGATTCTTTGGCAGCGCTGAACTCTGACGCTGATTGGCGTCAGAGTTCGGTACCGGACTAGCAAGCAAAGCAGGCACAAATGAAATCGCAGGGACTTAGCGATACAGTAACGATGCTCTTCGAAGATAGCAAAGGTTTGCTGGCGATGGACGAGAGCGACCCGACTTGCAATAGACGATTTGCCAGTTTGGGAATTCCCCAGACCGAGGAGGCGCGGCGCGCTTATCGGGAAATGATTGTGACGACTCCGGGACTCAGTGAGTGCATCGGCGGCGCAATCCTCTACGACGAAACAATCCGGCAGAATACGAGAGACGGCGCGCCGTTCGTGCAAGTCCTCATCGAGGCGGGAATCATTCCTGGAATCAAAGTGGACATGGGCGCCAAGGACTTAGCGGGCCATCCCGGAGAAAAGATCACTGAGGGCCTGGACGGACTGCGCGAGCGACTAGCTGAATATTCCCGCCTTGGCGCGCGCTTTGCCAAATGGCGCGCAGTGATCGCAATCGGCAAGGAGGTTCCCAGCCAGGGCTGCATTGAGGCCAACGCTCAGGCATTGGCTCGTTATGCGGCGCTTTGCCAGGAGGCTGGACTCGTGCCGATCGTCGAACCCGAAGTCCTCATGGTGGGTGACCATAGCTTGCAGCGTTGCTTCGAAGTCACTGAGAAAGTTCTTCGAGTGGTTTTCTTCCAGCTGCATTCGCAACGAGTGGTGCTGGAAGGGATAGTCCTCAAGCCCAACATGGTTGTTCCGGGATTGACCTGTCCCACACAAGAAGGCGTGGATGAAGTGGCCGACGCAACTGTGAGTTGTCTCTTGCGAGCCGTCCCTGCCGCGGTTCCTGCAATCGCGTTTCTCTCTGGGGGTCAATCGGCCGAGTTGGCATCTGCACGTTTGAACGCGATGAATATTCGTTTCAAATCGCGGTTGCCTTGGGCGGTGGCATTTTCGTATGCCCGCGCTATCCAGCAGCCGGCTTTGGAGCTGTGGAAGGGCCTGGATGCGAATGTGCCGGCAGCGCAGCAGGCTTTATATCACCGCGCATGCTGCAACCGGGCTGCTCGCCGAGGCGAATACTCGGCAGAGATGGAGAAGAAATGACGGGGAGCAAGCATAACCGCGAAGGAAACAGCAGCGACAAAGGTGAGCCCGATCCGGGTCCCTACTGGAGGCGGATGCATCGCGACTGGCGTTTTTGGGTTGGTGCGCTTTTTATGGCAGCGGCGCTCGCCATTTACGTGCTAAGCGGCGACCTGGCTTGGGTGCCACACGGGCACCGGCTTCCGTAATTTGGCGCGAACGACTTTGCCTGGTCGATGTTGGCATCGATCAGGCTCCAGATCTTAATGATGTGATCCGGGTGAGAATCAATGGGCTCGATAACTTTGTATCCTCTGCGCTTCGAGCCGATCTATCAATACCGGCTATGGGGCGGCCGACGCTTGTCGGGAATACTCTCGGCGCCGTTGCCGGGTGACGGACCTATCGGAGAAGCATGGGTACTCAGCGACCGCGATGATTATCAAAGCAAGATTGCTAATGGACCGCTCAAGGGGCAAACCTTAGGTTTGTTGATGGAACGATACCGTGAACAAATCATGGGCGATCTGGCTCCGCGCTTCCATCGCTTTCCGTTGCTGCTCAAGTTTCTCGATGCACAACAAATGCTCTCAGTTCAGGTTCATCCCAGCGATGCACATCCGGAACTTCTGCCGCCTGGGGAGATGGGCAAGACTGAAGCGTGGGTCGTGGTGGAGGCTGGAAATGGAAGCCGTATTTATGCCGGCCTGAAGCCAGGCACAACGAAAGGCGAACTGCGGAACTCCCTGAGCGACGGCACAATCGCCGACCACTTGGATGGCATCGTCCCCCGGCCGGGCGACGCCGTGTTTATCCCCGCAGGAACGGTTCATACATTAGGGGAAGGCGTTGTTGTTTTTGAGGTTCAGCAGAACAGCGATGTGACATTCCGACTTTACGACTGGGAACACATAGACGCGAAGACGGGCCAGCTTCGACCGCTGCAGGTCGATCAGGCTTTTGCCTGCATAGATTTCGATGGAAATGCCGGAGGCCTTGTGTCGCCTCGGGTGGAGACGACAACGCCAGTCGAGCGGGAAAAGCTGTTCGACTGTGCAGCATTCGAGCTTGACCGGCTGATCGGGAAAGCTCCGTTCTCCGTTGGCGCCGCGGATGAGCCGCGTGTGCTCGTTTGCATTGACGGCTCTGGCCACGTCGATCACGGCAATATTCTTTACCCGGTAAGCAAGGGCGACGTATGGCTTTTGCCGGCGGAAGCCGGAGTGTGTGCTTTTCGACCAAGCGGAGAAGCGGAATTGCTTGAGATCGCGATTCCTCGATAATTGGGAATCGGGACCCTCAAATTTGGAGACGAATGAAAAAGCTAATTGTGTTCGACCTGGACGGAACCCTCGCGCCAAGTAAATCATCCCTCGATCCCGAAATGGCCTCACTGCTGCACGACTTGCTCAGCGTCGCCAGGGTTGCCGTCATCTCCGGCGGTGCATGGCTCCAGTTTGAAAAGCAAGTGCTCTCTCATCTTCCGCAAGATGAACGCCTGACAAGGCTGTCTATTCTGCCTACCTGCGGAACACAATTCTTCCAGTACGCCGGAGAATGGAAGAGACTCTATGCGGAAGATTTCACGGCGGGCGAAAAGGAGAAGATCGTCAGCTCCCTAACCAAAGCCGTGGAGACCGCTGGCTTCGCTGTCGAAAAGACCTGGGGAGAAACCATTGAAGACAGGGGAAGCCAGATAACGTACTCGTCGCTGGGTCAGCAGGCTCCGCTGGAAGAAAAAGTGAAGTGGGACGCAGATTTTGCCAAGCGGAAGAAGATCAAGGCAATTCTCGACACGCTCATTCCCGAGTTTTCAGTCCGTCTCGGCGGCGCGACATCCATCGACGTTACCAAGCCTGGCATTGACAAGGCATACGGCATTAAGAAGCTGCGCGACGTTCTCGGGATCTCGGTGCAAGAGATGATTTACGTTGGGGACGCCTTGTTCCCAGGGGGGAATGACTACCCGGCCGAAGAGGCAGGAGTCATTTCAATTCCCGTTAAAGGGCCCTAAGGAAACCAAGCGAGTGATCGAAGCGATCATCGCTTGCCTTGGTGACGATCGACAAGCCCGATCTTTTGAGGTGGATTGATGGAAGACTTCCAGCTACGGCGCCTCGGGATGGTGATGGAACCGGAGCCCGGCAATCCCAACGAGGTCGAAGGCGTTCTTAATCCTGCCGCGGCTCGTGGTCCGGATGGAGAACTCTATCTCTTCCCGCGGTTGGTGGCAAAAAGAAATTACTCCCGCATCGGCATCGCGCGAGTGAGGTTTAATGATGCAGGCGATCCGATCGGCGTTGAGAGGATTGGCATCGCGCTCGAACCGGAAGCCGATTACGAACGGCGGCCCGATGGCGGCGGTGGCTGCGAAGATCCACGCGTGACCTATGTCGAGCCGCTTCAACGCTACATCATGTCCTACACGGCATTTTCGCCGGCTGGTCCGCGAATCGCCTTTGCTCAATCGGAGAATCTGTTCAAGTGGGAACGGCTCGGGCTCGCGACCTACGCTCATTGGAAGGGCATTGAACTGGGCAACGTCGATGATAAAGACGCAAGCCTGTTCCCCGTCGCGATACCGAACTCCTCCGGACAACTGGAGTTGGGTATGCTCCATCGTCCTCTCTTTCCCGGCACTCGCCCCGAAGAGATTGTCGCGTTCAGAGGGAAACGCCTGCCGGATATTGAAAGGGAGAGCATCTGGATCTCATACTGCGGCGGAGCATTGAAGGATCGAGAGAATTGCGCCTTCGCCAGTTCACCTCTCATCACCGTTTGGCGACTCCAGACTCTCCCTGGGAGCGGCTCAAGATTGGCTGCGGAACTCCTCCCATCCTCACCAGGCACGGGTGGCTCATCATTTATCACGGAGTCTGCGAATCACAGGGGACCAGTGTCGCCGGACGTCAGCTATGCTATTCGGCCGGCGTGATGGTGCTCTCCCAAAAGCATCCGCGCGTGATTCGTTATCGTTCAGCTGAGCCGGTGCTGACGCCAGTGCTACCAGAGGAGCGACACGGAACCATTGCCAACGTAGTGTTTCCCACCGGAATCGACCGCCGCGACGATCTTGGTACGCCCAACCGTTTCGACGTCTATTATGGGATGGCCGACAACCGGATTGGCTCGGCACGCCTCGACGTTCCGGAATACCTGCCGGTCGGCGTCGACATTGACACTGACGCTCTTGAAGCGTTGGCATGATCATGGGTTGACAGGAGCAGACCAACGCACTCGTCGAGTCGTTCGAATTGATCAGGTTCTCGACAAGTTGCCGTAAAACCGCCTTCTCTGCCAAATGGGCCAGAACCTGATGCGGGCTTTCCGACCCCAGTAGTGAATGATAAAGGACGTTAACGTCCACAAAGACGAGAACTCCGGCACACATGTGGCACACGTGGCCGCTCGTGAGAGTTGGTTCTTGCTGGTGAATGAGTAGAGGGAAGACTGACGGGGGTTCAGCACCTGCTGTTTCTCTGAGGGCCCGCGGGGTTGCCTCGCAGTTGTCCACACACTGTGGGGGCTTTTGTGGGGAGTACCCGCTTGCAGCGGCTTGTAGCCGAATGTCGTCATTTAGACTATCTGTTAATTTGTCCAATAACTTACAAGAATCGACAAGGCGCTACAAGTGGCCCCGAAAGTTCTGTCAATCCTTTATGCGCCGGTTCGATTTAGATTGCCCGCGATTTTGAGAGGGATCTCTTTGGACGTTCAGCGAAGCAGTCTGACTGTAAATGTCGATTCGACGTCGTGCCCGAAGGCCGCATCCCGCTCTGCGTGAGTTGTTACACTCCGGTCTCAAGTGATCGTCCAGATACGCATTTTTCCTGCGCCAGGCACGGAAGGAAGTCTAAGGTTCCATCGGGATATTGAAAGAGGAGATTCAGGCCCGAAGCTCGTCGAAAGTGTCGAGCAAGAACTGTGGAGGAAATTGAGGGGGTGTGGGCGAATTTGTCGGGAGTCTCCAAACCTAACATTGGCCTAACGTCGCGAGGATCCATAACTCGAAAGGCCGCCACATCTGTAATGAGCGGTCTTGAAGAAGCCATAGACTTACGCGACAAGAAAGGAAAAGTCAGAATTACTAACGGGTTCAAATCCTCTCTCACTGACCATTGTTCGCTTTTGACCCTTTGTGCAATAGGATCAAAAGCCTTTCTACACATAGGATAAAGACTTACGGCGTCGATGGAGCTATTCAAAGGCGCTTTTTGGGTAATTCGACTTGTTCGTCTGGTTTTCGGGGAAGATACAGCAAATGAGCTGTTTGTGAGAGTCCTAAAATCCTGGTGAGATCCAACATTCGTTCCCCGCCCTTCTTCGCTCCCAGTCCCGAAATCTTGCCGTCGAGTTTATCCAAACAGGCTCCATCAATATGGCCAAATCGAGCCGCAAGTTCGCGGTCGAGGCGCGCACATTCCCGTGCTGTCCAATCACGCATCTGGACGTGTGCCCCTCGCAAAGATTCCTCAATGCGGTGGACGATCTCCAGTGAGACTTGCATGTCGCGGAGCACCTGTCCCAGTCTCTCCGCGATCTGCTGCTCACGGAACGTGTAGAGAGCGCATTTTCCTCGATAGGCCGTGCTACCGAAGACACATATTTCCCTTTGGCGAGTTCTGCTGCCGGCATGCAGTTGTCACTTGCGCAGTTGAACATACCGCAAAAAGCCAGGTCATGCTTGCTAATGTGCGGTCTGCTAAGACCGCTCAGGGCGAATTGTACTTTCGCAAACAACTCGAGACTTATCAAGACATGATCCGTGCCCTGGTATGAAACGTCTGGGCTTCAACTTCCCCGTCAGGTTCGTGTCATGTTCTGGATTGTTCAAGATAGTCAGGATCCATTGTGGGTGCGCGCAATCCCGCCATCTCAAGGGCTTGAAGCACGAATGAGTTCCACGCGAACACGCGGTGATACCCGAAAAATGGATTCTTGGGATTGGTCGCTAGGTACTCCTGGCTGGTCGGAAAGTTTTCGTCTGTGTGGGTTTCAGCCCAGAGTCGATTTGCAATCGCGTGTTCCGCTTTTTGCCATCCGTGAAACTTGCCAGTCACATAGCCACAGACTTCAATTCTCATCCAACTGCCGCCGTTGTAATACACGCCGTCGGCGGCATTGCTCGCATAGCCGGCAGCGAAAGAGTCGCTAACCATCGGGTGCCATTTATCTGTAAAGTAACTCCAGCCACTGCCGAGTGTCGGCATTCCGATAAAGATTGGCCTGACTGTGCCGCCCTCGCCAGGGAAAGGGCATGCCAGATTCGGCAACATCACCGGAATGCGATTGAGGTGACTGAGGACCATTTCATCCGTGAGGATTTTCCGCTCGAAAAGCCATAGCGAGAGAAACTCGGGGAATATGTCGGCAAAGCCAATTGCATCGCGAATATTTCTGGCCGGGCTCATAAACCCTCGATCAGGATCATAGTAGCTTCGATAGAGTTCCTCTGCCTTCGCGATGTAACTCTCTGAAATCGATGCGCCCAATCCAGGGATTTGAAGTTCGCGTATCACTCTGAGCAGTACGGCGAGCATTCCCTGGTTTTCGCACAGGATACTGGTCCCTTGCG
Source organism: uncultured Acidobacteriaceae bacterium (assembly GCA_963780515.1). GTDB lineage: Bacteria > Acidobacteriota > Terriglobia > Terriglobales > Acidobacteriaceae > Telmatobacter. The sequence goes on from CAWACG010000008.1 coordinate 127,274, forward strand.
GATAATGGATCACGTCGAGTTGACCCATGACAAACTGAGCCGTACAGGTGGCTTCGCGACTGGGATCAAATGTGGCGAGACAATATTCAGCGGCCCGCCGTACCTTATCCATCGGCAGCGCAGTACCGAAGCGCCGACGATTCACAAGTGCCCACATCAGCCACAGAGGGGTTGAGTCATTGGATTTGCGCTCCAGGTTTGCAATGTTCGGTTCTACTAGAGTGTTGATGGCCCCGTCTCGACCCTGATTGTCTGCCCAGAGGGAAAAGACCTTCTCGTTCAGTTCGCGGTTGTGAATGCCGTTGAGAGCATAAAAGCTATCGCGGAGATACATTTCGCCGGCGGCCGAATACCAAATGCTCGGAGCCAACATGGGACTGCGCTTATCTAACTCCGCATTCCAGGACAACATCATCACGTCTGCGTAAAGCACCTTCTCCGTTTCGCTCCCTTTGAAACCAAGGCCGTCGGCAAGGCTAAGCTGGCTGGCAAGACGATAACCCCTGACTGTGTCAGGAACGGCATCGCTGGCAAAAATGAAGACGGTCTTCGCCTGATCGTGGCCCATCTCGAGCTGATGATATGGCTCGCATTGAGTGGCTATGCGGGAGATCTCAAGATCTCGAATCTCGAACGACGGCAGTCTGTGATTGCTGGCGTCTCTCTCGCCATCTTCCAGGAAATCAGGGAGTGACAGCGCGAATGCTACGCCTTTACCCTGCAGTGCCGGCACAATAAATGAATTACGAAAATCCGCAAAGGTTGAGGGTGACGCAGGGGCCGTATCATTGAAGAGCGTGATATCCGCAAGTTTCTGCAACTGACTGTCTGTTTCCCACGCGTGAATCGATATCGGAACCGCGGAGCGATACTTGAGATGGACTGAATAGACCTCGCCCTCTTTTGCTGGGAACGGCAGAAGAACGGAGTCTTTCAAACGACTCGGTGACAACTTGACAATGCCGTCTTGCTGCTCGATTTGAACTTCGCCACTCTTCTTCCAAAGCGACGGCAGTGGCAGGTCGATCCGAGTTCGGGAGCCTTCGCCAGAGAGCTGGACCGTGGTTTCACCGAATGTCTGTTGGATGTAAGCACCCTGTTTTTCGCGATCGGCGATTGTCGGAAGAGAGTAGAGATTCAGATCGGGAATGCGGGTGGGTGCGGGCTTCACGGGCGTTCCATCGCGTCGAATGATCCGGCTCCATTGATTGCGAAACCCCGAATCGGTGAGGAGCCCAACGGTGACTCCACTGCCTGTGCGAAATCCGGCGGCAGGGAAATACTCATGCAGCGCCCCGCCTTTGCAATCCGGGTGATCGAAACTCCAAAGCTTGTCCGGCGCTTCTTCAGGATCGATGCGGTTGGTAAGTTGGTAAAGCACCGTGAACATATCGTCCTGGCGCAACTGAAAAGTCTTCTTCACCACTTGCGATGGAAGTAGTTCGTACCTGACCTCGACAAAGACTGTTGTGCGCAGGTTCTTGAGTTGTATTTCTCCGGTGAGCCTGACCCGCGAGGGGTCTCCACTCCATTCGGAAGCTTTCCAGTCATCGGCACGGTCTTCAAGGCTGCGCTCGCAGTTTTGGAAGACTGCGGAAAACTCTCCGCCTTGATGGTGCCGTGCGATCGCTTTGCCGCCACAAAGGATTGTGACTCCATATCCGCGCTGGGCATCACCGTTCACCTGAAGAGAAACGAGGCGGGTTTCAGTTGAGGGGTCGGCTTGCAGGGTTTCCGGCAGCAGGGTTGCCGCTGTAGTAAGTGCTGAAAGGGCGATGAATTCGCGGCGATCAAGTCTTCCGTAAGAAACCATATTCGATCATTCCTCGCATCGTTCAGGGTTTGCTTCTGCGACGACGAAGTTACTGAAGCAAGGGATACATCGGCGTCAGTTGCCGGTCAGGGCGCAGACGCTGCATGAGGTTGCGGTTGGAAACTTGCGCTGCGCTCACGTTGTTCTTTGAGCGCCTTGTCGCGTTGCGCCTCCACCAAAGTGTGGGTAAGGTGCGCCTCCTCTTCGGCTTTGGAGCGCAGCCCAAGACGCGCATAAACCTGGCTAAGCTGGTAGTGTGCGGGCGCATATTGAGGATTCAACTCGATGACGTGGATGAATGCGTCACGGGCCTCCGGCCAATCTTGTTGCGACGCGCGGAGTTTGCCGAGTTCAAAGACCGGATTGGGAGACTTGGGCTGCAACTGGGCTGCTTTTTCAAGCGCAAGCATGGCCTCCTGCCCGCGGCCCAGGCGGCTTGCCAACATGCCAAAGTAATACTCCAGAAGATAGCGGTCGGGCAGTTTGGTGCGTGCCGCTTCAAGGATGTGAATGGCCTCAAGGTCGTTACCCTGGCGGGAATAGGTTTGCGCGAGACCAACATAAGCGACATCAAGTTGAGGATCGGTCGCGAGTGCCGCCTGAAAAGCGTCCCGTGCCGCGGCGTAGTTCCCCTTCACCATCTCAACCGCGCCCAGACGCAGTTGAAGCGGCGCCGTCGAGGAGGCCTCTCCCATGCCGGCCTGAACAACCTGGATTGCCTCATCGTAGCGGTCCATGTCCATCAGCAAACGCGTGTATTCGAGCATTCGATCGGGGTTGGAGGGATCGGCAGCCAGAGCGGCTCGATAGGCCTCAAGTGCTTCAGGCATCTTCTGCTGCAACTCGAATGCCGAACCGAGGAACATGAGTGTATCAGCATGCGCAGGCCGTTCTGCGTGCAGGGCGGTCAGGAGCGTGGCGGCCTCGGCGGACTGGCCGTCATAAAGCAGTGCGAGGGCCAAGTTATAGCGGCTTTCCCATGACGGATTGAGCGTGGCAATTCGCCGGAAGCAGTGAACTGACTCGGCATAGAGCGAGTGCTGGCTAAGAAGAATCGCGATCTGGTATTCGCGTGCAGGCGAGAGCTGGTTCGCGGCCTCCAGGCGGTTGATACGGCTGATTGCGTCTTCCGTGTGGCCGGTGCGGAGTTCTGCCTCGATCAGTCCGGTGCAGGCGTCCGGATCATTGTCGACCAGCTGGCCTGCGAGAGATGCCTCCACAAGAACGTCGGCGTCGTGACCTGTGGCGAGTGCAAGCAATAACAAATAGAAATGAACAAAGTGATCTTTGGGATCCAGGTGTGATGCTTCGCGCAACTCAGGTTCCGCGTGGGCATAATCCTTGGAGTTAAGCAGATTGAAGCCCAGATTCCTGTGCGGCGCCGCTTGCGATGGGTCAAGGCGAATCGCATTGCGGTAGTGGTTGTCTGCCTCTTCGATATGACCGAGCCCGGTCTCGGTGATCCCCAGCAGATTCTCGATGGTGGCGTCACGCGGCGCAATGCGATGTGCTTCGTTAAGTTTGACCAATGCCTGATCGAGCTTGCCTTCTCGAAAGAGCCTGACACCCTCCTCCATTGCCGTTGGCTGCGCGCGCAGCGACGGCACGGGTGCAACGAAGATGAGCAGAGAAGCAATCATGCAAAGCCATTTCATTGTTTTGCGTCTCCATTTGTTGCCCCCGGATTTGCAGCATCATCTGCGGAAGGCGCAGTCATTTTTTCGTTCTTGATTGCCTTCACCTGAGCAAAGACTTGCGCCGCTTGCGCAGCCTTGCCTTCGGCGCGAAGGACCAACCCAAGCTGATAGTGTGCGGATCCGTCCGGGTCATGCGCAAGTGCCGGATGCAGCATCTCCTCGGCGCCCTTGTAGTTCTTCTCCATCGCATAAGCCCGGCCCAGTTGTGCATATGCGGGCCAGAGGTCTGGCTTGCTGCGGATGGCCGACTGGAGGTGCGGAATCGCTTCCGCTGCGCGTTCTTCGGCCACCAAAACCGTGCCAAGTTCCGCGTTGGCTTCAGGGTGACCGGGGCTGATCTCCAGTTCTCGCTTTAGTTCGGTGATCGCATGATCCGCGTCCCCGTGCTTCCAGTAGAGATGTCCGAGCCAGAAATGCACGCCGGGAAGATCGGGTCGTGCGGCCGCGACGGCAAGATACTCAGTCAGTGCTTTCTCATCCTCCTCGCGACTGGCGTAGAGCTGGCCAAGCAGCTGGTGCACATGATAGGAATCCGGCGCGACCTGATAGAGGCGGACCACCTGCGTCACGAAGATTTCGCGGCGCGCCAGAATCAAATCGTAGCGCGCATTGCGGTCACTCGGATGGGCCGCAACCCAGCGCAGGAGCTTCTCCTCCGCGTCGCCATAGCGGTGCTCGTGAAAGGCCCGCATCGCCTGCGTCAAGAGGTTTGCGGACGGAATCAAGTTTGAGCGCGGTAGGACAATGTGGCTGTATGTCCGCGTTGCGGCGTCCTCATCTCCGGCCAGCGCATACAACGCTGCAATGGCGACATCTCGGGCAGGGCTGTTGGAGGAGTCGGCTTCAAGAGTCTGCAAAGACTCTCGGCACAAAGAAGAAAGCTTTGTACCTGCGGCGCTTCCATCCGTTTCATCAGAGCGATATTCCACGGGTAGTCCCAATGCATCGAGAGCTTCGTCGGGGTCGATTTCCAGCGCCTTCTCAATGTTCGAGAGACCCTCTGCGGGTTGCTGCTGAAGGAGTAACAACTCGCCCTCCCGTGCCAACATCGAGGGTGACCGTGGCGCCAGCGCCGCAGCTTGCACGAGTTGCGCCTGCGCCGCGGGCAGGCTGGATTGCTCGACCAATACGCCGGCCAGTTCAAGGCGTGCGTCAAGCGAGTGCGGGTCGCGTTCGATGGCGCGGCGCAGGTGGCCTTCCGCCTTGGTCAAATCATGCTCTCCAACATAAATGGCGCCATAAATCCGGTCGGAGAGTGCGGTTCCCGCAGACTCCTCAAGGAGTTGCTCTGTCTGTTCACTGGCGGCTTTGCCATAGGCTTCGGCGCGCGCAAAAAGAAGATCAGGATCATCGGGAAACTTCGCGGCAGCTTTTCCCAGTTGAACCAGGGCCGCGTCCATTAGTCCTTCGTCCCAAAGCGCCGTTCCCAGCCAGCTTTGGGCCAGTTTTCCGTTCGGGTCCTGACGAACGGCCTCGCGCAGAAAGGCAGCGCCTTGTGCAGGCCGGTTCAGTTTCACCGAATCGATTCCGAGCCAGAGACTCACTCCGTGCATGCCGGGTCTCAACTTTTCGGCCGCGGCCATGGCGCGTGCAGAATCCTCGAATTTGGCTTGGGCGTAGTAGACCAGCCCAAGGTTTACATATGCCTCGGGTAACGCCGGCTGAAGGCGCAGGACGATTTGATATTCATGCGCCGCCGCGTCGAGGAGGCCCTGTTGCTGATCTTGTTGAGCAGCAAGGAAGTGTTCCTGAACCTGGGCCTGGGTATTTGAATTGACAGCCTGTGCGGTACCACGTGACAAGAGCACGCATGCTATCGGAATCACGGCAGCAAAAACCAGAAGTCGCCGGCTGCGAATGCGAAACATGGATTGATCGTAGTGTATTTTCACGGCACTGAATTTCATTGCGCGATTCTGCCCGGTGTTTTCTCTAATGGACCGACCGTCCTGCTATCTGGATTGTGCAGCCTGCAAGAGTACAACACTCCCGGACCTCGCTGAAGCGGTCCGGGAGTGTTGGGTTGCTTTCAAACGTCAGACGTAACAGGGCTGGTTCGCCCAGTGCCGTTAGAAGGTGACCCGCAGGGAGCCCTGGATGTTTCTCGGGCCATAGGCAACGCCGGATGCCTGACCGAAGCCAGGAGTGCCGACCGTGTTGTTGAAGCCGCTGAATTGGTGGCGGTTGAAGAGATCGAAGAACTCCACTCGGAAGTCGGTGTGGACCCGTTCGGTGAACATGGGGATGGCCTTGGTGACGTTGAAGTCCTCGCTCTTGTTGAAGAGCTCGCGGACATTCAAGGACTTTGGGTCGCGTCGCCAAAGGTGAAGTTGGGAGGGGCCGTGAATGCGGCTGCGTTGAAGCGGACACTCTGGCCATAGACAAACTTGCCGTGAAGCCCATTAAAGCTCTCCCCGGGAACGATGTTGGGACGGATGATTCCTTCGCCGGTTGCGCCCTCATATCCTGCGAAGATGCCTGAGGTCCAGGATCCGCCAGGCATGCCTACGGTTAGCGGGGTGCCGCTCTGGTACTTCTGGACGGCGGCAATTTCCCATCCCCCAGCCAGCACGTTGACGGCTCCGCCATGGTTGGCAAACTGCTTGCCTTTTCCGAAGGGCAGATCGTAAGTCCAGGCCAGGACGACGCGCTGCGGGATGTCGGACTGGCTGAGGGCCTTCTCGGCCTTCAGGTTGTAGGTGTTCAGTGCGCCGGAATTGTCGTTACCTTCCCATGCGGCCTCGGTCGGATACTCCGAGTCGGCATCGGTGAGGTTTTTGGACCAAGTGTAGTTGGCCAAAACGGTCAGCCCGCTGCTTGTCCGCTTGGTTACCTGAGCCTGAAGTGCATTGTAGGTGTAATCGCCAAAGGGATCGTCCATGGTCGCTGAATCCACCGTGACGGTTCCATACTGCGGGAACGGCCTCAGCGCCTGAGAGACGGTGCCGCTGAATCCAGCATAGGGAGCCGCAACGACGGTCTGGCCCGCGCAAGCCGGGCTTGTCGCCTGGTTGGCAATGTTGACTTGCAAACACGCGCCCCGCGACATGTCGGCCGGGTTGCCCTGATTGGGGTCATGCAGGAATGCCTGCAGGTGGTCGCCATGAGCGCCGACGTAGGCTACGTCCACAATGGTATTGAAGGGCAGCTGGCGCTGCACATCGAGGGTCCAGTTTTGGATGGTGCCGGGACGGTCGACCTTCGACTCGAGGAAGAGCGCGTTGCCCTGGTCGTTCATGACTGTGGGGTCGATGAACGGCGGCAGTTTGCCGGGATAGGCGGTGATCTGCGAGAGCACGCCAACCGGTGTCTGAGGAGTGCTCGGAATGGCGTAGGTGTAGCTGGAGGAGAAGCCCTGGCTGTCATCCTCGGCGAAGCCGCCGACGCGCTGGGTGGAGTAGTAAATGCCGTAGCCTGCGCGTATGACGGTTTTGGGATCAACCGAATAGGCGAGGCCGATGCGAGGGCCAAAGGCCTTCTTGAAGATCGACTGCGGAGAGCTGCCGCCGAGACGTCCCGTGCCGCTGCCTTCGAAGACGTAAGCGCCGAGAATGCCGCCTGCCCCAGGGTTCGGCAGCGTCGGGTCCACATAGGACATGCGGTTTGCCTGCTCGGTCACCGGGATTGGCATGTCGTACCGCAGGCCCAGGTTGAGGGTGAGCTTGCTGTTGACCTTCCAGTCGTCAGAGCCGTAGAAGGCAAAATACTTGACGCGGAATCCGTTGACCTGGGGAATGACAATATCAGACTGATCGCCGCTTACGCTTGTGAATGCTCCTAGATAGAAGCTGGCGAAGCCGAAGCCGGAGTTGCCGTCAGCCGGAGTGCTGGTGGGGCCGGTGGTGAAGTTGAAATGGCCGGCGCTGCCGGTCAGGATGCCGAGGTTGAACTGCGCCGGCGCGGAATTCGCCGCCGAACTTGAAGCTGTGACGGCCCTTCTGCCACGAGACCGCGTCGTCATATTGAAAGACGTTATCGTTGAAGACGCTTTGGCCATCGCTGGGCTCGTTGATACCACTGTTCGGATAGTTGATGTCGAAGCGAGGGAAAACCGCGTCGCCTACGCCCTTGAGCCCGAACTTGCTGGCCCAGTTGCCGCCAAATCCTCCCTCTCCTGAGGTTTCGAGGCGATGCCGGCGAGTGAAGCCGGCGTTGAAGTGGTTCAGCATGGTGGGCGAGATGATGAAGTCATAGCCCACACGCACATATTTGTTGCCCTGGATGTTGCCGCCGGTGTAAAGCGGCCCCAGGCTTTGGGTGCTGACGTAAGGCATGTTGCCGGTGAAGTAACTGCCCGAGATTTTGTTGCGCGCGCCGATATTCTGGTCCCCGCGTATGGACCACTCGTCGGCCTGCTCGTGGTTGGAACTGCTGTCTTCGATGTTGAAGTAAGGGCTGGTGGCGCTGGAGGGGGCGGAGGGCATGACCTTGGAAGCGGCCGCAAACACCGGATCAGCGGCCTCGGTGATTTTGTTGTTCGGATAAGCCTGGCAGGGTTGTCCCTGGTTGGCGCCCGTGCAGGTCGTGTAATCGTAAAGGATATGGGCCGGGAAAGTCTGGCCGTTGACGGTAATAGGTGTTAACAGGGAAGAGAAGTCGCCGCCGAGCATGGCCTGGGTGGGGGCCGATAGCTGCGAGGTGCCTCCGTTTTGTTGCCGGAAGCCCTCGTAATTGAAGAAGAAGAAAGTCTTGTCTTTGCCGTTGTAAAGCCAGGGAACGCGCACTGGCCCTCCGACGCTTGCTCCGAAGTCGTTCTGGGTGTCGATGGGCTTCGTGTCTACAATCGTGCCCGGCTTGCGCGTTTTGCGTAGTCATTGGTCCAGCTGTTGGCATCCAGGACGCGGTTCTTGAGCAGGTCGTACGCCGAGCCGTGAAGGGTGTTCGTTCCCTGCTTGGATACAAGATTGACCACACCGCCGCTGGCGCTTCCAAACTGTGCGTCGAAGGTGTTGGTCATGACCTTGAACTCGGAGACGGCCTCCACGCTGAAGTTATAGGTGACCTGCATGTTGGCCGAGGCGAGCTCGGTGGTGGCGCCGTCGAGCAGGATGTCGTCGCCGCCCTGTTGTCCGCCGCTGAGCTTGAAGTTTCCGGAGGGTGGCGAGGAGGGGTTGTTGCTCATGGTGCCGGCGAATCCGGGCGAGAGCGCTGCAAACTCGAGCGGGTTGCGGATCTCACCGCCGAAGGGCAGCGGAAGCGATTCCAGTACCTAGGTGACATCGTGAAGCCTACATCAGAAGATTCGGTCTGAAGTTGCGAAGCGTCGCTGGTTACGGTGACCGACTGTGTCGCCGCTCCGACCTGCAATGCGGCGATTGACGGTCGCCGTACTGCCAACGTACACGGTGATGCCTTTTTGCGTGAATGACTGGAACCCCGGAGAAGTTACGGTAAGGGAATAAGTTCCAGGCGGGAGCTCGGGAAATGTGAACAGGCCGTCGCCACTCGCTGTTGCCGTATAGCGACTGCCAGTGTTCGTCTCGGTCAGATCAAGGGAGGCGCCGGATATATTCGCGCCGGTTGTGTCCTTTACCGAGCCGGTCAAGGTACCTCTGTCCGATTGGGCGACGGCGGGGATGCCGATCGCCAGACAGAATGTCAACAACAGCCAGACCGCCAGATGCCACGGTCTTTGCGCCGTTCGACTTGTTTGGTTCATTGTGCGTCTCCTTTTCAGCATTGTTCTCAGGCCTCCATTGTGTTTGCGGCGAGGCTTGCGACGGGGGAGGTGCTGCTGCCCGTCGCGGCCAAACCCCGAAAGATCTGGCCAGCCACCCGGATGGATAACAACTGCAACAGCGCAATGACCGGCAAGGCATATTTGAGCGCTGCATTTCCAGACCACCCGTAAGCGATGGCCAGGAACAATCCGCATCCCAGGCAACGCCCCGCAAACAGTCCGAATTCGTGGTTGAAGATATAGGCGTACTCGTTGCGGCCTTCAAGCCGGGAGACCACATCGATTACCTGCAACTGGATGGGGTAGTAGGCAAGATCCAGGAGCGGCTTGGCCAGAAGAAGACAGCCGAGAAAGATTAGTACGCCAACGGCATTGAAGAGTAATGCGTTGACGACCGCGCCCAGGAAGAACAGCAGGAGCCCAGCAGAAAAGACGATGATGCGATGCTTGGGAGCGGCAATCCGGCCGGCCATGTACATGATGCAGGCAGAGAAGACGCCGCCGATGGCCTGCGTGGCGCCCAGTGTTCCCTCCTGACCGACCAGCAACATGATGAGCATGGCTGGCGCCGTCACGATGTACCCCTGCGCTAAACCCTTGAGCAGGGCCAGCTGCGAGCATCCTCCACCACAAGCGGATGGAATTGGAAGAAGACGAAGCGCGTATGTTCTGGATTGCGGAAAGTGCCTCGTTCGAGAATGCCGGCAGCCAGAATCGTCAAGCCAAAAACCACCATCGCGATGATGTGGTACGCGCGGTTGGCAACCCCGCCCAGCCATCCGTAGAGGGTGGTCCCGCTGATGAAGGCAGCCAATCAGCGCCGGAACTGCGACGGCGGCCAGGGAGGCAATGAAATTCTCCACGCCGTAGTAGTAGTTCCGGTTGCTGTCGTTAGTCGCGGTCAGCGCCAGAAATCCGCGGTTGGCCCAGAAGATGCCGGTGGCCAGCCCCATGGTGAAGCCCGAAATGGCAACGCCGATGGGAGTGAGGATGCTCAACTGCATCATCAGCATCATCGCGACTCCTGACAGCAGCATCCCGGCAGCGTAGAGATGCTTGGCGCCCACGCGGCCGAGCAGCTTGCCGTTCAGATAAAAGGCCAGCGGCGTGGCCGCGTAGATTGACAACTGGTAGGTGACCACCTTGGCTACCGCGTGCGAGTTCCGCATGACATAGGCAGCCACGAAGACCTCGATCACAGGCAGGACAAGGGCATACATCATGTTCGAGACCATCAGTACCTGCATGGAGCGGGGGCAGCTGAAGGAAGACGTCGAACTCCTTGCGCAGGTGGTTCATGCCTTTGCTCTCCGAGGTTTGCGAAGGCTGGCAAGGATGCTCCGGATAGAGAGACGTGCTGCGCAGATGACGCTGTCGGCCGCGCCGTAGTAGATCGTGATGGAGTCCCCATCGACGACATGGCCATTGGTAAAGATGACGTGGCCGAAGAAGCCCTCCTGCTCATAAGGCGCCAGAGGCTCCATGATGGGCGTTTCGGAGCGGGCCAGTACCCGCCATGGTTCGTCAAGGTCGAGGAGCAGGGCACCGAGGCAGTAGCGATTCTCTTTCCGTCGCGCCGTGATAAATCTCCAGCCACCCTTCGGGCGTTCGGATTGGAGCGGCCCCCGCCCCAACCCGCGCGCTGTCCCAGTACCCTTCGCGGGTGTGAGCCAGACAACGGTGTTTGCCCCAGTGAACCAGGTCGGGCGACTCGGCCAGCCAGATGTAGTTGCCGCCCAGTTCCGGGCTGCTGGGCCGATGCAGCGCATAGTACTTGCCGCCGATCTGTTCCTCGAAAATCGCGCAATCCTTGTTGTGCGGGGCAAAGATCATGCCCGAATGCACAAAGTCCTTCCAATTGCGGGTGGTTCTCAGTCCCACGCCCACGCCATTGCTTGAGACCTGCGTATAGGTCAGGTGGTAGGTGTCGGCGATCTTTGTTACCCGGCAGTCCTCAATGCCATACGTTTCAAGCTCGCCGCTGCCCATCAAGGGTTGGCTGCGCATCGGCTCGGTAAAAGCGACGCCGTCTTCGCTCGAAAGCAGTCGAAGATGGGAGAGGGTGGTGAGGTAATCCTGTCCGTCAAAGCTGATAACGCGGGGGTCACTCAGATCAAGCCGTGGATCGCTCGAGTTGAATTCAAGAACTTCGAGCCGACCCTCAGGGCTCAGAATGGGAAAGGAAGTCTTACCTTCCACCTGCACTGGGCGCTCCGCCACCCGCACCAGCAACCAGATCTTCCCCTCGAATCGGAACACCCCGGGGTTCAGCAGACATGTCACTTCCATGCCTTCCACGCTTGGACGCAGGTCCCGCGGCCTGAGAATGGGGTTCTGCTCGAAGCGCTGTGCAAGGTCGGTCATTATGTGCCCATCTGCGTTCTTGAGGGGAAGTCTTCGCGCCAGCTTTTCAAGGCGTTTGGAGCATGGCCTGGAGAGCCATCGATAAGCCTCTTGGAAAGAGTGCGCACCGCAAAAGGGACTTACCGCGAGAATCTTTGATAATCAATGCGAATTACATGTGATTCGCAGGAAGTCGTCCAGGATGAGGCCAGGACTAAATGGGAAAAGTGGCTCTCAAAGACAGGATTCTCCCTAGCGGTACCCTGAGGGGTCCGTTCAGGCAGTTCGCTTTGAATCCTATTGATTCTCAGGCAGCTTTGCTGGAAATGCTGTCCCATAGCGGCTTTCCCTTGTGCATTAAATGCGCTACAATCACCCCGCAGTCTAAAAGTCCTTGTCGAATCTACGGTTAGGCTTGGAACCCGCTGAATTAAGCGAAATGGGATTAAACGCGGATGAAGGAAGTGGAACCGGAACTTCGGGCAGACGCCCGCTGGCAGTTGATTGAAAGGATCACTGCCAGTCCAGCCTTCCAGAAGTCGGCGCGTCTTAGAGACCTGCTTTGCTTTATGGCCGAGAGATCCCTTCACGGTCAGCTCCAGGACTTGACGGAACACCACATCGGGAGCGCCGTTTTCGGGAAGGCCAAAGACTACAGCGTCGTAGAGGACAGTTCGGTTCGCGTACATGTCCGCCAATTGCGGCTTAAGCTGCATGAGTACTTTGACGGAGAAGGTCGCGGCGAACCGTCCATCGTCGAAATCCCGAAGGGTGCATACACTACAGTTTTTCGCCCCGCAGAACAGCGAAGTTCAGCAATCCTCGAGCCGGCCTTGGCGCGCTACGGCCGCGATTTCTGGCTGAGACTTCTTCCCTGGGGTTTGGTCGCGCTCCTTTTGACCACCACCCTGATTGCATGGTTCCGCAAGCCACCTGCTGCACAGCCGGCTCCCCCTCCGTGGCCGTTGGCATCGCTTTTTATCCCGGCCAATTTTCCTGTCCAGGTAGTGGTTGCAGACGTCAACTACGGAATGACGAGGCTGGTCGATGAGCAGCCAGTTACGCTGGAGCGGTATCTGAGCCCTGCATACCGGAGCGGCGAGGATTTCTCCAACGCCCACCCCTCGGCGCGCGAAGCGCGCATGATGAAGTACCTCTCTGGCTCGCTCCTGACCTCCTATGCCGACCTGGTGGTTGTGGACACTTTAATGCGGCTGAGCGGAAACGCGCGTGAGCGGCTCCTCATTCGTTCGGCACGTGAGTTGCGCCCACGCGATCTGGAAGAGGGCAGTTTTGTCTTTGTCGGCAGTCCAAGTTCTAACCCGTGGGTCTACTACTTCCAGGACAAGCTCAATTTTCAGGAACGTGAAGGTGTCGTGGGTGAGAGCCTGAAGTACTTCCAGAATCTTCATCCCAAGCCCGGCGAGCAGGAAACTTACCATGGCCTGGAATTCACCGGTAGTTCGGGGGAGGACTACGCAACCATTTCACTCCTGCCCCTCGCGAATGGACGCGGCAGCGTTCTCATCCTGCAAGGCCTGCAACAGGAGGGCACCGAAGCTGCAGGGCTTTTCCTCGCGGATGCCGGCAACCGGCAACGACTTCAGCAGGCTCTCGGCATTTCCGGGACACATGACCAGCCCGTTTACTTCGAGGCTCTGATCCGAACCAACGCCGTCGCCGGCGCTCCAAACGCAACTTCAATCATCGCTACGCGCGTGATTCATCCCTGATCCGCTACTCCGCAGCACGCGTTCAGCTCGGATCAAGGGTTCATTTACGCTCGCATCTCTATAACCCGTGCTTCATACGGTCGCAGCACCAACTCTACCTCGCCTGCATGGGGATGCAGCCGTCGGTTGAGTGTCAGATCATGAACCTGGCTTTGCCCCTTGATTGTCTCAATTCTGACAGTCTTCTCTGCCGGCAGCGGGTTGTAATAAAGAAATGCAGGCGGCAGGTCGCGATCGAGGAAGTTCGTTTTGGTTAGGTCCCAGCGCAGCAGCCATGGGTCTCCCTGTGGCTGAATTATTTGATCGAGCCACATGATATAGGCGCCGCCGTAGATCGAGCGGTGTCCTGCAAAGTCGCCGGTCGCATAAGGGCTGTGGCCTTTTTCCTCGCGGCTCAACCGCTCGTAGGGAAACATCGAGGGCAAATCAGGCCGGCTCTGATTTTCGCGGGGTAAGTACTCCGGATAGAACCAGCGCAGGTTTGCCGCTACGTTCAGCGCATACCGCGCAACTTCACCGGCCAACTCTGGTTTGAATCGAACTGCCGGCAACAGATAGGGCAGCGTAACCATCGACTCCATGCTGTATGCCTGCCCGGCAGGCTCGGTGCAGAAGCCCGCCATCAGCCCATCGACCGCACGGCCGCCCCATTGTCCTGCCGCCATGAGCCCCACCTTCGAATCGAGCACGAAGCCCAGCGCCTTTGTCACGTTCGCTGAATACCCCATCGCCCCGAGCCGCGCGGCCGCCATCACCGCCATCGCGCCGCTGGGAACCTCGTACCAGGGATTGGCGGCAAAGCTCAGGTAATGATCCATGCCTGTCTTTGCTTCCGCCAGACAGAATTCCTTGCCGGTCAACTTCCACGCCAGCAACATTACATAGCTGTACCCGCCCACTGCGTCAGGCTGCCGGTAGATATCGTGGTTGGTAAACGTCGCACCTTTCGCAAAATCGTAGCCCTGGTCGTTGAAGTCGTAGTGAATCTGCTGCGCCATCTCCCGCAGCCGCGTTGCACTGCGCTCAACACGCGCAAGCCACTCTGGATCCTTATTGAAGCGCAGCTGAATCAGACCAAAGGCCAGAGCGGTCACGTTCATGAGGTACCAGTACTCGCAAAGCGTTGCCCCAGCGCCGTCGAGAAATAGTCCATACTTTTCACTGAAGTAGCCCTTCAGTGATGTTGCGAGCCCATCCAGCCCTTCTCCGCGCAATTCCTTACCCATTGCCATCGGTCCGTAGGTTGTCAGTCCTCCGTCCGCCACGCCTTCCAGCGCTGAAGGAAAGACCTGGCGGCCATCCCCTGCGAGCAGATTCAGCCCATGTGCGGGGTCCATCACGTAGCTGCTGAATGCATTGGCCAATGAGCGAAAGTCCAGGGGTGGGTCAGAAGGCCGCGACGGCAATCCGCTCCATGTCTCAGGACCCGCGACTGCGCCGATTACCTGTTCTGTCCACCCGGCCAGCCCAAGTGCCGCGAATCCAGCCAGAAATTCCCGACGATTGGGCATCCAGCTTTCGCGGTCCATCCAGTGCCCTTCGCTGCTCATCTTCCCCTCTTTCATTCGTTCCCCTTTTGACTTGAAAATCGCTTCTTCCACCCACAAAGAGACGCGTCTACCCACGCGATTGGCAAGCACAAACCCGAGTCTCCACTTAGATTCCGGATCCTGCCAAGGGGTTAACAACGAAAACAATCGTAAAACAACCGAGCCACATGTGATTCTCCTGGCGCCTACGGATATACCAGGAAAGCCAAGAGAGGGGTTCATCCTTGGCATCTCGGATCGTTTCAAAACTCTGGCCGTGCGGTCATTCCATTTTCAGCGAACGGAACAACCTCTCCCAGCAGGCGTTGTCTCGGCGCTCGCGTTCCTGGCTCATCGATGGGGTGATGCAGTGCTCTTTGAGGAGCTCGCTGAATGTGCCGCTGGAGTACTGGTTGCCACCATCGCTTTGAAAAATCGACCCAGTCTTTTTGCCTGAATTACGTCTGAACCACGTCTTCTCCGACATGTCAGGGAGAATCCTTCGCGGGTTGTCCGCAGTTTGGCGTTAACAGTCCAGCCCGCGCATTTTAAAGAGCTGTGCCTTCACGGTTACTCCCGGCCTTTCTGCTGTCAGATCAATCCGCATAATTCCTAATTCCTCGGCCTTCACCTCAGCCAAAGGTGTCCGGCTGCGCCAAAGATTAACTTGTCTAACACGCGGGAAGAAAACTATACTCAGCTATCTGGATGGAATCGCCCCGCTCTCTCTACGGAATCGCTCTTGCAGCGCTTGTCTTATTGACGCCCACTCTATGGGCGCAAGACGGGCTGCGCGGGGCGTTGGCGAAAGACCATGCATCCACGCAACTGCTGCCTCACGACCTAGGGCAAAGGATCGTAGCGGCAGACTTTGACAACGACCATAAACCGGATGGCGCCGTGTTACTCGAATCCGGCCCGTTGAACGGCCGGAGGTCATTTCGGATTGAGCTTCACATCACAGCAGGAAAGAACAACGAACTACTATTCTCCTCGGCTGAAACAGCACTTTCGATCTCGGCAATTGATGTCAACCGGGACGGCGCTCCAGACATTGTTGTAGAACAAGCCTTCACTCACAAGCGATTAGGAGTGTGGCTCAATGACGGGCACGGTTCTTTTCGCAAAGTAAAAAGCGAGGACTACCCGTCGGAAACTGAATCGGCAACTCGCTGGCAGGGGCAAGCCCCTGGGCAGAATTGCCAGGCGCTATGGCTCCCTACCAAGATCGGATCGGAAGTTGCGGGTCCACTTTCGAAGACGGTTCTGGTCCGTGACATCACAGGCCAACGGAACTCATGGCTTGAGTTGAAGTTTGCTTTGTCCGGACCCCGCGTTCCGAACCCATCCCGCGGCCCCCCTTCTTACTCTCTCTAACGTAAACAAAGCGGCAGAGTTCAGACGCACCTCATCCGGGCGTCTGTCGCTGTTTCGTTCCGGGCCTGATCCCGCGCGCGCTGCCCTGCCTATTGCGAACAAGCAGACCTCGAGAGAGATTGAATGAAATCCAATCGGAATTTGACTAATTCTGCAGGCTATATGCTTCTGCTCGTTTTGGTCTTTGGCGTGAATGCTTGCAATCGCCACAACCAGGATCCGGCTGAAGCGGATCAAACTTCCTCTGCGAAGCAGATGCCAGTTCGCTATTTGCCGGTCGCGGAACAACCGATCGAAGAGCGGCTGGAACTTGGCGCGACAGTGCAGCCTGATCCTACGAAAGTATTTCGCATCTTTCCACCCGCAAGCGGAAGAATCCTGGAAATACGCGTAAAGCCGGGAGATATGGTCAAGCGCGGCGAGCCGCTGGCGGCGCTCGACAGCAGCGATGCTGCTTCGGCGCGATCAGATTTTGCAAAAGCAAAGATCGAAGCGGATCGTGCATCGAGCGCCGCAGATCGGGAAAGGGTGCTTTTCGAGCACGGAGCAGTTGCGGAAAAGGACTACATTGACGCGAAGGCTCTGTCGAACTCCGCCGCGGCGGAGTTGACCCGCGCACAAGAGCGGCTAGAGGTGCTCGGTGTCAATCCATCAGCCGGCACGGACCTGGTTCCTCTGCTCTCGCCGGCACGTGGGGTGGTGCTCACGGTCAGCGCCGCACCGGGCGAGTTCTCAAAGTCGCTCGACAATGCCGACCCGATGGTTACGATCGCCGACCTGTCTACGGTCTGGATTGTGGGCGATGTCTACGAAAAGGACATCGCAAAAGTGCGTCCAGGAAAGCTGGTTAAGATTTCTTTCGATGCTTATCCGAGCCAGCAATGGACGGGACGCATCGACTCTCTCTCCGGAGCACTTGACCCGACGACACGTACGCTGAAGGTACGGGTGGCATTGCAGAATCCCGGTCAGAAGCTGAAGCCCGAGATGTTCGCCTCGATCCAAGTTGATGTGGGACGGCGCAGCGAGATTGTTGTTCCCTCTTCAGCGGTAATACACGAAGGGCAGCAGACGAGCGTCTTCGTTGAGAACAACGGCAAACCCGAAGAGCGCAACGTAACCACGGGACAGGTAGTCGACGGAACAGTAGAGATCACTTCCGGTCTTCAAGTTGGCCAAAAGATAGCGGTCAGTGGCGCGGAGCTCCTTACCGGGGGGGCGGCCCAGCAATGAACCGCTTGATCAGGACAATCCTCAGGTATCGAGTTATCGCGTTGATCGCCATGGCTGCATGGCTTGCTGCCGGTACGTGGGCAGTATTGCACCTGGACGTTGAGGCTTATCCTGACCCCTCTCCTCCGCTCGTCGATGTCATCACGCAGAACCCTTCGTGGTCCGCCGAGGAGATGGAGCAGCAGGTGACGGTCCCTATTGAAACCGCGCTCAACGGAATCCCGCATCTCGAATACGTCCGCTCCACAAGCTTGTTTGGATTGAGCGACGTAAAGCTCTACTTCGATTTCGATTCGGATTATTTCGCTGACCGGCAGGAAGTGCTCAACCGCCTGCAAACAGTGACCCTGCCGCAGGGATTACAGCCGCAGCTTTCGCCGTGGTCCGCCGTCGGAGAAATCTATCGTTATCAACTCAAAGGCCCCGGCTACAGCTTGAATGAACTGAAGGCTACGCAGGACTGGTTTGTGATTCGCGAATTGAAGGAGGTGCCCGGGATCATCGACGTGAGCACATTCGGAGGCACCACAAAGCAGTACCAGGCGGAGATTGATCCGAATAAGCTTCTCCAGTACAACGTTACGCTTCCTCAAGTCATTGCAGCGATCAGCGCGAGTAATCAGAATGCGGGTGGAAACTACCTGCAGGTAGGCGACCAAAACGTGAATGTACGGGGTGTTGGTCTGCTTGCGGGCATTCAGGAAATGGGTGCGGTGCTTATTGCGGAGCACAATGGCGTTCCGGTCTACCTTCGTGATGTCGGCGATATTCATGAAGGCTTTCAGCCTCCGCTGGGCCGCGTGGGCAGAAACAGTGAAAGCAATATCGTAAAGGGCACCGTTCTGCTGCAGCGCGGAGAACAATCCTTGCCGGCCCTTAAGGGTTTGCGGGAAAAGATCAAAGCGCTCAATTCCGGTCTGCTCCCCAAGGGAATGAAGATCGATACGATCTATGATCGTACCTCACTCATCGATACCACCACGGAGACTGTGTGGCATGTGGTGCTTACCGGGTTGGCGCTGGTCACTATCCTTCTTCTCGTTTTTCTGGGTGATGTGCCGCTTGCACTGGTTACGGCGCTGACGATCCCGTTTGCGGTTCTGTTCGCGTTTGGACTTATGTCGGCGACTGGCCGCTCGGCGAATCTCATCTCGATTGGCGCGATCGACTTCGGCATCATTGTCGATTCAGCGATTGTGATCCTTGAGAATATCTACCGCCGTCTGCAGGAAACCACGAGCGATGAACAGCGCCTCGACATGATCTCAGAGGCCACTTCAGAAGCGGCGAAACCGGTCCTGTTCTCGACGCTGATTATCCTCGTTGCCTTTATCCCGCTTTTTACCATGAAGGGTGTACCCGGTCGAATCTTCGCTCCGATGTCGATTACGTATGGATACGCTCTCACCGGCGCGCTGCTTTTTGCTCTTCTGTTCGCGCCTGTGCTGGCCTCATTTCGCCGCGCTGGGCACAGCGGCCACACTCAGGATCCCCGGCTCATTCATTGGCTGAAACACCGCTATGAGCGGATTCTGATCCGCGTGATGCGCAATCGGAAGATCGTCCTGTTCGTAGCTGTCATCTTCCTAGTTGCATCAATGGCGTCTTTCCTTGCCGTCGGTGGAGAATTCATGCCGCCTCTTGAAGAAGGAAATCTTTGGATTCGCGCCACGCTGCCTCAGGATGTGTCCTTCGACTACTCCGTCAAGCTGGCCGATGAGATGCGGAAGATCCTTGGTTCCTTTCCCGAAGTCGAACAGGTAGTTTCACAGGCTGGACGCCCGGATGATGGAACAGACACAACGACCTTTAACAACATCGAATTTGAGGTTGACCTAAAGCCGCAGGGGCAATGGACAACCGCCCGAAACAAAGACGATCTCATCGATCAGATGAACAAAGCCCTCGCGAGGTATCCCGGCGTTGCCTTCAACTTCTCTCAAAACATTCAGGACAACGTCGAGGAGGCGATGTCGGGCGTAAAAGGCGAGAACTCGCTCAAACTCTTCGGGGATGACATTGAAGTCCTGGCGCTGACAGCGAAACAGATCATGAATGTGATGGCAACCGTGCCTGGAATTACCGATCTGGCTGTCTTCAGGGAGACGGGACAACCGAACCTCGTCATCTCAATTGACAGGGCGGCAGCGGGTCGATACGGACTCATGGCGGCGGATATCAACGCCGCAGTGCAGGCCGCGATTGGTGGAACGGCAGCCACTCAAATCCTGGAAGGAGACCGCAGATTCGATTTTGTCGTGCGCTATAAGCCGGAATACCGGGAGGATGTTGCGGAAATGCGCAACATTCTTCTTCCGACGCCTGACGGCGGCCGCGTTCCGCTTGGCGAAGTTGCGCACATAGGCTTCCGCGAAGGGGCATTCATGATCTACCGCGAGAACGGCCGACGCTATATACCCATCAAGTTCAGTGTGCGCGGACGCGACCTGGCAGGCACAATTGCCGAGGTGCAATCGAAGCTTCAGAGTTCGATTCGTCTGCCAGCGGGATATCACTACGAGTGGGCTGGGGAATACGACAGTCTTCGGAAGGAGCAGAAGAGGCTGGCCATCATCATTCCCATCACGGTTGGAGTGATCCTCGGACTACTCTACGTCTCGTTCAACTCTCTTCGAGATGCACTCGCAGTGATGTCGGTCCTTCCATTCGGCATTGCGGGGGGCGTTCTGTCTCTGCTGGTTTCCGGGACCCCATTCAGTATTTCGGCAGCTGTCGGGTTTGCCTCGGTGATCGGTGTTGCGACCCTGGGCGGTCTTGTCTTTGTGGCAGGAATTCGCCGTGCGGAGGCCCACGAGCACGGCGTGCAACACTCCATCATCCGCGCCAGCATCGGCGAGATGCGTGCCGTGCTTATGGCCTGCCTTGCTGCAGGTCTCGGCTTGCTTCCCGCCGCAGTGTCGCACGGCATTGGCGTGCAGGCGCAACAACCCCTGGCCCGCGTTGTCGTGGGAGGGATGGTCACGACCACGATTGCGATTTTGGTCCTCGTTCCAGTAATCGCCAGCATGGGACTCGTCACGACGACCCTGCCGGAAGGAGAGATCCAGTAATGGCAAATGGGCAAGGTATATCTTCTCCCAGTGCGCTTAGGGCAGCGCTTCTGCTGTTCGCTCTTGCTGGTCATTCAATAGCCTGCACGGCCCAACAGGAACATGGCTATAACTGGGTTCAGATTCAGGAACTATTTCTGCGATCGAATCCCACTCTCCGGGCGCAGGAGCAAAGTGTTATTTCAAATCGAGCCGCTGAGGTCACTGCAAGCCTCAGGCCAAATCCGACTTTCCAGAATGACACAACTTCAGCAACGATCGGGATCTACCAGGAATTTGAAATCGGCGGAAAGCGCTCGGCTCGCATGAAGAGCGCAGGACTGGCAACCCAAATCTCTCAATCCGACGCGGCAGATGCCCGCAGGACTCTGACTCTAAACCTGCGACTCGCCTTCATTTCGGCGTTGCAGGCGAAATCAGATCTGCAGTTCGCCCGTGAAAATCTGACCAATTATCAAAAGACAGTCGACATCAACAAAGAGATGCTCAGTCAAGGTGCGATCGCTCGCGCAGATTTCCTCAGAATTCAACTTGAGACGCTCCAGTTTGAGACTGACCTTGATGATGCCGTGCTAGAAATGAACACCGCGAAAGCCACACTGAGAGGAATGCTTGGTCCCGGGAGCTTGACCAGTGATTTCGATGTTCAGGGCGATTTGAAAACAGGGACTTTCGACAAGGATCTTGCGGAGCTAGAGAATATCGCACTAATGAATCGCCCAGATCTCAAATCTGCCGAAACTGGGCGCCTGAAGGCATCGGCGGACTTGAGATTGGCTCAGGCCAACCGATGGCCAGACCCGACGATTGGCAGTTCGTACCTTCACACCGGCAATGAGATGGGCGGACCGAGTTGGTTCCAACCCTTCTATCCCAAGGGCAATGCCTCCAATGCAATGGGCCTCGGAATCGCGTCAATTCAGATCCCGATCTTCAATCGGAACCAGGGAGAGATTTCTCGCGCACGATCGGAGCAGTTGCGTTCGGACTTTCTGGAACAAGCAGCGAGGAACCAGGTGCTCCAGGATGTCGAGTCGGCCTACGCATCTTTTGTATCCAGCCGTGAGCGCGTTCGTTTGTATGAGGAGACGTACCTCGCGGCAGCCAAGGAGTCCCTTGATATTGAGGATTTCTCCTTTCACAAAGGCGGCGCTTCAATTCTCGATTTCCTCGATGCCGAACGAACATATCGAGCAACCCAGCTTGCTTATCGTCAACAGCTGGCCGCTTACCTTAACAGCCTGGCGCAATTACAAGTTGCAGCTGGCCTGGACGTGACGCCATGAAGTGAGCCTTAGCAGTACCTGCGCGGAACCTTGGTGTAGCAGTTACGCGGCCGGCACCTCCTTGTGAGAGCAGGAAGGACTGGAGAACGTCAGAGTGCCGACATCTGTCCGACTTACAGGACGGAGTGGAAACAACGCTGCAAGATTAATGACTGGTTCGCCATTCCGGCGGATTCTCTGGCACAAGCCGACTCAAATGGAGCGTACTGAGATTTACCAGCGTGACCATTGGAGAATCCGGAAACAGTCAGTTTCTTGTCGGCGCTTCCAACATCATCGGGACGACGTATAGCTCTAATACAGAAAACAGACTGGGTAGCATAAGGGGTCCGCGGTCTGGCTGCAACGATGGGCATCGCATGAGGCCGAAGACCTCGGCTGAAGCGCCAAGCGAACTGTTCTTGGTCTGCCCGATAATCTGTCCCAGTGGAATTGTTCCTGTAGCCCTTCCAACTATCGAGAGTCTGCCAGGGTGTCTGAGGCATTCTCTTCACAAATCGATACTCCGTGTCCCTTGCTTAGCGGCCTGCACGGAACCTTCCGCGCCCAAACGTGATTCACAGCACAGACCGGGTTGCCGCCGCGCGCGAAGCATGGATCTGCAAACCGCTTACCGAAATGCTTCCACCAGTCTCTCGGCGAGCCACTTGCTCAGTTGGATCCACCCCGAGGGATTTCTATGCTTATGCGCGGGAAAGCCGGTCGTTTGACTCGAAGGCAGTTTGTTGCTGCCGGTGCTTTGGGAGGCGCGACCCTCGCCATTGGATGCAGCCTTGGCAAGTCGAGGAATTGGGAGTTCCTCAGCGACGATCAGGCCCGAACACTGGCTGCAATCTGCGATCAGATTGTCCCCGAGGATGACTTTCCCAGTGCCTCTCAGGCCGGTGTGCTCACTTATATCGACCGCGAGCTCATCCGCCACTACTCCCGTCATCAGGGCGCTTACCGTGACGGATTGGAGCGGGTTGAGGTGATGAGCCACAAGCTGTCTGGTCAGGAACTGGCCTCGCTCTCACCACAGCAACAGTTTCAGATTGTCAGCGACCTCTCCGGGCAGGATCCGACCTTCTTTGAGCTGGTGCGCAATCACACCCTCGAGGGTTACTACAGCTCACCGCGCCATGGGGGCAATCGCGACGCCGTGAGCTGGAAGATGCTGGGTCTTACTCAGCCCCCCGTCCGCGGTCGTGCGCAATATGACCCGAGAAAGGGACCGCAAGCATGAAGCGCGTGAACGCAGTCGTTGTCGGAGCTGGCGCCGCGGGCGGAATCGTTGCCAAGGAACTCTCGATTGCGGGCCTCAGTGTGGTTCTGCTGGAGCGCGGCAAATGGTACACACCAAACGATTGCCGCAAAGATGACCTGCGCAATCAGCGCACAACTGTGCTGGGGAACGCGTTTGGTCCGGAGGACCAAGGAAACCCGCGCGTGTGGGTCGATGTCAAAGGGATGCCTCACATCGTGCGGCCCAGCGAAGGGGCTTACCAAAACGACGCCGCCTGCGTGGGGGGTGGAACGCTGAGTTATGGGGCCCAGGCCTGGCGCTACATGCCTCAGGATTTTCGCATGCGCTCAACCTACGGAGCGCTTCAGGGAAGCTCGTTGGAAGACTGGCCCATCTCTTATGACGATTTGGAGCCCTTTTACGAGAAAGCCGAATATGAGATCGGCATCTCCGGCGACGACTCGGGGAACCCTTTCCGCGGCCCGCGCCGGCGCTCGCTGCCCATGCCCCCGCTTCCGCCTAATCGGGAGTTTGAGATCCTTGAGCCGGCCGCGAAACGATTGGGGTTGCATCCGTTCAACCTCCCCATGGCCCGCAATAGCGTGCCCTATAACGGGCGCGGCCCCTGCATGCGCTGCCGCTGGTGCTGCGGATTTGCCTGCGAAGTGGATGCGAAAAACGGCTCGCAAAACACGGTAATTCCCACGGCACTGGCATCGGGAAACTGTGAACTGCGCATCGAGTGCATGGTCAAGGAAATCCTCACTGAGGACCGCGGACACGCGCGCGGCGTTGCCTACTTTGACGCGAGTGGACGATTGCACGAGCAACTTTCCGACATCGTTGTGGTGTCAGGATGTGCCACCGAGTCTGCGCGCCTGCTGCTGAACTCCAGGAGCCGCCTGTTTCCGGATGGGCTGGGAAATCGCCACGATCAGGTCGGCCGTAATCTGCAGGGTCACCACTACACGGGCGCAGTTGGCTACTTCGATTTTGAAACCTACGACGATGTGGGTCCAGGCGCCAGCATCGCCATCTGCGACTACAACCACGGCACTCCAGGTCTGCGCGGCGGGGGAATGCTGGCCAACGAATTCATTCGCCTCCCAATTCAAATGGTAGACCGGCTGCCCGACAACACGCCGCGCTGGGGCCTGGCACACAAGCGTGCGATGCGCGACTGGCATAAGCGGAGCATTGTCGTCATGGGACCGACCCAACAGATTCCCACAGCTGAAGGCAGGGTCACGCTCGACCCGGTCGTGCGGGACAAGTGGGGATTGCCAGTGGTGCGCATTTCCGGCAACGTTCATCCTCATACTTTTGAAATCGGTGAACTGCAGGCCAGGCGTGCCGAGACGTGGCTCAAAGAGGCCGGCGCAATCCACACTTCCGTGTCCGCCGGCAAGCCGGAGATCGTATCGGCAGGGCAGCATCAGGCTGGCACCTGCCGCATGGGCAACGACCCTCATAGCTCGGTCGTAAATCGGATCTGCCAGATTCACGACGTGGACAACGTCTTCGTGATCGATTCCAGCGTACATGTCACCAACGGCGGTTTCAATCCCGCGCTCACCATCATGGCCGTCGCCTACTACGCCTCCGATGCATTAGTCCACAACTGGAAAGGCACGGGATTCCGCGCATGAAGCGCTTCCTCAAAATCGCGGCCATCGTTATGGCTCTTCT
Organism: uncultured Acidobacteriaceae bacterium; assembly: GCA_963780515.1. Taxonomy (GTDB): domain Bacteria; phylum Acidobacteriota; class Terriglobia; order Terriglobales; family Acidobacteriaceae; genus Telmatobacter. The sequence goes on from CAWACG010000008.1 coordinate 151,950, forward strand.
GGTCGTTTTCGTTGCCTCAAGCATCGCCGGAGCGTCGTGGTACTACTCATCACCCCATGGCGACGGCTGTGCAAGATGCCACGAGATGGCCTCCACCGTCAGCGCAATGCAGGCTTCTCCGCACCGTAACGTGCCCTGCATGGATTGCCACGAAGCAAGCATCGCCACAAAGCTACGTCATATTCGTGTTCATCTTGTCGGCAATTGGTCTGAATCGATTCGGCTCCGCGATGTGGATGTTGTCGAGATGGTGCCCGACTGTCAGAAGTGCCACCAGAACGAATATGCGACATGGCATGCTGGCCCGCACAGCGCCAGCTATAGCCAGATTTTTACTAATCCAGTGCAAAACTCAAAGCAACGCTTGATGGACGATTGTCTTCGATGTCACGGCATGCACTTCGACGGATCTGTGCGCGACCTGGTGCAACCGCAAAACCTGCAAGGCCCCTGGCATCTGCTTCCCAAAGGTCTCGCCGATCAGCCGGCGATGCCATGCCAGACGTGCCATTGGATTCACCGCGAAGGCGTGCTCGCATCCCGGCCGAAGGAACGCATCTCCGTGGCGGGCGCGGCTGTTTACGATTCTCTGGCATTCTATGACCGGCGCGAAGGCATGCACTTTGCCGCCGCGGCTCTTCCTATTCCCCAGCTTCACAATGGCGCGCGTCTTGTGAAGATGAGTCAGGATGCACGTCAGGCAATCTGCTATCAATGCCATGCGCCTCGAGAGCCTGATACCGGCACTTTGGCCGCGACTCACGCCTGGGGACCGCAGGTGGGGTCAGGCGATGATCGGACACCAATTGGCGTGCATGAAGGCTTGAGCTGCATCTCCTGCCACAACGGACACAATATGAACGTGCGAGCTTCATGCAAGACCTGCCACCCGCAGATGTCCGACTGCGGTCTCGACGTAGAGAAGATGGACACAACCTATGCCAACGCAAAGAGCCTGCACAACATCCACTGGGTTCAGTGCAGTGATTGCCATCAACGCGGCATCCCAAAGATGAAAACGTCGGCGATGCTGAAGCGGGACGATACAACCAAATAAAAGGTCGACACAAAACACCAAAGTCAGACTGACAAGTGGGCGTTTGATACAGCATGGCGCGCAAAGGGCCACAAAACACCGGTTCAGCCTGGGTGATAACAGACACCGAATGCATCCTGAAGTACTCGATTGACTTGGAGCGTGACGGCCACGACGGTAAGGTCGACAAGTCTCATTACGAGGGCGGACTCGCGAAGCGGTAGATTCAGAGCCGGAGGTGAACCATCTTTGCTTGTGGTTCCCCTTCCTCAACGTCTTCCCAAACCGCCGCCGCCTGGGGTTTCAAGGTGCAGAGTGGCCCCTGCGCCGAGCTGGCAGCTGCATTTTCCAGGAAGCAGAGACTCCTCCGCACTGCCGGCATTGATGATCCATGCAGCGCCGGCCGCGCCCTCTTCGCCTCCCCATAGCCCATAAGGACGGAATCGCCTGCGGTCAGCCAATAAAGTCAACCGCACAGGCGCGAGCATCTCCACTTCGCGAATGAGCCCGTCACCCCCGCGAAACTGACCGGCTCCGCCCGATCCATCCCGGTAGGCGTAACGTCTCACTCGAAATGGGTAGGCATATTCGAGAGCTTCGATCGGCGTATTGAGTGAGTTAGTCATGTGCGTTTGCACACCGGAGATGCCATCGATTCCGGGGCGCGCTCCCATCCCGCCGGCTGTAGTTTCGTAGTAGGTGAATGCCTCTCCAGTACGCGGATCCACGCCTCCGATCGTAAGGTTGCTCATGGTGCCGGCACTGGCGGCCGGGACGCGCGACGGAATTGCCTTGGCCAAGGCGCGAAGGAGCACGTCCACAATTCGCTGCGAAGTCTCAACATTCCCGCCAGCCACTGCGGCGGGTGGCACCGCATCAACAATGCTTCCGGATGGTGTATCCAGGATAAGTGGCCGCAGGATGCCTTCTGTCGCCGGCGCATCTTCTTTAAGGAGGCAGCGCAGAACGTAGAAACACGCTGAAACGGTTATGGCGCGCACGGCATTCACGCTGCCCGGCACCTGCGGCGAGGAGCCCGCAAAGTCGACGCGGATTTTGGCAGCCTCCGGATCAAGCTCAAGGCGCACCGCGATCCTGACTGGAGAGTCGGTCGTGCCATCGTTGTCGAGCCAGTCCTCCGCGCTGAATTCGCCTGCCGGCATGGTGCGCAACTCCGCCCGCACCAGTCGTTCGGAGTAATCGAGCAACTCCTCGACCAAAGCGCATACCCTTTGATCTCCGTACTTCTGGGCTACTTCAAGAATTCTGCGCTCGCCGACTCGGCATGCGCCAATCTGCGCTTGCAGGTCGCCCTCGCGTTCTATCGGGGTACGCACGTTCAACAAGATCAGATTGAGCATCTCGCGGTCGATCTGTCCGCCGCGCACGATCCGCACTGGCGGAATTCGGATGCCCTCATGAAAAATCTCTTCTGCCGGTCCCATGGATCCTGCGAATCTTCCGCCGACATCGGCGTGGTGGGCACGATTCGAGACAAAGAAGGCAGGCCGCTCACTACCGGGCAGAAACACAGGCAGTACCATCGTGATATCGGGCAGGTGCGTCCCGCCTGCATAAGGGTCATTCAGAATCGCAATGTCGCCGGGCTCAAATCGAATTGCGGCGACAGCCGACTCCACTGACATCGGCATTGAGCCAAGATGCACAGGCATGTGATCGCCCATGGCAATTACCCTGCAAAGACCATCGAAGATCGCGCATGAGTAGTCCCGGCGCTCTTTGATGTTTGGCGAGAGCGCGGTTCGACGGAGCGCTGCGCCCATCTCTTCTGCAATTGAATGCACTGAACTCTGGAAGATCGCCAGTTCCACTGGATCGCAAGCCTGCGGCGTCATGGATACACCTCTTCGAAAGTGATCACAAGATTGCCGAGATCATCGACCTGCACTGCGGCGTTCGGTGGCACAACCGTTGCGGCCGTGTATTCAGTAATAATTGCCGGTCCGCGGAACGAATCACCGGGAACAAGTCCTTCTCGGCGATAGACGCGTGACCTCATGAAGCGGCCCGCGAAGAATATCTCGCGCTCGGTATCGCAGGCAGCACCTCCATCTCCGGGAACGGGCTGAATCCGCGCGGGTGCGTAGGCCTCGCCCGCAGCGATCATGCGAAGGCGTAGATTGACGATCTCGATCGGCCGCGCGCTATCCGAGAATCCATATCGTTGCCGGTGCAATAAGTGAAAGTCATTCATGGCATTTTCCGGGGTTTGGTCATCCCACGCGACATTCAGTTCGTAGCCCTGCCCACGATACCGCACGTCGATAGTGCGATGAACCGTGCCTTCAAGACCCTCAGCGGCAAATTCATCCTGGCCTCGCTTCTCCAGCTCAGTAAACAACTCACCCAGGTTCTTCATTGAATCGCCTTGCAACATTACTGTCCGCGAATAATCCCGCACCGTATCTGCGAGCAGAATTCCTACCGCGGAAAGAGCGCCAGGCATGGCGGGAATGAGAACCCTGGGTATGCGCAGCGAACTCGCTAGAGAGCAGGCGTGCAGCGGACCTCCTCCGCCATACGCAATGAGAGTAAACTCGCGTGGATCGTAGCCCCGCTCGACCGAGATCACACGAATCGCCTTTTCCATTTCAGTCTCGACGACGCGGAGAATGCCTGCTGCAAACTCTTCGACGGTGCTGAGCGAGCCCTTCTGCGCGTGGAGGATCTGTTCCGTCCGGTCGCCGTCGAGATGCACCCCTCCACCCAGAAAGCTTTCCGGGTCAAGCCTTCCCAGCAATAAGTTCGCGTCCGTGACCGTAGGACGCGTTCCGCGCCCAAAGCAAATTGGCCCTGGTTCAGCGCCTGCTGACTCGGGTCCCACGCGCAACATGCCGCCGGCGTCGAAACGCGCAATCGAACCGCCGCCTGCTCCGGCCGTGTGGATCTCCAGCATGGGCAAGCCGATTGGCACGCCGGCAACAATCGACTCTCGAGTGAGGCGTGCGCCTCCCGAAGTCATGTCGGCTAGAAAGACGTCCGTGGAAGTGCCGCCCATGTCGAAACCGATGATTCGATTAAAGCCGGCCCATTCTGCCGCGCGGCAGGCGCCAACAACGCCGCCCGCAGGTCCTGACAAGACTGTACGGACCGGCTCGCAGGCCGCAACGCGAGCCGGAATGGTCCCTCCGGAGGACTGCATCACATCCACTCCACTGGCGCTTTGCAGCGTTGTCACCCGCTGCTCCAGATGATTCAGGTAGTGTGCAATGCGCGGAGAAAGGTATGCATTGACGACAGTCGTCGAGGCACGTTCAAATTCGCGGAATTCGGGAAGAATACGGTGCGAGGTAGAGACTGGGATACCCAGCCTCATCAAAGCCGCCTCAACCCTTTGCTCCGTCTTGGAGTTCGCAAACGAGAAGAGCAGCGATATCGCGACGGCTTCAGCTCCGCTGCTTCGCACCTCTTCAACCAGGGCTGCTAGCTCTTTGTCAGTAGGAATGCGCAAGAGCTCGCCCTCAGCGCTCACTCGCTCCTGCACACCGAAGCGCAACTCCTTGGGCACCAGACACACCGGAATCGGTTCGAACCAGTCATAAAGCCGCCCGCGCGTCTGGCGGCCAATGGCAATCGTGTCCTCAAAGCCGGCCGTCGTGACGAACGCCACGCGTGCACCGGTCCGCTCCAGCATGGTGTTCGTTCCTACCGTTGTACCGTGGCGCACATCGAGCGGCTCCGCCGCACTGATCCGTTCCAGACTCGCGAGCACCGCCCCTGATGGATCTGCCGGGGTAGAAGGCAGCTTGAGCACGCGGATTTTGCCGTCTGCCAGGTACACGCAATCGGTAAATGTTCCACCGGTATCGATTGCTACGCGCAAGCTACCTCCAGGCTCATATGCATAAGACTCTAATGCACAAGGCTGAGATCACGGCGTTGTTTTGGACAATTTCGCCGCGGGAAACGTTGTCGGATGTAAAGCTTGCTCCCGCCATTTGGCGCGGCATAGGGCAACTTGCACCGAAAGGATCAGGCTGGGATCTCTGGATGGTGAACCGCCCCTAACCGACTTGATGGCCTTAGATGCAACGAGCGACGTGCTTCAGGCATTCTCGCAAAAAATCCAAAGAGTTATATCATCGATTCAATACTTAATAACATCGCTAAACAGAGCGAACCCAGAACGCCAAGCCTTCCCATGAAGCAGGTCGAGGCCTGTTAGGTGGCCTTACTTAGTCTGACTGAGCGAAAGCTACGACCTAAATGGCCTCTCAAACAAAGGCATATAGTACACTTGTCGGAAATGGAGGAGTACTTTTGCATCGCCGCTTTTTCATATTGAGCTTGGTATTCCTTCCTTTTCTCGTCGCGCACAGCGTATGGTCCCAAGCGGCTCAAGATCAACATGGCGGCGCGGGCGGAATGGCCACAGGTGGTGTCTTCAAGCCAGTCTACGACTCGGCGAACCGCCCCATCACAGCCGGGGGAACAGTCAAAAACGGCCCCGTCATTTTCGCCGACATCGCCAAACAAGCGGGCCTCACAAGCTGGCATCACACGGCTGGAACGCCCGAGAAAAGATTCATTCTGGATGCCAAGGGATCGGGTGTTGCGTTGTTGGACTATGACAATGATGGCTGGCTCGATATCTATCTCGTGAATGGTTCGACCTATAACGCACTGGATGGCAAGGAAACGCCGCCGCATGCGGCATTGTTTCACAATAACCACGACGGAACATTCACCAATGTGGCGGAGCAGGCCGGCGTAACCAACGACCGCTGGGGCTACGGAGCGGTCGTAGCTGATTTCGACAATGACGGTTGGCCGGACATTTACGTAACGAATTTTGGAAAGAATCGCCTATACCGCAATAACCACGACGGGACATTCACCGACATAGCAGAAAAGGCTGGAGTCGCATTGGGCTCGTGGTCCACGGGCGCGACGTTCGGCGACTACGATGGCGATGGACGCCTGGACCTGTTTGTTGCAGGATACCTTCAATTCGACATCAAGAATCCGCCCGTCCCGGGTTCTTCAAGCGTCAATTCCAGTTCCTGCCAATACCACAGTACGCCTGTGATGTGCGGCCCCCGCGGTCTCCAGGGTGAGCGCGATCATCTGTTTCACAACAACGGAGATGGAACATTCACCGACGTAAGCGAGAAACTTGGCGTCAGCGATCCCAATAAGTATTACGGGCTCGGTGCTCTCTTTGTCGATGTAAATAACGATGGCAAGCCCGATTTGGCGGTCGCGAATGACTCTACGCCGAATTACCTCTACATTAATACCGGTAATGGAACCTTTGAAGACCGGAGCTTCCTGAGCGGCTACGCCCTGAACGCCGATGGGCACGAAATGGCAAACATGGGAATTGCCGCGGGCGACTACGAAAACAATGGGAATTTGGACTTAGTGAATACTACGTTTTCCGATGACAATGATGTCGTATTCATGAATGACGGCACAGGCTCATTCACCGATGTCAGCTACGAGAGCAATGTCGCGCAAGCTACGATTCCATTTGTCGGATTTGGCGATGGTTTCCTGGATTATGACAACGACGGTTGGAAAGACTTGCTGATTGTGAACGGGCACGTCTATCCAAAAGTGGACAATCACCCCGAATGGGGCACAACATATGCCCAACGCCCCCTCCTCTTCCATAATTTGAAGAACGGAAAGTTTGAATTGATGCCTGCCGTCGAGGGATCAGGGCTTGCCACTGTCACTGTGGGCCGCGGCGCCGCATTTGGCGACCTCTTCAACGACGGGAAGATCGATGCAGTCATCAATAATGCCGATGGTGCCCCGGTCCTCTTGCGCAATGTCAATCCCGATCACCATCATTGGGTGGAGTTGAAGCTGATTGGCGGTCCCAAAAGCCCGCGCGACGCGGTCGGAGCCACGGTCTATCTGACTGCGGGAGGCATTCGTCAGCGGGGAGATGTGCTCAGTGGCGGCAGCTACCTCTCATCGAATGACCCTCGTGTGCACTTCGGGCTGGGAGACTCCTCAACCATCGATCGTGCAGAGATTCACTGGCCCGACGGGGATAGGGAATCTATCAGAATCCCGGCTCCCGACCGCATCTATACCATCACCGAGGGGAAGGGAATTACCTCAGCCTTGTGTGGAGGTAAGACGTGCAACGTGGAATCGTCCACCAAACCCTGATCCCGTGGTGCAAAGGTGGCGCTGCCGGGAATGAAATGTACAGGAGTTAGATAGGATCGGGCGACAGGCGTCTCGTCCTGGAACTGCAAATAGATCAAAGTTGGAAGGTCCAAGACCGGAGGGTTTTGTCAGCTTAAGTCAGGCAGAAGCTGCGCGGGTCATTTCGAGTGAAGCGCAACCAATCTGCCAGAAATCCTTTGGATAATCGATTGTCTAAAAGACAATCGATGGCATAGTATTGCTGTGTACCTCATCATTTCATCCTTAAGATCGGGAACGGCATTGAAGACTCGACGCGATTTTTTGCAACTCTCTGTGCGGGTTGGAGCCGCTGCTGCGCTCTTAAAGAATCCGATTCTGTGGGGCCAGCCTCCCGAGTCCAATCGCCCGGTGCATGGGTGGGTAACCTCCGGGAAAGAAAGATTCGCCGCCTTCGAGGCATCGCGGTGGCAGAAGGCTTCCACAGGCGCAAGCTGGGATATTCTCGTGAACCCGGCCAGCCGCTATCAAACGGTTCTCGGCTTCGGTGCCGCGTTTACTGATGCTTCCTGCTATTTGATCAGCCAAATGCCCGACCGGGCTCGCCAGGCCCTTATGGAAGAGTTTTTCGGTCTGAACGGGTTGCGCTTTTCAGTAGGCCGCACCTGCATCGGCGCAAGCGACTACTCCAGAACCGCATATACCTATGACGATGGTGCTGATCCTGATCCGGAACTCAAGCGCTTCAGCGTCGAGCACGACCGGGCCTATATTCTCCCATCACTGCGCGCCGCGCACGCATTGAACCCAGGTCTCTTTCTCTTAGGTACGCCTTGGAGTCCGCCAGGGTGGATGAAAACCGGCGGCTCTATCATGGGCGGTTCGATGCGCAAGGCATATTTCGCTGCCTACGCGCAATACTTTGTGCGCTTCCTTCGCGCGTACGCTGCCGAGGGCGTCAAGATCGATGCCATCACGACACAGAACGAGCTCGACACCGACCAGGATGGGCGCATGCCCGCTTGCCTGTGGGGCCAGGAGTACGAAGAGGCCTTCGTCAAGACCTGGCTCGGCCCCGCTCTTGAGCAGGCAGGTCTGGACACGCAAATCTGGCTTCTGGATCATAACTACGACCTTTGGGGCCGGGTGATGGATGAATTAGGCGACCCAGGCGTAAGCAAGTATGTAGAGGGTGTGGCGTGGCATGGCTACGAGGGCACAGTTGATGCCATGTCGCGAGTGCACAAGGCGTTTCCTGGAAAGAGCGCATATTGGACTGAGGGCGGTCCTGATATTACAAGCCCGGACTACGCAACCGACTGGAGCCAATGGTCGCAGACTTTCACCGGCATTCTCCGCAACTGGGGCCGCTGCATAATGGGGTGGAATCTTGTGCTCGACGAGAAGGGCAAACCCAACCTGGGGCCTTTTTCATGTGGCGGCGTCGTTACCCTCGATTCGAATACGCAGCGCATCACGCGGAGCGGTCAATATTGGGCGTTTGCCCACTACTCAAAGGTGATTCAGCGTCAGGCTCGCGTGCTGGCGTCGCAAGGGAAGATCGACGGTGTCGAGCATGTTGCGGTGGAGAATCCTGACGGAACGCGCGTTCTCGTCCTTACCAACCATGGCGAGGCGCGCTCAGTTGATTGCGGCCTCGAGACGGAGACTCTTCACGTGTCGATGCCCAGGGACTCTGTGACGACCCTCTTGTGGTAACGATTGCGCGTGGGCGCGTCGATTGAGTTATTGGCTTGAGAGAGATGTTTTCTCAAACATTGTGCGGAATGACTGTAGAATTCCATTGCAGCACCGCGCAATTGACCAGGAAAGCAATTGAGATGCAGCAATGAATCAATCCAAGAGCATCGATCAGCGCGACGAGGCTGGAAAGCCCGCGGCCCATCATCCCGTGAGCCTGAAGCAGTTGGCAGCGCACCTCGGCCTTAATCCGGCCACAGTTTCGGTTGTACTGAACGATGTCCCAGGGCGTTCGATACCGCAAGCGACGCGCGATCGGATCAAAGCAGCCGCCAAGGAGATGAACTACCAGCCGAGTCTCCTGGCTCGTTCGCTGCGCAACCGGCGAACGTTGACGATCGGCATCCTGGTGCCCGAATTGGGCGATGGCTACCACACCGAAGTGATGAGCGGAATTGGCGATCAGCTCATAAATGCCGGCTATTTCTACTTCACGGCGCACCACCGGCACCGCCCGAAACTGGTGGAGGAATACACGCGCATGCTGGTGGGCCGCGGCGCCCAGGGTATCATCGCCATCGACACGGCGCTGGATCATCCCATCTCGGTTCCGGTCGTGGCCGTGGCGGGTCATCGTCACATCGAGGGTGTCACCAATGTGGTGCTCGACCATTTTCGTGCTGCGGAGCTGGTCCTGAACCACTTGTACGCACTCGGTCACCGGCAAATTGCCTTTATGCATGGCCAGCCGTTTAGCTCAGACTCGGACGAGCGCTGGAAAGGCATCCTGGCGGTGGCAAACAAGTTGGGATTGAAGATCAGCCCAAAGCTCGTCATCAGCCTCGTGCGCGATTTGACATCTCCAGAGCTCGGTTATCCCGTGGTTCGACAACTGCTCGCAACAAGGCAACCGTTTACCGCGCTGGTTGCCTTCAACGACATCTCCGCAATTGGCGCAATCCGTGCCCTGCAGGACTGCAACCTCAAGGTCCCTGAAGATGTCTCCGTCATAGGCTTTGACGACATCAAAGCAGCCGCCTACACACTGCCGCGTCTCACCACAATTCGCCAGCCGCTTGCAGAAATAGGCAGAATTGCCACTCAAAGCCTGCTCAACCGCATTCACGGGACCGTCATTTCGCCTGACCAAATTGAGGTCGAACCGGAGCTAGTCGTCCGCGAATCGACAGGTCCTGCCAAGTAGCCGCGCCCGCTGGATCAACTGGTCCTAGTTGAACTGAAACCAGTTTAGATTCGCGATGCTGTCCGTGCTGCCGCCGCCACCGAAAACGAGATAGAGATCGTGCACTCCGGATGCCCCTGATGCGGGCGCAGTGACTGTCTCCCAGGTCTGCCAGCCTCCGCTGATCGGCAACGTCACAGTAGACACGAGCGGTCCCGTTTGGCTGTCGAGATGAAACTCAACGGTTCCGCCATTGCCCGCACTGGCCACGCGCACACTCACTCCGCTGACAGAAGAGCCGAAGTCCACGTTTTTATAGACGGCCCAGGCCCCTTTGGTGACGTAGCCGAGATCATATCCGCCGCCTGTATCGGAGGTGGTCTCCGTTTCCAACCCTGATTCGTTGTTGTAGCTCGAACCCTGCAACTGAGCCGTGGCTGAAATGCTGGGTGTGCCGCTCTGCGCGCCGCTCCACGTAAACGTAGCCGCGCCGAGAGCAGGAAGCGTGTAGGAGAAAGATTGCGTGCCCCACTGTGCCTCGAATGTCTGGCTGACGGTTGAGCTATTGAACGCAATCAACGCCTTCGAACTGTCTGGATTCAAGAATGCTGCACTGACAATCCCGCTTGCATTGCTGGAATAGATGCGCCTTGCGCCCGGCAGCACATATTTGCTGTAGTGTCCCAGAGTGTAATACTCAATATCTTTTGTGATGGCTCCCGTCGCGCTGTTCACAGTCACGATAGGCGTGCAGGTATTGCATCCCCCGTAGGACGACCCCAGATCGGTGAGGTTTGGTCCCAGATTCTGGTCCAGGGCCAGGCTCCACTTTACAAAGGATCGCGCCGAGTTCCGCAATACCTGTGTGATCTCAAGAAAATCAGTCGTGTACTGGTCCGTTTGCCAGGTTCCGCCGGAGTGCTCGGTTTCCCATGTGCCCTTTGCGGGAAACAGATTCTCAACCGTCTGTTGTGCGCCTGGCGTGCCGCCATAACCATGCCAGGCTGTACCAGCCACTTGCGTCGACGCGAGAATCGTCGGGTCTGCTAAGACAGTCTCCGGATAGGATGGCGTATCCCAGTTGTGATCGTAGACCAAAACCTTCGTCGGCAGATTCGCGGCTGTGAGGGCGGGCAAAACGTAATCTCGCAGCACAGTCAGCTGCGTGGCCGCGTCCATGCCCATGCCTGGATAGTTCGCGGGTTGGTAAAGCGGCTCGTTCTGCAGAGAGATGTAGTCGATGGGTACGCCGGCTGCCCCATAGGCCTGAAGGTATTTTACGAAGTAGTTCGCAAATGGCGTGTACATGGTAGGCAGCAGTGTCCCACCAATCATCGATCCGCTCGTCTTCATCCATCCTGGAGGGCTCCATGGATTTGCCAGGATCTTCATCTGCGGGTTCAGCGTCCGTGCCTCCACAATGAGCGGCAGGATATAGGCTTGGTCGTGCGCGACAGAGAAACTCGCCAGACTCGGGTCCGTCTGTCCGGCCGGTAAGTCGTCAAAGGAATAGACAGACCGCGCAATGTCGGATGCGCCCATCGGATTGCGCATGAAGCTGAGGCCGATGCCAGCTCCATTGCGTGTGAACAGGTCGCTAAGGGTACTGTTGAGAGCCTGGGGTTGAGCCACCTGTTCCAGAAGATAGGCCGCCGAGTCGGTGAATGCCGCGCCAAAGCCCTCGATCTCCTGGTATGGCTGTGCTTCGTCGACAATCACCTTGTTTGAACCGGCAGCGGTGTCGGTAAAGATGACTCCTGCCTGCGCCGCCATCAACTGGCTCTGGTCATGGGTACTCAAAACAACTGACACTGCGGGGCCGGCAATCCGATACGTCCCCGTCGCTTGTGCACTTTGCGAATAGCCAGATGCAGTTGCGATTGCCTGGATTGTCGTGTCCGCAGAATATGAAATTGCGCCAGTGTACTTCGTAGAGGATGTCGTTGGAGTTGATCCGTCCGTGGTGTAGTAGATGGTTGCACCAGCCGTTGAATCGGCGACCATAACCGCCTGCGCCGCGGCGTAAGTTCCTGGTGCGGGCGAGAAGGAAGGCGTGGCGGCCAACTGAGGTGGTGGCTGTTGCGTCTGGCCGTTCCCTCCTCCGCCGCAACCGGCGAGCGTGACGGCCAGAAATCCGATTTCGAGAAGACTCCAACGCATGATCACTACCTCATTCAGGCAACGGAAGCCGCAATTGAAGGATCGAAGATGATGATTTTTGCAGGCAGGACCCATCGATCAATGCGACTGGCAGTATGTTTGCCCTTTGCGAAAGACCGCAGCCTCGGTGGTGGAGCAAACCTCGAACTTGAATTCGAACTCATGCCAGCAAATGTCCCCGGGATGGGCTGAGTCTGAACGCACGCGGTGCGGGACGACGATAGATTCCGACGAAGACAATCGATTATCTTCTGGAAATATCGAAACATCATCCAGATTAAGGTTGAAAGCTACAGGTCTGCGGGGTGCTTGTCAAGTCGCAGGCTGTGCTCATTTGCAGCGTGGTACATATGGCCCCCATCTTGCCGCGACGGCATTGCACCGCGAGTCGAAGCGCATTCGTCCGGATTATGTATACGGGTCGGGACAGTCTCAAAGTGACTTGGGTAACCAGACGTCGCCGTCATCCGCGGAACAGACAATGAGAAGGGATTCCCCTCCCTGAGGGATCCTGTACCTGGCCAGTCAACATCACTCTGCAAAACAGTCTCGGGACCGTTTTTGCGCTGCCTGCAAATGGAAACACAGCTGTCAAACGGGGCGCACTCTTCTATTGACCAGGCAAAGATGGATTCCCCTATGACATGCGGAATGAGCACTTTCGACCGGAAAGCATAACCTGCCCCGACTGCGGTATCCCCGAATTGTCCTCGAAGCGCGAACTAAATCCCGGCCAGGAATCCGCCGGTACCATCTTTTTGAGCCGTAATTCTGATTCAAGTTCGGCACCGCCCAATTTGGGGTGGATTCGATTCAACCCGTTCAAAACAATCGCATAACCGTGACGGAAACCTCGAACTTCCAGATTGGATGGTAATCCGCATGTTTCCTTCTTCTGTTTCAGCCGGGGAATCATCTGTAAAACGTTTTAGTTATGCATTTAGCCAAAGACAAAGGTTTGTCGAGGAGGCAGGATACTGCCCGCGGCGCGACCGCCCCATTTTAACGGTTACTCCATTTCGGCTAAAAACCAGCTAAGAATGGGGCTTGACAACCATCTTACCACGGAGGTCTAATGCCTCTGGTCGCCTCCCTGCCGTTTGTTTTGGCTGAAGACTATCGATTGTCTTGCGACAAGCGTCCGCGATAGTCAAGACAAGGGAAGAGTGAACCGATAGGTGTCGGACGAAGAAAAACAACGCAGCGTTTACCAACTTTTGGAGACAGTCGATGCGAAACGCGATCCGTTTCACCCTCCTCTTCCTGCCACTGTGCTTGGCCGTTTCCAGCCTCGCGCAAAACACAAACTCCGGTGACATTCGCGGCACCGTGACCGATTCGACAGGGGCTCTCATTCCTGGCGCGACGGTGACCGTGAAAGATGTGGACAAGGACGTTACGTCCACTTACGAAACAAACAGCGCGGGGCTCTACGATACAGGAGCAATCGTGGAGGACCACTATCTGCTTACCTTTGCCAAGGAAGGATTTGAGTCCTTGGTGCGCGGTCCCGTCACCCTGGAACTCGGAATCGTAACCGTCAATGCCACGCTGCCCGTGGGCAAAACTACGCAGCAGGTCGTCGTCACAACAGACGTACCTATGCTTACGACAGAATCCGGCGCGCAAGAAGGAGTGATGGAGGCGGATACCATCGTGAATCTGCCGCAGGTTGGCGGCCTGAATGGCGGCGGAGCCGACTGGGAGAACTTTATAATTCTACTGCCCGGTTCATCCGGTGCTCCTGAGAATTCGTCTAACAATCTCACCTCGGGGATGGCCACTTCCATCAACGGCAATCTGCCCTTTGCCAGCATGCTGCAAGACGGCGCCACGACCACGCTGCCTATGAGCCAGAACTCCGATGTCACAGTCTTTGAGACCACGGCGGAAGTCAAGGTCAGCTCCTCAGCCTTTTCAGCCCAGTACGGCGTAGGCGACGTAGTGTACAACCAGATTACTAAGAGCGGTGGCGACCATTTTCATGGCGCCAGCTATGAGTATTTCCAGAACAATGCGCTGAATGCCGCCACTTACGCTTTCGGCACAGGGACGATTCCCGTCCTTCACTTCAACAACTTCGGTGGGGCAGTTGGCGGCCCGATCATCAAGCACAAGGCGTTCTTCTTCTTCGATTACGACAGGACGATCGATCACGGGGGAGCATCCACAGGCTTCAGCACCGAGCCGACCGCTGCCATGATGGCAGGGGACTTTACCGGCAATCCCACCATTTACGATCCAACCACGCAGGTGCTGAAGACAACGGGTACTTGCACTTACGCCAGCGCGCTCTATCCCGGTGGGGTACTCTCTCAAGCTGCTCCCTGCGTCCAGCGGCAAAGTTTTGCCTCTGAATACGGAGGCGGCAACGTAATTCCCACAGGCATGATCAGCCCGGTAGCTCAGGCCATCCAGAAGCTGTTCCCGGCGAGCAATACTGCCGGTACGCCTGTCGCAGGCAGAGGGTACAACGAAAACAATTTCGTCTACAACGCCCCCAGCACCAATCCATTTATCAAGTGGTTTGGACGCATGGACTATGACACCAGTTCATCTAACCGCTTAACCCTCGCCGAGACAGAAAGCGACAACCCAGGGCAAAACGTGAACGAAGGCATCTGCCCGTTCAATTGCTTCAGCGGGGACGTCAGCCGCGACAACGCCTCGGTTTCCGATGTGTGGTCTCCGAGTTCGCATTTCATCAATGAAGCGCGCATGGGCTTTACAGACCAGTTGAACTTTTTTGTTCCGCAGACTCTCAACCAGGGCTGGCCCGCCAAGCTTGGGTTGCAGTTTGCCGAAGTGGATCTCTTCCCGTCTATTACCATCAATGACTCATCCGGCGCCAATTTTGACGGCAATCTCCAACCTGGCACAAATGCCGTCTATAAGGAATACCTCTTTGACCCGTCAGATGTAGTCACATTGATCAAGGGCAAGCACGTTCTTCATTTTGGCGGCGAGTTCCTGATCAACCGGGCCGATTCTACCAACTGGGGTAACCTCAATGCAGCAAGCCTGACCTTTGGCGGCACCTATACCGCCCAAGGTGGTAACCTCACCGCTCCCTATGACGGCATGGGATACGCAGACTTCCTGCTTGGTCAGACACAGCAATGGAGTGCCCAAAACGTACCCGAGTATGGTGGAAGATGGAAGACCCCGCAATTCTTCGTTCAGGACGATTGGAAGATGAAGCCGAACCTGACGATCAACCTGGGTGTGCGCTATGAGATCATGACAGGCTGGTCCGGCGTCCGCGGTAATGAGGCCGTCTGGGATCCAGCGGTGACCAACTTCAACGTTTCCAGCTCAGCCGTCAACGGGATTGCCCCAGGCGCTCCTGTCCTTGGCGGCATGTGGTATGCCTTCAGCGGGGCGAATGGACGTACGACGCTCCAGGCTCCCAAGTACAACATCGTTATGCCGCGCGCCGGTTTCAGTTGGCAAGTCTTCAACAATATGGTCGTTCGCGGTGGCCTCGGCGTGTATTCAGCCACGTGGAGCGAGGATACCTATGGCCAGGGGCTCGGAGCAGCCTTTGGCAGTAACGGTGGCATCAACGATACGAACACGACCAACGGCCTTTGCCCGGTGGTGAGTCTTAGCGCCACACCCACCTCACCCAATACTCAGGACCCCGGTTGCGGAGTCCCGGGACTTAACCCGCAAACAATCTCTCAGGCGTACATCACTGCCCCAACGACTCCGTGGGCTCAGAATGGCCAGAACCCGACCTATAATCAGTACCACACACCCATTCCCACGAATTACCAGTTCTCGCTGAGCGTGGAACAGCAGTTCTTGAAGGACTATGTTGCTTCGGTTTCCTATGTGGGCAATCACGGCGACCACCTGAATACCGGCCCCCTCGACATTGACCAGGTCCCCGAAAGCGAACTCGGACAGGGTGCAACCGCGACGCCGTATCCACTATTCAGCTCAGTGAACGGCAGCACCAACAACGCCGTCTCTAACTACAACGCGCTGCAAGCCTTGATCACCAAGCGCATGACTTACGGGTTGCAGTTCTCAGTCAACTACACTTGGTCCCACTTTCTCGACGATATGGATTCTTCGGGATGGGGTAGCCGTATGGGATGGCAGAATTACCAGAATGCGTATGCCATCAACCAGAACTACAGTAACTCCAACTTCGACATCCGGAATATGCTGAAGGGCGAGGTGGTCTACAAATTGCCGTTTGGCAAAGGCATGCATTTCCTGAACAACAACCTGATCACTGATGAAGTGGTCGGTGGCTGGCAGGTCGCGGGCACCTTTGTCGACCAGGGCGGAAACCCCATGGGAATTACCACTGGATGCAACAATAACTCCGGCAACCTGTCTGGATGCTATACCCAGGAAGCAGATCTCATCGGGAATTACAAGACCGGGGGCGGCACAATCAGTCAGTGGTTCAACCCCGCTGCCTTCGCAATTCCAGCACCGAACACTTATGGCACTTTCCTCAGGAACACAGTCTATGGCCCCGGCTTGAACGTTTTGAATTTCTCATTTGGCAAGAGCTTTGCGGTCTTGCCTGACAGAGGAGTCAACTTCGAGATCCGCGCCGACTCGCAAAACGTCCTCAACCATCCCAGCTTCGGACAACCGAACGGTACCGTCGTTGGTACTGGTTCGCCTACCAACATTACAAGCACCACCATCGGCGGCAGAACATTTCAGATCTACGGACGCCTATCGTTCTGACCGAAGAACTCAATCCAATTCCAACCCGAAAAGGACGGCGAGAAATCGCCGTCCTTTTCGCCTCTGGCCTGCTCCTATAACTTGGTTTGGTATCATGTGATTGTTATGTTCCCAAAAGCCCTGCTGTTCACCCTGCTTCTGCTACTGGGCGGCTCCTTTCCCATTCCAATCGTGTGTCAAGAGTCATCAAGCATTCCGGATCAGATTAGATCTCACGCGCAAATGGCACAGCAGTATCTGCGTGAACAGAAGCCGGAATTGGCGATACCGGAGTTACAGAAGCTTATTGCCCTCGATCCAGGCAACGTCGATGGGCGCGGAAATCTTGGGGTCCTGCTCTTCTTTCGCGGTGATTACAAACAGGCAATTCCGCAGCTGCAGGCCGCTATCAAATTGCAACCGGGCTTATGGAGAATCCAGGCACTATTGGGGATGGCGGAGGAGCACACGTCGGATCCCATCAATGCGCGCAAAGATTTGGAAGCTTCATTTCCTCGGTTGCAGGACAAGAAGATCCAGGTACAAGTTGGGCTGGAGCTCGTGGGGCTTTATACAGAGAGCGGCGACCTTGATGACGCGGCGGGTGTGATAACTCAGTTACGCAAGGCAAATCCTGACAATGCGGAAGTACTGTATGCCGCGTACCGCACCTATTCCGATCTTTCCGGCGAGTCGATGCTTTCGCTGTCGCTGGTTGCGCCTGATTCCGCGCAAATGCACCAGGTGCTCGCTCACGAAGAGATCAAAGAAGGGAATTCGAACGGTGCAGTTGCGCAATTTCGCAAGGCGATTGCCATCGATCCGCATTTACCGGATGTTCATTTCGAGTTGGCGGAGTTGTTGCACACCTCACAAAATGAAGTGGTCAAGCAGGATGCAGACCGTGAGTATCTCGCCGCGCTGGCGGAGAACCCGCAGGACGAGAAATCGATATGCCGACTGGGAGAAATCGCTGCAGAAAAGGGAGATTTCCAGAAGTCAGCGGAGAGATTTACCCTAGCCGCTAAGCTGCAGCCGGGCGACGCCAATGCCAAGCTGGGGTTGGCCAAGGCTCTGATCGAGTTGAATCAGAGTGATAGGGCGTTACCGCTGCTCGAGCAGGCCGTCCAGGACGAGCCAACGAACTCGACTGCGCGTTACCGATTGGCTACTTTGTACCGCAAGGATGGGCGCTTGGAAGACGCGAAGCGCGAGATCGATCTTTATAAAAAGCTGAAAGACATGAAAGAGAAACTGCGCGCTCTATACAAGGAGCTCTCAGTCCAGCCCGCTGAGATTCGCGCGGACGAGCAGGATGAAAAGTAGCTTTGTGGCACGCATCGCCGTGATTGCGGCGGTGATACGGAAGCCGGGACTCCTCAAATTGTACGTTTTGCTCTTCGTGCTGTGCCTCGATGCTGCAGGGGCAGGTCAAATGGGGACGCCTTCCCCGCTGTCTGCCGAAGAACGTCAAAAGGCTGCAGCCGAGAGAGAAGCGCACGACCTCCTTCCTAACTATCCGCAGCTTGTCAACATCATGGCATCCACAGGCATTCACTTCGACCACCTCTCAAGTCCGGAGGCAAAATACATCGCCGAGTCGATGAGCGGTGGAGTTGCGTTGATTGACTATGATCGCGATGGGTATCCGGATATCTATTTTACAAATGCCCAGAGCGTGGCCATGGCCGAGCACGGGGTCAAAGCGCGCAGCGCTTTATTTCATAACAACCACGACGGGACCTTCACTGATGTGACTGACAAGGCGGGCGTAGGTTATCCATGCTGGGCGATGGGCGCCGTAGTTGGCGACTATAACAACGACGGCTGGCCCGATCTGCTCGTGACTTGCATAAACGGAGTGGTTCTCTATCGCAACAACGGCGATGGTACGTTTACCGATGTGACCAAGGCCAGCGGATTGGGCAGCGATTCCGGGTGGGCGACAGGCGCAGCTTTCGGGGATTATGACAAGGATGGCTGGGTGGATCTCTTTGTCTCGCACTATGTCGATTTTCACTTGAGCAGCCTGCCGGCATTCGGTTCCAGCAAATCGTGCAAGTATCTGGGACTCGACGTGCAATGCGGTCCGCGAGGACTCAAGGGGGCGCCTGACAATCTTTACCATAACAACGGGAATGGAACTTTCACCGATGTCTCGAAGAAATCTGGCGTTGATGATCCGGAAGGTCGCTATGGGCTGACCGCCGTCTGGTCGGATTTTAACAACGATGGAAATCTGGACCTATTTGTTGCAAACGATGGTGAAGCAAATTACCTCTATCAGGGCGACGGGAAGGGAGATTTTGAGGATGTTGCCCTCACTTCAGGCGTTGCGGCGAATGAGGATGGAGTTGAGCAGGCAAATATGGGAGTAGCACTCGGGGACTATACGCACACCGGACGCATGTCCTTGTTGCTCTCTCACTTTGATGTTGAGTACGCTGCCCTCTATCGCAACGAAGGGGATATGAACTTTACTGATGTATCAATTGCCTCAGGAATTGCTCGCGGCACCCAGGGCTTTGTGGGATGGGGATGCGCCTTTGTCGATTTTGATAATGACGGCTGGCAGGATTTCTTTCTCGTCAACGGACATGTATATCCACAGGTAGATAGCCTTCATATTGCAACCAGATACCTCGAGCCTAAATTCCTCTTCTTGAATCAACGCGACGGAACGTTCAGGAACATTAGCAGGCAAGTTGGACCGGCAATTCAAATTGCGCAAGTGAGCCGTGGGGTTGCTGTTGGCGACCTGTTCAACGACGGAAAGATGGAAGCAGTTGTCGAAAACCTGGTGGGTAATCCCATGATTTTGCGCCCCGAGGGTGGCCCGCAAAACCATTGGATCAGCTTTCAACTTGAAGGCGTAACGAGCAATCGAATGGCGTTCAATGCGCGTGTACGAGCGACCGCAGGCGACTTGGTGCAACTCGGCGAAGTGGTCAGCGGCGGAAGTTATCTTTCGCAGAACGACACGCGGATTCACTTTGGCCTTGGAGCGCATGCCGAGGCTGACAAAGTGGAGATCCAGTGGCCGGATGGAAAGGTGGAGACCTTAGTGAATCTCATCGCGGATAAGTTTTATTCGGTGCGTGAAGGAATGGGAATCGTGTCCACAAGTTTGCCGAATGCGGAAATGCTCAAGCGCCCCTAATGGAGGCTGACACCAGATTTGATGATTCGATACTTCCACAAGTCGTCCAGGCGATCGAACATAAAGGCGGATTGCTCCTCGTCTTTTCGCACAAGAGCGCAACGAGCCAGATTCAACATCTCCAGAACTCCGCTCATATTGAAATTGCTATTGGCAGCGCTTCTCGTATCTCTTCTTCCTTCGGGATTGGCTTGTGCCCAGGGCCCGATAGCAAATCACACTTCAAAAGGCCATCCCGGACCTGGAGAAAGGAAGCCAAACAGTTTGAGTGAGACATCGAGAATCGAGTTTGAAAACACAATCAAGTCTTCAAAGGTCGATTTCATTTTGAAAAACAGTCGAAGTCCGCAAAGATACTCGATCGAAACAATGATGGGGGGCGTCGCAGTATTCGATTACAACAACGATGGCTTACTTGACATCTTTTTCACGAACGGCGCAGCGATTCCATCCCTCCAGAAGATTAATCCCGCTTATTACAACAGGCTATTTCGCAATAATGGGGACGGAACCTTCACCGACGTAACAGAACGCGCCGGTCTGAAGGGAATTGGTTACTCAATGGGAGTGGCGGCCGGGGATTATGATAACGATGGCTACGTCGATTTATACGTGGCCGGTGTAAATCGAAACCAACTCTTTCATAACAACGGAGACGGAACCTTCACTGACGTTACTGAAAAAGCAGGAGTCAGCGGGGTAGTTCCTGGGATTGGAAAGGCATGGGCGGTAACTGCAGGTTGGTTTGACTATAATAACGATGGTCTGCTCGATCTATTTGTCTTGAATTATCTGAATTATGATATAAGAACTGCGGCGCTTTGCCACGTTGGGGCAGAGCCAACGTACTGTTCCCCTAACGACTTCCAGGGGACACCAAACATCCTGTACCGCAACAATGGAGACGGTACGTTTACTGATGTGTCGGAACAATCACATATTTCACAGTACGTCGGAAAGGGAATGGGCCTGGCGTTTGCGGATTATGATCACGACGGATTTCCTGACATCTTTGTTTCCAATGATACGTTCCCCAATTTTCTGCTTCATAATAATGGCGACGGAACATTCACCGACGTAGCACTGCAGGCTGGCGTGGCATACACAGACAATGGCAAGACCGTAGCCGGAATGGGAGCCGATTTTCGCGACATAGACAACGATGGAAAACCGGATATATTTCACACCGCCATGTTCGGTGACACTTTTCCACTCTATCGAAATCTCGGCGGAGGTGTGTTTGAAGACGCCACGAGCAAATCCGGAGTGACGACTCTGACTAGCCGTCTAACTGCTTGGGGAACCGGCGCCTTTGATTTTGACAACGATGGGAACAAGGACATTTTTGCCGCATGCTCCGCCATTCTCGATAACTCAATTGAGGTTGAACATAGGCCATTTGCACTGCCGATTAAGATCTTCCGCAATAATGGAAACCTGACCTTCGAAGACGTAAGCGGCAAATCTGGATCGGAGTTTGAATACATCGCCCCTCATCGAGGCGCGGCCTTTGGCGACTTAAATAATGATGGGAAGATAGATGTCGTCGTAAATGTTCTGAATGGTCCGCCGGAAATCCTTATGAATCGCTCCGAGAACCGCAATCATTGGATTATTCTGAAGCTGATTGGCGTAAAGTCGAATCGTGATGGCTTAGGAACCAGAGTGAGAATCTCTACGCCCCATGGAGATCAATACAATGAGGCGACGACGACGGTTGGCTATAACTCCTCAAGCGACAAAAGAGTCCACTTTGGGTTAGGAGATTCTCCCACTATCAATCGGTTGGAGTTAGATTGGCCAAGTGGCGTCAGGCAGGTCTTAACGAATGTGAAGGCGGATCAGATCCTTACGGTCAAAGAGAGCGCAAACTGAAAGTCATAGATCACGGCTTCGGGTCGCTCGAAAGGCGCTCTGCTAGCCTGGAATCTCCATACTTCCTGGCTAAATCTATTAAGGCATTCGATATCTTAGGGTCATTCTTCGCATACTCCGCTAGGAGTTCGGCGGTCACGGCGGCGTCTCGCTCTCTTTCAAGGCGGAAGTATGTATCGCACAACATGTACAGCATGTAAGGATTAGTGGTTCTTGATCTCGCCAATTCGTCTGCGGCCTCAGACCAGCGGCTTTGCCGGTACCGAAGCTCGCCCATTTCTGCCATCGCAGGTTCGTAGTTGGGATGCAGCTTGAGTTCAGCTTCCAATTGATTCTCTGCTTTGCCCAGTTCACCCTGTTCCAGCGCGAGTATCCCCATATACGTACGTGCTCCACGAACCGACGGCTCAACTTTCAGCGCGAGCTGCAAGTACCGCAGGGCATTCTCCGTATCACCCATCGACAAATAGAGTGCGCCGATGAGGACATCGGAACCGCCAGGACTCGCCGAGATTCCCTTTGCGTTTTCTTCAAATAACCGGCGCGCCTCGTCTTCATGCTGTTCCAGCAGCAGTTTCCGGGCCTGATTCCAGATGGACTTTTCGCGTTGCACATCTTCGCTGGAGGAACCGATCGAAAGCTGTTGCATCATCCTGTTGTGCAGGTCTGACTCCTCCTGCGCCTCTTCCGTTTGTCCCAGTCCTGCGAAGGCCCTGGAAAGATAGAAATGAGCAAGCACCTGAGTAGGGTCGATTTGTATTACCTGCTGCAAAGTGTCAACCGCAGCCTGATATCTTTTCAGCTCAACTTCGCAATGCCCAAGCCCCAAGAGTGATGTGAGATCGTCCTTCTTTATAGCGAGAATGCGATCAAACGCATCCTCTGCGTCCTGCCAGTGGGATAACTTCAACTGAGCGGCAGCAAACAGGGCCAGCGCTTCGGTGTCGTCTGGCCGGTGTTCAACCGCCGCCGTCGAATACTTGAGGGCGCTCGAAAAATCCATGTTGTTGTAGTTCGCGACACCAAGATCGAAGTCAATCCGCTCGAGCGATGGATCAGAGTGTTGAGCTTTCAGCAACCATTTGAGCGCCGCTTCGTTATCCCCCGAACTGCAAAGAAGCTCGCCGTACTTTTGCCAGACCGACGCATTGGCGGGATCAACCCGGACGCATTCCTCAATTGCTTTCAAGGCCTGCCCGTCTTCTCCGTCGAGGTGATAGGCCTGGGCCAGGTAGTACAAGGCGTCGCGGTCATGCGGAATCAGTCTGAGACGATGACGGAGCAATGAGATTGCTTGGTCATAATGTCCCGCGACAAGTCGATAGACTCCAACCTTTAAAAGCAGTTCCGAATCGTCTGGTGCGAGCGCTAGAGCTTTCTCATATGATGGGACTGCATCGGAGTCGCGCCCTAGATCTTCAAGCAACGACCCCTGGAACTTTAGTGCGGGAACAAACTCGGAATGCTCAGCCAACAAGGCATCTGTCAGAGTCAACGCCTGTTTCTCATCGCCTTGCTGAGCGACGCTCATCGCATGTTGCAGCTGGCGCATCAGCGGTGTTTCGTTGGATGTTGGTTGCGTTTGTGCGGAACATCGCGCGTTCGCGATAAGCAAAATGGTGGCGAGAAACAGACCGCAGACCGCTCGTGGCGAGATCGAGCCATGTGGCAAGATGCGCGCCCATAGGGAAAAGGCTTTGGCGTACTCCCTTTGCGGGCATGTAGCAGATAGAAAGAACCTTCGCATCGACTATATTCTACGGTGTTTGCATTGTTTAATGCTGGCATCCTGAACATACCGTCAGGGCGTTTTTCCGATAGACATTTCCCGTTGTCACTTTCAAGCGCTGTTTGCTCCATACCCTAGAAGCCAGGTTTTCGTTGAGGAAACCAGGTCAACTGCACTGTCGTCGAGGTCACGGTCTTCGTTCCACTTGCGTAGACTGGCGCTCTGTATCTCTCTAGCGCCACATTTCCGTTCACCTCAAAATCCTTGCCGATGCGCTTGACTGCCTGAAAATTGACCTCATTCAGAGTGGTTCCTCCGGGGATAAAATCCTTCGCCACCTTTTGATTGCGCAGGCCTGCCTGGAGCCACTCATTCCCGCTCAAGTGATATGTAATCCAGGCTTGGCCGCCCTTGCCTTCGCGTCCCACCCAGTCCCCGAACAACTGGCCATCGTTTGTGTAACCCTGCTGTTGAATGTATTCGTAGTACATGAATTTCCCGTCGAGGCTGTTTGAGACAGGCGGATCGGTGGAGACTGCTTCTGCGCGGAGGTCCAGTTTCGGGATCCCGGGCGTGTGCGAGAGATAGAGGCCAGGCCGCCAAGACGCGCGGCGAGGGGCGGCGATTGGAGAAAGGTCGTCATGCACCTCGGAGTCTGAATAGATTGTGAGCCAATTGCGGACAAACGGCAGACGGTAGGAGAAGTTGAAGGCGCCAAAACGGGCGCCTGGATCCTGACGGCTTGTCTTGACTGCGAGGGCCGGCGCAGTCAAGCTGAAGAAACTTCTCAAAAAAGTTCCAACGGTGATGGGGACGTGACCCTTCCCTCCCCAAATCACGGTGCGCTCGAAACCGAACTCGAGATTCGTCGTTGGTCGAAAACTGATTTGCTCGATATGCACCCACGGGGCGTGGGGGTAAGTATGGCCTTTGAGAGGTCCAACAAGGAAGTCGTAGCGAAATGGACCTGTGTACCTCGACAGTCCAGGAATGCGTAGCGGTTCGATCCGGTTGATGCGGAAGGAGTAAATATTCTCAGCATTGTTGGAATAGGCCATGCCTCCGCCCAAGCCAGGTCCCAGCCAGTTATCCTGTTTGCCGAAAGAAATCTCATGGTCGAGCAAATGAGTGGAGACATAAGCCTCGATGATTCGCGCACGGGTGATCGCTGCGATGGGCCCCGCCGGAATCGTGGATTGCTTGTAGGCGATCCCGGTGGTGGGATTGATAGTTACAGGATAGTAACCAACATCGAGATCAGCGAGATCTTCGGCAAGAGCGCTGGAATATCCCGTATCTGACGGCGTACCCTGGAACTCCCCACGCGCATAAAAAAGGAACCGGCCTGCGACCGCGTAGCCACTGGTGCCGGAGTAATTGGTCAAGCCGTTGGCATAAGGACGGCCATAATCATTGATAATCGATGATCCGAGATGATAACTGTCGCGAAGTGGCGCCCCGCTGATGGCGCGAACTGCGGAGTAGACTGACTCGGTGTGCAGGTTGGCTTCAAGGGAGAGGCAAGATCTCTGGGAATCATAGTTCAGCTGTCTGGCTGCCGCTTCAAGCAGATTTTGTGCCTCGATTGCGGTTGGATCTCCATAGTTATCGGCATCTTCTATCTCTGCGCCAATCCCCTCGAACATGTGGGCTACACTCGCGCGCGTCCACGGACGCATGCCAACGTAGACATGATCGACATAACCCATCGAATAAAGCCGCAGCACAGCAGGATATATCCAACTGTCCACTGGGATGTAGGGTGAATCCCTACTTGGAGGCTGACAGCCTTGATCCAGGTGTTTCTCGCCGTGCCCCAACTGTTTCACACTATCCAAAGATTCCGTGTGTTGCGCGGCAAACACGTTGGAAGACAGAAGCAGAAGACCCGCAAATAAAGCTGCACATTGAATCGATGATGCCTGGGTTCTTTGCCTTTTGAGAGCCATTCGATTCGTCATTCTTCCGATGTAAAGAGATAGGTGTTTAAATAGGCATTTTGCAGCATTCCGATCTGACGCAACCCTGGAATCACGCTGACAGTTGACGCTTTTCACGCGCAATTCTCCCCTCGAAGATCGTTGGGTTTGGATTTCAGAATTGGGAATGGTCGCCTGCCGACAATCGTGCTGAATGCCGACCTAGGCATTGGTGCATCAGTGAGACACGCCTTCACGCCGTGCAACCTTCACGACGGTCGTAAAGAGAATCGCGAGGTCACGCCGAAACGAATGTGTCTTCACATACTCGCAATCTAGACGAACCTTGTCTGGTACCGCCAGTTCGTCACGGCCGTTCACCTGCGCCCAGCCAGTTATTCCGGGAACTACCTTATGGACGCCGGCTTGAGTCCTGAGTGCAATAAGGTCTGCTTGATTGAACAATGCGGGGCGTGGACCCACAAGGCTCAACTGACCACCTAGCACGGAGAAGAGTTGTGGCAGTTCATCAAGACTGCTGCGGCGAAGAAATCCTCCGATGGGGGTGAGATACGCACACGGGTCGCAAAGCAAGTGCGTTGCGACTTGTGGGGCATCGGTTCGCATGCTGCGAAACTTCGGCATCCTGAAAACGCGGTTCTCCAGGCCGACTCGGTCAGACCAATACAAGACAGGTCCTTTCGACGTCAACTTGATTGCAATCGCAATCAACGCCATCGGGATGGCGAAGATGACCAAGATCGTGCTGCTCAAGAGAAGGTCGACGACGCGCTTCATAAGTGGAGGAGTCTTGCGATCGACAACTGCTGCCGAACTGCGGAATTCATTGGATCGGCGTGCCTCGCAGCCAGGCTACCTCTCGACGTATGCCTTCCATGAGAGATACCTCCGGCCGGAATTTGAATTGAGACTCAAACTTCGATCCATCGTAGACATCGTCATTGATAAACTTCTGCAACCGCTCGCTAAGCTGCCCAGGGTCACCTATTCGGCGAGACAGATCGGCGATAGTCGTTACAAGCGGTAACGGAATTTCAAGTCGAGGAACAGGACGGTCGAGCGCGCCGCAAATCGCTGATGCTATTTCCCTCATTGTTGCGGGCTGGGAGGAGACATTGAAAATCCCAAGACCCATTACAGGGAAGTCCAACGCTTGTAGGCAAGCCCTCGCAGCATCTTCTTTGTAAATCAGGCTCTTCTGATTCAGCCCTGAACCCGGCCAAACAAAATGTCCACAATCGAGTAAGCGAATCAGCTTCGCCACGTTACCTCGATCGCCTTCCCCATAAATCGTGGCGAAGCGCAGGATGGTCAGGGATCCATTCCCCGCCCTCATCCGCTCATTCGCGGCGATCTCGCCCCGCCATTTGCTCTCTGCATAGGGCCCTTGCGGATGGCAAACTACCGTCTCATCGCATTGATCGCTAGGATAACCGCCGTAAACTGAAACGGAACTCACTAACACCACATGCTGCACACCGCGCTCCAGCGCCGCATCCACGACGTTGGCCGTGCCAGTTTCATTGGCTGCATTGAAGCGCGCGGAATCGGCTGCTGCCGGACCAAAAAGATGCGCCAGGCCGGCCGCATGCACAACTGCCGAAACCCCTTCGCACGCTGTGCGCAGGAGCTTCCGATCGCTCACCTCGCCCAAAAACAACTCTATGCCGTTCACCTGGCCCCGCGGATTCCTGTCTAATACTCTGACCTTCCACCCGGCCTTGCAGGCGAGATTGACCACTGCGGATCCAAGAAACCCGGAACCGCCCGTCACCAACAGCTTTCTTGGACATCTCAATCGCATCGCAGGCCTTTAATCAGAGAGTTGTATTTTTCAAGCGCATGGCCGCGCGTATACTTCGCTGCCGCAGCCCTGCGTGCGCGCTGTCCCATGCAGCGGAGAGTCTCAGGATCAGCTTTTCCTTCTCGCAACGCGGCCACAATCAGATCAGGATGCCCCGGAGGAATAACCCAGCCGATTCTCTCTTCCCGTACGACAGCCGCTAGCTCTGAATCGCTGTCGCATACAGCCAACACCGGCTTTCCTGAAGCCAGCACGTTATACATTCGACTCGGTACGGAGATACCTGACATGCCGCTTGAAAGCGAAATGAATGCGACGTTGCACGCAGCCAATCCATCGCACAGGTCCTCTTGCGATAATGGATCGAGAATCGTCAGATTAGCTAACTTGCGCTGCTCCCGCTGCTCCGTCGCCCATTGCTTTCTTGCTCCCCACCCGATGAGCAGAAAATGAACGTCCGGATCGTCGCCCAACAACTCCGCCGCATCTACCAGGTCTTCAATCCCATGCGTCCGTCCGATGTTTCCGCAATATTGCACGACAAATTGTTTCTGCAGATTGAGCCTGCCAAGCAATGCATTGTCCTTGCGCTCGGTAGGATGAACTGCCTCTGTGTCACCCCAATTAGTGGCAATCGTCACGCGGCTTCTGCTGGTGCCTACCTTCTGCGCTACGAGTGCTTCCATATCCCTGCCCAGCACCACGATCCTATCCGCATTCTTATAAAGGCAACGGCTCGCGGATTCCATCAGCCGAGCAAACACTGATGAAGGCTTCAGAATGCCTAGGCGGGTGAGTACTTCGGGATAGACGTCATGAACCAACAGCACAAAACGGGCCCCGCGCACGCGACAGGCGAACGCCGCCAGATACGGCAGCAGCGGAGGATTCGTGACTGCGATCACGATGTCCCCTCGCCGAAACGCAAACATCGCGGTCCAGAAGATGCTGGCGCTAATCGTAATCAGGTTGAGAAACTTCAAATGCAACTTATTCTTGTCAAAGGTCGTCGCCCGGCAGCGGTGCACTTCTACCCCGTTCACTACCTCATGCGATGGGGCCCGCAATCCTCTTGCCAGGTAACTCGCCTGCCCGCACAAAGCCGACACTCGGAATTTGCCTGCCAAACCCTCCGCAATCCCCGTGACGAAATACCCGGTCGACGTCATCTCCGGGTAGTACAACTCGGAGACCACCCAGACATGCGGATCGCCCAGCATCCCGCTCCCGGCTGTTGGTTTTTGTTCGTCTGTCATCTTGTTTGTTCGTGCATATTCAAGAGGGGTGAAGGATTTAGGGGAGCGGGCCGGGTGGTCGATCGCACGAACTCAGTGCTGTCCAGCGAGGACTAGGCCAAATCAACACTCGCGGTACAAAGCCAGCGTTTGCTCTCCGCACTGATTCCAGCTATATTTCGCGACAACCTCTTTGCCGCGCTTGATGGAACGGCTCCGAGTGTCCTCGTCCTTGATCGCCCGTAACAGACTCTCCTCGAGCGATGACTGATCCCCAGGCTCGAAATACATCGGTGCGTCTCCGCATATTTCCGGAAGCGACGAGCTACGACTCACCAAGACAGGGCAGCCTACCGACATGGCTTCGAGTGGAGGAAAACCAAAGCCTTCATATACCGACGGATATGCGAACAGTGTCGCACCCGCATAGGCTTCCGCGAGCAATGCATCCCTGCAGGACGCAAGACACACGAGGCTGTCGGAAACCTGAAGCTTTAAGGCCAGATCTACTTCTTCCGGAGTAAGCTTTCCGCCTCCTACCACAAGCAAATCGAAGGACCGATGTAAGCCCGTATCACGAAACGCCCTCAGCAAATTGTTGAAGTTCTTATAGGGCGCACGCGAACCGACAAATAAAATGTACTCGCGCCGCATGAGGGATCCAATCTCCTTCGCCGCTTGCTCGCTGCGCGCCAGAGGATGAACGCCATGATGAATCACCCGTGTTTTCGCAGGGTTTATGTTGTAAAACTCGAGCAGATCTTTGCGACTCGACTCGGAGACGCAGATAATTGCGTCTGCCTGCGCGAACAGATGCCTCTTGGCGCGCACAACTTTATCTACGCCGGAAAACATGTTCGGATATCGTTCATGGATGCAATCGTGACTTGTGGCAACGACGCGCTTCGTCCGCGCAAATGGCATACGCCGGTATAGGGTTGGATGATAGATGTCAAACTTTCCTCGAAACAGAAGTTTCCCGCTGCAATACGCTTCATTGCAGGCATAACGAAGCATCCCCGCAGGTAAGCCGCCGCCTATCTTGTCCACCCTTACGCCTTGATCCTTGAGCCAGTCGAGCGGCTGAGCCAACCTGCTGATGCCGATCGCAATCTCTGGCTCAACGCCCTCCATCTCTCCCATGAAACGGGCAAGTTCGTAGAAATAGCGAGAAATTCCCCCCGTATCTTGAAGCGAAAAAACCTGGTGATCGTAAAGGATCCTCATCGCAGATTACAGCTTCCCTTGTAACGCAGAACGTTCACAGCGATTGCCAGAAGGTTTTCCTTGCTGTGCACGTCAGTTCGCGAGGCACTCTACGGCGCCCACAACATCCGCCCCGGCTCTCGCAATCATACCGATCAGCATCTTCGCTACTGCGGTCACTGCATAGCGGTCTGCGATTACTCCTGTAGCTATCTCACGCGCTGCGTCACCCATGCGGAAATCATCTTCCGCCGTTGCAAGCGCCCGGAGCAGCCCTCCGGCCGTGCCGTCAAACTTCCGCACAAACGATAAGTCCACACCACAAGAGAGGGGAAGATTGCAAGCAATCAGGTGGCTGCCGGACATAATGTATTCAAATGCTTTGAACGGGAAAACACTTTCACCCGGACGTCCAATTTTCTCTCGAGGAATAATGGTGCAATCACATTCAACCATTGCCCTGCACAACTCCCAATCTTCTACTCGACCCAGAAACTGAAGACGATCTGGAAGCGATGTGCTCATCGATGCAAACGATGCCGCGAGCGGCCCCGATCCTGAAACCAGCATTTTCCATTCCCCGGGGAGTTGCGGTACGGCCTCGAGCAATGCGCCCACTCCTTTCTCCTCGGTCAAGCCGCCAAAATATCCCAATATCCTTGTTCCTGGCCGCGAAAACGCCTTGCGCCGCTTTGCCGCATTCTGCAATATCATTGGATCGAGCGCGCTTGGCAGCAGTACCTTTTCCTTGTCCGGCGGAAGCTCATCTAAGATCGTTTGGTTCACCGCTGTGAAAGCGCTTGCCGCTTCCACCGTCGCCTTCCAGCACATCTGGTCCAACCGCGGCTTCACATTCAACCAGCCGCGCTGTCGAGCCAAAGGCATATCTTCGACCTCCAGCACAACCGGTAAATTCACGACCCTCTCGCGCAGACTTTGTATACAGAGTGATTCAAAAACATATGAGTTATAGACAATTACCGCGTCCGGTCGAAAACCTGAGATTGATTTTCCGACGATTTGCTTCGCCCGTAACCAATTCACGACGCTGCCCACTGGGCGCATCATCAACGCACCCGGATAGAGCACACGACATGATTCGCTCAACTGTTCTGACATCGGTTTCCGCCAACCCATCGCCCTCTTGCCCAGCATGTACGACGAAAGGATCACAACCCTGTGCCCCTGTCTTGCCAATTCGCGCGCAATTAGTCCCACCTTCCGCGTGCACGCCATGCCGGAAGAATCCCGCTCCTTAAACTCCCGTAAGAACCCCGCGCTGGCGAAGGGCGCGATGTAGAGGATATTCATGCGTTCACTCCCTCGCTCGGGCTCGCTTTGCGCAGCACTTCAAAATGCACTGATGACATCACTTCGCTGATGAGTGGGATCACGATTACCCAGATCAGGGGGAACGACCACGACTGCTCATCAAGCGGACTGAAGATGATCGTCCACGCCGCGCCGGTGCAGATTAACCCTTGCATTGCAATCTGCATCGGGGCCTTTTGCTGCAGCGCCCTGAGACGCGTACGCCGGCTTAATACACCGCAGACAAACACAAATGGAATGCTCAAAAACGGTCCGAAATCCAGAGAAGTGTTCTGTGCAGCCGTAGCAAAGAAATGCGGGAAGATTCCAATCTTCTCGAACATTTGGTTATACGCTTCGTTGATAGGATCCAGAATCTTCGTGCCCGAAAGATTTTCAATCCTCCGCGTAAGATAGGGAAACTCCGTCAAGCCTCCCCCGTGCGGGCCGTCGTAATGCTGCATTCCATAATCCAATCCCTCAAACTGCGGTCCAAGATAGTAAAAGGATTCGATGACAGTATCCCCAATCACGCCATGGGGCCGAAGCGACTCGCGAAATTGCGGATCAAGACTGCTACCCAACAGGGAGTTGACCAACGCAATCTTGGTGTCCATGTCGCCGGCAAATCCCACTGTACGGGTCGACACCACAAATACGATGTACCCGGTAGACGCCAACGCGACCACACCGCCGGCCAGCAGAGTTTTCCGAAAGCGCGCAAACCCCAGCCCCGACAATTGAATCGAGGCGATCGCGACAATACACAAACTCAATGTGCCCAGCACAAAACCGGGCCTTCCTCCGGTTAAAATCGTGACCGCGAGGTACGCAGCCAACGAGAACCACGCCCGCAGAGGAATGCCCCTCTGATCCCGCACCGCCCTGCATGTTTCCACCAGCGCGACGACAAGTCCACAGCAGGCGAGCACTGTCGCGACCGTGCCCAGCATCCCCATTCCATCGCCTTCCAGCTGCGTATCCCGCAACTGCGACATCACCGACTCCGAGTCCGCCGATGAGGCTGCCTGCCTGTGTGTATAAATCAACAACAGCGCTCCTGATACAGCCAATGCCGCGTACGCCCGCATGCTTCTCCGCGAACAGATCTCCCCACTGCGCGGCTGCTCAACGCTTTCGCTTCGCGCAAAAAAACTAAAGCGAACATTGTCCGCGAGAATGAAGGTCCCGACCCAGAATCCTGCGTACAGCCAGGTTCTCCAAGTCACGGGCATCACGATAAACGTAATCGGGCTGAAGCAATGCACTGCCAATAAGATGGACCACGACAAGAGCATCCACCGTGACGCGCTCAACATCTTGCCCGCGCTTGGGTGCCTGACAAACAAAAGTCCGGCCGCAATGCAAGTCACGATGAATACTTCCAAAACATTCTGCATGTTTGCCTTATGCCTTGATGAGCACTGCGCCCGCCTCGGCGCATACTGGGAGTCCGGAGAGCCCGGAATTCCATGAACGGCATCGCAATGTAATCTCTGCACCTTGCGCTCGACATTCATCAATCACAAAGCCCGTGTAGATGTTCATTTTGTCGATGTAATCCTGGTAGTGGTCCAGAAGCTCGGGGTGCGCCTGCAGATACTCGACATCGTATTTATCCGTCGACGCTGACTTGGGCATTCGCTTTGCCCCGGGCGGCATCCCGTCGCACCCGTACAGGGTAATTTTCCGACTAAGCGACGCCGCCAGCGGTAGCATTAGATCCGTGAGCACATTGCCATACCGTGTGACTGTAAGATCTTTGGCGCGAAATCGCGTGGTAAGCCGATAGCTGTCCTGTCCCAGGCTTTGAACGTAGTGGCATCTCCGCTTGATTTCCTCGGGGAAATTAAGTTCGATGAACGGGGCATACTCGTTGAATGTCACCAGCACTGCCGAAGTCGACAGAACACACTCAAACAGCCGCGCTCGGAGCGCGCTAAACGAAGGCGAGGGACTGAAACACGCCGGGTCGGCAATGCAAATCGCGACCGGATTGCTGCCTTGCCAGATCCGCTCGTCACACACCTGGAAGTTTGCGCTGATCCATCCATCCCATTGTCTGCGTTCCTCGACAAAGCACTCCGAGCTAGGCCCCGATCCCACGACGGCGCATGAGACCAACTCCGTTGGAAACTCGGCCCGCCGGGCCTTCAATGGAAACCGCGCTCTGTATATATTTGAAACCAGACGCAACCAGTCCTGGCAACCGAGATGGTTTCCCTCGGTGTTAACGACGATGTAAAGGTGAGGAGAGAGAGAGAGTGCACGCGGGCGAGCCTTGTAATTCCATACCGCGCAATATTTCGTCCGCTTCAATTCAACTTCCACTGCGCGTTGATCCATGCGCCCGGCGTCCATGACGGTGTCATGTGCAACATCGAGCAGGTGGCGCGTGAGACCATTCTTACCCCGACGGAAATAGCATACAGCGATGTTGAGATTGTGGAGATAGTACGAGCAGGATTGCCGGCTCTTGCTGAGTTCGGCGTCGTCCTCGGGCCCAAACGGCGGCCACAGATGCACTCGATCGCCTATAGGCCTTGCGAGAAGTGTCAGGGAGCTCAGACCCCGAACCGCGCGGTATCTAGCTAGAGAGGCCTTCAGCTTCACAACGCTCATCGGATACATAATCGCTCTCCTGTATTCTTAGAGATTCGCGGCGATCGGCTGGCGCGACGCCCTTCTCGATAGGGCTTGAAAATACGGAAAGCACAATCTCATTACCTCAGCGATGCGATCGCGATTCATGAGGAGATATGCCGCGGTTCCAGCCACCGCGCCTTCCAGAGGGCGATTGATAGTCAGTCCGCCTATGCAGAGTGCGGCTCCAACAATACTCCCCGCGGGAATGATGGGCCTTAGTGCGATGCCGCCCAACAGCTTCGAACCGATGCGCGCCTGGAACAGAGAAAACAGAACGGACCCGGAAAACACCGCGACCGCGACCCAGATGAACTTCATGCCCGTCGCGGCTGCCGTTAACGCAAGACCGGCAACGATCACCACCGCTGCAATGCTCACCGCTGCGATAGCCATCTGTTTTCGACGTGCAATCGCAAGACAGTTATACCCAAACGAGCTGAGCAAAAATGCCTGGGATAGAAGAAGAAGCGTAACCGCGCCTCGAGCCGGAGAATACTTGGGAAGGATCGCGAAGAGAATGGGAAGGGTCAGCAGCACCCCAAGAACCATAAGGAAGACTCCCGTGCCCAACACCACGTTAACCCGATCTGTCACGCGACCTGCCTGTTCATTCGGCATATCCTCGTGAGTTCTGGCCAGCACCAGAGGATACACAATCCACGCAATTGAATTGAAGCCCAGCAGCGCCGCATTTGAAATGCTTGACGCCAGTGTGTAATAGCCCATCGCCTGGACCGGGTAAAACACGCTCACGATGCTCTGCGCCACCATCGTGATCAGGTAGAAGCTCACGTTGTAGACCAACAACGGAAAGCCAAGTTTGAACAGAGAATGAATGTAGGTGTTATCCAGGCTCCATGAAATCCGGAATGGCGCCCGCCACACAAACACGATCAATGCGAACGCCGACGATACAACCAGCCCAGCCAGTACCGCTGTGATTAGGGCTTCTCCTCTAAACTTAAGCGTCAGTCCAAGCAGGAGCACGGCGCTGAATACCTCGACCACCGCGATTTCTGTTAGCCGGCTATAGATACGATAAATATTGGTAAATACCTGTTGAACAATCCCAAACGCCGCGATCATCCCCACCAGGCCGGCATATTGAAAGAACAGATATTTTGGAAACAGATTCACGCGAAACAAGCTAATGCATACTCCCACGACGGCAATTGCCAGTCCGATAAGCCCCGTCATGGTGATTGCCACGGATGAGATTTTGCGATGAGTCTCAATCGGAGAAACTGCAAGATCGACGTTAACGGCAAACTGCAGACCGCATCCCGCGTAGCCAAGATACTGGTTTATTAGAAGGACAAAACCGAGAATTCCGAGCAGTTCCGGACCCAGATACCTGGCGGATAAAATGCTGCGCAGGAATGCAATGGCGTACGTGACATAGCGGCATGCAGTGAACGCCACTGCCGCTCGCCCGTCCAGTTGATGCGACGGCTTGATCTCGCTTTCCTTCGGCGTACCTGCGGTGATCATTGCTCTCTACTTCAACTTGTCTGCAGCATGGCCGTCAAAGGAATGGCCGATTGCGCGAAAATCATCTACGACTGAAATCGCCGTGCTGCCTGATCGGGAGTTGGCGGCTACTCCGACCTTGTCAATGGACGCGGGCACGATGGTCTGCTGATCAAAGACGTACGTCCATTCACGGCGCGGTATCTGGACGTCGAAATTGTCGGTGAAGTATTGCTTGTCGAATGTCTTGACGGCAAGATACGGCTGAGGGCCAAAGATTTCCTCGCTGGACTTCACCCGCATCAGGACCGCGCCTCCAGGCTGAGGAGCCAAGGAAATATTCAGTTGGAATGAAGTGTCCCGACGAATATCGAGGACTTGCTGCGCGGCTTCTTTGGCGCCGCTATGAATCCACTTTACGCGGGGATAGCGGGCCGCACTAGCCAGGATCATGCCATGGACGCTCTCGACGTCGTTACTAATATTGCGAAAATCGTGGTCGGTGAAAGCGAGAATAGTGGGCTCGCCGTCGTTGGCGCGACAGAATGCCAGGTCAATGTCTCCCTGGCTCATGAGACGCAAGCGTGTCCCAATGTTGAGACAGCGGAAGATGGCGCGATTGCAGTTACCAGGCACCTGATAGTCATCGTGGGAGGGATGATAGGGCGACCAATCTGCAGGGGCTCGGCGCCAGTCTCCGAAACGGCCGTTGACCATGTCTGCTTGTTGTGCGTCCAGTTCCGACGCCTTGATGGCCTGGTTAGAGAAATCGAATGGGATCCACTGTTCAAGGAACCAGTGCGTGTCCGGCCTCTCCGTGTGAAAGCCGGCCCGATAGCAGGAAGGAAACCAATGGCGATCGATGACGCGCCGGGAGAGGATGTCCCACATGTGCGTCGACCGAAAGAGCGAGGTCCCGCAGGTATGCGCTTCGTGGTAAGTGGACATGGGATGGAAATGGAAGTGGACTTCGTCCCGCGAATTCTCGCTGCTGGACGAAAGGATCTCTGCATAGTGGTCGAAGATGTTGTGGTATCCCATGTCCCGGCGGCGCGGGTTGTCGAGATATCCCACGTGATCGACGATGAACCAGTTGAAGCGCCAACCTTCCCCGGTGGAATCGCTGAATCTCCGCCGGTACGCGGGGGACAGAATCCTCTCGAGCATCGCATCGACCTTGTCCCAGGTCTCGTTGTAATGGAGAAGCTGTGGGTCCACCAGTGCGCGTGCGATCTTTTCTTTACCGCCAAGGTCAAGGGTGCCATTGGCAATTCTGGCCAGATTTTCACGGCTCGGCTTGACATGGATGTCCGCAATTTGCTCGAGGCGCTCGAAGGTGGCCGCCGTGGACTCATACAGAGGGCCCTCGGTATCGACGCAGTGAACCACGTAGACGGTACTAGGATTACCGAGACTCATGCGATTTCTCCAGAAACGGCGGCCGCCTCGAACTGCAGTTCGTCCGGATGGGCTCTGAGCCAGGTTGCGCTGTAGGCGCTGCTAAATGAGGAAAAGCTGGAAGCGGACCATTCATCTTTCTTAAAGATCAACGAGTATTCATAGAACCGCTTCGGGCAGATGCGCGTGAACCGATTCGCGGAGAAGTCTCCACGGCGTAAGTAAAACCTCTCCTCGAGAATGCGCGCGCCACACAGAGGTAGCTGCCGGGCGAAGGACGCATAATCGGTAAAGAAATTGGGATGCCCTTTGCTCCGGGCATTATGCTCGGCCACCAGGGCTGCTTCATCATCATCCAGATAGTCGGCGTTCTTCCCGGTGGCGAGGGCTCGTCCGCCGGGCTTGAGAAGGCGAAGGATCTCGCGGGCGGTCGCCGCCTGGAGGGTCGCATCGAAGACGCCCCAGCACACGATGCGGTCAAAGAACGCATTGGGATAGGAACTCTTTTCGGCTTCCTCGACGCGAAGTTCCGCAGCCAGGCTGCCGTACGCGGTTCTGGCTTCCTGAATCATCGCGGCAGAGATATCGGTGCCATACACGTGGGTTGCCTTCCGGGTCAGCAGGGGGATTAACCGGCCGTAGCCGCAACCCACGTCCAAGATAGTCTGGCCATCGCGGATTTCAAGAGAGCGCAGGTGTTCTTCAACCGTGGCATCGCCTACGGTGGTTCGATCCCCGGCGACGACGCTGCTGCATTCGGCGCCGTTGTTGGCTTCTGAGACTCGTTGTTTCCAATATTGGAAGTACTCTCCGTTCCAATAATCTGCGCGTGGCATGAGAACTCCTCTGACTCAGCTCTTTTGTGGTTGCGACGCCTGACGGCTTCCAGAACCTTGGCTTGGTTCTAAAGGTTTTCAGAGGCAGGAAAGGCAGGCTGCTCGCCGTCCAGGGGAAGATAGCTACCGTTCGAACCGGACGCAGCCCTTTGCTCGAGAAACCTTTCAAGGTGCTTCAAATCTTCTTCAGTATCGATGTCGAGAGATCGTTCCGCCGGCATTTCATAGGCAACTGTCTCTGCGGAGATGAACGAGCGAGTCTGCTTGAGCCACTTTGCCTGCGCAACATAGATCGCGCCATTCAGACGAAAAGCGTCCGGCATCAGCTGCCTGCATGCGATGCGTCCTCCCTCACCCAACACGGGGTTCAGCCGCAGGTCCTCGCCTTTCCAAAACATAAGGTGAGGATTTTCAAAGCATCGCGTCACCGACACACAGGCCGGCGCCGATGTTTCTAAGCACAGAGAGATGCAGTTGTCTATATCTTCTGGAGACCGCAGCGGCGAGGTCGGTTGAAGCAGTACGACGTAGTCGTAGTCTGACAGGATTTCGATCGCGTGCAACACCGGCGCAATGCCTGGCGTGTCGTCCGCTCCGAGTTCCTGCGGCCTGCGAAATGGAACTTCGCATCCATACTCGATGGCCGCTCGGATGATCTCCGTGTTGTCGCTCGACAACACAGTGCGATCCAGCAACGTTGATCGGTGCGCCTGCTCAATCGTCCACGCGAGCAACGGTTTGCCCTGCACCATGCGAATGTTCTTGCCGGGAATCCCCTTGGATCCGCCGCGCGCCGGAATCAGTCCCAGAAACGTTTGGCTCGCCTTCATTTGAACGTCACTTCAAAATCTTCCCGAGCCTGATCGAGATCCGCGTGACGGCCTACATCGAGCCAATACTCACGAATGGGAAAAACCGAGGTGGGAAGGTTCTCCTTCACAATTCGTTCAAAGAGACTTGTCATATCAAGATACTCTTGACGCGGTATCAGATCGAGAACATCCGGGTCGAGAACGTAGATTCCCGCATTGACAAAAAACCGCTGCTTCGGCTTCTCCTGAATATCGAGGATCTGTTGACCGTCCAACCTGATCACGCCGTAAGGCACCTGGTATTCATAGTCGCGGACGCACATCGTAGCCTTCGCCGCTTGTGCGCGATGAAACTTCAGCATGTGATTGAAGTTGGTTTTGGTCAGGATATCGCCGTTCATCACGATGAAAGGAAGCACCGGCCTATCCGGCAGCAGCGACAGCGCCCCCGCTGTGCCAAGCCGCTTGTCTTCGTGAATATACTCAATACTTACGGCCCGGCTCGACCCATCGCCAAAGTACTCCGCGATCATGTCCGCTTTGTGGTTTACCGAGATATAGAAATGCTTGAAACCGTAGTCAATAAAATTTATCAGTATCGTTTCCAGAATTGGTCTGCCGCCAATATGCAACATCGGCTTGGGGCAGTCCTCCGTCAAAGGAGCGAGACGCGTGCCCAGCCCGCCGGCCATCAGAACAACGGAGTTCTTCGGCGTTTCCGGGGTCAGCAACTCATCCAGGATCTCCATCCCCTTGAGTTCGCCACTCGCGTCGATGATCGGCATCTGGCGAATCTGCCCACGATGCATGCGCGCGATCACAGACTCACGATCATCGCCCATTGAAGCGACAATCGGATGCGCATTCATCACGCTCGTCACCAAAGCCTGCAGCGGCGTACCTGCAAGCAGTCCCCGCCTCACATCGCCATCGGTCAACGTGCCTTTAAGCCGTTTCCCCTCGACGACAAGGGCGATTTGCAGGCAGCTCTCCTCGATGGTGCGAATGGCCTCCGCAATCGTGACCCCGGGGCTGATGCAGCATGTCTTCCACCGATCAGTCATGGCTTTTCCCTGGCTCGTTCTTGCATCGCCCGCGCCGGCAGTCCGGCAACTCGCGTCTCAGCCACAACATCGCGAATGACGACCGCACCAGCAGCTACCAGACATCCGCATCCGATAGAGATGCCTGGAATCACTACAGCCCCCGCTCCGACAAATGTGCCGTCCCCGATTCGAACATCGCCTGCCACGATTGCGCCGGGGCCAATATGCACCTGGCTCCCCACCTTGCAGTCGTGATCGATAGATGCCCTTGTATTTACGATGGAGTTTGCGCCCACTACGGTTCCCGGCTGCACAATCGCTCCCGCCATGATCTGCACCCCTTCCCCGAGCAAGACATCACACGCCACCACAGCAGATGGATGGACGACCGTCGCGAAGCTGTAGCCCCGCGCTTTGAATCTCTCGAACAACTCCTGACGATGACGCGTGGACGCTGCAGATCCCAGGCCGTTCACGAGCTCCACTGAATCCGGTGGATAGCGCAGAATGCTCTCGTCATCGCAGATGACGGGCGTACCCAGCACCTCTCCCCAAGGTGCCTGACCCACACGCTCCGCAATCCCAAGGATCTTGACATGTTGAAGCTGCAGGGCCGCGACGAGCACGCTGGCATGACCGCCCGCACCCAATACGAGAATTGGCTTGGTCGCGCTCACGGCAGAATTACCTCGTCGATCGAATAGTCCCGATTAGCCGGCACTCCCAGCAACTCCCAATAGCGCATCGGCGAGATGCCCATCCCCGGCCGCTTCACTCCCAGATTCGCAACGCTGAAGGGTTCTCCTACACGAATTGCCCTGAGAGCCACCAAGCTCTTGCGCGCTATCGCTAAATTCTTCAGTTCCGACGGCGCCACCAGCTTGCGTGGTGAGCCAATCGCTTCTTCCACTTCACGGATCGACCGAACCATCGCGGCAAGCTCGTCCGGCTCCAGAGAAGCACTATGATCTGGTCCGGGAAGACTTCGGTCCAGGGTCAGATGCTTCTCAATCACACATGCTCCCCGTGCTACACCTGCAACCGCCGCCGAATAGCCCACCGTGTGATCGGAAAGACCAACCGGCAGCCCAAACGCCGCGGCCAGGGTATCCATCGCCCTCAGATTGACGTCGGCTAGCGGTGCCGGATATTCCGTCGTGCAATGCAGCAGGACAACCTTCTCCTCGAGTCGGCTCTGCCCCTGCGCAGACTGGTATGCCTGCTTGAATTCCGCGACCGAAGGCGCGACGCCAGGATGCAAATAGCCGCACGCCATCACTCCCAGGGCCTCTTCGATCTCGCCCAGCGAACTCATACCCGTCGACAAAATAACCGGAACGCCGGACTCGGCAACACGCAGCAGCAGGGGCGCATGGGTAATCTCGCCAGAACCAATTTTTATCCGCTCAATCCCCAGCGAATTCACCAGCATGTCCACGCTGGCCAGATCAAACGGCGTCGATATGAATTGAATCCCGCGCTGTCTGCAGCGGGACACCAGCCGCTCATGCGCCGCCAGATCAAGTTCCAGTTTCTGCACCATCTCCAACTGCGACTCGCGCCGGTCCGTGTTGCGTGCCTGGTAGTCGGCCTTCCGGGCATAGCGGCTGACCACATCCTCCGCCTTGAACGTC
Organism: uncultured Acidobacteriaceae bacterium; assembly: GCA_963780515.1. GTDB lineage: Bacteria > Acidobacteriota > Terriglobia > Terriglobales > Acidobacteriaceae > Telmatobacter. Next base: position 192,953 of record CAWACG010000008.1, read on the forward strand.
TGAAACTTGACCGCATCGGCACCCGCATGCACGCTGGCTTCGATCAGTTCCAGCGCTCGCTCGACCGACCCATTGTGGTTCACGCCCGCCTCAGCGATAACAAATGTATGCGCCACGGTCATGCCTCCGTCGTCCGGTTGAACCGCTTTTGTAGCAGCGCTGTCCTGTCGGCCGCGCGCCGCAACACCGCCATGATTCGCTTTACGCTTTCGCCGTCTCCATACGGATTCACGGTTCCAGCACAGTCCATCGTCAGCGCCTGCTCGATGGCGGCCGCGATCGACACCGCCTTGGGTTCGCAATGAATCACCGAGGCGGCCGCCACCCGGCCGCGCTGGCGTTCGCCGATATCCACCGTGGGTTTGTGAAAACTCGGTACCTCATACAAACCGCTCGATGAGTTGCCTACCACCGCATCCACCTGCGTGATCGCGCTGTAGTAGAGCTGCTGACCAAGCGACGTGTAGACCTTGGCATGGGCATGGCTCGCAGCGAACTCCATCAGCCGCTTCATCACCGCGCGTCCCGCCGCATCCGCATTCGGCCCGGTGATAAGAATCCCAAACTTCTCTCCCAATCCGTCCAGCGCCTGCATCAGCTCTTCCAGTTGTTCCATTCCCAGATCGCCCGCGAGCGTCACCGGGTGAAACGTCACCAGCAGGTTGTGCGCGCGAAACTCAAAGTCGAGGCGGCTCGCCAATGCTTCCCGGTCGAGCGGAGGAAAGCAACGAAGCGCGTCCAGCCCCGTCGACCCCACGTTGAAGATGCGATCAGGCTCCTCGCCCATCTGCAGGATCCGGTTTGCCGCTTCTTCGTGGGTGACGAAGTGCATGCACGCCATCTTGGTGATGCTATGGCGAATCGCCTCGTCGATGGCTCCCTCGGTGGAATCGCCGCCGCACAGATGTACCAGCGGGATGCGTAGAAACATCGCTGCCTGCGCCGCCGCGAAGGTTTCATAGCGGTCGCCCAGCACCATCACCATGTCCGGAGCCAACCGCTCCAGTGCGTCGGCCAGGCCAATCACTCCCAACCCCACGGACTTTGCGATGCCAATCGGAGTGTCGCTGCTGAGCAGCATCTCCACTTTGGCGTCGATTGTGAAGCCGTCGCTTTCAATCACCTTGGACGTGAGTCCGAAAGTGGGAGACAGGTGCATGCCCGTCACGACGATCGACAGTTCAAATCCTGCGTCCTGTTGCAGCGCCCGCATCACCGGGTAGAGCAACCCGTACTCGGCGCGGCTGCCGGTCACTATACATATTCGTCGCTTAGCCACAGTGGCCGTCCAGAAATGCGCTGCTGGGAAGATTGACCAGAGACGCGCCCAGGCGCTCTGCAACGCCCAGGTCCATCCGTGGGCAGTCGGCATACATCGGCGTTTCATGCATCAGCCCCCACGCCGGCCGCGTCATAATCCCCGCTTCCTGTGTCGCACCTAGCAGGCGATTGCGGTCCTCCGCATTCCCGCTTTCCACCACCAGGCAATTGAGCCAGTAGTTGCTGCGCGTCGCTGGCGGCTCTACCACAAACCGCACCCCCCGTACACCTGCTAACGCTTTGCGGTAGCTCTCCGCGAGATTGCGCTTATGCGCCAGAAATCCCGGCAGCTGCTCCAGCTGTGCGCATCCGAGCGCCGCATTGAGGTTCGGCATCCGGTAGTTGTAGCCGACCGCGTCATGCATGATCGCCCAGCGATCCGGCTGACGGGCCGTCGTGCTCAGATGTTTCGCCAGGGCGCCCAGCTTCAGATCGTTGGTCAGAATCGCGCCCCCTCCTCCGCAGGTCACAACCTTGTTGCCATTGAAACTGAGTGCGGCGATCGTTCCGAATCCGCCCGTATGTTTGCCCTTGTAATGCGATCCCAGGGATTCGGCCGCATCTTCAACCATCGGAATGCCAAACCTGCAGCAAACCTCTTCGAGCGCGTCTAGAGCTACAGGAAATCCAAAGGTGTGCATGGGCACAACGGCCGCAATTCTGGCGCCCGTGCGCCCATTGAAGCACGAGCCATTCCGCATCACGGCAACCCCGCTCAGGTAGTCGTTCAGTTTCGCAGCATCCAGCCCCAGCGTGCCCACTTCGCTATCCACAAAGTGTGGTGTCGCGCCACAATAGGCCACGGCATTCGCCGTCGCCACGAAAGTCAGCGTCGGAACCAGAACCTCATCTCCGGGTTTAACTCCCACCAGTTTCAGGCAGAGGTGCAGCGCAGACGTCCCGTTCACGATCGCAACCGCCCTGCCGACCCCGGTGTACTCGGCCAGCATCTGTTCAAAGCGATCGACAAACTTGCCCGCCGATGAAACCCAACCCGTCTCGATACACTCCAGCACGTATTCACGTTCTTTGCCCGCAAACCATGGCTCATGCAGCACCACAGGTTTCGCCGGCAGCACAGATCGAATTGCCGCCACGACCGGCGCACAATCCAGCCCGCGGAAATCTTCCGGCCTATCCATCGTTTCCACCATGTTTGTTTTCATCTTTGGGAGATCCGGCCCTATACGTTGTAGATATTGCTCTTGTAAAACTTCAGGTTCTCCGGACGCGAGAACCACGCGATGGACTCGCGCAGCCCCTCCCGCAGTCCCTCAGATCCCTGATACTGCGGGGACCAGCCCAGCAGCCTGCGAGCCTTGCTGTTGTCTGCCCACAAACGAAATACCTCGCTCTTGGCCGGGCGCAACCGCGCTTCATCCGATTCCCACTTCGCTTCGGTCTCCATCAACTCTGCGATCATCGTCGCCAGGTCGCCGATCGATATCTCGTGTCCGCTCCCGATATTGATCACTTCTCCCACTGACTCCGCGGATTCGGCCACTGCGCAGAAGCCCCTCACGGTATCCTTCACGTAGCTGAAGTCTCGTGTAGGATGCAGCGCTCCCAGTTGCAGCGAACGACATCCAGCGATCAATTGCGTGATGATCGTGGGAATGACGGCCCTCGCCGATTGCCGGGGCCCGTAGGTATTGAACGGGCGAATCACCGCCACCGGCGTATCGAAGGAGCGATAAAAGGAAAGCGCAATCTGGTCTGCCCCGATCTTGCTCGCTGAATAGGGAGACTGTCCCTGCAACGGATGTTCTTCCGTGATCGGAATAAATTGCGCCGTGCCGTATACCTCGCTCGTTGATGTATGCACGACCTTTTTCACTCCCAGTTCCCGCGCCGCCTGCACCACGTTCAAGGTGCCATTGACGTTCGTCTCCACATACGATTCGGGAGAGCGGTAAGAATAGGGAATCGCGATCAGCGCTGCCAGGTGCATCACCACCGTGCAATCCTTCATCGCCTGGCGTACACAATGCAGGTCCCGGATATCTCCCGCATACACCTCGACCTGGTCGAGAAGCTCGCGAGGCAATGTATCCAGCCATCCCCATGAGTTGAACGAGTTATAGAGAACGAAAGCTCTCACTCGACAACCGGATTCCACCAGCGCTTCTGTCAGGTGGGAACCGATGAATCCTTCCGCACCGGTCACCAACACTCTTCCGTCTTGTAACAAGCCCACGATACGTCCTCAGAATCTCTTCAAAATGATGCGCTCATCCACCAATGGGCGGATCCGCATCAGCGTATACTTCAAGCGCCGTCGGTGTGCCTTCCGATGAGCGCACTCTTCAGTTCTTCAAGCTGCCGCACGGCTTTGGGGTCAGATCGAAGTTGCTTCGTCCACAATTCGAACCACACCAGGCCACACCCCAAAACAAGGCCTCCCAACACGAACAGAAGCACGACAACCACGCGTTTCGGAGACGTCTTGTGGTCCGGCTCAATGGCCGGCTCCAGCACTTGGATTACGGCGGCCTCTTTGACTTCGTCGATACGCGCCGCGTCATATTGCCGGATCAGAAGATCGAAGAGCGCCTGCCGGTACTTCACTTCATGGTCGGCGCGAAAATACTCTAACCCCGCGCCGGGAACATCCTCCATTCCCAGATTGTCAAAGCTCGACGAGGGGCTCCTCCCTTCCATTCCGGCCAGTTCCTTCTGCAGCGAAATCAGTTCGTGCTCTGCCAATTCCACCTCCGGGTTGTTGTCCGTCGAATAGGAACGCAGCGCATCGATCTGCACATGTTTGGCCGCCACGCCCGCACGCGCAGCCGCCAGCGTCTCGATCATCGCCCGCGTCTGGGCGTCCGGTTGCACCATGCCCTTCTTCTGCTCAACTTGCTGGAACGAGGCCTCCGCCTCCATCAGCGATTCCTTGGCCTGGCTCAATTGTTGTTCGTAGAAGATGCGGCGCTGCGAAGCCTCCGTGACCGCCAGCGTCTTCACCAGATTTCGCAGTTGGTCGGTATACGCGTTGGCAATTGCGGCAACCTGCTTCTTGTCTTTGTCCAGGACTGAAATCGTGATGATTCCGCTCTTCTCCGAGACAATTTCGGTCTTTTCCAACAGCTCCTTGCGCGCATCGGTCATATCTCGAGAGTGGTACTCCTTTTCCAGATCGAACCGCCGCACGATCGCGTCAGTGACGGGCCGCGAGTTGAGCATTCCAACATAAATATCGTTAGGGTTCTTCAGACCCAGCGCGCTTCCTCCCAGTGCCGCGAAGGAGCCTGCGCCGGCTCCGGTATTGGTGAACTGGCTCATCAGCAGAGCAGCTGACGATGGCGACTGTTGCGGCGGCATGATCTTCGTTGTGGCTGAATACTGCGGCGGAAGCAGCAGCGCCACAGCGATTCCGCACACCAGCGCAATTCCCGCCACCCGCGCGATCAGCCGCTTACGACGCGCGAGTTGAATCAGAACATCTACCAGGTTTACCTCATAGACCCGACCGCTCTTGTCCGGGGAAAGCACTCCCCGCACCATGATCTCGGCCTCCTCGATGCTGGATTCCTGTACCGTCATCGGTGCCCTCACTTGATCACGCTGAGCGCTGCGGCGGTCAGGGCGGTTTGAGAGGCAAGCTGAGTTGCCTGAATAATGTCGCTCATTTTGGACGAGACTCTGATCTTCTCCGGGACCACAATCGCGTCTCCAGGAAGAAGCTTCAGGTTTTCGAAGCTGCCATGCGAGTGATTGCCGCGGGATTGCCGGCTCACAACGGATCCATCGGCGCGAATCACAAAGATGCGTTTTTGATCTGCCTCGCGAGTCGCTCCACCGGCATCATTCAGATAGGCGATCAGGCGCTTTCCAGGCTCATCGCGAAATGCGTTCGCGTTGTAGACCGCGCCCTCGACCTGAACGGTGCTCAGCCTTGGAGGAATGTAGAAAGTGTCGCCGTCTTCAAGTGGAAAATCCGGAATATCTGCGATGGTGGCCGATTCCGGCTTCATTTCCAGGACAACTCGTCCCGTTGGCTTGATTGAAGTGAGCCTGGCCAATGCAGCTTGCTGCATCGCAAGCTGTGCCTGCTGGTCTGCACCGGTTTGACCGGCTTGCGGAGTCGCATTCGCGTACCTCGAGATGAGCTCCCGCTGCATTTCATCGGCTGATTGACGTAGTTGCTCCTCCTGGGCATGGCGGGTGGATGCACGAGTGAACAGGGAAGCATAGAGATAGGAATGTGGAGTCAACCCACCTGCACGTTGCACCACGTCTCGTAAGGTGTCATTGGGACTCACACGGTACACACCCGGCGCATTGACTTCACCTCCCACCCTGACGAAAGACGCGTGCTTTGCCATGGGAAGATCAAGGTCCGCACGCGAGAAGATGGTGACAATGTCTCCAGCCTGCAACAACTGATTATCCGTCGACGTCGGTTCGTCGATTGCGCTGGCAAGTCGAAATGGGATCAACCGCGTGCTCAAGTCGTGATCATCGAGCCGTTCGATCACTGCATACTCCCAATTGACCTCCGCGCTGTTCTTGCCGATGGTGTCAATCATGGGAGTGGGTTGAGTCTCGGCTTGATCGGCACGGGGGTTGCCGTATTGATCGATGCGCGGCGTCTCGTTTCGAGATGTCAGCTTGCTTCCGAACTCATCACTCTGCGGCTGGTCAGGCTGATCCATACGCTGGTTCCCGTCCTGACCGATGCGTTGCGTCCGATTCTGATAGCCAGCATCGTTGCCTCGGTCATAAGAGGGATCGTCGCTAGGTTGTTCGATCTCGCGGTTTCCATACCGATCGATGCGAGGGCTTTCGAACCCGTGGTCGGCCATGCGTGGAACCAGGTGGTTCCCCCGGTTCCAATAGTCGCGCGTGATCAGAAAACTGCGCGATGGAATGAGGTCCGAGACCCGCATTCCTTCCTTCCAGACATAGCGGCCGGGTTGGGCAACATTTCCGCGCAGCGTGACCGCGTTTTCGAACCTCGGCGAAACAGGATTGACGCGAAGCAGATCCCCATCCTTGAGCGGCCTTCGCAATCCCGATGAATTCAGAGAAAACTCTTCGACCGAGCGCGCGGTGTGATTGTCGATCCGTTCGAGAAGAACTCGCTCGGTTCCAGCGAGACTGGTCAATCCGCCGGCGCCTTCAAGAGCGGCATCAACGGTCGTCTCACCGTTCAATTCATAGATCCCGGGTTCATTCACGCTTCCGGTGATGGCGATTTGCGGCCCGATTGGGGGAATGTAGATCACATCCCCTGGCAGTAACTGAACATCGTGAGACTTGTCGCCCTTTTCCGCGAGAGCGTAAATATCAAATTCAGTCAACACCCGGTTGCCGCGCCGCAATTGGATGTGCCGCATTGTCCCCGTCGCCGATGGTCCGCCTGAGGCGAACAGTGCGTTGACCAGAGTGCTCAACGAACTGACCGTATAGGCTCCGGGCTGCCGCGCGTTGCCCAGAACAAAGATTTGGATTGACCTGAGCTGGCCGAGCGCAACATTCAATTCAAAATCCTTGAAGAGTGCGCTGATCGAGGAATGTAGATACGCCTCAACCTGGTCATATCGGAGGCCGGCAACGTTCAATGTCCCAATCTTCGGCAGATAAATCTGCCCATTCCTGTCCACAGTCACGCGCGAATCCAGATCAATCTTTCCCCACGCCCGAATCAGTAACTCGTCCCCAGGTCCCAGAACATAATCAGTGGGGACAGGTACATGCTCCACCGGCGAAAACGTCGTGGGAACCTCGTCGAACAGTTGTCTCCCGAATACGGGAAGCCGTCGCCCGGTGGCATCTTCTGCGAACCGCTCAAAGTCGGACTTCGCTGTGATGGGCCCGACGATCCTCGACTGCGCTTGAAACGTCCCGGGGGCGGACGCTGCCGGTGCGTTGCTCCCTGGGGCGAATGGGTCAATATATGTATTTCGTCGGGTCTGGCGAGGCGTTTGATTGGGCGCCGCCGGAGCACCGGTCTCATTGGCCGTTGCAGGAACGGAGACGGACTCTGTTTGGTCAGCCGGGGTAGTCAAAACGGATTGACCCTCGCAGAATGTGCAGGACAGCGCGAGAGCAAGTAATATTTTCAGATTCATAAGAGCAGGGGGCTCCTGAGATCGAATTCAATTCAATGGGGAGGAAAGCAAGGCGGCAGGGTATCCTAGGTCCGGTCTTCAGGCGACGCTAGTTCACGATGGCTGCGGGCGTGATTTCTGGCGAGATTGCTGTCTTTGTTTGTCCGTGAGCAGACTGATTGATGACTGGGATTGCATGGATTGGTCTGTTAGAAAGAGCAACGCGCAGTAGCTCGGCGCCGGGGTTGTAGTCCGGAATAAGCTCCTTGAGCGTCAGTAGCAGGCTGGCCACATCCTGTCTCTCAACAATTTGTTGAAGCCGGTGAAGGAACTTTTCAATGTTCCTCACGTCAGGGTTGTCCACGCTGATGTAGCTTCTGATCTTGGGGTGGGAAGTCTGGATCAAGCGCTCATCCTGCAGATTCAGCTCTTCAAACATCTTTTCGCCGGGCCTGAGACCCGTGAACTGAATTTCGATGTCTCGCTCCGGCTGCAGTCCCGACAGAAGAATCAGATTCCTCGCAAGATCGGCAATCCGGACCGGCTCGCCCATTTCCAGGACAAAAATCTCTCCGCCCCGGCCGAGGCAAAAGGCCTGCAACACGAGCTGCGCAGCCTCAGGTATCGTCATAAAATAGCGGCGCATCTCCGGATGTGTCACCGTCACTGGACCGCCGGCTGAAATCTGCTCCTTGAAGATGGGGACGACACTTCCATTGCTGCCCAGGACATTTCCAAAGCGCACTGCGACAAATTTGGTGTCATTCACCGCCTGCAGCGAGCGAATCAACAGCTCCGCCGCCCGCTTCGTCGCGCCCATCATGCTCGTCGGCCGGACCGCTTTGTCAGTTGAAATCATCACGAAATCTTCGATCCCATACTCCGCGGCCGCCCTCGCCACATTCCATGTGCCGAAAATATTCGTCTCGACCGCTGCGAAAACGTGACTTTCCATCATGGGAACATGCTTGTAGGCCGCGGCATGATACAGAATCGTCGGATGATATTTTTCCATCACCCGCCTAAGGGAGTCGACGCGCGTAATATTTCCAATCTCGGCGTGAAAGGTCATCTGCGGAAAACTCTTAGCCATCTCCCTGTCAAGATGGAATAGAGGAGTCTCCGCTTCATCGAACCCGACCAGTGCAAGAGGGCCGAATTTTGCAATCTGCCGGCATATCTCTGACCCAATCGAGCCCGCAGCGCCGGTCACCATGACCACTCTTCCGTGGATACGCCCTCGAATCAGGTTCAGGTCAAGCTGCACGGGCTTTCTTCCCAGCAGGTCCTCCACGGCAACCTCTCGGATTTGCTTGCCCAGCTCCGCGTCTTGAAGCAGATCTCCCAAACCCGGCACCATTTTGTATTCCACCCTGGCATCTGTGGCGAGCTTCAAGATTCGCACCATCTGCGGTCCCGTCGCGGATGGGATCGCAATGAGGACTTTCTTGATACCGTGCCTCTGCACCCGCGCTCCAAGAGATTCTCCCGGCCCTAAGACGCGCTTTCCCAGGAAAACCAGATCAGCTTTCTGGGGATCGTCGTCGATCAGTCCAATCACATTGCACTTCAGGGACTCATTCTGCAAAAGCTCCCGCACCAGAGCCCGCCCCGCCGCGCCGGCGCCGTAGATCAGGGTCCGCGTTCTATCCCCATCCTCGTGATCCGGTCGCTTTGCCGTGACCACGAGGCGAACAACCAGCCTGGCTCCCAGTGTCAGCAGGCAGGAGACAAGCCAATCGAGAATATAAACGGAGCGCGGAACGGCTCCAATTCCAAACAGAAGGAAGATGACCGAGCCGCCCACAATCGATCCCAAAGAATTCGCGAGAACAATGCGCACCACCTCGTTGACAGAGGTAAGGCGCCAATGCCCCCATCGCACAGCGACCATGATGAATGCGATTGACTTCGCCACTGCCCATATGCACAAGGCCGTCCACATCGTGTGAAAGTATTGGGCAGGCAATTGGCCATCAAAGCGCAGCTCGAAAGCGACGACGGCAGACAGTGAGAACGCAGATAAATCCAAAAAGTATCCCAGCAGCCGGCGCAAGTTAACAACCAGGTGTTGACGTCGATTTGGCCACCACTTCGCGGACATAACTTTCTCCTCGGCTCAGAATCTACTTTCCCTGTGAAGTGCCCCTGCTCCAAAGACCAGGTCAAGGCGTCAAGCGACGGACCATCGCATGACACTCGGATATGTCTCGGCTCGAAGGTGGGCCTCGTCAGCCCGAATTGCCTTCCTGGGATGAATTCAGATAACGCCAATACAACGGAACGAAATTGGGCTCACTCCAAGCGATCGGCCGCCATCTCCGTCGCAGGAACCGGATAAGCGGATAGTCCTGGAGAGAGCAAATCGAGCCAGAACCGCGCGTATGCGCGGCCAGCTTCCGGAGTCCTTCGAAATGAGGGGTTGTCTCCGCCTATCAGCTTCGAAATCCCAGGATGCATTAAGGTGGTCATGATCAATGCGGCAGTCAGGATTGTGGGGTTCAAGCCCCGAAGCTTACCTTCCCTGATGTTTCTGTCCAGGTATTGGTAAAACTGCGACAAGACGGGCGATAAATACTCATTGCCAAATACTTCAGCCTTCCAGTGCAGCTCGAGGAATGCAACCGCGATCAGCCGCAGCAACTCCGGCTTGTAGCTCGCTGTATCTGCAAGCAGGTCGAGAATCTTTGGCAAGACTACTTCCGGGGGGTCGCAGTGAATCAGACCATCCAGCAAGTCCCGCCGAAGCTTCAATCCAGAGGAGTGATAACAAAGGGCCGACCAGAAGAGATCCTCTTTATTGTCGAAATGACGGAAAAGAGTGTTCTCGCTGACCCCGGAAAGGCGGGCAATCTCGCGGGTGGTAGTTCCGTGGTACCCCTGACGCGCAATCAACTGTCCTGCCGCTTGAACAATCCGGTCAGTCTTCGCTGAGTTTTTCGCTATGAGTGGCATCTTACACGCCTTTCAGCCACGGTCATGGTTCAGCGGCTGCTTGCAGAGAGTGGGTCAGGTGCGTTCCTGCGGCTTGTGTTAGGAAGTTTCTGGTTGCAAACCCAGGCGGACAGTGAAGCCGCTCAAGAGTTAGCCCTACCCGGACTCTAGAATCTAAAAGGCCGTCGCGTGACTTATCCGTGCCACGGACGTCTTCTTCGTTGCGGCGACCGCACAGTTCCGAGTAAGTACATAGATTATATTGACTTACAAAGTAGGCGTGAGCCTTCCTGCTTCTCTCAGACGACAAGCTCCAGATCTTCAGGATTCACTTGGATGGCGGCGTGCTGATTGATTAACTCAAGCGTAATTACAAACTTCATACCGCTGCTTCGCCTGACAAGAGTTCCCTGAACTCCCTCCATAACTCCGCTTCTAATTCTTACCTTCTCGCCAACTACAAGTTCGCGGTATGGCTCAATACAATTCCTATTGAAACCGTCGCGAAGCAAGGCGATCTCTGAATCTGGAAGAGGAGCAGGTCCTTTGCCGTTTCCCACTATCTGAATGACGCCTGGCGAACGGAGAACATGCACTCGTTCCTTCGATTGGATGTGCACGAACAGGTAAGTCGGGAACAGCGGGAGGATTACCTTCATTCGCTGCCGGTTCTTCCATTTTCTTACGGCTTCATAGGTCGGGAGAAACGATTCAATGTCGCGGGTTTCGAGGTGCCTGAATGCGGACTTTTCATGTTGGGGAATCGTGAAAACTGCATACCAGGACCGATCATTCGCAGCGTGATCTTCATCCGGATTTAGGGCAATCTGGCTGGGTATTTCTAGGGTCGTTATCTGTGATCCCACTCTATTCCCGCCTTTCGGCCAGATCTCTGCTCGGTGTGAAAGGAAGGGCGGTGCCAACCGTCATGAAGGTGAAATATCAGACCTTGCAAAGACAGCAGATGCAAAGCTCCGCCATCCTGACTTAGCAAGCCAATCATTTACTGGGTCGATCGTCCAATATTCACCAAGCAATTTCTCAGGTTCAAATGAATATCAAACGGCAAATGTGATCCTTATCACGCGGAATAACTCGCAGAGATAGGAGTTTGCAAACTACGGCACCTCGAAAAGCTTTCGCTTCGTAGGAGGCTGTAAGTGTGTCTGAAACTGAGTCAAATATAAGCATGAACCGCCAAATTTGCAAACCACGAAATGTCAAATCTATAGTTAGGACGATGAATCGTAAAAAACATCGCGCAATTCATAAGTTAATAAGTAGTCACCCCTATAATTACAAAAGTCATATAATCAAAGTGGTAGCAGGCCTTTCGGACTCGGAAGGTCTATAAGTGCAATTTTGGGAATCCGAAGATGGCATTGTTGCAGTGAGCTAGGTTGGGGCAATCGCTTGTCAACAAAAGTAGTGGGAGCACTTGCTCTCACTCATTGCTGCCTGCAGCGATGAAATTCAAATTCTTCCCCCTGCCGTGTGCGGTTCAAAACGCCATTGGCACCCGGAAGCCTGAGCGCATTATGCGGCCGGGAGGGGCAAGGCCAACGGGTGCCTTCGCGTGGGTCCCCGCAGGGTCTCCGCCTTCGGCGCGCTGGCTATGATAGCTGTAAGCTATTGATTTTATGGCGTCCCCGACGGGATTTGAACCCGTGTTATCGCCGTGAAAGGGCGGTGTCCTAGGCCGGGCTAGACGACGGGGACTCTATGGTGGCAAAAAGCGGCTCGATATAGCTGGATGGGCCCTAATGAAGGCTATCAACTCGCCGAAGGTGTGTCAAAGAACCAGGGGTCCAACCTGGGTAAAGCCTGGCCTGGGTTATCCTCGATAAGTGATGCGCCGCTTCCGTTATCTCGATCTGCTTACCGTAGGCTTTGTTGCGGTACTGCTGATTTCAAACCTTGTAGGTCCAAAGATTTGCCGCCTCGGTCCGCTTCGCCCCAGCGCCGCCGAATTTTTGTTCCCACTCACATATATTTGCGGTGACATTTTCACTGAGGTCTATGGATACGGCGCGTCACGGAAAGCAATCTGGCTGGGCTTTTTTGCAATGGCATTGCTGGCGTTGATGGGACAGCTTGCGGTGGCGCTGCCGCCGGCCCCGGAATGGCATGGACAGGAAGCCTTCGCCACCGTTTTCGGCCTTGTCCCGCGGTTCGCGGCCGCCAGCCTGGTGGCCTACTGGGCGGGGGAGTTTACCAACAGCTATACGTTGGCCAAACTGAAACTGGTGACCCGCGGTCGCTGGCTCTGGACGAGAACCGTGGGTTCGACGTGCACCGGCCAGGCCGTCGATACCACGGTCATTATTCTGCTGGCTTTCGCGGGAACTCAGCGGCCAGGAATGCTCCTCCGGATGGTGATTTCGTCCTATCTGATCAAAGTGGCAGTCGAGGTCGTGGCTACACCGGTAACTTACATGGTGGTCGGCTGGCTCAAACGGGCCGAAGCGATGGATGCCTTTGACGACAGGACCAACTTCAATCCCTTCGCGTGGCAGGGCGAGAACGCCGGATGAACAGAGAAGCAAGGACGCAAGAGCGGTTTCGAGTTTTTTTGCGACAATGGCAGACCCAAAGGCGTCAGATAGATACGTGTTTCATATTCCGCGTCCGGCCGCCGAACCTGCGGCATACACTTCAGACAAGGCACAATCGCAAAGAGGCAAGGCATTGTTGTCGTGACTGTCATTTGGTCATTTTGGTCAATGGAACGCATACCGGGCCACTCTAAAGGGTCCGGAAAGAAGAAGGGGCAAGTGAAGACGATTGGTTTGAAACGCATTCTTAGTCTGTTTTGCACAGTGATGTTGGGATTGGCGGTAAGTGGCTGCCAAAAGAAACCTGCGGCCCCGGCGGCAGGAATGCAAGCCATGCCGGTCAAAACGGTCAAGGTGGAGCTTTCCCCGGTGGCGCAGAGCAGCGACTACGTGGCGACAATCAAGTCCCGCCGCTCGGCCACGCTCCAGCCGCAGGTGTCCGGACGCCTCACAGCGATTGATGTCAAATCGGGCGACCATGTCAGGGCTGGCCAGACAATGATGTCGATTGATGCGCAGCCTCAGTTGGCAACAGTTCAAGCGCAGCGCGCCACGGAGCAGCAGAAGAAGGCTGTTTTCGACTATGACACGATCGAGTTGGAGAGGCAGCGCAAGCTATTTGAAGCTGGCGTGACCAGTCATGATGCCTATGACCAGGCGCAGCAGGCTTACAACAACTCCAAGGCGGATTACGAGTCGGCCGTTGGTCTGCGCAAAACGCAGGAGGAGCAACTCGCCTACTACACCATCCGTGCTCCTTACGACGGAGTCGTGGGAGACATACCTGTTCACGTGGGCGACTATGTTTCCTCAAGCCCGATCATACTGACCACCGTGGATGAGAACAGGGACCTCGAGGCATACATCTACATTCCCACCGAGCGCTCAAGTCTGGCGCGCATGGGCCTGGAAGTGGAGTTGTCTGACACCAGCGGAAAGCTGCTCGAGAAGACAAAAATCGATTTTGTCTCGCCGCAAGTGGATCCGACGCTGCAGGGAATCCTGGTGAAAGCGCCTGTGCACGCTACGCCTGAGATTGTGCGCAACGCGCAGATGATCAAGGCGAGAGTGATCTGGAATACGACCCCGATGGCGGTGATTCCGGTCCTCGCAGTTACCCGCCTCGGCGGACAGACCTTTGTCTACGTGGTACGTCAGCAGAATGGCCACTTTTCGGCGGTCGAAACGCCAGTCACGCTCGGCGAAACCGTGGGAAACGCCTACTCCATCACTTCTGGACTCAATGCAGGCGACCGGGTAGTCATCTCCAGCACGCAGTTCCTTGTCAACGGAATGCCGGTTCTTCCCCTGGGCGCCTGAGAGCGCCGGCTGCGGGAAAAACCGCTGGCGGGGGTCTGGGCGTCGGCTAGCCCGCGCGCCTTCCAAACGGAAAGGAAAGTAGGCTTACTTTGTTTGTTGACTTCTTTATTCATCGGCCTGTATTCGCAACCGTCTGCGCGCTCATGATCATCCTTGCGGGAGCAATTTGCATTCCCAATCTCCCCATTGCGATGTATCCGAATCTTGCTCCGCCGCAAGTGAATGTGTCGTGCAATTATGTTGGCGCCAACGCCGATACGGTCGAGAAAGCTGTCACCATTCCGCTGGAAGAATCAATCAACGGCGTCGAGGGCATGCGCTACATCCGCTCCTCGAGTACCAATAGCGGCACAAGCACAATCACAACCACCTTCGATACCGGCTACGATTTGGATATTGCCGCTGTCGACGTGCAAAACCGCGTTGCCAGCGTAACAGGGCGGCTTCCCGCCGCAGTCAATGCAACTGGCATCACCATCAGCAAGGCAAACAGCAACTTCGTATTTGCTGCCGGATTCTTCACACGCGACAACCGCTACTCCCACGAATTCATCTCCAACTATCTCGACGTGTACGTCAAAGATGCGCTCAAGCGCGTGCCTGGCGTCGGCGATGTAACCATCTTCGGCGAGCGCAAGTACGCCATGCGCGTCTGGCTCGACCCGCTCAGGATGGCTGCCCGCGGGCTCACCGCAACTGATGTGGTCAATGCGTTGACGGAACAAAACGTAGAGATCCCTGCCGGCCAGCTTGGACAACCGCCTTCCGATTCGACCCAGGCGTTTGAGATTCCGGTCCGCGTGGTCGGGCGCCTGACCAGCCCCGCGGAATTCGACAAGATCATTGTCAAAAGTGCCCCCACCGGTCTCGTGCTTCTCAAGGACATAGGCCACGCTGAAGTGGGAGCAGAAGATTACAGTTCCTCCATCGAGTACAACGGAGTCTCTGCCCAGGGCATTGGCGTGTTGCAGCTTTCCAATGCCAACGCCCTCGACGTGGATTCTCGCGCAAAGGCTGTACTCGCCGAACTCGCCAAAAGCTTTCCGCCGGGACTCGAGTATGCGGTCGCTTTCGACTCGACAACGGTAATCGGCGATTCCATCAGAGAAGTCCTCACCACCCTCGCTGAAGCCATTGCCATTGTCATCGCGGTCATCTTTTTGTTCCTCCTGGACTGGCGCGCAACCATCATTCCCGCAGTCACCATTCCGGTATCGCTCATCGGCACCTTCGCCTTCATCAAGATATTCGGATTCTCGATCAACTCGCTCACGCTCTTCGGCATTACCCTGGCCACCGGCCTCGTCGTCGACGATGCCATCGTGGTCATCGAAAATGTGCAGCGCCACATCGCTATGGAACACTCCGATCCCCACGAGGCCACCTCCAGGGCAATGGGAGAAGTAACCAGCGCAGTCATTGCAACCTCTCTCGTGCTGATTGCGGTCTTCGTACCCGTCTCATTCTTCCCTGGTACCACGGGCATCCTCTACCGCCAGTTCTCGCTCACGATCGCGTTTTCCATTGCCATCTCGGCCTTCAACGCACTCACCCTTTCTCCTGCGCTTTCAGCAATGTTTCTGCGCGGAGAAGAAGCGCGTCCGCGCCAATTGGATTTTCTCCATATTCGCCCCGTGTCGCGCGCATTTGCCGCCTTTATCCACGGAGCCGATGCGTCGATTACCTGGCTGGCCAAAACCTATGCGCGACTTATTCACGGCGCATTGCGATTGCGTTATGTCCTGCTCTTGGTTTTTTTCGTAGGCCTGGGCGCCACAGTATGGATCTACCAGAAAGTCCCCACAGGGTTTATTCCCCAGGAGGATCAGGGCTTCCTGTTTGGAATCGTGCAGGCGCCCCCAGGATCATCTCTGGCCTACACCACTGCGCTGGCCGAGCGCGCACAGGCCATCATTTATTCCAATAAAGATGTCGCCGGCGCCTTCTCCGTGATGGGCTTCAGTTTCGGCGGCAATGCTGCCAACGCAGGCATGATGTTTATCCGAACCAAGCCTGCGGATCAGCGCCGTGGAAAAGGTCATTCCGCCGCGGATATCGTGGCCGACCTTTCCCCCAAATTGATGAGCCTCATGTTCCAACCCAACGGAGGCCTGGTTGCTCTTATCCAGCCTCCCGCAGTCAGCGGTGTGGGAAGCTTCGGTGGATTCCAATTCATGCTCCAGGATACGGGCAGCAACACGCTATCCGATCTGGATCGGGTGGCCCACCAGATTGTGAACGGCGGGCGGGCGCGCAAAGATATTTCGGGGCTCATTACCACTTTCTCGGCGAACGACCCGCAGATGCTGGTTACCATCAACCGCGAGAAAGCTAAGGCGATGAGCGTTCCCCTGTCACAGATCACCACAACGCTCGGTGTCTTCATGGGGTCGGAGTACATAAACGACTTTGACTTCAACAACCGCACCTATCGAGTTTTCGTACAGGCCGACCAGCCGTTCCGCATGACGGCCAGCGACCTGCACAATTTTTATGTGCGTTCCGATTCCGGCGAAATGATCCCTCTGGATAACCTTGTGACCGTTGCAGAGAGTTCCGGTCCGCCTGTGATTACGCACTACAACCTTTTTCGCGCCGTCGAAATCGATGGTTCGCCTGCGCCGGGCTACAGCTCAGGTCAGGGAATCACCGGCATGGAGGACCTGGCGAAGAAAGTCATGATGCCCGGCATGCGCTACGAGTGGACTGGCCTGACTTTGGACGAGATTGAATCCAGTGGCAGGGCCCTGATCATCTTTGCCCTCGGCATTCTCGTCGTCTATCTCACACTCTCGGCACAGTACGAAAGCTTCGCACTGCCCTTCATCATCCTTCTGGCCGTGCCCATGGCGGTTCTCGGCGCGCTGGGCCTCGTTTCGTTGCGCGGCCTCTCCAACGATGTCTATTGTCAAATCGGCCTCGTGATGCTGATCGGACTCTCGGCGAAGAACTCCATCTTGATCGTGGAATTTGCCGAGCAACTTCGCCGCAAACACCGCTCCATCGTAGAAGCCGCGATCGAAGCGGCTGAACTGCGCCTTAGGCCAATCTTAATGACCTCCTTTGCATTCATCCTCGGAGTGATGCCGCTGGTCTTCGCTACTGGCGCGGGCGCCTTGGGCCGGCGCTCCGTGGGCACCACCATCGTGGGCGGCATGCTGCTTTCAACGGTGCTGAACCTGGTTTTCATCCCCGTGCTCTACGTAATTCTCAGCAGGCTGCTTCGTCGTGGGGATAAGGAACAGCCGGCGGAGGCTTAAGGAACCTCTGCACAAGTTGCTTTGTAACAAGGGCACGACTTCAGTCGGGCCAATAAAAGCTCTAGCATCAACATGGCTTTAGCCACTGCATCGTTTCGCCGATCGAAAATGCGGCTTGTGCAGAGATTCCTTAGCGACGGTCGCTCACTGCGCGTTTCGGTGGGCGATCACGTAGCCCTTGATCCGGTCATAGACCTGGCCCGTAACAACGCCGCGGTCAACCAGATCATTCTTCATGCGGTAGGGCCTGAAGCGAATAATGCGCTCGGCCCAAGGAAGCGTGAGCCCCGGAACCTTCAGCAGCTCGCTGAGTGTCGCATGATTGAGGTCGACGCGAGCGTCGGCTTGTGGGACCTGCGGCCTCGTTGCTATTTGTGGCGGCAGCGACCCTGCACCCGCCGCTCCCGTCATATAAATGCATAGAATAACCGCAGCTAAAACCGTAAATTGCCTTCGAATTCGCACCACCCATTCTCCGCCTTGACCGAATCAATCTGCAAGCCGGACGTCCTCGTAACGTCAACAAAGATAGGCAAATCGCCTGCGTCGGATTCTTGGCGCCGCAGTCGAACAAACGGCAAACCTGCGTAACTTCGGGGGCCTTCGGCTCAGTTTTTTCTGTAAAAATGAACCTATGGCAATTCCCCCGATTGCTCCCGTCCCTGGCGCGGGTAAGCACCCACGCATCTTCGGCAGCGCAAGAGCTGTATCGCTCCTCGCGCTGTTCGCCCTCCTGATTCTCTGCTTCGTATTCTCCTGGACCACCCGCGACGCAATGCAGAATCTCTCCTTCCTCAAGAACCGGAACGGTGGCGGAGGCAAGGTGCTTGTCGATCTCGGCCCATGGCGGACCGCACAAGCGTTGGCGCCGCTGGCCGTGACCGCGGAAGAGACTGCCTACGCGCGCGATGCCGAGCGTTTGGCGGATCACGAAGTGGATCAGGCGTTTGCTTCTGCACTGCGCATGGCCGCTCTGCAGACCCAACATCGCACCCTCACAGGAGAGGCGCTTGCGCTGTCGCAGAAAGTAAGCCAGCTCAAGGAACTCATAAAGCAGGACCAGGCACTCGTCGACAGCCTGGCGGCCAAATCAGGTCCTGCGGCCGGAAGCGCGGCGAACGCAGCAAGCTCGTCCTCAGGTGGAGACGATCTGCAAGTCGCCAAGGCTCAGCTCGGGCTCGATTCCGATGAACTCGCCGATGCGCAGCTTGATCTGGAACGCGCTTCGGGTGACCAGGGCGCGCAGATTCAAAGTGAACTTGCCGCACATGAAGCGTCGATGCGCCAATACGACAGCGAATCGCAAGGCGATGGCCAGGTCGCAGTAATTTCTGCCAAGAAGCACGGAACGCTGGCTGGCCGGTTGAGCGCCTGGTTCAGCCAACGCGACAGGTACGAGTCGATTCAGCAGGCAATACAGCAGACACAAAGTGATGTCCGAACATTGACGGCCGAACACAATACCCTCGAGGCCCAGGCAAATTCGAGCGCCACAGGCGCTGCAGGCGGTTCCATGGATCGCGCCGCGAGGCTCGCCGAAATCAAGGAAAGGGCTGCGCAGCGCGAGATTCTCAGCATTTACGATGACCGCATTCAAACCGCTCAGCAGCTCGCCTCGGTCTACGGCAAATGGTCGGATCAGGTGCTGCTGCAACACCGCATCGTGCTTCATATGATTCTTCAATCGTTCGCGCTGATCATCTTCATTATCCTCTGCATGGTGTTCCTTGACGCACTCGTGCGCCGCCTGATGGCTCATCCATCGCTCGACAGCAGGCAGACGCAAACGCTCCGCAGCATCATCGAGCTCGGGATTCAGGTCGTCGGCGTTGTGCTCATTCTCCTGGTGCTATTTGGTACTCCACAGCAGACGCCCACGATTTTAGGCCTCGCCACCGCTGCACTCACCATCGCCTTGCAGGACTTTATCATCGCGTTTCTGGGCTGGTTCGTCCTCGTTGGCAAGCATGGCATTCATGTGGGCGATTGGGTTGAAATCAATGGTGTCGGCGGCGAGGTTACCGAGATAGGCCTTTTCCGCACCACGCTGCTTGAAACAGGAACCCTGACCGACAAGGGACATCCCACCGGACGCCGCACTACTTTCATGAATGGCTTTGCGATCCGGGGGCAGTATTTCAACTTTTCAACTACCGGGCAGTGGATGTGGGATGAAATCACTGTCAGTCTGCCTTCCGCGGATGACATGCACGCCACAGTGGAACGCATCAATGGAGCCGTTCTCAAAGAGACTGAAGCGAATGCTCGAATCGCAGAGAAAGAGTGGAGGCGCGGCCTGTCCGGCGACGGCCTGAGCCGTTTCAGCGCTGATCCCGTTGTGAGTCTGCGCCCAACCTCTGCGGGGACTGACCTTAAAGTACGCTATGTGACGCGCGCTTCTGAGCGCTTTGATGTGCGCAATCGTTTGTATCAAAACATAGTGGAATTGCTTCATGAGCCGATCAAGGCCAGTTAGACAAACGCACTCAAGCGAGTAAAAGTCGTAGCGGGCAAACCGGTCCGCCCACTGAGCAGGGAATGAGGCTCTGGTTGACACCACGAGGGGTTTGCGTCTAAGTTTTAGATAGATGCAGAGCTTCCGCCATCACGGTCATCACCACCATCACGAGACCCATGTTCCGGCGGACTGCCATGGCCTGACCTAAACGGCCACAGAGATCAGGAATCACCCCAGCCCGCCGGCAGCCAAGCCGGTGGGCTTTTTAGTTTGCCAACACAAATCTGAGATAAAAACAGAAAGAAGCAAACCATGAGCATTGCGACCGCAACAATTGATTTCGACAAAATGGATGGCCTCGTGCCGGGCATCGTACAGGATGCGCGTACTGGAGAAGTGCTGATGCTTGGCTTTCTCAACCCGGTTAGCTACGCCAGGACGTTGGAGACCGGCTTTGTTACCTTCTGGAGCCGTACCCGCCAAAAGCTTTGGATGAAAGGCGAGACAAGCGGCAACCGCCTGCGAGTAATCTCGGCGTCAACCGACTGCGACAACGACACGCTGCTCTTCCGCGTTGCGGTGGAGGGTGATGGGCTGGTCTGTCACGAGGGCACCGTCAGTTGCTTCACCAAGCCGCTCGGATTGAGCGTTGCCGGCGAGAAAGAGGTATCCCGTGGCTAACAAACTTCGCCTCGGTATTCCAAAGGGTAGCCTTCAGGATGCAACAATTGCCCTTTTCAAGCGCGCCGGCTGGAACATCTATGCGGATGGCCGTTCTTACTTTCCATCGATTGACGACAGCGAGATCGAATGCATGCTCATTCGCGCCCAGGAGATGGCCCGCTATGTTGATCACGGCGTCCTCGATGTCGGGCTTACCGGCATTGATTGGGTTGTCGAAAGTGGACTTGATGTAACCAGCGTGACCACTCTCACCTATGCCAAACAGAGTCGGCGCAAGGTGCGCTGGGTTCTTGCTGTGCCTGAAGGCAGCGGCTTTGAAAAAGCTGAAGACCTCGAGGGCAAGATCATCGCCACCGAGCTTGTGGAAGTCAGCAAGCGCTACTTTGCCCAAAAGGGTGTCAACGTCAAAGTGGAGTTCAGTTGGGGCGCCACTGAAGTAAAGCCGCCAACATTGGCCGACGCCATTGTCGAAGTCACTGAGACCGGAAGCTCGCTCAAAGCCAACCACCTCAAGATCATCGATACTGTGATGGAGAGCGAAACACATCTCATCGCCTCCAAATCTGCACTCGCCGATGCATGGAAGCGCGAAAAGATCGATCAGATAGCGCTC
Organism: uncultured Acidobacteriaceae bacterium; assembly: GCA_963780515.1. Classification (GTDB taxonomy): domain Bacteria; phylum Acidobacteriota; class Terriglobia; order Terriglobales; family Acidobacteriaceae; genus Telmatobacter. Next base: position 214,150 of record CAWACG010000008.1, read on the forward strand.
ATGCTGCGCGGTGCGATCGATGCGCAATCGCAGGTTGGGCTCATGCTCAATGTCAGGCGCTCCGACCTGAACGACGTGCTTGCCGTCCTGCCCGCGCTCAATTCACCCACAGTCTCTCAGCTAAGCGATTCGGAGTGGGTCGCGGTCAACACAATCGTTGAAGAGCGAGTTGCGCGCGACGTCATCCCTCGCCTCAAGGCCGCCAAGGCAACGGGCATCGTGGAATACCCATTGAATAAAGTCGTGCTGTGACGAATCGACGGAAGAGACACGAACGATGAAACTGATTCGAACCAAAGGACGAGGCGCAAAAGAAGCGGCAGCAATGCTTGCTGCGCTGGAGAGGCGCGGCGGCGCAGCGCTTGACACCGTGATGCCCGCGGTCAAGCGGATTGTGCGGGACGTCCGCAAGCAGGGAGATCGAGCCTTGCTGCGATACGCGAAGCAGTTCGATGGCCTTTCCAGTTCTGCGAATCTGCGTGTCACGCAGGACGAAATGGCCGAAGCATGGGCCGCGATCGACCCCGCGCTTCGCGATGCCCTTTCCACTGCGGCTCGTCACATTCGGGAATTTGCCAAACGGCAACAGCCCGAATCATGGAATGTGTCACCAGACGCCGGCCTGACCACCGGTCAGCTTGTGCGCCCCATCGGTTCGGTGGGTTGCTATGTGCCCAGCGGGCGCCATCCTTTGCCATCTACACTCTTGATGACTGCGATTCCCGCGCAGGTAGCTGGCGTGCAGCGCATCGTTGTCACGTCCCCTAAGCCGGCTGCCGAGACGCTGGCCGCAGCCTGCCTGCTGGGCATCAAAGAGTTCTATCGGGTCGGCGGCGCTCATGCCGTTGCCGCTTTGGCATACGGAACCGAAAGCCTCGCGCGGGTCGATAAGATCGTCGGACCGGGCAATCTCTACGTCACCGCAGCCAAGCGCCTGGTGGCATTCGATTGCGCCATCGATATGCTCGCAGGACCCACGGAGATCGTTGTAGCCAGCGAACGCGGCGACGCTGCCTTCATCGCATCCGATCTCGTTGCGCAGGCTGAGCATGATCCGGAGGCATTGGCAATCTTCGTCACAACGCGTGCGGATTTGGCGAAAGAAGTCATCGCAAAAACAAACCAATTCAGCCGCGGCAACACGGTCGCGCGTCAAGCCCTCGATCGCAATGGGCTCGTTGTGATCGCGGCAGGCTTGGACGAAGCGCACGAAATCACAAATCGACTGGCGCCCGAGCATCTGACAGTAGACGAGGCCAGTGACCTTAAGTGGGTGCGCAACGCGGGCTCAGTCTTTGTGGGACGATGGTCGTCTCAGCCCATGGGCGACTACATCTCTGGGCCCAATCACACCTTGCCCACTGGCGGAATGGCTCGCGTACGCGGCGGCCTAAGCGTCAACGACTTCGTAAAGCTCATCACCGTGCAGGAGTATTCAGCAAAGGGTCTGCGTACACTTGGGCCGCAGGCCGTGTTGCTCGCCGAGGCAGAAGGACTTGTAGGCCACGCCGAAGCAATCCGTAGCCGACTCGGAAAAAGGAGGTCTCGTGCCTGAAGCTGCGATTGCCCCGCATCCTGAACCGCGCGCGCGCGTCATGGCCATGAAGGAGTATCACCCTCCGTTAGGCAGCCGCGACGCGCTCCGCCTCGACTTCAACGAGAACACCTTGGCGTGCTCTCCCAAGGTGCGCGAAGTGCTGGGCCGCATCTCCGCCGGCGATCTTACGCGCTATCCCGAACGTGAACCTGTTGAGACGATCGTTGCTGCTCATCTGGGCCTCGCTGCGGAGCAAGTCGCGCTCACAAATGGCGTGGACGAAGCTATTCACGTGCTCTTCGAGGCCTTTCTCGATTCCGGCGACGAGTTGCTTCTTCCTGTTCCGACCTACACCATGTACGAGGTCTACGCATCGGCAACAGACGCGCGCTCCGTCGCCATCCAGGCTGCCGATGATCTGCAGTTTCCGTTCGAACGCTTGATGGCCGCAACCACGCCACGCACCAAGGTCATCGCGATCGCCAATCCCAACAGTCCGTCAGGCTCTGTCGCCACTCGCGTTCAAATTGTTGAACTCGCCCGGCGCGCGCCGCACGCCGTGCTCCTCGTCGATGAAGCCTACTTCCACTTCCACGGCGAGACGGTTGCCGACCTCATCGGCGTCATTCCCAATCTCGTCGTTGCGCGGACCTTTTCAAAAGCATACGGGCTCGCCGGTCTGCGCCTCGGCGTCCTGGCAGGGCCCGCCGAATTGATGCGTTGGATTCGCCGTGTACTTTCGCCCTACAGCGTCAACTCACTGGCCCTTGCCTGCCTTCCAACCGCTCTTGAAGACGAAGCCTACCTCGCGTGGTATGTGAACGAAGTCCTTCAAGCCCGCGCAGAGTTCGAATCCGCGCTGGATGCTGTCAAACTTCGCCGCTGGCCTAGCCGCGCGAACTTTATCCTCGTCGAAATCGGGTCCAGGCACGCGGAATTTGTGAGTCTAATGCGGGCCGGCGGCGTGCTCGTACGTGACCGCTCCAGCGATCCAGGGTGCGAGGGCCGCGTTCGCATCACCATTGGAACGCGAGAGCAGATGCGCCATGCAGTTGCGACCCTCAGCGAGGCGCTGGACACATTGCAAGCCAGGAAGGATGCGCAATGACAATCAAGACGAAAGCGAAGCCTGGAAAAGGATCACCCCCGCGCACTTCCATCGTTGAGCGCAATACCGCGGAAACACGCATCACCCTTCATCTCACCATTGAAGGAAGCGGCCAATACAAGATCTCTACCGGCATTCGCTTTTTCGATCACATGCTTGAGTTGTTCACTCGCCATGGCGCCTTCGATCTCGAACTCAAATGCGATGGTGATCTCGACGTCGATCAACATCACACCGTCGAAGACGTCGGCATAGCGTTGGGTGAGGCTTTCAACCGCGCCCTGGGAGAAAAACGTGGCATTCTCCGTGCCGGCTACTTTCTCATGCCGATGGACGAGACGCTGGCGATTGCCGCGGTTGACCTCAGCGGCCGGGCCGCCTTCGCCGTTGATACCAAGGTGCGCACCCGCCTTGTGGGCGACCTCCAGACCGAGCTGGTGACGGATTTCTTCGAGGGCTTTGCTCGCGGTGCGCGCGCAAACGTGCATGTCAAGACGATGTACGGCCGCTCAAACCACCACAAGATTGAAGCCATCTTCAAAGCCTTTGCGCGTGCCCTTCGCGTCGCCTGCTCGCGCGACAAGCAGCTTGGCGAGATGTTGCCAAGCACCAAGGGATTGCTTTGATGCGCGTAACCGTTATCGATTACAAAGCAGGCAATCTCACCTCAGTTCTTAAAGCGCTGCGCCATCTCGGTGCGGAGCCTGAGGTAACCGATTCCGACCTTGCACCCGTTGAATCAGCCGAGCGCATCGTGCTTCCCGGCGTCGGCCACTTCGCCGCAACCCAGCGCCTCGACGCCACTGGCCTCACCTCTGCGATTCGCACTGCCATTACTCGCGGCGTCCCGTTCCTCGGAATCTGTGTGGGCATGCAGTGGCTCTACACCGGCTCAACAGAAGCTCCCAATCAACCCGGCCTCGGCCACTTTCCCGGTCAGTGCGCGCGCTTCTCCGAGGGTAAAGAAAAGGTCCCGCATGTTGGCTGGAACTCCCTTGAAGTCCGTCCAACTTCCCGCCTCTTGTCCGGCGTCGAGCCAGGCGAATTCGTCTACTTCACCCATTCCTACAAAGCGCCCGTCACTGCCGATTCCGCCGCGATTACGCAATACATTGATCCCTTCTCTTCGGCGGTGGAGCGCGGCAATGTCATGGGCGTGCAGTTCCATCCCGAAAAATCAGGGGCAACCGGGTTGAAGATTCTTCGCAATTTTCTCTCGAGGGATGCGGAGGGGGCGAAGTGATTACCAAGCGCATCATCGCCTGTCTCGACGTGCATGCAGGACGCGTCGTCAAGGGTGTGCAGTTCGTCGACCTCATTGACGCCGGTGATCCCGCAACTCAGGCTGCCCGCCACGCTCGCGAAGGAGCCGATGAAATTGTTCTGCTCGACATTACCGCCACCCACGAGGGGCGCCAGACGCTGCTCGACACAGTCCGTCGAACAGCGCGCGAACTTTTCGTGCCCTTCACCGTGGGCGGCGGCATTCGAACCGCCGACGATGCAGCCCAGGTCTTCGAAGCTGGAGCCGACAAAGTAAGCATCAACTCAGCGGCGCTTGCCGATCCAACATTGATTGACGCCATCGGCCGCAACTTCGGCGCGCAAGCCGTCGTCGTCGCAATTGACGCACGCCGCGACCCGATGCCGCGGACCCCGTTCGCGATGCGCAAGTCTTCGTGCAAGGCGGGCGCAAGCCGGCCGGACGTCGTGTCGTGGAGTGGGCGCGCGAAGCAGAAGCCCGCGGCGCCGGCGAAATTCTTCTCACCTCGATGGACTCAGACGGAATGCGAACCGGCTTTGATTGCGAATTGACCGCAGCGGTGAGCGGGGCGGTTGGCATCCCCGTAATCGCTTCTGGAGGGGCCGGAACCGTAGACCACTTCGTTGAAGTTTTTGGGCGCGGCAAGGCAGATGCCGCGCTGGCCGCCAGCATCTTTCACTTCGGCGTATCGAGCGCGCGATCGCTTAAGGAGGAACTGGCCAAAGCCGGTGTCTCAGTGAGGTTGCCATGCTGATTCCTTCCATCGATTTATTGGGCGGCCGCATCGTCCAGCTCGTCCAGGGTGAAAAACTGCGCCTTGCATTTGACGATTTCGAATATTGGATTGAAAAGTTCTCCAAGTTTCCATTGGTCCAGCTGATCGACCTCGACGCGGCCATGCGTCAGGGAGATAACTCCGCTTTGGTCAGCACAGATTGCGAAGCGACTGCCAGTCCAGGCTGGCGGCGGCATCGCACACCATCGAGCGCGCCCGTCAGGTCCTGGACGCAGGTGCCAGGCGCGTCATCATTGGCTCCGCACTTTTTTCCGAATCAGGCACCGTCAACACTGACTTCGCCGCCAACCTTGCCGATGCCAGTAGGTCCGGACCGCATTGTCGCCGGCATCGATACAAAAAACGGCCGCATTGCTGTCAAAGGATGGAAGGCGCAAGTGGCCCTCACGCCCGACGAGGCGATTCCGCAATTGGAGCCATACGCCGCCGCGTTCCTCTACACACACGTCGACGGCGAGGGCCTGATGCAGGGCTTTCCCATCGAAACTGCCGCCCGCCTCCGCAAACTCACTGACCGTCAACTCATCGTTGCCGGCGGCATCCGAAGTCAGGCAGGAGGTCGACGCGCTCGACGCGCTCGGCGCTGATGCCGTCGTGGGTATGGCAGTCTACACCGAGTTGCTCGCGGTTTGATCCCTGAGCCGACCGCGCACCTCCGCGGATTTCGACGCCATGATTCATTGGGTCCACATCGGGTATGCTGGAAAAGAAACCGCACTATCCCCACACTATGGGAAAGGAAATCGAACGATGCCGACAAAGCAAAGCGGAATCCGCCTGGCAAAGAGACTTGACGAGGTAGGATTCTCCGACATTGTGCAGATTCGCAACAAGGTCATGGGGATGCGGGCCGATGGTCTCCAGGTGCATTCGCTCCACGGCGGCGAACCCTACTTCGAAACGCCCGAGGAGATCAAGTTCGCGGCTGTCAAGGCGCTGGTCGAGAACCAGACCCACTACGCGCCATCCTCCGGTGTGCTGCCCTTGCGCAAAGCGCTGGTCAGAAAAGCTCACGGCCAAGAACCGCATCCACGTGACCACCGACGAAGTGATCGCCACGGTAGGCGGTTCGCAGGGATTGTATGCGGCGTTTCAAAGTGTGCTCGATCCGGGCGACGATGCGCTGGTGTTTTCGCCCTACTGGACGCCCATTGGCGACCTCATAACCGGTTCACAGGCGCGACCCCTGCTGGTGCCCACCATCACCGCACGACGCAACGGAATTCGCAAGACACTCGAGCAGTTCTCAACTCCAAAGACGCGAGCCGTCTACTACAACACGCCGCAGAATCCAAGCGGTCTTGTCTTTACGCGTGCCGAGGCGGAAGAGGTCGCGGCCTTCGCCATCGAGCGCGATCTCGTGGTCATCGCAGATGAGGCGTACGAAGATCTGGTTTATGACGGCGAACACGTGTCCATTGCATCCCTGCCAGGGATGGCCGAGCGGACAATTACCTGCTTCACGTTCTCAAAGACGTATGCCATGACCGGTTGGCGCGCGGGCTATGCCGTAGCCAAAGAACCCTTCATGACTGCGCTGCGCAAAATCGTTCTCTACTCCACCAACGGCGTTGCCACGCCGGTACAGTACGCAATGATCCAGGCGCTCACTACGCCGGATACCGAGATCGCAGCACGACGCGAGCAGTATCGCAAGCGTCGCGATCTGCTTGTGTCTGCGCTAAATCAGGTGGGCCTTTCATGCGAACCTCCCGCGGGCGCTTTTTACGCGTTTCCAAACGTTGAAAAGATTCACAAAAACAGCCGCACTGCGGCGCAGATACTGCTTGATAAGGCACACATCGCAACCATTCCCGGCTCGGTGTTCGGGGCTCAGGGCGAGGGTCACCTGCGATTCGGCTACGCCATCACCATCAACGAAATCGAAGACTGCATAGAAGCGTTGCATAAGTTTCTTGCCTAGATCCAGTGGTTCATTTCTGCGCTTCGCCGATCGCCCTGCTGGTCTCAACGCGCGAGGAGCGGAGAAGCCGCGCAATCTGCTTCAGGTGAAGCTGAACCGCATAGGCGCGCAAAATCTCAGCCTGAGAGAACTGGAAGCCGGTGTGCCGCACGGCGGCCATGCGCGCTTCAAGCTTCGCAATGTCTTCCTCAAGATTCAGTCCCTGCGGCGGAATGTGAAAACGCCAGTCGTGCGTGCAACCGGCAACATAGTGGAAACCGGTTTGAATGTCGACGGCAAGCTTTCCCAGCTCGGGCTCAAGCTGTTGCGCATATCCATCCTCATGGCTATCTCGAACTGCAAACTCGAGTGCGACCAGTGCATCGAAGATGGAACGGCCAAATTGCGCCAGCATTCCCAGACCTTCGCGCCACCCCGGCCCGCCTGATGGCTCGTTGCGTGACGCCTCCAGCAATTGGTTGTTGCCGCGCAAAGTCGCCAGTGCATCCTCTCGCACTGCGGCCAGGTTCTCAGCCGGCGCGCCGCGAAAGCCCTGCAATATCGCTTCAAAAAATGAGCCCAGCACCAGGAACTCCTGCGCCAGCCCATCTCGAAGCCGCAGTCGAGCGCGGTCAGGAAACACGAGTGTGGATACCGCAAGAGCCACAATAATCCCCAGAACAACCTGACCCACACGGTCCAGCGCAAGGGTCCAATGCGAGCCGGTCTTCTGGACGAGCATGACGATCGTGATGGTGACCCCGGCCAACCGTGAGCTGCTCCGGAATCCAAGCAGGCCACAGACGGTAACTGCCAGAATCACGGCAACCAGATAGTTCCAGGGCAGCGTGCCGAAGAGCGAAAACGAGAAGCCGAAAAGCGCGCCGATAAGAGTGCCAAGAAGCCTGTCTCGCGACGCGGAGATCGTCGACCCGAAGTTGGATTGCAGCACGATGATGGCGCTGATTGCGCCCCAGTAGCCATCGTGCAGGCCAAAACGCATCGCCAGCCACCAGCACAACGCGGCGGCCAGGGCGGTCTTGGCCGCGTGAATCACGAGCCTGCGATGCTCCCAACTGAACATGCCAGCGTGCTCGTCCAGTCGCAGCTTTGCGGCTAGCTGTTGTTGCGACCACGTCTTGTTGGTTTTCAGGCGCATGTGCGACTGCCGCCGATTTCGATTCTCATGAAGACAGGATCGCCCCGGATGGCATGTCCTGACCGTGACCAGTCTCACTGTTTGGGAGGCGCCGGGTCAATCAGGGATATTCGACCCAGGTCGATGGGCCCTTGCGTGTAGCATAAAAGCGAGGCGCCCACACTGAATTCCTGTGAGTGAATATGCTGCGAGTAGGATATCCCGCGACCATCGCTGCCGAGCTTTTTGCCGGATTCCCGGACGGAATTGAGCTCATCTCGCTATCCGATCGTCTCGACCACGACGTCGATATCGATGTGTGGATTCCCGATCCCTACCCGACCCGCGCACTGCGAACCGCTCCGCATTTACATGGTGTGCGGCTGGTGCTTTCGTTGATGGCGGGAACCGAATGGATCCCCGGCGCGATGGGGCCACACGTGACCATCTGCAACGCCCACGGCGCGCACAACATCTCCACCGCGGAATGGACTTTGTCTGCGATTCTTGCCACCTTGAAGTACTTCCCCCTCTACCTCGATGTGCAACGTTCCGGCGAATGGAAGCGGCGGTTTGAGGCCAGCGCACATTACATCCGCATCACAGGCGACGTTCGACCGCACTACCCTCCAGTGATGCAGGAAGAACTGACCGGTAAGACGGTTCTCCTGGTGGGGTACGGATCTATCGGCAGGGAGATTGAGCGCATGCTCGCGCCGTTTAATGTGGAATTGTTACGCATGGCCAGAAGCGCGCGCACTCAGCCCCTGGTCCACGCGGTGAGCGAACTGCATCACCTGCTGCCCTTGGCTGAAGTCGTCATTTTGATTCTTCCCCTCACAGAGGAATCCCGCGGATTGATCGGCAGCAGGGAATTCGGGTTGATGCGCCAGGGCGCACTCCTCGTCAATGCCGCGCGCGGACCCGTAGTGCAGACCGACGCCTTGGTTGAAGCGCTCAATGCAGGCAAGATTCGCGCGGCTGTTGACGTCACCGACCCTGAGCCGCTTCCGACCGGCCACCCCTTGTGGAGTTGTCCGAACCTCCTGCTCACTCCCCACGTGGGAGGTTCGAGCCCGCAGTTCGCTCCTCGTTCGATCAAGACAGCAGAAGACGAATTGCGGCGCTATATCGCCGGTGAGCCTTTAAGGAATGTGGTGCAGGCCGCAGTTTAAACAGACTTCGCAGCCCGTCGCCAATCGCGCAGACCCAGGGCGGCAAGCGCGACCAGCCCGGCATAGAGCAAAGCGGTCGCTCGCAGATCCTTGTATAGATACTCACCGATGTACACCGAATCCACCACAATCCAAAGCCACCAGTTTGCCGTGTGCTTTCGCGCCTGCCACCAGCTCGCTACGAGACTGAAGCTGGCGAGGGTGGCATCCAGGTAGGGCAGCGCTGCGTGCAGACGCTTGGCCAGTTCCCCCAACACAAAACTGCCTGCTGCGCCGGCGGCAAGGGCCATCAAAAGGCTTGCCATCGCCAATGGTTCCACGCGCACCATGCCCTCTTCGCGCACGCCGCGCCACCAGTGCCACCACCCATAGAGCGTGAAGGCGATGAAGAATATCTGAAGCAGAGCGTCTGATAGCAGTTGTGCGCGATAAAACACGATCAGATAGATAACGTCCGCGGCCAGCACGATGGGCCAGCAGAGCAGAGTGCGGCGTGTCGTCAGCCAGATGCCAACCACCGTGGTAATCAACCCCGCAACTTCCAGCCAGTTGGTTGAGAAGTAGTTGGCGATGAACGTCCAGGTCATCGCTGTGCAGTTCCCAGCTTCTGGCGCTCGTGCGTCGCAGCCCATTGCCGCAGCGCATCCAGAAGCGCATGTCCGCGCCCACCGTGAAACCATCGCGCGTGGCCTACCAGCCAGCCTTCACTCGCCATTGCCGCCTTTTCCGGCGAATGAAGAATACCAAGAAAGTAATCCGCCTCTGAAAGTGCGAACTCCGCGTGGCAGAGCGCGGTCATCGGCGCAAGTGCAGCGGCTTCTTCCACTGAGAGCGGGCGCACTGACTCGTAGCCGTCCAGCAGAGCCAGCAGGTGATCGAGATGCACGGGCACATCGTCCAGATGCGTCGGGTCGTGCACCAGCGCAAGCCATTCCACGATATTGCGCTCGATCGCGTGTGCGAGGTCGTGCACTGCATTGGTGCGGTCGGCCAGGCCGAAGTCAAAGATGGCTGTAGCCTCCGCGTCGTCGCTTGCTCTGTCCCAGAAAAGATTAGACGCGTGCAAGTCATTGTGTGTCCACAAAGGCGTCAACGCGGACAAAAACGGCCGCAGTTCTGCGTGAAACGGCGCAAGTAATTCCAAAGCATTTTCGCAGCGTATGTGTGTCGCTCCATCAGTATCCAGCGCTGGCCGTTCAGCAAGATATTGCTTCATCGCAATGGACGGATCATTCGCGGCAAAGATTGAAAAGCTGGCTACCAGCGGTCGAGGCTTACGCGGCGGAGCCCCGAATTCATGCGCGGAAAGATGCAGCTTGGCAAGCGCCCGGCCGGCCGAGTATGCGTGTGCAGCCGAGCGAAATGGGGTCCAGGAGAGCGCATCCTCATATAGATCCACGCCCTTCGGCGTCTCGTGCACTTCATAAGTCCACTGGCCATTCTCGATCGCCGTCTCGCCTGAAGCCGAGGCAAGCACTCGCGGCACCCCCGCGCCTTTGGCGTAAAGATGGGCAATAAAGCGGTGCTCTTCAAGCAGTCCCTCACGATCGCGTACTGCCCGATGGTGCCGTTTGATGAAGACGTTCTCGGCCTTCGTAGCCACCACACTGGCCGCCGAAAATGGCCGCGGGCTCCAGGACAGAATCCTGATGGGCTGGCCGCAGTGAGGAAACTGCTTCAAAAGTGCTCGTACTTCATCGAACGTCAGCGCGGGCCAGTCGGGCTCGACCAGCGTACCGTCCATGCCGTGTGCAGTTGCATCCTTACCCATATGAACCGATAACCCCGTCCCCCGATTGGGTTGCAAACATTCAGAAAGTGTAATGGGCCGAGAGCCGCACCGTCGCGGGCGCGCCCAGCCAGAGGAACGTGTCTCCATAACTTGCGCCAGTGTCGCTCCAGTAGCGTTTATCGACGATGTTGTTCGCGTAGAGGTGGAATGTCACGCGGCCCTGCTCGCCGCCAGGTCTGTAACTTGCTCCCAGGTTGAAAATGTTGTAGCGAGGCACGCTCACCGTGTCATCGCGCGTAGCCTCATTGCGGCTGGCAAAGCCCCAGCCGGGCATGATGTGCAGGCTCTGCATGTGGGGCCATGCGATGTCGGCAAACATGGTTGCGCGCAGATGGGGTACGTCGATCACCTGCTTCGAGTCGAAGGCCGGCGTGCCCGTATCGGTGGAGACAGCGCGGATGGCCATGGCAGATGCGGTGAGGCGCAGCCAGCGTGCAGCATTCCCCTGGGCGCTTATCTCCAGGCCGTTGTGCGTCTCGTGGCCCTCAGACTCGAAGCAGAGGTCGCCGGGACCGTTGAACTCGCTGGCCGGGCAAAAGCTGTCGGGGGACTGAATCACCTTGGGATAGAAGAATGGAGCGCGCATATGAAAAAGATCGCCGGAGAGCAGGATGCGCTGGCCCGGCTCGTACTTGGCGCCTATCTCGGCTTGGCGCGTGTTGAAAGGGCCGAGAAACTGGCTGGAGTCATCCACCCACCATGGTGCTTGCGGACCCAGCGAGAGCATGACTCCGTAGTTCGAGTAAAGCGTAAGGTTCTGAATCGGGTTCAAGGTGACCGCGTACTGCGGCAGCCATACGGGCTTGTCGGTAAAGGTGGGCGGTGTCGTGGGACTGGTGGCCGAAAGTGAGTAGTTGTGGTCGCGCAGTGAATCGTAGCGTCCGCCGGCGATAAGCTGTATGCGGCCCGGCAAATGAATCCGGTCCTGCACCACAGCCGAGGCCTGATGATTGTTTTCCCACAGACGTCGCGGGCCGGCTGATTCATGCGGATCCTCCGCAGAGGCGAGATCGACCGGCACATTGGGCTGGTAGATATTCTCCGCGCCAACGTAGGCGTAGACGGCGCCATCCTGCACCACCCCATCGGATGAATAGGGGTCTGCGACCGTGAAAAAGCCTGGCTGCTGCACGCTGCGTAGAAACAACTCTGTGCCGGCGGTGAGGTCCTGAGCCGCCTTTCCCATCTTGACGTGGCCGGTCAGCATCGCTTCGCCCACGGCGTCGATGCGCAGTTCGCCGGGGTCGCGGTAGTCGTAAATACCATAAGTTCCGTCGGGGCAGAAGAAATAGGCGGGAGCATCGGGCGCATTGGGGCAACTGACATTGCCGTTTGCGTCGAACGAACTCCCGTAGGCATAGATCACGTTGTCGTCGATGAGCGAATGGCTGAGACTGCCCTCGACGAAGGTCAGCCAGTTGTGGGGCAGGGAGTAGTCGAGTCGCACGTTGGTGTTGAACACATCGTAGGTATCGGGTTTGACCCAGGGCTGCAGTCCGAGCAGTGTGGAGGGATAAAGGTGGTTGACGTCGGGCACGGTGGTTCCGCCCAACAACTGGTAGCCGCTGCCGTCGCGCTCGATCTTGTGCTGATACTCGAAGTTCGTTTTGAGAGTCGCATTCGAATTGATCTTCCAGTCGGCAGCGCCCGCACCCACGGCACGCCAGCCGTCGGCGCCGTTCAAATAACTCTGGATCCGTTCACCGGCAAGGTTCAGCCGCGCGCCCACCTGGTTGTGCGCGCCGAAGAAGCGACCGAGATCGACGGCGCCATAAGCTGTGCCGCGCTGATCCGTTGCAATGTCCAGATCTTTCACCACGGCAGGCGGCTTGGTGACGTAATCAATAAGGCCGCCACCCGAGGCTACGCCGCTCTCCACGCCGGCCAGGCCCTGTAGGATATCCACGCTCTCTTTGTTTTCGAGCGGCACATCCTGCTCGCCCGCAACCGTCATGCCGTCGATCTCGATGCCGGTGGCGAGGTCGATGGGGAAGCCACGAATCTCATAGTTGCCGTAGTAGCCCACCGGTACGTAATCGTCGGCGACGGATGCGTCGTTTTTAACCACGTCGGAGAGCAGGCGCGCGACCTGGTCGTTCAGCACGGCGCGCGTGACGACAGTAGCCGAGAGCGGGGCGCTCTTGAGCGGCACGGCGTCGAGCGAACCCACCACAATGTTTTCGGGAAGGTAGTTCTCTTCGCGGTCGCCGTGGACTACGACAGTTGTGGTGACGCGCGGCAGCTTCTGTGCTGCCGGTTTCGACGCCTCGGTCGACTTCGGCGGAACTGAATCCTGATTCTGCGAAAACGCGCATGAGGAATTCGCAAGACAACAAAGCAGCGCCAACCCGATTGCCAGCCGCGCTCGATCAGGCCCGCGGTGGCACATGATCAGGTGAAAATTGCGTTGGTGATCGAACGTGAAACTGGCCGCGGACGCTGACATACTTTCCCCTTGCTTCAACTATGTGAAACAGGAGAACTCGCGCATCGATTGGAGAAGGCCGCTTCGGTCGGAAACTTCCCACGCCGGTATTATCCGGATCGGGTTCGAGGGTATTTCTCAGCCCCACAGTGTGGAGCACCCCTGTTTCAATAACCTGATTGAAACATTCCCGACCCGGTTTTGCAAATCTGTCGATTCTTGATTCACTTCCAAAGTGACGCCACCAGCGGCCGGTAGCTTTCCAACCCCGGAACCGAGAGTCCGGGCACTTTTGCGGCGTCATCGGCGTGGCGCAGGGCGATGGATTGTTGCGCATGAGGCATCGAAAGAAAGGCTTCGGCCTCCGTTGCGCTCATCGGTCCGCCCTGCAGCGCGAGGCTTTCGATTGATGCAGGCGAGAGCGCGGCGAGGTAGTGCGGATCTGCAAAGCAGAGATACCGCTTGGCCGCAACATGCATGCGAATTGGGTCCAGAACCGCTTCCGGCAAATGCTCAGAGAGAGACTCCGCCGCGAGTTCCTCATGACGAGTGTCGAGCCCTCGCGCAGCGGCATCTTCACCTTCGGCGTGCAGCAGAGTGGCCCAGATCGTGCAGCAATGCAGCGGCAACCAGCGTGCTCTCGTCGTTCTTCCGGCTCACGAACCATGCGGCTTGCAGGCTGTGCTCCAGCACCGTGACTGGCTCGTCAAAGTATGCCTCTCCACCCCCCGCGGCCAGCAATACAAACAATTCATCGAGCGACGAAACAGAACGCATTAGACCTCACGCCTCCACGGCCACCGGCTTATGAAATCGTTGATGTGCCGCCAATACAAGCGCCACAAGTGAGGTCAGAAACGCGGCGACTGCCAACGCCAGGAAGGCGTTTTTCCAACCAAACGCGACAGTGACGCGAGCTACCGTGTCGCCCGCGAGCCATCCGGCAAGGTAGCCCACGCCGTCAATGATTCCCGCAGCTGTCGCGCTGCCTCGTTTGCCACCGAAATCCAGGCTCATTGCCCCCGCTAGGTAGGAGTACGGTCCAAGCAGCAGAAAGCCCACCAGCGTGACCAGGATGACAGGCGTCCATTGGCTTGCGTGGCCGGGAGTGTGCGCCAGCGCCAGCAGGCAAATGGTGCTGGCCGCCATTCCGCATACCAGCACCAGGTTGCGGCCGTTTAGTCCCAGTTTGTCGCTCACCACCCCCGCCATCAGCACGCTGATGCCGCCGAACAGCGGAAAGAGCGCACTGCGCTCAGCCGCCACGCTACTGGTCAGGCCCACATACTGGACGAAGTAAGTCGGCGTCCAGAAGTTGAAAGTCTCACGCAGCAGCGTCGTTCCCAGCGACAGAAGGCACACCATCCAAAATGGAAAGCTTGCCAGCAGTGGGCGCAGAATCGCGCGCAGTCCGACTGTTTCCTCGCCGCTATCGCGCTCGCCTTCGGCATACACATTCAGCGGATTGGCCTCGGGAGAAGGCAATCCACGCTCCTCCGGTGTCTCGCGCAGAAAGAGCAGGTTGGCCAATAGCAGGACCGCAAGCGATCCGGCGCCCGCCAGAAAAACGCCGCGCCAGCCAAGCCCAAAGGCCATCAGTTCGCCCATCACCCACCGGCAGGCCGCATCGCCAAACAGGTAGCTCAGGCTCAACACCGCCATCACAGTGCCATAGGTGGAATACGAAAACCAGCGCGAGGAAACCTTTACGAGTCCAACCCAGCCCGTGGATTGGAAGAGCCGGTTCCCGACCCAAGCCAGGGTGAACAGCGGAAAGCCGCCGCCCAGAACAAATAAGACGGTGAAGAAAATCGAGCCGGCCATGCCGCCAAGAAAATTGCGCCGCCCGCCAAAAAGGTCGGCCAGCGAGCCGGAGACGAACTTCCCAACGGCGTACGCCATGGTGCCTGCGGACGCAATAAATCCCAGCCGAATCTGCGCCTCGCTCACGCTCACGCCGTGCTGCGCAAGATCGTGAATCAGGTCCGGCAATACGACCGATAGATTCGAACGGCAAAAATAGTAGCCGGAATAGCCCAGCGCGAGCAGTGCGATTGTGCCCGCGTGCCAAGCTGTAAAGCGTGGCTGCGGGGCCGATTGAGCATCGGTGTCCGGTTCCTGTTCCTGCGAGGTCTGCTGTGGCACAACCGCAGACTAACATGGGTTGTTTCACCAGTAGCCGATCCGCGCCCAATGTCGCGGTCCACGGCAGGGTTCATCTCTTTCCACTTGATTTTTTTGTGAAAATTAGAGTCCCGCGCGCCGCCGCAGGCGCTACATTTGAATAGTTATCAATTTCAGGGCGAAGAAACGCCGTCACTCCCGTGAAAATCTCTTGAAAGGTGACTGAATGCACAGGAGTCATTTCCCTGTATCCAATTGCCGCGGAGTTGCTCCGCTTCTTCTTCTTGTTTTTTGTCTCGCATTTCTCGGGGCAAGCCCGCTCTTGGCGCAATCCACTTTCGGCTCCATCCTCGGCACGGTGCGCGATTCGAGCGGGGCGCTGCTTCAGGGCGCGCAGGTCAGGCTCGTCAACACCGGCACCACTGCCCAGCGCACAGTGGTCACCGATGCAAATGGAAGCTACGCCTTCAAGAACATCGACGTGGGCAATTACGCGCTCACCATCTCTGCGCCGGGCTTTCAGAGTGAGTCCTTGCCTGCCATCTCGCTTACGGCCCGTGAAACCCGTCGCATGGATGCCGTTTTGAAACTGGGCGCTGCCACCCAGACCGTCGTTGTTTTGGACGATAGCACTGCGCCGGTCATCACCACGGACGTTTCCAACCTGGCTGAGACCAAGGTAGGCGACGAGTTGGTCGAGCTTCCGGTTGCCATCTATTCCCGATCTACAGGATCAACAAGCCCCATCTCCACGCTCACAACCGAAGCCGGCGTGCAGACCGACGATGGAGGCAACCTCGCCGTGATGGGAACCACTGCGGCTCTGCTCAGCGTCACCATCGACGGCATCTCATCGGTGGGCGTCGAATACTCGGGCCCGGTGAACGAAATGTTTCCTTCCTTCAACTCCATTGAGGAAATTCGTGTCAGCGAGTCCAACAACAACGCCGAGTTCTCCGGCGTCGCAGACATCACCACCGTCTCCAAGGCAGGCACCATCCATTACCATGGCGGCCTCTTTGAGAACCACGAGAACACCCTGCTCAACTCAAACAACACCTTCGCCATCAGCAAACCGAAAATCATCATGAATGATTTTGGTGGCACTCTGGGCGGCCCTCTGAAGTTCCTGCCCTTCGAAAGAACCGACAATCAGGCCTTTTTCTTTGCCAGTTTCGAAGGGCTCCGCCTGCCGCGCGAGACACCCATTCTGGTCAGCGTTCCCTCCATGGACATGCGCAACGGCAATCTCACCGACTACCTTGCGGGGCAGGGAATTGACGCCATCTATCAGCCCGACGGGGTCACGCCCATCGATCCCGCCAATGTGCCGGTGACCGCGCTCTCAGCCAACTTGCTCCAGTTCCTGATGCCCACGCCCAACTACGGCCCTGCCAGCTCCTACGCCAACAACTACCAGACAAACTTCCCTTCACCCATCTCGGCAAATCAGGGCGACGTGCGGCTCGACCAGGTAATCTCATCGCGGCAAACCATGTTCGCGCGCTTTTCTTACAAGAATCGCCAGGTAACCACAGCGCCCGCTGCCTACTGCACATACTCCTATTGCCAGACGGCCGGCAGCCCCCTCCAGGGCGCCTACAACACACCAGAAATCGACGAGGGTCTCACCTTCGCACACAACTACATCTTCACGCCGCGCCTGCTCAACGAGTTCCGTGCCGGGTTCAACGAGCAGCACACCTCCGAGACACAGAGCTACTCCACCGCGTCCCTCCTCGCCCAGACCGGGCTCACAGCCGTTCCCCAGCCGGATACCGAATGGTCTGAGGCCCCGCAGCTCCTCATCAACGGATTCATGGCCACAGGCGCGGGCAACCCCGGCGTGCAGCGCGGCCAGATTATTCAAGCCCTCGACAATCTCACCTGGACCAACGGGAAGCATAATTTCAAATTCGGTGTGGACTTCAAGCGCCTCGCCGACCACGATGACAATGTCTTCGGCAACTATCGTTCGGGATGGTACGTGTTTGACGGGTCGTCCGACGTGGGTACAAACATTGGCGATCCCTATACCGCGTTTCTGCTCGGCTATCCCGATTACACCGAAGTTTCCACGGTGAATAAACCGGTCATGGATGGACTGGGCTACTCATGGGCTTTCTTTGGCCAGGACGATTGGCACCTCACCCCAAACCTGACAGTCAACCTGGGTCTTCGTTACGAACTCCACCCGCCGCTCAAGGAAACGAATTACAACACTGCATTTTTTCTGCCCGACTACACCGCCAGCATCGACGGCCAGTCTGTGCACGGCGCGGTCGTGGTGCCCAACACACAGGCCGAGTCCTTCGAATCCTCAGACTTCGTCAACGCCATCGCACCCACGCCTATCCTCACTGCCTCACAAGCCGGTATTCCCTCGAGCCTGCGCTATACCGATAGAAACGACTGGGGGCCGCGCCTCGGTTTCGCGTGGAGGCCCTACGGTAACGACAAGACTGTTTTGCGTGGCGGCTGGGGCCGCTTCATCGAGTCGCCGCTTGGCTTTTCCCTGGTATCAGGCTGGGCGGTTCACGCCAGCTATGTGGGCATCTACAACCAGGATTTCCAGTCCGACGGTGTCACGCCGCTGCTTTCGTTTGCGAACCCCTTCAACAGCGCCGCAGGCAGCAGCACGGGAACTGCCGGCTTTTACTACGCATTTCCGATTCACTACAAGGACCCTTCGGTGCAGCAATGGAACCTTACCCTGGAGCAGGACCTGGGCCACAACATCGGCATGAGGCTTTCCTACACCGGCAGCCACGGCATCAACCTTGAAACCATGCAGGATCTGAATCAGGTGCCTGCCAACACCATCGGCTACAGCAATACCGATACGGCGCCCGCTGCCACAGGCGCCTGCATCACCGACGATGGTTCACTCCTCAGCGACCACCGCCCCTATCCCTGTTGGAGCATCATCGACGCCGTGACCAACGCCGCTGAGAGCAACTACAACAGCGGCACCGTCGAAGTCTCGCGGCACAGCGGCAAAGGCCTTACGTTTGACTCGAGCTATACCTGGACACGCGACCTCTCCAATGCCGGCGGAATGGCTCCCAGCGCCTTCGCCATCGCGGGCGGCAACTTTGCCACAGACCGCTTCCATCCCGGCATCGACTACGGCAACGTGATCTACGACCGCCAGCACCGCTTCCTGACCACATATCTCTACAGCCTGCCCTTCGGTCACAGCCAGCGATGGCTCTCGGCCGGCGGCGCGCTCAACCGTCTTGTCGGCGATTGGCAACTGGCCGGCGTCACCGTCCTGCAATCCGGCCCTTTTCTTACACCCTTCCAGCAGTCGGTCGACCCGGCCAACACCAACATCCTCACCACGGTCGGTCAGGCCCGCCCCGACCAGCTGACGACGGTCTCTGTCTATGCGCCGCAGCGCACCACCGCCCAGTGGCTTAATCCCGCGGCATTTCCTTACCTCAACCTGCAAACCCCCGACGGAATCGGAATCGGCCGCTTTGGCAACGCGCCCGTCGGTGGAGTGGTTGGACCCGGAACCGCCAACTTCTCGCTCTCCCTGATGAAAAGCTTGGCGCTTTACGAGCAGACCCGGCTTGAGCTGAGCATCGAGGCCGCCAACGTCTTCAACCATCGCAACTACGAGCCCCCCAACATGCAGGTCGACTCCCCAGGCTTCGGCGCAATCACTGCCTTCCAAACCGCCGAAGGCGCTGGCCCGCGAAGTCTCGAACTCTCAGGCCGCATCACTTTCTAATTGCAACGATAAAAACACAGCGGCCGCCGGATGAATTCCGGCGGCCGGCAGCGTTCCACGCCATAACCCCTGACCCCTCCGACCCCTGACCCCTGCCTTTTCTACTTCCCCGTGCCTTCCTTGATCGTCACAATCCGGTCCACACCAGGCACTGTGAAGTGCTCTACCTTGCCGCTCGGCCAGTGAATCTCGATGTCATCCACCTTGGTAGCCTGCCCCAGCCCAAAATGCGGCCGCGGGTCGTTCGACGAGAGATAGCTTCCCCCGCTGAGAACGTCTTCCCGTTGCTTCATCCCGTTGGCCGTCACGTAGACCGTGGCTCCCACTGCGTCCCGCGGACTCTTCGGCCCGCCCACAAGCTTCATCTCCAGCCAGTGATTGTGATCCGGGCTCACATTGCGCAGCAACACTGGGTGGCCATCCATCACGTTGATCACCGCGTCCAGCTTGCCGTCGTTGAACAAATCGCCAACGGCCATGCCGCGCCCTGCAATCACGTCCGCGAGTCCCGTGCCCTCTACGGCAGGCACATTTTCGAAATGCTTGCCATCGATGTTGTGGAAGAGCATGGGCCGCTGCTTCCAACTGGTACCCCATGCGTACTTGTCCGCCTCGGGATAGACGTGGCCATCGGACATGAGCAAATCCTTCCAACCATCGTTGTCGTAGTCCATAAAGGCGTCGCCCCAACTCAGGAAGGGAACTGTGATTTCGCCCAGACCCATGTGGTAGCTGATGTCGGTCATGTTGGCGTCGCCCTCGTTGTGGTAGAGCGGTTTGTAGTTGTCAGAGAAGGTGGTGTCGAAGACATCCAGCATGCCCGTGTTCTCGTAGTCGCCCACCGCGATGCCCATCGATGCTGTTTCCTGTCCCGCTCCATTCACCGCGAATCCTGAGGCGTAACTCACGTCCTCAAACGTCCCGTCGCCATTGTTCAGGTAAAGATAGTTGGGAGTGGAGTCGTTGCCCACCAGCAGGTCCGGCTTCCCGTCGTTGTTGATGTCGACAAACACGGCGCCCAGCCCGTAGTAGCCGGCCTTGTCCGCCACTCCGGCCTTTTCGCTCACGTCGGTGAATGTCCCGTCGCCGTTGTTGTGAAAGAGATGATCGGGCTCGCCCTTCAGTCCCCGCGGCCCGCATGCCACCGGCTCGCCGCGGAACGTGCAATATGCATTCACCGTCCCGTTCTCTTCGCTTACCGGCAGGTTGTTGCGGTCGAAGTGTACATATCCCGCGACGAACAGGTCTAGCTTTCCGTCCCCGTCGTAATCGCCCCATGTGGTCCCGGTGGACCAGTTGCCCAATTGAACCCCGGCCTTCTCCGCCACATCGGTAAATGTTCCGTCGTGGTTGTTGTGGTAAAGCCGGTTCTTGCCCCAGTTCGATACATAAATGTCGGGCCAGCCATCGTTGTCGTAGTCGGCAATGGAGACGCCGGTGCCCCAGCGGTCGTTCGTTACCCCCGCCTTGGCGGCAACGTCGGTAAACGTTCCGTCGTGGTTGTTGTGGAAGAGTGCCGCGTGCGGCGGAGTCTCCTTGCCGTCCAGCGCGTCGAACGTAGAACCGTTGACCACGTAAATATCGAGCCAGCCGTCGTTGTCATAGTCGATAAGCCCGATTCCAGAGCCCTTGGTCTCGACAAGATACTTTTTTGCAGGCGTGCCCATCTTGTGCGTCCAGTGGGTCAGCCCGGCCTTTTCCGAGTCGTCCTCAAACACAATAGGTCCGCTCTTCACAAAGCCGCCCTCGGTGATGGGCCGGTGCTCCGCGTCTAGCTGCATCGCATGAGGAGAGGTCGCTGCCTGTCCGTCTGAGGCCGCAGCCTGGGCGCCTTCGGCGGGTTTCGTGGTTTGTTGCTCAGGGGGAAGAGCACCGGGATTTGTGACTTGTGCAGAAAGAACTGCGGGAATTCCTGCCGCCATCAGTCCCAGGAAAGTGGTGGTGCGCAATGCCTCAAACATGGCAGCCAGTATACGGGGTGGTTCATAGTGCGGTATCGACCAAAAGGTTGAGCCGCGCCGGGGCCATTTCCTCATTCAATTCAAGCGAATGGTGATCGATGACTTGTTGACCCATCCGCTGCGATTTGAGCCGTCGAGGCGGAACCGCGAGGAATGATGGCCGACCCTCAGCTCCCTATCACTCGCAGGGCGAAAATCGGAGAATCAGTAACAATTCCGCGGGTCTGAACGAATGGCGCCCTCGAGGCAAGTTCCGCAATCATAGTGCCTGTCAGAACATCCACCATCGCCCGCTGTGCCCGTTCCCAGACAGGGTGCGCAGGACACCGCACTTTCCTCGCGCACGATCTCCCGGATACAAGGCAGACGTTCAGGCAAATCGGCCCGTCGATGGCCTCAATCACCTCGTACATCGATGCCTCCCGGCCCCGAGGCAAAATTGCGAAGCCACCTGATTTTCCCCGCCGCGATGAAATCAGCTTGGCATGCGTCAAAGCCTGCAAGACCTTTGATAGAAAGCTTTCGGGCGCCTCTGTGGCCTTTGCCAGCCCCGGAAGAAGCGCGCGCTCATGGGAGGGCAACGTCGCCAGGTGAACCATCACGCGAACCCCATAATCGGCGGCCCGCGTCAGTTGCATCGACGAGTTGCATTTCTTCATCACGAGTCTCCCTATGCAATCGTGCCTTATTGCTGGCAATTCCAGGCAGTTGAAGTGCCGGGGCGGTTCTTCTGCCGGCTTCAGCATCCAGTTCCCGGTGATTTCTCCTTGCCCGCCAGCAGAGTACCCGAGGCTGTCACATCCGCACGTGCTCTCCGTCACAGACGTTTGTTTGGCTGAGACGATAGTTTTTCTCTTCCATCTGAAATTGGAGAGAAACAGTCCAAAATGTCGCACGAAATCACCTTGCCACAACTTCTTTTGCCTCAACATCGCAGCGCGATGGCGGGGAAATCGTGGCGAAGCAAGTTCTGTGATTGAGGAAGGCTGGCCGCCGATATACACCGCAGCGGCGCATTGAGTGAAAGGAAGCTTCATAACGTCATGCATCCATTTCCCGCTGTAGATCCAATCCCCCTGCCGGCCCCGATATGGCTCTTCAAGCTGCTCCATATCGTCACCCTGGCGCTCCACTTTGTGGCCGTCGAGATGCTGCTGGGCGGGCTGTTGCTCGCGACATTGCTCAGCCTGTTCCGCAATTCGCCGCATGCGCAGGTCACGGCGCGGGCGCTGGCACGCCGCCTCACGGTGGTCATGACTTTTGTGATCAACCTCGCCGTTCCGCCGCTCCTGTTTGCGCAAGTTCTTTATGGCCGCGCCCTCTACACCAGCAGCGTGTTGATCGGCCTTTATTGGATCTCGATCATCGGCATCCTCATGTTGACGTACTGGCTTCTTTACCAGTTCAGCAGCAGGCTCGATGCGGGTAAATCGGCCTGGTGGGCGGGCCTGATCGCATGGCTCCTGGCCGGCTTCATCGGCCGCCTGTTGTCGACCAATATGACCCTCATGCTCCGCCCCGAGGTCTGGCGCGATATGTACTCTGCGTCCTCTTCAGGAGCCTATCTGCCCACCGGCGACCCCACGCTCACTCCGCGCTGGCTCATGATGATGGCCGGTGGCATCTTCGTCGGCGGTTTGTGGATGGTCTACCTCGCGGGCCGCCGCACCTTTACCGCGGACGAAAAAGCGTACATCGCCGGAATCGGCGGCAAGGTGGCCGCGGCCTTCGGAGTTGTCTATCTGGTGGCCGGCCTCTGGGCAGCAAGCGTGCAGCCTGAGATCGTCAAAGCCGGCCTCGCAGGCCACTCTGGCTATCCGCTGTACAAACTCGCTGGCTATGCGGGCTATGGTTGGTTGGCCCTGGTTGTTGTGGCTGTCTTGCTGGCCGCCGCCGCCGGATTTGGAAAAATCAGTGCCGGTTGGCTGGGATGGGCGGGCGCAATCGTCGTCTTGCTCACTGAAATCATGTTCACCGTCTACCGCGATGGCGTGCGCGACGTGACCCTGCTGAGCAAGGGCTACAACGTGTGGGATCGCGTCGTGGTCACCAACTGGAGCGTCGTGAGCCTGTTCCTGGTCCTGTTTGTCGCCGGGTTGGGCGTTATCGGCTGGCTCATCTCCGTCGTCGCACGCGCGCAGAAACCCATGGAAGGAGCAGCGGCATGAGTTCACACATCGTCCTGGAAGATTCAAAGGTCAAGCCCGTCGCCGAGGACTCCGGCGAACAGGCCACGCGGCGCGCCTTTCTCGCTGCCGCTGGTGCCGCGGGACTGTGCTACACCGCAGCTTTGGCGTACCCGATCTATCGCTACCTTGCCTCGCCCACTGAAATGGAGATGAGCGAAACCGCCGTCACTGAGGTCACGCTCAAAGATGCGCAAAAGCTGCCTCAGGGCTCGGTGCTCATGTTCAAGTTCGGCACCCGTCCCGCCATGCTCATTCACCACCAGGATGACCGCTGGGTGGCCATGACTGCGGTTTGCACCCACCTCGGCTGCACGGTGCAATACGAGCCCCAGGCCGACCGCATTCACTGCGCCTGCCACGGCGGCGTCTATAACCCCTACACCGGCGCCAACGTAAGCGGGCCGCCACCCAAGCCGCTCAAGCTCTTCAAAGTTGCCGTCACCCCAACCGGCGTGGATGTCTCCCGCACCTGACAAGTTTCACTGATTCATTTTTTCACTAGTTCACTCGTTCACTTTTTCACTGCTTCACTCGTTCACTGCTTCACTCATTCACTTCTTCACTTGTTCTCGAGGATTCGGCGTATGACCACACGAACCGCATCAATTTATGACTGGGTTGATGAGCGCCTCGGACTGTCAGAACTGGCCGCCTTTGCGCGCCACAAAACAGTTCCCGCTCACTCCCAGTCTTTCTGGTACTACTGGGGCGGCATCTCGCTGTTCCTCTTCCTCGTGCAATGTTTCACGGGCGTGTTGCTCCTGGTGTATTACCGGCCGGGCGCCGAGGCATACGAGTCGGTCCGCCAGATCACCTTCGTGATGCACTTTGGCTGGCTCGTCCGCTCGGCGCATTCGTGGTCCGCCAACCTCATGATCTTCGCCATCCTCGTGCACATGTTCTCGGTCTTCTTCATGAAGGCCTACCGCAAGCCGCGCGAGTTCGGCTGGCTCAGCGGAATGGCATTGCTCGGCCTGGCTTCGATCTTCGGCTTCTCAGGCTACCTGCTGCCCATGGACGAGCTCAGCTACTTCGCCACCAAGGTCGGCCTTGAGATTCCATCCGCGATTCCGTTTGTCGGACCAATCATCAGCAACATGCTGCGCGGCGGGCTTGAAGTCAATGAATTCACCGTCCAGCGCTTCTTCGCCCTGCACGTCGTTGTGCTTCCCGCGCTGTTTCTGCCTCTCCTCGGTTTTCATCTCTGGCTCGTCCAGCGCCACGGCAATGCCCTGCCCCCCGCTGAAGAGGCCCGGCCCGACGCAGAGCGCAAGACCATGCCGTTCTTCCCCAACTTCATCCGCAAGGATCTGGGGATGTGGCTCATCACCCTCAACATCCTGGCCCTGCTCGCCTCCGTTTTTCCGTGGAGCCTGGGCAGGCAAGCGGATTCGCTGGTTCCCGCCCCTGCCGGCATTCACCCCGAGTGGTACTTCATGAGTCCCTTTGAAATGCTCAAGCTGCTGGGGATGATCAAGTGGCTGCAAGGGGAACCCGGCGAGATCGCGGGCATTCTCGTTTTCACAATCGGCATTGTGCTCTGGGTGCTCATTCCGTTCTACGACCCCAGCAAGGAGTCAGGGCGCCGCGGACGCGCCGCACACTACTTCGGCCTGCTTGCGGTCTTTGCCCTGCTAGCCACCACCGCCATCGGCTATTGGACCATCCGCTAGAACAGCCTTCAGCTTCTAGCCTCTAGCTCTTAGCTCATCGTGCTGAGCCGCAACGCGCGGAAATGAGCAAGAACAAGCTGGAAGCTAGGAGCTAGAAGCTAGGAGCTAACAATGAATTACCCCTTCTGGTACATTCCGCACTTAGGTTCAGGCTGGGTGATCGGCATCATCGCCATCTTCCACGTCATGATCTCCCAATTCGCCGTCGGCGGCGGACTCTACCTGCCCATGGCTGAGCGCAAGGCCATGCGCATGACCGATCCCGTACTCCGCGCCGGATGGCTTAAGCAGCTGGTCAGCCATTCGAAATTCTTCCTGATCCTTACCGGGGTCTTCGGCACCGTCTCCGGCGTGGGCATCTGGTTCGCCATCGGCCTCACCAATCCAGAGGCCACCAGCACGCTCATTCATAACTTTGTCTTCGGCTGGGCCATGGAGTGGGTCTTTTTCCTTGTTGAGCTCGCAACGGTCGCGGTCTACTACTACACCTGGAACCGCATCGACCCCAAGCTGCATCTCAAGGTGGGCTGGGTCTATGCCGGAGCCTCGGCGGCCACCCTCATCATCATCAATGGCATTCTTGCCTTCATGCTCACGCCGGGCGATACATGGCTCGCCGTCGCCGGCACCGGCCACGAAGCCAGCAAGTTCTGGAACGCATTCTTCAATCCAACCTACTGGCCAAGCCTGCTGCTGCGTGTCGGAGTTTGCACTTCGCTGGCCGGGGTGTGGGCGCTGATCACCTCCAGTCAAATGGACGGCGACAAGGAACCCACCCTCAAGTCAAGCCTCGTCAAGTGGAGTGTCAAGTGGCTGGTGCCTTCCTTCGTAGCCACGCCATTCCTCCTCGTGTGGTACCTCTTCATGGTCCCCGCTTCCCAGCGCGCCCTGCTCACTTTGGGAATTGACACCATCAACTCGGGTACCTTCTCCACCGTTACGCGCATCGCACTCATCATCATCATCACGTCGGCCACCATCATTGGCGTAGCCTACTTTTTGGCCTATCGCAATCCCACTGACTTCAATCTGTCCCACGCCCTTGCCGTGTTGCTGCTCGCGCTCATGGCCACAGGCGCAGGCGAATACGGCCGCGAAATGCTCCGCAAACCCTACGTGATCGGCCGCTGGATGTACTCGAATGGTGTCCGCGTTCCCTATGTCAGTCGAATCAACATGCAAGGATATCTGGCAGACTCGAACTGGGTATGGAACGGCTCCAGTTCCAGTTACTCTCGTGGCGAAGCCATCTTCCGCGGAGAGTGCGGTTCCTGCCACACCCTCAACGGCTATCGGCCGCTTAAGCAGCTCCTCGACGGACGCGATCGTACCTCGATCAACAACTTCATCGCCATGCTGCACGAGTACAAAGCTGACTCGCCGTATCGCCGCTTCATGCCCCCCATGGTGGGAACCAGGCAAGACGTCGACGACCTGACGGATTACCTCAACGCCCAGGTCAATCCGCCGATGCCCAGCGCGCCCAGGCCTCAGCTCACCGCGCAAAAGTAGCGCTGAGAGTAGCCCTCCCCGACAAGAAAAAGGCCCGCGGAAAGCGAGCCTTTTTCTTTATCGCTCTTCACCCAATTCGTAGGGAATTCCAAATCTCCCGATCTGGATCAGCGATCTGTCGCTCGGCGGCCAGATCCGCAGACTCTCGACGCGCGTGTGTCCGGCAATCAGCCGCGCGTCTGTATTCCCCACCAGTTCACCCGTTGACGCCACATTGAAGTGCACCTTCAGCGCCTCGCCATCGCGAACCCATCCGAACACATAGTCGCCCGGCCGCAGTTCGAGGCCTCCTACGCGAATCGGCGCTTGCACCACAAGGTAGTGCGAATACTTCCCATCCGCGGAGTAGCCTGCCGTAATCAGCACCACGCCGGCAATAAAGTGCCCGCGGTTGTCTACGATGCCGCTCGCCGTGCGCATCTCGGTTTCGATGTGCTCCTTCACCACCTGCGCGCGCGCCGGCAGCAGCGAGGCCAGTTCGTTATCCGTGGCCTGTCTCCAGGTTGCTTTCTCGGCCTGCAATGCCGGGCAGGCCATCAAGATCAAAACTGCAGAAAGAATGGTTTTTTTCATGATTTAGGTTTCCTGAGAGATTCAAGTGGAACGATACCGCGCTGAATGGCGGCGGTTGCGGCTTGCGTGCGATCTGTCACGCCCAGTTTCCCCAGAAGGCTGTTGATGTGGGTCTTCACGGTGGCCTCTGAGATTTCAAGTTCGGTTGCGATCTCTTTGTTGCTCTTGCCGTGCACAATCTGCTCCAGTACATCGAACTCCCGCGGAGTCAGCTCTTCAGTTCCCATGCGCTCGGCGAGTCTCTGCGCAATTGCGGGTGGGATATGTGACTTCCCTGCATGCACCGTTCGAATAGTAGCAATCAATTCCTCGGTGGTCATGCCCTTCAGCAGGTACGCGCGCGCTCCGGCTTGAAGTGCGCGATAAATATCCTCGTCCCCGTCATAGGTGGTCAGCACAATGAAGCGCGCAGTCGGTGTCTCCATGCGGATGCGTTGGATCACGTCCACGCCGCTCATCCGCGGCAGGCGCAGATCAATCAGCGTGATGTTCGGCACGTGCTTGCGAAATTGCGTGATGGCCTCCACGCCGTCGGCGGCTTCGCCAACCACCTCTATGCCGTCCACCACGTTCAGCAGGGCCACCAGCCCCTGGCGCACCACGTGGTGATCTTCCACCACCAGGACGCGAATCGGTTCTTGTCCCACTTTCACTCCTTCGGCTCTTTCGGCGCTGGCGCTCGCAGCCGCACTGTCGTTCCCGTGCCCGGCGCGCTGGTCACGTCAAGGGTTCCGCCGATTGCAGCCGCCCGCTCCCGCATGCCGGTCAAGCCATAATGGCCTGCCGGAGACTTTGGCTCTTCGCCCGCCGCAAACCCGCGACCATCGTCTCGTACCTCGAGCGCGACCTCTGCCTGACTGTACTCCAATTGAACGAACAGGTGCGTCGCGCCCGCATGCTTCTTTACATTATGGATGGCCTCCTGCGCGACTCGCAGAAATTCACGTTCCGTGCCCGGAGGCAGCGGCCTGTAGGCGCCATACACGTTGAAAATCGCCTCCACTCCGTTCTCTCCGGCCTTTTCCGTCGCGCGTCGCACTTTCACCGGCAGCGTCTTCTCGCCCGAGTCCTGGGAACGCAGCGCCCAAATCGACTGGCGCGCGTCCGCCAGCCCTTCGCGCACGTGGCCGCGCGTGGTGTCCAGCTGCTTTGCGGCAGCCTCCACCTTATTGTGGCGCAGCAATTCTGCCAGCACCTCAAGTTGCACTGAAATGCCAACATACCCCTGCGCCAGCGTGTCGTGAATCTCGCGCGCGATTCGGTTGCGCTCGCCGAGTACGGCGCTGAACTCGCGCTCCGCAAGCAGGAGCCGTCGTTTCAGCAGCAGTACGACCATTCCCGCCGCCATCGCAATCAGCAGAATATAGAACCAGATCGTCTGATAGAAATGCGGCCGCAACTCAAATTGCAATGCTGCGCCCTGCGTGTTCCATAGCCCGTCATTGTTGGCCGCCTGCACGCGAAACGTGTAGTGTCCCGGTGGAATCGCCGTATAGTACGCAGTGCGCCGCGCGCCTGCCTCGGTCCATCCGTGGTCAAAGCCCTCCAGCATATAGCGGTAGCGCACCTTCTGTGGAGCATTAAAGCTGAGCCCCGCGTAGTCGAACTGGAAATGCACATGCCCCGCCTGGATCTGCAGTGGTCCGGCCGAATACAGCTGCTGGTCCACATCGTCCACCGCAAAGCGTTCCAGGTCCACCGGCGGTGGAACCGTGTTGATGGGGAAGTGCGCTGGGTCTACCTCCACCAGCCCCTTGGGCGTCGCAAACCATAGCCGTCCGTCGCGCGAACGCCAGGCCGATGGATGGCTATTGGTCGCCGTCTCAAGGCTGCGCAGTCCGTCGGCCGGGCCAAACTCAATCCAGTGCGAGCAGTCGGCAGTCATGGTGCAGTCGCATCGCGCAATGCCATTCGCCGTCGCAAACCAGAGATGGTTGCCGTTGTCCTCAAGAATGGCGTGGACGCTCGTCTCGTTCAGCTTGTTCTCCGTTACAGCGGAAAACTTCTCACCGTCCCACAGATCCCAACCATGATCCTGCGTCCCGACGAGCATCGTTCCCCGATCCCGCGGCAGCAGCGCCGTGACAATATCGCTCGAAAGCCCATTGGACGTCGTGTAATTCGTGATCTTGCTGCCCGTGATCCGCGAAAGACCTGCCAGGGTGGCCACCCACAAATTTCCAGCCGAATCGCGCGCCATCGCGCCCACCAGATCGCTGCCCAAACCAGTCGCCTGCGTATAAGTCGTCATGTGCGTTCCGGCTGGTGCGTTCATCCAGTGCGTCAGGCCGCGCCGCGTGCCAACCCACAACGAGCCGTCCGCATCCACCAGCAGCGAACGTACAAAGTCGTCGGGCAATCCATCGGCCGAGGTAAACGAATCCACCTCGCCGTGGTGAATCAGGTTCAACCCGTCCGGGGTACCCACCCAAAGGTTGCCATTCGGTGCCGCGGCAAGAGAAAGAATCACGTCGCTTAACAGGCCGTCGCGAACGGTATAAACCTTCGGATTGAAAGCGCCGCTCGCAGTCCGCGCCAGCGCATTCAATCCACTCCCCCTCGTTCCCACCCAAAGCTTGCCCTCGTTGTCCTCCACTACGGTGGTCGTGGCGTCTGAAGAAAGGCCATCCCGCGTGCCGATATTACGGAACCGCTGCTCGCGCAGAATGTGCAATCCGCCCGTCTCCGTGCCCACCCAGAGATTCCCTTCGTGGTCCTCCAACAGCGTAAGAATCGAGGCGCTGGCCAGTGGGTCGGTCACAGGAAGCAACTGGAGCTTCCCGTCGACCAGGCGGGCCAGCCCTCCGTTGGTTCCAATCCAGAGGCAGCCCTCGCGGTCGCGAAAAAGCACTTGAATGCGGCTCCCGGGAATCTCGCGACCAGCGGTAAATTGCTCTTTCAGGCGGCTTCCGCCCACCACCTCCAACCGGCTTGCCGAGGCCAGCGCAAGGTCGCCTCCAGGCAGCAGTTGCATAAAGTCGACCCCGCCCTGCGGCACGGCTGCGGCTGGAGCAATCTCGGTCCAGTGCCCGCTATTCTCCTCAAATACCCCGCTGCCAGACTCCAGCAGAATTGCGCCGCCCGGTCCCGCCACAACCTCAAATGGGCCTTCCTGACCTCCAGTTTGCCCCGTTCGCGCGCCGGTCCGGGCCGCCACCCAGACTTCGTTCCGGTACACGGCAGCACCCTGAGTCGTGGCCACCCACATGCCACCCGTTCCGTCGGCGGCCAATGAAGTGATGGCTCCTCCCGGCAGACCATCCGCCGTCGTTGCAATGAACTGGCTGTCCTTCTGCACCGCCAGCCCCAGGTCCGTCCAGGCCCAAAGCACGCCGTTCGACGTTTCTGCCAATGCGCGAATTGAGTCCCCCGGCAGTCCGTTTCGGGTGCCGAATACCGTCACCGCGCCATCCTTCCAGCGCGCCAGTCCTTCGCTTGTGCCTATCCAAAGCGCCCCGTCCCTGCTCTCCAGCAGGCAGTGAATGTCGCCGCTCGGCAGCGCCGGGCTGGAGTTGCGGTCAAACACCGCGAATGCGCTTCCGTCAAAGCGCACCAGGCCTGCCTCGGTTCCCAGCCATAGAAACCCGTCGCGCGTCTGTACCAGGGCATGCACGGTGTTTTGCGGAAGCCCGTTCTCCATCACCCAGGATTGACGGCCGTAATCAGAGAGCGCGATGCTCGGTTCAAGCGCTGGGCAGGTCGGTAGATTCCCCAGCAGCAAACCAAGCAGACAGAGCGAGAGGAGGAAAGTCGAGGGTCGGCGCCCGTACTTCCGTTCTGCTGGCATCGAGTTTGAACGTGCGTGGGTCAAAGTCGAAGGGCGGACCTGCGCAGGCAGGCAACCCGCTGCGCACAAAGAATGCGCACTTCCACAGTAATTGCAGCGGCCAGGAAATGCACTCAAGTGCCCTATTTTCCGCCAGCTGAATCCCGTTTCGCCCTCCATCGATCGGTGGAGATCAGGCTCACTCGAATGGCTCAAGACACGAAACGAGCCCCAGGCTAACCTGTCTTTGTCTCCTAAATTGGCCTGTACATTTCTGGCTTGTACTTCTCGGGTGACTGCCACTCCAAAAGGGCAGCCACCCGATTCTTTTTGCGGACCTGCATTTAAGCCAGCCTCAATCCAATCCGTCGCGCGCGCGCCCGCGTTCGTGCTGGAAGCACATAATGCGGCTCTCCGGCTGCAAGGCCGATCCACATCCTTCCCACAGGCTTTGCCCCCAGCATCTTGGCTGCAATCCGCAATGCGCCAGCCGTCCCTGTGAACAGCGGAATCAGAAACCCCGGCATTGCGGACGAGGCCACCAGCACTGCCTTCCGGGTTGGCCGCTTCTTCCGCCCGGTTGGTGCCGCCTGCCCCCAGGGCCAATAGGTGAAGCACACCAGCCGTTCCAGAAACCGGCGGAAAACCGCAGTCACATTCCCGCAGTTCACAGGACTGCCCAGCACCAGTGCGTCCGCCGCCTCAATCTCATCCAGAATCGGAGCCATATCGTCCAGCTGCGGACATTTCCCGCGCTCCGGCCCCGGCACCTGCACACACGTCCGGCAGTTCCTGCAGAACTCAATATGCTGCTCGGTCAGGTAGATGGTGTGGGTCGCCGCGCCCTTTTCCCGTGCCCCCGCCAGAACCGCCTCAACTGCCGTATCAATTACCCCGTCCTTGCGGTAGCTGCCCACGATCGCAACAATCTTCTTGCTCATCGATTGCCCCCGATCTCTTGCGAGCGCATCTTATCGCAGGCCGTACTTGTCGCGATGTGACGAGAGCCTCCCTGCGTCAGTTGCCGGGATGTGCCGCCTTGAGCTATCGCTTCGGGCTGCAGAGGCAGAGGGATCTCAAGCGCTCCCACGCGGTTGGTCAATGTGTCGCGAACCGCGATTCTTATCCAGGCCGCTCCTAAAGGCACATCGATTTCCTGCTTGCCGCGAAAAATAGCCTCTGCCTTCTCCCCGGGCGTTGAGGCAGCCGTGGCCAGGCCGTCGTTCAATACGCCGTTCAGCAGGCGTCCGTCGGCATCATAGGCCACCGCGGCAAACTCCAGCATGGCTGGTCTGCCGGTCACCGCCGCCAGAGTCTTCAGTTGCGGATCGAGGACCCGATAGTCGATTGAGTACTTCTGCAGCTTCATTGGCGCCAGAGGCTTGGGCGCGCGGTTCATCCGGTGCGAACGGAAGTATGCCGGCTCGTCCTCCAACTGCTCCATCTGCTGCAGTGTCGCCATCGCCGGCGCTCCTACCAATCCCACGTGAAACTCGAAGATCACGTCGTGCAGCAGCGGCGCGCCGTGTTCGATGTCCGCGTAGAGCGTGTCATCCGTCTTTCCCGCCACCGCGCGTGCATCATGGGCTTCCTTCGTGCCCTGCTTCTGAACCGCCTCCTCCGCATCCGGAGCAACTGCATAGTAAAGTTGCCGGTACTCGACTTTGTACCCCTTCTCCGCGACTTTGACCTGAATGTGTCGTGCCCTTCCGTCGTACTCTTCGTTCGATGGCCGATAGCTCACGGTGTAGTAGTTAGCGCCGTGTTCCACAGCCTGATAGATCTCGCCGCTCACGTCGTTACTCCCCGTATAGAAGCGCCCACCCGTAAAGCTGGCGATGTCGGTGCTTTGCAAAAATGCGCCCGCAGTGCCAGGAAGCGTGGCCATACCTCCTTTGGTGATCGACTCGGCGGACCGCGCTCCCGCGGGTGTGGACTGTGCCATCCCCTCGTAACGCGCCATCGACCTTACCCCGCCCACATCCACGGGGTAAACCGCAATCTGGCTCCGCGCCATCGCCGCGAATGCGCGCTTCACGTCCTCGCTCTCCGCGTCCCTCTCATGCGAAGGGTCTGCATTTAACGCCACCGGAAAACTGCCTGAAAGCCAAATCAGGTTCTTGCGGCCCGGTATCCCGTCCATATAGTCGGCGAGGAAATTGAAGACCGAGATCGTGGCAATAGTGCTTCCTTCGCCATAATCGCGCCCGTACAAAAATACATCCGGTAGGTGCGGGCCCGGCCCCCGCGACAGAATTGCGGCGCGCAGCAATGCCCTGTCGCTGGTGAATCCTTGCAGCAGATGCAGCCCGTCAGTGTTGGCAAAGATTGCAAAACGAGCTCCCTCCGGCTTGCTGTCGATAAAGTTCAGCAACTGCTTGTGGCCCGTCATCTGGTCTTCCTGCTCGGTATTCACCATGTCGTAGAGAAGAATGTAGAGTGGCCCCTTCTCCGGCGTGCTCGGCAGGTTGATAAAGGTATTCGCAGGCAGCGGAGGCAGTTTCGGTGAAACAAATGCAGGTTTGTCGCTGTCTTCCACGTCGAAAGAAAGAAGGCGCTGCGGCTTGCCGTCCTCATCCACGCTGAAGTCGCTCATCTTCAGCCCGCGCACCGGCTGTCCCGCCTTGTCCGTCACCACAATGTCGACCAGAACGCGCCGCACCGTTTGCCGGATGACAAAGTTTTGCTGTCCCGCGTTGCCCGACGATTGTCTTTCATGCTTTGACAGGGAGCTGCTCGGTTGCACCGTTCCCTGGTCCTGCGCGATGGCCGGGAATTGCAAGGCAAGCAGCACCGCGATGCAAGCCAGGCATCGATTCCGCATGAGATTCTCCTTATGCGTCCACGCGATACGAATCAGATCTAAGCCCGAGTTCGATCCGCGTTCTGAACACTTCCCGGCCCTGAAAGCTCTTACACCAGAGCTTATTCAACAGTTAGTCATGAGTCTTGCAATGTAGTTACAGCATTGCAGGACAATACCCAATCTGCAAGTTACTGTTGATCTAGAGAAACTCTCAGATCGTTGGTAACAAGGGAATATAGCAGATTCGAAGCATTCAGTCGGTGCCGTGGTGGTGGTGCAGTTTGAAGTAGTTTTGAAAGGGCACGAGTTGACTCGTGCCGAAATCGCCGAAAACTCAACGTGGGCTTCAGCCCCTGAGGGATGCTTTCTCTCGAACTGCACCACCACCCGGTGCCGTGGCGTTTCAGCGCCGCCCCGCAGTCGTGCCCGTTGGCCCGTCCTGATATTCTTGACACGTGATTCGACCCCCGCGAATTAAAGGCTTTGCAGCCATGGGGCTGCTCTTTGCCTTTGCCGTTGTCGCCTGCCATAAAGAAGAGCAGGCCGTAGTGGGCGTTGCCAAGACCGCTGAGAATGCTGAACACCAGGCCCAGGTTGCAGCCACCAGGCGCGACCAGCAGCGCGCCGCCCTCGACCGCATTCCGCTCCCCACCAAGAGCCTCTACGTTGACATCCACGAACCCAGCGCCTGGGCCAACCCCTTCCTCTCGGTCGAAGCCGACAAGCTCGACCTCCGCATTAACCTCGCCGACGCCAACCCCAGCACATTCGGTCAGGGAACCATGCTTCGCCCCGCGGCAGCCCGCCGCCAGGAAATCCAGCTCCGCCCAGCCGACCTGGCCGACGCTGTCGTTGCCCTGCCTGCCGGGGCCTGGCGCTATGGCCGCGTCATCGCCGTCGCCGAAGCCCCCGGAGCCAGCCCCAAAGACCGCCCCAAAATCCGCCGCAACGTCGAAGCCGCCATCCAGCAGCTCAACGACCTCGGCGTAGTCGTCGAAGAATGGCCCGGCCGGTAGAATTGGTTGCGTCAATCAGTTTTGTATCAGGGCACGACTTCAGTCGTGCCGAAAGGGCGCGAAAAGGACCCTGGGCTTTTAGCCCCTGAGGAATATCAACCGAGTTCGGGACAACTATTTTTGATACACGCCCTAAACAACAATCCGATTCCGCCGCTCGCCTGAAACAATCATCCTGCTCAATCGCGCCAGCTTGCTTCAGACTCATGCCACTCGCCCCTGACGCGCTACCATTCCAGCGTGAACGAATTCTCAATCCTCTCCAACTTCACTCCGCTCGAACACGAGCACTTCGCCGCCCATCGTGAACTCGAAGCCCGCCTCAAAGCCACTCTCCGCGGCGATGTCCTCTTCGACCTCGGCTCCCGCGCCCTCTACGCCGCTGACGCTTCCAACTACCGCCAGCTTCCCATCGGCGTCATCCTGCCCCGCGACGCCGCCGACGTCGAAGCCGCCCTCGCCGCCTGCCGCGCCACCTCGGCCGCCGTGCTGGCCCGCGGCGCAGGCACCAGCCTCGCCGGCCAATGCGCCAATGTAGCCGTGGTCTTCGATTACTCGCGCTACATGAACCACCTCACCTCCATCGATCCCGCTGAAAAACTCGCCACCGTTCAGCCCGGCATCGTCCTCGATCGCCTCCGCGAAGCGGCGGAGTTGCATCACCTCACCTACGCTCCCGATCCCGCCACGCATTCCCGCTGCACCCTCGGCGGCATGATCGGCAACAACAGTTGCGGCGTCCACGGCCTGCTCGGCGGCAAGGTCGCAGACAACGTCGAATCCCTCGACATCGTGCTCTACGACGGCACCCGCATGACCGTAGGCCGCACCAGCCCCGACCAGCTTCAAGCCCTCATCCGCACCGGCGGCCGCACCGGCCATATCTACGCTGGCCTCGCCAGTCTCCGCGATCGCTATGCCACACTCATCCGCGAAAAATTCCCCCGCATCCCCCGCCGCGTCTCGGGCTACAACCTCGACGAGCTTCTCCACGAAAACGGCTTCCACGTCGCCCGCGCGCTGGTCGGAACCGAAGGCACCTGCGCCAACATCGTCTCCGCCACCCTCAACCTCACTGCCAGTCCGCCCTTCCGCGTGCTCACGGTTCTCGGATTCCCCGATGCATTTCTCGCCGCCGACGCCGTTCCCCAGGTCCTCGAACACGGCCCCATCGGCCTCGAAGGTTTTGACGCTCTGCTGCTCGAATTCATGCGCCGCAAGGGCCTTTCACCGCGCGACCTCCCCTTGCTCCCTGAGGCCGGCGGCCATCTGCTGGTCGAAATGGGTGCGTGGACCGCCGCCGAAGCGCAGGCCAAAGCCGAAGCCCTCGTCCGCGCCGCGCAAACCTGGCCAACTCCACCCGTCGCCCGCATCTACAGCGCCGATCAAGCCGCGCGCGTCTGGCATGTCCGCGAGTCCGCCCTCGGCTCCACCGTCTTTGTTCCCGGCGAGCCCGAAGGGTGGGAGGGTTGGGAAGACGCCGGCATTCCCCCCGTCCACCTCGGCAACTACCTTCGCAAGCTCACCGCGCTCATGGCGGAGTACGGTTACCGCAGTCCGCTTTACGGTCACTACGGCCAGGGATGCGTCCACCTCCGCATCAACTTTGATTTCCGCACCGAGCAAGGCCTGCGCAGCTTCCGCGAATTCCTCGACCGCGCCGCCGATCTCGTCCTCAGCTTCGGCGGCTCGCTCAGCGGCGAACACGGCGACGGTCAGGCCCGCGCCGCTCTGCTGCCCAAAATGTTCGGCCCCGAGCTCATGCAGGCCTTCCGCGAGTTCAAGGCCCTCTGGGATCCCGACAACCGCATGAATCCCGGCAAGCTCATCGACGCCGTCCGCGTCTATGACCCCGTAGAAAATCTCCGCCACCACCTGCGGTGGGGCCAACTGCCTTCGGCGGGCTGCGCCAGAAAGAAGGCGCGGGGACTGAGACCAACTCCGCAATGCCGGGTGCCCCAGGTCCCGCATTTGGGACCTGGGAAACCACCAAGTTCCCCAGCGACGGTATCTTTAAAGGGCACGACTTCAGTCGTGCCGAACAAACCACCACTAAGAGTGGGGCTTTAGCCCCTGAGCGAGCAGTGGGACCTCCAGAAACCCCCACGCGCGAAGCGCAGTCGGCCGCACCGCAGGCGCCGGGTGCCCCATCCAATCCGCATCCTTCCGCGGATTGGGTGGGAGACCACGAATCTCAACCATTCTCAGCGCCGGGTGCCCCAGGTCCCGCATTTGGGACCTGGGAAACCACCAAGTTCCCCAGCGATCGGTCTGCTTTGAAAGGGCACGACTTCAGTCGTGCCG
>CAWACG010000009.1:0-364126 GCA_963780515.1 uncultured Acidobacteriaceae bacterium
AATTCTCTTCGCAGAACGACCAATATAACGTCGTGAAAGCCGAATACGTCGCTATGCGCCTGGCTGCAGAAGTGGGAATTGAAGTAGCACCGGTCATTCTAAAATACACAAGCGGCAAAGACGTTCTTCTGATCGAGCGTTTCGATCGCGAGAAAACAAAATCTAGCTGGCGCCGACGCCTGATGGTTTCGGCGCTCACAATGCTTGAGCTTGATGAAATGATGGCGAGGTATGCCAGCTACGAGGAACTCAACGGTCATCCGTCATCGTTTCACAGAACCCAAAGCTACACTCAAGGAGCTATTTGCTCGAATAGTATTCAACATCCTTTGCGGAAACACCGATGACCATGCGCGCAACCACTGCGCTTTCTGGAATGGCAAAGACCTTACGCTTACGCCTGCATATGACATATGCCCGCAAGCGCGCGCGGGCGGCGAGGCCTCTCAGGCAATGCTGATCACGGGTGACGACCGCGCGGCCAAAATCGCAGTATGCCTCAAGGCTGCTCCATCGTTTCTTACCTCGAACGACGAAGCGATCGTCTTGATCCAACACCAAATCAAAGTAATGCAGGCTCGCTGGGGAACGATTTGCGCCGAGGCAAAGCTGACTGAGGTCGATCGCAAACTGATGTGGAGGCGACAATTCCTCAATCCTTTCGCGTTCGAGGGGGCCCCCCAGGAGATTGCTCAACTTGTTGCGTGACCGAGCGTGGGCACGCCGTGTGCGACCATTCACCAGTTTAGAAGTCCTCTGGCGTATAAAGACCGAGACGACTGACTTCTTGGTTCAATTCGGTCACTGACAAGGCGCGCGTCAGGCGATCCACCATTTCTTGTGCTGCCCTTCTTATGCCTGCAACGGCGCCGCCGTCGGGGTCGCCATTCTGATTTGCCAAATACTGCCTGAAAGCCTGGAGATGAAGCAGTCGCGCGTAATCTTTCGCCTTCTGCTCGATAAAGGCCTCCCTTTTGGCAATCCGTTCCTTCCGCTCTTGCATTCGCCGCAGTCGATCGGCGGCTTCCTGTCGCCGACGCTCGGCTTCTTCTGCAGCCAGGCGATTGATCCGGACGAGGGCGGCGCCAGAGTGCATCGTTACGATGATGTCGTTGAGACAATCTTCAACGCGCGCCGCCTTGCGGTCGCACCATCGACCCAAGAGGTGCTCGGGCTTCCAATAATAGGCCGCGGGATTTTCCAGAACGACGCAGAGCCTGCCGGACGGCAAGTGGTCCCAGCGTCGCCAATGCATCCGGTCGGCGTTGTAAATCGTGGGCCATTTAATGCGGTTTGCCTCCCACTGCGCCTTTGCTTGAAGCTCGGCCTTGGTCGGTTGGTGAGCTGTCTTGTCCTTTGTTTCGTTGATGGAAAGGTTCAGTCGCTCTCCGTCGACGATGATGTCGATGCCCTTCTCGGTGTCGGTTGCCTGCTGTCCCCGGGCTTCAAGTGTTCGTGCGATCGTTTCGATGATCGCAGTCACCCGTGCAATATTTGATCGACCAATTAGAGTGCGGATTGTGCCGGGCGCATCAGCCGTTCCAATAAACCCCTCGTCCGTAGGAGTGGCCGCCTTCAAAGCGCGTTTGGTGGCGACGGCGATGCGATGAAGCTTCTTCGGTAGCACCTCGGGCACAATGATCTTGGCCTGAAGCAACTTCTGCGCCTTCAGTTCGGCCGCGATCACATCCTCAGGCATTTCGCGGACTGCGGATACAGAAACCAGCACCTTGTCGCGTTCGCCGCTCGCGGTCGGTGGCAGCGGAATTTGTTTGACCTTTTTTCCGAACTGCAATTTCGCCCAGTAGCCGAGCGGTGGCGTAGGTATTCGGTGCTTGGTGCAGATTTTTCGTAAGCCGACGTCAGAGAGACCAAACTGCTTCGAGAGCTTGGTCATGGGGGTTGACCAGGCGAGATCGTACAGTTCTTTCCGGGTGAATTCCTTGTAGGCGCCCATGGGATCCTCTCGGCTTGCGCGGCGTCAGCTTTGGCAAGCGAGACTGACGGGCGGGAAGGGCGCAATCTAGGTTTTTTGCGTCTCAGGGACCTGTCACAGCATTCTTGATGCTCGTTCCGGAGATACACCACGCACCACTCTAAAGTCATTCCGCTCCCGTTCCGGGCCGCACACCTCATTGTCGTTGCAAAAAAAGGGGGGTTTAGGACAGTTTTGGGCCGCCATTTGACACAAGGCTCGTTGAAATCATTGAATTTACCTACAACCTTCCAAGCTGATGACGAGGGTTCGATTCCCTTCACCCGCTCCAATTTTTCAATGACTTAGGGACATTTCCCGGGCGGCCGGATATCGCGCCGGGCTTGCGTCTTGCGTCGCTCCGCAGCAAATCTGCACGGCAAACTGTGCCAAGAAGAGCCAACCGCAGCGCTGCGCCCGATGCCTTATCCGGGCCCCGATTTCATACGCCGCGCGCACACTTGCTGATATGATTTAGCCCCGTGGCAGGCGTGGTCCTTGTGGGGGGAACATGGAGCGGCGTGCGTTCATCTTGGCGCTCGGAGGCGCGGCGGCAAGCTCGGTTTCTTGGCCGCTTGCCGCGCGTGCGCAGCGTCCGGCACTGCCGGTAGTTGGGTTCCTCCGCAGCACGACGTTCGCCAACTCACCGCACCTTGTGATCGCGTTCCGCCAGGGCTTGATGCGAGCAGGCTTCACCGAGGGGCAGAACGTCACGGTCGAATACCGTTGGGCCGACGATCAGGTCGACCGATTGCCTGCGCTGGCGGCTGATTTGATTCACCGGCATGCGGCCGTGATCGTCGCCAACGGCACGGCGGCGTGGCCAGCCAAGGCCGCAACCACGACAACTCCAATCGTTTTCGTGACCGGAAACGACCCGGGCAAGGACGGCCTCGTCGCCAACTTCAACCGGCCGGGTGGCAACATCACGGGCGTAGTCTTTTTCTCCGACGAACTGGGGACAAAACGATTGGAACTGTTGCGTCAACTCGTTCCCAAGGCGGCAAAAATTGGCTTGCTGGTGAACTCGCACAATGCGGGGACACGGGAGGAGCAACGCAACGTGCAGGCTGTGGCGCAAGCCATCGCACAGCAGCTCATTGTTCTCGATGTTAGCAACGACCAGGATATCGAGACGGCCTTTACAGTCTTGGTCGAGCGCGCGGCTGGCGCTTTGCTCGTTGGTTCCGGCGCGTTCTTTTATTCCAAACGCGAACGAATTGTCGCGATGGCTGCTCGCCACTCGCTGCCGGCCATGTTTGCCCAGCGCGAGGCCGTCGTGGCCGGCGGCTTGATGAGTTATGCGGCCAGCATCACCGATGCCTATCGCCAGGCCGGCGTCTATGCCGGGCGGATTCTCAAGGGTGAGAAAGCGGCCGAGCTGCCGGTCATGCGCTCGACCAAATTCGAGTTCGTGATCAACCTCAAGACCGCCAAAGCCCTCGGGCTCAATGTGCCGCAGAACCTGCTGGTGGCCGCCGACGAGGTGATCGAATGAGGCGGCGCGAATTTATTTGGGGCTCGGCGGCGCGGCGGCTTCGGTTTCGTTACCGCAGTCGTTACGCGCGCAACAGCCGGTGCCGGTGGTCGGATTTCTCGACCGAGGGTCGGCCAAAGGCATGGAGGCCAATCTGGCCGGCTTCCATAAGGGTCTCGCCGAAACCGGCTACACCGAAGGCAAGAACGTCACGATCGAATACCGCTGGGCCGATAACCACTACGATCGCTTGCCCGTGCTGGCGGCCGAACTCGTGAGCCGCCGCGTCGCCGTCATCGCCGCCACTCGCAGCTCCGCCCCGGCGTTTGCCGCCAAGGCGGCGACCTCGACCATTCCGATCGTGTTCCAGACCGGCAGCGATCCGGTCAGGGATGGTCTCGTCGCCAGTATTAACCGGCCGGGTGGCAACGTCACCGGCGCCACACGATTGACTACGGAACTGGTCCCGAAGCGGCTCGAGATCATTTCCGAGCTGGTGCCGAAGGCCACGAAGATTGCCTATCTGGGTAACCCGAAAGGTATCCAGACTGCCACGCAGGTGCACGAACTGGAGGAGGCGGCGCGCACGCGCGGATTCAAGCTCTACGTCGCCTATGCGAGCAATGTAAAAGAACTCGACGCCGCATTCGCGGCCATTGCGCAATCCGGGGCCGCCGCGCTCATCGAAGGCAGCGATCCGCTTTTCATCGATCGGCGCCAGGCGATCGTCGATGAGACGATCAGCCACAAAATTCCCACCATCTTCTTCGAGCGCGACTCGGTCCTCGCCGGCGGACTGTTGACCTACGCGGCCAGTTTTGCGGAACTCGTTCCGCCAGGTCGGAAATTACGTCGGGCGCATCCTCAAGGGTGAGAAGCCCGCCGATTTGCCGGTGCTGCAACCGACGAAATTCGAGTTGATCATCAACCTCAAGACCGCCAAGGCGATCGGGCTGACGATTCCGCCGGTCTTACTCACCACCGCCGACGAGGTGATCGAATGAAGCGGCGCGAATTCATTGTGGGGCTCGGCGGCGCGGCGGTGTCGCCATTCGTGGCGCACGCGCAGCAGGGCGAGCGCGTGCGGCGCATCGGCATACTCCTGCCCGCGACCGCGGACGACCCGGCATGGCAGGCGCGCGCCGGGGCGTTCCAGCAGGGACTGGGGCAATTGGGCTGGAATATCGGCAGCAACCTGCAGATCGACACCCGCTGGGCCACGAGCAATGCCGCCGAGCTTCGCAAGCAAGCAGCGGAATTGGTTGCGCACGCGCCCGACGTCATCATGGCCGGTGGCACGTCAGCCCTGGGGCCGTTGCTGCAGGCGACCCGCACCGTGCCGATCGTGTTCACGATCGTCTTCGATCCGGTCGGCGCCGGCTTCATCGACAGCCTGGCGCGGCCGGGCGGCAACGCCACCGGGTTCATGAATTTCGAATACAGCTTCAGCGGCAAATGGCTGGATCTGCTCAAAGAGATCGCGCCGGGCGTGACGCGCGTGGCGGTCCTTCGGGATGCCACCCAAGGCTTTGCCATCAGCGAGTTTGCCGCCATCCAGGCCGTGGCGCCGTCGCTCAGGGTGGAGGTCCGCCCGGTCGATCTACGCGACGCCGGCGAGATCGAGCGCGCCGTCGCGGCTTTCGCGCGCGCTCCGAATGGCGGTCTGATCCTGACTGGGGGCGCTGCGGGGGTGCGTTATCGCGATCTGGTCATCACGCTGGCGGCCAAATACAAGCTGCCGGCGACGTATTTCGAACGTTTCTTCGCCGCCGCCGGCGGCCTGGTTTCCTATGGGCCCGATAACGTCGAAGCGTTCCGGCAAGCGGCCGGCTACGTCAGCCGTATCCTCAAGGGCGAGAAAGCGGCCGACCTGCCGGTGCAGGCGCCGACCAAGTACGAATTGGTGGTCAACCTGAAGACCGCCAAGGCGCTCGGCCTCTCCGTCCCGCCAGCGCTGCTCGCGCGCGCCGACGAGGTCATCGAATGACCGATCACACGGCACCGGATCAGGCAGAGACGGCCGCCCCCGCGGTGCCGCGCAAGGTGCGCAGCCGTCTGTTCCTGAAATATGCCGCCCTGTTCGTCGCCGTGGTTTGCGTCGCGCTGGTCACCAACGGCGTGTTCGAAATCTGGGTGTCCTACCGCGAACACAAGGACGCGCTCATCCAGATCCAGCACGAGCAGGCGGAATCGGCGGCGGCCAAGATCGGCCAGTTCATCAAGGAAATCGAAAGCCAGGTCGGCTGGACGACGCAGTTGCTGTGGTCGGCGGGCACCATCGAACAGCGCCGCTTCGACGCGCTGCGCCTGTTGCGCCAGGTGCCCGCGATCACCGAGCTGGCGCAGGTCGACGCCAGCGGCAAGGAACAATTGCGGGTGTCGCGGCTCGCCATGGACGTGGTCGGCAGCGGCCTCGATCTGTCGAAGGAGCCGAAGTTCACCGAGGCGGTGAAGAACAAGGTCTATTACGGCCCGGTCTATTTCCGCCGCGAGTCCGAGCCCTACATGACTTTGTCGCTCGCTGGCACGCGCCGCGACGCGGGCGTGAGCATCGCGGAAGTCAATCTCAAACTGATCTGGGACGTGGTTTCGAAGATCAAGGTCGGCAAGCACGGCGACGCTTACGTGGTCGACCGGCAGGGCCGCCTGATCGCGCACCCCGACATCAGCCTGGTCCTGCGCAAGACGGATATGACGCAGCTTGCGCAAGTCAAGGCGGCGCGGCAGTTCGAGGCAGGTGCCCCGGCGCCGGACGTCGAAACCGCCACCGACATCCAGGGCCGGCAGGTGTTGACCGCCTTTGCCCCGGTCGAGCCGCTCGGCTGGACGGTGTTCGTCGAGCTGCCGGTGGCGGAGGCTTACGAGCCGCTGTTCGCCTCCTTGCAGCGCACGGCGCTGGTGT
Source organism: uncultured Acidobacteriaceae bacterium (assembly GCA_963780515.1). Lineage (GTDB taxonomy): Bacteria > Acidobacteriota > Terriglobia > Terriglobales > Acidobacteriaceae > Telmatobacter. The sequence continues at coordinate 6,355 of CAWACG010000009.1, forward strand.
TGTTGGCCGCGCTTTGTCTCGCCGCGCTTGCCGGTGTGTTCCTGGCGCGCCGCATGATGGTGCCGATCCAGGCTTTGCGCGCCGGCGCCGCGCGCATCGCCGGCGGCGATCTGACGCAACGCATTTCGGTCAAGACCGGCGACGAACTGGAAGCGCTTGCCGACCAGTTCAACGACATGACCGGGCGTCTGCAGGAATCCTATGCCGACCTCGAGAAAAAGGTGGAAGTGCGCACCGCCGAACTCTCCGAGTCGCTGGAACAGCAGACCGCGACGTCGGAGGTGCTCAAAGTCATCTCGAGTTCGACCGGCGAACTGCAGCCGGTATTTCATGCCTTGCTGGAAAATGCGACGCGGCTTTGCGCGGCAAAATTCGGCAACCTTTACCTTTGTGAAGGCGACGCATTCCGCACCACCGCGATGCACAACGTGCCGCCGGCGTTTGCCGAGGCGCGCCTGCGCGAACCGCTGGTTCACCCGCCCCGAGGCAGCGCGCTTCTCCGCATCGCCGAATACGAAGTCGGGCGGTGCACATCCCGATGTGAGCCAGGAGCAGGGCTATATCGATCGTCAGCCTATGTTCGTCACGGCCGTCGAGCTCGGCGGATTCCTGGCCATGATCTCGGTGCCGATGCTCAAGGACGGCAACTGATCGGCGTCATTAATATTTACCGCCAGGAGGCCGGCCCTTCTCCGACAAGCAGATCGAGCTGGTGCAGAACTTCGCCGCGCAGGCCGTCATCGCCATCGAGAACACACGGCTGCTCAGCGAATTGCGCGAGTCGCTGGACCAGCAGACGGCGACGTCGCACGTGTTGCAGGCCATCTCCAGCTCGCCCGGCGAGCTTGATCCCGTGTTCGATGCGATTCTCGACAACGCCGTGCGCATCTGCGGCGCGCGCTTCGGCAATCTGGCGCTATATGACGGCAGCACGATGCGCCTGGCAGCCACGCATAACGCGCCGGAGGAGTTTGCCAAAGGGCGACCCAAAGACATAGCGATCCCGCTGGATATCTCGCCGCTCGGTACCCTCGTGCGCACAAAGCAAAAGCTCCATGTCGCCGATCTCGCGAGCGAGGAGCAATACAGCAAGTCTTACCTCGTGACGCTTGCCGGAGCGCGCACGATGATCGCGGTGCCGATGATCAAGGAGGGTCAGCTCGTCGGCGCCATCAATATCTATCGGCAGGAGGTGCGGCCGTTCGCCGACAAGCAGATCGCGCTACTGGAAAATTTCGCCGCGCAAGCGGTCATCGCCATCGAGAACGCGCGGCTGCTGAGTGAACTGCGCGAGTCGCTGGAGCAGCAGACGGCGACGTCGGAAGTGCTCAAGGTTATCAGCAGCTCGCCAGGTGAGCTTGAGCCGGTGTTTGAAGCCATGCTGGAGAACGCCGTGCGCATCTGCGGCGCAACATTCGGAAATTTATTCCTCCGCGAGGGCGAGGGGCTCCGCATCGGGGCAACGCACGGTGCGCCGCCGCCCTTATGTCGAATTTCTGCGCGGCCAGACACAGTGATTCCGCCTCGATAACCTCAGCCATGAGCTGGGCGTGGGCTGGCTGGTGCGGACGAAGGCGCACTATCAGGTGGCCGACGTGGCGGCGGTGCCGACGCTCGGGGACGAACTGCGCGAAGCCACCATCAATCTTGCCGGCGCGCGCACGCTGATCGGCGTGCCGATGCTCAAGGACGATCAGGTGGTCGGCGCTATTATCATCTACCGCCAGGAGGTGCGCCCGTTCACCGACAAGCAAATCGAGTTGGTCACGAACTTCGCCGCGCAGGCCGTCATCGCCATCGAGAACACGCGGCTGCTGAGCGAATTGCGTGAGTCGCTGGCCCAACAAACCGCGACCTCCGAAGTGCTTGAGGTCATCTCCAGTTCGCCGGGCAAGCTCGAACCGGTGTTCGATGCGATGTTGGAGAATGCGACCCGCATCTGTGAAGCAAAATTTGGCAATCTGTTTTTGTACGAGAATAACGCCTATCGCGCCGTCGCCGTGCACGGCAGGTCTAATTACGCCGAATGGGCGCGGCGCGACCCCATCGTCAGTATGGATGAGATCGAACATTTCGGTACGCCGCTGTTCCGAATGTCGCGCGACAAGAACGTGATCCACATTCGGGATCTGCGCGAGGACGAGAGCTACCGCAACGGCAACCTGCGCATGAAGTCGCTGGTCGATACCGCGGGCGCCCGCACCCACCTTGTCGTGCCCATGCTCAAGGACGAGCAACTGATCGGCGGCATCGTTATGTACCGCCAGGAGGTGCGCCCCTTCAACGACAAGCAGATCGAGCTGGTGCAGAACTTCGCCGCCCAGGCCGTCATCGCCATCGAGAACACGCGGCTGCTGAGCGAATTGCGCGAGTTGCTGGAGCAGCAGACCGCGACCACGGAAGTTCTGAAAGTCATCTCCAGCTCGCCGGGCGACCTGAATCCGGTCTTTGAGACCATTCTGAAGAATGCCACGGACATCTGCGAAGCCAAATTTGCCACGCTATTTCGATACGACGGCGACACGTTTCTTCCCGTGGCACACATCGGCACGCCGCCTGCGCTTATTGAGGCGCACCGTCAGCGCGGCGCTTTCAAGGCCGTTCCCGGCACTGTGCTACACACAGTCTGGCAGACAAGGGATTCTGTGCAGACGGAAGACGATTCAAAAGCCCCGAAGCCTGGTCATCACGTGGTATTCGGCGGCGCGCGGTCGACCGTCGGTGTGCCGATGCTCAAAGATGAAGAATTGATCGGCATTATTGTGATCTACCGCCAGGAAGTGCGCCCGTTCACCGACAAACAGGTCGAGCTGGTGCAGAACTTCGCCGCCCAGGCCGTCATCGCCATCGAAAACACGCGGCTGCTCAGCGAACTGCGTGAATCGCTGGAACAGCAGACGGCGACCTCGGAGGTGCTGCAAGTTATCTCAAGCTCGCCGGGTGATCTGCAGCCGGTGTTCGAGGCCATGCTGGAGAACGCGGTCCGCATTTGTCATGCGCAGTTCGGTGTCATGCATCGATTTGTCGGCGACGAATTCGAATCAGTGGCGTCACTGAATATACCGCCGGCTCTCGACGAGTTCTTGCGGCGGCGCGGCCTTGGAAAAGCGATTCCCGAATCTGACATGGACCAACTGACTAAGTCCAAACAGGTCGTCCACACGCTCGATATGCAGGCGGCGCCGGTGGCTGCGCCCCCGGCAAAATTCGCTGGAGCCCGGACGCAGCTCGCCGTTCCCATGCTCAAGGACGGAGTGCTCATCGGCGCCATCGCCATTTTCCGACGGGAGGTCAAGCCCTTTTCCGATAAACAAATCGAGCTGGTGACCAATTTCGCCGCGCAGGCGGTCATCGCCATCGAGAACACGCGGCTGCTGAGCGAGTTGCGCGAGTTGCTGGAGCAGCAGACCGCGACCTCGGAGGTTCTTAAGGTCATTAGTTCATCTCCTGGCGAATTGAAATTGGTGTTTGATGCGATGCTGGACAATGCGGTGCGCATTTGCGGCGCGAACTTCGGGACTTTGTATCTCGCCGAGGACAACAAATATCGCGTCGCGGCTTTGCATAATGCGCCGCCGGAATTTGCCGAGTTTCAAGGTCGTCGAGGGTTATTCGCGCCGACGCCGGGGGCCATGCTTGAGCGCACAATGCTGACGAAGCAGGTGTGCCATAGCGCTGACGCCGCGGCGGAAGCGGTTGTTGGCAATTCCGCGAAAGTGGGCGGCGCGCGTTCGACCATTTATGTTCCGATGGTGAAGGACGACGCGTTGGTTGGCACGATCGTGATCTATCGTCGGGAGGTGAGGCCGTTCACCGAAAAGCAAGTCGATCTAGTCAAGAACTTCGCCGCGCAGGCGGTGATCGCCATCGAAAACACGCGACTGCTCAGCGAATTGCGCGAGTCGCTGGAACAGCAGACCGCGACTTCCGAAGTGCTCAAGGTCATCAGTTCCTCGCCCGGCGATCTGGAGCCCGTCTTTGAGGCCATGCTGGCCAACGCGGTGCGCATTTGCGAGGCCAAGCTCGGCACGTTGTTTTTGTCCGAAGGAGACGCGTACCGCACGGCCGCCCTCTATGGCGCTCCGCCTGCGTTTGCCGAGGCGCGTCGGCGGAACCCGTTGCTTAAGCCTGATCCCGGGACCGGGCTTGGGCGCGTCGCCGTCACGAAAAAAGCGGTTCAAATCGCCGACATCCGGCAGGAGCCGGCTTACACAGACAATCCGTCGCGGGCGTCCGTGCTCGATCTCGCGGGCGCCCGCACCATGCTGAATGTGCCGATGCTCAAGGACAACGAGCTGGTCGGCCAGATCGGCATTTTCCGCCAGGAGGTGCGCCCGTTCACCGACAAGCAGGTCGAGCTGGTGTCGAACTTCGCCGCGCAGGCCGTCATCGCCATCGAGAACGCCCGGCTGCTCAAGGAATTGCGCCAGCGCACCGACGATCTTAGCGAATCGCTGGAGCAGCAGCAGGCGAGCGGTGAAATTCTCGCTTCGATCAGCGGATCGATGGCCGATACCAAGCCGGTGTTCGATGCCATCGTGCGCAACTTGCGCCGCCTGTTCGGCACGCGCTTTGCGGTCGTGCAGGTCCTAAAGGATGACATTATCCATATGCCGGTGGCCGAGGGCGATCCGGGAATTCGAGAGACTGGTGGAAAATTATCCGCGTCCGCTCGATGATTCGACCGCGGGCGGGCTGACGATGCTGTCCAAAGAGGTGCACCAATGCGCACCGGTGAAGGGCAATCCAGCGGCGCCGCCGGGGGCGGAGAAGTTCGCGCGCGAATTCGGCTTCGATTCCTACATTTTCGCCCCAATGTATACAAGACAGTGGACGCAGGCAGGAAATTCAATCGCATGACGGGGCCGGATGTGATTGTGAATGACGTCTACGTGAATCCGAAGAACCCTTCCCGGGTGCTGCTGGCGACAGATCGCAGCGGAGTCCTGCTGAGCACCGACGGAGCAGCCACTTTTGCGCCGGCCAACGAAGGATTCTCGGAGCGCAAGGTTGAAGCGCTTCTCGTGGATCACGCAGACCCATCGCTCATCTATGCCGGCGTTTTGAATGACAAGGCATACGGCAGCGTCTTCGTCTCAAGTCATGGCGGGGCCGGATGGAAGCAGATTGCCGATGGCCTGGATGGACGCGATGTTTTTGTCCTGGCGCAGGCGACGGACGGGACCATTCTTGCTGGTACCAACGACGGCATATTTGCGCTTGCTCCGGGTGCCCAAGCATGGCAGGCGAAAGACACGATTGCCAATACGCTGGTGAAGACCGCCACCGAGACCTTGCGCGGAACCCGCGTCCATATTGAAAAGCGGGTCAAAGATCAGTTGCGCCAGATGGATGGACGCGTCTTTGCGCTTGACCTCTCAGGCGACGCATGGCTGGCTTCAACCGCTGGAGGCCTTTTTACCAGCAGGGACAGCGGAGCCACCTGGCAGGGCGGCCCGGTGATGGGTGTGGCCGGCTATCTCTCTGTGACCGCGCACGGAGCACTGATGGCCGCGGCCCGGCCGGATGGCGTTGTGCTGTCGCAGGACGGGGGCCAGAGCTGGTGGCCATTGGGACTTCCCACCATGCTCACCCGCATCCATCGCGTGGCCTTCTCACCCGACGGCACCCTGTGGCTGGGAGCGCGAGAAGGCGTCTATTTTTCTCGAGACAAGGGTAAGACTTGGATGTGGGTGCACCGATTTCCGCTCGCGGATATCGATGACCTTTATTTCGACGAGCAACTCAACAAAGTGCTCGTCAGCTCGCGCGGCAGCGATTTTGTCTATGCCATCGATCCGAATACGCTGGATTGGAAGTGGTGGCAGACGGGCTACCGGATCTCGACGGTGCGCACGGCGGCCGGGCATCTCCTGGCGGCTTCGCTCGCTGAGGGTGTGCTGGTGGAATCGCAGGAGGCGGGACCGGAAGTGGGGAAATGGTGATTTGTCTCACCCGATTCGGTATCATCAACCTATGCAGGTAGAGACGGCAGATTCCCGCCAACGTCACGATTTTCCCAACTCCGCCTTTCGGACTCATGACCCGCGCCTCGAACCGATTGCGGCAAAAGTATTGGCAGGCGAGCGACTCGACTTCAACGACGGACTGGCGCTCTATGGCTCACCCGACGTGCTGGCGGTGGGGTGGCTTGCCAACTTTGTCCGCGAGCGGATGCACGGGGACGTGACCTACTTCAACGTGAATCGCCACATCAACCCCACCAACGTGTGCGTGGCGGCCTGCAAGCTATGCGCCTTCGGCCGCAAGAAGGGCGACCCAGCGGGCTACACCATGGCTCTGGAAGAGGCGTGGCAGACTGCGGCTTCGGGTTATTCCGAGGCAGTTACCGAGTTCCACATCGTCGGCGGCCTGCACCCCGACCTGCCGCTGGAATATTTTCTCGACCTGGTGCGGGGCCTGAAAGAACGCTTTCCCAAGGTGCATATTAAAGCCTTCACCATGGTGGAGGTGGCCTACCTTGCGCGGCGCGCCAAGTTGACCATCGAGCAGACGCTGATCAAGCTGCGCGATGCGGGCGTGGACTCGATGCCAGGGGGCGGCGCGGAGATTTTTGCGTCGCGCGTGCGGTCCATTATCTGCGACCACAAGATTGACGGCGACGAGTGGCTTGAAACGGCGCGTCTGGCTCACAAGCTGGGATTCAAATCGAACGCGACCATGCTCTACGGCCACATTGAGAACAACGAAGATCGCGTGGACCACCTGTTGAAACTGCGCGCGGTGCAAGACGAGACCGGCGGCTTTCAGACTTTTATTCCGCTGGCCTTTCATCCTGAAAACACACCGCTCGACCACCTGCCAGTCACAACGGGACTCACCGATATCCGCCAGATTGCGGTGAGCCGCCTGATACTCGACAACTTCCCGCATATCAAAGCCTACTGGCAGATGATGACACCGAAGATCGCGCAGATTGCGCTGCGTTTCGGCGCCGACGACCTGGACGGCACGGTGATCGAGGAGAAGATTTATCACGATGCAGGTGCGACAACTCCGCAGGGCATGACACGCAAGGAACTATGCCGGTTGATCACCGAAGCCGGCCGTGTACCGGTTGAGCGCGACACGCTGTATCACGCTGTAACGCGCAGCGAAGACAGCTTTACAGTGGCTGTCTGAAGTCAGAAAGGTCGACCGCGATGATTGATTTCGGTCCCGCAGTAGTACTCGGGCTTTGCCTTGGGTTCCTATGGGGAACCGGCTGCTCGCTGGCGATTATGTACTCCATCTACCTGGGTGGCTATCGGAAGGCCGTCGAGGAGTCACTGGAACCGGCGAAGTACAAGCGCTTCAGCAAGTCGCACTTGAAAAGCTTCAGTGCGCGACGCGCGCAGCAGGCAGCGGCCTCGGCGGCAAAATGATCTGCGGCTATTGCCGTACCGCTGCCAAGCGCCTCATAAGAAAGCCAGTGCCCGACAAAATCTGACATGCTCGCCCCTGACCTTCAGCGCTCTCGGACTAACACTTTCGGGTGATCTTCCTACAACGCAGGTGTCTATCAAAAGGGCCCGGCAGAAGATAGAGTAAGACGAGAGTAAATACAAAATCTGCGAAGAATTTTTATTTGAAGAGGCAACTGGTCTTCGATCAGATTCTGCTTGATTCGAACACTCATTTGATTCGTCGGAATCCAGTTGAAAGCGTGTGTCTTGCAGGGCCTGAATCCCTGCGCGCCGACGGGTCGAATTTGCTGACCTGAAACATCAATCTCCCCCAGTCGGGAATCAGTTTCACGCTCGTAGAGGATTCGTTCAGGTACTCATATGGGTCAACTTCAAGGCGTTGATCGAGTTCGAAGATATGTTCCGTGTCTGGAAGGCATTCGGGGCTACGGATTTCTCCTTGTCTTCTACGGTCATTACTTCTTGCCTCGCCAATTGGCGCATCCAGGGACCTTTCGGCTCAGGTTCCTGACAGCGTTGTCATCCTTGGGACTCATCGCGGTGCCTGCATTTTTCGTGCTTTCCGGATATCTGATCGGCGGCATCTTATATGACACACGCAACCGCGAAGGATATTTCAGAGTCTTCTATACCCGCCGGGTTCTCCGGGTCTTTCCCGTTTATTATGTGACTCTGCTGGCGATTGCGGCTTTCTACGCGATCCGGGGGATCTCTGCAAACTATCTATTCTGGACGCATTTCCTCTATATCCAGAATCTATTCCCCGGATATGCGCATCGGCCGGGCGGACCCGTTTCGCTCATTCACTTTTGGTCTCTCGCGGTAGAAGAACAGTTTTACCTTCTATGGCCGCTCGTCGTCTGGCTCTTCCCTGACCGGCGCAAGCTTATCGGAGTTGCAACCACCCTCATCGCCTTCTGCTGTGCCGTTCGCCTCGCGGCTCCACTGATTGCGTCTTCGCCTAAGGCAATTGTCTGGTTCACACCGACGCGGGTTGACGCCATCCTGCTGGGTGTTTTGCTGGCCCTCATTCGTGAGAACGCGTTCTATGACCGGATCAAACCCTTCGCGAAATGGGCCACGCTGTCCGGCCTTCTTACGGTGATCCTGCTGGCCATGGAGAAGGGTGAAGCGTGGTCAAGAACTTATGTTGGCGAAGAGATCTGGATTCCCCTGGTCAACTTTATTGCATTGGCGATCGTGATTGCTGTGATGGAAGAAGGCAGCCTTCTGAATCGAGCCTGCAGCCAACGCTGGGTGTGCTGGCTGGGGAGCCTGAGCTATAGCCTGTACGTTTTTCATCTCACTTATTACTCATTCTTTATGGACTGGCTTGCTCCTCGACTAGCCCTGCACATGCGCCAATCCTTCGCGATCCTGATCTCGGGCACACTTGCGCTCGCACTGACGCTCCTGCTGTCTATGTTGAGTTATCGCTTGATTGAAGGGCCGATCATGAATCTGAAGCGGCACATGAGGTACGGAGTCGCTCACCAGCCCAACACCAAGCAGGATCTTCGCGAGCCGGTTCTGGCTCAAAGTTCGACCTGACGTTACTGCCGCACCACCTCGCCGTTCTTCATCACAAAGCTGACATGTTCGACGACTGAAATGTCGTCGAGCGGATTGCCTGGGACGGCGATGATGTCGGCGAAGTAGCCGGGCTTCAACTCGCCGATCTGGCCAGCCCAGCGCAGCAACTTGGCGCCGTTGATCATGTCGGCCTGCAACACGGCCAGCGGCTTCATGCCAAACTTCACCATCAATGTCAGTTCGCGAGCCTGCGTGCCGTGCGGGAACGGTCCCACATCGGAACCCACTGCAAACGGAATCCCCGCAGCCACCTGCTTCTTGAACTCGCTGATTTTGTAGTCGAGGAGCGCAGCCTCGCTGGCGGCTTCGGTCGCCGTGCTGCGGTGGTGCGCGAAGTAGTCGAAGATGGTGAAAGTGGGCACGGCGAAGATGCCCTTCTCGCGCATCAGGCGCATGGTCTCGTCGCTCAGTTGCGTAGCGTGGTCGATGGATGCCACTCCGGCTTCGGCCGCATAGAGCGTGCCCGGCTCGCCCATGGCGTGGACGCCGACGAATGTGCCGAGCCGATTGGCTTCCTCGACCGCTGCCGTCAGTTGCGCTGCGGTGTATTGGTAGGGCGTGTGCAGCACGCCATCGATCATTTTGTCGGGGCCGGTTTCGTATATTTTGACGAAATCGGAGCCCTCCTTATGCTGCTCGCGAATCACCTCGACAATCTGCTCAGCGGAGTTGGCGTAATCCGCATTTGAAAGCACGTGCTGCGCGGGGTTAAAGCCGTTGGCATCTTCGTGTCCGCCCAGAATGTCGATGGCGTTGCCGCTCATGCGCATGCGCGGCCCCGGGATAAGGCCTTCGTTGATCGCGTTGCGAATGGCGGTGTCGGCGGAACCCGCACCCTCCGTCCCCATGTCGCGCTCGGCGGTGAATCCAGCCATCAGGTCGGCCCTGGCAGCCTGCTCGGCAAGAATCACGCGCCAGGGAACGGACTCTTCCACAGTCTGCAGGTCTTCCGCACCGGGATGCAGAAAAAGATGGACATGGGCGTCAATGAGCCCGGGCAGCAACGTGGTGTCGCCGAGATCGATGACCTTTGCTCCCTGCGGATGCTCGACCGATGTGCCCACTGCGCGAATGCGCTCGCCCTCGATGAGTACCTCACCGGGTTGCAGAATGGCGCCGGTATCCACTTGAAGCAGGCGCGCCGCATGGAGCACGAGGGGTTGGCTGGCCGGTTGTTGCGTCCTGGCTGGAAGGACGAGAATTGCGGAGAGAAGAAGAAGACGAAGAAAGTCAATCGGCTTGGGCATGGCATCGAATATGCCGCATTGGGCCGAGGTTGTCGAGTCCTGCTTTCGTTGGGCGATGTCAACGAAGGGAATCGATGCGGTTCGGGAGGAATTCTTGGGTCTCGGCGCGGATGGTAGAATTCCGGCGAATCCTTTCGGAGAGTTGAGGAGCCGGCGGGTCGTGAGCGATTTGACAGGAAAGAACCAAGCAGGCCGGCGAACCATTCTCGGTCTCGATATCGGAGGCACTAAGACGGCCTGCGTGGAGGGATCGCTTCAGGGGAGAATCCTGGCACGGGTCGAGATGCCGACACACGCGGCCGAGCCGTTTGCCGCGACATTTCCGAAGATTGTAGAGCAGGCCGCAGGACTGATCGTCGCGGCGCGCAGTGCAGGCCGGAACGTCGGTGCCATTAGCGTTTCCATCGGTGGACCTTTGAGAATTGACGAAGGATTCTTGCTCGATCCGCCGCATTTGCCGGGCTGGCATCATGTGCCGTTGAAGGCGCGGTTGATGGAGGCATTTCCCGGGATTCCGGTGGTGGTCGAGCACGACGGAAATGCCGGCGCGCTAGCAGAATTCCATTTTGGAGTGGGCCTTAAGCGGCCGGGCCTCAAGCACCTCGTCTTCCTGACGTTTGGGACCGGCGTTGGCGGCGGCTTCATCGTCAATGGGCAGTTGCTGCGTGGCGCTAGCGATACCGCAGGAGAGGTGGGCCATTGGCGCCTGGCAGAGGATGGTCCGCTCGGCTTTGGGAAGAGAGGCTCGTGGGAGTCGTTCGCGTCGGGCGCAGGACTGGTTGAATTGGCCGCGGAGATGTTTCCATCGCGCTGGAGTTCCGGCACGCCCATTCGAACGCTCGCGGACTCGATGCTTCGGGACGATCCGGAGGCGTTACAGGTGGCAGCAGTGGCAGGCAAGTGGATGGGGCGGGGATTGGCGCTGCTGATCGACGCGCTTAATCCCCAGGTGATTGTTTTCGGTTCGCTCGGCGTGGTGCTGGGTGAGCGAATCCTGGGCCCTGCCCGCAAGGTGATCGCCGAAGAAGCCCTGCCGCAGGCAGCGGCGGCCTGCGTGCTTTTGCCATCAGTCCTGGGACAACGAATTGGCGACGTGGCGGCACTAATGGCCGCGCTGACTGAACCATCCGTGCGACGTTTGCTTGAAGAGTGAGACATCCTACGCGTCGCCAGCTTCCGTCATGGCCGCTACGAAAGCCGCCATCCGCTCCTGATGATATCCGCACGCAGGCATTTGTCTCGACTCAAAGCGACGGTTACTAATGCGTTTACATTTTGTTACTTGTGCAAGAGATACGCACTCACCACATATCTAAGTAACCTAACGAGAGTAACTACAAGTTAGAACAACTCATGCCCGATTGAGTTAGTGCCGACTTTTTCACAGGCGACCTCCCAAAGTGGTCACAAATCAAAGTTTATCTCATGGTACTATCTGTGCGAGGTGCGACGACATGACCATTAACGGCTACGAGCTTGCCTTGGAACAAGCGAAGAATGAGCACAGCGAAATTCGCGTGAAGATCGACGAGTTACTCGCTCGCAGCGAGATGATCGAGAAGTTGCTTGAATGTTTGAAGGCCCTCGTTCCTCAGCACGAGACGTCGGAAATGGCTATGAATTCATCGGAGCACCATTCCGGCGAAGGCCAGGGAAGCGAAGCCCACTACAACTGAATCCTGAAGTCTGAGCAGGCATCAGTGTGGGTCGATTGTCGTCTGAATGAGTTGTGCGCGCCTTCCTGATTTGTGGAGCAGATTGAGACTGCAATGTCGCCCTGCAGTCGAGCCACCAAGCGCGCCTGGCTCCTGAACTGGCTTTCGACCAAACGGACTGGGCTTGTCTCTCATCGAGAAAACCACATTCTTGTTTTCGGATTCGCTCAGTACGCGGCGATTCCGGTGAGATGTTGACCAAGGATCAGCGCGTGAATGTCGTGCGTGCCTTCATACGTCTTCACGGATTCCAGGTTCATCATGTGGCGCATGATTGGATAGTCCTCGGTGATGCCGTTCGCTCCGAGGATATCGCGAGCCATGCGCGCGGTTTCAAGAGCCATCCATACATTGTTGCGCTTGGCCATGGAGATATGCTGGTGCCCCACCGTGCCCGCGTCCTTCAGCCGGCCGACGTGAAGCGAGAGCAACTGGGCCTTAGAGATTTCGCTGGCCATCCAAACCAATTTTTCCTGGATGAGCTGGTGGCTGGCGATGGGCTGGCCATGAAATTGTTTCCTCGTCTTGGAGTAATTCAGTGCTGTGTCGTAACAAGACATGGCCGCACCGATAGCCCCCCAGCTGATGCCGTAGCGTGCCTGGTTGAGGCACATCAGTGGGCTCTTCAATCCGCCGCTGCCGGGCAGCAGATTGGCAGCCGGCACGTGCACATCCTGGAGGGACAAGCCGCTTGTAATCGAAGCACGCAGCGACCACTTTCCGTGGACCTCGTCCGCGCGGAAGCCGGGTCGGTCGGTTTCAACCAGGAATCCGCGCACGCGCCCGTCCTCGTTCTCTACCCTTGCCCAGATCACGGCGACGTCGGCGATGTTCCCGGAAGTGATCCACATCTTTTCGCCGTTGATGATGTACTCATCGCCATTTCTTCGCGCAGTGGTGGTCATTCCCCCAGGGTTCGATCCGAAGCCCGGCTCGGTGAGGCCGAAGCAGCCCAGTTTTTCTCCAGTGGCGAGGGCGGGAAGCCAGGTGTTCTTCTGCTCGTCAGAGCCGAAGGTGTGGATGGGATACATGACCAGCGCGGATTGGACACTCACAAAGCTGCGCAGGCCAGAATCGCCGCGCTCAAGCTCCTGCATCACGAGGCCGTACTCTACGTTTGACATTCCGGCGCAGCCATAGCCTTGAAGGTTTGCGCCGAAGAAGCCCAGTTCGCCCATCATCGGCACCAATTCGCGCGGAAAGCGCTCCGCGCGGAAACACTCCTCGATGATGGGGATCATGTTGTCTTCGACAAAGTCGCGAGCCGTGCGGCGAACCAGCAGCTCATCTTCGCTGAAGGTTGAATCGAGACGAAGAAAGTCGAAACCTTGAAATTTGAAGCCCATTCTGCACCTGCCGTTCTGGTGGAAACTGCAAACAGCAAGGCTAGCAGATGGGATGGGATCTCAGCCACCGGGCCCGTTCAGAATGAACTTTGAATTGAAGCCGCAGACCACCTCGCAAGCCTTGTCTCGCGGGCGAAGCGGAACCTCTTTCTTTCAAGATTTCAGCGAGTTAGTAAGCGCTCTATCCTGATGTCGATCCAAGTGACTAAGTAAAACGAGTTATCACAGGAAAAGGTAGCCTGAGATCTTGATTAGGACGCACGCCCTGGTTCGACTGTGGATTCCGGGTTGGGTTTACTTGAGAGGGGCGATTTCAAGATTTCGATAGTAAGTCTCGGCTCCCTCGGTCTGGAAGAGTATCTTCCCCTTGGTTGCGTTCAGGTCGGTAGCTTCGTTGACGAGTTTTCCGTTCACAAAATACTTCACATGGTCGTGGTCGACAACCAATTCGAGCAGGTTCCACTGTCCGTGGGGCTTCTCAACCTCTCCGACCGGATCACGATAGCCGGTGACATTTTCCCAGGGTCCTTCACCGAATCGCGGTGATTTAACGTATTGATTTGGCCCCACTGCTTCATCGCTGGCGACCACCTTTCCCTTGACCTTGAGGCTCGCGCCTTTGATGAGCCAAATGTCCCCAGTTCCTCCTTCGATGATCTGAAATTCGAAGCCGCGAGGCCAAACGTCTTTTGGCGGCGCGATGAGCGGGCCGGTGATGTTATAGACAATCCCGCAATCCCTGGCTTTTCCCACGCGGTCCTGATAAGTCTTTTCTCCCCACTTGAATTCGGCGCGCAGGTAGTAGTTCTCGTATTCTTTGCGGGTTACGATTCCGCCAAAGTCATTCCCGGATACATGAATGACGCCGTTTTCCACCTGAAAGATGTGTTCCGTGTCGTTATTCAGCCCTTTGGATTTAAGCAGTATGTCGAAACCGGAAAAGTCTTTTCCGTTGAACAGCCTCACCAGCTTGCCGTGCGGCGGAATTCCCGTGGCATGCTGTGCAATGCTCGTTGGGCTGATTACGGAGACAGCAATGATCAGGCAAGCGATCCGCTTGAGGCTTTGCAGCGTTATGCCGCGACTGCGAGTTTCAGTTTCCATTGATCTTTTGACCTTCCCAATTTTGAACCTGGATTGCACTTTGGGCACGGACAGCACCCGGCGAGCCATTCTATCCTGAAGGGCATTCATTCTGCATCCCCCGCGTCCCTTGCTGCGGCGAGCGGTGCGCGCGGAGTTACTCAAGAAACTCCTGCACGAAGGGATCTTTGCTTCTCACCAGCTCGTGGATGGAGCCATCGAAGATAAGGCGGCCTTCTGAGAGCATGAGGAAAGTCGTGTGAAGATCGGTCTCTCCCTGTGGCAGCGGAACCATGCGTCCGGCCTCGGGATCGAAGCGGTGAGTGCACATGGTGAATCCATCCTGCAGCCGGTGGGTGACGAGCAGGGACGGAGTCCCATACACATCGCGCTGTTTGACGATCAGCTCGATGATGTTGGTTGAAGTGACCGGGTCGAGGCCGCCGGTGGGCGAGTCGTAAAGCAACAACTCGGGTCTATGGATGAGGGCGCGGGCGATGGCCACTCGACGGCGCATGCCGCCTGACAAGGCGTTGGGGAAGAGGCTGAAGGTCGACTCCAATCCGACAAATCGAAGCGCTTCTTTCACGCGGCTGTCGATCTCTTCGTCAGGGACCTGTTCCTGGATGAGCTGGTAGGCGACGTTGTCGCGCACCGATAGTGAGTCGAAGAGGGCGCTTTCCTGGAATACCATGCCAGCCCGGGTGCGCAAGGGGAAGAGCTCTTCTTCTTTCATGCGCGAAATCTCTTCGCCAAAGAGCAGCACTCTGCCCTCATCGGGGCGAAGCAGGCCGTTGGCCAGCTTGAGCAGAACGCTCTTGCCGACGCCGGCGGGCCCGAGCAGGATCCGGGTCTCTCCCGGCCCCAGGGAGAAGCTGACATCCTCAAGTACGGGCGGACCGTCGAATGCGATTGAGACATGGCGAAACGCTAAAACAGGATCGGATCCGTCCGCAGGAGCGGGGTCTCGCGGCAGGAAAGCGGAAGGCGCATTCATGGCAGGAGAGCGAGCATCACCTGGGTGATCAGGAAGTCAACAAAAATGATGAGCACCGAAGAGGTGACAACTGCCTGAATAGTGGAACGGCCCACGCCCTCTGTGCCGCCTGAGGTCCGGAGCCCATAGAAGCAGCCGATGGTCGCGATGATGTAGCCGAAGAACAGCGGCTTTACCAGCCCCTGGATGATGTTTGGATAACGGAGGTGCTCCCAGGCCATCGAGAAGTACTGCGTGCCGTTCTGGTTGTTCATAAAGATGGTGACAAGGCCTCCGCCGACGATGCCGCAGGCATCGGCGACGATGGTGAGAAAGAAGAGCATCCAGATGCAGGCAAAGATGCGCGGCGTGACCAGCTTGCGAATGGGGTCAACGCCTAAGGCGCGCATGGCGTCAATCTGTTCCGTGACGACCATGGATCCGAGTTCGCTGGCCATCGAGGAAGCATTGCGGCCTGAAACCATAACCCCGGTGAGCACCGGGCCGAGTTCCATGATCATCGTCAGGCTCACGAACTGGCCGGTCACGGCGGTGGCCCCGAAGGCCGAAAGTGTAGCCGCAGATTGCAGCGCAAGCACACCGCCGGTCGAGAGTCCGGCGAGGATAACAATCGACAGCGAGCCGACGCCGATAATATCCGACTGCACCAGGAAGTCCGGCCAGTAGATGGGTGGGCGAAAGACATTGGTGACAGCGCGGTAAGCGAACAGGGAGTAGTCCTGCACGGTGAGCACGATATGTTTGGCAGTTCTTTCGATCGCGTCTGTCGCCATTCGATTTCAGGATACCGGGTGTTAGACTAGAGAGGTGGTCGCTCTCATGCACAGGATAGCGCATGGGGCGCCGTATGACCCGGCCGATCCCCTATTTCCGGACGGGATGCAAGAATTGCCTGCCTGACTGCGCAAACTAAGCGATCCGTAAATCGGCACCGCTGTATCTGCATGAAGAATCAGAACGATAGAAACTGGTCGTCCGATTGCTACGCCGAGTGCGATGTTACGCGCATCTAACCTTAAATAGAACCGCCAGGGAGGACTGTGATGCATCTCTTTCGACTGCGGCTGATCCTTGCCCTTGTTGCATGTGTGACGGTGGTTTCTGTGGCCAGCACTTATTTCGAGGTGCTTGCGCATAAGCACTTCATGCGCGAGGATCTTGAACGGCGCTCGCAATGGATGGGAATGAGCATTCTACCCGACCTTCAGCAAGCCCTGGCCGTCGGCGATACTTCTGCGCTGCCTGCAATTGTCGAACGATCTAAGGCACGAATCGGGGTCCTTGGATTGGCTGTTTATGACCCTGACGGGAAGCCGCTGGCCGTCTCGGGATCTGGGGCCGCGATGCATTCGCTGACTCTCACCGCAATTCAGAAATCGCTGCGCAAGGGGGCAGATGAGGGCGTTTTCGGCCATTCGGGAGACGCTCAGTGGCTGGAAGAAGTACTTCCTCTTCATGACGGCAACCGCCTCGAAGGGGCGCTCGTGCTGGTAGCAGATGCCGGTTACATTCACACTCAAGGGAACGATTTGTGGCAGCGAAGCTTCTGGCGGATTGTGGCCCTGGTGCTTCTCATTGCCGCAGTTACATTCGTGATGGTGCGCTGGTTCCTGTTGCAGCCCATGACGCGGATGACAGAACGGCTGCGCCGGCTGCGCATCGGCCATGTAGACGAGACAGCGGATAACGGCGCGAAAGAGCTGAGCATGTTTACCCCGCTGGCACGCGAGGTGGAGACGATGGCGGAGAGCCTGCTGGCGGCGCGCGCCTCGGCCGAGGCTGAGGCCAGGTTGCGCGAAGCCGGCGAGCACCTCTGGACTTCCGAGCGGCTTGCGGTGCACATGAGGGAACGGTCGGGCTCCAGTCGAATTTTTGTGGTATCGAATCGCGAGCCCTACATCCATGTACATCAGGGCCGAGAGGTTGTATGCACTGTTCCACCCAGCGGGCTTGTTACTGCGATTGAGCCCGTGCTGCGTGCGTGCGATGGCGTGTGGGTAGCCAGCGGCAGCGGCGATGCAGACTCTGAGACGGTGGACGAATTTGACCGTCTGCGTGTACCTCCCGACGACCCGCGCTATACGCTGCGCCGCGTTTGGCTCTCCAACGACGAGGAGGCCAGCTACTATGACGGCTTCTCCAATGAAGGACTTTGGCCGCTTTGCCATATTGCGCACACGCGCCCCGTTTTTCGCGCCGGCGACTGGGATTGCTATCAGAAAGTGAACGAGCGATTTGCTGCCGCGGTGCTGGAGGAGATGGAGGACAGCGTCGATCCCGTCGTCTTCGTGCAGGATTACCATTTTGCGTTGCTGCCGAGGCTGATTAAGGCGGCACGGCCGGATGCTCGCGTTGCCATCTTCTGGCACATTCCGTGGCCCAATCCCGAGGCCTTTGGCATTTGCCCGTGGCAGGCGGAGTTGCTTGACGGCTTGCTGGGCGCGGATCTCATCGGCTTTCACATCCCGCTGCACTGCAACAATTTTTTGTCTACTGTAGACCGGGTCATTGAGTCGCGCACTGACCGCGAACACATGACGGTTCGCAGGCACGGTCACGTCACCGCTGTGCGGCCTTATCCCGTAAGCGTGGCCTTTGAGGGTCCGGCACACGGTGGCTTGAGAGTGGAAAACGATGTGTCGGCCAGGGAGGAAAGAGATTCTGCACGAAAGCAGTTGCTGGCCGAGTTTGGCGTGCGCGCCGAGTACCTCGCAGTGGGCGTGGACCGGCTGGACTATACGAAGGGAATCGTTGAGCGGCTGCTGGCTATCGAGGAGTTGATTCAGGAGCATCCGTGGTATTGGGAGCGGCTGACCATGGTTCAGATTGCGGCTCCGAGCCGCACGCGCATCGCCAGCTACGCTGACCTGCACCGCAAGGTTGAAGAGACCGTGGAGCGAATCAACCGGCGCTTTCAAACCGCGCATTGGCGGCCCATCGTGTGGATCGATCGCCAGTGCGACCATGACGAAGTGAGTCGCTGGTATCGCGCGGCGGATCTGTGCCTGGTCACTTCGCTGCACGACGGCATGAACCTTGTTGCCAAGGAGTTTGTGGCGGCGCGCGACGATGAAGACGGAGTGCTGGTGCTGAGCAAATTCACCGGTGCTGCGGTGGAACTGCACGATGCGCTGATGGTGAATCCTTACGACACCGCCGGTGTGGCGGAGGCGATTCATCGCGGTCTTGACATGAATCGCGCCGAACGCCGCCAGCGCATGCAGCAGATGCGCCGACAGGTGATGGAACACAATATCTACGGCTGGGCCGCCAAAGTGCTCGGCGACCTGCGCGAAGTACGGTTGGAAATAAGCGAGCCCGCACCCAACCAGCCTGCTGCCCGGGGCCCCGTAGCTGCGGCGCGCGACAGCCATCGTAAACTGGCATAAGTGAGCTCAGGTTGAATCCTCAAACGGCAAAGAAGCTGGAGGCATTCTTTCGCGCATTTGCGGGCGCGCCCACGCCGTTGTTGCTGCTCGACTACGACGGCACGCTGGCGGGCTTTCGCCTGGACCGCTTCAAGGCGCAACCCTGGAGCGGTGTGCCCGAGTTGCTGACGCGCATTCAACGTCAGGGCCATACACGCATGGCGGTGATTACCGGGCGGCCTGCGGGAGAGATTGCGCCCCTGCTGGGGCTCGATCCGCCGCTTGAAGTGTGGGGCCTGCACGGAGCTGAGAGGCTCTACCCCGACGGCCGCCGCGAGTTGGAAGAAGCGGAGCCCGCGATTCGGCAAAAGCTTGAGACTCTGCGGGAACAGCTACGGCGCGACCCGATCGGCGGGCTGTTCGAGGACAAACCCAATGCTGCCGTGATGCATTGGCGCGGCCACTCCGCCAGCGCGGCGAAACTGATTGAGAAGCGCACACGCGCACTCTTTGAGCCCCTTGCGCAATTGGATGGATTGACGCTGCTGGAGTTCGAGGCAGGCTTGGAACTGCGCGTGGGCCGCGACAAGGGCGGCGCCGTGGAGGCGATCGTTGCGGAGGCTTCGCTTTGTGCGCCGGTCACCTACCTCGGCGACGATCTCACGGACGAGGCAGCCTTCCGCGCCGTCAACGCAGCGCGCGGACCGCATCTCAGTGTGCTGGTGCGCCAACGATGGCGCGAAACGGCCGCGGACGCATGGCTGAGGCCGCCGGAAGAGTTGAGAGAGTTTCTGGAGCAATGGGCGGAGGCTTCAAAGCAGCTATCCGCTAGCGGCTAGAGGCTGCCCTTACTCGCGTCCCCGCTTGCGAATCTCGATGTTGAGGCGCTTGATCTTCTGGTTCAGCGTGGAGAGCGGAATGTGAAACTGCTCGGCGGCATCGGTCTGGTTTCCGTTGCAGCGCTCGAGTTTTTCGACGATGATGCGGCGCTCGATGTCTTCGAGAATGTCGAAGAGCGATGCGTTGGGGTTGTGCTCGAGCAGCGCATCCTGAAAGCTGCGGCCGGTGATGTGGCCCGGCAGCAGGTCCGATCCGATGACCGGTCCCGAGGAAAGCACCACGCCGCGCTCGATGCAGTTTTCCAGCTCCCGCACATTGCCGGGCCAATCGTAGTCGATGAGCGCGCGCATGGCATCGGCGGAGAGTTTGCGCGGCGAAAGCTCGTTCTCGTTGGCGTAGAACTCAAGGAAGTGCTGGACCAGCGGAGGAATGTCTTCGCGGCGCGCGCGCAGCGGCGGCAGGTCCACGGTGATGACGTTGAGCCGGTAGAAGAGATCTTCGCGGAAGTGGCCGTCGCGGACCGCCTGGCGCAGGTCAATGTTGGTGGCGGCAATGATGCGCACGTCCACTTGGATCTCCTGAATGCCCCCCAGATGCATGAAGCGCCGGTCCTGCAGCACGCGCAAAATCTTGGCTTGCGTGTCCACGCCCATGGTGGCAATCTCGTCCAGGAAGAGCGTGCCGCCGTTGGCCACCTCAAACAATCCCTTCTTTGACGCCACCGCGGAAGTAAACGCGC
The DNA here is from genome assembly GCA_963780515.1 of uncultured Acidobacteriaceae bacterium. GTDB lineage: Bacteria > Acidobacteriota > Terriglobia > Terriglobales > Acidobacteriaceae > Telmatobacter. The sequence goes on from CAWACG010000009.1 coordinate 26,710, forward strand.
CCTTCACATGGCCGAAGAGCGTGGACTCCAGGAGTTCCGAAGGCATGGCGCCGGTGTTGATGGGGACGAAGGGCTTGTCCTTGCGCGGCGAGTTGGCGTGAATGGCCTTGGCGATGAGTTCCTTGCCGGTGCCGCTTTCGCCTTGAATCAGTACTGTGGAGCGGCTTGGCGCAACCTGGGCCACCAGGTCGAAGACGCGCAACATGCAGTCACTCTTGCCTACGATGTTGGCAAAGTTGTAGCGCTGCTTGAGGGTGCGCTTTAGTTGCAGATTCTCTTCTTCAGCCCGATGGCGCGCAACGGCAGAGCGGATGTCGGCCATCAGCTTTTCGTTGTCCCACGGTTTCTGGACGAAATTTTCCGCGCCGGCGCGAATGGCTTCGACCACGTTGTCGACGGTGCCGTAGGCGGTGATCATGATGACCGGCGTCTCCGGTTGGCGCTCGCGAATCTGGGGCAGCAACTCAAGGCCGCTCTGGCCGGGCAGTGCAAGGTCAAGCAGCACCAGGTCAAAGTTCTCCAGTTCCAGAAGTCTCAGCCCCTGCTCGCCGTCGGCGGCCATCTTTACCGCATACCCCTCGAGCGTGAGCAGCACCTCCAGCGACTCGCGGATGCCCGCTTCGTCGTCAATGACAAGGATGCTCGCGCTGGTGCTGAAGGTGGAACCAGGAGACGCGGACGCAGAAACATTGAAAGGCTGTTCGACCTCAGGCATGTACTGACTTCCTCAATAGGGGAAACTCAAGATGAAAGGTTGTGCCGGCGCCAACCGCGCTCTCGACATGAATTTTGCCCGCATGTTCCTGAATGATGCCGTATGAGACAGACAATCCCAACCCGGTGCCGCGCCGCTCGCCCGGCCTGGGCATGGTCTTGGTGGTGAAGAACGGGTCGTAGATGCGCTTCAGATGTTCGGGAGCAATGCCTGAGCCGGAGTCAGCCACCACGGCTTCAACATGCCCGTTGACAAGGGTGGTGACCCGTAGGCGCCCGCCGCCGGGCATGGCTTCCTTGGCATTCAACAGCAGGTTGAGGAAGACCTGTTGCAGTTTGCCGGGATTGCCGTGAATTGCTGGTAATTGCTCAGCGAGGTCGATATCCACCAGAATCTGCGCCGTCTTGAACTGATGTTCGAGCAAAGAAAGCGTGTCGCGAATCACTTGATTGAGATTGGTCTCGCGGAACTCGGTGGTAGACGTGCGCGAGAAATTCAGCAGGCCATTGGCAATCTCTGATGCGCGGAAGCTCTGCTGGGTGATCTTTTCGAGCACCGGTCCCAGTCGCGGATCCCCGCGCATCTGTTTTGACAGCAACTGCGAGTAGGACGAGATGACAGCCAGGGGGGTATTGATTTCGTGCGCCACGCCGGCAGCCAGCAGGCCGATGGAGCTGAGCTTGTCGGCCTGCGCGAGCTGCGTTTCCAATGACACCCGCTCGGTGATGTCATCCACCAGCACAATACGGCCGACGGCGATGAACTCGCGAGACATGAGCGGAGCGATGGCGATGTTGGCTGTGCGCTGTTCACCGGCCCGGGTGGTGAGCGGGAACTTGTAGAGGTGATGCACGCCGGACTCGTTGCGGGCGCTGTCGATTGCCTCAACGAACTCTGCGGGGAAGACGGTGCGAAGCTCCTGCCCGATAACCTCGGCGCGGCTCAGCGCATACATCGCTTCCATCTGTGCGTTCCAGCTCTCGATGCGGCCATCCAGGTCGAGGGCCAAAATGCCTACGTTGATTGATTCGACGATGTTCTCGTTGAATTCCTTCAGCCGTTCGAACTCGCTGATCTTTTCTTCAAGACGCGTGTAAAGGCTGGCGTTTTGAAGTGCAATGCCGATGTAGCTGGCCAGCGATTCCAGCAGTTCCACGTCTTCGCTGGAAAGAAAATCGCCGCCGATGGTGCGGCCCAGGCCAATCACAGCGATGGTGCGCGTGGTGGCCCCATCCTGCACGCGGCAGGGCAGGTAGTAGTTCAGGTCGAGCAGCGCGGCGGTCCGGCGTTGTACTTCAGGCAGGTGCAGGGCTTGTTGGGCGTTCTCAAAAAAGATGTGCGTATGGTCCGACGCCCGGTCGAAGTCCAGGAACCCGAAATCGAGCGCACCTGTTTCGGCGCGGTCCTGAGCGGCTGCTGCCTCCGCGGGCAACCCGTGCGAAGCAGCCAGGAGCAACCCGCCCCGATCCTGGGTCAGGAATACCGCTACCCGCGCCACCAGCATGGTACGGGGCAACCGCTCGACGATTGACTCGAGCAACGCGGAAAGATCTGTCTCGGAACTCAGACCGCGTCCAAATTCCACCAACGCCTTTCGATAGTCGTAGCGATGGCGATCGAATGCTCGGTCCACCCATCCTTGAATTCGGCGCTTGAGAGGGTCGAACAGCATCGCGAAGGCCACGAAGGAGATGCCCAGTCCCCACTCCTGACCTTCTTGCGGCAGTCCGTGGTGAACCATTACCGCAATCAGCGCGATGACGCCGAAGTACACGCCCAGCATCAGTCCCGTGGCCAGTGTGTAGGCCACGCCGCGCTTGAAAATCAGGTCGGTATCCATCAGCCGATAGCGGACGATGGCCCAACTGAAGGTAAGCGGAAGAAACACGAGCGACAGCCCTGCCAGCTTTGTGAGAACTCCCGGCATGTGCACGTCAAACAGGAAGGGAATTGCGTAAAGGAGCGTGAAGGGCACGACCGCCATCAGCGCGCCGCGGGTGAGCCACTTCAACTGCTGGCGCAGCAGTGGGCTATCCGCGCGGCGATAGCTGTGCAGGAAGAAAATCGCTGCCAGGACGTAGAAAGCCGCGTCATAGGCGGTGCCTGCCTGGTCGAGCCTGTGTTTCAGCAGGCCCGTGGCCTCCCACCGGTTAATGGCCATGAGCCACAGCCCAAAAAGCGCCGCGCCGGGCGCATACACCAACGGCATCAGCCAGCGGCGACGAATGTTCTTGAGACGCTCTTCAGGAAAGCTCAGCGCAAAGTGAAGAAAGAGCGCTGGTTGCAGCGATTCGGCCACCACATTCAACCAGAAGACGGTCCAGTCCAGCGGATCCAGCTTGCCGGTGAATTTGAGAGCAGTACCAGGCAAACGAGACGAGGCAAAAGAGATAAAAGTGGGTTGCTCGAGGGGCCGTCCAACGGCGCAGGAGCACGTAAATGCCGATGGCGAGATAAATGAGCCCGATAACCCTCAGGGCCTGCTGCAGACTGCGGTCAGGAGGTTCGGGAATCACCACTACGGGCGTGTCTAGCTGAATGTGGTCGCGCGTAATTGTGTATTCGACCTTGCTCCAGACGCCCGAACTATAAAGTTCCCGCTCCAGGTCCGACAGGTGCACCGTGGGAGCGTTGTTCGCGGCAGTCAGCAGGTCGTGCTCCTGGAGGCCGGCACGCTCACCGGGGCTGTTGGGCAGGACCTTGTCGGCGATGAGCCCGGCCCCGTCAGGCGCCTCGCTCCACCAGACTCCGTCGTAGGGCTGGGGAAACTGTCCCTCCTGGCGGAAATTCAACACCGCGAGTAACACCAGTCCGACCGTGGCCACGGCTAGCAGTGTCGCTTGCAAGCGGTTGAATAGACTTGTCTCCATGGGGGGAGCACCTTACGTCATTAAACTGCGTTGCACGTCAGTTGCCATGCGGGGAAATTTGGCCATCAATCCAGAACTGAAGAGCAATCAATTGAGAACATGCGAGATAGAGACGTGTTCCCAAATAAAAAGTCAACCTTCAGCACTGTAGGCTTTGTGAAAAATGCAGAAAACAATAGGGCGTCTACGTGGAAAGGAATGGGCCTACTGAAATCGGTAAGCCCTCAGGGCGTGCCACTTTCCGGCAAATGTTCCGGATTTTGCCTCGGGTTCACCGGAGAGAAGCTCGGAGTTTTGGCTCCCGGCTCCCCAGATCACAAATGGCGCTGGCCATAAGTCGCCTTCGGGCCGTGCTTGCGCAGGTAGTGGTATTCGCCGACATAAGGCGGCACTCCGTCCACAGATGGATTGAGGAGAACACTTCGAAACGCCAGGCGGGCAATGTATTCCAGGACGTCGGCATGTTCCACGGCTTCGGAGGCTGATTTTCCCCAGGCAAACGGTGCGTGACCAGCGACCAGCACGCCGGGAACAGCGATCGGGTCAAGCCCCTCACTTCTAAAGCGGCGCACAATCACGGCGCCGGTGTTGCGCACATAGGCTTCGGCGACTTCTTCTGCAGTGAGCGGCTCGGTGATGGGAACCGGGCCGTGAAAGTAGTCAGCGTGCGTGGTACCGAGGCAGGGAATGGGGCGGCCGGCCTGTGCCCAGGAGGTGGCGAACTCAGAATGCGTGTGGACGATTCCGCCAATTTGGGGGAACTCCCGGTAAAGCAGGGTGTGCGTGTCCAGATCGCTTGATGGTCGCAGGGTGCCTTCGACAGTTTTTCCGTCGAGATCGGTGACGACCAGGTCGGAGGGTTTCAGGCTGGCGTAGTCCACGCCGCTGGGCTTGATGACCACCAGCGGCTGTTGACCGGAGCGGTCGATGCCGCTGGCGTTGCCAAATGTGTGCGGAGCGAGGCCGCGGCGGGCAATTTCCTGATTGGCGTGGAGGACTTCTTTGCGCAGCGATTCGAGCAGCATGGCGGATTTCCTTGGTGCAATGTGGCACGGTTCGTTCGATGCAGCGGGCAAACGGTAAGCGTTTACCACGTCAAGTCTATCAGCCCCGCGCCTCGTGTGTTCCGCAATATATTCGTTGCCGAACTGAAGGGGAAGCACAAGATGGCCTAGGTCATTGCATGAAGATTAGGGACGGGGTTCCGGGCGTCGCATTGAATCATGGGAAGGCAATCCGTCAAGATTCAACACAAATGCCATGCCCGCTGTAAACTTGCGCCCAGTGCGGGCGTCTACCTCGGTGATGGCAGCCGGCACAGCATTGGAACCGATGACCATGGCCACGGCGAACGAGATAGCCGCGCAGGAGTTCTCCGCTGTCGTTGCGAGCCACCGTCCGCAGATTTTCAGGTTTTTGCTGGCGTCGACGCGCGACGTGGACCTGGCCGAAACGCTGACGCAGGAGTGCTTTCTGAAGGCGCACCGGAACTGGTCGCGGTTTCGCGGCGACTCCAGTGCCATGACTTGGCTGATGCGGATCGCCATCAATCTGCAGAAGGACCACTGGCGCAATCGCCGGCTGCAGTTCTGGCGCCAGGCAAGCACGAATACGGTGGACCTGGACGAGGCCAGCGAGTGGCTGGCGAGCGGCGAGCGGTCAGTCGAGCAGAAGATGTTGGCGCGAGAAAAGGTTGCGCACGTCTGGCGCGCTGTCGAGGGTTTGAGCGAGCGGCAGCGAACGGTGTTCCTGCTGCGCTTTGTGGAGGAACTGGAGCTGAGTGAGATTGCGCAAACGACCGGCCTGAATGAGGGTACTGTCAAGGCGCATCTTTCGCGGGCGCTGGCCAGGGTGCGCTCGGAACTGGGGGAGAAGCGATGAACGAAAGACGCGATTTTGAAATTGAGGCTGGGAAGCAAGATGATTTCGAGGCTTTGGATCCGGCGATGAAGCAGGCACTGGACGATTTCAAGGGCAGCGTACATCGCTGGAGCGATGCCATGATGAATCGGCAGCGCGAGGCGCACAAGGCCGTAATGCACAGAACCTGGCGTCTGGCTGCCGGCGGTGCTTTGGCGTCTGTCCTTATCGCGGGAGCCGTTTCGGGCGGCTTGTACGAGCATCATCATCGCCAGGAACTGGCCCGGATTGCGGCAGCAAAGGAGGCCGCGCACCAGCGCGAGCTTGCCGCGGAGCGCGCCCGTGCGGAGGAAGATTTGCTGGCCAGGGTGGATAGCGATGTGTCCCGGGAGGTGCCGAGCGCACTGGAGCCTTTGGCCTCGCTGGTGAATGATGACGACACAACGAAATAGCGACACAAATCCAAGCAAAGGCCCCGCAACGAAAGCGGGGAAGGGGAAAGAAATGAAAGCATCATTGGCAATACGGTTGGGAGTTGCGATTGGGGCAGTCCTGATGACTGGCGCAACCTGGGCGCAGATGCCCGACGGCGGCCCTGGGCGCGGAATGGGCCCGGGACCTGGAATGGATTCGCATCGTCCCCCTTTTGAGAGGGCATTCGGCGGCCACGGCATCGAAGGCCGCTGGTGGAATAATCCGCGAATTATCGAACGGCTCAAGCTCACCGAAGCGCAGCGGAAGGAGTTTGACGGCATTCTCCTGCAGCACCGGGAAACACTAATTGATCTGCGGGCCAACGTCGAAAAAGCTGAGCTCGAAATGGAGCCTCTGGTCCGCGACGACCAGCCGAATGAGACCCGGATCCTGGCGCAGATCGATAAGGTAGCCCAGGCGCGGGCGGAGTTGGAGAAGGCGAACGCGCGCTATCTGCTTGCCCTGCGCAGCAAACTTACACCCGAACAATGGAAGCAGGTGCAGGACTTCCGCGAGAATCGCGGGATGCAGGAGCATGGATGGCAAGGCGGCGAAAAAGGACAGGGCCGACACATGCGTGACGGCCAGGGCTGGCACAACGGCGGTCCGCCGCCCGCGGCTCCTCCAGGGGGCACTCCCCCGGCGCCTGCCGGTGGAAGCGCGCCACCCGCAGGGGACGAGCAATAAGCCACTTCTCCTTTGGGATACACCAGAAGGACAAATGCTTTAGCTTTCAGATCAATCCCGAGTTCCGAGCAGAGCGCAGATGCGGTGATTGACAACCGGTGGCGGCAAGAGGCAATCCTCTTGCCGCTCTTTTTTTCTAAGTCACCGGCGAGCGTTACACGTGCTGGACGGCCTGGGCCAGATGGCTGAGACTCGATTTTGCATCGCCGTAAAGCATCGACGTACAGGGCTTGAAGAAGAGCGGATTCTCGAGGCCGGAGAAGCCGCGGCCCTGTCCTCGCTTTAGCACGATCACGCTCTTGGCGCGATCCACTTCAAGGATGGGCATTCCGGCAATCAGCGATTTCGGATTATCGCGCGCGTCGGGATTCACCACGTCATTTGCGCCAATGACAACGGCTACGTCGGTCGACGGAAACTCGGGATTAATCTGCTCCATCTCGTAAAGTAGCGCATACGGGACATTGGCTTCGGCCAGCAGGACATTCATGTGTCCCGGCATGCGGCCCGCGACCGGATGAATGGCGTATTTGACAGTGACGCCCCGGCCCTCAAGCAGTTCGGCCAATTCGCGGACTGCATGCTGCGCCTGCGCGGTGGCCAATCCATATCCAGGAACAAAAATCACGCGATTGGCAAAGGCCAACTGCATCGCGGCGTCGTCGAAGCTAATCTCCCGCATCACGCCGCCGGCATTGGACGATGCCTCGGCAATCACCGCGCCAAATCCGCCGAAGAGAACATTGGTGATGGAGCGATTCATCGCCTTGCACATCAGAACAGAGAGAATGAATCCTGAAAACCCGTCCAATGTGCCGGCGATGATGAGCACATTGTTGCCCAGCACAAATCCGGTGGCAGCGGCAGCCAGGCCCGCATACGAATTCAAGAGCGACATCACCACGGGCATGTCTGCGGAGCCAATGGGGATGACCAGCATGACGCCAAATAGAAATGCGATGCCGAGCATGGTGTAAAACATCGCCGATTCCTCGGGATGCATCCAGAAGAGGACGAAACATGCCGCCATGGTCAAAAAGACCAGCAGGTTGATTATGTTCTGACCCTTGAATTGAATGGGCTTGCCATGGATTACGCCCTGCAGTTTCCCAGCGGCGATGAGCGAGCCCGTGGTGGTGAGCGCACCCAGCATGACCTCAAAGCCCAGTGCGCCGCGCGTGACGACAGGTAGTTCACCTGCGTGAATCACAAACTCCCCAACGCCCACGAGTGCCGCGGCCAGCGCTCCAAATGCGTGCGAAAGCGCGGTTCGCTGCGGCATGGCCGTCATGGGAACCCAGATGGCCATCCATGCGCCGATGATGGAGCCGACAGTGAGTCCGGCAATGATCCACACCCATGTGACAATGTGCGCGCCGATGAGCGTGCCGATGATTGCGACGAACATGCCGCCTTCGGCCAGAAACATGCCCCGGCGCGCTGTCTCAGGGTGCGACATGCCTTTGAGCGAGAGAACAAACAAGATGGAAGCGACGAGATAAGTGGCTTCCATGAAGTAGGTGGACAGGGTCATTTCGTCACCCCCGCCTGCGCCGGCGCCGCGTCGGTCTTTCGCTTGCCGAACATCTTCAGCATGCGGTCGGTGATGCCGAACCCGCCCACAACGTTAATGGTTGCGGTGGTAACTGCTACGAATCCAAGAATGTGGGCAAACAGGGGATGGTGATTCGCGCTCACGCCCGCCAGTACCAGCGAGCCAATGAGCGAGATGCCGGAGATGGCGTTGGTAGCCGACATCAGCGGCGTGTGCAACAGCGGTGGAACCCGGCTGATGACCTGATAGCCGAGAAAAGCAGCCAGTGCGAAGACGTACACCGATGCGATAAGAACTGCTGGATTCATGGCTCCTTATTCCTTACAGCGAGTGACTATGACAGCGAGTGAGTGGAGATCGCCTCGCGTCTGAAAATCGAAAACCGGACTCTTGGCTCGCTAGCCGTTAGCCCTCGCGGTTTCAAGCAGCTTGGCGACTCTGGGGTTCACCGGGCTGCCCTGGTGAGCCACGCATGCGCCGGCCAGGACCTCATCGTCGAGATCGACGCTGAGTTCGCCCTTCTTCAAAATCAGTCCAAGGAAATTCAAAATGTTGCGTGCATAAAGCTGGCTGGCGTGCACGGGCACCTCGGCTGGCAGGTTCATTGGCGCCATCAGCGTTACGCCGCCAATCACCTGCGTCATTCCCGGCCGCGTCAGTTCGCAGTTGCCACCGGCCGGCGCTGCCAGATCCACCAGCACCGAACCGGAGCGCATCGCTTCGATGGCAGCGCGGCGAATCAGGCGGGGTGCGGGCCTTCCGGGTACCTGAGCTGTGGTTACAATCACATCGGAGTGAGCGGCGGTGCGGGTAATCAGGTCGCGACCGCGGTCCAGTGCTTCTTCGGTCAGTTCGGCAGCGTAACCTCCGCCGCCTTCGGTGCTGATTCCGCCCAGGTCCACATCAAGGAACTTTGCGCCCAATGAGCGCACTTGCTCGCCCGCGGCGGCACGTACGTCATAGGCCTCAACTACTGCGCCCAGGCGGCGGGCGGTCGCAATCGCCTGCAGCCCCGCCACGCCCGCGCCGATCACAAACACGCGGGCCGGCGGGATGGTTCCCGCGGCGGTCATCAGCATGGGAAAGAGGCGCGGCAGTTGCCCTGCCGCGTTGATGATGGCCTTGTAGCCAGCCACGGTGGCCATGGAGGAAAGAGCATCCATGGATTGAGCGCGGCTGATGCGCGGCACCAACTCCATGCTGAACAAAGTGACGGGCCGGTTAATGGCGGTGGTCAGTTCTTCGACCGCATCCAGCGGTTTTAGGAATCCGATCACCACTGCTCCCGGCTTGAGGCGTGACTGGTCGGCGGCCTTCGGAGCGTTCACCATCGGCAACATGTCTGCATCGGCCAGAATCTGGGCCCGGTCCGCGGTCACGGCGGCGCCGACCTCAGCGTAAGCTGCATCAGAGGCGCCGGCCGCGACGCCGGCTCCCGCCTCGACACGAACCGCGATTCCCTGCGCCAGCAACGATTTCAAGTTCTCCGGCAACAGAGCGACACGTGTCTCTCCCGTGGCTGATTCCTTGAGAATGCCTAAAAGCAATTTGCCTCCGCAAAGGATAGAAAGGATTGGATGCAAGGACGAATACCATCCCGAGCACAGGCACGTCCATGACCATCGTTAAGATTCTCCAGGAACTGCAGCTTCGAGTGCCGTGATGAGGAACACGGTACGGACAATGTGCGGATTTGCACTCCGGGTCAGATTCAGCGTCGATACATCCCAAAAGCGAGATTTGGATTCGAACCAACTCAGAGAGGTGATTCAAATGAGACCTGACCGTCCCCTGATCGTCTCTGTCCTTTTCCTGGCAGCCGGCCTGGGATTGACCTTCGGCTATTGTGACGGCACATGCGCGTTGAACGCAGGCTACCCGTTGTCAGCTGCGTCCTTCAAACTGAGCGTGAGCACCTTTGGGCCTGCTGCCATTGGCGGACCCGCGCTGACCCTGATGGGCCTCTTGCTGCTGGTATGGGCGCTGTTCTGCGCGATTGTCGGGCAGCTCGGGTTGGTCGGTTCGTCGAGAGAACGCGATGACGGCCCATTGCGCCTGCTCGAATAGGCTCCGGAATCTATCCACAGAAACGAGGCATACCGGCCGGCAACTCAAAGCCACGCCCCTCCCAAAGCCATGTCTCTGATGGTCGATGGCCATCGGCCTGCGAGAGGCACACGGAAACGATGGTCGATTCCACCCGATCACGAACGGAAATTGACACCTGGGTTAATTCGTGTCCGTTCCGGGCGTGAAGGTCACAGCGGCGAATCCTATCGTCCCGGCTGGTCTTCCCGGTCCGGCGGCGTATTGTTCTCCATGCGGGCGAGCATCTCATGCATTCGGATGAAATCCGGCAGCACACGCAGCGGCCTCAGCCTTGGATCAGCGAGCATCTGGAAGAACCATGGGCAGCGAGCCTTTTCGGCGGCGCATAACTCAGACATGGCGCCTTCCAAATCGCCCAGAGCGACATAGACAGCGGGCGTAAAAGAGCGCAGGACGTATCGCTCCCGGGAGAGCCATTGCAGCCGCTCGAGGATTGCGCGGGCTTCCTCCCTGCGATCCGCGCATGCCAGAGCATAGCTATACACAGCCGTTGCAATGTCGAAGTTTGGTGAGCGTTGGGCAAGATCTTCCACAAGCTTGACGGCGCGATTCGCGTCGCCGTGCCAGGCAAGAATAGTCGCTCCATAGAGAATTGCGCCCTCGTGAAGTGGGCACATGGTTATGGCGCGCTCAATTTGATCCCGGCTGATTGAGCCCTCTCCGGCCAGGTGATAGGCCCATCCGAGGCGTGCATTCAGCCAGGGTGAATAGGGATCTTCGCGCATGGCCGCACTCAGCAATTCGATCGCCTCGCCGAACCTGTGGCGGCTCAGAGCAAACATTGCACGTGCCCTTGTGGTCCACGTGTCATGGGGCAGATGCCCGCTTTCAGCAAATGCATCGAGGGCGCCGTTCAGATCACGGTCCACATGGAACCGCACCCAGCCGAGCTCAGGCAGGATGGCTTCCATGCCGTGGTTTGGTGATTTGATCGCGCTTGCCGCCCGGCGTACCTGTTTCGCGGCAGCCTCTGGCGGAATAAAGCCAAAGAGCGCCTGCGTGACAGATACGTTTGCCAGGTCTACGTGCGCGGCAGCCAGAGATGGATCAAGCTCGGTGGCCCGGGATAAAAGCTGCATTCCTTCCTGCATCCGGCGGCGTTCAAGAGTCTGACCTTCGATGCGTCCTCTTTGATACAACTCCCAGGCCTCGCTGCGGACAGGGCCGTTCTCGTTATCTTCTTCTGAAGGTGAAGCGGCCGCTGCGAGGCAAATGTTTCCGTTGCCGAGGCGTGAGACGAGCCGCTCGACCAGCTCCGATTCCACTCCTGCACTGCGCGCCCGCGCTGCCAGCAGGTCCTCAATCCAAAGCTGTGCCCCGTCTTCCACCCGAATCATCTCCACGCGAAGCCTGTAGTGCGCAGGCAGAAGGCTCAAACTTCCCGCCAGCACCAGGTCGGCACTCAGCGCTTCGCCAACCTGTTGGGGAGTAAGTCCGCGTCTGACAAGCGTGAAGACAGAATCCATGGCATCCATCAATCCCGGCGCCAGGTGCGTGCCACGGAGAAGGGAGATCGTTTCCTCCATAATGGCTTTGCCCAGATATTCCGGAACGTTGAGTCCGGTGGCGAATGGCATGATTGCCAGGCGCTGCAACTCTCCCAGCGATGCGTCCACGTGACGCCGAACCTGGACCGAGAAGCGGTACCCGCGCTTATAGACGGTTTGAATGCAGTCATCCGGCGTAAGCTTTGCGCGCAGGGAAGAGAGACAGCGCGGAACACTGTCCGCCGTGACGTGCACATCGCCCCATAGCGCCTTTTTCAACTGCAGGGGAGACACAGTCTCGCCGGCATGAGCCAGAAGCAGCCTGAGAGCTTCAAGTTCTTTGGGGGGAAGATGAATCGCCGTATTTCCCCGAAGCAGAGTTCCATCGGATTCGAGCCTGAGGCTCCCAAACCAATACCCCGGCTCATGCGTTCCTGGTGCACTTGACTTGCCTTGTTTCATTGAAACCAACGCATCTTTCGTTTTCCCGGACGACCAAGCGGCACGTCATTACCGTCCGCGAAAGCGAATCGGCTGCGACGGCAGCGGTTGCCGAAAACTTTGTGGCCGATAACCCAGGGAAGAATCCTATAGAAGTTCCGGCGAGTCTATGAATATCCAAAGTACACAACAATTCAATATGTGTTTGATTATCTAACCGGAGCAGGGCGGCAGAGCGTTCCTGCGCAGATTTTTCTCCGCGCAGTAATCCTGAGAGAGTTACGGAGTAGCCATAGGGTTCGGTGAGTTCCAGAGATAATGCCGGTAAATGGCGCAATTTGAAACAAGACGCGTGATGAAGATCACAGTTTGCCACTGATACATGCGACGCCACAGGAAGCCAACTGGGTTGGATTCGAGAGGTCTTCCTCCGCGCAAGACCTCGAATTCACAGAGGGCTACTCACTTCTCGGACCGACGGAACGATATTGCGGTGCTGAGTTACTTTCGCCCAGCGCGAGTTACCTTGAAGCAACGTGTCCGCCTCAATCTTTCGCTTTGATGGCGTAGGTCAGGCCCATCGTGAACTGGAATGAGTTGCGCTTTGTGGGCGGTTCCGACGCCGGCGGATCGTTTAGATAGCTGTCCAGCGTTCCCAATGAGAAGCTGAGATTCTTGTAGGCGGGAAACGCAAAGGTATTGGTCTCATTCGTCGAGTAGGCGCGCTCATTGTTGTACGCCGGAATGAAGGCTACGCCTTGCAGATAGGTGAATAGCTTCAGGTGGAGCACGTAGTTCGCGGAGAAGGTTGAACCGATCAGGTTCTGATTGCCGCTGCTGGTGCCGCTGATGAATTGCTGCTTCTCATACTGCATCGTCGCTTTCAGGTCCGCTTCCTGCTTCGGCCTCTTGAGCACTGTCCATCCGATGCCGCCGCCATAGATCTGCTGCAGGTCGAGGTCCTGGCCGTAGTTGTGGTCAAACGCTGTTTGTGCCAGCGCGAAGAAACGCGGCGAGAAATACTCATCGCGTTCAGCGTCTGCATGGTAGATTGCCGACTTTGTTGTCACCTCTGGCACCAGTGTTCCCGCCGAGAAATACGCAGGCTGCGTGATCTTTCCAAACGAGCCGGTAAAACCCAGCGAAGTACGATCGCGCGGATTGAGCCAGCTCACCGTGGGCACAACCCGCACCAGGCCGATGCCTCCAGAGAAGGTGTATTGGTTCTGGGTCGCGGTGACAAGAGTGGCCCCTGCAGTGGCCGCACCATTCCATCCGGCAAGAAGGCCGGGATGGTGAAACATGTCTTTGTTGAGAGTGGCCTCGTCCATGATGAACTGCGCGTCCTTGACTGGAATCGGCGCCACCGCCGCTGCGCCTTCTTCATGCACCGTGACCGCCTGGTTCGCCACATCGAGGTTTCCAGTGGGGATCTGCGCTGCGCTCTTCTTGCTTCGCTGCTCCACTTGGCCGCTGAGCACTGCGAACTTCTCGCTGGTGTGCAATTCCTTGATTTTGTCCCAGGAAAGAGAAACGTCTCCCAGCGGATCACAATGGAACGTGACCTTTCCCTGGATCACGTTGACGAATTTTCCATGAAGCGTGTCGCCGTTGCTCAGCACCAGCACATCGGGCGCCGGGTCCGGCTTGGTCTGCGCTGCGCAGAGCATGGTCGCGCCAAGAAACGCGCAGAACGCCAGAAGATGAATGCTGAGCGGTAGAAAGCGCCGCAGAAGAGAAGATGCCGGAGAAACGGGAACTTCGGTCAAGCGCATACGCAGGGTCATGGGGGGGATGATCCTTTTCAGCGAATTTGAAATCGAGAGCGAAGCGCGGAGCCGCCGGCCCTTTGCTTCATTCTCTACAGAATCTTAAACCGCCTCAGCCCATTGCGAAACTGCGCACCTTATCAGGAACTTCAGGAATCCTTCCGAAATTGGAGTCGCGTCCGCTGCCAGACTCCATGAGGGAGGTTGCAATGACAAAAGCTGAACCCTACGCGCGGTGGTCTCTGGAACCTTATGGCATTGGAGTGAAATTGCGTGCCCTGCGCACGCGAAAACGCATCACCTTGTCGCGGCTAGCCGCTGAGACCGGTCTGTCGACCGCGCTGCTCTCCAAGCTGGAAACCGACCGCATGATTCCCACCCTGCCCACACTGGCGACCATCTGCCGCGTGTACGGCGTGGGGTTGAGCCATTTTTTCTGCGAGCCTTCGATCCATACAATCTCCATCACGCGCAAAGCGCACCTGCAGGGCAAGGACCGCAGCCCGGAAACAGTAAAATACACCCCGCTGAACGCGCCGGCTGTGAATGCGCGGCTCGAGGCTCAAATGATTGAATTCTCTCCGGGCGGGGCTCCGTTCGCGCCGGGAGATGGTGGCCACAGTTGCAGCCTCGTGTATGTGCTCGAAGGGCGGCTGCAGATGGACGCGGGTGGGGCGCGGGAGCTTCTGGAAGCGGGAGACTGCGCTTATGTCGACAGCCAGGTCGCAATGGCCTGGAGCGCAGTGGGAAAGGTTCGCTGCAGAATTCTCGCCGTGTCCCCCGGCACCTCTAGGGTGAAATGATTTTCGGACCGCCCGCCAAGTCTCGGACGATTTCCTGTGGCGGATTGGCGCCCCGGGATTGCCGGGTTGGGGCCCAATCTGTACGATGATTTGGAATTCAAGGAACGCTCCACGATGCGACCCAACGTGAACCTGATAAAAGCGACCCTGACCGGGGCGCTAGGCGGCCTGCTTTTCGGCTTTGACACCGTAGTCATCGCGGGCGCGATTGATGCGTTGACGAAGCTTTACCACCTGAGCCCGCAAAACAAGGGCCTCACTGTCGCCATTGGCCTGGTGGGCACGGTGATCGGTGCACTCGGAGCGGGCCAGGTGGGCCAGAAGCTTGGCTCCCGCGAGACGCTCCGCCTGACCGCAATCCTCTATGTTGTCTCGGCAGTCGGCTGCGGACTGGCGTGGAACTGGGATTCTTTCATGGTCTTCCGCTTCATCGGCGGCCTGGGGATCGGCGCCTCATCGGTGCTGGGCCCGGTTTACATTGCCGAGCTGGCGCCAGCCAAGTGGCGCGGGCGCATGGTCGCCGCCTTCCAGTTCAACGTCGTTTTTGGAATCATGGTGGCCTACACGTCGAACTACGCCATTCGCACCATGCACCTGGGCGCAACCGAGTGGCGCTGGCAGGTAGGAGTGGCTGCTTTTCCCGCCGTTGCCTTCCTGGCGCTGCTCTTCGGAATTCCGCGCAGCCCGCGCTGGTCGGCATCGCAGAACCGCATCGACGAGGCGCTGGCAGTGCTGAAGATGATGGGCGAGCCGGACCCCGAGGCGGAGCTCAAGGACATTCGCGCGGCCATCTCAGAGGAACATGCCACCGCCCACGAACGTGTCTTCCAGTGGAAGTACCGCTATCCCCTGTTCCTTGCCATCACCATCGGGGCATTCAATCAGCTCGCCGGCATCAACGCGATTCTTTACTACATCAACGATATCTTTGCCTCCGCCGGCTTCAGCCAGATCTCAGGTGATCAGCAGGCCATCGCCATTGGCGCTACCAACTTTGTATTCACGCTGATCGGAATGTCGTTGATTGACAAGGTGGGGCGCAAGACGCTTTTGCTGGTCGGGGCCGTGGGTACGTCGAGCTGCCTTGCCGGGGTCGCCTGGATCTTCGCCACCAACTCCCACCCGGGCGCACTGCTTTGGCTGCTCGTCACGTATATTGCGTTCTTTTCGGTCTCGCAGGGAGCGGTTATCTGGGTCTACATCGGCGAAGTGTTTCCCACCTCAGTGCGCTCCAAGGGACAGGGCATCGGCAGCGCCAGCCACTGGTTCATGAACACCATCATCCAGCTCGAATTTCCAGTTCTCGTGGCCAGCATCGGTCGCAGCGCCCCGTTTATTTTCTTCTCGGTGATGACGGTGGTGCAGTTCCTGGTTGTGCTGTTTGTCTACCCTGAAACCAAGGGCCAGACGCTGGAGGCCCTGCAGCGGAAGCTGGTGCCCTCGAAGTAGATTCATTCCATTTCGCGCATCCACCTGCGGCCGAATTCAGCAGCGCCGTCTCGCTTAGGCTTCACGTTTGTGACCCAAATCACCGGCCTTGATACGCTTTTTGTCCTATACGTTGTTTGTGGGAGACCGAGGTAGGAGGCTATTCCGATTGCCGCCGCCCAGTGGTGCGACCACGCGAGGTTGGAGATGGAGCAACCGGAAGTTCCGATTGCCGAGCAGGAGAGGGAAGTGGTGACGATTGCAATGGAAGACCTGCGCGTGCCGCCATCTGAAGAGGCATCGCCGGCCGTCGTCGCCAACTCGCCTGAAGCCGAAGCTCTGCGCGCCGAAATCATCATGGTGGGCCGCAAGCTGTGGGAGCGCCAATACGTCGACGGCAACGGCGGCAACATCAGTGTGCGCCTCGGCTCGAAGTACGTGCTCTGCACTCCCACGATGATGAGCAAGCGCGACCTGCAGCCGGCCGACATCTGCCTCTCCGACCTCGAAGGGAACATCCTCGCGGGCGATCGCATGCGCACCAGCGAGCTCCTGTTGCATCTTGAAATCTACAAGGCTAATCCACGCGCGCAGGCAGTGGTTCACTGCCATCCGCCGTACGCCACTGCCTTTGCCGTGACCGGCTCCGCCCCGCCCGTGGGGCTCATCTCGGAGTACGAGATCTTCATAGGCCCAGTGGCTGTCACGCGCTACGAGACTCCCGGTACACAGGCTTTTGCCGAGACGGTGTTGCCTTTCGTACAGGATCACAACACCATTCTGCTTACCAATCATGGGATCGTCTGCTGGTCTGACACAGTGACTCATGCCGAATGGCTCGTGGAGATTCTTGAGACCTACTGTAAAACCTATGTGATCGCGCAGCAGATCGGCAGGCCAATGACTTTTATCCCCGACGACAAGATCGATGAGATTCTGACGCTCAAGCGCCGCATGGGCCTGCCTGATGCGCGCAGGTCGCGTTTGCCGGACCCTGCCAGCTCCGGACCGGTGATCGACCCAGAACTTGAACGCGTCGTTGAGCAAGTGGTCGCCCGGCTTGAAGGGCACGGCAGAAGGCAACCCTCACTGGGCGAGTGAAAAGCGAAACTGTGCTACACTAAAGGTGCGCTCAGTGATTTGGTCGTGAGCGGCGATTTGCCTATCCCAAGGCAGGTTGCCTGGCACAGATTCCCCCAAGCCCCTACAGCGTAACCACCTCGGCTCCCCGTTGGGAGGAGTTCCAGTTGTGTCTGGGACGAGTGTGGTGCCGGCCGGCAGTGTGTCGCCCGGCGTACTGGTTGCGTGGGTCAGCTCCGGGCTGTGGGCAATTCTTTTGAATGCTTGCTAGTCAGTCCCAGGGACGATTTTGGTTCTCCCTTACGCATAATTCGATAGCAGGTCCGCACTTGGACAGGATTCGTGTGCGCACCTCAGGTCCGGTTCCGTTTGCAGGCCCCAGTCAAGACTGGCGGCTCCCGGAACCCAACAGGAAATTAATTCACTTTGACAACACAGTTTTCGCAGTTCAAACTTTCGCCCGCTCTTTTGGCGCGGCTCGACGCTAACAAATTTGAAATCCCCACCCCGGTCCAGTCCGGCTGCATTCCTCCGGCGCTTGAAGGCCGTGACGTGCTTGCCACCGCGCAGACTGGAACCGGCAAGACACTTGGCTTCCTGATCCCCATCGTGGAGCTTCTGCAAACTTCGCAAGCACGCGGTCCCGCGGCGCATGCACTTATCCTGCTGCCCACGCGCGAACTGGCCATGCAAGTGGAACAGGCATTTCTCGCGATCCGCTCCAGCTCAGAACAGACGGTGGCCCTGGTGGTTGGCGGCCTTGCCGAGAGATCGCAATTGGATGCCATTCGCCGCGGCGCGAAGCTTATCGTAGCCACGCCCGGCCGTCTCGAGGACTATCTCAAGCGGAAGCTTGTCCGTCTCGACCAGGTAAAGATCCTGGTGCTCGACGAAGTGGACCGCATGCTCGATATGGGCTTCCAGCCTGCCATCGCCCGCATCGCCGCCACTTTGCCCACTGCACGGCAGACCCTTTGCTACTCCGCCACGCTCGAAGGAGCGGTGAAGGAAGTAGCGCGCAAGTATCTCAACAATCCCGCCCGCATCGAGATTGGCTCAGTGCTCAAGCCTGCGGAAAACGTCGAGCTCCGCACCTTTGAAGTCGATGCCGACAAGAAGCAGGAGCTCCTGGAGCATTTGCTTGGCGCGGAACAGGGCAGCTTCCTGGTCTTCGTCCGCACCAAGCACGGCGCAGACCGTGTGGCGCGCCGCCTCACTCGCTCCGGCTGGTCGGCGACGCAGATTCACGGCGACCGCTCGCAGGCGCAGCGCAACTCCGCATTGCGCAGCTTCTCTGAGGGCCGCCACCGCGTGCTCGTTGCCACGGACGTTGCCGCGCGCGGCATCGATGTGGCCAACGTGGCGCATGTGATCAACTTCGACCTTCCCAAGGTGGCCGAGGACTTCGTTCACCGTGTGGGCCGCACCGGTCGCGCATCTGCCAAGGGCATTGCCTCCACGTTCGCCGGTCCCGCAGAACGCGGCGACCTGCGCAAAATCGAGCGCACTTTGTCGATCCAGATGAAGCGCTTTCGCGTGCGGTCGGTCCAGGAACACGCAGCATAAAGAAGGCGTCACCGAACGCAGAGCAACTATTGAATGGGCCGGCTATCCAGCGATGCGCCGCGGGATGCCGGCCCAATCAGTATGATGTTGAGTGGTCCTGCAAGGGTGTCTATGCGCTTCGTGAAACTGATTCTTCCGGTTGCACTCCTCCTTCTTCTTCCTTCTGCCTTCGCACAAACTGCTGCCTCACCTGACGCACCCATGACCAACGCGGAAAAGACGGCGATGGCGAGCCGCGTGCGCGACGAAGCGCTCTTCGCCTGGAACGGCTACAAAAAATACGCCTGGGGCCACGATGAATTGCGGCCTCTCACGCACACGGGGTTCGATTGGTACGGCCAGGGTCACACGCTGCTCATGACGCCGGTGGACGCGCTGGACACGCTTACGCTGATGGGTCTCAAGCCGCAGGCTGACGAAGCGCGTATGCTGATCGATACCAAACTCAACTTCGATCAGGACATCTACGTCAAAGACTTCGAGATAACGATTCGTCTGCTCGGAAGCCTGATCTCGTGCTATGAGCTTACCGGTGACAAGCGCCTGCTTGAGCTCGCCGACGACCTGGGCCGCCGTATGCTGCCCATGTTCAACTCGCCCACCGGCATGCCTTACGAATACGTCAACCTGCGCACCGGAGCGGTTCGCGGCGTGCGCAGCAATCCGGCCGAGGTTGGCAGCCTGCTGATCGAGTACGGAATGTTGGCGCGGCTTACCGGCAAGCAGGAGTACTACGACAAAGCCAAGCGTGCGTTGGTTGAGCTCTACAACAGACGTTCTGCCATTGGCCTGGTCGGCTCCGAGATCAACATCGAAACCGGCGCATGGCTCAACCCCACCGCAGGCATCATGGGAGGCATCGACTCCTACTATGAATACCTGCTCAAAGCTTCAATTCTCTTCGGCGACAAGGACTGCGCGCGCATGTGGCAGGAGAGCATTCCTGCGGTCAACAAGTATCTTGCCGATCAGCGGCCAACCGGCCTCTGGTATGGCCAAGCCGACATGAACACCGGGATGCGGACCCACACCTTCTACGGCTCGCTCGACGCATTCTTCCCCGCGGTTCTCGCGCTCTCCGGCGACCAGACGCGGGCTGCGGCGCTGCAGAATTCAAGTTACAAAATGTGGAACCTTGCAGGAATCGAGCCGGAGCAGTTGGACTACGCAACAATGACAATCACCGACCCCTCGTATGCGCTACGGCCAGAGATCATCGAGTCCACTTACTACCTCTATCACTACACCCAGGACGCAAAGTATCTCGCCATGGGCCAGACTTATTTCGATTCGCTGGTGAAATACTGCCGCACCGACGTGGGTTTTGCAGAACTGGCCGAGGTGCGCAGCAAGAAGAAGAACGATGCCATGGAGAGCTTCTTTTTCGCCGAGACTCTCAAGTACCTCTACCTGCTCTACGCCCCGGAGTCCACTCTCGACTTTAATGCGGTCATCTTCAACACCGAGGCACATCCCATGCAGCGGAGCCTGGGACTGAAGTAGCCGGCAGCGCGCGCATATGCGGCCTAGTCTGCAGCGGCGGCGGCATCGGCGGGCAGTCTCTTGCCTCTGGTCGCATAGAGATACCAGGCAATCCATGCGGGAGTGGTCCACAGGTAATACGGCGACATAATTTGAACCGACCTGAAGACCTCAATCAGGGCCGCTCCGGCAATCGCGACGATCGGCAAAAGCGACCGCCGGGTGTGTATTGCCTGCATCACACCGGTCAGAACCGCCGGAAGTACGATGGATTCGTCGGTGAAGAAGGCGTAGGGCGCACAGGCCACTGCGACGATCATCAGCAGCAAGCCCTGGTCCATCCAGTTCCAAACCTTGCGCCGCGTCCAGAAGTACCAGACGGCCCACCCGCAGCAGACAATTTCCGGAATAAATTGCAGCCATCCTGCATCGGCGTCGACATGCATGCGCATCACCGCGCCCAGCGTGGGAACAAACTGATGCAGGATGCGCTCGCTGCTCATCATCTGCGCGTAGTGTGACCATACATGGCGATCGAACAGGAGCACCAATCCGGAGCTGCAGAGCAGGGTCGTGACGAATCCCGTCAGAACGCGATAGGACTTCCGGCTTGCCTCCCACAGAATCAGAACCACCGCGACCGGGACAAAGAGGTGCGGCTTCAAGGCGCAGGGCAGCAGGGCCGCACCGGCCAGAAAAGGGCGTGACTTGTGAAAAGTGAGAAAGAGCACAACTCCGAGAAGCATGAAAATGCCGATCTGACCGGCTTTCAGGCACATCACAGCAGGCGGAAACAGGAAGCCGAACAGGTAAAGCAGGCTGTCAGGACATCCATGCAGCCGCCAGAGAAGACCCAGAGATGCAGCAAGACAGGCAAAGAGGGTGGACAGCCACACGATCAGCCCGGTCTTTGCGCTCATCAGGCCAATAGGCAGAGCAAAAAAGAAAGCCACCGGCGGGCTGAAGGTGATGAACGGTTCATCGCGCTTCAGTCCGACGCTCTGCTCAATGCGAAGAATTGCCGCGCCATCATAAGGATTGGCGCCTTGAACCAACTGCCGCTCGGCCGCCCAATATTGAACGAAGTCCCGGTCAGCCACATCCTTGTCCGTCAGGCTCATGGCAAACACGCCGGCAACAAAAAGCAATCCAACTGCACAAATGCAGGCGGCGGCAACAGCGCGCAAGGGGCTCTGATTCATTGCGCACTCTCGCTATGTGGCGCAGTTTTCCAAGTTGCATAGAGGTACCAGGCAAGCCAGGCGGGGGCAGTCCACAGAAAGAAGTTTGAAGTGATCTGCACCTTCATGGCTACCTCAATCAGCGCGACCCCGCCAATCAATCCAATCGGCAAGAGCGAGCGGTGCGACTCCGCCGCGCGATAGAGACCCGCCAGAACAGCCGGCAGAACGATGGATTCATCGGGAAACCAGGCATACGGCGCGCACACCATGGAGACGACCAGCAACAGCATGCCCTGGTCCATCCATCGCCAGCGGGCGCGGCGTGCCAGGTAGAACCAGATTGCCCAAACGCAAGCGATGGCCTCCGGCAGAAATTGCAGCCACACAGGATGGGGCGGGACGAGAAGGCGGAGCGTAAGGCTCATCGTGGGCGTGAAGCGGTCCTGAATTTCCGAAGCGTGAATGAACTGCGTGTATTGGGCAAAAATCCGAGGATCGAAGTGAAGCGTAATCGCGCAGTTGACGGCAATTAAGGCCAGGAATCCTGCGATGGTGCCGAACGCTTTGCGGCTCACGATCCAAAACAGAAGCGACCGAGGGCGAACGGCAGCAGCAGGTGCGGCTTCAACGCGCAGGGTAGCAGGGCAGCCCCAGCCCAAAACGGGTGGTTCTCGTGCAGGTAGAGAAAGAGCACGATCCCGAGAAGAAGAAAGATGCCAAGCTGTCCGGCCATCAGGCACGACAGAGCTGGCGCAAAGAAGTAGGCGAAAAGGTGCAACCGGCTTGATGGGCGTCCATTGATGATCCAAAGCACCCAGACGGAAATGGAGAGACAGGCAAGTTGAACGAGAAGCCAGAAGATCAGTCCGTTCTTCGCTCCGAAAAGGCCGAGTGGCAGCACCAGCAGCAGAGCCACCGGGGGGCTAGGCGTGACTCTGGGCCGGGTGTCGTCAAGCCCCGCTGCCTGCTCAAGGCGCAGGGTAGCCTCCACATCGTAGGGGTCGCGGCCGTGAATAAGTTGTTGACCCGCCGCCCAGTATCCAATGAAATCGCGCTCGGCCGCGTCCTTGTCGCTAAGGCCCACCACGTAAATGCCGGCGACGAGGCAAAAGCCAGCCGCAATGATGCAGGCGGCGGCGAACATCCTCAAGGGGCTTCGCTTCATTGCCCGCCCCTGAACGGGCGACAAGGTGCGCCCATGCTCGACTGCGGGCGTAGCCTATCCAGAGTCAACAGTTTCGAGGGGGCAGGCACTTGTTTCATTGCCTTCAATGTATACCCAATTCCGGGGCCCGACCGACACTCCAAAATGGGCTTCGGACACCTCTGCGGTACCGTCTCGGGTTGGAACCCGGTAGACAGAGCAGATCGAGCCTTCGCGGCTCCGGTCAAGTCCGCCTTTTCATTGACTCTGCGCACGAATTCGAGTATTCTGAAGTCCTTGCGCGGTGTTGCGCCTGGGGTCTGTGTGTCGGGGCTCCCATTCGAATGGTTCCTCGTCGATGGGGTAAGTCAGCTCACCTGGACTCGGCTGGTAGACCCCCTTGAAAGAGGAGTTACCGGAGCAGGCCATCGGCTGCTGGATGCGTGTTCGTTACGCGAAACCAGTCGAGCCAAAGCCCTTTAAGGGTCAGCTCCCGCAGTCCTCACCCGAACAGATTTGTTTGGAAGTGGGTGGAATCTTAGGCCCGTGCGTTTGGCGTGGGCAGGATCGTTTTGCGCTGTGGTTTTGTGGCTGGAATTTGCTGCGCGGCACTTCGGGTTTCCCCGAAAGTTGACCTGCAAAGTTCCTAGAGGGCAGGAGAGAAATGTCGACCTTTGTTCCGAGCGGCAAGAATATTGACCGCAAGTGGTATGTGGTGGATGCTAGCGGCCAGACGTTGGGCCGGCTGGCAACCAAAGCCGCCAGTCTGCTGAGTGGCAAGCTGAACCCCAGGTATGTGCCGTACATCGATATGGGCGACCACGTGATCGTCATCAACGCGGAGAAGGTGCGGCTCACCGGCCTTAAGGCCGAGAGCAAGCTCTATCGCCGCTACACCGGCTTCCCCGGCGGCCTGCGTGAGGAGTCGTTCACGCGCCTGCTGGCCCGCAAGCCCGAGAAGATTCTGGAAGAGGCAATCAAAGGCATGCTGCCCAAGAGCAAAATGGGCCGCCAAATGGCCACCAAGCTGAAGGTCTATCGCGGCGACAAGCATCCCCACGAGGCGCAAATGCCCGTGGCAATGGACATCGCCTAAGAAGCAGCCGCTAGCTGACTAGCTTCTAGCTGCTAGATCAGGCATTTGAAATTCAAGGTTTAAGGCTTTTAGCTAAGAGCTAGAAGCTAGAGGCTAGGAGCTAAAAGAAAAATGGCAGATCTGGTTCAGTATTACGGGACGGGGCGGCGCAAGTCGGCAATCGCCCGCGTGTTCCTGCGTCCCGGCACGGGTGAGTGGAAAGTCAACGGCAAAGCGTTCGAAGAGTACTTCGTCACCGAGCAGCAGCGCGTGGCCGCCAAGCGGACCCTCGCGCTGGTTGAAATGTCCGGCAGCTTCGACGTGGTCACCACGGTGAAGAGCGGCGGAGTCGCCGCCCAGGCTGACGCCGTCAAGATGGGTATTGCCCGCGCTCTCATTGAGTTCAACCCGGAACTGCGCAAAGTTCTCAAGACTGAAGGCCTTTTGACTCGCGATGCGCGCCAGAAGGAACGCAAGAAGTACGGACAGAAGGGCGCGCGCAAGCGCTTCCAGTTCTCGAAGCGCTAAAACGCTTCAAGGGATCAGGGTTCAGAGATCAGGGGTCAGTTTTAGCAACGAAGCTTTTCTGATCCCTGACCACTGAAACCTGACCCCTCGGTTTTCAAATCTCCCGCATTAGCGGGTTCAATTCGGGTCCCGGTAGTATCAGCCCGGATGCAATCCACGAAGGAGGCCCATTGGCCACGATCACAATGAAGGAGCTGCTCGAAGCGGGTGTTCACTTCGGGCATCAGACCAAGCGCTGGAATCCCAAGATGAAGGAATATATCTTCGGCGAGCGCAACGGGATCTACATCATCGACCTGCAGAAGACGCTCAAGCTGTTCAAGGATGCGTCAAAATTCGTGACTGACCTGTGTGCGAGCGGAAAGACCGTGCTGTTCGTCGGCACCAAGCGCCAGGCGCAGGATGCCGTGGCCGAGGAGGCCACCCGCGCTGGAATGCCCTACATCAATCAGCGCTGGCTGGGCGGACTGCTCACCAACTGGGTCACGGTGCAGAAGTCAGTGAAGCGCCTTCAGGAACTCGATGATATGGCCACGGACGGCCGTTACGAGCTGCTCACCAAGAAGGAAGTCATCAAGCTGGAACGGGAGCGCAAGCACCTGCAGGCCAACTTGGCCGGCATCAAGAGCATGAAACGTCTGCCCGACGCCCTTTTCATCGTCGACTCAAACAACGAGGCGATCGCGGTAAAGGAAGCTCGCAAGCTGGGCATTCCGGTGGTTGCGGTGGTCGACACCAACTGCGATCCCACGGTCGTGGATTACGTGATTCCCGGCAACGACGACGCCCTGCGCGCCATTCGCCTCTTCACCTCAAAGATTGCAGACTCTGCAGCCGAGGGCGTGAACCTGGTGGGCGACAAGGCCTTTGCTGCCGAAGAGGTTCCCGCACCAGCCGCGGAAGAGGTGGCGGCTGCTGAGCCTGCCCCGGCCGAGGAAGTGGATCTGGAAGCTGCCCTGGGCGGCGGCATTCGCAAGGCCCCCGCAGCGGTTGCGGCCCTCGACGAAGTCGAAGTGGCCGAGGGTGCCCTCTAATCTTATCTGCGCATTTCGGTGCGCATACTAAGACAAGCGTGGCCGCTCGTGTGAAAGCCACGCTTTTCTTATGTCGGGCATTTGCGGTGCGGCTGATTTTTCGCAGAACTGCCTTCGCGCGGCCTCTTCTGTCGCCGGAGTGGAAGAGTACGAGTCCGGCAGGATGAGGATTGAAGAACAACAAGCTCCGGGAGGAGCATGAAACGGGAAAAGTGAGATGACTACAGTGACTGAGAAGATTGATGCAAAGTTGGTTAAGGAGCTTCGGGAGAAGTCCGGCGCGCCCATGGGCGACTGCCTGAAGGCTTTGCAGGAGACAAAAGGAAGCATTGAGGATGCTTTTGTGGTGCTGCGCAAGCGTGGCATGGCATCCGCGCAGAAGAAGGCTGCCCGCACCACCAACGAAGGCGCGGTGGGCACCTACATCCACGCCGGCGGCAAGATTGGCGTGCTGGTTGAAGTCAACTGCGAGAGCGACTTCGTTGCTCGCACCGACGATTTCCAGGAACTGCTCAAGGACATCGCCATGCACATCGCGGCCAGCGATCCCCGCTACGTAAAGCCCGAGGACGTGACCCCCGCGGACATGGAGCGGGAGAAGGAAATCTATCGCGCCCAGGCCGCCGCAACGGGCAAGCCTGCCCCGGTTATCGAGAGGATTGTCGAAGGCAAGATGGCCAAATTCTACGAGGAAGTCTGCCTCCTTGAGCAGCCTTTCATCAAGGAGCAGTCCATCAGCATCAAGGAACTCATCGCGCAGAAGGTCGGCAAACTCGGAGAAAATATCACCGTCCGCCGCTTTGCACGGTTTAAGGTAGGCGCACCCGACTGGACTGTTTCGCAGACCAAAGCAGTCGAGGCAGCCGGCGAGTAACTGTAGGCGCTCCATCCTCGCGCGTTTTTTGCGCAACGGTGGGAGACTGCATAACAATCGAAGGCCCGAAGCATTCGCTCCGGGCCTTCTGTATTTCAGGTGCCACGCTTCTTTGTTGCGGACGCCGCTTAAGCCACCAAATCAGTAGGACTGATTTCTCGCGCTGGGCGTGAATCGGCGCAGCACGAATTCCTGAATCAATCCATTCGCCATGCGTCCGCCGGTGGTGATTGCGGCGTTCTCAAACACCAGGTTCGGGCCGCGGTTCGACTGCGGATAATACACATTTGAAATGGCGCCCGCTGCCAGGTCGCCGCCTACGCTGGAGTAGTTCGGCTCCCAGCGCCCATTGTCTCCTTTGCAGATGAAGGGGCTGGAGATCGCGTGCATGAAGCGTGATCTCGTTGTGCCCGTGCCCTGGTAGAAGTAGCGAGGATCCTGGTGCAGCAACGAAGGCAGGACGGCTCCGCCAATCAGGATGTCGGTAAAGCCATTGGTGTAGAGAGCGCCTACGCGCTGACCGTAACCCGCCGCGCCCATTCCGTAGTTGGGGGTGGCGCCTCCTTGGTCAAGGCCGGCGACGAAAGCCGCTCCCACGAATGTCATGGGGTCTGTGGCCGCCCTGAGGGCCAGCTTGTACTTCAGCTTCGTAGTCAGCGGCACAGCGTCATGATCGTATGCGACGTAGAAATTCGGGATGATGCCGAAGACGCGCTGCTGCTCCTCCAGTTTCACCTGCTCCACGGCGATCTGATCGGTGTTTGCGAACACCGTAACCGAGGCGGCTCCCCCGGCAATCTTGAGTTTGCTGCCGATCACGATGAAGGACTGACCCGGATTGAGCACGACATCCGTAGAAGTCCAGCTTTGAAAGCCGTTTGCGCTTACGGTGACGTGGTAAGGCACTCCGGGCTTGAGACCGCTGAATGCAAAGCTTCCGATGTCATCGGAAATTGCGGTCTGCTTTTCTTCAGCTGCCGGTCCTTCCAGGACTACCTCCGCTCCGGGGATCACTCCGTCACTGCCATCGCTCACCGTGCCGCTCATGCTTGCCGGCTGCGGCTCGGGTGCGGTAACTGCGGCGCTGTCTTGACCCAGCGGCAGCGGATTTGCCGCGGGAGTTTGCTGTGCCATTGCTGGCAAGGCAAACGAGATACAAAGTAGGGAAGTGAAGAACAATTGCTTGATGCTCATAATGAAATCGGCGCTCCTAAGGGGAAATATCCGGAGGCTGAGCAAGGAGCTATCAAGTATCCATGCGTGCCCATGCCTTGAACTAAAGCCCAGGCGGGATTCAGTTAGCAGTATGATGTGGTTCGGCGCGATCTGGATTCGTAATCTACAGTCTTTCGTAACTCCCGAAACCATCGATTTTCCGTTGACTTTTTATTGAACTTTTGCGTAACTCTGATGCATCAAAAGCAGTTCGATTCACCGCGCCGCGGTCGACCCTTTCCTATCAAAGTGAACCCTGCCCAGACAGCGAAGTTCCGGATTCTAACCCTTTTTCCTTTCCCTTTCCTCTCCTCTTTTCGCTTCGACAGGTCTGCGCCTCGACGGCGCGCTGGTTTGATCCGATGCTCCGCGCCCTTAACACACACCATGTGCGATACTCAGAAAGGCATGTATAAGCGGATAGTTCTTAAGCTCTCAGGAGAGGCCCTGGCTGGCCCGCGCGGGTTTGGCTTGGACGCTGAAAAGGTTGCCGAGATTACCGGCGAACTCGCCGAAGTTCACGCGTTGGGTGTGGAGATCGGCATCGTAGTCGGCGGCGGCAACTTCTTTCGCGGCGTCACCAAGCAGGCCCAGGAAATGGACCGCGTGGCCGCCGACAACATGGGCATGCTTTCCACGGTCATCAACGCCATTGCCCTGCAGGATGCACTCGAGCAGCGAGGGGTGCAGTGCCGCGTAATGACGGCCGTCTTCATGAACCAGATCGCGGAGCCTTACATCCGTCGTCGCGCTGTGCGTCACCTTGAGAAGGGCCGCGTGGTCATCTTTGCCGCCGGCATTGGCAATCCTTTCTTCTCCACCGACACCGCCGCCAGCCTGCGCGCCATGGAAATCAAGGCCGACGTGCTGCTCAAGGGCACCAAGGTCGAGGGTGTTTTCAGTGCCGACCCGGTGCTTGTAAAAGACGCGGTCAAATACGATGAAATCACCTACATGGAGATCCTGCGCCAAGGCTTGAAGGTGATGGATCTGACCGCGGTGAGCCTTTGCAAAGACAACAATCTGCCCATGATCATCTTCAACATGAACCAGCCAGGCAATATCCGGCGCGTGGTGCAGGGCGAGAAGGTTGGGTCGCTGGTCACGGCGTAAGCTCGACCGGAATCGTCTAATTCTTCGTGGAACAACGCAAGCCAGCCCCGCTTAAAGCATTGACAGGCCTGCGCTGTTTCGCGGCCATCAACATCGTCTTCTTCCACTTTTCCGATCCAAGGTGGTTTGGCTGGTTTGCGCCGATAGTCAATGCCGGGTACGCCTCGGTCAGCTACTTCATCCTGCTCTCAGGCTTTGTGCTCGGCTATAACTACAACATCCGCGCGCGGGCCGGTGAGCTCAACGTGGCCCGCTTCTACAAGGCCCGCTTCACGCGTCTCTATCCCATCTATCTGCTCAGCCTGCTGCTGGCGTGGCGCATGGTGCCGCTGGAATATGGCGCCCACACCCATGCCATGTTCTGGGCTGGAATGGTGCTCTCGCCTCTGCTGCTGCAAGGGTGGATTCCCTCCATCGCCACATTCCTCAACACCCCCGCCTGGACGATGTCCGCAGAGTCCTTCTACTACGTTCTCTTTCCCTGGATGGCGCGATGGAAGAAGCCGGCCAGCATCGGGCGCCACCTTTGGAAACTGGGCGGCGTTTGGATGCTGGGACTCATCCCGGGCACGCTCTACATCGTCTTGAATCCCGACGGCATCGCTCACCCAGACCGATTCAGCTGGGGACCCTGGCTTCAGGCGCTTAAATACACGCCCCTGCCCCACCTCGCCAGCTTCGTCTTCGGCGTTCTGCTTGCGGAGCTTGACGAACTGATGCCGCGCCCGGGCCGCCTGCGCTTTGGTCTCGGCGTCTTCGGTTTTGCCGCCGCTTTCGGGCTGCTTTCTATTGGATCTATCGTTCCCTACGCCCTGCTTCACGATGGCCTGTTGATGCCGCTTTTCGGCTGCATTGTCCTCGGTCTCGCAGGAGAGAACCCGCTGGCCCGCGCTCTCGGCGTGCGCCCGCTCGTCTTCGTGGGCGAGGCCAGCTATTGTCTCTACCTGCTCCACTTCAATATGTGGAACCTGATTCATGACACCCACGTCCTGAATAAGCTGGGACTGGCGGGTCTCGATCCGTGGATCAGCTATGTGCTGCTGGTTCTGATGGCTCTCCTGGCGCTGCACTTCATCGAGAAGCCCGCCCAGCGCCAATTGCGCAAGTGGATGGGCGCCTAAAGCAGCTTCGTCCGCTCCGTAAGCGCCAACGGTCCAAATCATTCGCTGCTGCTTCCACGCGGCTCGTCATTCGCGCCGTCGCGAACGTTTATCCGCACAAAGCGCAGCAAAAAGCCCAACCTTCCGGCTGGGCTTTTTGAGTCTTTATGAATTGCACCCCTTACGGCGTGACCGACTGGATGGAGTGTTGGCCATGCGGTACTATGGCGACCGCGGTGGGCTTGGGTCCCGTGGGGTAGGGTGTTGCCTGGGTGGTGGTGATTGTGCCTGTGTTCGGGTCCAGGCGGAAGCCGGAAAGCGAATTGCCCAGGTAGTTGGCCGTGTACACATACCTGCCGATTGCAGGTTCAATCGCAATCGAAACCGGCGTGGTATCAGTCGAGTTCGTTGATGCGCCCGATGGGTTCACTGCGGCAGAAGGCGTCCCCGTGGGCAGGTCGATCACGTAGGCGGACACCGACGAATCCAGTGCATTGGCGACGTAAATGTACTTGCCTCGAGGATCAACTGCTATCGACTGGGGCTCGTTGCCGGTCTTGAAGGGTCCGTTAATCAGGAAGTTCAGAACGCCCCCCGTATCGACTCCGTAGCCGATCATTTCGTTCGATGCGAAGTCGGTCACATAGACGAAGCGGCTGGTGGGGTCGGCGGCCAGTGCGCTGGGTTTGACGCCCGCCTTATAGGGGCTTCCGTTCGTAGGTGTCAGCGCGCCGCCTGAGCCGATTGCAAAGCCAAAGACCCAGCCAGGGTTCGCCGTGCTGGTCACTGATCCGCCGGGATTGTAGGCAGATTGGTCATACACTGTTGCGTACACCGCATTATTGTTGTCCAGCACGGTCACGCCCGTGGGCACGATTGAATCGCTTGTGTAGCCAGGAATGGTCAGGTTTATTTGTGCCGCTGCGGAGCCGATTGCGCCCGAAGACAGCGTATACACCGTCAACGTGGCCGTTGTGGTCCCCGACACGACATACAGCGTTTTGCCTGCGGCGTCGACGGCAAGCGAGGTCGGCGGGGCGCTTAGCGTGATCGTATCCTTCGATGTCAGTACGCCGTTGGAAGCGACCGCGAAGTGGACCACGGTATCGTCACCGTTGTTGGCGACGTAGAGGTTCGTGTAGTCCGGCGAAACTGCCATGGCTACCGGATCCACGCCCCCGCAGGAAACCGCTGCAGCGCCCTTGCGCAAAGCGCCCGACTCGCCATCCACCGCATAGGTTTCGATCTGCCCATCGGCGCTGGTTCCGGTACCGGCGGAGTTGGACACGAATACATAGTCAACTGTAACCAGCTGGCAGGCAGTTAAAAGAGTGGCCACTAGAAGGCCGATGGAAGAGACCAGAAAGAGCTGGCTCAATTTGCTGAACTTCATGCGCTTCCTTCGTCGTGGGCCATCAGTGTTGAGCCCAAAGAAAACTGGTTTGGTTGCCCCGTATGTATTGTAAAAGCCTTGTACGGGGTGGTGCTACAGCATGCCGGCAGTTACTTCTTCTTGACTCCATGCGGAATCGTAGCCAATGCCGTCGGCTGATCATTGGCTGTGTAGGGCGAGTTGAGGGCGTTGAGCAGCGAGCCGTCATTCGCATTCAGCTCAAAACCGGAGACTGTGTTCCCCAGAAAATTTGCCGTATAAAGATACTGATTCAATGTTGGGTCGATGATGATCGCGACGGGTTGAATTCCTGTCGAATAATTGCCGATCGATGTAAGGGCACCGTTCGAGATCGAATAGGCGATCACGTTCGAGTCCTGTGAATTGGCGACGTAGGCAAACTTGTCGCCCGCATCCACAACGATTCCTGAGGGTCCGGTGCCCGACGGGAACGGGCTGCTTCCCAGCGGAGTAAGAATGCCGGCATTGATCGTGAATGCCATCACGTCGTTCCTGGCAAAATCCGTGACGTACAAGGTGGCGCCGCCTGGATCGCTTGTCATCGCTGAGGGATGCTTGCCCGCCGCAAAGGGCGAACCGCTCAAGGCCGTCAGGGTACCGTCGGAATTAACCGCATAGCCAAACACATATCCGTTGCCGGAGGTAGCGTCATACGCCGCCACGTAAACATCGGCGCCGGAGCCCACAGTGGCAATCGCAGTCGGTGTCAGCACATCCCGGGGACTCGATGGCAGGATAAGCGGCCAGTAGTTGGAGCTGAGGCTCGCGTTTACTGCCGGCGAGCCCAGGGAGTCATCTGAGTTGATTGGGAACGTAGCCACAGAGCCGGAGCAGGGAGCGGCGGTCGAGCACGTGGGCAGCGGCTGGTAAAGGTCTGCGATAAAGAGGGTGTTACCCGCAACCGCAACGGCCAGAGGAAAAACTCCCGGTGTATTTACGGTTTGCTGCGGATACAACTTGCCGTCGCTGCCTACGAGAAAGTCAACGATGGTGTTGTCGTCCTGATTCACTACGTACAGGGTTGTGAAGTCCGTTGAAACTGCTTCGGCAACGGGATTCCGCCCGCCGGAAGGAAAGGGCGACGTGGGAATCTCCTTCAAGTGCCCTGACTCCGAGTTCACCTCGAAGACATCGACCTCGCCGTAATTGTTTGGGCCCGCCGCTTTGGCGCTGGTTACGAAAACGTAATCCACTGTGAGCGTGCCGCAGGCAGTCACGAGTCCGGCCGCCACCAGGCTGACCGAGGAGACCAGCACCAGCTGGGTCAATCTGTTGAACTTCATGCGCATCTTTCGTTTGCGGACCTGAACTTCAGCCCGAAAAATCAAGGTTTGAGAATCGAACTATCTGCGTCCCACGCAACCACCCGGTCCGCGATTCGGCTTTTGTTTGCAGGAATCCGTAGCCACCGGAACCTGGGGCAGGGAATCGCCCAACGGCAAGACCCTGCCCAAATCGCATCCGCAATCGGGTTTCGCCCTTCTAGCTCGTGCGTCCCGTTACCATGCACCAGGCCGCAGGGCCCGTCAGAGGATAGCTGCGGTTGGCGGCTCCGGGTAAATTTCTTAGAACGCCGGAGTTCTGGTCGATCGATCTGCCAGTCACCGACGAATCGTTGAAGTTGGCAGTGTAGATGTACTGGTCTGAAGGATCCTCAAGCATGCACTGCGGCCCGGCTCCGGTGCCCGACGTTGCTCCACCGTTGGCAATTGGTGTGAGTTGGAACGGGCTGTTAATCGTGTAGGCCGAAATGCCGCTTTGCGCATTGTTGGGATCGGTGTTGTCACCCTGGTTGGCCACGTAAAGCCACTTGCCCTTGGATTCGGAAATCGCGTAAATCGGGTTGGACTGCGACGGATCGATTGCGACTGCACCGCTTACCTCAGCCTGCAGAGCGCCGTTGCTGCCGATCGAGTAAGGAAGTATCTGGCTGACCGCGCCGGTGGTATTGGGGGACGCGGGTGCCTCGTTGTCGAGCACATAAATCACCCCGGAGGCGCTCACAATGCCAGTTCCCTGGGAGATGTTCAGAGGCTGGGAGCTGTTCTGGTTAATCGTCAACTGCCCGTTCGTGGAGTTATAGGTGTAGGGGAAGACCGAATCCCCGGCAGCCGGTGTCCCGCTGAGGGTGAGGATGTAGCCCGAGGCCAAAACAAAATCGATGGGATTGGCCGGAATCGGAAAGTACGGCAACGCAGCTCCGTTGGCCGACGTGACCTGAGAGTTGACCACCAAGGTCAGCCGGCCTGTGGTCGAATCAACCTTGAAGGCCGTAATGTCGCCGCACGAGGTCACTCCCTGTCCAAGAGCCAAAGCACAGCTGGGATTCGACGGTGAATCGTGATCCAGCACGTA
Organism: uncultured Acidobacteriaceae bacterium; assembly: GCA_963780515.1. Lineage (GTDB taxonomy): Bacteria > Acidobacteriota > Terriglobia > Terriglobales > Acidobacteriaceae > Telmatobacter. The sequence continues at coordinate 60,072 of CAWACG010000009.1, forward strand.
AATGTAGTTGCCCGAGCTGTCTCCAACGATGCGGAATGGGTTGATGCCTTGCGTGTAGAACGTTTCCTGGGGGGTAAGAATGCCGTTCCCGCCGATCGAGAACTGGGTAATGTTGGGGTTCTGGCAGGGGTCGGCGGTGGTGCAGACTGAGCCACCCTCGGCATTGACGCCACGGTTCAGCACATACACAAACCGCCCGCCGGTCAGTAGAACCGCGCGGCCGGGGTTGGCTCCGCCGGATGAAACCGGCATCCCGTTGATGTTGATGAGCTTCCCCGTATTGTGATCGATCTTGAATCCGCTGATTATGCCGTCACCGGTGGTCTGAGCCGTCACGGTGCCTGTTACATACAAATAACCGACTGAATAACTCTGGACGCAAGACGTAATGCCGAGGATGACGCCGACAGAAAGGGCGCTCATCAGAAGGGCCTTGCCGAATTTCGTAAACTTCATGCGATTCCTTCATCCTGGTTCGGCGTGCGCCGCCAAGTTTGCTAGTTCCACAGCAGAGCTGGGTTGGGATGGGTCCCTGCTGCATTGTAAAAGGCGAGGGCTGGTTGTGCCTAGTTTCTGCTCCAACTGGGCTAAAACATTGCTTTTCTTTGAGACCGCCGGCGGCCCACACGCGATAAATCAGGCAATCGTGCTCTCTCTCGGTTCAACGTCAGATGCTGGTGCAAATTTGACTCTCCGCATGTGCAAAATGTCACCGGGTTGTGGGGGGAACGCAAGAATTTCGCCGCTGGCAAACGGGCGAATCCCACCGGCGCCGTCACAGCGTCGTACCGGAGCAGCTTGGTGCTGCTCCGGTCCCCTGTCTCGCCTACCACACGCGGCAGGAGTTTACGGGATACATTGGCTGACCCTTGGTACAACCAAAGGCCTTTCCGAATTCGTCAAAGTTCTGCACTGAGCCATTGACCCGCCATTTTCCCGGTGAGTGCGGGTCGACCAGCGCGGATTGCCGCGCGGACTGCTCCGTCTGGTTCTGGCACCAGACCTGCGCGAAACCGATAAAGTAGCGCTGCGCCTCGGTAAAGCCGTCGACCTTGTCGGAAAGAGATTTGCCTTGAGCCGCCAATGTGTCCAGCAGGGCCAGATACGCGATCCTGAGCCCGCCGTTGTCGGCCGTATTCTCGCCCAGGGTCAGCCTGCCATTCAGCTTCTGCTCGGCTACCTCGCCGTGCGCCGGAGCCGCTTCAAAGCCACTGTACTCATCCGCGATGCAATCCGTGCGCTCAGTAAAAGCTTTGCGGTCCGCCGGCGTCTGCCACTCGCGCAGGTCCCCCTTGCCGTCGTACTTCGACCCCTGGTCATCGAACCCGTGCGTCATCTCATGACCAATCACCACGCCGATGCCGCCGAAGTTCACGGCCGGGTCGACTTTGAAGTCAAAGAAAGGCGGCTGCAGAATTCCGGCCGGGAAATTGATGTCGTTGAATGAGGGGTTGTAATAGGCGTTCACCGTTGGCGGCGTCATGCCCCATTCCTTCTCGTCGACCGGCTTGCCCAACTTGGCATACTCGTAATTCCGCTCGTAGACCTCGCTGTTGTGCATATTGCCGATCAGATCGGTCCGGCTTACTTTCACACTCGAGTAGTCCCGCCACTTCTCTGGGTAGCCAATCTTGTTGCGAATCATGGCCAGCTTTTCTTCCGCTGCCTTCTTCGTCTCATCGCTCATCCAGGGTAGAGTTTTGATGTCATCGCCCAGCGACTTCTCAAGGGCCGCCACCAGCTTGTCCATGCTGTCTTTGGCCGCGGGCGGAAAGTTCTGCTTCACCCAGTCCTGGCCCACGGCCTCGCCCAGCGCCCTGTCTGTCATGCTGGAGCATTGTTTCCACCGCGCTTCGGGTTCCTTCTGCCCGGCCAGCGTCTTTGAGAAAAAGTCGAAGTTCTCGTCGAAAAACGCCTTGGGCAGATCCTGCGCCTGGCCGTGCAGAACATGCCAGCGCAGATAACTCTTCCACGTATCCACAGGTTCGCTCTGCAACTGGTCGTTCAATGACTTGAAGTAATTCGGAGTCGCCACGTTGAGGGTGTCGAAGTGTCCAATGCCAATCGCCTTGAAGTAGGTGTCCCAGTCGAATTCAGGGGTCAGCTTTTCGAAATCGACCAGCGTATAAATGTGATAGCGGTTTTCCGGCTGGCGCAGATCCGTGCGGCTGGTTGCGGACTTGGCCATCGCCGTCTCGATTTCCATCACCGCAGCGGCCTCTTTAGCGGCCTGCTCCGGCGTATCGCCGGCCAGCGTGAACATCTTTGTCACATGTTGCACGTATTCGGCGCGGATTGTTTTGAAGCGCGGCGAATCCACAATATAGTAATCGCGGTCGGGCAGCGACAAGCCGCCCTGGAAAATCTCGGCGATCTGCTTCGTCGAGTCCTTCTCATCCTGGCCCACGCCGAAGTTGAAAAACCCATCCGGAGTGCCGTGATTCTCAAGATCGCCCAGCAGAGCAGGGAGCCCCTTGACGTCTGATAGCTTTGCAATTTCAGACCACGCAGGCTCGATTGGCGTCAGTCCCATCTTTTCAACTGTCGCAGTGTCCATGCAGGCCGCATAGAAGTCGCCGTACTGCTTCTGCAGGGGGGTCTTGGGGTCCTTGGCCGCAGCGTCCAGCTCCTGCCACAGCAGGTAGCGGTTCCGCTCCCGCAGCAACGAGAATGACCGCGCCCAGCGCACCTGGTCGGCCGGAATGGGATTCTCCTTGACCCAGTTGCCGCAGGCGTACTGGTAGAAATCCGTGCAGGGGTCAGCGGTCTTGTCCATGGCTGAAACGTCGAAGCTTTTGCTGACGGGCGGTTCCACCGGCTTTGAGTCATCGGCCGGCGCTGCCAGCAGGTGTTTGTGAAGTGGCAGTTCCAGCCGCCAGTACAAATACGAAAACGATAGGCAGACATTTCATGGGATTTCCTCTTGAAGAAAGGGTCCGCAGGCCAGGACCATCGAAGCATTCAAAGCAAGAGGACGAGAGCCTGGGAGGAACCTGGAGCAGCCGTTCTGGCACAAACTGCATTGCTTAGCAGCCTATCATGCAGGGCGCGGTTCCGGCATCGAACAGAGTTGCGGTCTCTGGACGCGGCTTGTGCACTCTCCCATCCATACAACCGTTTTTGCTACACTCCCCCAAACGGTCCAATAAGAGGTACGCATGCTCTCACTGAAGCAAATCGCAATCGCTTTGTTCCTGACTCTCGCCACAGGCTCAGTCGCAGCCCAACCCGCTTCGCAGCCCGCGCCTGAACGCACTCTTGTGCGCGCCGGCCACCTGCTCGACGTGAAAACCGGCCGGCTGCTCGATTCCCAAACCATCGTCGTCGTTGGCGACACTATCCAATCCATAGCGCCCAGCGGCTTCTGTTGCAGCGCAGCCGTCCGATGCGGTCATCGACCTCGGCGGCCTAACGGTCCTTCCCGGTCTCATCGATGTGCATACGCACCTCACCTACGATCCAAACTTCGATCCGTACCACGAGCTCACCAGGACCGACGCCAAAGAAGCCATCAACGGAGTGGTCAACGCGCGCACTACGCTGATGGCCGGCTTCACCACCGTGCGCAATGTGGGCGCGGACGGCTTTACAGACGTTGACCTGCGCGACGCCATCAACTCCGGCCAGGTTCCGGGGCCGCACATGCAGGTGAGCGGCCCGCTCATCGGTATTACCGGCGGCCATTGCGACAACAATCTATTGCCCTTCCAGTACCATGCTGTCGGTGACGGCGTGGCCGACGGCATTGCCGAGGTGCAGCACCGGGTGCGCCAGAACATCAAGTATGGCGCCGACCTCATCAAAATCTGCGCCACCGGCGGCGTGCTCTCAAAAGGGGACGATCCGCAAGCCTCGCAGTTCACGCTGGAAGAAATGCAGGCCATCGTCGCCGACGCCCATCGCCTGGGCCGCAAGGTGGCCGCTCATGCCCACGGCGCGCAGGGCATCCTGTGGGCCACTGAAGCCGGCGTGGACTCCATCGAGCACGGCAGCTACATCAACGAAGAGGGCATTGCCGCGATGAAAAAGCACGGCACATATCTCGTTCCCACGCTCTATCTTGAAGACTGGATGCTGCAAAGCGGACACTTGCCGCCCTTCTACCAGCAAAAGATGAAGGATGTGAGCGCCGTTGCCAAGAACAACATCAAACACGCCATGCAGGAAGGCGTAAAGATAGCCATGGGCACCGACGCCGCCGTCTATCCACACGGATTGAATGCGCACGAACTCGATGTCTATGTGAACCAGCTGGGCATGGCTCCGCTCGCAGCTCTGCAAACCGCCACCATCAACGCCGCCGACCTCATGGGCTGGTCAGTCAAAACCGGTACGCTGGAGCCGGGCAAATGGGCAGACATCATCGCCGTTGACAAGAACCCGCTCGACGATATTCGCGTGCTGCAGAATGTGAAGTTCGTGATGAAGTCAGGAGTGGTGTACAAGAGCGCCGCACAATGACGCCAGAATAGTCTGAAGGGAACGCCCCCCTGAGACGTTCCCTTCAGTTCTTTCTATTTATGTCTATTTATAGGGAGCTCTATGGAATGCATCTTTTCCCCGCGCCGTTCATAGATTTTGCGCGGAAAGTTCGGAAACCAGTTTCCCACGTTACATGCATCAAACCGCAAAGAGGGTTTTGGTCGTCACTCGCTCATTGGGGGAACAAAAAACAGCAGTAGTGCAAATCAGCCGATGAGTGGCAAATCCTGGATTCATCGTCTCAATCCAACTTTGCCTTCGCATCTCTACCATCGAATCTAGCCTTGGTTGATGCGTTCCGCAATGCAGCTTTCGTGCAACCCGGACTGCCCCTTAAGTTCGTGCGCCTCAAACGGAAAAGTAACGGAGAAATGTTACTTCTGATTTTCCCGCGCGCAAGTTGAATCCCTTCAACAGCGGTCTTTACATCCCGGCCTGCCCCCTGCCACACTAGGGGGTGGACACCCAGACAATTGTCATCCTCGATTTCGGTTCGCAATACACTCAGCTCATCGCCCGGCGCATTCGCGAACTGAACGTCTTCTCCGTCGTCCTGCCCTGCACGGTTCCTCTCGCTGAAATCAAGGCTTACAAGCCGCTGGGCATCATCCTTTCCGGCGGACCATCGTCGGTCTATGATGCGGACGCCCCGGCCGCCGACCCCGCGCTGCTGAAGCTCGATGCGCCCATGCTGGGCATCTGCTATGGCCTCCACTTCATCGTTCACCACATGGGCGGCAAGGTGCGCACGGCCCCCAAGCGAGAGTACGGCCACGCCGACGTGAACATCGAAGATAGCGCGACACCACTCTTCGCAGGGCTGCCCGCGACCATGCATGTCTGGATGAGCCACGGCGACGAGGCGCTCGAGCTTCCTCCGGGCTTTCACCGCACCGCCGTGACATCGAATGCCCTGGCGGGCATTGCGAACGAGGAGCGCCGCATCTGGGCTGTGCAGTTCCACCCCGAAGTGCATCACACGCCGCTCGGCCCTCAACTGATCAAGAATTTTGTCTTCAACATCTGCGGCGCGGCGGGTGATTGGACGCCCGCCCACTTCATTGAGACGACCGTCGCCTCGATCCGAGAGAAGGTCGGCAAGGGACACGTCATCTGCGGTCTCTCTGGCGGCGTTGATTCCTCAGTGGCCGCGGTATTGGTGCACAAGGCTATCGGCAGCCAACTCACCTGCATCTTCGTCAACAACGGCGTGCTGCGCAAAAACGAGTTCGCCACGGTGCAGAAAAATCTGCGCGACAAACTCGGCCTCAACATCGTTGCCGTCGACGCCAGCCAGCGCTTCCTCGCACAACTGGCCGGCGTCACCGATCCAGAGACAAAAAGAAAACGTATCGGCGCCGAGTTCATCGCCGTATTCGACGACGAAGCCACTCGCATCGCCAGGCAGTCCGGTGGAGTGGATTGGCTGGTACAGGGCACTCTCTATCCCGACGTCATTGAGTCCAGCAGCGTCAAGGGTCCCAGCCAGACCATCAAAAGCCACCACAACGTGGGCGGCTTGCCGCTCGGAATGAAGCTCAAGCTCATCGAGCCTTTGCGCGACCTCTTCAAGGACGAAGTCCGCCGCATCGGACGCGATCTCGGCATGCCCGAAGACATCCTCGGCCGCCAGCCGTTCCCCGGCCCCGGCCTCGCCGTGCGCATTCTCGGCGAAGTCACCCCGGAGCGCGTCGCCCTTCTGCAGGAGGCCGACGAAATCGTCGTCTCCGAAATCAAGGCCGCAGGTCTTTACTCCCAGATCTGGCAGAGCTTTGCCGTGCTGCTTCCGGTCATGAGCGTCGGCGTCATGGGCGACCAGCGCACCTACGCCTACACCGCCGCAGTCCGCGCCGTGCACTCTGAAGATGGCATGACCGCCGACTGGACGCCGCTGCCGTATGAGGTCCTCAAGCGCATCTCCAGCCGCATCGTCAACGAAGTCCGCGGCATCAACCGCGTCGTCTACGACATCACGTCCAAGCCCCCCGGCACCATCGAGTGGGAGTGACCACCTGCGACGATGGAGTCAACTGCGCCCTCGGCGGGACTGGCCGTCCAGACAACTGCACCTTGGGCGCCCTTCGTGCGGGTTTTGGATTGATTCAACTCCACGGGTCAGTTCACCCGGGTAGGGATGCTCGGAAGGGAAGCTTTACGCCGTCTTCGCCCGCGTGGTCCATGCAAACGCCAGGGTTCCCAGCGCGATCAATCCGAGCATTCCCAGCCACGCCAGCCCGGCCATGTGCGCGACCTGATCTTCGCGCGCCTCAACCTCGCGCATGTTGCGACCGGCCAGCACGAAACCGGGGTGAGCTCCGTTCACTCGCTGGACGATGGAAGCAATACGCACACCACGAAGATTCCCCAGTACCGGCTGCCAGCTTACCCGTTCCTGCCCATGCTGCCGCACGTAGTCAAACACGCCCTGAGGCGGAGCAGGGATGGCCCCGTTCAGTAGTGCCTGTGAAGCGAGAGGCCGTCCCTGATCGTCGTAGACAATTACGAAGGGAGCCAGGCTGCGCGCCATATCCACAGAACCGGCAGGCACGGCGTCTGCCGGCGCCGCCCCCTGCTCAAGCCGTGCCGCAAGATCGTCGGCGAGTTGAATCTGCGGGTCATTCAGGCCCTGCCGTAGCACCTGTTGCGGAATGGCATAAAGCGCCAGCGCAAGCACGGTGGAGATGCCGGCCAGTACAAGTGCATTGAACACGAGCGCAGGGCGTGCTAGCGATTCGCTCATCATAGCCAGATGCTCCTTCAGCAGTGAAATGATCAAGTCCCTGACGATCAGCGGGATAAGGAGACGGCGCGAGAGGGTCCGGTCCCGCAGCGCATCGCGGAACGCCTGCCGCATCGTCTCAGCGTAGGCCGCACGAAAATGCGCAGGGTAAAGCCGCAGCGCCATGGCATACATGCGCTCCAGTCGGCTCGTCAGGGAAGCGACATGCCTCATCGCCGCCCCCCTTTCGGCGCCAGGCCGGGAAGCAGGCCAATCGATCGCGCCGAGGCGACTGCGGCATCCAGCCGTTTTAGTTCGGTGTTCAGCACCGTGCTCCCCAGCCCCGTCAATCGGTAGTAGCGCCGCCGCTCGTCGTCCTGCACATCCGACTCCGCCACCAGTCCGTCGCGCATCATCCGGTCCAGCGACCCATACAAAGTACCTGGTCCGAGCCGCACGCCGCCGCCTTCCGGCGCGAGCGCGTCTTTCATCATGGCGTAGCCGTGTTTGTCCCCATCTGCAAGAGAAAGCAGAATCGCGAAAACCGTCGGTGTCAAGGGCGCAGCCGGCGTGGCTCCAGTTGTCATGGAGTGAATATATATCCGCTACGGATATATCTGCAACAGAAATATTCAAAAATCTTTTCTTCTTATTGTCCGCTCGGCGTCAGCACTGGAGCCCGCAGCGGGGTGGTTTCAATCTCAATCCGCGTGTCCTTGGGAAAGACCACGTCGCGCCCCGAGCGCAGGAAATTCTCATAGAACGAAAGTCCTGCGGCATAAAAGCCGATGCCCGCGGCCAGGTTGCGATTGCCGGCAGCCACTCCCACAATGCGACCCACCAGCCCAAAGCCGTTTGAGGCCACGCCGGTTTGCGCGGTCAGGTTTCCATCCTGGTCAAGGGCGCGCCCGGCCAGCATCGTCAGCAGCAGGGGCGCAATCGCGCTGGCCTGGTTGCGCGGGCTGATGGTGCCTTCGGCATCAAGCTGCAGGTTCTGCGTCTTTTCCGTCGCGGCCCCGGCCAGCGAACCCTCCACCTGCCGGCCGAACCCCTCGGGAAACTTCACCTGCTGAAACGTAAAGCGCAGCTTTCCGTTGCGGCCAAACGAGCGTGCGGCTCGCGCCGATGTCACTCTGCCAATCAGCGTTGATCCTTGCGGCACCACGAGTTGCTTGGCCTTGTCATAGACCGGCTCCACCACCAGCGCCTGCACCGGATCTCCCGGCTGTGCGCGTGCCGAAGTCAAATCGTGAGTGAGCAAGGCATGAACGGCCCAGGTCTCCTGCTTGCCGTTCGCCGGCGCGGAGGCGATTTCTTGAGAGGCAACGGAAGGCGAATCCGGCAGAGCCAGCGGCGCCGTCAGCTCAAACGTCCACGCCGTGTGTGCTGCGATCCGTTCGGGATGATAGGGAAGTTGGTGATACAGCAACTGCAAGGCGCGATCGCCTCGGCCCGGATCGGTAAACCAGGCCACCTGGTCGTGCAGCCTGCCGCGCGCCTGCGCCCATTCGCGCGCAATGAAAGACCGCCTCGGGGTAGCGCCCGGTGCGGAAAGGTGCATCACTGGCGCCCCATCTAATGCCGTTGCCGCTGCAATCTGCAGCGCGCCACCCGGCAGCATCAACTCGTCAAACTGTACCTCGGCCCTGTGATAAGGCGTGAAGTCTCCGCGAAGACGCCCGTTCCATCGTGTCTTGCCGTCGGGCTCCAGTGCCACAACTCTGCCGCGCAGCAGCGAGTTCTCCCGGACCACCAACCGCCCATCCGAATAAACAGGGTGCAACATCCTGCCCTCGATTAATTCTCCAGCCTTCATCGGATAGTGCCGCAAGACTTCAACCTGCAGGCTTGTGCCCTTGGGCAGCACCGGATGCTGCGGCTCTGAAATTGTAGCCGGCGCGGGCTCAGCAGGTTTCGAAGGCGGGCGGTGTTCAAGCGTCTGCGCGCTCAACCGCGGCGCCGCGGCCAACATCAGCAATGCGGGAATCAGACCAATGTTGCAGCTTACGGAAAGACGCATAGGGAAGGCTCCGGTCGTCCGGATTCTATAGCGTAGACGAGTTGGCGGCGTAAACGAGAGCGTTCACGGTTGGGCGCGCAGCGCCGCTACCTCGCGTCCCAGCGCATCCAGCCGAGCCAGCAGTTCGGTATGCCGCTTGTCATCGGCGGAAGGCTCGTAGGCCTCCACATAAAATGTTCCGTTGGGCTCCAGTTCGCAGCGATGCACCTCGTGGAACCCTTCAAAACCCTGCCGGTGGACGACTGCGAGCAGCTCTTCTCGCGTCAGTGTCTCGCGTGACAGAGCCTTCAGGTCAAGCTGGCCGTTGCGCACCAGAACCGTTGCCCGGCCCTCCAATGCGCGGGTCAGCCGCTTTGAGCGGAACAGCACCCGCACCACGAGCCAGTTGATGGCCAGCAGGCTGACCGCCCCGATCACCCCTCCAGTCACCGAGTTGTCGTCGCCGATGATGGCGTTCTGCACCGTGTTCGACAGCGACAGCAGCACAACCAGGTCAAACGGGTTCAACTGTGCCAGTTCGCGCTTGCCGAAGATGCGCAACAGCACCACCAGCACAAGGTAGACAATCACCGGCCGAAGCAGCTTCTCAAGGATCGGAATCGGCAGTTGGAACATATGGTCGAAGAGAATCGAGTGGGTCATGCCAACGAGGATACTGGTCCCCGCTATTGTCTTTCCAGCCGAATCACCACGTTCACGTCGTGCGAATGCGGGTCGGCATCTGCATCAAACTTCACCTTCACGCCGGCAAGCGACCTCTTCAGTACTGGGTCGGTCTGCTGGATCTTCATGATGAAGTTGGAGACATAACTCTCGTCGAATGGATCGCCCGGCAACATCTCCCAGTTATGAATCAACAAGGTCCTCATCTGGTCGCTGACATTGTCGAATTTCACAAATCCAAGGTGATATACCGGGCCCGGGTCAACTTCGACGTCATAGTTCACCACATCATTCGCGTCATCAAGTTGCGGGTGCGGGGTTACTTTGCAGTCGAGATTGCCCTTTGATCTGTAGGTCGTTGCAATCAAGCTCCACAGTCCGCGCAGTCTCACACCCGCGGGCGGGCCTCCCACGCGCGGCGCTACCAACTTGTCTACATCGGCCTGCGTCAGCGGGATTCCGGCGGGCAGGTGCACTGCGCCCACTTTGTAGACCTTCCCTTCGTCGATTGCCACGGAGAAGGGAACCGCGATCGAGTCGGAGCTGACCACGGCTTCGCCTGACCGCTCAGCATGGACTTTGACTGCTGCATATCCGCGGTCCTCATAGAACGTCTCAATGGCGCGTTCCAAATTGCCTTCGGAATTCTCCGCGCTAAAAGGAGTCTTGGCAGCGTCTTGTGCAACTCCCTCTACCTCGGCCTGGTAGCTCGTTGAAGCGCCCTTCACATCGCTCACCGTGACCACCACAGGCGGTGATGTGATGGTGTAGTTTACCGCGGTAACCCGGCGTAGATGTGTGTCAACAACAGTCGTTGCCATGATGGCAGCGTGGATGCCGTGGGCCGCAAGAATTCTTTCCAAGCCTGCGCGCACGTCTTCTGCCAGCCCTCCCTCGGAAGGCACATCGCCATGAAAAAGAGGGAACTGCGCATGCAGTGTGTCGTTCAGCTCCTTGCCCGGCGTCAGCGGCAAGTTATCAAACCGCACGGGAACAAGTTCGGTGTTTGGCGTTAATTCATAAATCAGGTCCTGCCCATTGAACTGGAAGGCAAGGCTGGCAAAGACGCCGGTATCCATCAGAAGTTTCGAGTGGTCGTTCATCTCGGCATAACTCAGCAGAGCGCCAGGTTTTAATCCTGCGGCAGCCATTAACTCTTGGTGGGAGTACTCTGGATCGCCCTTGAACTGAATGGACTTTGGCTGGAATTGTTGCCCGGCAAGACGCATTGAAGCAGTGACAACCAAGGCCGCTGCGAGCGGTAGCAGAAATGGACGATGCATAATGCGGCGAGAGTAACATAATGCAAACTCAAAGTGAAAGCGTTTGCCGAACATCAAAGGAGAAGCTTCAACTTAGTTACTTTTGTCGATGACTCTTCTGCATGTCTGCAATTGCAATCGCCAAAGCACTCGTGCAGCTTTCTTCAGCGCGCGTCACTGCGGTTTCGGACCTGCCCAAGCGCTTCGCTCCAGGCGCGACGAAGAGAACCACGACCAGGACTGGCGTGGGCGTGCTCCGCTGCTGCCCCTTGCGTCTCCCAAATGACCCTTGCACTGACTCGCTTGTCTGCTAGAGTGAAAATGCCGGTAACGATTCGGGGCCCCGCACGTCCGGCATCGAGCACCCGAAGACATGGCAAGGTTTTCATTGTTTCGAAAGTCAGCAGATCGCGCTGAGTTCGTGGAAGACGATACAGTCTTCGCCAGGATGGCGCCCTTTCGCGTTGATCCGATGTTTGTTACCCGCGTATGGGGCTACCGCGACCTGCGTCCCTGGTATGAACGTGTCGCCGACGTCGATCCTATTGGGGAGGTCTGGCTTACCGGTGACGACTGCCTTGTGGCAACCGGCTCGCATGCCGGCAAGACGCTGGGAGATCTTTTCCGCGATGCGCCGCAAGCCTTGCTCGGCGACGACGCTCCTTCATCGGATTCGCCGCTCCTCATCAAGGTCATCTTCGCCCGCGAAAAGCTGAGCGTCCAGGTCCACCCCGACGACTGGCTGGCACAGAAATACGGCCAGCCCCGCGGGAAAACTGAGTGCTGGTATGCGCTGGCTGCCGAACCGGAAGCGAGCGTGGCCGCCGGACTCAAGCCTGGTGTCACCCTCGACCAAGTCAGAGCCGGCATTCACGACGGCACCCTTGAAAACAGCTTGCAGGTCCTGCCGATTTCCGCCGGCGACATGATCTTCGTCGATGCCGGTACGGTTCACGCCATCTGGCCGGGCTCCATCCTTCTTGAAACCCAGCAAAACTCCGACATCACCTACCGCATGTACGACTACGGACGTCCGCGTGAACTGCACATTGAAAAATCGCTCGAGGCCACGCACCTCACAACCCGCGCGGGTAAGGTCTCCCCGCGGACCCTGGCCGACCGCACCATCCTGCTGAATGAGGATTACTTCTGCGTCGAGCGCATCCCAGTCGCGGTAAGTCGGGGCAGCGCCACATTGCCTGGCGCAAACGAAAACGCCATGGGGTTGTCTTACCTGTTTGCAGCGTCCGGAGCAGCCCGGCTCACCAGTCCAAGCTTTACTGAAGTCGATCTGCCCCCGCGCGGCATTGTCGCTGTGCCCGCCTCTTCGCCCATTTTTGCTGTCCAGGATATGGGCGGCCTCGATCTCATTCGCATCTCGCCGCGATGGCCGGAAAAGATCGCTTGACCTTCGGCATCCGCCTGAGTTGAATCCATCAAATGCTTCATTGCGGGTATTTCATTTGCTCGGCGTATCGGTCCCTAGGGGCTCGCCGGCATTCGATTCCGGCAATTGATCGTGCAGAACCACGTTCAGCAGCGACTTGTGAACGCGGATGCGGCCGTTATAATCAATGAACCCGAGCTTGCGGAAGCGATTCATAAAGAAACTCACCCTGGAGCGGGTGGTGCCGATCATCTCCGCCAGCGTCTCCTGCGAAATCTTGGGGATTAACGGCTCTGCTTCGCCCGGCTTGCCGAATTCGGCCATCAGCAGCAGAATGCGTGCCAGTCGCTTCTCACTGGAGTTGAAGAGTTGATCGACAAGATCTGCCTGGGCGCGCATGCTTCGCGCCAACAGAAACTTCAAAAACACATCTGAGAATTCATGCTCCTCGTGCATCACGCGAATCATATCTTCCCGACGTATCTTGAGCGAGACGCAGGCTGTGAGGGCGGTCGCTGTGGTCAATCGTTGCCCCGATATTGCAGCCATCGCCTCCTCGCCCACAAATTCGCCTGCGGAGAGAAAGGTGATTGTGGCTTCTTTGCCCGTTGCAGACACAACCGTGATCTTGGCGCGGCCTTTTTGTAGATAGAAGACGGAATCGGCCGGATCACCTTGCGAAAAAAAATGCTCCTTCGGCTTCAATGAGATGATCTTGCGGCCGAGGCCCGCGTTCGCCAGAAAGGCGGCGGGGTCAAATGGGGTGGCATCAGCAGTTGTCATCCAACGGGCCTCCTTCCGGGAGGGGTCTACTCGAATGAGCCTTTCTATGATTCCAATCTCAGGGTGCCACTCGTTCGACAATTTGGTTGAAGGAACAGCGCAGCAAGATTGGTGGTTGTCAGGCTAAGCAGCCGCTCTGCACCGTCGGCCTCAACGATCGCCTTCCGCGCGGGAACATAATTACCCCACACAGAATTGTGACCATATTTTTGCACGGACCAACGGGAATTGTCTGTCATTCTTTACGGGAATCCTGGCCGGCTATCACGCGAGGGAGAAGGCCCGAAGCGGGGCCTGATATTCGCAGCGTTTTCTTGCACAAACAGCATACCGGAACCTGGATCCGCACGACCCCGGCTCATTCTCCAAGGCAGACATTCCGCCACGGGGCAACAGCAAAACAGCGCAGCCTTCATCGGGGATGCGCTGTTTTGTTTGTCATCGTGAGAATGGTTTCCGGCCTGCCAATCTTGAAACCCTAGAACAGATTCCAGAGCGATTGGTTATAGACCTCGTGGTGGTACTGCACCTCGGAACCTTTCACAAAGGTGCCCAAGTCGCGTGGCGAGCGATCGGCAGCTGCTTGTTTCAAATCGGCAAACCGGCCCTGCACATCGCCGCCCAGAATCTTTCCGATCCAGCCCGACGACTTGAAGTCCTCCAGCGCCTGCTGAATGTGATCCGGAAGATATCGCTCTGCCTGGCGCAGATCGTCAATTTCCGCCTTGGTGCCGTCGATGCCTGTCTTGAAGATCGCGTAGAGCGTCAAGTACGGGTTGGCGTCCGGCGCCACTGAACGCACTTCAACGCGCATGGAACGCGAGTTGCCGATGGGAACCCGGATCATCGATCCGCGATCCGTGGCCGATGCCTTGATCTGGTTCGGCGCTTCAAAGTGCGGGTCAAGCCGCCGATACGCATTCACGCTCGGATTCAGGACCAGGCAGATGTCCAGCGCGTGCGTCAGGATATGGTCGATAAATTCCCATCCAAATGCGGACAGCTTTTCCTGGCCCTTTTCATCCCAGAACAGGTTGGTCTTGCCTTTGGAGATGGATACGTTGGTGTGCATGCCACTGCCATTTACGCCCACCACCGGCTTGGGCAGGAAGCATGCCGTGTAGCCCATGTTGTTGGCGATCTGTCGGCAAAGCAGCTTGTAAAGTTGAATCTGGTCGGCGGCTGCAACCGCTTCACCGTAACCGTAGTTGATCTCGAATTGGCTGGGTGCCACTTCCGGATGGTCCTTTTCATTCTGGAAACCCATCGCACGCTGCACTTCGGCCGCCGTGTCGATGAACTGGCGCAGCGGATCCAGCGGAAGAACGTGATAGTAGCCGCCGGTGTTGATGAATTCGAACTTTCCCGTTTCGTGATATTTTTTCTCCGCATCCCGGCCTGCAAAAAGAAAGCCCTCAATCTCGTTGGCTGCGTTCAGCGTGTAACCCTTCTCCTTGTAGAGCGAGTCGGAATACTTCTTGAGCACCCCGCGCAAGTCCCCGGAGTAGGGCGTTCCGTCCTTGTCGATCACCGTGCCGAACACCAGCACCTTGCCATTTCCAAACACGTCGGCAGGGACCCAGTAGAACGCGGTCCAGTCGATGCCCAGGCGCAGGTCGCTCTCTTTCTGGGCCGTAAATCCGCGAATCGAAGAGCCATCGAAGGTCAGGTTTTCGTAGGCGCCCAGCAAAAACTTCTTGTCATAGTCGAGCAGATGCAGTCGGCCCTCGAGATCAGAGAATAGGACTGTGACGGCTTTGATCCGCTTTTCATCGGTCAGGTACTTGAGCCGCTTTTCGCGAATCTCTTCAACTGGCAACCGGCTCGCTCGATCGGCCTTGGCTTCAAGGTTCAGAGCTTCAAGCTCCTCGTAGGAGAGGGCCAGGAAGTTGCGATAGTCAGTAGACATGGAACTCCTTTTGGCACGAATTCATATAAGACATTCTACAAAACCGGCCCTCGGCGCCAAAAGAGAAGCAACCTGAAATAAAGAAGGGGTGCGGTGAACCGGCAAGCACCCCATGCTTTCCGGTCTTCCGCACCCCGATTGCTCTCGATACTCGCCAATCTCGTTGCACTGCGTTCACTACCCAACATGGAACGAGAGGTCCGGTGAATCGCTCTCCGGCGGACGCTCTGGCCCTAAGACAGAGAGCAGCCAGGATGAGCGCGTAGGGTTCACGCCATTACCGGCACAGGCTTCGGAACGCTGTTAACCGTCTTCAGAATCCGCGAGACGATCTGGTAAGGGTCGGCTTCCGAGTTCGGACGTCTATCTTCCAGGTAGCCTTTGTAGCCGTTCTTGATGAAGTTCACGGGCAGGCGGATTGAAGCCCCACGATCTGAGAGACCATAGCTGAACTTGTCGATAGCCTGGGTTTCGTGCAGGCCTGTCAATCGCAGGTGGTTATCGGGCCCGTACACCGCGATGTGCTCAGGGATGTATTTCTCGAAGGCCTTCATCAGTTCTTCGAGATACTCCTTGCCACCCACTTCGCGAATGTATTTCGTCGAGAAATTGGTGTGCATTCCGGATCCGTTCCAGTCGCCCTTGATGGGTTTGCAATGCAACACGAAGTCCACTTCGTATTTCTCGCACAGACGCATCATCAGGTAGCGGGCCGTCCACACATCATCGGCGGCTTTGGCAGAACCCTTGGCAAAGATCTGGAATTCCCACTGGCCCTTCGCCACTTCAGCGTTGATGCCTTCATGGTTGATCCCGGCGGCCAGACATAATTCGAGATGCTCTTCGACAATTTGCCGTGCAATGCTGCCCATGTATTTGTACCCGACGCCGCAATAGTAAGGACCCTGGGGAGTGGTCGGATGGCCGTCTCTCGGGAACCCGAGGGGGCGTCCGTCCTTGTAGAGGAAGTACTCCTGCTCAAAGCCAACCCAGAGGTCGGGATCGTTCTCAATGGTGGCGCGGTAGTTGGTGGAGTGGGGGGTGCCATCGGGGTGCATCACTTCGCAGAGAACGACATAGGCGTCCTTCCGGCTCGCATCGGGGTAATGAGCCACGGGCTTCAAAATGCAGTCTGACTTGCTGCCCTCGGCCTGCATGGTGGAACTGCCGTCGAAACCCCAGAGAGGCAGATCGGCGAGTGTGGGTGGCGTCTCAAACGATTTAAGTTGGGTTTTGCCGCGAAGTTCTGGAATCGGCTTTTTGCCGTCAAGCCAGATGTATTCAAGTTTGTACTTTGTCATGGGTCTCCTTCTGGATGGGAAAATGGATTGGGAGCTCAACGACAGTGTAGGATTCAGCGCATAAGGAACTCGTGAAGATTGTCGAGCGTCCTGGCTACTTGTGACGGGCTATAAGAACCATTAACAGCAGAATGACAACGGGGATAAGAGCCAGCGCGGAATAATAGAGAATCTGGCGGGGCAAATGCGCCTTCCGCTTCTGCCAATCGCGCAGTTCGGGCCTGTCCTCGACCCCTACCTGGTCCAGATGCCTCAAGTCGTGTGCAAATTCATGTGCATGCGCGTAACGGTTCTTTGGGTCCCGCTCCAGCGCCCGATAGAGCACCTCCTGCAACTGGGGCGAAACCGCCGGGTTCACCACGGCCGGGGGAGTGGGATGATTCAGCAGGCGATCGTTCATTGCCTCCATGGGAGAAGAACCGGTGAACGGCAGTTTACCGGTCAGCATCTCATAAAGAATCACGCCCATCGAGTAGATGTCTGAACGCCCATCTCCGCGCTTGCCTTTTACCTGCTCGGGCGAGATGTAGTCGGCCGTCCCCAGCGTGGCCGTAAAGTTGGCATAGGTCAGCCGACGCGCGCCGGAGTCGCCGGCAATCCCAAAGTCGATGAGCTTGATGTTGTCATGCTCGTCCACCATGATGTTTTCCGGCTTCAAGTCACGGTGCACAACGCCATTGGCGTGGATATACTCCAGTGCCTCAAGCACCTTGATCGCGATATGCATGGCGCGGTCCTGCGAGATTTTACCTTCGTCCAGAATCTCGCGAAGCAGGCGACCCTCGCACCACTCCATCACCATATACACGCGCGAGCGCTTCTCCCCGCCATAGACGCGCATCACCTGCGGATGATTCAGCCTTTCGCCGATTCCCGCCTCGCGCTGAAAGCGGTCGAAGAGGATGGGATCGGCTTCCATGTCGGGATGCGGAATCTTCAGGGCCACCACCCGGTTGTCGCGAAGGTCCACGGCACGGAAAATCGAAGCCATGCCACTGCGCGCTACAGGCGCCTCAATGCGGTAGTGATCGATCTGCGAGCCGGTTTCTATGCTGTCAAGAAAACCCATTGTGGGCCCTACTCCGTGGGGATGACTTCTCTTACTCTACCTGTTAAATGCTCCGGATTCACAAGGCTTCCATAAAGCTTTTCACAAGGAGCTGATCGGGTGTCACATCGGCAGTCTGTAGGGCCGCCCGCGATACATTCCCACCTGCTCTACTGAGCGCACACGAATCACCTGCGCCGTCGTGTTGTCGCCCCCGTCAATCTCCACCGCGCGCGCCACCAGCTCGCGGGCAAGTTCGTCAATAGTCTTCTGCTGCGACACGATCTCGGCAATTGTCGTGCTGTTCATCTCGTCATGTAGCCCGTCTGTACACAACACCAGCACGTCGCCCGGCAGCAGGGTCAGCGCCGTGGTGTCGGGTGAAACAAACATCTCCGGGCCCAGCGAGCGAATCAAAACATGTCGCGCATCGGAAGCCCCAATCTCGTCCGCCGAAATCAACCCCATCTTTCTTTGCTCGTTCACCCAGGTATGGTCCTGCGTGATCTGCTTGGCGCTGCCGTTTCGCACCAGGTAGCAGCGCGAGTCGCCCACGTGCGACACGATCGCCTGGTCGTGCCGCAGCGCACACGCCACCACCGTGGTGGCCATGTGCTTACCGCGATACTCCGGTGTCAGTGTCCGATCGTGCACTGCCGAATTGGCATACTGGATCAGCCGCGGAAGCAGGCTGATGAGCATTGCGCCCGATTGCGCCTTCTCGAATTCTTCGATCAGCACCGAGACGGCAGTCGATGAGGCTACCTCGCCCAGATCCATGCCGCCCACCCCGTCGGCAACGGCAAACAGGTACCCGTGAGAGCGGGCCTGGTGGCGCGAAGAGGGAATAAAGGCCCCCATCGCGTCCTCATTGTTTGTCCTTACCTTGCCGGGATCGCTAGCCTGACCGAAAACTACATCCAACATGGGCGCCGCCGCCTGAGGGTTTTTCCCTGCTTGCGCAGGGATGGGTTTGTCGATTCTGATTCTTTCATTTTGAAAAAACCACTGGGTGGTTCTTCACCCGTTCCTCTCTTCAAGAGACGGAGCGAAGATGCCACCCAGTTGTCTGTCGTTAGGTTACTGAACTGTCGCAACCCTACTTGGATTCGAGCAGGATTGTCTTGCCTTTTGCCTTCGAAGATCGGAGGAAATAGATGGCTCCGTAAATGCCCCACACTGCGGAGACCCCCAGCGCCAGGAGCGGCTCCTTGAACGTTCCCAGGCCAAACACAGGACTGATGAGGTAGTACGCCATCAGAACAATGTTGGCGATGAGCCCGAAGCCGGGGATGAGCAGGTGGAGGAACACATTATAGTCAGGGCGCTTGTGGTAAGCCACAATGCACAGGAAACAACTCAGCGCATAAAGAATGAATGTGCCGAAGTTCGAGGTGAGCGTGACAGCGAGCAGGGAGTTGGGCAGCGAGGCCAGCGTGTCATGCGAGGGATAGCCGAAGTTGGAGAAGATGCCGTGTGGAAGCGCGGCAATGGTTGCGTCCGACGGCGCGCCGGCATCGCCAAACACCAGGGTGACCGCAATGATGCCGACAACCGCGGAGATCACGGCCAGCGTCCAGATGGCGCGCCGTGGCGAAAGAGACCTGGCATGAAGAATTCCGAAGTGCTCCGGAGCCTCGTCGTCCTTGCCCATGGCGTAGGTCACGCGAGCGCCTGTGTTCATGCAGGCCAGCGTGGTTCCAATCAGAGCAAGGAACACGGTGATGGCTTCGCCCAGCATGAAGTATTTGCCATGTCCCTGACCCAGCAGAGCATCGCCCACGATGATCATCATGTCGCCGACAGGAGCCGCCGACGTGACCGCCGTTTGCATCGTGTACCCGGAGTTGAGGAAGTAGTTGGCTGCGAAATATTCAATCAGGTAACAGACCAGGCCCTGAATCAACAGCGAGGCGATGACCGCGATGGGAATATGTTTGGTTGGATTCTTCGCTTCGCCTCCCATGGATGTCACCGATTCGAATCCGACCAGAATCAGGATAGCGACCGTTGCCTGAATGAACATCCAGTTCAGGTTATGCGGTGCCACCACAGACAGCGCTGACGTGTGGGTCAGCATGTTGCCGCTTGCGTCTTTGTTGGGATAGGTGATGACGAAGGGGACAGGCTTGCCCGCCGAATCCAGCAGGGGCAGAGGGGTTCCGCTCGCGTCGCGAATCGTGGACCCATCCTTGGCTGTGGCGAATTGATAGGTGTATGTCTGCAGCGTCTGCGTGTCGTATTGGAAGCCCGGTGAGCCAGACGGGTGGTTGACGCGATAGCCCAGTGCTAGCAGGCTGAATACGACCAGCGCTGAAATCTGCACCACGTTGATTGCGATGTTGACGGCGGTTGAAGCGCCGGCGCCCTTCGATGCAATCCACGCGACGAAGAAAGAGAAAACCACTGCAACCAAACCCATGAAGACCGGCCCTGGGTTTGCACCGCTGATGAAGCTTGGATAGAGGAACCCCACAACATACCCAACAAAGATGCCGGTGGTGGCCACCATCACGCCGGGATAAACCCAGTAGTAAAGATGAGAGCCCCAGCCGACAATGAACTTGGCCACGCGGGCATACTTGAAGGCCTTATCTTTCGACAGCAGCGCCTGCTCCGCGTAGTAGTAGCTCGAGCCAGTGCCGGGATAGAGTTTCGAGATCTCGGCGTATGCAACCGCGGTTGCAAGGCACAACAACAAGGCGGCGAAGATGCCCGCCCACATCGCGGGAGCTGTGGATGGCTGACCCGCGGTGCCGGTCGTCGCCTGGATGAGGAAAGTGAGCCAAAGAAAGGCGCCTGGGGCGATGAGCGCCATTGCGTTGCTGGTCAGCCCGGTTAGACCGAGTGTGGCCTGCATCTGAGGTGCTTTTTGATCTGCCATGAGCATTCTCCTGGAAGTTTTTGAAGTTCCATTGCTGTTCCCGGCCATTCACTCCGGGGGCTATGTTTGATTTGCCCGTGTTTGGGGGCTTCTTCCGGGCTTGCTGTTGAGGCGCCTTCTGATCAAATGCGCCGCCTGTTCCGTGGCTCGTCTCGCCTGACGGAGTTGTTGTGAGTGAAGTCCGGCCAGGCAGCATCTGCCATGCGTACTGGCCGGAGATGTTCGTTTATCTCCTATACCGGCTGCCCTGTTGAGCCGCCTGACGAAGGAGATCGCCGCTTAGCGCTTCGGTCCGAAGAACGCGACAAATCCGGCGGTTACTGTCGACTGCGCATCGACCAGATTTGTGACGCCCTTGTCAAAGTAGGGCTCATCCGACCAGTCGCGACGGTATTCAACCCGGCTTTCGAGGCCTTCGGCCCACTTGTACTCGTAGGTCAAAGTGAATTCCTGCACGTCCTGATCCAGTCCTGTTTGTGAACCAGTCGGGTCGTTGAAGTATTCGTAACGTCCCGCCAGAGCCTGGGTTCCAGTCACTTGCTCGCGAGCCGCGATAGCTATGCCCTGCCAGTGTTTCAACAGAGTGTCGCCAGTGAATCCATCACCGGTGTTGTAGAGGCCATCGCGGTTTTGCCCATAGTCATAATTGATATAGGCGTTGAACTTCGCGTTCGGCGTCAACAGCAGCGTGGTGTCGATCAGGTTCTTGTAGCCCTTCTGCGTGTTGTAGTTTGCCGGACCGGTGTAGTAATTCAGGTTCCATGTGTACTTCGGTTTCACAAGTGCGTTGGTCAACCCGATTGTGACGCCGCCGTTGTTGCTGGTCACGTTGTTCCAGCCGTTCACCACCTGCACGCCAATCGTGTCCGTCTTTGAAACCGGCATCGAGGTGCGCAGACCGAAGTGAAAATACGGAATCGCATTCACAAAAAGAAGCGATCGTGAGTAGTTCCAGTTGTCCTTCGATTCGATCACTTCAGCGCCCGCCGACGTGACCCACTTGCCGAAATCCAACTCAAGTCCCTTGGCCTTGGCCGGCTTCAGGCTCATGAACGCCTGCTCAAGGTAGTTACCCTCGCCGCCTGCGTTGACCAGCGTATTCACGCGGCCAAATACGATATCGACGTGCGCTCCCACAGGATCCGGATCGTGATTCAGGGTTAGACGAGCCTCTGACAGGCTGAATTGGTCCGTCTGATCGTTAAAGTTGTAGAGCTGGTTGACTTGCCCTGCGAAGGAATTCGATGCAGGGCGATTCTGGTTATAGCTGTAGTAGCCGTCAATTAACCCGCTGATGTCCATGGGACCAACGCTCCATGTGGGAGCCGCTGGGGCTGCCGCCGGAGCCGGGGCGGGTGCCTGTGCAGCAGGGGCTGCCGGCGCAGCGTCGGGTGCGGGCGTTGCCGGCGTCTGTGCGACTGCTGCCACCGCGATTGCCATGGCTGCACCGGTGATGGATTGCAGAATGAGATTTCGAGTCAGGTACATCGGCACTGTTCCTCCCGTGAAATGATGGTTTGCGGTATGACGCGGTAAGTATTCAGACACAAGGGAGACATGAGTCCACACTCTTCCTTTGAGCGCGGACTCGATCCTGGCCAAGCCTTCGGGCTGCTTGTGCAGCCTGACCATGAGGAGGTCATGTATCAGGGGAGAGTGCGTTCTGCCCTCTTTTCCTGATTCAGTCCGGTCGTTGCGGATTAAGTCTAGTAACGCAAACTTCACATAAAGAACAAATGAGGATTACAAAAAGAAACTGTTGTGCTGCATTTTGCGGCACGGCAGTTGATGCTTTCTGCGGCGCAGCCAGCTTCGGAGCACCTCCTGGAAAGCAGGTCCCCTGGGCGATACAACGAAACGCATAAGAAAAACATGGAGATGCTGTTAAAATTTATTTACGAATTTCATGCGCTGAAAGGGCCTCCCCGTAAGTCTCAAAGCTTCTTGCGCTCTGGCGTATTCCGCCCCCGATTGGACGACGCCATTGTTGTCCCTTCTTCGCAACGCATACTGCGGATTGTCCGCGCCGGCTGAACTGGAAAGGATCGTAGCGGGTTGTCTGGTACCTACATCCCAGTGCGAACTGCCTTCGCTGCACGGCGCTCGCGCGGCCAGCGCACAGGATCGCGCGTGCTCCTGTTCTCGCTGGAGTGCGCTCTGGGCATCGTGGCGGTTGTACTTGTTGGGGTGATCGCCCATTGGTTCCAGTGGCTGCTCCCAGTCTCCGCCCTCCTCTGCCTCATGATTGTCGTGCCCACCGCGCTACTGTGCGGATTCTGGCAGGCGGTCATCGTTTCGCTTTCCGCCGTCGTGGTGCAAACCTACCTCACGGCTCGCCAGTCAGAGTTCAATCCCGCAACCAACGCAGCCAACACGGTTACTCTTCTGGCCTTCGTGCTCACCGCCCTCGTGGTCAGCAGGCTCTCCGCGCGCGTCACAGAACATGCCAAGGAGTCCGATTCCTGGGGCGGCCAGATGCACGACCTCTATGAGTTCACTCGCCGCACGTTGCAGATGAATCTCCACGTCGAGCCTGGCGCGCAACTCGCCGAACTGGTTCACGAAATTTTTGCTCTCGAGGCTGTGGTAGTCTTTGACGCCGATCTTCACGAAACCTACCAGGCCGGTTTCTGGAATGAGGATCCCCAGGAACTCGCGCAGAATGTCTATTACTTCGAGACATCAGACGACGATCACGAGACAGGGATTGGCCGCCGCGTCGTTCGTCTGGGAACCGTCCCCATCGGCAGTCTCGTGGTTCGTGGTGATACCAGCCCGCTCACCAACAACGCCATCGCCTCGCTCATCGCTATCACTTTCGACCGCTACCGTGCCTTTGCCAACGAGAGCCGAATCGAGACCGAGCGCCGCACAGAGCAACTGCGCGCCACGGTGCTCGATAGCCTCGCTCACGCCTACAAGACTCCCCTCACCGCGATACGCGCCGCATCCACCGGGCTGGGCGAAATGGGACGATCTCTCGCCTGCGCAGTCAGAGCTGGTGTCGCTGATTGACGAACAGGCTGGCCTCCTCAATGACCTCACGGCCCGCCTGCTTACCACTGCCCGCCTCGATGCCGGAGATATCACCATTCATGCCATTGAAGTGGGCGTCGGCCCCCTCATCGACGAGGTCCTCGCCAGCCTCAATGACCGCCTCGCCAGCATGAAGGTCGCCATCGACCTGCCCGACGACAGCCTCATCCTCTGCTGCGACCGCCAGTTGATGATCATGCTGCTCTCCCAGTACATCGACAACGCCTGCAAGTACTCCATCTTCGGCACCACCATTACCATCCGTGCCGTCTACGCCAATGCGGAGGTCATCTTTTCAGTGCACAGCTTTGGCCCCGTCATTCCCATCGCGGACCGCGAGCGCATCTTCGACCGCTACTACCGCTCTTCCACTTCGTCCAACCGGGCCGCCGGCACAGGCATCGGCCTGGCCGTCGCCAAACGTGTCGCCCTCATCCATGGCGGCTACGTTTGGGTCACCAGTGACGAAGATGAGGGCACAACGTTCTTCGCGGCGATTCCAGCCCCGCCGCAAAAAAGGAAATCGTCATGATCCAGTCTGCCATTCGCGTTCTTATCGTCGACGACGAAGCGGCCATCCGCAGAGCCCTGCGCCCTCCCCTCGTTGAACTGGGCTTTCAGGTCACTGAAGCGTCGCGCGGCGAAGAAGCGCTGCAACTGCTTCACGCCGGCAACATTGACGTGGTCCTGCTCGACATCAACATGCCCGGTATCGGCGGCATTGAAACCCTGCGCCGCATCCGCGCTGTTGCTCCCCGCCTGCCGGTTCTTATGGTCACTGTTCGCGAAGGCGAAGAAGAAAAAGTGGAGGCGCTCGAACTCGGCGCCGACGACTACATCACCAAGCCCTTCAGCATTCGCGAACTGATCGCGCGCATCCGCACCGCCGTGCGCCGCGTGCACGCTCCCGCGCGCGCTGAAGACGCTCCCATCGAGATCGGCGAAATCCGCCTCACCCCGGCGCGCCGCAGCGTTACAAAGCGCGGCCAGCCCGTGCACCTCACGCGCAAGGAATACGACATTCTCCACTGCCTCATGAGCCGCGCCGGCCGCGTCGTCACGTATGCGAAACTGCTGACCGCCGTTTGGGGCGCCGACTGCCGCGAAGAAGTCGAGTACCTGCGCACCTTCGTGCGCCAGTTACGCAAGAAGATCGAGGACGATCCGTCTCATCCCATCTATCTGCTCACCGATGTCTATGTGGGATACCGCTTCGCCGACGCGCAGATGCTCCAGGAAGGGGGAGAAGATGGTCCCTCGGAACCCGGCGCGCGCGAGCCTGTTCACGAGAATGCGTCTTAGAAGTCTCTCGCTGTCGCTGAACTACTCGTCGTAATGCAGCAGGCTGAATACGTCGAACTCCTCAAAGCGCTCGCGGCCTTTCAGGAAATCGAGCTCGATGGCAAAGCACAGCCCGGCTATCTCGCCGCCCAGTTCCTTCACCAGCTTCACCGTGGCCTCCATCGTGCCGCCCGTTGCCAGCAAATCGTCGCAAAGCACCACCCGCTGCCCCGGCTTGATCGCGTCCAGGTGAATCTCCAGCGTGTCCGAACCGTACTCCAGGTCATAGGTCACGCGCGCCACCGGAGCAGGCAATTTCCGCGGCTTACGCACCGGCACGAATCCCGCATTCAACCGATAAGCTAACGCCGGCCCAAAGATGAACCCCCGCGCCTCAATGCCCAGCACCAGGTCGATCTTGCGCTCGATGTAGTGTGACGCCAGCGCATCAATCAGTTGCGCAAAGCCGGTCTTGTCTTTCAGCACCGTGGTGATGTCATAGAACAGAATCCCCGGCTTGGGAAAATCCGGCACCGTGCGCACCAGTGCCTTCAGTGCTTCCACGTTGATCGGCTTGTGGGTGTCAGGCATGCGTCCGCGGTCTCCTGGAGTGGGTTTCAAGCTGTACCTTGATTGAAGTTCTGCGGGAAGGGAACAGGGAGGGATGCGGTTCGTCTTCCCCATCAATTATAGAGGGTCGCTCCCGATCTGCCCTCTCCTCGATACTCTTCGGTTCATCCCGCCATTGCCGGCGCCATGCGCGCCACTGTAAGTACCGTAATGTCGTCTTCCTGTCCAAAATCCTGCGCGGCGGCTGCAAGCCCAGCCGCGGTCGTTCTCTGGCGAATCATCTCCCCAATCTTCTCAAACCCGAAGAGGTGACCGTGCTCATCCTGCGCTTCCACAATCCCGTCCGTCATGAGCATCAGCGAATCGCCCTCCGCCAGTTTGAATCGCAACGTTGGAAATTCGATCTCCGCAACCGCCCCCATTGGAAGCGCGCCTTCTATTTGCAGCTCATTCCCGTTTAGATACGGTGGCAGATGTCCAGCATTCACCAGAGTCACGTTTCCGTCGCGTTCGAAGTTCAACGCCATGCACGTCACCAGGTCTCGCCCCTGTAGCCGCTCGTTCAGCAGCGCCATCACCTGCGCCGGATCGGTCGTGAACTTTGCTGCCGTACGCACTGCACCCACGATCAGCGTTGCCAGCATTCCCGCCTGCAGGCCTTTGCCTGCAACGTCGCCAACGACGATCAGCACGCTCCCGTCCTCCGCATGCGGAAGCACTTGAAAGAAATCTCCACCCACTTCGCGCGCGGGCCGGTACGCGCTCTCAATCTTGAAACCAGGAATCGCAGGAAGCTGCGCAGGAATGAAATACTGCTGCACCTCCTGCGCTGCCTGCACCTCGCTCGCAAAGCGCTCCTCCTGGCTGCGGGTGCGTGTAAACCGAAGCACGAGGATGCCGAAAACAGCCAGAAGAAACAGCACTTCTACGGCGTCGCCGAGACTTACCTGGAAGGGGCTATGGATAAGGAAAAAGTAGGAGCCATACTTGTGTTGCCACCCCAGGGTGAACGTCATCCATACAACTCCATCCAGCAAATTGACCAAAGCACTCAAGGACACCGGCACAATCATGAGTCGTGCATCAACGGATTTCTGTCGCGCGCTCGTAAACACCACAGTGATGATCCACACATATAAAACCAGCTCGCACAGGGTGACGACGAGCGTGTCGAACCAGACCCCTAGAAAGCTTCCCGAAAGGCTTCCCGCGAAAGCGTCTACCAGGTGCAGTGCGACTGAAACCATTGCAGCCTTGAGCAGCCATGTTCGTTTAGGTTGCAGAAGCTGCAGAAAGAAAAGGATTGAAGCAAAATCCGCGCCGGCTTCCGCCGTTTGCACTACAAGGTCATGAATCTCGATATTCCAGACACGAAACCCGATCGACGTATCAATCCAATGATTGGTCGCGCTCAAAATCATCATCAGGCTGAACCACAAATATTCCCGCTCTTTCACCCGCAGAAGGAACAGGATCAGCGCACCGAGTCCTGCCAATGTCTCCAGCAAGCCTACGATCTGGCCGCTGGCCAGCCACATAAACATGGCTCCCTGATACACGCCGTTGTAGCTGTCGATGAACTTCGAATCCCCCACCAGGCCATCTCCACTGCTCGGCCCTCCGCCGCCGTACTTGACCCACCCGGGCCAGTGCCAAACGCGTATCGCAATCAGGATATTTCGCCGCGTCTGCGGTGTGGCGGGAAGCGAAAATGCCTGAAAATATCCGCCGCCCCCATAGGGCATCCTATTGGGTGGCATCTTGCCGTACGTTCCAACAAGTTTTCCGTCCGCGAAGACTTCATAGCACGTTGCGATCAGCGGCAACAGAAGCGAGACGTGGTCCATTCCGGCGGGAACGACCACTTGAAAGCGGTACCAGGCAAGCCCCCCGTAGTCCGGATATCCCTGGCTGGCCCAGTCCCGGTCTGACCGCAGCAATTGCCATTTCGAATCATCGAACGTCGGGTCAGCCCATGCCGGGTTGTCTCCGGTGTGAAACCGCCACAGCCCGTCCAGCGAAACAAGCGGCATTCGCCCCGACGTGAGATCAAATTTCTGGGCATGCAGCAAGCCGCAGGCGCTTAGCATCAGGAACACAAGAACTAGGGGAAGCTTTCTCAAACGGTGGCCTCGATTCAGGACGCCATCCGAAACCTATATCACGAGACTCGCCAAGCGCGGGAGACCAAATTTTAAGCTTCCGGCGCGTGAACCGCCCTTCGAAGAGCCTGCAATTCATCGAGAAGCCGGGAGGGTAAGTTTCCTGTCAGTCATTGCGCAACGAATTTATTAACCAAGTATCCAACCCTCAGTATCCAACCCTCAGTATCCAACCCGGATCGAATGAGAATATTCCCGGCGCCGGTTGCCGAATCCCCGTTCAATTTCGCAGGCATTTCTCCGCGGGGTCGGTTATCACACGTCTTCATGCTGGGATCGCTTACCAGGCTCCTTCAATCTGAAACGATCTCAGCCCTTCGGCCTCGCGCTCTTCCAGGTAGTGCTCGAGTACGCGATCCACTCGGCTTCCGCGCGGCCCGCGGCGCAGGCTGGCTCGCAACTCGGCAAGGTCGCCCACTGAACCCGACGCAACCACTTCCACGTCGCCGTCTTCGGTATTGCGCACCCAGCCGCGCAGGTTCAACTCGCTGGCCTCCCGATGCACGTACCACCGAAAGCCCACTCCCTGCACTCGCCCCTGGATCAGAAAATGAAGAACCATCACAGCCAGTCTTGCAAATCGAAGTGCCGCGCGCAACCGTGAATCGTGCGGCCTATCCTTCATCGCCAGGGCAAGTTCAAACGCCACGTTTCCGACAATGAGCGCTCAGAACACTCCCGGGATCAGCGCCTTCACCCGCTGCCGGTACTCCGGATACGCAGCCGGAAAGGTCTCCATCATCAGCCGCTCCTCCTGGCTCATTTTCACCAGGAACATCGGCACGAGGATCGCCAGTCCCAGAATGCATCGCCATTGGCCCACCGCCAGCGCCGTACCAAATGAGGCCAGCAGCAATCCCGTATAGATCGGGTGCCGCGCAATCGCGTACGGACCTTTGACGATGAGGGTATGGCCTTCCTTCACCGTTGCCCGGCCGCTCCAGTTTCCGCCCAGCGTGATCCGCGCCCAGATCGCAAACAGGCAACCCGCCAGGGTCATTGCAGCGCCAACTTCTCTGAAGGCAAAATTCACAGGCAGGTAGCGCATCCCCAGCCATCCGCTCTGCAACCAATTCGAGCCCAAACCCAAAAGGCAGTATCCCAATAGAATCACGGCCATTTGGAAGACACGGGTCGCGTCAGGTTGCGCCTTCACCGTCCGCTTTGTAAAGGCAAGGCCGATCAGCCACACGATTCCCAGCGCCTCCCACGACAGCATGGTTACGGCATCCGCATCCCAGGTCATTCGCTCGGCCTCCCTCGTTTACGATACGTTCTTCGTGTTCTGGAAAGTTCCACGATTCACGATCCGCATGCCTGAAAACCACCACGATGCCCTAACGAGCGAAAAGCGAGCGGCTGCCCCACCGCAGGTGGCGCGCTACACTGGACTTCACCATGGTCTTCGTCCTCGACAACTACGACTCCTTCACCTACAACCTCGTCCAGTACCTCGGCGAGCTGGGTGCAAAAGTCGAAGTTCGCCGTAACGACGAGCTGACCGTCGAGCAGGTTGAGGCACTCAAGCCCGAACGCATTCTGCTCTCGCCCGGCCCCTGCACACCCGGCGAAGCCGGCATCCTTGTGGCGCTCATCCGGCACATGGCCGGCAAAGTTCCCATCCTCGGTGTCTGCCTCGGCCACCAGGCCATCGGCGAAGCCTTCGGCGGCCAGGTCGTCCGCGCCCATCACCTCATGCACGGCAAAACCAGCCCCGTCTCGCACGACGGCAAGGGAGTCTTCGCAGGCCTGCCCACTCCGCTCACCTGCACTCGCTACCATTCCCTCATCGTCGCGGAAGATTCGCTTCCCTCTGAACTCACCGTAACCGCGCGCACTCCTGAAGCCAACGGCGCCGGCAAGGCTGGCGGCTCCGTCATCATGGGCCTGCGTCATCGCAGCCTGCCCATCGAGGGCGTACAGTTTCATCCTGAAAGCGTGCTCACCGAATGCGGTCGCCAGATGATCCGCAACTTTTTGGAAATGTAGCCCGCATGACGTCCCTGCTGCGCGGCCCCATCCCCAGCCTTCACTCGCTTATTCTTTTTTCCGCATTCTCTTTGGCATCCGTGTTCGCAGTTCCGTTGCCAGCGCAAACCCCAGCCGCCGCAACTCCTTCAGCCCCGGTCATTGCGGACTCGCCAGGCCCCATCGCCATCGTTCCCATTGACGATAAAACCCCCGCCAGCGGCGCAACCGTCACTGGAGCACTCGAGGTCGCCGGCGGCAAGGCCATCATCGCCGCCAGCGGCACCATCACTTCCGGATCGGCCACCACCGAGGTCCTGCTGCCTCATCGCGGCACGCTGCGCGTCTGCGCCTCCACCACCGTCAAGCTCGCCGCCGACACCAGTGTTTCTGCCGGCGATACGCCCGGCCTCATGATGGCTCTCGATCACGGCGCGGTTGAGGCCAGCTTCGCCACCGGCCGCAACGCAGACATCCTCATGACGCCCGACTTTCGCATCCTCATCGGAGGCCCCGGCGCAGCCGACGTAAAAGTCCGCCTCGGCGACCACGGCGACACCTGCGTCGATAATCCCGGCGCCAACGCACCTTATGTCCTGGTCACCAGCGTCTTCGACAATACCAATTACCGCGTGCAGCCCGGCCAGCGCGTCATGTTCCAGCACGGCAGCCTGCACGAGGTGGTCGATCAGGAGAAGGAGCCCTGCGGTTGTCCTGCGCCGCCGAAGCCTGACACCAATGATTTTCCAATGGCCCAAAGCGCCGGTCTCGCTCCGTTGCCGGCACCTGCTCCCGCACCAGCGCAGCCCGCCGCTGGGAAGGCCCAGGTCACGGAGCCGCTGGTCTACAAGAGCGCCGCACCCGCGCCTGCTACAGTCGCGCAGCCTGCCCCACCTTCCAGCGCAGATGCGAGCCAGTCCCCGACCCAGCCCGTAAAGCCGCCCGCTGCAAAGAAGCCCGGCTTCTTCGGGCGCATCGGCCGCTTCTTCAAGCGCATCTTCGGCGCAGAGTAGAAGCGCGCGACCCTGAATCCATATTCCCGCCAGCCGCTAGGGGATTGCTGTCTGCACCGGGCAGGGAACCCGCTGAATCACGCCGCCGGGCGTCTCCATCTGGAACTTGTAGCTGCATTGCAACGCCGAATTCCCCTGAGTTGCTCCACGGTAGACGTACACCGTTTTCGTCGAAGGCTGATAAACCAGCAGCGAACTCGTCTCGTTCACGCCGGCCAGTTGAAACTCCACATTCCCGCCGTTTTCATAGCTCGACGCCTTCACCGTCCGGCCCGCACCCAGCCAAAACCCCAGCGCCAGCATGCCTACCAGCGCCAACCCGTTTCTCGCCCAACCCAGTGCTTTCTGCATGGCTTCTCCTGTCGGTCACATCTCTCGGAAAGGACGCAAAGGCTATCCCGCATGCTCACAGATTTTCTTTCTGATTTCTTGCCGAATTCGCCTTACAGTTCCCGCGCCCGCTCAATCGCCCGAATCACGGCCTGCGCCTTGTTCAGCGATTCCTGATGCTCCAACTCCGGCACCGAATCTGCCACGATCCCCGCCCCCGCCTGCACGGAACCTTTGCCGCCCTGCGTCAGCAGCGAGCGAATCGCAATGCACGAATCCAGATTCCCCGAGAAATCCGCATAGAGCACTGCGCCGCCGTAGGTCCCGCGCCGCGCCGGCTCCAATTCCTCGATAATCTCCATCGCTCGCACCTTGGGCGCGCCGCTCAGCGTCCCGGCAGGAAAGCATGCCCGCAGTGCGTCCACGGCCGTCAACTCCGGCCTCAGTTTTCCTTCGATGCTGCTCACAATATGCATCACGTGTGAGTAGCGCTCGACAAACATCAGCCGGTCCACCTTCACGCTGCCGAACTGGCTCACGCGACCCACATCGTTGCGACCCAGGTCCACAAGCATCACATGCTCGGCGCGCTCTTTCTCGTCGTGCATCATCTCGTCTTCCATCGCCAGGTCGTCTTTCTCCGTCGCCCCGCGCGGCCGTGTTCCCGCAATCGGCCGATACTCCACCTTGCCGTCGTGCACCCGCACCAGCAGCTCCGGCGAGGATCCTGCTAACTCGAGCTGCGCCGTCGGCGTTTTTCTCTTTTTTGAAGATCTCCTCGTCGCATCCGCCCGCCCACCCAGCTTCCCCTCCGGCGTAAAACGCAGGAAGTACATATAAGGGCTCGGGTTCACGGTTCGAAGCGAGCGATACACCTGAAAGCTGTCCATGTCCGGCTCCACGTCGAACCGCTGCGACAGCACCGCCTGAAAAATATCGCCTGCCGCGATGTACTCCTTGGTGCGCTCTACCGCCGCCAGAAAGTCCTGCTTGCGCGTGCGCAGTTTCACCTTCAGCTTCTTCCGTCCCTTCACGCGGGGCAGCTTCGGCAGCGGCGTCGCAAGTCGCTTCTCCAGTTTCTTTAGCCGCTTCAATGCATGTGCGTAGGCATCCTCGGGAGTATCGAGCGTCACGTCTGCGGTCACTACCAGCCAAATCTGCTTGCGCACGTGGTCGAACGCCAGTACCTCGTCAAAGAACAGAAGGCAGGCGTCGGGAACACCGAGTTCATCTTTCGCCAGGCTGGGCAGTCGCTCGATCTGCCGCACCGCGTCATACGCAAGAAAGCCCACTGCGCCCGCGGTAAAAGGAGGAAGCCCTGCCAGTCGCGCCGGCTTGTGTCCGCCCAGTGCTTCGCGCATCACATCAAAAATGTCGCCCTCGATGTGCGCTGTTCGCTTGCCTTCAGTAATCGCAATCTCACGCCCCCGCGCCACAACTCGCTTGTAAGGCTCCAAGCCGATAAAGGTGTACCGGCCCACCTGCTCTCCGTTCTCCACCGACTCCAGCAAAAAACACTCCCGCTGCGGCCACGCGGCACGCAAAAACGCCGATACAGGCGTCTCCAGGTCGGCTGTCAGGGTGCGATAGACGGGCACAAGCGTGTGTTCTTTTGCGAGCGCCAGAAACTCCTTGCGGCTGGGCTGAATGAGATTGGCTTCGGGTGTCACAGGCACCAGTGTAACCGTTCTTTTGGATTGCCCTGGCGATCGCTTGCAAAGAGATACTTCGCAACCAGGGAATAAGGTTCACTCTCGAAGAATCCAGGCAGTCCCACGACGCGCCATTGGGTAGGAACCACGCAAACGGGCAGTGTCTATTCGACCTGGCTGATGCGATATGCCGCGAGCCACTCCACCAGTTCCCGCGCGGGCAGCGGAGGGCTGAACAGAAAACCCTGCGCTCCATCGCAACCCTTCTGGCGAAGCACGTCCAGCTGTTCCTGCGTCATCACGCCTTCCGCGATCACTTCCATGTCCAGTTCATGGCCCATCTCGATGATCTTCTCCACCATCACGCGATCGCTGTCGTTCACATGCATATTCTGCACCAGGCTCTTGTCGATCTTCAGTTCCGTGGCCGGTACATTTTGCAGTTGCCGCATCATTGCGTAACCGGAGCCGAAATCATCAATGGAGAGGTGAATCTTCTTCATGCGCAACCGGGTCAGAACATCCAGCGTGCGCGAAAGTTCATTGATGAGCCCGGTCTCGGTGATTTCGACAACGATCTTCTCGGGGGGAATGTTGTGCTTTCCTGCCATGCTCACAAGTGTGTCGGGAAACTTCAAATCTCGAAGCGTACGCACGGTGGCGTTGATTGAAAGCCGGGGTAATTTCCCGTCCGGCGAGGAGAATTGCCTCAAATCCGTCATGCCGCGTTCCACGGTGATCCAGCAGAGCTTGTCCATCACGTCCAAGAGCTTCAACGCGTGCGATGAAATCGTCGGGCAAAATCATCCCCAGTTCGGGATGCTGCCACCGCGACAACGCCTCCAGGCCCGTAACATCCCCGGTTGCAAGGCTGATCTGGGGCTGGTAGTGGAGCAAGAACTCCTTGCGCTCGAACGCTAGCAGCAAATCCTCGTCTGAAAAGGTGCTCTGGGCAGTTTCCGCTGAGGCTTCCAGCTTTTCCGGTGCAAGATTTGCGCCCAGCACAAGTTTCAGTTCCGCCAGCGGAAACGGCTTCTGCAGATGCCCGACAACCGAGAGCCCCAGCGTATGGGCTAGCTTTTCGGCAGTCTCAATCACCCGCTTGTTCATACCGCTCATCAGCACGATGCGGGCTTTGCAACGCTGTTCGCCCAGCAGCCTCAGTACTTCGATGCCATCCATATCCGGCATCATCAGGTCGAGCAGAATCAAAGTCGTTTCGGGGGTTACAAGCTCTAAAACCGTTGCTGGCTCTCTGGTCGTCACACAGTGCAAGCCCATCGCCTCTGCAGAAGCTGAGACAAGATGGCACACTACTTTATCGTCATCGATTACCAGTATTCTATCGGCGGTCGTCATCGCCTCTCCAGGTTTCGCGAGCAATTCTCTAGTTATCCCCATCTCGCGGTCACGGAAAGCAGTGCGGATGCAAAGGCAATGCATAACGGACAGTGTTGAGTGTAACTTAGCCTCGAAGGTTTGGCGCCGGGATTCGTTGCATAGGGAGTTACCAGCAAGTGACTTACGCCCTATCTCACTCGTAAGAGCGAATTCAAAAACCGTCTGAAAACCTGAACGAACCTTGTCGTTTCGCCCCCTGCAAAGCCGTTGTTGCTCCTTGCGTGGGCAACATCGCGGGCGCAATCCCGCAGGGAAACCGGCTCCCGCCTCGGCCATTCTCCAAAGACAAGCGGTCCCGGGCTGGAATGGGGTTCCCAGGCAGGTTCCCAAAGGGTCCTCTGTTGCCTCTCTCAGGCTTGACGCGGCTTTGCGGGGGGGCCTAGACTCACAGGGTTTGGGCTCGGGAGCATTTGCCGCTGCGCTCAACCACCCGGTTTCGCTGGATAGGAAGCGGCACCGGAAGCAGGACTGCCCGGTGTCACCGGGGAACTACTGCCGCGTCTGACAGTTGCGAATGGGCCCGTTCAAGGTTCCCATCGCCCGGCGGCAGGTAAAGAGAATTGGAGAAATGTATGCCAGTAGTAACCTCAACCGTCACTTTGGACCAGGAGATCAATCCCTGGGAAGCGCAAAGCGCGCGGTTCGATTTTGCAGCACGCAAGTTGAACCTGGATGAAGGCCTTTGGAAGTTGCTCCGCACGCCGGCTCGCGAAATTATCGTTCACTTTCCCGTGACCATGGACGACGGTCGCATTGAGATGTTCACCGGCTATCGCGTACAGCACAATATAGCCCGCGGACCCGGCAAGGGAGGAATCCGTTACTCGCCCGATGTGACCCTCGACGAAGTCCGCGCCCTGGCCAGTTGGATGACCTGGAAGTGCGCCGTCGTCAACATCCCGTTCGGCGGCGCCAAGGGCGGCGTCATCTGCGATCCAAAGCTGATGAGCCAGGGCGAACTCGAGCGCATGACTCGGAGATACACCTCCGAAATCATGGACTTCATCGGGCCGGAAAAAGACGTTCCCGCGCCCGACATGAATACCAACGAACAAACCATGGCCTGGATCATGGATACCTATTCCATGCACATGGGCCGCACCGTCACCAGTGTCGTCACCGGCAAGCCGCTCAACATCGGCGGCTCCCGCGGACGTATTGAGGCTACCGGGCGCGGCGTGATGGTGGTCTGCAACGAGAGCCTGCGCTATCTCAACATGTCCATCGATGGCTGTCGTGTCATCATTCAGGGCTTCGGCAATGTCGGTTCGAACACTGCCCGCCTCATGATGGAGCAGGGCTACAAAATTGTCGGCATCGCTGAAAAAGAAGGCGGCCTCTCCAATCCCAACGGCATCGACATCCACCAGCTCGTCGAATACAAATACCGCAACGGCACCACCCTTGGTTTCCGCGGCGCCGAAGCAATGCCCAGCGAGGAGCTTATCGTTTCCGATTGCGACCTCCTAATTCCCGCCGCCACTGAGAATGTGATCACCAGCCGCAACGCCGACAGAATCAAGGCCAAGGTCGTCGTCGAAGGCGCCAACGGTCCCACCACCGCCGTCGCCGACGAGATTCTCGCCGACAAGCGCGTCTTCGTCGTGCCCGACATTCTGGCCAACGCCGGCGGCGTCACCGCCAGCTACTTCGAGTGGGTGCAGGATCGCCAGGGCTACTTCTGGAAGGAAGCCATCGTCAACGAGCAGCTTGAAACCATCCTTCGCGACAGCTTTGACGATGTGGTGCGCTACGCCGAGGCCCACAACGTCAACAACCGCATCGCAGCCTACATGCTGGCCATCGATCGCGTCTCCTTCACCATCAAGCAGCGCGGCATTTACGCATAAGCGCGCTCCGCATCATTCGGGGCGCAACATCCGCGGGATGGGTTTTAAGCCCATCCCGCTTTTTTAGCCTCCTCAGCCCGATCTCGCGCCCCGACCGTTCCCAGCCACCCCCGTCAACCATGCACGTGACTCTCGTGCGGACCATCAGCGCACGGCGGCGATTGCAGTGCAATAATGGAGCCACGCCCCCGACCCCGGCGCTGTACAAAAAGCATGAACCTGCCCAACTCCATCACGATGAGCCGGATCGTCATGATCCCGCTGCTGTTGTGGATTCTCTCGCCGCACTTTCCCTTGCGTGGCCAGAACGGCGAGCAGGAGATTCTCGCTTCGGTTCTTTTTGTCCTGGCGTCCATCACCGACGGACTCGACGGCTATCTTGCCCGCAAGCGCGGACAGATCACCACCATGGGCATGCTGCTCGACCCCCTCGCCGACAAGATCATGGTCACCGGCGCGCTCATCGCCCTCGTGGCCTACAACCCCCAGGTCGTGAAAGTCTGGATTGCCGTGGTCATCATCGGCCGCGAATTCCTCATCTCCGGCCTGCGCTCCATCGCCTCGTCCGAGGGCTTCACCATCCAGGCAAGCGACCTCGGCAAGCTCAAAACGGTTCTTCAGATCATCACGGTGGTCTCCGCCATACTCGCTCATCATTGGGACCAGTGGCTCTTCGGCGACCTGGTCATTCCAGTCAAGTGGATCGCCATAGCCGCCATCTACTTCACCACGCTGGTTTCCGTGATTTCAGCAATCGATTACTTCGTAGGCTTCTGGAAGCAGATCGACCATGCGTCAAAGGACCGTCGCAAATCTTTCGTCCTCACCCGGCGCAAAAGCGAAAGCACAACCAGCGCGCATTGATTCAGCGCACGCGAAAAAGCCCCGGCAACGCCGGGGCTTTTTCAATCAGCTTGAAATAGCTGCCTACACCAGCGCAGGCACGGGCTCCGCAGACGAAATTGGCACGTTTACCAGCCGCTCTGCCACAGGGGCCGGACCGGCTGATACCGGCTGCGCTTGCACATGCGCGCCGCGCGTCAGGCTATGCACAAAGTGATAAGGCGGCCACGGACCAGATAGCTGCAAATGGCACTCGCGCATGATGACGCTTGTGCTGGCAAACTTGTTCTGGTAGCGCTCCACATATTTGTGTTCGATGAGGTGGGCGATATCCAGCACCATCTTGCCGCTTTCCGTCAGCCGGCAGCTTACTTCCTCATCCAACGGCATAAACAGCCGATGCATTTGGAAGCTGACTGCACGTGCGCGTGTCTGCCGCTCGCGCTGCCGGGTTGCGTTCTCCCGCAAGCTCGACAGATATTCGCGGCCAACACCCTCGGCGGGCAGATTCTTACCGATCTCGCGGCTGCAACAATCGTCCACGAAGATCTTCAGGTGCATCTCGGTCTTCCCCCGCAGCTTGTCGATATTCGACAGAAATTGCCGCTGGTTTGACCGGATGGACTTGCGCAGGCTTTCGTCGTCGTTGAAGACCGTCCCGAACCGGAAGGGAAGTACCGTGGAATGCTGAAAGCAGTCCGCGATCACCCGGGCGTGGTCGACGCCCGATTTCTGGCTAAGTCCTTCTGCGGGGTTGTGCTCGCTGACAATGACTGCCAGGTCGCTGGCTGGATACATGAATACCTGATTACCGCTGACTCCGAGAACGGATTCCATCGGTACAGGTTTTCTATGACGGGCTAATTCTGGAAATGCTTGTTTTTCACCGATGCAGTAGGCATACCATGCCATAACCAGCAACTCCATCTGTCGGCGCAGGTTAGCGCCGCTCGTTTATAAAGCTCTGTGAAGTAATCAACAACTGCATTTGTGACGCGGGTTAAGCCGTCCCCATCTGGACTACCGCGAATACTAGCCCCCGGAAAACACGACTGGCAATGTCTTGCATCACGAACTCAGCAAAAGTTATCAAGGAATGCCTGATTCATTTTCGTGTAAGTAACAAGCCTATTTATTAAATGAAATCAGTGGGAAACTGAGGCGAAAGTAGCTCAAAACTCACCCCAAAGCGCTGCCGAACGCCCGCCTCTAGCGCCCAGCTCTTCTCTCGCGCCCTAGTGAATCACCCGCTGAACCCGCAAAAACAGCACGACGTTCACCGCGATTGAGACTGCCAGCAGACCCAGACCCACCCAAGCAATCAAATAAACCCTCCCCCGGAACCGATAGAGGTCCTCGCCCAGTTCCTTCTGCTCCAGGGTATTGCGGTCCGTGGCTTCTTTCACCATCTCCAACTGGTCCGCCACCCGTTTCAGCCCGGTATTCTGCCCTTCTATCTGGCTGCGCAGTTCCCCATGCTCCGCCTGCATCTTTTCCAGGGCATTTTCAAGCGGCGCCAGGTTCACTTGCGGCCCCTGAGGCCGGCTGAGCAGGACGTTGGCAACCGCTGAGGCAATATTGCCGTCCAGCAGGGGCAGAACCTTCTGCACGACCGGCAACACCATGCGAAGCGCACCCATGGCCCGCACAAAACCCGAAGGAGAGTCAGTCGGCGATTTCGCCAGGTTCACGCGCGCACCAGCACGCTCGCCAGAGGCAGGTCTTAGGAGACTGGCATCATTGGGCGGTGGAACTGGTTCCCATCTGGCGCCTGCGGCCGTCACAGGGCGGTCTGCGTCCACGGGTGCAGCTTTCCCCGCCTCCTGCTGTACCGGCGGCTCCGTTTCGCCTGCGTCAACCCGTCCCGCGTCGCTCATGAGCACCCTGCTCCCTTCACTATAAGGGAAGGACGGGACGCTCCGGTCCAACGAATCAGCACTGCCTGCGCCGCAGTCAACCCATCAAGGCGTTCTCAGTTGCTATTGGATGCTCCTCGCGGCAGCCCCGCCATCCTCGGCATGTTTGCCCTCAGAGAACTCCTCGCCGACAATCACCGCCGGATGTGTCCAACCTCCGTTATCCTCACATCCAGGAGAACCGCGTGAGACCCGTCCTCGCCCATGCGCTGCGCGACCTGCAACGCAACATTCTTGCCGGCCTGATCACCGCCGGACCGCTGTTCGTCACCTGGCTCGTCTTCAGTTTTGTATTGAGCAGCCTCGCCAAGGCAGGGCTGCCGTTCGTTCATGTTCTTGCAGACATTTTTCCGCAGGATTGGCTCGCGGAACCCTTGCTGCAATCCGTGCTGGCCATCGCCCTCACCCTTGCAGTGCTCTATTTATTGGGCCGCGTCACCTCACTGGTCATTGGTCGCCAGGCCTTCAGCATCTTTGAGGCCTTGCTCGAGCGCCTGCCCTTCGTTGCCAAGGTCTACACCTCGGTGCGCCAGTTGCTTGACACCATGATGGCCAAAAAGGAGACCAGCCAGCGCGTCGTCCTGGTCGACTTTCCCATCCCCGGCCAGAAAAGCATCGGGTTCCTTACCCGCACCCTCACCGACTCCTCCACCGGTCAGGAGTTGGCTGCGGTCCTGCTCCCCAACGCCATCAACCCCACTTCGGCATTTCTGCAACTGCTTCCACTGGAGCGCGTCACAGATACAAACCTGACCATGGAGCAGGCCATGAGCATGATCATGACCGGCGGAGCCGTCGGCCCTGACACCATCCGCTTTTCCCGGCCCCGCACACCGTCGGAATCCTAGGCCGTACCGACATAGATTGGACATCGTTGCCAGGGAAAACCCGGAAGGAGCAGGGGGCTTCAGCCCCCTGAAACAGGTGCGAATTTAACGAGCCTTCAGGCCCGGGCACTTGCCGGTCCTCAGGAGTCTTTGCGAAGCACAACTCGATATCAGCCGACTCCGCCTCACTCCGCGGCTTCGGTTGCCTCAGGGGCGCCCAGCGCCTCGCCTGCATGCTCGCTTTCGTGGGTCACTTTGCGCAGGCTGATGTGATCAACCTGTGCCCAGATCAACCCCACAGGCACAATGCTCAGAAACGTGACCAGCAGGATGGTCGCCGCGCACGCGGTCGAAGCCTCCGTCGCAACTCCAAAAAAGCTGGAGAGTGCCGCGGCCACAAATCCAATCTGTGTGAACCAGCCCAGCACTGGCAGTTGAACAATGCTCGTCGCGCCGCTCACCACCATCAGCAGCACGCACTTCGCCGGAGTCATCGCCGCCAGTTGAGGGCTGGCTACGAATGCGCGAGTCGTTTCCAGGTACGAAGCCGCAATCAGCAGCCACATTCCCACCGAAAGCGAAGCCGCGACCGCGAAATCAGCGAACGACCGCATGGTGTCGAGACCCATGCGGAAGGTGCGAATCTTGTCCCCCACGGCCTCTCCAAGCTTTTTTGAGAACACTCCGAAAGCCCGTTCAAGGAATCCCGCCACCACGCCACCGGCCAGTCGCACCGCCACTAAAAACAGCGCGCCTGCCACCGTGAGCAGCATGCCCCATTCGCCCGACCGCTTCACCAGTTCCGGATGCGGCATCGCACCCGCCTGACCGAACCAGGTTGTCAGCAGAATGGCTGAAGAAAAAATCAGCGCCATCGACCCGGCGTCAAACAGCCGCTCCACAATGTAAACCGCAATCTGCGAACTGATCGGGAGCCCGGTCTTCTTTGCCACCAGGTAAGGCCGCACCGGGTCCGCAACGCGGCCAATCAGAGCCACCGCGGTAAATCCGATCACCTGCGTCCCCAAAAGCGAAAGCGGGCCCACCTTCTTGTTGTGCCGAAGCAGCAGCGCCCAGCGCACCGACCTGAAGATGTACGCCAGGTAGATGCATCCCGCGCCGATGCCGATCTTCACCCAGTCCGCCAGCGCCAACTGGGATCGAAAGACTCCAAAGTCAAAATGAATCCTGTCGCGACCCC
Source organism: uncultured Acidobacteriaceae bacterium (assembly GCA_963780515.1). Classification (GTDB taxonomy): domain Bacteria; phylum Acidobacteriota; class Terriglobia; order Terriglobales; family Acidobacteriaceae; genus Telmatobacter. The sequence goes on from CAWACG010000009.1 coordinate 100,580, forward strand.
ACACCACAATCGTGACCAGCGCCGCGAGCACCACCAGGCCCAGAATCCAATGATTCCTCTTCAAGCGATCTCCGTTCCTATCGATACCAATTCATTCTATGGTCAGGAGATGAATAGGGCGATAACCCAAATGGATTACTGGGCCTCGGCTGGCGCTCCGGCTTGGCCGGCCCGCGCCTGAGCACCCTGCCGCACCAGCACGCGCCGGTTGAACTCATGAATCACCCGTGCCACATACGCACGCGTTTCCCGGTACGGTGGAATGCCGTGATACCTGTCCACAGCCGCTGGCCCGGCGTTATAGGCGGCCAGCGCCAGCGACAGATTCTCGTGGTACCGCCTCAGCATCTCATCCAGATACGTCGAGCCCCCGCGCACATTCTCGCCCGGCGCCAGGCGGTCATGCACGCCCAGATCGGCTGCCGTCCCCGGCATCAGCTGCATCAGTCCCTGAGCTCCCGCGCGGCTTACCGCATGCGCATTGCCGCCGCTCTCCGCCTTCACCAGGCTGCCCAGCAGATCCACGTCGAGATTGTGCTCGTGCCCGGCCTCGTTCAGCATCTCGCGCAGATCCGCCGGGCTTAACTTCGCCTCTTTTCCCGCCGTGCCAACCTTCGACGCTTCCGCAGGCAAATCCGCTGCCTGCTCAAACCCTGCAATCTCGCCAGGCCGCAACTCAACGTAGTTGTCGTCGCCCGCGCTCAAATAGAGCCGCACCCGTCCGTTCACCTGCCCATGATGGTTGCAGCGCATCTCAAAGCCGTTAGTCAGCGTCACGCGCTCCGCCGCCCCCGCCGCCGTCGCCAACACCCCAGCCAACAACGCCAGCATTCCCGCCGCGACAATCTGACCCATCCCTATTCGCAATCGCAACTCCCTGCAGCGTTCACGTTCAAACTCCAGCCTCAGCCCGCTTCGCCACTGCCGCTTCCAGCACCTGGGCCACGCCGTCCTCGTCATTGTGCGGAGCCTGCTTCCACCCCCGCATCTTTGCCATCGTGCGCAGGTCTGTCGCGGCATTGCCCATCAGGATGCTCTGTCCCGCCCACTCCAGCATGTCCACGTCGTTCCAATTATCGCCAATGGCCATGGTCTCTTTGCGCTGTATGCCCAGGTGCCCAGCCAGCCTCTCCAGCGCCCAGCCCTTTGAAACTCCCGGTGGCAGCAAGTCCAGTATCGACAAGTCCCGGCCGCCATATTCCGTTCGCACTGACTCGCAACTGCCGGCCCACTGGCTCACCTTCAGCGCTTTTTCCGCCTCGCGCATCTTGGCAATCCCGCCCGCCACCATGCCCTGGATCGGGTCCTCGCCGTCGACCAGAGCCTTCTCCAGCGGCTTCACTACTTCGATCGCGTTGCGGTTCGCCTCCACCCACATTGAAATCCGTCCGTGCGTCTGCTCCAGGTCTTCCAGCACCAGTTCGCCGCGCCCCGCCCGGTCGAAAGTAAACACCAGCGCCCCAAAAGGCCGCAACAGCCCGCAAATCCCTCGCGCCACCCGTGATTCCAGATGGCTTCGGTCGATCGGCTCGCCGCCCAGAGTGCGGATCACTGCTCCATTCGACGTAATCAGGGGCATGTCCGCTCGCAGACCCAGCCCTTCCAGCAGCGGCGCGGTGTAGGCCGTGCGCCGGCCGGTCGCAATGGCCACTGTAATCCCCGCATCCTGCGCCGCTTTCAGCGCCTGCGCATTGCGCGGGCTGATGGCCGATGAAAACGTGGGCAGCAGCGTGCCGTCCATGTCGATTGCCACCAGGCGCACAGGGGGATGCATACCTTCAGTGTACCGGCCAACCGCTGCGGCAGGGCTATGTGCTCCCCAAGGCAGCTCCCATCCGGTAATCTTGCATTCATGGAGAGAATCTGCACCCAGTGCCGCGCCGTCGTCGCCCCCGCAACCAAGGCCGACTGGTGTCCCGCCTGCGGTGGCGCGCTCATCGCGAGAGCAGAACTCCCCTCATCCCCGCCGCTCGCCGCCCCTGAAGTCGATCATCGCGGTATCGTTCTGCCCCGCCGCCACGCCGTCGGCGGCATCATCACTCCGCAATAGCCGTCCGCGCCAAGCCCCGCCAATCCCCCTTCGAATTTTTACCATATAGTTTCCAAAGAAATAGTTGACAAGGAAACTATATTGCGATAACATCCTTTCATGAACAGAAGAGCAGGCGCCCCGGAGCAGGTCACCGACTTGAAAGCCCACATCGGCTTCTGGATGCGCTTCGTTTCAAACCACGTTTCACATGCCTTTGCGCACAAGCTTACCGAGAGCGGCGTCACCGTTGCCGAGTGGGTCCTGCTCCGCGAAATCTATGCTCGCGGCGACCTCTCGCCCAGCAAACTCGCCGACCTTACCGGCATGACACGCGGTGGGGCATCCAAGCTGATCGACCGCCTGGTACTGAAGAAGCTGATTGCGCGCGAAGGGCGAAGCGACGATCGCCGCTTCCAGGACGTCTCCCTCACCGCGGCCGGCGCACGGCTCGTTCCCGCGCTGGCCGCGCTCGCCGACCAGAACGATCATGAGTTCTTCTCAGAGCTCACAGCTCAGGAACGCGAATCGCTGCTCGCAATCCTCAAGAAACTTGTCAAGATCCACGATCTGCACAAACTTCCCATTCAATAAGGAGAGTCATGAACACCCTGATCACGAACACCCAAGCCATTCACGAAGTCCTTGTCGAGTCGCACGACGGCAAACTGATCTTCCCTGACGTTGTCCGCCGCCTCCTCGCAGCCGGTGTCGAATCCTACTTTGTTGACCTGCCGCGCTCTGAAGACGTTGTCTACCTTGCCGACGGCACAACGCTTGTCGAAAAGATGCATCTCCCTCTTGAACCCGTCGCCAACGAGTTCTCCAAGCCCGGCATCGTGGCAGCTATTCGCGGCGCACAAGGCGACAAGATCCGCTATCCCGAGTTCATGCGTCAGGCGTCCGCTGCCGGGGTCGTTGCCTACTGGGCCTACCTCAGCGGCAAGAAAGTCATCTACTTCGGCCGCAAAGGCGAGTTCCACGTAGAGGAATTTCCAGGCTCCCGTCCCGCAGTCGTCTCGACTACAAGAAGTGTCGAGATTGCAGCGCCGGCCCCGACCGCCTGCGCCTTCCTCTCCGATCCGTCCACCATGCCGCGCTGGGCGGTGCATAACGTCAAATCCATTCAGCCAGCCGAAGGCGGCGCTTGGAAGATTGAAACGCCTCGTGGCGGCGGTCGCTTCATTCCACACTTCGACGCCGCACACGGCATCCTCGACCACGAGTTTGTCGATCCTCAGGAAGGCCGCTGGCCGGTCTCGGCGCGCATCGTGCCGCTCGGCCCCAACGCCTCGCTCTACCAGGTCACGCTCACCAAACCCGAAGGCATGCCGGACGAAAGCTTTTGGCAGGGTATCCCGCTGATTGATGAGGAACTGCGGGCGCTGAAGTCCTGCGTCGAGGCAATTCAATAAGGAGTGTTCAGACTTCGCGTCATCTGCTGTTGGCGGCGCCGGCTGCCGTCATCCGCCGCTGAAGCCCGCTCGGCGGCTCACTCGTACCGCAGCGCCTCAGCCGGCAGCACGCTCGCCGCGGCCCACGAGGGATACAGCGTCGCCAGCAGCGAAATCCCGATCGACACCACTGACACAATCACCCCGTGCAGCGCCAGCGGCGCAAACGGCAGCGTGTCGATGGAGTAGACGTCAGGCGACAGCGGAATATGATAGTGCCCGCCGGCCCACGCAGCCAGGTAGCCCAGCACCAGACCCAGCGCCGTGCCAATCACGCTGATCAGAAAACCCTGCATCAGAAAGATTCTCCGCACCTGCCCCGGCTCAACGCCAAAGCTCATCAGCACCGCAATGTCCCGCGTCTTCTCCATCACCATCATGGTCAGCGCGATCAGAATGTTCAGCGCGGCCACAATCACAATCAGCGTGATGATGATGAAGGTCACCACCTGTTCCAGGCGCAACGCGCGGAACAACTCGCGATTCTGCTCCATCCAGTTGGTGGTCATGAAGCCCGCACCCGCGGCCCGCTCAATGGCGCCGCCAATCTCCGGCGCGCGGTTCAGGTTATCCACCTTGAAGCTGATCTCGGTAATCAGATCCGGCTCGCTGAAAAGCCGTTGCGCATCCGCCAGCCGCAGAAAGCCCAATCCCGAGTCGTACTGGTAGAAGCCGGAGTGATAGGTTCCCGCCAGCCGAAAATGCACGTACTTGGGAATGATGCCGAAGGGCGTCAGCTCCCCTTGCGGGCTGATTACCATCACCGAATCGCCCACATTCGCGCCGATCGTCTCCGCCAGGTCCTGGCCCAGCACAATCGGCGGCAGCTCCCCGTTCACTGCAGAGGCTGGTTCCGCCACCGGTTCCAACGCGCCAATCGAACCCGGTGTAGCTTCTGAGAGCAGGCTGCTCACGGTCTTCTCATCGTCCGGCAGAACGCCTTCGATCAGCGCGCCTCCGTCGCGGGCTCCGTGCGTCACTAGCACCTGCTCCCACAACTCCGGCGATGCTGCGGTCACATGCGGCACCTTGCGCAGCCGTTCGAGCAACGGCCGCCAGTCGCGAATGCCGTCGGCCTTCACGCGCATCAGTTGCACGTGCGCGCTTGAGTCCACCAGCCGATCCTGCAAATCGCGCTTCATGCCATTGGTGATGGCCAGAGCAATGATCAATGCCGCCACGCCTGCAGCGACTCCCGCGATGGATATGGTGGTCACCACGCCCACCACGGCTTGCCGCCGCTTGGCCCTCAAATAGCGCGCCGCAACAAAAAGCTCAAATCGCATCCGCGGGCCTCTTACTTCGCCGCCGAAACAAACACCGTCTTTGCCGCGCCCACATTCTCATACCTGTCATAGACGCGCACCGTCAGCAAGTGCTCGCCCGGCTTGCCCTCAAGCGCCGATGCAGGAAGATGAATCTCATAGTGCTCCCGCTTCGAGTCCGACAACTCGCCCACCGGCGCCACAAACTGCCACGGCCCCGCGTCCAGCGAGTACTCCGCGTGTGCAATCGGCGAAGTGGCATCCTCGGCATCAAAGACCACCAGATTCTCAGTCACCTTGAGCCCGCTCACCACCGGCGGTGTCGTATCCACCACGAACCGGTCGCTGACCTTCTCTCCGGTCAGCGCATCGCCTGGCGTGTGCGAAGGCGCATCGGAGGCCACCACCTTCACCTCGTACCCGCCATCGGGAATCAGTGTCGCGTCAAAGCTATACGCCTTCTCAGTGAGTTTGTCTTTCAAGAGCCGCCATACATGCTCTCCGTCACCGCGCAGATAGAGCGAATAAATCAGATCGTCGCCGTTATCATCGTGCGCCGCCCACCGCACCGTGATGCTGCCGCGATCCTTCGTTGCCTGCAAAGGTGAACTCGCCCCGCTGTCATCCGATGTCGATGCGCTCTGGCCCTGCGAGGAAAACGTGATCGTAACGGTCTGCGGATTCCCCTGCTGTATCTGGGGATTGACGCGCACACCCGGCACCGCCACCAGGTCGTCCACCACCGGTGCCGCATTCACCGGCAGATAGTTCACGCCCACGCTGCCCAGCTTGCCGCCTGCGTGCAACACGGCCTTCCATTGCAAAAACCGTCCCGCCGGAGACGCGACCGTATCGTCCTTCAGCGCCGTCCAGTCGCTCCACCCGCGCACCGGCTGTTCCACGTTCCCCGTGCGCGTCCACAACTCGTAGTCCTTCGATCCGGGCTCAATTTCCACGCGGCCAAACCGCGCCAGCGCGCCTGCATCCAGCACGTCGCTCGCATATTCGTGCTTATCGCTCTCGCCCAGCAGAAACAGTTTGCCGGTGTTCCCCGTGCCGATTAGAATGCCGCCCGCCCCGCCTCGCACCGCAGCCATGCTCAACCCCTGTTGCGCATCCAGATGAGCCACATCCGCATAATTCCCATCCGGCCCAATGCGGAAAATATGTCCGCGATTGCCGGTTAGCGCCAGCACTCCATCGGGCCGCGCAGCCAGAGCATACACAATCTCGTCTTTGTCGGCCCACACCTTGCGCGGCGCCTGCCCCTGCTTCAGCGCCCAGATATCGCTCCCTTCGGGCACGGACGTGCTTGTGTTCGCAGCCTGAAGCGAGCCCGGTTGAACAATCGTGAAAGTGATTGTCCCGATTCCCTGAATTGCCAGCGGCGGCAGGGGATTGTGCCCCTTTTCTCCTACGTTGGCGGCATAGATGGTGCCATCCGCGGCCACAGCCACCGATGTAACCTCACGCCGTGGCGCATCAAAGAGCACATAGCCTTTGCCCTCGGGGCTGATGCGATACACCAGCCCGCTGCCGTCGGAGCCTGCAATCAGGTTGCCGTTCGCATCCCATGCCAGCGAGCGGATGTGTGCCTCATCGCTCTTGAAAAACAATTCAGGGCTGCTGCCTGCCTTCGTCACATCCACCCGGTAAACCGCTGCCGGTCCGCCCGTGGCGATGTAGAGCCTTCCCTGCGCGTCAAACGTCATGTCCCAGATGTAATGCGCCTTTGCATCGCCCTTGTCGTCAGAGGGTTTGGTGCTGTCAGTCTTTTTCTCATCCAGTTTTGCGGCATCAAACACCACCGTTGCGTTTCCCTCATCCTGTCTTGAAGTTGCGCCGGGGTTGAGCTTGTAGACTTTGCCGCTCGGCAAAGTAGCCGCATAGAGAGCGCCATCGGGCCCCATCCGCAGCACCTGCACGCTCAAGTCCTTCGTCTCGAAGAGCGTAAATGGCTTCTCGCCCTTTTGCGTTCCGGTGCGCAACACAGTGGCCGGTGAGCCGGTGCCCAGGTACGCAGACGCCGCTCTTGTCCACGGCCACAGACCACACAAAGGTCGAAGGCGTGGTCAACTGCTCGTTCAGCGCTGGCCCCTCGCGCAACTGCCCGTCGCTGCCGATCGCCACTCCTTGAGGAGTGCCTTTTTCAAACTCCTCAAACCGGGATTGGGTCCAGAGGTGTGTGCCCTGCGCGGCGGCAGGCAGCGGGGCAGAGGCCACAACAGCGAGCGCAATGGCACTTAGAAGGAACACGAAGCGGGGAAGGGGATTGAAGCGGCTCAAGACAAACATACTGTTGTTGAGTCTACTAAAGTTGGGCATATCGGGGCACTTCGCCAACCGCAATGCCCTCGCAAAGCAGCCGCTCCCTCGACCGGCCGCTTCGCTCCAGACAGCTACACTGGCCCTGGGGAGCGAGTCGATGAAGCTGTGCGTTCTGGTTGCATGTTTCGCGTGCGCTGCCGGTTTGGCGCAGCGTCCGGCGGCGCCGGTTTCATCCCCACCCTCACTGCGCACGCAATCCACAGTGGTGCTGGTTCCCGCGCTCGTCAGGGACCCAAAAGGAGAACTCGTCTTCACCCTCAAGGCCGCCGATTTTCGCGTGACCGACGATGGCATTGAGCAGCGCCTTACCCTTGACGAAGACACTGGTGGCGAGCCGTTGGCGCTTGTGATAGCCGTCGAGTCGGGAGCGTCCGCGAAGGACAAGCTCGACAGCTATCGCCACCTCAGTTCGGTCATTGGCGCGATGGTGGGCGCCGTTCCGCATCGCGTCGCTGTGGTCGCATTTGACAGTGTTCCCCAGGTGCTTCTCGACTTCACTCCCGACGTAGAGAAGGCCGGCGCCGCGCTGACAGGTCTTCGCCCCGGAGACAAGGGCGGCGCAATTCTCGACGCGCTCAAGTTCTCCGTGGATCTCCTGCGCGCGCAGCCGCCGCAATATCGGCGCGCAATCCTCCTCATCTCCGAGACGCTCGACCATGGCAGCCAGGCCCGGATCGACGACGTGCTGCGCGCCATCAGCGACACCAACACCGCAATTTACACCCTCGCCTTTTCCAGCGGAAAATCCGAGGCCGCCCACTATGGCTCCCATGAACTGCCCTTCAAAAAGACCGACGGTGGATTCGCGCTCGAAAACGCCTACCCCAATCCTCCCCATGGCTGCATGGGCAAGGACCCCGATCCCGACGCCACGCGCAACAAAGCTGTGCAGGCATACGACTGCCTCACCCAGCTAGCTCCCCCTCTGGCACTCGCTAAAATGGCGGCCATCGCCACCACAGCCGCTCTGCAGCGCAATGTGCCTGAGACCGTTGCACGCCTCACCGGCGGCGAGTATTTCAAGTTTGAAAACAGCCGCAGCCTGGTGCGCGGAATGATGAATATCTCCAACCACCTGCCCAACCGCTATGTGCTCAGCTTCCAGCCCCTGTCACCCCATCCGGGCTTTCATGCCGTGGAACTTAAACTGAACGACCATCCCGGCCTGCGTGTCAACGCACGAACCGGCTACTGGGCAGACAGTGACGCGATCCCTGCAACTTCGCCGCCTGCATCCGCGCCGTAAGAGCGACGGATCTGAAGCTCACCCTCCCCCACGAAATTGAATAATCCTGCGCCGGTCGCGTTTTGAGGGCCGGTGTTCCGGCTGCGGCGCATACTCCTGCATCGCTTTACGCTCCGCGGCCGCTTTCTGCCGCGCTTCTTTGCTGGCTTCGGTCTCGCGATAGAGGGTCTGCGCTACAACGGCCGGCCCGCGCATCTCGCTCAGCACCAGAACCTCCACCTCGAACTCGCCGCCCTCATTCCGGATGCGCAGCATGTCGCCCACGCGCACGTCGCGCGCCGGCTTGGCTTCGATGCCTTTGCTGCCAATCCGCCCCAGGTCGCACGCCTTCGCTGCCAGCGCCCGCGTCTTGAAAAAACGCGCGGCCCAAAGCCATTTGTCCATGCGTACGCCGGTCATGGTTCTATTGTCGTATCCAGGAGAGAGATTCTGCGAAGGTTTGTTTAGAAGAGGTCGTACCTAAAATTACTCTGCCGCGATCCACACATAAAGAAATTCGGAATCGCTCGAGGTCGACAGCTCAATGCCTCTATGCCGCGTCGCGCGATTCAGCGCCGAGCGGATATTCTCCTTGCTGTCCGGGAGTGCAGAGAGGGGAATCTTCAACGCTGTGCCAACCCCCAGCTGATCGATGTCGCTCAACAGCTGCGTCACAATCTTCTTGTGCTTTCCGTCTCGGCCCTTTGGAACATCCAACTGAAGAATGGATTCGAACTTCATGGGTGTTCCGTTGCCGTTCAAATCGGTGCCCATGTCCTTGACCCTCCGCCGATCATCCGCCGTCTATCGAGGAGCGTACCGTTAACGATTTACTAAATAGACACTAAACTAACCGGTAATTAAAAGCGTACTAACCACGGAGGCAATTAGCAAGCTCTCAATCAGAATTCTTTCATCCGCGCCGAGAAACTCTCAATCCCCATTGCTCCGCCATAAGTGAAAGAATAAAAAGATTTAACGCGCGGCAGAAAGAGTTTCCCCGTATGCGCGGACTCTTGATAAGTTTGCAAATAGAGGCGAATTCCAGGCAGTGGGTCAGTTTGATTTATTCAAAACCTGACCCCAGCCAGCAGCCGCTCAATTCTGGGCATGTCCGGAATCCTCTAGGGTTCAATCGAACCGGGAGTCACTTATGCCAGTACTTTGCTACCAGAAATTGGAGTCAAATCAACCCCGCTGCGGCGTCCACAATGTTGCGCTCGTCCAGAAACAAATCCCCATTGACGCGTACGCGCCTGCACTAGGGCGCGTTAACTGCCTTGTATGCGCCGTCAGTCGGATCGTGGTCCAGGAGCGAAAGGGTACCTATGCGCGAAACTACTTCTGAACCACTGCGCCAAGCCCCGAAGGGACATGCGACCAATTTCCCCATCGTTCCCGTCAAGGACATTCCTGTGTCCCCATCGTCCGTCGATAAAGATGCGTTTCGGCCCGTAGTCCTCGTTGTCGACGACGAAAGCGCCATCGCAGACAGTCTCACCAGCATCCTCAACCGCAGCGGTTATGCCGCCATGGCTGCCTACGACGGAGAGAGCGCCCTTGAGACCGCACTCCTGGTCCCGCCGGAAATGCTCATTGCCGACGTCATTTTGCCCGGAATGAGCGGCGTCGATCTCGCCATCGCCGTCCAGCGCACGTTTCCTGATTGCAGAGTTATCCTCTTCTCCGGGCAGGCAGCCACCTCCGGTCTGCTCGCCGCGGCGGGTCGAATCGGCCACAGTTTTCAGTTGATAAACAAACCCGTTCACCCCACCGATCTGCTCGCCCGCATCTCATCGACTCTCAAATAAAGAATGTCGCATCGCGGCCGGGTCTTCCCGGCTCACTGATCCCAAACCGTCAAGCGGCCCGCAGCCGGCGCATTGCCGAACCGAGCCTCGCAAGATCATCCTCTAACGGCAACACTCAATCTTTGCAATTTGATATGATGCTCCCCTGACCTCACCGCTCGGTACTCGCGCAATTGAAAGGAGCGTCCTTGAGCAACACAGTAACCTTTCCGGTCTTCGGCGAGCCCATTGAGATTCTTCTCACTGGCGAGATGACAGACGGCCGCTCCACCACGCATTATTCAAACCTCGCCGCCCGGCGGTGGCCCCCCGCCCCACTCGCATGAGAATGAAGATGAGGTCTTCTTCGTTCTTGAGGGTGATTACGAGTTTCTTCAAAATGGCGAGTGGACCAAGGCCGTCCCCGGCAAGGCAGTATATGGTCCCCGCGGCCACTTCCACACCTTCCGCAATGCGGGAACAACCGAGGGCAGGATGCTCATCTTTATCGCTCCCGCTGGCCTGGAAAGATATTTCGCGGAAATCTCCCCGCTCGCCATGCCCTGGGATATGGCGCAGCTCCTCGACATCTCAGAGAAGTACGGAATCTCTTTCCAGCTTTGACGGATCCGGATTGAAGCGCCTGTCCGAGCGCTTCAATCCGGCCTAATTCGCCAGCACCGCGCGGTAGCGCACCTTGTTCTTCTTCACCTTCTCGATGGCCTCATTTGCCTTGGCCATGGCGAAGCTCTCCGTCTGGGCCCTCACTCCGTGGCGCGCGGCCACCTCGATCATCTCCCGCAACTGGTAGGGGCTGCCGATAGGACTGCCGCTGATTGAGCGAAGCCCTGAGACCAAAGGAAACGCGCCTACCGCAACCGGCGACGGCGGAACACCCACGAAACACAAGGTGCCCGACGGCCGCAGCGCCTGCACGTAGACCCCCCAGTCCTGGTCCGCATTAATCGTGCTCAAAATAAAATCCTGGGTGCCGAACACTTCCTTCATCGACTTCGACTCGCGCGTGTTCACAAAGTTGTGCGCTCCCAGCGACCGTGCCTCGGCTTCCTTTTCCGCGGAAGTCGAAAACGCCGTCACCTCAGCGCCAAACACTCGAGCAAACTGGATGGCGAGGTGCCCCAGCCCGCCAATGCCCACCACACCCACCCGCGATGACGGATTGATGCCGTGCCCGCGCATCGGGTTATAAACCGTGATGCCGCCGCACAGCAGCGGCGCCGCCTGTTCACTGTCGAGCGCGTCAGGAATCGCAATCACAAACCGCGCGTTGGCCCGAACCCGGTTCGCGTATCCGCCATTGCGATGAACACACGTGGCCTCCAACGAAGCGCAAAGGTTTTCCATCCCCCGCGTGCACCATTCGCATTCCCCGCACGAGTCCGATTGCCAGCCGAGTCCTACTCGCTGGCCCACTTTGAATGCACGCACTTCGGAGCCGATCGCCGTCACGGTCCCAATAATCTCGTGGCCGGGAATGAAGGGAAACTGGCTGATGCCCCAGTCATTTGAAATCAGGTGAACGTCGCTGTGACAGATGCCGCAATGGGAGATCGCAATCTCCACCTCTCGCAGACCCATTGGTCCAGGGTCGTAGCGAAAAGGCAAAAGTTCAGCTCCTGCTGCGTGTGCCGCAAGTCCTTGAATCTGGCTCATGATCGTACCGGAGTCCTCGTTGGGGGCTCAATCGCTTTTTGTGGGAGATCTGATTTCAATTGGATCGCCTTCGGTCGGAGCGAGCTTCGCTAAGGCTCGATATGGATTGAAGTCAAAATCAGAATGGCCTTCCTGGAAACGCAGTCTTAAACAGACCATCCCCAGATTGCGGAGTCGGTCCAAAGTTATAACGGCAGGTTGCTCTCTGACAAACTAGTTTAAACCGCCACCTGCTTCAATGTGCAGATTCAGAATACGGAAACCGGAGAGCACCCCGCCCGCCGGTGCATCGCCCGCCACCACCGCAGACTCCCCGTTCAGGCTCACGTCCTGCGAGCTGCGCAGCGGCTCCAGCGCGTTGGCCATCGAAAGTGGCAGAGCCGAAAGAGTTTGGCCCTCCATATCCGCCTGGGCTTCAGGTTCCAGAACGCTCACGTACACGCGGTCGGCCGCGTGAAGGCCTCGAGCCTGTGCCAGCGCCGCGTCAAGATCAGCGGCCTGCGCCAGAATGCGCGGCGGGTCCAATGCCCGGTCCAGCGTGGCCGCATCCGATACCAGCAGGCGTAGGTTGCCCGCTCCCAGCCGCGCCGGCAATGTGAACGGAATCCGCACGTTCCGCGCCGGCTGCTGCCAGGGATGCAGAGTAGCTTCCACAACAACCGTGTCGCCCGAATGGACAATATCGCCGGAGGCAACTCGCGCCGATTCAAGATCCACTTGCAGGTTTCGCGGAATCGCGTCGATGCGCAGGTCGATCGACTGCACGTCACCCTGGCGGGTTCCATTGGAGTAAAGCCGCGTGAAGCGCTCTCCGGTCTCCATGGCCGCCATAAGCGGAGCTGGCGATCCGTCGCCTCCTGCGGCCCACACGTCCAGTGGCGAGGGCGGATAACCCGCCAGGTCAATGCTTCCTGTCAGGTGGTAGCTGGTCTCCGCCGTACTCTCATTGGATTCCAGCAGTGTGCTGTAAAGGGCAACCATCAATGCCTGCGGCGTAAGCGAGGGCAGGTCCAGCACATCAAACTTCAACTTCCTTTCGCTGCCTCCCTCGTGAATTGAAAGGCGCACCGGAATCATGTGAGCCTTCGCCCCCAGAACCCCGCGGATCGCCGAATCGCGGTCCTGCGTAAACGCGCCGATCGTCTGGCCGGTGTTGACTATCTTGAAAGAGTTCATTGGCGAAGCCAGTGTGGCCACCACGTCGGTCGTCGTCATCGGCAATGAAACCGGCCCCGCCTGCAGAATCGGATGGCCGCAGGCCAGCAGCTGTTTGGGATCGATATATGTCACCGTGCAGGTGGCTGAAATCTCCAGGTCGCCGCGAATCAGTTGTGCGCTCACCGCCGACCCCGGTTCCATCGTCGCCAATGCCGCCGCCTCCGCGCCAGGCTCTCTCTGAGTCAGATTCCGACGAGCCGCCCACTCCGCCGGCCGCGACCATCTCCAGTCCCGTGCCCGCCATCTTCTTTTGCCACAGTCGTATCGCCTCCGGCCTGAATCCGCTCATCACCAGCGGCGTCTCCATGGCCTGAAACGTCATCCCGCCCGCAGTGAGGTCGTTAGCCGGGATCGGTCTTCGAACCGGCGCTCTCGGCCATCTGCAAACCGCCGATCGGCAGATCGCGCACCTCCAGCATCTGTTCAATGGGCGTAATGCCCGCAATCGGCTCCTTGCTGAATTGCCCGATACGATATGAAAGAGAACCGAGCAGCTTGTTGCCGATGTAGACCGGACTGCCGCTCATGCCCGCCACCACACCGGTGTACTCCGGCTTCGATCCGTGCAACTGCGCAAGAATCATGTCGTGGCCCGGCCCCCGCGCCCCGCGCAGCACACCCAGAATCTCCACCTGCATCGGCTCCGGCTTGGATCCCTGAAACACCGTCCATGCCGTCCCCACAAGTCCGCGATGCACCTGGCTCAGCGGGAAGAAACCCCCGTTTGAGGGCGGTGGGCCGGCAGCGGCATTCTTCGCTCCCTGGGCTAAAGGCGCAACGGCATTCTGAGAGTTCAACAGCGGAGCAAACGATACCGCGGCCGCCATAACCAACGCAGCCGCGCGAAGCGGGATTCCTTTTGGGCAGAGTTTCACGTCTATAAGAGTACAACCGGTGGCATCGGTGTCCCAGGAACGCCGCCGTCCACCCTGTTGCAATGGTTCTAAGGCTTTGACGGTGGCTGGCGGTTGTTTGTCACGGGACCTGCTGTCCGCCGGTTACCGTTTGCCGCGGTTCATCCCGTATGCTGTCTTGAGCACAGAGGTTGTCATGTCTATGATGCGCCTGTCACGATTCGCAATTCGCCGTTTGCCGTTTGCGCTTTTGTTTGTCGCGCTGGCTGCTCTGATGAGTGCCCCCATGAGTTGGGCTCAGTCCCAGTCGCCACCGCAAACGCCGCCGCCGCAGGACCAGCCCGCTCCCGATGCGGGCGGCCCCTCCGCTGACTCCGGCGCCATAGCTCTACCCAAGAAAAAAGAAAACCCCGACGACACGCCTCCGCCTGCACCCGCTGCACCCAAGTTCAAGAATCCTGAGGGCATGCCCAACTACTCTTTGCGTGTCGATGTCCCTGAGGTCGACGTTGATGTGGGCGTCCTGCTCCAGAAAACAGGCCAGTTCGTACCCAACCTGAAGCCGGCCAATTTCCGCGTCTATGAAAACGGCGTCGAACAGAAAGTGGTCGGATTCAAACGCGTCGAGGCTCCCATCACCGCCTTGCTTCTTTGCGAATTTGCCTCGACCAACTACTACTTTATCTACGACATGCGCAATGCAGCCTGGCAGTTTGCCCAGCAGCTTCGGCCGCAGGACTACGTGGCCATGATGACCTTCGACATGCGCACCCAGATTGTCACCGACTTCACCCAGGACAAGCGCCAGCTCTACAACGCCATCAACTCGCTGGTCATCCCCGGTTTCAGCGAGCGCAACCTTTTTGACGCGCTCTACGAAGCCGAGGACAGGCTCAGCCGCATCGAAGGTCGCAAGTACATCATTCTCATTGCTTCCGGACGGGATACCTTCTCAAAAATGACCCTCGACAAGATCCTCCAGAAAGTCAAAGCCACACCCGACGTCACCATCTTTACTGTCTCCACCGGAGGCGCGCTCCGCGCCATGACCGAAGGCCGCGGCGGCATGGACAGCCAGATGCGCGATATGGATTATCTCCAGGCCGACAATGAAATGAGGACCTTTGCGAAGCTCACCGGCGGCCAGAGCTTCTTCCCCCGCTTTGAGGGTGAGATGCCCGACATCTTCGCCAGCATCAACCAGGCCATCCGCTCAAAGTATCAACTCGTCTACCACCCCACCGACGCCAAGCAGGACGGCACCTACCGCAAGCTGCGCGTCGAACTCGTGGATGATGAAGGGCAGCCCCTGCGCATCGAGGACGAGAAACACAAGCCTCTGAAATATGAGGTCATCGCGCGCGACGGCTACCGCGCCCACCAGGAAGTTGAGTAGTGGGAGAGTAAAAGGAAGGTGCCCGGCGGCGGCTGATTCGCCTCCGCCGGACGTGCAGAATCATTCTTCCGGAAGTCGCCCTACTTGAACTGGTTGATGACGTCCATCACGTAGTACCCGACTACGAAGAGCGACGCAATTCCAAGCAGCCACAGCGCAATCCGCAATACAGGCTCAATCTTGTTGACCTTGGCCACGATGGCCGCCTGGGCGCTTCGTTCATGCTCAAATGAGTCGTCCAGAAAAATCTGGTCCTCCTCGTCCTTCTGCAGGGACGAACGGTAAATGTAGAGGGCGGCCGTGAAGAGAACTACTACACTCCAAACCACCCACATGACGGGAACGATTGTCATACACCACCTCCATCGGACTGTCTGGTCCCAGATACCGGCGGGCCGTGCAAAAACACCGCGGTCTCGTGAGTAGAGGGGCCCTTACGGCTGACAATAATAGCTCCGAAATGACATGGTCGTGGTGATAAAAAACACACTTGTGCAACCCGTGCTCGCTGACCATTTTGATGCCCTTGTATTTCCGTGGGATGGCCCGGGAACAACTGCCCGGATTGGCCCTCCCACTCCTGCGACCTTCCACCCCCGGTCGCATCTAATGGGATGAACCCGAACGTGGGCCTTGTTTACCCATGCGCGGAGCGGTACAGTTACTTGTAAGGTAAGCAATTCAAGATTCGGGAGAAACCATGTCCACAGCTACCGTCGCACCTGCACAGGAAACCGAAAAGAAGGCGCCTCTTGTCCTGACCCCTCAGGCAATTGCCAAAGTGCGCGAAATCATGGCCACCCAGGACCCCCTTCCTGCTGGGCTCCGCATTGGCGTGGTCGGCGGCGGATGCTCCGGCTTCCAGTACTCAATGGCCTTCGAAAACCAGGCCGGCATGATGGACAAGGTCTTCAGCTTCGACGACCTCAAAGTCTTCGTTGATGCCACTTCATTGATGTATCTGAATGGATGCACTGTGGACTACGTGGAAACCCTTGAAGCGGCCGGTTTCAAGTTCGAGAATCCCCAGGTCAAGTCGACCTGCGGATGCGGTTCTTCCTTCAGCGTCTAAACTCCGGCGCTCAGCGCGTTCGGGTCTTTTGCCCTGCCTCGCTCCCGCAAAGGCCCATCCCTCAAGGGGATGGGCCTTTTTGCATTTGGACCGATAGCGGTGCTGGCGTCTTACTGGGGTGGCGTCGTTGAAGTAGGAGCCGTTGGATCCGTTGGCGCTGTCGGCACTGTAGGCGTCAATGGGGTATTTGTTACCGGGTTCGACACGCCGCCCGCGCCGCCGATTCCGCCGATTCCACCCGATCCAATACCCGTGCCTCCCGTAATGCCGGTCGCATTCGCCTTCTGGTCCGAGAGCGGGCTGTAAAGAAACTCCCATTCGTTGTAATGGTTCTTCTTTTTGTAAACCAGGATGGACTGCTTCGGGCTGGCGGGCGAGAACCCTATAATCCCCGCTCCGCCAAACGTCTGCCCTCCGGGGCTTGTCCCCAATCCCGATGCCGCGGTCGAGGTGCCGCTCGCATCCGTCCCACTCGGAGTTCCCGGCGTACCCGCACCGCCCGCAGTTCCCGCAGTTCCCGATCCGGTATCGGTTCCGGCCGCCGTCCCGCTGCCTCCCAAAGTGAAACCCGAGCTTCCGCTGCCCGAACTCCCATTATTGGAGTTTCCGAATCCGCCCGTCGTTCCCGTTGTCCCCGTCAGCCCATTTCCTCCGCTCGGGCCGATGCCTGCCAGCGCCGTCCCAGCCAATGGCTGTCCAAAGAACCCCATCGCCAGCGGCGTCTTGTTTTGCCCGTAGAGAATCGGCTTCCAATCGTCCTTCCCGGTGGTCGGGTCAATATACTGCTTGCGCAGAAAGCGTATGTTGTTGGTTTTTACCAACGCATCCACGCTAGGCGGATAGGATCCGAATTTCCGGTAATAAAGCTGAATCGCGCGCACGTACTGCTTGCCGCGATGCATCGTTTCCACTTCCCGGTCGCGCTGAATGTCCTCTCTCACCCGCGGCAGTGCAACCGCGAGCGAGAGAATCAGAATCGCCAGCATGAAGATCACCGCAACCAGGATGTAGCCCTCTTCCGATGGCCTTCTCCGACAATTTGCCGCAACTCTAAGCATCAATGCATATATTCCCTATTCCCTGTCTTTCTCAATTCGCCGACAGCGGCACCGTCTGCGTGTTGTTATAGCCCAGATCGGTAATCTGCACGCTTCCCGGCATGATTGCGCCCACCTTGTAGCGGTGATCCACAATGTCGCCCGACCGCGCCATGAAAATGTCATCGCCGTGCACCAGGAACGCCTTCATCATCTTGTCTCTCGTCTCGCTGTAGCCGAAATACTTCAGCTCGATCGCCGGCGGTTGCGGCGGTCCCACCGGAGCCACCACCGACGGCACATCCGCCCGCGCGCTCTTCAGCGGCGTCTCAATCGCCACCGGAGCCGAATCGGCGGAAAAAATATTCCTTCCCGTCCCCGCATACACCACGTCTTCGCTCTGTGCCAGCTTGTCAAAGTGCAGCGAAGGATCGATCCCCTCATTCGTCAGCTTCTCGGCATCCGGCCCGTTGTTCGCACCTGCCCGCACGGCCGGAACGCTGCGCACAGCCACAGTCCGCGCCGGTGCAGGCGAGCCGCCGAACGAGTTGTACAGTTCATAGCCGCCCGCGCAAACAATCACCACCAACAGCGCGAGCAGAATGTACAGTTGTCGCTTGTTTTCCAATCCCAGTTGCAGGCCCATCGCTACTCGCCCTCCTTTCCAGGAGGGTAAGAACCCGCCGCCGGTTCGTCGTTTGCCTGCGGCATTCCGCTGTTGGCCGCGTCGCTCGGCCGCATCCACGTCGATACACGCAGCCGCAGATTCACCAGCCCACCCTGCTGCCCCGTCAGCGCCATGGTTCGAATCACAAAGAACGTCTGATCCCGCTCCAGGCCATTCACAAACCGCATAATCTGCGGATACTCGCCGCTGATGCCTGCGTCCATCGAGATCTCTGTCAGGTCCGTTCCCGGTGCGCCCTGCGCATATTGCACCCGCGACAGACGAACCCCCGACTTCACTTCCAGCTCTCCAATGCGCGTCGCAATCGTCGAGTAGTTGGCAGGAATGCGCTTCGCATAAAACTCCAGCATCTGCGCCCGCGACTCCGCCACCCGCGCATCCAATCCGCGCAGCGGCGCCGTCTGCATGTTCAGCGCCTTCAGCTGAATCTGTTTGCTTGCCAGCGCGTCCGTGGAATTGCTGTCCGTCGCCGCCCAGTCCATGCCCAGCCGCACCGCGAGCCCAATCACCAGCAGAGCCAACACCGCCACCCCGGCAATATGCCAGGTCAGCGGTGAACTCAGCCGTTCCCGCCACGCCGAAGGAGTGCTCATGGCTGACCTCCTGCGCGCGGACTCAGAGGAGCCTTGGGCCGGGCCATCCCCGTGTAAGGCGGTCGATGCGCTCTCGGCGTCGTCTCTGAAGCAAATTCACGCGAAGTCGCCGCGCTCTCTTTGTTCTCCGCCGCTACCCCATGTGCCTTGCCCGCCTTGTGATCGTTCGCCGACACTGGGTTGTATTCCGCCAGCAGATCAAAGTTGACGCGATTCGATGCGCTTACAGGCTCCAGCCGTTCACCCGGCGCGCCGCTCGACTCCGAACTCTCGCCCACAATACGCGGCTCGATAAAGTGTCGCGAATGCTCCAGGTTGCTCACCAGTTCAATCGCACGGTCGCGCGGTCCCAGCACCCGCAGGTGCAGGGTGATGTGGCCATCTTTGTCGCGATTCGGCTCGATGCTTGTCACCTGCACCCCGCCCGGCAGAACCGTTTCCAGATCCTCCATCGCCAGCGTCCACGAGAAAGCCTTCTCATCGAAGAGTTTGTTCAGCGCCTCGGCCTGCGCCAGCACCTCCGCGTTTTCAGGCTTCCGCATCATGGCCTGGTAGCCCTGCCGTTCCTGCGTAATGCGCGCAATCTGTCCATCCAGCGAGTGGTCGCGTGCCCGCGCTGCTTCAGCCTTCTGATGAAACGCGCGCAGCCCCAGCCCCAGCGCAATGGCAATCAACGCCAGCACGCCCATCGCAATGCGCAGCCGCTTCAGCGCCGGTCCAAGATCGGCAAAAGGGCGAGTGGCGAGATTGATTTGTACGCGCATGGCCTACGCCGCTCCTGCAATCGCGCCGGAGATACCGGCCAGGCTCAGATTGCCCAGCGCCGTTGCCGCCCCTGTCGCGGGACGTGGCGCAAGTTCCACCACGGTCAGTTCCGGGTCCTTGATCCAGCGGGCAAAATCTTCCGCCGAGCCTACGCCTCCGTAGTGCAGCCGCCGCGGCCGGGTCGCAAGCTTGTCTTCAAAATACGCCGACGCGACAGCAATATCGCGTTGCACCTCGGCCAGTCGTTGTCCCGCGTTCTCTGGCAAGTCCAGCGTGCGATACAGCAGCAGATCGTCGCCATGCGTGATCGAAGTGGTCAGCGAAAGGCCGCTCAACACCGCCGCCAGCACCGGTTCTGTTGCGTCCACGGCAGCCAGCGCCGCCAGGCTCGTCGGCAGCACCGCTCCCGGTTCGTAGTTCGCCGCGCGCACCGCTGCTTCGTATTCCGAAAGAATCGATCCGGGCAGCACCGCCACCAGCGCACGGCACTCGTTTTTGTCTTCTGACAGAATCTGGTAGCTCACTCCCGCGTGTTCCACATCGAAGGGAACCATCTTGCGCAGCCTGAAGCGCAGCACCGGCACAGCCTCATCGGCGCGGCCGGGCAGGGAATCGAAGTCCAGCACAAACACCCGCACCGCCGTATCCGGCAGCACGACCGTAACCGCGCGCGTCCGTGGCGAAACACTCCCCAGCGCACTCCGAATGGCCTCGGCCACCGCATCCGGCGCACGCAGGTTCGGCTCGCCAATGCCCGGGACAAGCGCGCCACGCGGCAAAGGAGCAAAGGCATACACCGGAGACTCATTCTTCCCCGGCAATGCCGCCGCCAGCACGCCTTCCGGCGAAAGCTCAACTGCCGCCGTCGGCCGGCCGCCTCCCGCCGCTCGCGATTTCGTCCTGCTCAAGATCGAACTCACCGTTCCCTCATCTTCCGAGCCGCTAGCTGCTAGCTCCTAGCCTCTAGCTTTCCAATACCACAGCCCCCATCGGGCAAACCGAAGCAGCAAACATCAGCACAATCAGCTAACAGCTGAAAGCTAGAAGCTAGAAGCTGTTTTCCTCACCGCGACGCCTCAATAAACGTAACCTTGTTGATCTCCTTCAGCGTCGTCAGTCCGCGCCGCACGCGGTCCAGCGCCGACTCGCGCAGAAAGCTCATGCCCTCGCGTTGCGCCAGCTTGCGAATCTCCGATGTCGGCTTCTTCTCCAGAATCAGCTCGCGAATCGGGTCGGTCAAGTCCAGCAGCTCATGAATCGCCGTCCGCCCGCGGTAGCCAGTCCCGCCGCACTCAATGCACCCTGTGCCCTCGCGGAATGCGAACCCGCGCCACTCCTTCAAATCCATCCCGCTCGCCAGCAGCATCTCGTCGCTATGGTTCACCGTCCGCGCACAGTGCTCGCAGATCGTTCTTACCAACCGCTGCGCCAGAATGCAGTTCAGCGCCGACACAAAGTTGTACGCCTCCACCCCCATGTTCAAAAAGCGCCCCAGAACGTCCACTACGTTGTTGGCGTGCACCGTCGTAAATACAAGATGTCCCGTGAGCGCCGAGTTGATTGCAATCTGCGCTGTCTCCTGGTCGCGAATTTCGCCCACAAGAATCTTGTCCGGATCGTGGCGCAAAATCGAGCGAAGCCCGCGCGCAAACGTCAGGCCCTTCTTTCTCATTCACGGGAATCTGCGTGATCCCGCGAATCTGGTACTCCACTGGGTCTTCAATCGTGATGATCTTGTCTTCGTCGCTCTTGATCTCGTTCAGCGCCGCATACAGAGTCGTCGTCTTGCCCGATCCGGTCGGCCCCGTCACCAGCACCATCCCATACGGCTCGCGGATATAACGGCGAAAGCGCCGCAGATCCTCGTCGGCAAAGCCCACCACGTCCAGCGTCAGATGGCGAAACTTCTCGCTCATCGACTCCTTATCCAGCACGCGCAGCACGGCGTTTTCTCCATGCACAGTCGGCATAATCGAGACGCGGAAATCGATCAGCCTGCCCTTGTACCTGACTCTGAAGCGCCCGTCCTGCGGCACTCTCCGCTCCGCAATATCCAGCTCGCTCATAATCTTGATGCGGCTCAGAATCGTGGTGTGATGCTCGCGCGCAATCGGAGCCATCGCCTCTTGCAGCACGCCGTCGATGCGGTACTTCACATGCAGAGAATCATCGTACGTCTCAATGTGAATATCCGACGCTCGCCGTTCCAGCGCCGTAAAAATCGTCGTGTCCACCAGCCGGATAATGGGGCTGATGTCCTCGTCGCTGGTCAGCTTTTCAATCGAGATGTTTTCATCGGCGTTGTCGTCACCGGTCAGTACGTCGAACGTCAGTCCCTCGCTGGCTTCGTCCAGCACCCGCTGCGACTGCTCCGTCTTCTTC
The DNA here is from genome assembly GCA_963780515.1 of uncultured Acidobacteriaceae bacterium. Taxonomy (GTDB): domain Bacteria; phylum Acidobacteriota; class Terriglobia; order Terriglobales; family Acidobacteriaceae; genus Telmatobacter. The sequence goes on from CAWACG010000009.1 coordinate 122,350, forward strand.
AGCAGATCGGTAATCTGCGACAGCGTGGCCACCCGCGCAATGATCCGGTGTCCCAGCAGACCCGCAATCTCGTCCAGCACCATAAGCCGCGAGGGGTCGCTCACTGCAATCACAAGCGCCTCGCCCTGCTGCTCAATCGGCACAAAGTTGTAGCGGAACATCAATTCAACAGGCACCGTCCGCAACAGATCGTGCTGAATCTTGAAGTGCTTCAGATCGACAAACTCGGCGCGATAGCGTTTCGCCAGCGCCTCCGCCTGCGCGCGTTCTTCCTCGCTGCCAGGCAGCGGCCCGGCGGGTATGACAAGTGTGCTTGCATCAGCCATCAAGATTTACCCCATGCTCCCCGCCGTCTGCCCCAGCGAGAAAATCGGCAGGTACAGCGAAATCAGAATGAACACCACCACTACGCCCATCACAATCAGAATGGCCGGCTCAATCAATGCCAGCGCCGCAGTCAGCGCCGTCGCCACATCCTCTTCAAAGAACTCCGCCACTGAATTCAGCATCTGCGGCAGCGCGCCCGTCTGCTCGCCTACTGAAATCATCTCCGTGGCCAGGTTGGGAATCACCTTCGTCCCGCTCAGCGAATCGGCCAGGCTCTTGCCCTCGCGCACCGTCTCAATCGACGCAATCACCGCCTGTGCCACCCGCCGCGACGAAATCGATCGCGCCGCCGTCTCCAGCGATGGCACCAGCGGCAACCCGCCCGTCAGCAGCGTCGACAATGTCCGCGAAAACAGCGCCACCTGATACTTCAGCCAGATCTTTCCAAACACCGGTAGCCCGATGCGAAATCCGTCCACAAAATCGCGACCCTTTTCGGTGATTGAAAACCGGTAGCCGCCCAATCCACCGCCCACCACCACAAGAAGAATCCACACAATGTTGTGCTGCGTCCACTTGCCAAACGTCAGCAGCCCAATCGTCATCGCCGGCAACTGCGACCCCATCTGGTCATACAGCTCCGCAAATTGCGGAATCACCACCGTAAACATGAAAATCAACAGCCCTGTCACCAGCGTCAGCAGCAGCGAGGGGTAGATCAGCGACGCCGTCAGCTTTTTGCGAAACGTCAGCGACACCCGCTGGAAGCTCACGTAACGCTCCAGCACCTCCTGCAGGTTGCCGCTCCGCTCGCCCGCCAGCAGCGTGGTGGTGTAAATGCTCGGTATCCCCTCCTGCGCCTCGAACGCCGAAGAAAGCGACTCGCCCGTCTTCACCCGGTTTGAAACGTCATTCAGCTGGCCCGAAAAATGCGCGTCCTTCTGGATATTGGCGAGCATATTCAGCGAGCCAAGAATCGGCAGCCCGGCGCGAATCAGCGTAAGAAATTGCTGGTTGAAAATCAGGAACGGCTCCAGCTTCACCTTGCGCCGCGAGAAAGCCGCCATCCCGCTCCGCGCCCGCACTGAGAAGACGTGGTACCCCGCATGAGAAAAACGCGCCCGCAACTCCTCGGCAGTCGCGGCTGTCTGCACCTGCTCCTGCACGCGTCCGCGCTCGTCAGCCAACTTGATAACGAACTCTGCCATAGATTGATTCGCCGGTTCAGTTCGACCGGCCTTTCCAACAGGTCCTTCTCAGCCTTCAGGTTACCAGCTTCAACCATTTAGCTTCTTACGGGATGGACGCAAAAGCTCGGCGAATCGCTCAAATCCGCAACCCCCCATGGTGCGAAATATACCCTCAAGGCGCCATCTCCCATTCGGGCAGGAGCCGTGACGTGACCCGAATGCGAGAAAACTTCGAAATCTTTGATATCGTTCGTACCAATGGCAGAACGCAATAAGCCCTGGCTCCTGCAGCCCTCAACCCGGTGGAGACACTTCCGACAGGTTCCCCTCAAGCATCTTTGGCTCTTGATGGTGGCTGTCTTTTTTACCTTCTCGGTCATCGGGTTCTACGTCGACCTGTCTCTCACAAGTGGCCAAATGCCATTTGCGGTGGTGGGTACTGTTGCGTTGATCAGCGGGCTCAACGCGGGGCTGTGGATTATCGTTCTCGCCAGGTCGTCAAGACTGGTCCTTTTCGTTCTGATTGCGGCCCAGTTTTTCACCGCCGCAATCAACACCGCCGTCGCCAACTGGGTGGTCCATACCTTCAACCCTCCGCCGGTTTCTTCTCAAACTGGCATTCAGTTCGCGGCCACAGCCGTCCTCTGCGCGGTCATTGCTTCCTATATTTTCTTCGTTTCCTACATTCGGATTCAGGGAATGGAGACCTTCCGGATTCGAAACGAACTCGCGCTCGCCCACGGCATTCAAAAAACGCTGGTCCCCCCGGTTACCTTGCGTTCAACCCGCTTCGATGTCTGCGGCATCTCCTGTCCCAGCGATAAAGTAGGCGGCGACCTCGTCGATGCGCTCCTTCTCCCTAACGGAGACATGATCGCCTACCTGGCCGATATCGCCGGGCACGGATTGCAGGCCGGCATCCTGATGGGCATGCTGAAAACCGCGGTGCGCACGGCGCTGCTCGACGCCGGGGAGCGCGAGCCGCACCGCACCCTTCCCCTCCTCCTCGGGCGCCTCAATACTGTTCTTCCCGCTGTCAAAGAGCCGCAAATGTACGCCACCTTCACCGGATTCCGGCTCGGCGAAGACGGCAGCGTCTTTTACGCTCTCGCTGCCAGCCCGCCTATCATTCATTGGCACGCCGGAACCCAGGTTTCCACGCAAACCGGCGAGCCGCAGCTCCCACTCGGCCTGCTCCCGGTTTCGAGCTTCGATGGTGAAGTCTTGCAGTCCGCACCCGGCGACCTTCTCGTTGTCGCCACAGACGGCATACTGGAAACGAGCAACAAAAACGGCGAGGATTATGGCGTCGAACAACTCATGCAGGTCATTTCAGCAAACGCCACCGACCCCCTGCCGCAGCTTGCTCAAAAAATCCTCGAATCGACGCGTGCTTTCGGCCACCAGTTCGACGACCAGACCATCTTGCTCGTACGCTGTTTATAATCCGATGCTCCGGATAGACCCAATGCAGGAGGTCAATTGAGCAAGGCGATGGACCGCACCATGATCAGCAACTGGTTCACCATAGGCGAGCGCGCCCCCCGCCTGCGCAATCGCCGCCTCGTCATTGCAGCCTCTCTCGTCACCGTCGCCTCGGCGGCCCTGTTGCTTTCTTTCCGTTCAGAGCGTCCCGCCGTCGTCCCCGCGCCCTACCCCCACCAGATCGCACAGGTCAGCTTCGCCGTCGCCGGTGACGTCATTCCCCACGAGGCAGTTCGCGCCGCTGCAGCCGCCGCCGGCCCCGGTGCCCAAGGCTGGGCCGCGCTCTTCAGCGACGTCGCCGACGTCTTCCAGTCCGCCGACTTCGGCTTCGTCAACATGGAAACCCCTGTCGCCCCCGCCCACTCACGCGGCAGCAAGCCCTTCATGTTCGACGCCCCCATCGCCCTGCCCCAGGCCCTCAAAGCCAGCGGCATCAAAATCGTCTCCTTCGCCAACAACCACGTCATGGACCAGGGCTGGGCCGGCTTTGCTGAAACCCGCGATCACCTCCGCGAAGTGGGGCTGCTCTTCTCCGGCACCGGCGACACCGCGCAAACCTCCTGGCAGCCCGTCTTCACTGACGCCAACGGCATCAAGGTCGGCTGGCTCGGCATGACCCGCTGGCTCAACGGTAATCACAATCCCGACAATCCCGACCTGCCGCACGTCAACTTCTTCCCCTATCCCGGCGAATCTGGCGGCGCGCCCGGTGCCGACGAAGCTCAGGTCCTCGCCGCCGTCAAAGCCGCGCGCGCCCAGTGCGACTTCCTCATCGTCTCCATCCACTGGGGCATCGAGTACGCGACCCGCGCCGCGCCCTGAAGATGTTGACGTTGCCCACAAAATGCTCGACGCCGGAGCCTCGGTCATCGTCGGCCACCATCCGCACGTCCTCCAGCCCGTCGAGACCTACCGCACCGCCGACGGCCGCAACACCGTCATCTTTTATTCGCTGGGAAATTTCCTCTCCAACCAGTCGCGCAGCTACGTCGACGGCCTCATGCCCGACAAGGATGGCGACCCGCGCGACGAAATGATCGGCCTCTTCTCCGCCGTGCGCCAGGACTACGGCCCCGCCGGCATCCGCGTCGAGCTTGGCCACGTCGGCATCCTCCCCGCATGGGAAGAGAACAACCGCAACGACCTCGCCGCCGGCCGCACTAAAACCCCTGTCATTCGCCCCATCTTGATTGATCGCGAAATGCCCAAGCTCCAGGCCCGCCTCGACGAACTTAACAAGATTGCCGACCAGAACAAAGCCAATCCAGCCGCGCCGGCGCTCTCCGAGGATCAGCAAAAGGAGTTCATCGACCTCACCAGCCGCATCAAGCTCCTCGATGACCGCCGCCAGCAAATCCTAGCCCGCGTCGGCGACGAATACATCACCGACCCGCCCAAGCTCCCCGCCAAACCCTGACCACCCCGCGCATCGAGAAGTTCGTATCATCGACGACGCGGGGTGCCCCATGCCTCGTATTTGAGACATGGGAAAGCACGAATTCCAAGCGTCCAGGTTTTTAGGGTGCGCGCACTCACTTCGATGCTTCCAGCACCTTCACCCAATCCGGCGCGTTTGCTGGCAGTTCGTGATAGCAATCAACGCTTCCCATACGTCGCCCGGTCTTCACATCCACGAGCACGCATGTCATGCCGAAGTGAAACGGCCCCGATTCATAAGCCACGCGCCGCCCGTCCTCCCAGAAAATCCAGCGCCACACAATCGGGTCGCCATCGATGCGCCGCACCACGCGCCCGCTGCGGGCAATCACGAGCGTGAAGGCGAACTTCTCATCTCCATACCCTGAATCCGGAACCGGCGAATCAAGCGTCCACCCCTCCAGCCCGTTCGGCCCGCGCACGTGTTCCGACTCGGTCGGCTTTTCCTTCTCCTGAGCAATCAGCGGAATCGCTCCCGCCAACACCAAAACCCCAACCAGGACCCTGAACGAGACTCCAATGCTCATCGCGCCGCGACCTCTGATCCCTGTTCCCCGATCCCTGTCTCAATACCCGTTCGCCACCAGCCAAGCCTCCGTCAGCTCCATCTCCGCCTTCGTCTTGGCCTGCATCTCCGCGTACGCCAGCTTCACCAGCACATCTGCCTCCACATTCACCGGCGCGCCTACGCTCAGCGTGTGCAAATTCGTGCGCCAATACGTCAGCGGCAAAATCGCAATCGAGATCGTATCGCCCTCAATCCCCGCAATCGTCAAGCTGATCCCCTCAATCGCCACCGACCCCTTCGGCACCATCCACTGCCGCACGTTCTCCGGCACACGCACCTTCAGCGTCCAGTCCGTCGTCTCGCGGTCAAAATGCGCACTCGTCTCGGGCACCATCGGCTCCAGCGCCGTCATCATGCCGGTCCCATCCACGTGCCCCTGCACAATATGCCCGCCCAGCGGACTCCCCGCCGCCGTGGGCAATTCCAGATTCATCTTGGCCCCCGGCTTCAGCGCGCCCAGCGAGGTCCGGTCCAGCGTCTCCTGCGCCAGGTCCGCGTGAAAGTAGGTAGGGTCCACATCCAGCGCCGTCAAACACACGCCGCTCACCGCCAGCGAATCCCCCTCGCGCAGCCGCGCCGCAACTCCCGGCGCCTCCACCGTCAGCCGCCGCACCCCGCCCGTATCCACGACGCTCACCAGCGTCCCCGTCTGCTCAATAATTCCCGTAAACATAGCCTCAATTCTAAGTGAGTCAGAACCCGCATTCCCACACCGGCAACAAACCCAGGGCCAGTTATTTCGAATCGAGCCACGCGAGAATCTCCCCCATCACCCGTTCTCCCTGGTCCGTTTGAAAAAGAAACTGCGCGTGCGCCGACCCCTCCAACACCACCAGCTTCTTCGGCTGCGGAGCCTTCTTATATTGCTCCTTGATCCCTGGCAGCCGCAGCCCATCCCCGCTCGAATCGTCGCGCGCCACAATAAAAAGCGCGGGCGACTTCAACTTCTCCGCCGGCCCGTTCGGCGCCGCCCCCAGCATCACGATGCGGTCAATCTCGCCCGGCCGTGAGGCAATCGACGCATCCCCCGCCGCGCCCCCGCCCATGCTCCCGCCCACAATCGAAACGCTCTTCGCGCCCGCCGTGTGCAGATAGCGCACCGCCGCCAGCACATCTTTCTCCAGAGGCGCGTCCATTGGATCCTTATCGCCCGGCCCATGCGACTTTCCGTATCCGCGAAAATCGATTGCCAGCACTTCAAATCCCGCTGCCACCAACTTTCGCGCCTGCGGTGCCCAGCTTTCCTTGTTGAACTGGCCCCCGTGCGCGAGCACCACCGCTTTATCCGCCGACCCATACAAGTCTGCGAACACCACTCCGCCATCCTCGGTCGGAAACGACACAGTCCTCTGCGCCGCTGCAGCACTCGCAACAAGACACAGCGCCGCAATGGCAAGAATCGCTCGCATCCTGCCACTCTATTACTGTGATGTTCCAAGTTGTGCTGATTATTTGAAGCGGCCGCCGGCCACTCTTGACTCCGGCCCCTTGTCTTCAGTCGATCGCTTCTTCCGCCGCCGGCTCCGCGCCAATCAAAGGCCCCGCCGTCAGCTTCCGATACGCAAAGAACAAGCTCGCCCGCCAGCGCAGAATCATCCCGAACGCCAGCACGAAAAACAGCCCGCCCGTCTGCTCCAGGGTCAGAAACCGGTCAAAGTAGTCGCGCGCAAAATACCGCACCGCCGCCAGCACAATTACAACCGCAAAAAACGCCCCCGAGCGCTTCATCATGATCAGGTCGCCCTCGCGCCGCAGGCTCGACGTGGCCAGCAGCGGCCATGCCAGCAAAATCGCGCCTACCAGAAACGCCCCTATTGCCCAATCCAATGGCACCCGAAACGCCGGCACAAATAAACATCGAGAACCCCGTGGCCATCCCCAGAGGCGGAATCACGATCTTCCTTAGCGTCATCGCGGTGCGTCCTTCGCGCACCCGCCATGCCAGCACGCCGCACAGGCCGATCAGCGAAACAACAGCCGTCATTAAGGGAGTCGAATGCAACCAGCAGACCTCTTGGGGAATTACGCGGCGGGATAGGCCGGTGACACCCGGATCACATATATCTTTGACGCCGCGAGCCAACCAGGCGTTTCAACCGCGCCTCACTGTCCACAGTTTACTTCTTCCCCGGCCACGAATTCGGGGTGCCCCATCCTTGCGGCGCCTTTGCTTTTGCCGCAAGGGTGGGAGAGCTCAAATGCCGTTCTAGCCACCAGCTTGCGGTCTCTGCTTCTCCGGCCACGGATCCCTGAGCAGGGAGCACAGACCCAGGTCATTCTCATACCGCTCCACCTCCACCGCTGCCATCTTGATCGCCTTCGTCATCCCCTTGAACGCCGGCACCGCGTCCGACCCCATGATTTGCGGGCTCACAAACAGGTGCACCCGGTCCACCAGCTCCCCCGCCAGCAGCGCCGTATTCAGCCGGGTCCCGGTCTCTGTCAGCACCGTGAGAATCCCCTCACTGCCCAGCTGATCCAGCACCTTGCCCAGCGGCACCCGGCCCGCCTCAGCGGGCAAAACTTCCACCCGCACCCCGCGCTTTCTCAGCTCCTCAATCCGCGCCTCCTCCTTTGAAACCGTAAAAATTACAACGTCATCGTGTGCACTAGTAACTATCTTTGCATCCAGCGGCATACGCAGCGCACTATCAAGCACTACTCGAAGTAATGGCCGCCGCCTCCGCAGCCCGCTCCGGTCCGTCAGCATCGGGTCGTCCGCCAGCACAGTGTCCACACCCGTCAGCGCCGCATCCGCCTGCCAGCGCAGCGGCTGCACCGCCGCCCGCGCCGCCTCGCAAGTGATCCAATAGGGCTCCCGCGCCGAATGCACCCCCGCCGGTGGCGCAATGCGTCCATCCAGCGTCATCGCCACCTTCATCAGCACCAGCGGCCGCTTGTGCTGGCTCCAGCGCGCAAATCCCTCATTCAGCCGCCGCGCCTCCGCCTCGCAAACTCCAATCCCCGTTTGAAGCCCCGCTGCATGCAATGCCTCCATGCCGTGTCCCGCCACTGCAGGATTGGGATCGATCGTCGCCGCCACCACCCTTCCAAGCCCCGCAGCAATCAGCGCCTGGGTACACGGCCCCGTCCGTCCGATGTGGTTGCAAGGCTCCAGCGTCACATACGCCGTGCCGCCCTTGAGCCGATCGCCGGCGTGCTGTTTCGCCTCGTTCAGCGCCACCACTTCCGCGTGGTCCAGCAGGTCGTACTCGTGCCAGCCCTCGCCCACCACCTGCCCCGCACGATCCAGAATCACGCACCCCACCGCCGGATTCGGCGAGCTCACGCCAATCCCGCGCCGCGCCAACTCCAGCGCCCGCTGCATCCAGTAATTGTCATTTTCCATCTGGTTCATCAAACCCAACTCATCGCCAAATCAGCAACCCGGCTTTCTGTTCCCTGTTCCCTACCCTACCCTACTCCCATCCCGTTCTTTCATCCCCCAGCAGCGCCTCCACAAAATCTCCCGCATCAAACTCCAGCAGGTCTTCCATCTTCTCGCCCACGCCCACAAACCGCACCGGCAAATTCATCTCCCGCGCAATCGCCACCGCAATTCCGCCCTTCGCCGTCCCGTCCAGCTTGGTCAGCACAATCCCCGTCACTCCGGCCGACTGCGTAAACAGCCGCGCCTGCTGCAATCCATTCTGCCCCGTGGTCGCGTCCATCACCAGCAGCACTTCATGCGGAGCCCCCGGAATCAGCTTCGCCGCCGTCCGCCGCATCTTGTCCAGCTCATCCATCAGGCCCGTCTTGGTGTGCAGCCGTCCCGCCGTGTCCACGATCAGCTCGCCAATGCCGCGCGTCTTTGCCGCCGCCGCCGCGTCATACAGCACCGCTGCCGGATCGCCGCCCTGCTTGGTCTTGATCATCTCCACGCCCGAGCGCCCGGCCCACACCTCAAGCTGCTCAATCGCCGCCGCGCGAAACGTGTCCGCCGCGCACAGCAGCACCGTCCGACTCTGTCCTCGATACCATGCCGCCAGCTTGCCCGCCGACGTTGTCTTCCCCGTGCCGTTCACGCCCACCAGAAACGTCACCTTCGGCGGCGCCGCCGGTTCCGCAATCGTCTTCGCCGGAGCCTCAAGAATTCCCCGCAACTGCTCCTTCAGCAACTCCCGCAACTCCGCTCCGCCTTCAATCGCCTGGTGCCGCGCGCGATCCCGCAGCGCTTCAAGAATCTCATTCGTCGTCTGCACGCCAATGTCGCTCGTCAGCAGGGCAGTCTCAAGATCTTCCAGCGCCGCCTCGTCCACCACACGCGTCAACGCCACAATATCGCCGATGCGCGACGAAAACGACTCGCGCGTCCGCGTCACAGCCTGCTTCATGCGGCTGAAGAAGCCGGCCTTCTCCTCTGGTTCTTGCGTGTCTTCCGGCTTTTTCTCCGGGCTGCCAAAAAGCGAAATGAAGTCAGGCATCATCTGCCTTCAGTCTAAAGCAGCAGCTGGCCGTGCCCACGCACACCGCCAGGTCCGCATCCCACCGCATCGCTGCGCATGTCCAGTCGTCTTCCGTTCGCGGAAACTTTCACCATGCACCTTCCGCAATTGCTCACCGAAAAATAACTTGCAATTTGCAATCGACTTACGAAAGAATCGCAAAACGGCCGCCCCCGTTCCCAGGGTCGATCAGCCGAGACGAAGGAGCCAATCAGGTATGAGCAAGGTGCGTGTTTTGGTCGGAACGCGCAAGGGTGCGTTCATTTTGTCTTCAGACGGCAAGCGCAAACGTTGGAAGGTTAGCGGTCCCTTTTTTGCGGGCTGGGAGATCTATCACATGAAGGGTTCGCCGGTAGACCCTGACCGGATCTACGCTTCGCAAACCAGCGGCTGGTTCGGCCAGGTGCTGCAGCGCTCTGACAACGGTGGCAAAACCTGGAGCACCCCCGGCGGCGAGTCCATGCCCACGCCCGGCGCCATGCCCCCGCCCCCCAGCAACAGGTTCGTCTACGACTCGTCGCCTGAAACCGGCAAGCCCCTCACCACCCACCAGTGGTACGACGGCACCCAGCATCCATGGGAGTTCAAGCGCGTTTGGCACCTTGAGCCTTCGCTCACCGATGCGCAAACCGTCTTCGCCGGCGTTGAAGACGCGGCCATGTTCCGCTCCACCGACGGCGGCAAAAACTGGCACGAGCTCCCCGGCCTGCGCGGACACGTCACGGGCCCCGCCTGGCAGCCCGGCGCCGGCGGCATGTGCCTGCACACCATCATCCTCGACCCCAGCAACCCCGAGCGCATTTACATTGCCATCTCCGCCGCGGGCGCATTCCGCACCGACGATGGCGGCGTCACTTGGAAGCCCATCAACAAGGGCCTCTACTCCAAATACATTCCCAACCCCAACGCCGAAGTCGGCCACTGCGTCCATCACGTCGCCATGCACCCCGAGCGTCCCAATGTGCTCTTCATGCAGAAGCACTGGGACGTGATGCGCTCTGACGATGCAGGCGACAACTGGCGCGAGGTCAGCGGCAACCTGCCCACTGATTTTGGATTCGTGATCGACGTCCACGCGCACCAGCCCGACACCGTCTACGTCGTCCCCATCAAGAGCGACTCGGAGCATTTCCCCATCGATGGCAAGCTGCAGGTCTTTCGCAGCCGCACCGGCGGCAATGAGTGGGAGGCTCTGGGCAAGGGGCTTCCGCGCAAAAATTGCTACGTCGACGTACTCCGCGACGCCATGTCCGTCGACACGCTCGACGAGTGCGGCGTCTACTTCGGCACCACCGGCGGACAGGTCTTCGTCTCCCCCGATGGCGGTGACTCGTGGTCGGCCATCGTGGAAACCCTGCCCCCCGTCCTCAGCGTCGAGGTGCAAACCCTCAACTAACCGAAACCCGCAATCAACTCGAAAATGGGTGCCCCAGGTCTGGACCTTCAGACATGGGAACGCAACGAACCCAATCCGGTTTTGCAATGCATCCATCACTACGAACAAAGGTGCCCCATCCTAACCGCGTACTTTGCGGTTAGGGTGGGAGAGCTACAAGCTAGAGGCTAGGAGCTAGAAGCTTCGCCGGAAGAATCCATGTCCTCCACGAATCCCATCCGCGTCCAACTCCCCTACCACCTGCGCAACCTCGCGCACGTCGACGCCGAAGTCACCCTCGAGGTCGCCGCGCCCGTCACCCTCCGCGCTACGCTCGACGCCCTCGAAGCTCGCTATCCAATGCTCCAGGGAACCATCCGCGACCACGTCACGCGACAGCGCCGCCCCTTCCTCCGCTTCTTCGCTTGCGAGCAGGACTTGTCGCACGACTCCCCCGACGCACCGCTGCCCGACGCCGTCGTCTCCGGCAAAGAGCCGCTGCTCATCATCGGCGCCATCGCCGGCGGCTGAGTTGTTCCGGAGTTATTTCTTGAAGCGGTTCGCCAGCACCGCTCCCGCATCGCTATCTTCGATCACCGGGACCGTATTCAATTCCAGCAAGTCCGCCCATTTCGCGGCATCGGCGTAAAGCGCCACCGGATCGTTGCTCTCCACCAGCACGAAGCCTCCGCTGCAGTCCGTGTTGTGCCAGCGTCCCAGCAGTTTCACGCCCTCAGGGGGCAGTGCCTCACCGGCCAGGAACCGCGCGGCAGCTTCAGGGATGTTTCCCGTGGGAAAAGACCAAGTCGTCATGAATTTCATCGCAATCGTCCTCCAGTTTGATTTTCGTAGGGGGATTTTTCCCGGGACTTCCCGAGCCCGGAAATCATACCGCACACCCCCGCATGGCCGTCTCCGTCTTCAGAGTGAATCCGTCGCATCCCTGCCCGGCGAAGTGTCATCCAGGTCGTCATTCTGACCGGGTCAAGCGAGTCCAAGGTTCCGCCGTTGTCTCTCTTTCACTCCACCAACTCCACCTTCGCCAATTCATCGAATTAATCACCTTGGTGCGCATCACGCTGCCTGTGCTCTCTCCACTGTCTGCCCGTGAAACGATAAAGGCAGAGATGATCAACCTGAAATCCGGAGCCCCGCGAACAGGTCTTCGTCCGTGCGGTGGTGAACAATGGCAAAACGCGTAGGCGTCGACAAATGGATATTCTTCACCACTCTGCTCCTCGTGGTGGTCGGCCTCGCCATGGTCTTCTCCGCCTCCGCCGTCGTTGCACAGGACCGCTACCACTCCCCCTACGCCTTCGTAGGCCGCCAGGCCTTATGGGCTCTCGCCGGCGTCCTCACCATGGTCGCCCTCATGAGCGTGGACTACAACCGCTACAAATCCCCGCGCTTCATCTACTCCGCCCTCGCCGTCACCACCGTGCTCCTGGTCATGGTCTACTTCTTTCGCGACTCCCACAACACCCATCGCTGGATCCGCTTCGGCGGACTCTTCACCTTTCAGCCCTCTGAGATCGCCAAGCTCGTTCTCGTCCTCTTCCTCGCCTGGTTTCTCTCCACCCGCCTTGACGCCATGCAGGATTGGAAGAACACCCTTCTCCGCGCCGCCATCATTCCCATCGTCTTCATGCTCCTCATCGTCAAGCAACCCGACCTCGGCACCGCCCTCGTCCTTGCCGGTGTCACCGCCATGATGCTCATGCTCGCGGGAATGGAGTGGAAGTATCTCTTCCTCGCCTGCTGTGCCGCCCTGCCGCCTCTCGCCGCCCTGCTCCTCTGGGTTCCCTGGCGTCGCCACCGCATCCTCGTCTTCCTCCATCCGGACTCCGACCCCATGGGCGCAGGCTTCCACATCAACCAGTCCCTCATCGCCGTCGGCACCGGCGGCTTCACCGGCCGCGGCTTCATGGAAGGCATGCAGAAGCTCTTCTACCTCCCCGAAGCCTCCACCGATTTCATCTTTGCCAACATCGCTGAAGAACTGGGCTTCGTCGGCGCCATGTGCATCGTCATCCTCTTCGTGGTCCTCGGCGTGCGCGGACTCCGCACCGCCTTCCGCGCCACCGACCCCTTCGCCCGCCTCGCCGCCTTCGGCATCACCACCGCCATCCTGCTGCAGGCCTTCTTCAACATCAGCGTCGTCCTCTCGCTGCTTCCGACCAAGGGAATACCGCTCCCCTTCATCTCCTCCGGCGGAACCTCACTCTTCTTCACCCTCGCCAGCATCGGCGTCCTCCTCAACATCTCCAGGCAGGTGGATTGAACCTTCACCACACGCGGATGGCTCAAGTCTTCGCGACGCAAACCAACCACGAAAATGGATGCCCCAGAGCCTGCCCTGAGCGAAGTCGAAGGGTCTCGCCTCTGAGACCTGGGTACTCCACCCCCCCTCTCCCGGCAACGGGAAGGAGCAGGGGCCTTCAGGCCCCTGAAAGAAAGCTCCAATAATCGTGGGCTTCAGCCCCGGAACCCTCCCTGCCCGTCAGGCTGAAAGCCCGCCCCCGCATCGAAGATTCAAACCTCTACAATATTTGCGGCCGCCATTCGTCATCAGCATGGGATGGATGAGCCGATGAGTGTCCTCGTGATGGCCGAGCAAGACCGTCAAATTACCGAAGTCGTCGAGGAACAGAAATCCCGGCTGCGCAATTTCATCCGCAAGCGGGTGCCAAACCAGGCCGACGCCGAAGACCTTCTACAGGAGGTCTTTTACGAACTGGTCGCGGCCAACCGCCTGCTCATGCCCATCGAATACGCTACCGGCTGGCTTTTTCGCGTCGCGCGCAACCGCATCACCGACTTCTTCCGCAAGAAGACGCCCGTGAACTTCACTGACGAAGCGTTCATGGGAGAAGACGGCGAGCTATTGCAGATCGAAGATCTGTTGCCATCTCCCGACGCCGGGCCGGATGCGCTCTTTGTCCGTAATGTGCTTCTCCGCGAGCTTGAGCTTGCGCTCGCCGAACTGCCCCGCGAGCAGCGCGAGGTATTCGTGGCCCACGAGCTTGAGGGCCGCAGCTTCAAGGAGCTGTCGGCAGAGAGCGGCGTCAACGTCAACACCCTGCTTGCCCGCAAACGCTACGCCGTGCTCCATCTGCGCCAGCGCCTGCAGAGCATTCACGACGAATTCACAACGAAATGAGGAATGCGGAATGAAATTCAAATGGTGGTTCTTTCTGGTTGCGCCCCCGGCCATCGTACTTTTCGGCTGGATCTTCGGCGAAGTCGTCATGCATCTGTGGAATTGGCTGATGCCCATGCTCTTCGGATTGCACGCCATCACCTTCTGGCAGGGCATCGGGCTCCTGATACTCTGTCTCGGATTCTCTTCGGCGGATGGGGCGGCGGCTCACACCGCGGGAACCGCAGTGAACGGGGCGAACGCTGGGCCCGCATGACCCCCGAGGAGCGCGAAAAGTTTCGCCAGAACATGCGCAAGCGGTGGTGCGACGTCGGCGCCCCTCCCAGCGAAACCGGCGAGCCGGCCTAGTCGTCCCCCGCTGCCCCATTCTTTGCGGGCTGCCTATGCCTTCGCAATGCAAACCACGCACGAAAATGGGTGCCCCATGTCTCGCATTTTGAGACCTGGGAAAGCAGGAAACTCAGCGGATCGACCGGCTCTTCGCGATGCAGACTCGCCATGAAAAAGGGTGCCCCATCCTTGCGGTGTTTCTGTTCTTGCCGCAAGGGTGGGAAAGCAAGACCCTCAGTCCGACCAGCGAACAGAAAACTCCACCGGGAAAACGGAAGGAGCAGGAGCCTTCAGGCCCCTGAAAGAAAGCCCTCAATTATCGTGGGCTTCAGCCCCGGGTGGGTCCACAAGCTAGCAACTCGTAGCTCGCCCCTCGTACAATCATCTCAGAGACCAAACCATGCCCGCCTACGAATACCTCTGCGACGAATGCGCCTCACACTTCGAGCAGCGCCAGAAAATGTCCGACGCCGCCCTTGAAACCTGCCCCACCTGCGGCGGACCTGTCCATCGACTCATCAGCGGAGGCGCGGGCGCCATCACCAAAGGCGCAAGCCACGCCCACGCCGAGCCACCGTGCGCCTCCGGCGGAGCATGTTGCGGCGGCGGCGCATGCGGCCAGGGCAACTTCTGCGAAAACTAGTCTACGATCTGCCTCAAGTACAGCCGCACCTATCCCGCCATACGACCAACGTAACTGCCACGACTCCGATTCTCTGCCGCCTCGCTTGCTAAACTGGCCTCACTGAAAGGTACCGTTTTGGCTTTGCGCGTACTCATCGCCGGCGGCGGAACCGGCGGCCACATCATCCCGGCACTCGCCGTGGCCCGCGAGCTGGTCGCGCGCCACTCCGCTGAAGTCCTCTTCGTCGGCACCGCCCGCGGCATGGAATCCAACCTCGTTCCCGAAGCCGGATTCAAGCTTCAACTCATTCAAGTCGGCCCGCTCAAAAACGTCTCCCTTGTCACTCGGCTGCGCACCCTGCTCGACCTGCCGCTGAGCATCCTCGCCTGCCGCCGCCTGATTCGAGACTTCAAGCCCCACGTCGTCTTCGGCGTTGGCGGATACGCTTCCGGCCCCGCCATGGCCGCCGCGATCCTGCTCAAAGTACCCACCATGGCCTTCGAACCCAACGCCATGCCCGGACTCGCGAACCGCCTCGTCGGCAAGCGCGTGCAGGCCGCCGCCGTCAACTTCCTGTCCGCGGCCAGGTGGTTCCGCAACGCCGAGGTCACCGGCATTCCCGTCCGTCCCGCCTTCTTCTCCCTCGAGCCGCCCCCCGTCGCACCCCATCTTCTCGTCTTCGGAGGTTCCCAGGGCGCGCGCCTCTTCAACAACGCGCTGCCGCAGATCGTTCCCGCGCTTCTCGACGCCATCCCGCGCCTCACCATCATGCATCAGAGCGGCGCACGCAACCTCGACGCCACCCGGGCCGCTTACGCCGCCAGCGGAGCCGATCCCGACCGCTGGCAGGTCAGCGCATTTCTCGCCGACATGCCCGCCCACTTCGGCAAAGCCTGCCTGGTCATGTCCCGCAGCGGAGCGTCCACCGTCGCCGAGCTTGCCGCCGCAGGCAAACCGTCCCTGCTCATTCCATTCGCCGCGGCCGCCGACGACCACCAGAAACGCAACGCGGAGGAGATGGTCAATGCCGGCGCCGCCGTCCTCCTCACAGAACAGGAACTGGCCGTCCCCGGCCGTCTCCTCGACGCGCTCAAGAAGCTGCTCACCGACCCGGACCGTCTTGCCGCCATGGCCTCCGCTGCCAGAACGCAGGCCCACCCCGGTGCCGCCGAGCGCATCGCCGACATCCTTGCCACGCTTCCCGCGCACGCTTTCGTTCATCCGTGACAAACCGTTGCCACGCTTTTGTCCAACCGTGACAAACCGTTGCCACGCTTTTCGATCAACCGTGGCAATCCATTGCCACGCTTTTGCCCAACCGTGGTGTCCCCGTGCCACGCTTGGGACCCTTGAATCACCTCAAAAAAAAGAAGCCCGCCTGCCGAAGCAGACGGGCCACATCACTCAGAATCAAATCAACTTACCGGTGTCCACCGCCGCCATGGCCACCACCACCGCCATGGAATCCACCACCGCCGCCGCCGTGGAACCCGCCACCGCCGCCGACCAAAGCTCCTTACGCCCCCTCCGCCGCGATAGGCGTTACCGCCGCCGCCTGCACGAGGTGCTGCGTAACCTCCATGGGCGCCGCCATATACGCGCGCTCCACCGGCATATCCGCCGCGTCCGCCGTAGCCGCCATATGCTTGACGTCCGCCGTATCCGCCGCGTCCGCCGTAGCCATTTCCACCGCGATAGCCGTATCCGCCGCGATAGCCGTAGCCGCCACGACCCCAACCGCCACGACCGCCGTAGCCACCCCAACCATGTCTCCAACCCCAGCCGTACCAGGGACCTACGCCAATGAACACACCGCCGTCAAACCACTGCGGTCCGTAATAGCCGTAAGGCGCGCAGCCATAGGGGTAATAGGCGTAGTAGCCCCATTCACACACCGGGGGACCGTAATCCACTGGAGGTGCTACAACTTCCGGCCCGACACCAACTCCAACGCCAACATCAACCTGGGCATTCGCCTTCACGGTGAACGGCAGGGCGAGCAGCATCGCAACCATGACCAGCTTCAAACTTTTCATGACTTCCTCCTGTGCTGCCCCGTCTCGTTGTCGGACCTGGGATTCCGGGGCAACCCCCGTTCTCAGCACCCGCCGGTGGGGCTTTTCGCCCTTTCCAGCTTCTGTACGTTCAAACAGCAGTTGCACGCTTAAGTTGCGGTCCGATGAAAAGAATCCGCCAATCAGGGCCGAAAGTGCAAGCCGTTTGTTTCGCAATCCGGACGGAGTGGACCTGAAGACCACGAAATCTGCTCATTCTTGCCCGGAGGAAAATCTGGGTGCGCAAAAAACGGCCTCTCCCGAAGGAGAGGCCATCTCGTGGCGCAATCGTTGAGTGAAATTCACCGGCGGAAATGGTCCCGGTCCCGATCACGGTCGAAATGCCGGTCGATATCGCGGCCCCTACCACGGTCGAAGTAGCCAAAGTGGTCTCCACCGCGCACGCCAACGAAGTTCCACCGCCCCTCAATCCAGTAGCCATTGGCCATGTATCCATTCATCCAAATGTAGCCCGGTCCCGGGCACGGAGGAACATAGGCCACCGGCCCGCGCACATAAACTCCAAACTCGGCTGCCTGGGCCGTGGTCGCTCCAAGGCCCAATCCGCCTGCCACTATTGCTGCACCCAGCATCCAATTCCTCATGCTTCTCATACTTCCTCCGTCCCATTCGGCCAGGTTCTGATTTCTCAGATTTGCCGATCCGGCTGCCCTTCGCTTGAGGCTTTGTTCCTGCCGCCTCTGCGGTGCGCCGGTTATGTCTTGATTCAACCTCGATTCGGACCAAAGGTTGTGCCCGCCAGGTGAAATAAACATCCGCAACTTTCGCGCGATTTTGGGTTTATCGCAGTCTTTCTTTCACTCCCGAGAACCGCGCTCACGTCAGTGATACAGTGGAGTTTCGCATTCAAATGTTTGCCACCTCCCAGCACGCGCACTTCGTCGGGATCGGCGGAATCGGCATGAGTGGCATCGCCGAAATTCTGCTCAATCTGGGCATGAAAGTTTCAGGCTCCGATCTGCGCCGCGGGCCCGTCACAGACCGTCTTGCCCAGTTGGGCGCCACAATTTATGAGGGTCACGAAGCTGCGCATGTCGAGGGCGCAACCGTCGTGGTTGCAAGTTCGGCCGTGTCCGCGGCCAACCCGGAGGTTCTCGAGGCCCACGCCCGCAAGATTCCCGTGATTCAGCGCGCCGAAATGCTGGCCGAGTTGATGCGCCTCAAATACGGCATAGCGATCGCAGGCATGCACGGCAAGACGACGACAACTTCAATGGTCGCCTCGGTGCTCGCTGCCGGCGGACTTGACCCCACCGTGGTCGTCGGCGGCCGCGTGGATGCGCTGGGATCCAACGCCCGCCTCGGGACCACGCAATATTTGGTCGCCGAGGCAGACGAAAGCGACCGCTCGTTCCTTAAGCTTTCGCCGATCCTTGCAGTAGTCACTAATCTCGACCGCGAGCACATGGATTGCTATCGCGACATGGACGATGTCGAGCAGGCTTTTCTCGCATTCATGGACAAGGTGCCGTTCTACGGCGCGGTCACGGCCTGCATCGATAATCCGCAACTCGCGGCAATTCTTCCCCGTGTGCGCCCCCGTGTCTTCACCTACGGGGTCTCGGCAGAAGCTGCCTACCGGCTCGAGTTCCTCGAAACGGTTCCTGGCTCCTACTCGCGCTTTCTCGTCTCAACCTCAACAGGGCCGCTGGGTCCTTTTGAATTGCATGTGCCCGGACGCCACAACGTACTCAACGCAACTGCAGCAGTGGCCATCGCTCACCAGCTTCAAGTGTCGCAGGAGAAGATTGCTGAAGGGCTCAATCATTTTCGCGGCGTGGACCGGCGCTTTCAGCAGCGCGGCCAGGCACGCGGAGTCACGGTGGTTGACGACTACGGCCATCATCCCACCGAGATTCGCGCCACGCTGGCTGCGGCGCGCGAGTGCGGGCATCGCCGCATCCTGGTTGTCTTCCAGCCCCATCGATACTCGCGTACGCAGGATCTGATGGACGAATTCGCTGGTGCGTTTCAAGATGCCGACAGCGTCGTTGTGCTGCCCATCTACGCAGCGAGCGAAGAACCGATCCCTGGTGTTACTGCGGAGAGGCTGGCCTCTCGAATCAACGGGCCGCGCGTGCAGTTTATCCCGGACTTTGCTGCCGCCGTGGCCGCGGTTGCAGGCGAGGCCCGCGAGGGGGACCTGATCCTGACTCTCGGCGCGGGCAGCGTGAGCCAACTTGCGCCGCAAATCATTGCTGCGTTGGACGCCGCTTAGCGCACAATCGATTCGTAAGGCCAAACATCGGCCAAAGCCCGTCCAGCGCAGGAGGGCAACGTGATCTTCAACGATCGGGAGGATGCCGGCTGTCAGCTTGCCGCCCGTCTTGCGGCCTACGCCGGATGCGCAAATCTTGTCGTGCTCGGGATTCCGCGCGGAGGGGTAGGTGTGGCTGCAGCGGTGGCGCGCCTGCTTCGTCTACCGCTTGAGGCCTTTATTGCGGCCAAGCTTTCCGTACCTGGGCAGGAGGAGTTGGCTTTTGGAGCGATTGCGGAAGGCGGAAAGTGTTTTCTTAACCTGGACACCATTCGCGCCGCCCACATCTCTGAGGCGCAGATAGAACAAATCAAGGCCGCAGCCACGCAACGAGTGCGGGAGCGCGCGAACACGCTTCGAGGGAAACGCCCACCGCTATCAGTTGAAACCAAATCAGTGATTCTCATTGACGATGGAATTGCAACCGGAGCCAGCATCCAGGTGGCGATTCTTGCGCTGCGATCGAGCCGGCCGGCCAAGTTGATTGTTGCCGTGCCGGTAGCTCCGGCCTCCACTTGTACCCGTCTTCGGGCGCTTGTTGATGAACTGGTGTGCGTCCACGAGCCCCGCCATTTTGACGCGGTCAGTCAGTTCTATTTGCGCTTTCCGCAGGAGTCCGATGAGGCAGTTGCAGAGTTGCTTCGCGAAGCCAATCCGACCACCTCGTAACACTGCGGATTCCCTTTGCAGCCCTCGCGGAAAAAGCCGCGCTAACGCAGGCTATAGTTGAGGCTGGCGAATCTCACGACCCGTGCTCAGGCGTGGCAATCAAAGGAAATAATAAAACCCGGTCCCTGCCCTGGGAAGACGAAGCGCCCGTGGAGCCCCGCTTCCGGCGCGTGCAACAGGGTGTGCCCGTCTCGGGACGTGGGCTGCCCGGAATGCCGCCTGAGTTTGAGGACCCTGACGACGAGCGTCAGGGATTCCGGAGGGAACGGTTCGAAGAGCCGCGCAATCCGTGGTGGCGCCCAACCGGGACCTGGGGTCGCATGTTTCTCGGCATCGGCGCTCTCATGGTTGTATCCGGTCTTGCCCTCTCCGCCCATCTTTTCAAGAACTTTCTCGAACGTGACGCGCGTTTCCGCATCGCCGGCGCAAGCAATATCCAGGCCACCGGTCTTGTCGAAGTGAGCCGGGCAGAAATGTTGCCGGTCTTCGGTGAAGACGTCGGACGCAACATATTCTTCGTCCCGCTCTCTGAGCGGCGAAAGCAATTGGAACAGATTCCCTGGGTGCAGCAGGCTACCGTGATGCGTCTGCTGCCGGACCAGATTCGTGTGACCGTGGTGGAGCGGCAGCCTGTGGCATTCGTCCGTAACGGCCAGCAGATTGGGCTTGTCGACGCCAACGGAGTCCTGCTCGACATGCCCGCCGCTGCAATGGCGCAGCACCACTACTCGTTTCCGGTGGTCACAGGGATCGACGCAGGTGACCCGTTGCCCTCGCGCAAAGCGCGCATGGCCGTCTATCAGCGTTTGCTTGGGGAACTGGATGCCAACGGCCAGCACTATTCAGAGCAGATTTCACAGATCGACCTCACTGATCCGGAAGATGCGCGGGTGTTAATGCCTGAGCAGGGCGCAGACATTCTGGCTCATTTTGGCGAAGATCATTTTCTCGACCGCTACCAGCGCTACAAGGCCCACATTGCTGAATGGCGGCAGCAGTATCCCAAGCTCGCCGAAGTAGATCTGCGCTATAACCAGCAGGTCGTCCTCGAAATGACTCCGGCGGCGGGGACCAGCCAGACCGCGCTGAACACCGGCGATGCCAAACCCGCTGCCGGCGAACCGGAGACACCGCCAGTGAAAGCCGAAGTCTCGAAGCCCGCTCCCGCATCCGTTCACGCAAAGCACGCGGCGGCAGCCAGGCCTGTCAAGGTCCACACCAGCGCAAATTCGAAGTCTTCAGTACAAGTACTGGCTGAAAGAATGAAAGCAAAGAGGCGAGCGGAGGCCAAGCGCGCTGCGCTCAAGAAGAGCAGGCAGAAAACCGCCGCAAAAACCCACCCGGCCGCTGCGGCAAGGCAGGGTCAGTGAGTCCCGAACGATGAGCCAGAAGCAGGACAACCTGATCGTTGTACTTGACATTGGCAGCGCGTGGACCCGCGTGCTGGCCGGCGACTTGAACGAGGGCGCACTGCGTTATCGCGGTCACGGAGTGATCGAGTCGGCGGGGATGCGCAAAGGGCTTATCTCTGACCTCGCTCCGGCCGCCAAAGCAGTCAAGGCGGCCATCGAGCGTGCAGAGTGGGTGGCGCGCGCCAATTTCGATGAGTGCGTGGTTGGTGTCGGGGGTCCGCATATCCGCGGTGTCAATACAAACGGAGGATTTGATCTGGGCAGCCGCATGCGCGAGATTACCCGCGAAGACGTGCGCGCCGCCATGGAACGTGCTCGGGCCGTCGAGCGCCCGCCGGACCGCGAGATCCTGCACCTGCTGCCGAGGCAATTCATCCTAGACGATCAGCCCGGTATCTTCGATCCAGTGGGCATGGTGGGCGCGCGGCTTGAAGTCGACCTGCATATTGCCACCTGCTCGGGGAGCGCCTTGCAGAGCACCGTCACCTGCGCCAATCGCGCCGGAATCGAAGTGACCGAAGCCGTGTTGGAGTCCATCGCCGCCGCGGAATCCACGCTTTCCGCCGACGAGCGCGAGTTGGGCGTCTGCCTGCTCGACATCGGCGCGCACTCCAGCGACCTGGTGGTCTTCTTCGAAGGGGCCGTAGCGCATACTGCCTCGATTCCCGTTGGCGGAGCCCACTTTACCAATGACCTCGCTGTCGGTCTGCAGATGCCGGTGGTTCAGGCCGAAGCGCTCAAGCGCCAATACGGCCATGCGGTGGTCACGGCCGTCCCGCAGGAAGCGGAGGTTGAGGTAACCAACCCCAATCCGCAGATGATGCGCATGCGCACCTTTGCAGAGATTCTGGAACCAAGAGCGCGCGAGTTGATGTATTTCGTCAAGGAGAGCCTGCGCCACGGCGGCGTGGTCGACGCGCTGGGAGCGGGTTGCGTTCTTACTGGCGGAGGGGCTACGCTGCCTGGCATGTTGGATGTGACAGAAACCCAGTTGCGGGTTCCCGCGCGGACCGGGATGCCGGTCCGTCTCTCTGGCATGCCCAGTGAGCTGATTCATCCAAGTTTTGCCACCGCCATCGGGATGCTTTTGTACGCTCACCGCACGCGTGTGACCCGCGCGGCAGAGAACAATAGCCTGCGCGCCAAGCTGCGCGCCATTTTTGCATCTAGTTTTTAACAGGGAGTAGCGATTAGGTTATGAAAAGGGAGAAAAAGGCCGCGATGGAACAGCAGACGAACGAAGCCGGAGAAATGCGCATTCAATTTCACGACGAGACCCCGCGCGGAGCACGCATCAAGGTTATCGGCGTGGGCGGCGGCGGGGGGAATGCCGTCAATCGCATGATCCAGGCGGGGTTGGAGGGCGTTGAATTCATCGCCGCCAACACCGACGTGCAGGCGCTCAAGCTGTCGCAGGCCCCAATCAAGCTCCAACTCGGCGTCCGGCTCACCTCCGGGTTGGGAGCGGGCGCGAATCCCGACGTGGGCCGCCGCGCGGCACTGGAAGATTCTGAAAAGATTATTGAAGCGCTGGAAGGCGCGGATATGGTCTTTGTTACCGCCGGTCTCGGCGGAGGCACCGGCACCGGGGCGGCCCCGGTCATCGCATCTCTGGCGAGCGAGATGGGAATTCTCACTGTCGCTGTCATCACACGGCCTTTCGCGTTTGAGGGTAAGCGCCGCCTGCAGCAGGCCGAGCGAGGCCTCAAGGAACTGATTGAAAGCGTCGACACCATGATTGTGATCCCCAACGAAAAGTTGTTGGCAGTGGCCAAGGACGCAGGCTTCTTTGAGAGCTTCCGCATCGCGGACGACGTGCTGCGCCAGGGCGTGCAAGGCATCTCCGACATCATTACGATTCCCGGCATCATCAACCGCGACTTTGCCGATGTAAAGACCACTATGGCAGGCATGGGCCATGCAGTCATGGGCACTGCGGTGCGTTCGGGCGCAAATCGCGCCGTTGAGGCGGCCCAGGCTGCCATGGCTTCGCCCCTGCTCGAGGCAGGCGCCATTGACGGCGCGCGCGGCATCCTCATCAATATCACCGGTTCAAGTTCGCTTAAGCTCTCTGAGGTCAACGAGGCATCATCCCTCATTCAGTCGTCGGCTCACGAAGATGCAAACATCATCTTCGGCGCGGTGCAGGACGAGAAGATGGGAGACGAAATCAAGATCACTGTTATCGCTACGGGTTTCCGCGACCAGATGCCGGAGCGTCGTGCCCGCATGTTGAGCGTGGAGGAGGCGCCCGTAGTCTCAGTTCCCGTGGTTGCGCCGAACAACTGGATGCGCGAACCCGCTCCCGAACCAGTTGCTGAAGCCGCTCCAGCGCCGCCGCGCTTCCTCAGCGAAGAGGACGAGCCCGATCACGAAGAAATCGACTCTGATGAGTCGGCCTTCTTCTCCGTCGCCGCGGTCTCGCCAAGCGCCCATATCGAAGCGCGCGATGGCAGAATCACGATGGAGGCCGAGCCGGCAGGATTGCCAAACCGCCCCCAGTTTGCCGAGCTGGCCGAAGAGCCGGTCTACACCCCGCTACCCAGGGACTACGCCTCGGATTTTGGCAAAGGAATGCGCAGTCCGGCCGCACCGGAAGAGCACGTCAAGGCTGCAACAACGCCTTATACGGCCCCCGGCGATGAGGCGGAGCGCGATCTGGACGTTCCCGCGTTCATGCGTCGGTTGAAGTTCTAATCCCGATTCCGGCCTGCGCTTATGGTTACCGGGTGACTTTCGTCACTGCAGAATTATTCTCCCAATTCGAGAATCGGTTCTATAGTGAACCAAAGTCTTCAAAAAACTGGGCGCTTAGTCCGACCGGGGTTTCGCTGTTTCGTTCGTTCGTTTATTGTTGAAGCAGGGAATACCCCAATCAGGTGCGATTCGGGTTTGGGCTGATTCGGCAGCGTTTGGCAGCTTGGAGAGCGAATTAGGGGAAACTTCCGAGGCCCGGCTCAGAGTTTGAGGCGCGCCCTAGAGAACCCGATAAGCATAAAGTGCGCTTCCTTAGGGCAAACGCATGGCAAGCGATCCATAGTGGAGAGGGTATCAACTGGATGAAACTGGCCTGCGTTTCTTTAGTTTTCTTGGCTTTGGTTGGAATGGGCGCCGGCGCACCAGGCGCGGTCGCACTTGATGCTCCACATACTCTGCACCATTCTCGGTCGACAACCCAGCATCTGTCCGCGGCCGGCCACGCCAGAAGCCGCCACGCCTCGGCTCATCGCTCTGCCTCCGCTCATCCCAGCGCCGGAGCGACGCGGGTCCATCATTACGTGCACTCCTCCAGGCGCTCCACGGGCACGTTGCGCAGGGCCTCGCTTCATGTCCGTCGTCATCGCTACTATGAACGATTCACGGCCAGTTCCTTTGCCAGCAGCGACATTTTTGCCGATGACGTCACAACCGGCGAGGACCCGGTCGTCCGGCAGGCGGCCATTGACGCACTGGGCGACATGAACGGCACTGCCGTGGTCATCAACCCCGCAAACGGGCGCATCCTGGCCATGGTCAACCAGAAACTGGCCCTCTCGCCGGGTGCAGAGCCATGCTCCACCATTAAGCTTTCCGTGGCCCTCGCGGCGCTCTCTGAAGGCCTGGTCACTCGCGACACGCCGGTGCAACTGGCTGGCTTTCGCATGAACATGACTGAGGCACTGGCCCATAGCAACAACCTCTACTTCGAAGAACTTGGCAGGGAACTCGGCTTCGACCGCGTTCGGCACTACGCGACACAATTCGGCCTCGGTGAGTTGGCAGGCTATAACATCCCGGGCGAGCAATTGGGCGTCTACCCTGATGAACCGATACCCGCATCTGAGGGCGGCGTGGCCCGTATGTGCAGCTTCGGCCAGGGCGTTTCCATGACTCCGCTGCAACTGGGTGCTTTGGTGGCCGCTATCGCCAACGGCGGAACCCTCTATTACTTGCAGCATCCTACAACTCCCGAACAGGTTGCTGACTTCCGGCCCCGGGTAAAGCGGACACTCGATATCGCACAGGTACATTCCGGACCTGCAGGACGGTATGGCCGGCGCAGTCGAATACGGGACAGCGCGCAGCCTTCGCGCCAACTTTCACGAACTACCTGTCTTTGGCAAAACGGGAACCTGCTCCGATAAAGGCACCCGTTTCGGCTGGTTTGCCTCCTACTCCGACACGCCGCAGGGAAGCCTTGTTACGGTCTTCTTCCTGGAGGGCGGACGCCCCACTTTTGGTCCCCGCGCTGCTGAGCTGACCGGCGAGTTTTACAAGAACCTCTGGGATCGCAATTATTTCGCCGAGAAGGGCACGCAGGTCCAGGCCGGATTATCCGCGCCTTCGGTTCCCAGCGACAAGTAACACCTCAGCGTTTCGCCTGGTTACTCAATGGCCGCCTTCGGGCGGCCATTTCCGTCGCGTGGCCCGTTGCATCCCGATTTAGGGTGAAGCCAATTCGCCGCTGTGTCATCTTATAGGGGAAGAGACCCCGCGTTTTTCCAATTGGGCTTGAAGCGCTGGCATCGCACGCGGTCGAATGTAGCGGAAGCAACGACGGACCCCCTATGGCTTTACCCACTCAAGTTCTGCTCATGTACGGCTACCTGCTGCTATTCGCCTGGATTCTCGTCGAGCAGTTTGGGATCCCGCTGCCTGCCACACCTGTCCTGCTCGCGGCCGGGGCGCTTTCAGCGGAGCATCAGCTCAGCTTTCCCCTGGCCCTGCTGGCTGGTGTGATTGCCTCAGTCTCGGCCGACAGCACGTGGTTCCTCGTCGGCCGCAAGTACGGGCATCACGTGCTGCGGATTCTATGCAAACTCTCCATGGAGCCTGCGATCTGCGTCCGCAAAACGCAGGACTCTTTTGGCCGCCGCCGCGCCGTAACACTGATGATTGCCAAGTTCGTGCCCGGGCTGGCCACGCTGGCTCCACCGGTTGCAGGCGAAAATGGAATGGCATTCGGCCGCTTCCTGTTTTTTGACGGGATCGGCGCCACGCTTTGGGTGGGCGCGTTGCTCTCCCTCGGCCGCCTGTTCGGCGATGCTCTCAAGCGCGACCCCAGTCTTTTGAACTGGGTGGGAAGGTTCTCTGGGGCGCTCCTGGTTCTCGGGATACTTGGGTTCTTCATCGCCCGGCTGGTGCGCCGCCAGCGCTTCCTCAAAAAGCTCGTAAATTCGCGTCTGGAACCCGAAGAGCTGAAGCGTCAACTTGATGCCGGCGAACCGGTATTCATCGTCGATCTGCGCCATCCTCTGGAACTACTGCCAGACCCTTTCGTGCTCCCCGGCGCGCTGCACTTCTCTCCGGATGCGCTGGCCGCAAGGGTCCACGAAATTCCCCGTGACCGCGACATCGTGCTCTATTGCACCTGCCCCAGTGAGGCCACTGCCGCCAAGACCGCCATGACTCTACACAAAATGGGTATCGAGCGCGTGCGTCCCCTGCGCGGCGGATTCGACGAGTGGAAGCGCCTTGGATTTCCCATGGATGCAATTCCCCCGGTGCTCGCTTCGCAGCAGGCTGAGGCGAGGCTATAAGCTAAAGGGTTGAACGATAGCGGTGTTCACCGCACGGGAGCACGCCCTTGGCCTACGACGATCTGCGCGACTGGATCAGAGCACTTGAAAAGCACGGCGAACTCAAGCGCATCGGCGAAGAAGTATCGCCCGAGCTTGAAATCACCGAAATCACCGACCGCGTCTCCAAGATCGGCGCAAAACCGGGTGCTGCCACCAAGGGAAACTACGCTCCCGGCGGGCCGGCTTTGCTCTTCGAGAACGTCAAGGGGCATCCGGGACACAAAGTTCTTATCAATCAGTTTGGAAGCGAGCGCCGCATGGCACTGGCTCTCGGTGTCGAGCGGCTCGACCAGATCGCCGAGCGCATTCAGGGCCTGATGAACGTAAAGGCTCCTGAAGGTCTCTTTGACAAGCTCAGGATGCTGCCTCAACTCAGCGCGCTCACCAGCGCCTTCCCGAAGACCGTGAACGCCAAAGACGCTCCGTGCAAGGAGGTCATCCTCAAAGACAACTTCGATCTGAACCAGTTTCCCATTCTCAAGTGCTGGCCGCACGACGGAGGCCGGTTCATCACCTTGCCCTGCGTGCACACCCGCGACCCTCGCACCGGCAAGCGCAACATCGGCATGTATCGGATGCAGGTCTACGACGGCCAATCCACAGGCATGCACTGGCAGCGCCAGAAAGTTGCCGCCGAGCACTACCGCGAGGCCCTGCGCGCGGCGGCTTCCTCGGCAGCAGCGGCGAGTGGAGAATTCAGCGCGAAGACCGCGCGCGTGGCGGCCATGGCCGAGTCGGCAGGCGGCGCGGTAGCCATCCCCGACGGCCCCATCGGCGGTTTGCCGCAGATTGCATTGGGCAATCTGAAAGGCTCGCGTCTTGAGGTTGCCGTAGCCATCGGCACCGATCCCGCCACCACCTTCGCCGCCATCGTGCCCGCGCCGCCGGAGGTGGAAGAATTCATGATTGCCGGCTTTCTCCGCGGCAAACCGGTCGAAATCGTCAAATGCGAGACCGTCGATCTCGAAGTCCCGGCGCACGCGGAAATCGTCCTCGAAGGCTACGTGGAACTCGGTGAGCTTCGCTCCGAGGGCCCATTTGGCGACCACACCGGTTTCTACACCATGACCGACCAGTATCCGGTCTTCCACCTCACCTGCATCACCCATCGCAAGGACCCCATCTACGCAGCCACCATCGTCGGCAAGCCGCCCATGGAAGACGCCTGGATGGGCAAAGCCGTCGAGCGCATCTTCCTCCCTGCGATGAAGATGGCCATCCCGGAGCTCGTGGACATTCACTTGCCCGTCGAGGCCGTCTTCCACAACCTGATGATCGTTTCGATTCGCAAAAGCTATCCCGGGCAGGCGCGCAAGGTGATGAGCGCGATTTGGTCGCTCGGCCAGGCCATGTTTACCAAGTGCATCATCGTTGTCGACGAGGACTGCAATGTGCAGGACATTCCCGAAGTAGTTTTGCGCGTCGCCAACAATATCGACCCCGAGCGCGATATCCAATTCACTCTGGGCCCTATCGATTCGCTCGACCACTCTTCGCGCCTGCCTAACTACGGATCGAAGATGGGCATCGACGCCACGCGCAAGTGGAAGGCTGAAGGCTTTGATCGTCCATGGCCTGCAATGATTGAAATGGACTCGGCCACCAAGTCCAAAGTTGACGCGCTTTGGGCGAAGTTGGGGCTCTGAGCAGGAATCACGCGTTCACCGAGATTGTTATGTTTTGCTAGAATTCTCATGAGCCGTTGGTGCGGCCTATTCCTCTTGCGCTTCCATCCCCATTGCGCTGCCTCCATCCTGCTTGTGACATTGCTGGCCGCGAAGCCCGTGTCCGCAATCGAGACATATGGCCTGGACCTGCATGGCCAGCCAGTTCAACAGCTTGCCGGACCCGGAGTTCGCGCTGTGGTGCTCATCTTTGCCGCCAGCGATTGCCCCATCTCCAACCGCTACGTGCCTGAGGTTGCGCGGCTCAATCATGAATTCTCGGCCGAGGGCGTGCGCTTCTGGTGGGTTTTTCCCAATCCCTCCGACACTGCCGCCGTGGTGCTGCAACATGAGAAGGATTTTTCCATTTCCGAAGACACGGTCCTCGACCGGCGGCAAACATTGGTCCACATGGCGCACGCCACCACCACCCCCGAAGCCGCGATGTTTGTTGTGCAAGACGGCGTGCTGCGCGAGGTTTACCGCGGACGCATTGACGATCGTTACATCTCGATCGGCCAGGAGCGCCCCCAGCCCCAGCATCGGGAGCTTGAAGCAGCGATCAAAGCTGCGCTTGCCAACAAGCCAATCCCGCAGCCGGCCGGTCCGCCGGTCGGCTGCTCCGTCGTCTTCCTCCAGCCATGAGGATCGGGCACATCTCCGCTGCATTGCCAGTTCTCGCCACGCTTGTTTATCTCTCATGTAATCCGCCCGGGCGAATCCTCGCAGGCGTGACACAAGAGGGCGCGAGCGCGACGGGCCGACACGTTGCAAGCCCATCGGTTCCGGCCACCGTCACCTGGAGCCACGACATTGCGCCCCTCGTCTACAGCCACTGCGCCACATGCCATCACCCTGGCGGAGCTGGGCCGTTCAGCCTGCTTACTTATCCGGATGCCCGGCGCTGGGCGCCGCAGATGGTTCTTGTGACGCAATCGCGCTTTATGCCGCCCTGGCTGCCTGAGCCGGGGCACGGCGATTTCGCCGATGTACGCCGCCTCAGCGACCACGAGCAAGCGCTCATCCGGCGTTGGGCCCAGGCCGGAGTGCCGCAGGGTGATCCCGCCGAAGCTCCCCCGCCGCCGCATTATGATGCCACATGGCTTCTCGGCAAGCCCGACCTCATTCTCAAAGTTGAGCGGCCTTTCAAGCTCAGCGCAGGCGGCACGGATGTCTTCCGGAACTTCATTCTGCCTTATCCGCTCAAACAGATTCATTACATCCGCGCATTAGAGATCGTGCCCGGCACACCCCAAATCGTCCACCACGCAAACGTCATCATCGACCGCACTGCCAGTTTGCGCCAACAGCATCCCCATGATTGGCAGGACGGAGTGCCCGGCATGGAACTGCTGGTTGACTCCGGAAATCGTTTCGAGCCAGACAGCCATTTCCTTTTCTGGAAGCCAGACACTCCGGCACTGATTGAGCCGCCTGGAATGCAGTGGGAACTGAACCCTGGCAACGATTTGATTCTGAACATGCATCTCAAACCCTCCGGCAAACCGGAGACGCTGGATGCCCAGGTTGGCCTCTACTTCACAGATAAACCGCCAACCAAGCAGCCCATGCTGCTGCAGTTGGATCGCGACGACGCCCTAGACATTCCCGCAGGCGATGCCAATTTCGTGGTGGAAGATGCGCTGACATTGCCCATCGACGTGGATGTGCTGGGTGTCTATCCCCATGCACACTACCTTGGCCGCGACCTCGAAGGCTGGGCAACTCTGCCAAATGGCGAAAAAAAGTGGCTGGTGTGGATTCGCAACTGGGACATCGATCGCCAGTCCGTCTATCGCTACAAAGAGCCGATCTATCTGCCCAGGGGCTCCACCCTGCACATGCGTTACACCTACGACAACTCCCCGGCCAATGTTCACAATCCGAATTCGCCGCCTATAAGGGTGCGCGCCGGCAATCGGTCCGTTGATGAAATGTCGCACTTATGGGTCCAGGTAATTCCGGTGAATGTGGCGCCGAATTCGCCCGACCCGCGCCTGCTGCTTGAAGAGGCATGGATGCGCAATCGCCTTCGCAAGTCCCCTGACGACCGAGTGGGCCTCTACAACCTGGCGGCAGCGTTGGCGGGCGAAGGCAAGTTCACACAAGCAGCCTCTTTCTACGAACAGGAATTGCGACTCTCGCCCAACGACTCTCGCGCGCTGACGGCGCTGGGAGCGGCGCTCGAGGGTACAGGTGAGTGGAAGCGGGCGGAGGAGCAATATCGGACCGCAATCAGTTCGTTGCCGAACAGCGTTTCCAACATATGCGACGCCCGCTTCGACCTGGCCAACCTTGAGTTGCGCCATGAGCAGTTGAAGAGTGCCGAGGCGGACTTTCGCGCACAGCTAAGCGCGTGTCCCGAGGATGCGGAGGTGCATGCCGGACTCGGCGCCACGCTGGCGACTGAAGGCCAGGCCGACGCCGCACAAGTCGAGTATCGCCGCAGCCTGGAACTCGATCCGCAGAATAAAACGGCGCTCCTTGGCTTGGGCGAGAGCGAAGCGGACGCGGGCAAGACCGAACAGTCCATTCGTCTGCTCTCTGAAGCCGTTCGCGTCGACCCGTCTTCAATTGATGCCTATGTGCAGCTTGCCCGCGCGTATGCGCAGTCTCGTGACCTCCCGGATGCGCTCGCGCAGTTGCGCCACGCCGTCGAACTCAAGCCGCAGGATCCGCAACTCCATTCCGCAATATCGCAGGTGCTGGCCGCGACCGGAAGCCTCGATCAGGCAATCGAAGAGCAGAAGACGGCGCTCAAACTGCTCGATGATGACGCCGACGGTTGGAACAATCTCGGCGTGATGGAAGCCCGAACCGGAAAGACATCCGCCGCCCGCGCTGACTTTGAACACGCTCTGCGCTTGCAGCCAGACCATGCGCAAGCCCGTGCAAACCTGGCGCGGCTGCAAGGCCGGAACTGAACTCCATTCGATGAGAGCACCCGGCGGAATCTGTTATATCTAGACCCATGCGGGTTGTTATTCGCGGATTCATTCTTGGTTCCATCGCCGCCCTGCTGGCCGCCTCAACCCCAATACCCGCGCAGCAGGCTCCGGACAGTTTTCACTGGGTCGATTTCCATTCTCAGAAAGATCAGGATGTCATCGTCTGGGTTAGCCGCGCGATGGAGCCCGAAAAGTGGACCGCAATCCGCGAAATCGGCGTGGAATACGACGCAGCCCTCGTGGTTACCACGTTGCGCGCTTCGCCGAAGGCCGCCCCCAATGCAGATACCTTCTCGGTGTGGAGCGTCTCCCTCACAAGCCATCTGGTTACGCCTCTGTTCAGTGCGGTGAATCTGCGCTGGGCGGGATGGCTTCATTTTACTGAGACGGCGCCGCGGGAGCCGGGCATTCTCTACGATGACTGCGCGGAATGCGCGGCAACCACATACTTCACGACATTTCACTACGACATGTCGCAGCACCTGTGGGCGGCGCGCTGGATCCGCGCAGGACGAGCTATACCGGTATGGACCACGAATACCCCGGCAGGCGTGGCTTTGACCCAGGTTTATGCTGTCATGGCTGATCCCGATGGCCGCGAACTGGTGGGCACGTGGAACCACTTCGATTATGGCGAGCAGAAGCCGCCCGAGGACTACGTCTACCAATACGATCTCGATCCGTGGAGCAGCCTGGAACGGATCCAGTTGCTCAACGGCAAGCAGGCCGACGCCATGAAGCAGCGCCTTTGCCTTGCTGAGGATGCCGTGGCGGGTTTAGCGCGTGGGCAGGACTCAACCCTTTGCCATCCCGTCGCAAACAAACCACATCACGAGCGAAGGGAGACGACCACTCCTGCCAACACCCAGGGACGCTCCGTGCCCGCCGGAATCAGGCACTAGCCCAAGGCATTAGCCCCAATCATTAGCCCAAAGCGCAACCTGCGCGGGCAAAGAATGCTCCCTTTCCGGCATCCAACCGGATTGGAGAGATCCCAATGATCCGGTTCACCCAAGCTGCCCCATGGATGTCGCTCGCTCTAGCGGCTGCGCTCTGCTCCGCATGTCACAGCAATCAGAGCCAGACGGCTGAAAATGCGAACCAAAGCTCACCAGACCAGGCGGGCGATCCGGCCAATGCGAACCTGGCTCCAGTTTCTGACAATTCTAGCGGAACACCCGCGCCAACAAATGCATCGGAAAGCGCCCCGCCGTCGGATTCGGGTGGTTCTTACGATCAAGGCTACGACGAATCGGACTACGGAGAGCAGCCCGCAGAGACGGCTCCGCAGCCGCCCCCGCCGCTACCCGATTATGATCAGCCTCCGGCGCCCGGAGACGACTATCTCTGGACTCCCGGCTACTGGTCCTATGCTCCCCAGGGATACTACTGGGTGCCTGGCGTATGGGTTCAGGCTCCCTATACGGGTGCCCTCTGGACCCCCGGCTACTGGGGCTATCGGAATAACCGCTATGAGTTCTTTCATGGTTACTGGGGCCCTCACATCGGCTACTACGGAGGCATCAACTACGGCTTCGGATACGTCGGTGTGGGCTATCAAGGCGGCTACTGGCGTGGTGACCACTTCGACTACAACCGTTCCGTGAACAATGTGAATGTCACGGTGGTCCATAACGTTTACAACTACAGCGTTGTCAATAGGAACACAACCCGGGTCAGTTTCAACGGTGGATCAGGCGGCATCCAGGCGAGGCCCAGGCCCGCGGAGCTGGCGGCGCTCAGAGAGCCGCATGCTCCGCCGATGACCACACAACTACAGAACCGGCGTGCAGCCAGCACTGATCGGAATCAATTCGCGTCCGTCAATCATGGCCGTCCAACCAACGTGGCCGTGAGCCGTCCGATCGCGGCCGATCGCAACGTGCGGCCGGTTGCGCCGCCCGCGATGCGCAATCAGCCTGCTCAAAGGCAGAACCGCGGCATTCAAGAGCGCACCACCTCAGTTCCGGCGACGCATGCTAATCCTGAAAACCGCAGACAACCTGCGACCCAGCAACCAATCCGGCATCAGCCTGCTCCAGTTCAGAACTCCCGTCCCGCGCCAAGACAAGCAGCTCCGGAGCACCAAGCCCCGCCTCAGCGCCGTGTGACGCCAGAACGCCCAGCACCGCCGCAGCACAAACCCGAGCCCCAGCACCATACTGCACCACAACACCCGGCCGCTCCCGCGCACCGGACGGAGCCGAAGCCGCAGGCTTCACATCCTAAGCCCAAGCCGGAGGATAAGCCGGAACACCGCGAATAGTGTCCGCAGTAGGCTCTGCGACTCTGAGGATCAGACGGTGTGCTTCACTCTGCCGTCAGCACCCGGATCGCCACAAGATTCCGCACCCAGCGAGCGGGACGTTTTTGTCCCGTGGCCACAAGTTGCACTGGACCTTTGTCGGCAAGGGGCTCTCCGTCAAGGGTGTCGGCCACAATCACCGTGCTGTCTTGGACATCGGGGTTTACCTCGGCCACGGAGTAAACGACTTTGTAGCCGTCCGACCCTTCCGCCACCAGGTAAAGTTCGAAATCCTTGCCGTGCGGCTTCGCCGGCACTCCAAGAGGGGTGAGCAGGTCAATCAGCAGTACGCCCGAATAAGTCTGGTTCGCCTTGGCGTGCTCGTTATAAACGGTAATGGTCTTATGCTGCAGGGCCGCCAGTTTAGCCGGGGTCCATTCGGCCGATTTCGTGCCGAATGTAATCTTCAGCGGACCCGCCGGAGCAGGAATCTGCGCCGTGATCTTTCCTGTCTGCGAACCCATACCGCCCATTGGCGTCGCTGGTGATTGATCCTGCGCCTGCGCGCCCCGGTCACACGCTCCGGCTCCAAAAGCCAGCACGAAAACCGCGGTCCAATGAAGTATTCGCATTGCGGTCTCCTTCCGCAATCCATCGTATACTGGGCGTATGTCGATTGTGCGCAATCTGGCGGCCATCGCGAAAGGCATGAGCATCACCTTTGGAGAGATGCTGGAGCCCACCCAGGTGGAGAATTATCCCGACGGGCCTGGCCCCATGCGCGGAGCGATCTTCCAACAACGCTTTCGCGGCGCGCATGTGCTGCAGCGCGACGAAAATGGCATGGAAAAGTGTGTCGCCTGCTTCCTGTGCGCCGCTGCCTGTCCCGCGAACTGCATCTACATCGAGGCTGCAGAAAACACCGAGGAGAACCGCATCTCCTCCTCCGAGCGCTACGCCAAGGTTTACAACATCGACTACAACCGCTGCATCTTTTGCGGTTATTGCGTTGAGGCCTGCCCCACCGATGCCATCACGCACGGTCACGGCTTCGAGCTCGCCACCCTCAATGCCACCAACCTCGTGATGCGCAAGGAAGACATGCTGGTGCCGGTGAGCGCGCTGACCGCGGCAAAGTAAACGCAGCCTGGTTCTCGCTCCTCCGAATCGCGGCACAAGCCATTTTCCCCATCTGCCTTGCTCTTCGATGTGTTCCTATGCCCTCCCTCCGACCTCTTTTATGGCTCAAATGTCGTAGGCACATGGGAGGAACGTGCTAATGCAACCACTCACGTATGACGATAGTCTGAAGTGTTGCGGAGGCGCCGGTGTGCTTTGAAATGACAATCTGGCGCCTGCCTGCGCACGCCAGATTCTGGCGGTTTCCGGCATGTGAGGCTACGAATGCGATTCCCGCGCCCGATCGGAGCGTTCTTCGCCCTGTTCTTGCTGGGCGCGGCTGCTGCACCCCGGGCCTCGCAGAGCCTTCGGCCACCGCAGCGCATTCTTACCACAGCGCGGGCAGCGCATAGCCTCTCGACTCAGGAGGCGTCACGCTCGTACCCGATTCATCTGCGCGCCGTCGTCACCTATTACGACCCGTATATTGACGCCAGGCAGAGCGCGCTCTTCGTTCACGACGCGACGGGCAGCATCTTCATCAGGATTCCCGCGCGACCGATTCTCCCGCTACTTGCGGGTACAGTGGTTGACATTGTGGGCGTGAGCGGACCGGGTGACTTTGCTCCCATCGTCCA
Source organism: uncultured Acidobacteriaceae bacterium (assembly GCA_963780515.1). Taxonomy (GTDB): domain Bacteria; phylum Acidobacteriota; class Terriglobia; order Terriglobales; family Acidobacteriaceae; genus Telmatobacter. Next base: position 157,880 of record CAWACG010000009.1, read on the forward strand.
ACGAGCACGCGTCCGGATCATCGGACAGTCCCACGTACCCCAAAATGCCACGGTGACGACCATACCCCGATTGCTTTCCGGCAGCTTGGACGGACAATGGGTCGAAGTCCAGGGGGTCGTCCGTTCCGTCTACCTTTCCGACAGAAACGTGGTTCTCGATATTGCAACTGCGGAAGGCACTGTGAGTGCGACCACATCGCGTGAACCGAAGACCGACTATGACGCACTCGTCGATTCGCTCGTGACAATTCACGGCAATGCCGGTCCGGTGTTCAATCGGAAGCGTCAGATGGTCGGAGTCCACCTCTACTTTCCGTCACTGAAGCAAGTCAAGGTGATTCAAGCCGCGCCTCCGGATCCCTTTGCGCTGCCCGTGCTCTCAATCTCCCATCTGCTGCGGTTTACTCCTGGTTTGGAAGTTGTTCACAGGGCGCATGTGCGCGGGCGCGTCACTCTTCAATGGCCTGGCCGGACCATCTGCATTCAGGACGGAACCGATGGCCTCTGCATGCAGACGACTCAGCAGAGCACCATAAGCACAGGCGAGATGATCGACGTTGTCGGCTTCCCGGCAATAAAGGATTACAAACCAACCCTGGAGACCGCGACATTTCATTTTGCGGGCGGCACTGCCACCACACTGCCGATCCAGCCCGTCACTGCGGAACAGGCAATTCGAGGAGATCATGACGGCGAACTGGTCAGAATTGTCGGAGAGCTTATCGGACAGGATCGCGCTACTGGCGATTTGACACTCCTGCTGCATTCGGGGAAGTTCCTTTTGCCCGCGGTCCTGCCTAGGGACTCGACGATTCCCAGAACCGTTCCTTGGAAGGATGGAAGCACCCTTCGCTTGACCGGAATCTGCAGTGTGCAGGTTGACCCCGACACCACAAATCAGGGAGAAGGCGCGATTCGGCCAGTATCGGTGCGTATCCTCTTGCGCTCCTTGGATGACGTTGAAGTTCTACAAGCCCCTTCGTGGTGGACGCGAGGCCACGCATTGGGAGTGCTCGCCGCCGTGGCTGCGGTCGCGTTCGCAGCCTTCGCCTGGGTCTTCGTACTCCGCAGGCGCGTGGAGCATCAGACTCGTGCCTTGCGAAGCAGCGAAGAACGGCTGCGTCACTTGTCGGAGCACGATGCGCTGACCAACCTGCCCAATCGCCTTTTGCTCAATGAACGGCTGAGTATGGCCCTGAAGAGAGGTGACAGGCTCCAGACCGGCATCGGGCTGATTATGGTGGATTTGGACCGATTCAAAGAGGTCAACGATGGCTTCGGCCACCTTGCAGGCGATCAGGTGTTGTGCGAAACGGCAATGCGCATCAGTTCCTCGGTGCGCGACACAGACACCGTTGCGCGCATGGGTGGCGATGAGTTCGTGGTTCTGTTGCAGGATTTGCATACGCCCCGCGAGGCACAATCGATTGCCGCCAAGATTGTGGCAGCCATCTCCGCTCCCATCACCATCGGCGCGTCGCAGGTTTCCGTATCGGCAAGCCTGGGGGTCTGTACGTACCCTGAAGGCGGCACCGAGGCAGATGAACTGCTGCAAAATGTCGACGCCGCAATGTACGGCGTGAAGACTCATGGCAGAAATGGCTTTCAGGTTTTCAGACCTCAGGCGCTCGCCAGTGCTTGCAGCTAAGGAGCGCCTGGACGCCTTCTATCGTCGATTTTCAGCCAATCGACGCGTCATCGTTAAATAAAGACCTTCCCACCGTATATCCTTGAAAGGAGCCGCCTTCCCTGAGTTTCCCGGTGGCCCATAAGGTGGAGAACGACGTTGCCTGATTCTCTTCACAAACAGAAGCGGTGCGTGCGTGTCCGTGGCGGCCCCAGGCGCGCAAACCTGCGGGAGCGCGGCCTCGCTCTCCGCGAATTGTTGATTAGCGACCGCCGAACGTTGAAGAACATCAAAATGAAATGACCACACATCAACAACATCCCCTGCAGAGGATCCTCGAGAGTCGAATCGCCATCATCGACGGGGCGATGGGCACCACCATCCGCAATTACGGGATGAAGGAAGCGGATATCCGCGGTGAGAGGTTCAAGAACTCGAAAAAGGACTTGCTGAACAACGGCGACCTCTTCACCCTCACTCAACCGGAGATGATAGGCGACATCCATCGCCGCTTTCTTGAGGCCGGGGCCGACATCATCGAGACCAATACATTCGGCGCCACAAGCATCACCCAAAGCGAGTTCTTCGTCGACGATCCGCGCGAGCACGGCGGCCGGAAGGACCCAGAGTTCTACCAGAAGGTCATCGAAGATCCGTTCCTCAAGGAGTTAGCCTGGGAACTCAATGAGAAGTCGGCCCGGCTGTGCAGGGAATGGGCCGATCGTGTGGGCAGCGCGAGCGCGCGGCAACGGTTTGTCGCGGGGGCCATTGGACCCTTGACCGTTTCTCTCTCCAACTCTCCCGATGCCAATGATCCCGGCTTCAGGGTGGTCACATTCGACCAGGTCAAAAGCGCCTACAAGGAAGAGGTGCGGGCGCTCATCTCCGGCGGCGTCGACCTGCTTCTCGTTGAGACTATCTTCGACTCGCTCAACGCGAAGGCGGCGCTGGTCGCGATTCGCGAGGTCTTCGATCAAGATCGGAAGGAGTTGCCGGTGATGATCTCGGCTGCTGTTGGACGTGGCGGTGAGACGCTGATCTCGGCGCAAACTACTGAGGCTTTCTGGAATGCCGTAGTGCACGTGAAACCGCTGTCGGTGGGGCTCAACTGTTCTCTCGGCCCTGATTTGATGTACCCGTTCCTCTCCGAATTGTCAGAGAAGGCGAATGTGGCAATCTCCTGTTATCCGAATGCCGGTTTGCCCAATCCGCTCTCTGAGACCGGATTCGATTTGGGGCCGCAGGACATGGCCAGGTATCTCGGTGACTTTGCACGAGCAGGCCTCATCAATATTGCGGGCGGATGCTGCGGCAATACCCCGGAACACATCGCGGCGATTGCGAAAGCTCTCGAAGGCCGGCCTCCACGACGATGGGACGCATCTGCGGACGGCCAATCCTACGCCTTCCAGAGCGAGAGCAAAGCATGAGCCTGCCCGAAAGCCCTTCACCCATCCCGTCGCCCAGGCCACTTCGTCTCTCCGGATCGCAGCCGTTCACGCAGCAGCCCGGCGTCTTCATCCTCATCGGCGAACGGACCAACGTGGCTGGTTCGCCCAAATTCGCCAAGCTGGTCAAGGAAGGCAAATACGAGGAGGCGGTGAGTGTGGCCCGTCAGCAGGTCGAGAATGGGGCCAACATACTCGACATCTGCATGGATGAGGGGATGATTGACGGAGTCGCGGCCATGACCCGCTATCTGCAGTTGCTGGGCAGCGAGCCCGAGGTCGCCAAGGTCCCTTTTATGGTGGATTCGTCGAATTGGGCCGTGATTGAGGCCGGTCTCAAATGCCTGCAGGGCAAGGGCATCGTAAATTCAATCTCGCTCAAGGAAGGCCAGCAGAAGTTTCTTGAGCACGCGGCTGCGGTGCTGAAATATGGAGCAGCGGCTGTCGTCATGGCATTCGACGAGCAGGGTCAGGCCGCCACCTTCGAGGACAAGATCCGGGTCTGCGAGCGTGCCTACAGAATGCTCGTCGACGAAGTCGGCTTTCCCCCCGAAGACATCATCTTCGATCCCAATATCCTCACCGTTGCCACCGGCATGGAAGAGCACAACAACTACGCCGTTGATTTCATCAATGCAACGCGATGGATCAAGGCGAATCTGCCGCACGCCAAGGTCAGCGGAGGCGTCTCCAATATTTCATTCAGCTTTCGCGGCAACAACAAGGTGCGCGAAGCCATGCACTCTGCTTTTCTTTACCACGCGATGGCGGCTGGCATGGATATGGGCATCGTCAATGCCGGAATGCTCGAGGTGTACGAGGAGATTAATCCTGAGCTGAAAGTGCTGGTCGAGGACGTGCTGCTCAATCGCCGTCCCGACGCCACGCAACGACTGGTCGATTTCGGCGAAGCTTTGAAGGCCGACGGCCAGGGTGAAGTCGTCAACGAAAAGAAGGCTGAAGAATGGCGCGCCGGAACAGTGGAAGAGCGCCTCTCGCACGCCCTGGTCAAGGGCATCGATACCTACATCGAGATCGATGCGGAGGAGGCTCGCGTCAAGCTCGGCCGCCCGCTCCTGGTCATTGAAGGCCCGCTGATGGACGGCATGAGCGTCGTCGGTGACCTCTTCGGAGCCGGCAAGATGTTCTTGCCCCAGGTGGTCAAGTCAGCCCGCGTAATGAAGAAGGCTGTCGCTCATCTCACTCCGTTCATGGAGGCCGAAAAGGCTGCAATGGCTGCCGCAGGCGAGGTAGTCAAAGCGCAAGGCAAAATACTGCTCGCCACAGTCAAAGGTGACGTTCACGACATTGGCAAGAACATCGTTGGCGTGGTGCTGGCCTGCAATAACTACGACGTCGTCGATCTGGGTGTGATGGTTCCTTGCGAGCGGATTCTCGAACGCGCCAAAGTCGAAAAGGCAGACATGATTGGCCTCAGCGGCCTCATCACGCCATCTCTCGATGAAATGGTTCATGTGGCCCGCGAGATGGAGCGCCAGGGATTCAAGTTGCCGCTGCTCATCGGCGGGGCGACCACTAGCCGCGCGCACACTGCTGTCAAAATCGCGCCACATTACAGCGAGCCCGTCATCCATGTGCTCGATGCCAGCCGCGCCGTCCCGGTGACCACAAGCCTTCTGAGCGAAGACGGCAAGCCCGCCTTTGTGGCGCAGCATCGCTCCGACTACGAGGCGCTCCGCAAAGTCCACTCCGCGCCGCCCCAGAAGCTTGTCTCTCTTGAAACGGCACGAAAACGCCGCACTCCAATCGAGTGGCGCAGCGAAGACCTGCCCCAGCCCGAGTTTGCCGGTGTGCGCGTGCTCGACAACTTTCCACTGGCCACACTGCGCGAATTCATTGACTGGACGCCGTTCTTCCACACCTGGGAACTCAAAGGCGTTTACCCCCGGATACTCGACCATCCGGAGCAAGGTGCGCAGGCGCGCCTGATCTTTGCCGAAGCCAACGCGCTGCTTGATCGGATCATCGAAGAGAAACTCATCACTGCGCGTGGCGTCTACGGCTTCTTCGCTGCCAACGCCGCAGGCGACGACGTCGATCTCTACACAGACGGAACGCGTGAAAGTGTGCTCGAGCGTTTCCACTTCCTTCGCCAGCAGGCAAACAGGGAAGGCAGCGAGCCCTGCCGCTCGCTCTCCGACTTCATCGCGCCCAAAGAGACAGGCCTTCCTGATCACATCGGCGCATTCGCCGTTACCAGCGGTATCGGTCTCAAGGGGCTCTGCGACGCGTTCCGTGCCAAGCATGATGACTACAACGCAATCATGGCCGAGGCCATCGCTGACCGCTTGGCTGAAGCTTTCGCCGAGTGCCTCCACAAACGCGTGCGCGACGAATGGGGATACGGCCGTGTCGAAGGCCTGAGCACCGACGACCTCATCCACGAGAAATACCGCGGCATCCGCCCCGCCGCAGGTTACCCAGCCTGCCCGGATCATACGGAGAAGGGCACTTTGTGGCGCTTGCTTAACGTCGAGGCGAACACTGGAATGCAGATTACTGAGTCTTTTGCCATGTGGCCCGGATCGAGCGTCAGCGGGCTTTACTTCGCCCACCCTGCGTCCCGCTACTTTTCGCTCGGCAAAATCGACCGCGATCAAGTCGTTGACTACGCAGAACGCAAGAGAATGACCGTGGCTGAGATCGAGCGATGGCTTGGCCAGAATTTGAATTACGATCCTGCGCGATAGCATTCAGAAGATCCACTTCACCGCGTACAGGATTCAAACCCGCATCTCGCCGTTCCACTCCTAAGACAATCGTTTGACTAGAGAAAATCCACGGTGCTCTAATGATCTGCGGCGGGGCGGGATGTTCATTTCTTCTCAGCGAAAGAATGTGGTGCTTCAATGCGAGTGAGGACGGCGATGCTGGCAGCGGTTGTCTTTGTGGGAGCTTTATTGTGCGGATGCGGCGGAGGAAGCATGAGCGGGGGCGGTGGAACAACCACCACGCAGACGCAAACTGCGGCACCTACCATCGCAGTCTTTTCCAACTCCGACCTGCAAAACGGCGCTGTTGTGGTGGGATTGGCTTACACAACGCAGGGCTCTTTGATCTACTACACCGTCGACGGAAGCACGCCCACCACGAGCTCGGCGCAATACCTTGCACCTTTTCTGGTGGCTTCAAACCTTACGGTCAAGGCCATTGCCCAGGCCCCGGGCGATTCGGCAAGCAGCGTCACCAGCCGGAGTTTTGCGCCCAACATTCCTTCAGGCACTCTCGTGTGGTCTGACGAATTCACTAACAACACCGGCGCGAACGCTCAACCGGATCCGATGGTGTGGACCTACGACACCGGCGACAGCGGCTTTGGCAACAACGAACTCGAAACCTACTGCGCGTGGGGCTCAAACACTGCTCCGTGTTCCACAGCCAGTCCCAGTGCCTACGTGGGCACAGACGGCTATCTGCACATTGAGGCGCAGCAGCCTTCGACGGGTGTCTATACCTCCGCGCGATTGAAAACCGAGGGACTGTTCAGCTTCCAATATGGCCGCTTCGAGGTGCGTGCGCAGGTACCCGAGGCGCAGGGTTTCTGGCCCGCTGCTTGGCTGTTGGGCAATAACATCGCCACGGTCAATTGGCCTGCTTGCGGAGAGATGGACGTGCTCGAGCGCGTCAACGCCGCGAAAACTCCCGACTGGAATGAAGGCTCCATTCATGGGCCGGGTTTCACCGGAAACTCAGGTCTTGGCACAGTCTTCAACTTTCCTGCAGGACAAACAGCCGCCCAGTGGCACACCTACGGCATGATCTGGACAAAGGGTACAGTGGCGTATTACATCGACGATCCCACGCATCCCTACGTCACCTACACGACATCCAGTCTCAGTGGTGTGAACGGTGCAGTGTGGCCCTTCGACGCTGGGCAAAGCAATTTCATCCTGCTCAATCTGGCCATTGGCGGCGACTGGCCGGGCGCGCCAAACTCTGCAACTCCTTTCCCGTCTGAGATGCTCGTGGATTACGTGCGCGTGTACACGAATTGAGCGCAGTGGTGCAAGCGACGCTCCGCACGCAGCGCGTCTGCCTATCCTCCCATTTCAATTCCCGCAAATTACCTTTGGCATCCTCTGAGGCGCCATTCGCTGCATCCATGCTTGCGTCACATTATCCCCTGTGATACAACACAGTCATTCAAGTTTGCCCCCAAAGGGCAGGCCTGGATTTCATGCAGAGTGGCTGAGGGACGAGCCCTGTGACGCCACGACAACCTGCCCGCGCAAAACGGGAGTATGGTGTCAACTCTTGCCCGGAAACGGGGAACATGAGATTCGGGGGTCGCTTCAGCACTCTTTGCCAAAGCGGCTCGCACGGTTTTTCGAGTCATTTCACGTTCGCTCTCGTTTGAGCCAGTCACGCGCTCGTATACCTTGAGTCACTCGCGCACAGCGAGGGACTTGTGACGATTGCCTATGAGTTGCGATGTAAGGAATGCGGTAAGACCTATGGTCTTCAACCGCTCTCTATTTGCGATGAGTGTTTCTCTCCGCTCGAAGTCGCCTTTGACCTCGAGTATGCCCGCACCCGCTTTACCCGTGAAGCTATCTCGCAGGGACCGCTGGATATGTGGCGCTACAGGGCGCTGCTGCCGGTCGCGGACACCTATGTGCCGCAGACGCCGGCGGGGCTGACGCCGCTTGTCAAGGCGCCGCGACTTGCCTCCCACATCGGCGCGCGCAATCTCTACATCAAGAACGACGCGGTCTGCATGCCAACCCTCAGCTTTAAAGATCGTGTGGTCGCGGTGGCCCTGGCCAATGCACAGGCCTTCGGTTTTGAGACTGTCGGCTGCTCTTCCACCGGCAACCTTGCCAACGCCGTTGCCGCACAAGCAGCGCGCCTCGGGTTGAAGACTTACATTCTCGTGCCATCCGATCTTGAGCCCGCCAAGATTCTCAATACGCAGGTCTATGGCGCTACGCTGGTGCGGGTCGATGGCAACTACGACCACGTCAACCGCCTCTGCTCGCAGATCGCAGACCGTTACAACTGGGGCTTCGTCAATGTAAATCTTCGCCCTTACTACGCGGAGGGGTCGAAGACCGTGGGCTTTGAAATCGCTGAACAACTGGGCTGGCGCTTGCCCGACAACATCGTGGTTCCCATGGCAGGCGGTTCGCTGATTACAAAAATCCGCAAAGCGTTTGGCGAACTGGTTGCTCTCGGATTAGTTGAAGACCGGAACGTTCGCTTCTTTGGAGCGCAGGCAACCGGCTGCTCGCCGATTGCGAAAGCCGTGAAGAACGGCACTGACGTCATTGAGCCGCAACGTCCCAACACCATCGCGCGTTCGCTGGCCATCGGCAACCCCGCTGACGGCTTATATGCCGCCCGCGACATCCGATCTTCTGGTGGCTGGGCCGAAGACGTCTCTGATGTCGAAATCGTTTCGGCCATTCAGGAACTCGCTGAGACTGAGGGCATCTTTACTGAAACGGCCGGCGGAGTCACGACAGCAGTCACAGCCCGCCTCTATGCGCACGGCCGCATCCAGCCTGACGAACTCACCGTCACCTGCATCACAGGCAACGGACTCAAGACCACGGATGTGCTGAAAGGCGCATACGACCAGAGCCGGGCAATTCGTCCGCGGCTCGCCGATTTCGAAAGCTTTGTTGAAGAACAAAATGCAGCCAGTCACGATTGGAGCGTGGCAGGGGAGAGTTATGTCCGTTAGAGTCCTGTTACCGAATGCATTCCAGAAGCACACCGACAACGTGCGCGAAATATCAAGCGCCGCGGCCAACTTGCCCGAGCTCGTCAGCGAGATTGAAGGTCGATTCCCTTCGCTGCGTCAGCATCTGCGCGGCGAGGACGGTCAGATTCGCCGCTTCATCAACTTCTATGTCAACGAGGAAGACATCCGCTTCCTTGGCAACGAGAAATATAGCTTTCAAGAAGGCGATGAGATATTGGTCATCCCCTCGATTGCCGGCGGCAGCACCTAAGAGAATGTGATTCGCATCACACAAGGCTCTCAAATGTGGATGGCCTTCTTGTTTCATTCGAGTTACAAACCGCATCGCTTATTTGTTGCATATTTGCATCAGGTTCACTTTCCTCTTACAATCCGCGCCGGATACTACTCCCGTGATATCGCACGTTGGGCAGAAGGGTCCGCTCGCTCTACTACCTGGCCCCACCATTCCGGTGGGAATCCCCAACCCGGCTCTCATTCCGGTTTTGCCTGTTTTCCCTTCGCGGCCTCGCATTCACGCCGAAGTTGGAAGGTACCGTGTGCGCCTGGCGCAGACCGTCGAGGACCGCGAAGCCGCTTGCCGCCTTCGCTTCAAGGTCTTCAATATTGAGCTGGGAGAAGGCCTTCAGAGTTCCTATCAAACCGGACTCGACTCTGATCATTTCGATCTCTTCTGTGATCACCTGTTGGTTGAAGACAAACTCGAACACACTCCGGTCCGGCGCGTGGTCGGTACTTATCGCCTGCAGTCCGGAATCACTGCCGCGCAGAATCTCGGCTATTACTCCGAGCAGGAATTCAACTTTGCCCCGTACGAAGCACTCCGGCCCGGCATCCTGGAACTTGGCCGCGCCTCTATCGATCGCGAGCACCGCACTCCTGAAGTGTTGACACTGTTATGGAGAGGCATCGCGCAGTATGCTAATGACATGGGGCTGCGCTACCTTATTGGTTGCTCGTCGCTAAACTCCAAAGACCCGCTCGAGGGCTGGCGGTTGTTTCGCCATCTCGATCATTACAGGGTCTCTCCCGAGTTTGAGACCGAGCCGACTTCAGCGTATGCCTGCCCCATCGAGCAGGAAGGCACGCACCCACAGCTGCCGACCGCCCCGCAGGATTCCGACTCGCCGACCCCGACCAAGGTTCCCAAGTTGCTCAAGACTTATCTGGCCATTGGCGCACGCATCTGTGCCCCGCCTGCCTGGGACCGGGATTTCGGCACCATCGATTTCCTCACCATGCTCGATCTCAGATTGCTCGCGGCATCCGCGCGCAATCGCTTCCTGGCTCCGCTGACTTCGTGACCTTCCGCGCTGCCCGGCGTGCTGTGGCGCTGGGACTTGCACTCCTCTACTGCCTGCTTCGTTCGTGGCTGTCCCGCCTGCGCGGTCCTCTTACCCTGGAACGCCGCGCCCAATGGGATCATTCTTCCGGCTTGCTGGTAATGTCTCTACTGGGCATTCGTTTGAAGGTCAATGGAAAGCCGCCCACGCGTGGCCTGGTGGTTTCAAATCATCTCAGTTATCTCGATGTTTTGGCCTACGGCGCCGCGATGCCTTGTTTTCTGGTTTCGAAAGCAGAGATTGCTGGCTGGCCCTTCTTCGGCGCACTTGCTCGCGCTGGCGGAACGCTTTTCGTCGACCGGGCAAATCTGGCAAGCGCCATTGCGGTGTCAAAAGAGATCGCGGAACGGCTCAAAGGGAACGTCCCAGTCCTGTTTTTCCCCGAGGGCACCAGCACGGATGGCAGCGAACTCCTGCGCTTTCGCTCGCGCCTCTTTACTCCCGCGGTGGACGCTGGCGTACCGATAACGGCTGCCGCAATTCGCTACGTCATTGAAGATGGCACTCCGGAGCGGGAACTGTGCTGGTTCTGCGATGACGCATTCCTGCCCCATCTCTTTAAGGCGCTCGGCACGGCCAACTTCTACGCTGAGGTTCAATTTGGCGAACCACGTGTTTATCCTCACCGGCGCATCGCCGCTGATCAAACCTGGGCGGAAGTCGATGCGATGCGGAAAGGTGAGGGCTGTCCTGAGGCGCAGGAAGAAATGCAATCCGTGTAATTCCAATTCCCAATTTGAATGGATGCTATCTTGCGCCTGCCGCAGGCGGCGCAGCCGTTGATGCGCGCAGCACAAGGCTGGTCGAAACCAGAAACTCGCGCTGCATTTTGGAGCTGCCCGCTTCTTCCGCCTGCTGCCGAAGCGCTTCGAATGCGGCGCGCGCGAGGTCGGCGCGCGAAAGCCGGATGGTGGTGAGCGGCGGCAGAGTGAACTCAGCAAAATCAATGTCGTCCAGGCCAATGACCGACACATCCTGCGGCACCCGAAGACCGCCCATGTAGGCCGCGCGCAGCACGCCGATCGCCGTCATGTCGTTGGAGCAAAGAATCGCCGTAGGGCCCGACGCAAGAGCCTGCAGCCGTTCGAAACCGGCGACTCCGCCCTTCAGCGTATGGTCGCACTCGATCACCCATTTTTTCTGGACAGGCAGTTTGGCCGCTTCCATCGCATTGCGAAAATCATTTTCCCGGGTGATCGCGGAATGAATCTTGTGCGGCCCGGCCAGAAACGCAATCTTGCTGTGACCCAGTTCCGCCAGGTGATTCACCGCGGCGCGAATGCCCGTGGTGTAGTCCAGCAGGATGGTGCTCGTCTTCGGATCCGCCAACCGGAACTCGGCGAGCACAATCGGTATGTCGTGGAACGCGAGCTGGTCCAGCACCGGCTCCTCTTCGCCGAATGTGAGCATGGCCACACCCTCCACCTTGCGCTCAATCATTCGACGGACGCATGTGGTCAGAATGTCCGGATCGCTGTTCGAGGAGCTGACCAGGATTTCGTACCCGTGAGCAACGGCGATCTCTTCGAAACACTGAATCAGTTCGGGGAAAAAGGGATTGGTAATGTTTTCAACAATGATCCCAAGTATGCGGCTACGCCCTGAAACCAGGCTGCGCGCGTGCGTGTTGGGAAAATAGTTTAGTTGCTCAATCGCCAGCCAAACGCGCTTGCTCAGCCGCTCACTCACCACTGGAGAGCCGTTGATGGTTCTCGATACTGTGGCGATGGACACCTTGGCCAGTGCGGCCACAGCACGAATGTCGGGTGTCTTGTCCGCCGTCTTGCGCGTTCCTCTTCGAGCCACGAAGGATTCCTAAGGTATTCTCAGATTGAAAAACGTACGAACAACCATATAGCTCTGGGTCCTGCGGGAGCAAGTGTCTCGTGCGATCCAGTGGAAACAGAACGCGCTTCGTTGGCTGCGCGCTTGAATTACGAATTATCGGCGATCAGCAAGCCGCAGGTCACGCAGATTCTGCCCAGTCGGTCCGGTCACCACTGCGTCGCCTAGAGCGGAGAACATCGGGCAGGCATTAAACGCGGCCAGCGATTCCTTCAGGTGAAATCCAAAGGTATGCGCTCGTGCCACCGTGGTCGGGTCGGCGATGGCCCCGGCTGACTGCGTATTTCCGTCGATGCCATCGGAACCGGCGCTGAATACCGTCAGCCGCTCACCGGTGATATTTCTCCAGTTCCAGTGCGCACGCCATTACGAATTGCTGATTGCGCCCACCTGCTCCCGGAACACGGTCCATCGTCACAGTCACTTCGCCGACTGAGATCAGGCAAAATCGCGTATGCAGCTTTCGCAATGCATGGAATCGTTCGAGAAGGTAGCGCGCTGCATCGGCATAGTCCCAGTCATCGCAGGAGTTGTCCACGGCTACAAAATATCCGGCCCTCTCCGCCAGCGCCCGTGCGTTCTCCACCAGGTCGTGGCTCGAGAGCAGCAACTCGAAGACAGAATTGCGGAAAGCCTCATCCTCACCGGACATGGCCGCAGCGCCAGTGACCGGGCGTGGCGGCGCAGCTTCGAGGCGCGGCAGTTTCGAAAAGAATTGAGGACGCCAACCCTTGTTCCCTGGCGACTCGGGCAAATCTCCGCGCTCGAAAAAAGCAGTAATCGAGGCCGGCATCTTCTTCGCCAGATCGTACTTTGTAAGAACCGCGCGCACATCCGCAACAGTGGAGTGATCAGGCGACGTAGGTCCTGAAGACAGCGCGTCCAGAGAGCGCAGTGGCACGTCGGGCACCAGCAACGAAACCTTCGTTGCCTCCTGCGCGGCAATCGCCAATCGGCCGCCTTTGACCGCGGAAAAATGCTTGCGAAGAGTATTGATCTCATTGATCGGCGCGCCCGAGGCAATCAGTGCCTGATGGAATGCAATCGTGTCGGCAAGCCCAATCTGCGGGTCGAGAGGCAAATCGAACATTGCCGAGCCTCCGCCGGAGATGAGAAAGAAGATCAGCGTATCCTTCTTTGCTTTTTTCACTAAGGCCAATGCCGCGCGAGCCGCGGCAAAAGAATCTTCATTGGGCAGTGGGTGGCCCCCCTCAAAATAACGGAATCGCCAATTGCGCTTTTTCGGCGGATATTTCGTGCAACATATTCCTCGCATTCCCTGGCGTCGCTTCATCCGGTCCAGCAGCACCTCAAGCATCGGGCCCGCGGCCTTGCCAATCGCGATCACGAAGATCCGCTTGTACTGCGCAAGATTGATCGTGTCGGGACCGCTGCCGTCAGGCAGCAGGCGCTTGAGCGTGTTTCCCTCAAAGCGAATGCGCCGGTCAAAAGCCGATTCAATGCTGCAGGCTTCCAAGGCGCCCTTGAAAATCTCTGTGGCTGTGGCGTGCAGGGATTCAAGCGCGGCATCGCTCACTTGAGTCATGGCAGTTGCTCCTTGAGCCAGCTGGCGAGCGCGTTCTGCATCGCCTCAAGCTGGCCGGCAAAAAAGTGATCGGCGCCGGGTAGGAGCACCAACTTTTTGGGTTCGGCCGTGGTGGCGGCCACATGTTGCAGGTCTATGGCAGGCGCGAACTGGTCGCGATCGCCGCTGAGGAAAAGTTTTGGAAGGGAACAGCCAGCCAGGAAGGAATAACGATAGTGCCGGCCCTCTGCTTGGGTGGGCAGGCCCAGCGCTGCCAGCGCGCGCAAGTTTTCGCGCCGATCCGCCGAACCGCAACAGGCAAGAAGCGCCATTGCGGCGCCAAAGCTGAATCCAACCACGACCACCGGACGTTTGTATTCGTTTTCAATCCATTCGAGTGCTGCCAGCACATCTCCGGTTTCGGCCTTGCCGTCGTGCCTTCCCTCGCTCAATCCCGTTCCGCGAAAGTTGAAGCGCAGAACCGGCCAGCCCAGCCCCCACTCCGGCGCGTTCAGCGCCTTCATGACGTGGTAGACCACTTTGTTGTGCATCGTACCGCCGCCCTTGGGATGGGGATGACACACCAGCGCCGCAAACCGGGCATCCGGCGTTCCTTCGTTCAAAAGCGCTTCCAGCCGCCCGGATGGACCGGTCAGGTCCACGCTGCGCAGCAGAGGTGCAACCAGCCCAGGTGCCGGATTCCCGGGTGCAGATGTGGAGGTCATTTCACAGCCTATTCTACGCGCAGTTTTACGGAGCCATACCCCAACTTCGCGGCCCATTTAATCGTTCATGCCGGACCACAGTCCTCCCGTTGCAGCGCCCCGCGAATCCATTCCCATCACGGTGAGGTTCTCCCCGTAAGGTATTCTGGCAGCATCATGCACGCACATCCTCTTCTTGATCCGCTCCGTTTTACGCGGGAACTCGTCGAAATCGAGTCCACCACTTACCACGAAGGCGAAGTGGGGGATTTCCTGGCGGGTTTTCTTGCCGCGCGCGGCTGGCAGGTGGAAAAGACCCATGTACCGCAGCCCCACGAGAGCGGCACCTCCGACCCCCGATGGAACGTCTATGCCGGCATCCCAGGCCAGGCTCCGGAACTTGTGTTTTCAACCCACATGGACACCGTGCCGCCCTACATTCCCTTCAGCGAAGACAGTGAATTCATGTACGGCCGCGGCGTTTCCGACGCCAAGGGCATCATCGCCGCCCAGGTTGCGGCAGCCGAAGCTCTGCGCGCGGAAGGCTTCAAGGTTGGCCTGCTGTTCGTCAGCGGCGAAGAGCGCGACTCGGCCGGCGCCAGAATTGCCAACGAATCGCCCAAAGGCAGCCGGTTTCTGATCAACGGCGAGCCCACTGACAATCGCGTTGCCCTGGCCTCCAAGGGAGCTCTCCGTGCCTCATTCAAATCCACCGGCAAGATGGCCCATTCCGCCTATCCCGAACTCGGCGACAGCGCCGTCCATAAATTGGTCCAGGCTTTGGCGAAGGTGCTCGCCCTCCCGCTGCCCGTGCTCGATGGCATCGGCCCCAGCACCCTCAACATCGGCCAAATCCACGGCGGCCATGCTCCCAATGTGATCGCCGACAAGGCGGAGGCCCAGGTGCTGGTGCGCACGGTGACTGACTCCGCGCCTGTGCGCGCCGCCCTCCTGCATGCCGCCGACGGTCTCGCCCAGGTAGACTTTACCCTGGACACGCCCTTCCTCCGCCTCCACGCCGTCGAAGGCCTGCCCACAATGATCGCCAAGTTCTCGACCGACATCCCGTATCTGACCAACTGGGGAGAGCCTCTGCTCCTTGGCCCCGGCTCCATCCACGTTGCCCACACACCCTTTGAGAAACTCGCCAAAGAGGAACTGCTCGAAGCCGTCGAGATCTATATCAAGGTCGGCAGGCAGTTGCTCGCTTAAGATCACGAAATTCATCGTCCAACGCACGGAACAGCTGCACGCAATCAAGGAGACACCTTAATGACCTCATCCATCTACGACATCCCCGTTCAAAAGATCACAGGCGAAGGCGCCTCCCTGGCTGAATTCGCCGGCAAAGTCCTGCTGGTCGTCAACGTCGCATCAAAGTGCGGATTGACGCCGCAATATGAAGGTCTCGAAAAGCTCTACGAGCAGTACAAAGGGCAGGGCCTTGTGGTTGCCGGCTTTCCCGCCAACGACTTCAAGAGCCAGGAGCCGGGAACCAACGACGAGATTCAGACCTTCTGCACCGCCAACTTCGGCGTCAAATTCCCTTTGTTCAGCAAAATCACCGTCGTAGGCGCGGAGAAGCACCCGCTGTACGCGGCCCTCATCGCCGCCCAGCCCAAGGCCGTCAGCGTCGGCGAGATACCCTTTGCGAAAAAACTGAACGGCTACGGGATTGCCACCAATCCCGAACCGGAGATCCTGTGGAACTTTGAGAAGTTCGTCGTCAGCCGTTCCGGCGAGGTCGTCAAGCGCTTCTCGCCCGACACCGAGCCCGATGCGCCCGAGTTGGTCGCCGCCATCAAAGCCGAATTGGCAAAAGGCTAGCCGCGGAATGAGGCCGACG
The DNA here is from genome assembly GCA_963780515.1 of uncultured Acidobacteriaceae bacterium. Taxonomy (GTDB): domain Bacteria; phylum Acidobacteriota; class Terriglobia; order Terriglobales; family Acidobacteriaceae; genus Telmatobacter. Next base: position 173,946 of record CAWACG010000009.1, read on the forward strand.
TCTGGGAACGAATAGGTCCACCGTCCGCACCCAAGCTAGCCGTGCCGCGCGCGGGCCATGTATCCTCAGCCCATGCATCCGGACTCTTCTCCTTCTTCCGGCGCGTCAAATCAACTCGAACACGCGGCCTCTTCCTATCTGCGTTCGGCGCGCCACCAGCCCGTCCTCTGGCACCCCTGGGGAGAGGCTGCATTCGCGCGCGCCCAGGCAGAAGACAAGCCCATCCTGCTCGATATTGGTGCAGTCTGGTGCCACTGGTGCCACGTCATGGATCGCGAATCCTACGAAGACCTCGAGATGGCGCGCATTATCAACGAGAATTTTGTGGCAATGAAAGTGGACCGCGATGAGCGCCCCGACGTCGACGTGCGCTACCAGGCAGCGGTTTCAGCCATCAGCGGACAGGGCGGCTGGCCGCTCACCGCCTTCCTCACTCCCGACGGCCGCCCCTACTTTGGCGGCACCTACTTTCCGCGCGACGACCGCTATGGCCGTCCCGGATTCGGCCGCGTGCTGCTCACCATGGCCCAGGTGTGGAAAGAAAGACGCAACGAGGCCATCGAGTCTGCGGTCAGCGTCATGGCCGCAATCGAGCACAATGAGAGCTTCTCCGGCCGTGGCGGCGAGCTCACCCTGGCCCTGGTAGACAAGATTGCGGCTTCGGCTCTCGGCCAATACGATCCTCGCAACGGTGGCTTCGGCTCCCAGCCCAAGTTCCCTCATCCCGCCATGCTTGACCTCCTGCTTGAACTGGCCGTGAACCGTGCCAATGGCGCGGCCCGCGAGGCTTTCACCGTCACGCTCGAGAAAATGGCGCGCGGCGGCGTCTACGACCAGCTCGCCGGCGGCTTCCATCGCTACAGTGTCGACGAGCGCTGGGTCGTTCCGCACTTCGAGAAGATGCTCTACGACAATACCGAACTGCTGCGCAATTACGTCCACGGCTTTCAGAGCCTCGTCCGCGATGACTTCCGCCAGACAGCGCGCGAGATCGTCGCTTGGCTCGATGCCGTCATGACCGACCGCGAACGCGGCGGCTTCTTCGCATCGCAGGATGCCGACATCAACCTTGACGACGACGGCGATTACTTTACCTGGACGCTGGACGAAGCCCGCGCCGTCCTGGACTCCGCTGAACTCGGTGTCGCATCGCTGTATTGGGACATCAGCGAACTCGGCGACATGCACCACAATCCCGCCAAGAACGTGCTCCATCGCAAATACACCATCGAGGAACTCGCAGCGGAAATGAACCAGGCGGTGGGCGACATACGCTCTCTTGTGGATTCCGCGCGGCAGAAGATGCTGTATGCCCGCGCCAGGCGGCCCACGCCCTTCATTGATCGCACACTCTACACAAGCTGGAACGCGATGGCCGTGACAGCCTATCTTGAGGCGGCGCACGTTCTCCGTATTGAACCGGCCCGGGAGTTTGCCTTGCGCACCCTCACACGGCTGCTTGCCGAGGCGTGGGACGGCGGCGACTCGCTGTATCACGTCATCGCCTACCCGGAGGGTGTTGCACAGGTGGATCGCGTCCCCGGCACCCTGGACGATTACGCCTTCACCGTCCACGCCTGCATCGACGCATGGCTCGCCGGCGGCGAAATGCGCTTTTACCATGCAGCGGTCAAATTGGCCGACGCGATGATTGCGCGCTTCTTCGATCGCACCGCAGGTGCTTTTTACGATACGGCAGCGCCAGCAGAGGGAACCGCGCCGCTGGGCGCATTGGGCGCGCGCCGCAAGCCTTTGCAGGACTCGCCCACCCCGGCCGGTAACCCCGTTGCGGCCGCCGCACTTCTGCGCCTTGAGATCCTCAGCGGGCGCGCCGAATATCGCGAAATTGCCGAAGACACACTCGCTTCCTTCGCAGGCATTGTTGAACACTTCGGCCTCTACGCCGGCAGCTACGGTCTCGCGCTCGAGCGGCTTCTTCTCGATCCGTTGCAGGTTGTTGTCCTTGGCACAGGCTCCGAAGCCGATCACCTGGAAGCGCTGTCCGTGGCCGGCTTCGCGGTGAACAAAACTGTGATGCGGTTGGAGCCATCCATGCTTGTTCCAGGCGGGCTCCCCGAGGCGCTTGCCGAAACCCTCCTCAACGTGCCCTCGCCGGTTGATGCGGAGGCCTGGGTCATGGTTTGCCGCGGTCGCACCTGCCTGCCACCAATTACCGATGCTGACGCCCTGCTCGGGGCCATGGAGCAGACAACCTGACTTCCGCACCCGCCGGCCGTAAGCTCCTACTCAGCACTAAATGGATTGCTATCTGGAGCCTTGGCGGCGGTTGCGTCTGAGGTATCGGCCTCATCGGTCTCAGGCTGTGGTCGTGCCCCCGTAACCCTGTCGACAAATGCGTTAAACACCCTGTTTGGATCACCGGGCAGCAGTTTGTTCTCTTCGAGTGCAAGCCGAACACGGCGACGAAACTCCCGCACCGGGGCAAACTGTTTTGTTGCCTGCGTCTTGAAAACAACGGGGAAGATGATTTCGGAACCCTTGATGGAGTCCACCCCCAGAATCTTGGGGTCAGCCACAAACACGTCGCGGAACTCGTCGCTGTTGCGGACTTCCATCGCAATGCCCTTCAACAGTTCCATCACCTTGTCGGGATTGGCGGAATAGTCTACATGCACGTTCACCGTCGCCACCGAGTAATCGATGCTCTGGTTGGCCACCGTCGTAATCTGCGAGTTGGGAATCATGTAGAGCGTTCCATCCGCATCCCGCACCGTGGTCTTGCGCAGCGTCATGGCCTCCACCACGCCTGCCACTCCGGCCACCCGCACCGTGTCGCCCACGTTGAACTGGTTCTCAATCAGAATCAGTACGCCATTCAACATATCGCGCACGATGTTTTGCGCCGCCAGGCCGATGGCCACGCCGGCTACCCCGGCCGAAGCCAGCAACGGAGCCAGGTTCATCCCCACGGCGGCAAGAACCTGCAGTCCGACGATGGAGGCAATGATCGCCACGCCGGTGGTCCGAATCACGCCGGCCAGCGTCCTTACCTGCGATACGCGGCTTTGGCCGGGAGCATGCTGCTCTGCAACATGGATCATCCTGGCCGTGATCAGGCGCAGCAACCTGTTGAGAATAATGGCGATAATTGCAACAACAATCAGATGCGGCAGTTTGGAGTGGATGAATTCCTGGGTGTCGTCGGTCCATTCGTCCATCACCTTGCCGAGAAACTGGCCTTGGCGAAGCCAGCCCCACACCGCCGCGTACAAAAAAGGATGCATCCAAGGGCTCCTGTTTCTAGACTAGACTGTGCGCAGGAAAGAGCGGAACTCCAAACTTCGCAAATCCCTTCGCAATTCAAAGCAAGAGAATTGAGTCGAAAGGTTTCATCTGAGGAGTACCCCATGAAACTCACCAGCAATCAGGATCGCCCAGGCAAGGAGAGCGCCGTCATCAGCAAAAGGAAGAAATCTTCCTGGGGGTTGGTCATGGCAAGCATTGCAGCCCTTTCCGTTGCCGCTTACTCGGGCCCGCAGCAGGTGCAGCGCGACCCTGCATGGAAGGCCACGTCGCAAGGCGCCAACGGCACACCCGACCCCAATGATCTCGTCCGGATGCGCGGCGAGCAGGCCAGGCAAGAGAGCTTCGACGCTGCCAATGCCGCACGTAAGAGAGAGATTGCCGATGACAGCGCAAAGCTGTTGAAACTCGCTGCGGATTTAAAGGCGGAGGTCGACAAAACCAACAAGGACACTCTCTCCCTCGCCGTTATCCGAAAGGCCGACGAGATTGAGAAACTCGCCCACGATGTGAAGGAAAGAATGAAGACGACAGCGGGAGGCGGCTGAATCAGCCGGGGAATGTGCGGCGAAGCATGGGTGTAGGGTGGTGCGCCATGGATGACTTGCGGGAACAGGGTCGGGCCAAACGGTGTTTTCACCGGGACTCTCCTACCCGTAGAGCCCTCCGGATTATCCTTGCTGGGGCTCTCTTGGCTGGTACACAGTCCGTTGCACCCGCGGGCCAGGAATCTATGCCGGACCAGGTGACTCAGCGCCCGCGAAATCCATTTGGCGATATGGGAGATGACGACCCGGTCTTCGCCGCAAAGCGGATTCGCGCGCTCAATGCGGAACGCCAGAAGAACCTGGTCTCCGACGCCGGCAAGTTGTTGAAAGTGGCCACGGAATTGAACACTGAGTTGGACTCAGGCAACTCCGACGCCTTCACCTCCGAGCAGCTGCGCAAGGTGGCTGAGATTGAAAAGCTGGCACGCAGTGTGAAAGAAAAGATGAGCTTCGCCGTAGGAGGCACACCAACGTATCGAGAATCTCCTCTGCCTCCAATTCCTTAACAGATCGGTCTAAAACCAGGGTCGGCGGATTGGAAAATTTGGAGGCTGCCACCTGCAAGGAAAGGGTTGTTACAATCAGGTTGGCTCCAGGCAAAACCGGGAGCCGGGAGAGTCGGAAATGGGACTTGCGGTTTCCAGTGCTCGGGCGCCAAAAACGGCTGCGACCGCGGGCAGCCTGACCAATCAGGAGTTGATTGAAGTCTACCGGCTGATGGTTCTCTCCCGTCGAGTAGATGATCGCGAGATTCTTCTCAAGCGGCAGCAAAAGGTCTTCTTTCAGGTTTCCGGCGCCGGTCACGAGGCGCTCCAGGTTGGCGCCGCTCTTGCCCTTCGTCCGGGGTACGATTGGTTTTTCCCCTACTATCGCGACCGCGCCTTGTGCCTGGCTCTTGGCGTTACGCCCGAGGATATGTTCCTTCAGGCCGTCGGTGCTGCCACCGATCCGGCCAGCGGCGGCCGCCAGATGCCGACCCATTGGAGCAGCCGCCCTCTGCACATCGTCAGCACATCCTCCTCGACCGCGACCCAGGTCCTTCACGCGGTCGGTTGCGCAGAGGCCGGGCGCTACTTCAGCCACCATCCTGAAGCCGCGAAGAGAGCCGTGGGTGACTACCGCGCCTTTCACGACGTCGTGTTTCACGGCGATGAGGTGGTCCTTGCCACCATTGGCGAAGGTTCCACCTCCCAGGGAGAGTTCTGGGAAGCACTGAGCACAGCCTCCAACAACAAGCTCCCCGTCATCTTCTGCGTGGAAGATAACGGATACGCAATCAGCGTGCCGGTTGAGGTGAACACCCCCGGCGGAAACATCTCAAAACTGGTTGCGAACTTCCCCAATTTCCACTTTGCCGAGATCGATGGCACCGACCCAGAGGCCTGCCTGCGCGCGTTCCAGGCAGCCGCGGATCATTGCCGCGCAGGCCATGGGCCGGCCTTTGTCCACGGCCATGTCATCCGGCCTTACTCCCATTCGCTTTCCGATGACGACAAGCTGTACCGCTCCAAAGCCGAGCGCGAAGCAGATGCTATGCGCGATCCCCTCGCCAAGATGCAGATGCGCCTGCTGCGCGGGGGAATCCTCAGCACCGACCAGATCACCGCGCTCGAAGAGGCCGCGGACCGCGAGGCAGCCGAGGCCGCGGAGCGCGCTCTTCAAGCGCCGCTACCTCAGGTGTCGAGCATCATGCGGCACGTCTACTCTGAAGACCTTGACCCCACCAGCTCCGCTTTTGCCACCGAACAGGTCAAGGCGCCGGGCTCCGCGGGTGGCGGCAAGGCCGGAGGCGAAAAGGGAAGTGCTCCACGCACCATGGCCGATCTGATCAACGCCTGCCTGCACGATGAAATGCGCCGCGACCCGCGCATCGTCGTCTATGGCGAAGACGTGGCCGACGCCAGCCGCGAGGCCGCGCTCTCTGAGGTCAAAGGCAAGGGCGGTGTCTTCAAGCTCACCGCGGGACTGCAAAAGGAATTCGGCTCCGAGCGCGTCTTCAATTCGCAACTCGCTGAAGCCAACATCGTTGGTCGCGCCGTGGGCTACGCAACTCGCGGAATGAAGCCGGTGGTCGAGATTCAGTTCTTCGACTACATCTGGCCCGCCATGCACCAGATTCACAATGAGCTTGCGCTCATGCGTTGGCGTTCCAATGGCGAGTGGGCTTCGCCCGCGGTTTTGCGCGTTCCCATCGGCGGCTATCTCACCGGCGGTGCCATTTACCACTCCCAATCGGGCGAGAGCATCTTCACCCATATTCCGGGCCTGCGCGTGGTCTTTCCCTCCAACGCGCTCGACGCCAACGGCCTCCTGCGCACCGCCATCCGCTGCGACGACCCGGTGCTCTTTCTCGAGCACAAGCGGCTCTACCGCGAAACCTACGGCCGCGCGCCCTATCCGGGTCCCGACTTCGCGATTCCTTTCGGCAAGGCGAAAATCGTTCGGCCCGGCTCGCACATTACGCTTGTGACCTATGGCGCCATTGTTCCGCGTGCGTTGCAGGCCGCGGAGAAAGCAAAGCGCGACCACGGCATTGAAGTCGAAATCCTCGACCTGCGCACGCTTAATCCTTACGACTGGGAGACTATCGCCACGTCGGTGCGAAAGACCAGCCGCGTCATCGTGGCCCATGAGGACATGTTGAGCTGGGGCTACGGCGCAGAGATCGCCGCGCGCATTGCCGACGAACTTTTCGACGATCTCGACGCACCCGTCCGCCGCATCGGCTCCATGGACACCTTCGTGGCCTATCAGCCTGTGCTCGAGGATGCCATCCTCCCGCAGCCCGAAACCATTCTCAAAGCTATTCAGAGCCTGCGCGCGTATTAGCGGTCTTCCAGCAACGCATCCACTGCTGCTGCCAGCGAAGGAAATCGCAGCATGGCCAATTCGCGCGCCTTTTCCGCGCCCGGCTTTTGCCGCTCTGGCGCGCCATCGATGAAGACCGTCAGCATTCCCAGCCGCCGCCCAAACTCAATGTCAGGCAACGAGTCGCCGATCATCGCGCTCGTTGCCGCGTTGATCTCGGGGAACTGCCCTCTGGCCTGCTCAAACATCCCCGGTAGCGGCTTGCGGCAGTTGCATTCGAGCCTGTCATGCGGGCAATAGAAGAAGGCGTCCACGTGGGCTCCCTGCGCCTGCAACAGGTTCTGAAAACCCGCCTGAATGGCCTCCACATCCGCCGCTGAAAAGAGCCCCAGCGCAATTCCGCGTTGGTTCGAAACCACAATCACCCGCATCGCTGCGCGATTCAGGCTGGCAATGGCCTCCGGCACGCCGGGCAGTACGTGAAAATCATTCCACGTAGCAACCCATCGGCCTTCACTCAGCTTTTCGTTCAGCACACCGTCCCGATCGAGAAAGATCGTGCGAAGATTGCGCAGGATTGAGCTGTCTGGGGAGTCGGCCACCCCGTTATGATAGCAACCATGCGTACGTCTGCCGGATTGCGGATGCCGGCAATGCCGCAAAGCAAGGGGGCGCGGTGATAGGACAACTGCACCGGGTAATCCACGACATCGAGCATGAATGGGCCAACAAGCGTCTGCTCGTCGTCGGCGACGTCATGCTCGACAAATACGTTTGGGGCGAAGTGGGACGCATCTCCCCGGAGGCCCCCGTCCCTGTGGTGCGTGGCATGCATCAGGACGAGAAGCCCGGCGGCGCTGCCAATGTGGCCATGAATCTGGCCCGTCTTGGCGCGCAGACCGTGGTTGTCGGCATCACCGGCGGCGACGAAAATGAAAAGCTGCTGGCCGCAAGCCTCCGCTCCAACAAGATCGAGCCGCACTTCATCGCCTCCGAGGGATTCCCGACCATCACCAAGACGCGCATTCTGGGCGGGCGGCAGCAGATGCTGCGGCTGGACTTTGAACGCACGGGCACTCACGCCAAGGCCGAATACGACCGCCTTATCGAAGAGGTGCTGTCTCTTCTGCCCGGCTTTCATGCGCTCGTTCTCTCTGACTATGCAAAAGGCGTCATCACTCCCGAGGTGTGCCAGACGCTCATTCCCGCTGCCCGCAAGCTGGGTATCCCCGTGCTGGTGGACCCCAAAAGCCTCGACTATTCTTACTACCGCGGCGCAACCACAATCTGTCCCAATCTGAACGAGCTTGCGCGTGCCACGCGGCTTGACCCCGGCAATCTCGACGCCCTGCTCGCCGCGGCTGAAGAGATGATCGCAGCCCTCGATATTGAGTTCCTGACCGCGACACTCAGCGAGAAGGGAATCGCGCTCGTGCGGCCCGGCAATCGGCTCATCGCCCCGGCCCAGGCCCGCCAGGTGTTCGACGTATCAGGCGCCGGAGACACCGTGATTGCAGTGCTTGCCCTGTGCCTGGCAACTGGGTTGAAGCCGGAGAATGCGGTGCAGCTTGCCAATCTGGCCGCAGGCATTGTGGTCGGCAAAGTAGGCACGGTGCCGGTTGAGAAACACGAGCTCCTCGCCGCACTCAGTCCGCAGATGGCCCTCCACGCCGAAGATCGCGTGCTCACCCGTCCCGAGCTGGTGCAGCGTGTCGCACTTTGGAAGGCCAACGGCGAACGGGTCGTCTTCACCAATGGCTGCTTCGACCTGCTCCACATCGGCCACATCACGCTGCTGGAACAGGCTCGCCGTTTTGGCGACCGGCTCATCGTAGCCATCAACAGCGACGCCTCGGTGAGCGCCATCAAAGGGCCCAGTCGCCCCATCGTCGGTGAGAGCGAGCGCGCCCGCGTCCTGGCCGCCCTTGCCGCCGTGGATGCGGTCGTTGTTTTCGATGAACCCACACCGCTGGAGTTGATCGTCGCACTCCAGCCCAACGTCCTTGTCAAAGGCGGAGACTACAACGCCGACGCGATCGTTGGCGCGCCGGAAGTCGCGTCCTGGGGTGGCGATGTGAAGATCGTCCCCCTCGTCGAAGGCTTCTCCACTACTCGCCTCATTGAGAAAGGCGCGGGCCGTTAGCGCCATGCCTTGGCAGGTTGTGCCGGATACAATACGGGGATGGAGTTCAGCACCTACCCAGGGCATTGGCGGCGGTCGTGCATCGGGCTGACAGGCGGGCAGGCATGAAGGGCTTTCTCCGTCTTGTGCGCTACGGGCTCCCCTACACCCTTCAATGGCTGCCCGGAGTGCTGTTGCTGGCCATGGTCGGTGTGCTCGACACCTTCCGCGTCCTTCTGCTGCAGCCCATCTTCGACCAGGTCCTCAGGCCCGACGCGCCGGAAGGGCCCATTCTGCTCGGCCTGCCCAAGGGTCAATGGCATTTTGACCTCAGGGCATTGATCCCGCATTTCATTCATATGCATAATGCTTGGAACGTCGTGGCTTTCGCCTTGGTTGCCGCCACGCTGGCCAAAGGCCTTTGCGATTACCTCGGCACTTACCTCGTCAACTATGCCGGCTTCGGCCTGATCACCGACCTCCGCAATCATCTTTACGAAGCCACGCTCCGCCGCTCCGCCAGCTTCTTTCACAAGCACGCCACGGGCACGATTCTTTCCACTCTCATCAACGACGTGGACAAGGTGCAGACCGCGGTCAGCTCAGTCATTGGCGAATTCCTCCAGCAGTTCTTCACTTTTGTTGTCGGAATCGTTCTTGTAATTAAACTTGGCGGATACCTCAGCTGGGCATTGGTGCTGTTCATCCCGGTAGTCGTCACATCCGCGCGCAAGATCGGCAGGGAAGTTCGCACCCGCACCCGTACCGGTCAGGACAAGCTCGCCGAGATTCAGAACATCCTGCATGAAACCGTCACCGGCAATCGCATCGTCAAGGCGTTCAACACCGAGCTGTGGGAGATTCTGCGCTTCCAGAAAGGCGGCCGGTCGCCTGTTCCGCGCCAACTTGCGCAGCGTGCGCATTCAGTCCATCAGTTCGCCCCTGATGGACACCATCGGCGCCATCGCCATTGCCATGTTCCTCTTCATCGGCCGTAACGAGATTCTCCACGGCCACATGACCATGGGACTCTTCGGCGCTTTTATCATCCTGCTCTTCAAGCTCTACGACCCGGTGCGCAAGTTCGCCTACTTCTACAACAGCTTCCAGCAGGCCATGGGCGCATCCTCGTCCATCTTCGCTTTCTTCGACGTGCAGGACGATGTGAAAGAGCGCGCTCACGCCTCGACGCTGCATCGCTTCGGCAAATCAGTTCGATTTGAGAATGTGGGCTTCTCTTACAGCACTGAAGAAGGCGAGCATCAGATTCTGCACAACGTCGATCTCGACGTCAACGCAGGCGAAGTGCTCGCCCTGGTCGGCCCCAGCGGAGCGGGCAAGTCCACGCTGGTCAATCTCATTCCGCGATTCTTCGACGTGACTTCGGGCCGCATCCTCATTGACGGTCACGACCTGCGCGACCTAACGCTCGGTTCCCTGCGCCGCCAGGTGGCCCAGGTTACCCAGGAGACTATCCTCTTCAACGACACGGTGCGCAACAACATCGCCTATGGCCAGCCCCGATGTGAAGCATGCATCTTGTGGAGCAGCCGCGCACAACGCCCTCGCCCACGATTTCATCGCGCGCATGCCGCAGGGCTACGACACCGTGATCGGCGAGAAAGGCTTCCGCCTCTCCGGCGGCGAGCGGCAACGCATCGCCATTGCGCGCGCCATCCTCAAGGACGCGCCGATCCTGATTCTTGACGAGGCCACGTCGGCTCTCGACTCCGAGAGCGAGTCGTTGGTTCAGGCCGCACTCGCCAACCTGATGCAAGGACGTACTGTGCTGGTGATCGCCCACCGCCTTGGAACCATCCGCCGCGCCAACCGCATCGCCGTGCTTGAAGATGGACGCATTACGGCCATCGGCTCCCACGAAGAGTTGCTCACCACGTCGCCCACCTATCAGCGTCTCTATCAACTGCAGTTCATGGATGTCCCCGAGTCAACGCCGAACCCCGTGCCAAAAGATTCGCTGGCCCAATACACATTGCTGTTTGAGCAAGAGCTGTCAACGAAAGCAAGAGAATAGCACGCATGCCGATTTATTCGATGACCGGATTCGCCCGCGCCCAGGTGCGCGTTCACGATCAGCTTGTCTACACGTTGAGTGTCAAGAGCGTGAACCACCGCTTTCTCGATATTCAACTCCGCCTGCCCTCCGGCCTCGATGCGCTGGAGATGGAACTACGCCGCGCGCTCAAGGAAAACCTGATCCGCGGTCACGTCGAGCTTTCACTTTCCGTCGACCGCTCGACCCAACAGAAAGGCGGCTACAACCGCGAGTTGGTTGCCAGCTACATCGGTGCATTCAAGGCTGCGCGCCAGGAGTTCGCGCTTGCGGGCGAGCCGGACCTCAATGCCATTCTGCGCATGCCGGCCGCACTGCAAAATGAGAACCGCGGCAACGGCGATGAAGAGCTTGCCGCACTCACCGAAAGTGTCCAGCGCGAAGTGGGCCCGCTGCTGGAGGAGTTGAAAGTGATGCGCGCCCGCGAAGGCGAATCGCTTGAGGCCATCCTGCGCGCCTCGCTCGATCGCCTTGCCGAAGCAACCGAGGGCGTGGCTGCGCTGCGCTCTGAGGTAGAACAGCGCTACCAGGAACGTCTCACGCAGCGCCTGATTGCCGCCACCGGAAATGAATTCAACCGCCAGCGCCTGCTCGAAGAGGTTGCTGTGCTGGTGGATCGTAGCGACATCGCAGAGGAACTGCAGCGTATGACAACCCATATCGGCCACTTTCGCGAGCTGCTCACAGCGGGCGGCGAGATGGGCAAGAAGCTCGACTTCCTGTTGCAGGAGATGAATCGCGAGGCCAACACGCTGCTCTCGAAGACTGGCGGCGTCGGCGGCAAGGGAACCCGCATCACCGAACTGGGGCTGGCCATGAAAGCCGAGATAGAGAAGGCCCGGGAACAGATTCAAAACGTGGAATAGGTTGTGCGAACGAACAAAAAGAACGAGGGAAGGAAATACTGGAAAGTGGCGGGAATCCTATTCATCATTTCGGCGCCTTCGGGCTCAGGCAAAAGCACACTGGTCAGCGAACTTCGCAAGCAGGTCAGCGGCGTTGATTTCTCCATCTCGTGGACCACGCGGCCGCCGCGCGGTTCAGAGGAAAACGGGCGCGAGTATTACTTCACCAGCCGCGAGGAGTTTGAGCGCATGCGCGATGCGGGCATGTTCCTGGAGCATGCAGAAGTCTTCGGCAACTACTACGGCACGGCGCGGCTTTCGCTCGACGATGCGCGACGGATGGGACACGACCTTCTGCTCGACATCGATGTGCAGGGCGCAGCCCAAGTGCGCAAAGCCATGCCCGAAGCCGTAAGCATCTTCGTCCTCCCGCCCAATCCTAAAGTGCTGCGCACTCGCCTTCGCAATCGCAGCCGCGCGGAGGGTGTGGTGCATGAGGCGGAGCTCTACCGCCGCCTGAGCGAAGCCAGCAAGGAAATTGAGAATTATCGTGAATATGGGTATATTTTGGTCAACGACATCCTGGACAGAGCTGTGGCCCAACTTGAAGCCATTGTGCTCGCGGAGCGATACTACAGGAATGGTGAGCCCATAGCCTACCGCTCCAGCAGGGTGTTGGAGGTGGCTGCAGCGTGCCGGCAGACCAATTCGCAAGAACGGCTGAAACCGGTGCTGGAAGCTTTTGGCATCGACAATCCAAGCGGTCAACATCAACTTCCCTTTGACGAGGAACCCGATGACGATTGAAACCAAATTTGACTCGAACTACCGCAAGGTTCTTGTGGCTGCCCGCCGCGCGCGCCAGATTCAGAGCGGTTCCGCCGCACTCATTCACAGCCATTCCACCAAGGCCTGCCGCATCGCGCAGGAAGAAGTCGAAGCCGGAAAAATCGCCTATGTCAAAACAGACACACCGGTTGTAAAGCCCCTCGTGGCTGAGACCGGCATCCCGATCCTGTCCTAGTCAGGATCTCTTGTTGACGGCGCTCATGAAGATGAGGGCGCCATCTGTCTGACAGCTTTGCTCTCGCCGCCAGGGCGGGGATAACGCGAACCCAACCTGCGCGCCTTGCACCTTCCAAATCAGAAAACGTTCTACAATCGAACCATGAGAGTAACTGTGGGTGTCTCGGGCGGCATCGCCGCATACAAGGCAGCGGAACTGGTGCGCGCACTGCAGCGCCAGGCTCTTGAAGTCCACGTGGTGATGACCGAGGCCGCCACACGCTTCATTCAGCCACTCACATTTGCCGCGCTCACCGGCCACAAGGTCATCACCAGCCTCTGGGATGACTCCGGCTCCGGCGAAAGCTCCTACGAGGCTGCGAGCGAGCAGAACGGCATCGAACACATCAGCGAAGCGCAATGGTCCGATGCGCTTGTCGTTGCGCCGGCCACCGCCAACATCCTGGCCAAATTCGCTCATGGTGTCGCCGACGACTTCCTCACCACGATGTATCTGGCCACGCAAGCTCCAGTCCTTGTGGCTCCCGCAATGAATGTGAATATGTGGGATCACCCAGCCACACAGGCCAATCTTGAAATCCTGCGTCAGCGCGGGGTGCGCGTCATCGAGCCGGGCACCGGCGATCTTGCCTGCGGCATGGTGGGCGCAGGCCGCATGGCTGAGCCGGATGCCATCGCCGATGCTGTCCTTAACGCACTTGGCCGGCGCCACGATCTGGCCGGCGAAGTTGTGCTTGTTACCGCAGGCGGCACGCGCGAGGCGCTCGATCCCGTGCGTTACATAGGGAACCGATCCAGCGGCAAAATGGGGTACGCGCTGGCCGATGCCGCGCAAAGCCGCGGAGCCAAAGTCATCCTCATCAGCGGGCCTTCGGCCCTCTATCCTCCTTCGCATTGCGAGGTGGTCAAGGTCACCACCGCCGATGAAATGCGCCACGCCGTGCTCGAACGCATGACAGACGCCACGCTGGTGATCAAGGCAGCCGCGGTGGCCGACTATAGGCCCGTCAACGTCTCCGACCAAAAGCTCAAGCGCACCGGGCCCATCACGCTCGAACTTGCGCCCACTGAAGATATTCTCGCCGAGGTGGTGCGCCGCCGCCGCCCAGGGCAGCTGATCGTGGGCTTTGCCGCCGAGACGCAAAACCGCATGGAGAACGGCCGCGCCAAGCTGCTGCGCAAAGGCGCGGACGCCATCGTGGTCAACGATGTGTCGAACGAGGGCGTAGGCATCGATGCCGACAATAACGCTGCGACGTTCCTCACCGCTTCCACCGCCATCGAGCTTCACGAGATGCCCAAGCGGAAACTCGCCGACCGCATCCTCGACGAGATTCTCGCCCTTCGCCGTCCGCGTTCCCTGGTTGTTGAGAGCGATCATGAGCCGGAGCAGCAATCGCCGCAGGACCGTGTTCTAAGCCAATCTGGCCGACCCGGCGACCCCGCAGTGCGCGGCCGCCAGCTGATCGTGGAGTAGCCCGCCGTGCCCCGTCCGCTCGATCCGGCAACACAGCAGGCCATTGCCGCGCGCCTGCGCTTCTATCGCGATATCGGCCTGACCGAGTTCTATCGGCGCCCGGTTGATCCCGCCCTATTCGTTGAAGAGACAGTGGACAATGGCACTCCGGCGCTCGCCCTTGAGATCTCGAATCAGGAATCCAGCACAGCCTCACAGCCGCCGAGCCCCACAAGCCCTTTCAGGAGGAAGCTCCGATTTCTGCCCACAAGCCCCTGCCGCCGCCGCCGCAAGACGCATCGGTTCCATTGGCCGATCGCGCCGCCGCACTGCAACTGATTCGCGACGAAATTGGCGACTGCACTCGCTGCGCGCTTCACAAGGGCCGCAACAAGCTGGTCTTTGGCGACGGCAGCGCACAGGCGCGACTGCTGTTTGTGGGCGAAGGCCCCGGCGCCGACGAGGATGCACAGGGCATTCCATTTGTCGGCCGCGCCGGCCAACTGCTCAACAACATGATTGCCGCCATGGGCCTCAAGCGCGAAGAAGTCTACATCGCCAACGTGGTCAAGTGCCGTCCGCCCGGCAACCGCACGCCGGAGCCCGACGAAGCCAACACCTGCTCGCCGTTTCTCTTTCGCCAGATCGATGTGGTTCGCCCTGAGGTGCTGGTGGCGCTGGGCGCAACAGCGGCCACTTATCTCCTCGGCCATCGCCAGCCGCTGGCCGGGCTGCGCGGCCGCGTGCACTCCTTTCGCGGTGCGAAGCTCATCGTCACCTATCATCCGGCCTATCTTCTCCGCGACCCGCGCCAGAAAAAGGAAGCGTGGGCCGACCTGCAAATCGCCATGCGCGAGCTGGGATTGAAGCCGCCTGCCAAGGCCTGAGAGGTGCGCCGCACAGCTTCACAGCCTCACAGCCTCACAGCATCACAGCTTCACAGCCTCACAGCATCACAGCTGCACAGCCTCACAGCTTCACAGGATCCGTGTCCTCTGCCGGTGGTCGGATTCTGGCATTGATTCGTCTTGGGTTAGGTGCGGTCTCACAGCTTCACAGTTTCACAGCCGGGTTTCAAATTCATGTTTCTGAGGCTGGATTGGCCGTTGCGGGCCGTGCCGTCACCGCGCGCGCGAAGGCAGATATCCTCTCCGATCGCTATGATTCCGTTTTTTTCTTTGGTTTTACAGGTGCCGCGCGCCGCGAGATTGATGCCAGCCGCGGATATTCCGGGCCGCACTCTACCTTCATTGTGCGCCTTCACCCGGTAATTGCCTGCAAACTGAACAGGCCAGGACGAAGATTATTTTTTGCTGCCCGGATTCTTTCTCCTTGACAGCTTAGGGGAGTCGCGGTACTCTCCTTACCATCTTAGGGGAACGCGCGATGGACCAGGCACAGCTTCTACCCGGCACTCTCGATCTGCTGATTCTGCGAGCGGTCTCGCTGGGGCCGCTGCATGGCTACGGCATCCTCCTCCGCATTGGGCAAATCTCAGGCAATGCGCTGCTTATCGAACAGGGCGCGCTCTATCCCGGGCTGTTTCGGCTGGTGCGCCAGGGACTGCTCAAGGCGAGTTGGGGCACGTCGGAAAACAATCGCAGGGCGAAGTTTTACGAGTTGACCGCGGCTGGCCGCAAACGCCTGCGTCAGGAGACGGCAAGCTGGAACCGTCTCGCGGCGGCCATCGGCTGCGCTCTCTCGCCGCAACCGGAGGAAGTATGAGTGTGTTCGCTTCTCTTGGTTTCCGCGTGGCCGCGCTTTTCCGGCGTTCCCAGGTCAATGCCGAGATGGAGGAGGAACTTCGCGCGCACATCGAGCACCGCGCGGACGACCTTGAGCGGTCGGGCCTTGATCGTGCCGAGGCGGAGCGCCGCGCGCGCATCGAGTTCGGCGGGCGCGAGAAGTACAAGGAAGAAATCCATGAAGCGATTGGCGCCAACCTTGGAGCAACGATTTTGCAGGATATTCGCTTCAGCCTCCGCACTTTGCGCAAGTCTCCCGGATTCGCGATAGCAGCCGTATTAACGCTGGCACTGGCCATTGGCGCAAATGCCGTGGTGTTCAGCGTGTTGAACGCGCTGATCCTGCGGCCCCTGAACGTACCCCATGCGGAGAGCCTCTATACGCTCGAACGCGGCAACAACAAGGAACAGAATGTCTCCTACCCCGACTATCTCGATTTGCGGGATCGCAATCGCACATTTGATGGTCTGACTGCTTATATCCTCACAGAAGTTGGGCTGGACACGGGCAACAATCCAACCCAGGCCTGGACGTACGAAGTGACGGGGAATTACTTCGACGCCTTGGAGATTCATCCCTACCTGGGGCGCTTTTTTCCACGTTGCCGACGAGCATGGGCCCAACAGCGCTCCCTACATTGTGCTCAGCTATGCCTATTGGCACAGCCACTTTCAGGATGATCGAGGCGTGGTGGGCCGCGTGGTCGAGGTGAACAAGCATCCCTTCACCATCCTCGGCGTAGCGCCGCGCGAATTTGGCGGAACGTTGCTGTTTTTCTACCCCGACTTCTGGGTGCCGATGGTCGACCAGGAGCAGGTGCAGGGCCTGCAGATTCTGAACGACCGCAGGTCACGCTACATCTTCATGGTGCTGGGGCATCTAAAGGCGGGAGTGACGCCGGCGCAGGCGATCGCCGATCTGAACTCGGTAGGGGCCTACCTGGAAAAGACCTACCCCAAAGACGATTCCAATATGACCTTCTCTCTGGCGCGGCCCAGTCTTGCCGGCGACATGCTGGGGGCACCGGCAAGGGGATTCCTGACTGGAATGATGCTGCTTGCAGGAATGATCCTGCTGGCGGCCTGCGCCAACCTGGGCAGTCTGTTCGCTGCGCGAGCGGCGGACCGTTCGCGGGAGGTGGCCCTGCGCCTCGCGCTTGGATCAAGCCGCAAACGCATTCTGCGAGCCGTATTTACGGAGGCGGTGCTGATTTCGCTTACCGGAGGCGCTGCCGGGCTATTGGGCAGCGTGGCGCTGCTGCGCGAGTTGAGTGCATGGCAGCCAATTCCGAAATATCCGCTGCAGGTGTCTGTGAGCCCGGACGCCCATGTCTACCTTGTCGCGTTGTTTCTGGCTCTGGCCAGCGGATTTCTTTTTGGCGCCGTGCCGGTGCGGCAAATACTTCGAACAAATCCCTACGAGGTTGTCAAGGCGGGATCATCGGGCATCATCGCAGGCCACACCGGACGGCGGATCACGTTGAAGGATGTTCTGCTGGTGGTGCAGATTGCGATCTGTGCCGTGTTGGTCACTTCCTCGCTTGTTGCGATACGCGGGCTGATGCGCTCGCTGCACAGCAACTTCGGATTTGAACCAGAAAACGCCATGGTGGTGGATACGTCGCTCAGCATGGCCGGTTACAGCGGCGAAAGAGTGCCTGCCATGCAGCGGCGCATGATTGACACCCTGGCCTCGATTCACGGAGTCAGGTATGTGGGACTCGTGAGTCAGATTCCTCTGGGCGGAGGCGGGTCGTCCGCGGATATTTTCACCGACCAAACGACAGATTTAAGGCCCTCAAATGCTGCCGCAGACGCCGCAGTGTTCAAAATATCTCCCGAATACTTTCATGCGGCAGGCACCGCTTTGCTGGCGGGCAGGGCGCTCTCATGGCAGGACGACAACGGCTCGCCGCGCGTGGCTGTCATCAACGCGCTGTTTGCGCGAAAGATCTTCGGATCGATCCCCAACGCGCTGGGCAAGTATTACAAGCGCGGGCGACGGAACCCGGATTCAGGTGGTGGGTGTTGTTGAAGATGGAAAATATTATCAATTGACCGAAGATCAGAAGCCGGCGATGTTTCTTCCATTCCTGCAAAGCCCGACCAGTCTCACATGCCTGGTGGTGCGCTCGAACCGCGATCCGCAGGTGCTGGCGACTGAATTGAGGAGCAAGCTGCGGAATCTGGATGCAGGGCTGCCATTCGAGATTGAAACCTGGACCCAGGGACTGGACCTCGCACTGTTTCCCTCGCACGTGGCGACGGTGTCACTGGGCGTGCTGGGCATGATGGGCGCGATGCTCTCGATTACCGGCATCTTCGGCATGGCCATGTACTCAGTGAGCAAACGGCTCAAGGAACTGGGAATTCGCGTGGCCCTCGGAGCGCAGCGCAGGGAAGTGTTGGCGGCGGCGTTGGGGCGGCCATTGAAACTGCTGGCAATCGGGTCAGCGGCAGGGTTATTGCTGGGAATTCTTGCGACGCGGGTGCTCGAATACATTGTGTACGAAGCCACGCCGCGCGATCCGCTGGTCTTGACCGGGGTTGTGATCGCGATGGCGCTGCTGGGCTTGGTTGCCACGTGGATTCCGGCGCAACGTGCGCTTGCGGTGAACCCATTGGCCCTTCTCCGCGAGGAGTGACCCGGCGGATGCCGCGGTAGGCCCAGGTTTCTGGACGCGTGCGGCGAAGTCTAATTCCAATCACGCCACAGGGCCACGCCACCCAGCAGCCCGGCTTCATTCGACACGATCTTTACATCTTTTCCCGGATCGAAATCGATTTTTTTCGTGTTGCCGCCGCCCAGGTAGAGGTGGTCATAGTTGAAGAGCTTCTCAATCTGCACGATGGCTTCCTGCAGGTACTTGTTCCATTGTTTCTTGCCGTATTTGTCCAGTCCGCGCCGGCCCAGGTAATCCTCGTAGGTGTGCTTCTTCCAGGGATGGTGGCCCAGTTCCAATCCGGGGCAGAGCCGCCCGCTGGTAAACAGAGCGCCGCCCAGGCCGGTGCCAAGTGTCAGCGCCAGTTCCACACCGTCGCCAGTGATGACTCCATAGCCTTGCACCGCCGCGTCGTTGGCCACGCGCACCGGCTTCCTCCAGCGTTTTTCAAGCGCCGCCTGGAAATGAAAATTCATCCATTTCGGATGCAGATTGGCTGCGGTGTAGGTGATGCCGTGCTTGATTACGCCGGGAAATCCAACCGACACGCGGTCGAAAGCCGGCAACATTTCGCGCAGATGCTCGAGGCCCCTCAGCACCATCAGCGGGGTCGGCACCTTCGGCGTTTCCACGCGCTGCCGCTCGCTCACCGGCTTGCCTTTGGGGTCAAGCAGCATGGCTTTCAGGCCCGAGCCGCCAATGTCGATGGCCAGCGTAATGGGGCCCGTGGTTTTTTTCGATGCGCTGCGCGCAGGAGCGGAAGGTTTTGCGGTCTTTGAAGTCATCAGCACGAATTGTACTGCGCGAAACAGGGATTGCGAAGTCTCTCCCTCGACGAACCTTGAAGGAGCTGCGATGGTTTTTAGGTCGCCTCTTTGCCTATCTTCCCGCGGCGCTCGCGTGCGCGGGCGATTGAAACTCCTGATTCATCCAGACCTTCAGTGCATCCATACTCTGCGGCCTGCCTAGAAAGCTCTTGATCAGCTCGGTGGCGGGCTTGCTCGCGCCGGGTTCCAGCACGCTGCGGCGGTAGCGCATCGCGGTGGGGCCATCGAGCAGATTCTTCTTGTCGAACTGCGCAAAAAAGTCGACCGCGATCACCTTGTCAAGCACGTAGGTGTAGAGGTTCGAGGCGTATCCCGTGACCCATGTAAAGGCCGCATAATAGCGATTGCCGTTGACAAATGTGTAGGGCGTAAAGCGCTCGGCATCTTGCCGCCAAAGCGCATCCAGATCCACATCCGCAGGCGGCCGGTCATGAATCTGCAGCATGAAGTAGGCAAAGTCCAACTGCCCCTGCACCCAGCTTCCGCGCCCGTACGCGCTGGCGGCATTCATGCGAGCAATCAGGCTGGCGGGGATGGTCTCGCCCGTCTGGTAGTGCTTGCCGAACGATTGCAGAATGGTCGTGTCGTGGAACATTTCCTCCAGCATCTGCGACGGAGCTTCCACGAAGTCTCCTTCCACATCGAACCCGCCTTCGCCTGACCATTCGCCCTGGCTGCCGAGAATATGGTGCATCAAATGGCCAAACTCGTGAAAGAACGTCACCACGTCCTTGTATTCCATCAAGCCCGGATCTCCCGGTTTGCCGCCGGAAAAATTGCAGATCAACATGCCCTCAGGATGTTGCCGTCCGCGAATTCCAGGCAGGATGGGCGCGCTGGAGAACCACTTGTCTTTGCCCTCGCGCGGATGCATGTCGAGATAGATGCGGCCCAGCAGCTTGCCCTTGTTCGGCTGCGCCGCGTCGAACACGTCAAATGTCGCCACCGAAGGGTCCCATGTCTTTGCATCCGGCACGGGCTTGAAGTCCACGTGAAACAGGCGGGCCGCTGTTTTCAGAATTCCCGCCTGCACCTGCTCGAAGGGAAAATAGGGACGCACGCTTTCTGCATCGAAGTCGTACTTTGCACGGCGATATTGCTCGCTCCAGTAGGGCGCATCCGCCGTCGAAATACTGGTGAGCCCGGGCTGTTGCTGCTGCGCAAAGGCCAGCAGCTCGCCGTATTCGCGCTTGCCAATCGCCCGCGACGCTTCATCGAGCTGCAGCAAAAGTGCCTCAATGTTGGCCGATGAGCCTATCATCTGATCCGCGGCGTCGAGATCGGCAAAGGTCGGATAACCCAGGGTCGTCGCCAGTTCCTGCCGGGTGCGCAGCAAATCCATCAGCACGTTCACGTTCCTTGGGTAGGCTCTCTGGTTGTAGGCCAGGTACATCTTCATGCGCAGGTCCGCGCTCCTGGCAAAGTTCATCACCGGCTTGGCGTCAGGCTCGTCGGTCGTCAACGTGTAGGTTCCATCCGCCGCGGGCGTATGCCGCGCGATAAAGTCATCGGGCAGGCCTTCAAGATCGGCCCTGGTCGCCGTGATGCTCAATTTGCCATCGGCAACGTTGCGCCCAAACTCCAGCGACAACGCGGTGATCTTGTCCTGCAGCTGGCGAATCCTGGCGCGCGTCGCGTCGTCCTTATCCACGCCAGAGAGCCGATACTCAAGCAGCGAGCGCTCAAGATAATGCCGGGTCGCGGGGTCGTTGCTTGGCAGTGGGACTGCAGACAGCGCACGGTACACGGCCTGATTCAAGCTCAAGTCAGTGCCGGCGGACGAGATCGTCGCCGCCAGTGCCTGCCCCTTGTCGCGCAGTGCCGCTGAGTCTGCCACTGAGAAGATGACGTACGCATTGTCGCCGGCGATTGTGAGTTCGTTCACCGCATCGTCGTAGGGCCGCAGCGTGTTGGCCACGGTTCGCGGGCCGGTGACTGCCAACAGCTTTTCAAGATCGGCCTTCTCTTCAGCCAGGTGCTGATTCACCCACGTTTCCAGCGCGGCCGGGTCGCTTCCTACCGTCCATGCGTGCAGAGGATCTGAAGCTGCGATTGGCTCTGCCTGTGGCTGCGCGCCGGCAGAGAGGACTGCGAACAGCAAACCAAGGGTGACAATTCTTCCTGTGGGCAACATTGCGAAAGTATTTCATCCCCACTGAATTTAGGGAAGTTCTTCTATAGGGAAATCACACAGAGGCGCATTTGCCCGAAGTCACGCTCGCGCCGGCGCTCCCGCTACGGCGCGCCGGTCTCGATACACTTAAGGGTGCCCACCATGACTGCCTACTGCGAAGTCGCGCTGCCCGTGCCGCTGGACCGCGTGTTTACCTACGCGGTGCCGCAAGGGCAGCACCCCGAGCGCGGTGCGCGGGTGATTGTGCCGTTTCGCAATGAGAAGCTGATCGGCGTGGTCATCGCGCTCTCCTCGACGGCTCCTGAGGATTTTGAGGCGCGTTCCATTGAAGCAGTTCTTGACGAAGCGCCGCTGCTCAGCGAGCACCTGCTCGCGCTGGCCGAATGGATTGCGCAGTACTACCTCGCGCCATTGGGCGAGGTACTGCGCGGCATGTTGCCGTTGATGGCCGAGGTACGCCGCACCGTTTACTACCGCATCACCGACCTGGGCCGCGACGTGCTCGCCGGCACCATCGACGGGGACTCTGCGAACTCCCAGGTCTCAAATTCGAGACCTGGGGCGCCCAGTTCAAAGGGGCGGGGAAAAATCTCAAAGGAAGACCAGGACCTGGAGCGGCGTGTACTCGAGCGGCTGGCTGCGGGCGAACCCGTCAAAGTTTCCACGCTGCGCACTGCGACCGCAGTTTCACTCCCTGTGCTCGCTGGCCTGGTGAGAAAGAAATGGATCGCACGGGAAACCTCCGCGGTGGAGCGCGACGCACGCCGCACCGAGCGCTTTGCGGTTCTCATCCCTGAAGCCCGGCTGCCTTCTCTGACTGCGAAGCAGCAGGCAATCCTCGCCGAGCTTGCGGCTTGCGGCGGTGAATTGCCGCTGGCCGAGTTGCGCCGCAAAAATCTACCTTCCTCAACCCTGCAAACCCTTGTCCGCCACGGCCTGGTCCGCATCGACGAGCGCGCGGCTGCGTTCCGCCTCGGCGGCATCGAGGCTTCCAACGAGGTGCTGGCGCTGAACGAACCGCAAATTGACGCGCTGGCCTCGGTCGCGTCGTCCCTTGGGTCGTTCGGCGCGTTCCTGCTTCACGGAGTCACGGGGTCAGGAAAGACGGCCGTCTATCTTTCCGCGATGCAGCGCGCGCTGGACCGCGGGCTGGCATCGATTCTGCTGGTGCCGGAGATCGGTCTCACGCCTCAGATGGCCGGCCTGCTCGACGCAGCCTTCGGCGCGCGCGTGGCCCTGCTTCACTCCGCGCTCACGCCGGAAGAGCGCAGCGAGCAGTGGCGGCGCATACACAGTGGTGACGCGCCCATCGTGGTCGGCACGCGCTCGGCCATCTTTGCGCCGGTGCCAAATCTCGGCCTTATCCTGGTCGACGAAGAGCACGACCAGAGTTACAAGCAGGAGGAGACGCCGCGCTACAACGCCCGCGATGTGGCGGTGATGCGCGCCAAGCTGGCTGGTGCTGTGGTCGTGCTCGGCTCGGCCACGCCCTCGCTTGAGAGCTGGCAAAACTCCGTGCAGGGCAAGTACAAGCGCATCGAGATACGGGACCGGGTAATGAATCGCCCTCTGCCGGAGGTCGAACTCATCGACATGCGCAGCGAATTCAAGCAGACGGGCCAGGAGCAGCTCTTCTCTCGCGCGCTTGTCGCCCAGACGCAGGAGGCTCTCGATCGCGGCGAACAAGCGCTCATTCTGCTCAATCGCCGCGGCTACTCCTTCGCCGTGATCTGCCGCGCCTGCGGAGAAAAGCTGGAGTGCCAGAACTGCGCCATCGCGCTGACCCACCACAAGCCGGCGATCGACGAAGTGGAGATTGCGCGCGCGGGCCAGCGCCTCGAGTGCCACTATTGCGGATTCCGGCGCGCGGTTCCGGCCAAGTGTCCCAAGTGCGAGAGCGAGCACCTCTACTATCTCGGCGCAGGTTCGCAGCAAGGTGAGGAGCGGTTGGCTGAGATTTTTCCCACCGCGCGCATCGGCCGCATGGACCGCGACACCGTGCGCGGCCGCCACGATCTCGAACGGCTCCTGGCGCGGCTGCACTGCGGCGAAATCAATCTGCTGGTGGGCACGCAGATGATCGCCAAGGGCCACGACATTCACGGCATCACCCTTGTGGGCGTGGTGGGATGCGACCATGCGCTGTCGATGCCGGATTTTCGCGCGGCGGAGCGCGTGTTTCAGTTGATGACGCAAGTTTCAGGCCGAGCGGGCAGGGGTGATCTGCCGGGACGCGTCGTGGTGCAGACCTACTATCCCGATCACTACGCGATCGTGGCCGCAAGCACCCACAACTATGCAAGCTTCGTTGAGCGTGAGCTGAAATACCGCCGCTGGATGCACTATCCCGCCCTTCGGCGTGCTGGCCAACGTGCTGATTCAATCGCAAAAGCTCGAGGAAGCGGCGCGCTGGTCGGCGGAGCTGGGCAAGTGGTTCCAGAAGGGCGCGCCGGAAGGAGTGCGCGTGCTGGGGCCCTGCACGGCGCCGATTGCGCGTATCAAAGGCGTGTATCGCTTTCACATGATTCTCAAGGCTGCCTCGCGCAAGGCGCTGAATGCAGCGCTGCGCGGAATGCTGGCGCACGCCGATTCCGCCGGCGTGCCGAGGCGCAACCTGATTGTCGATGTGGACGCACAGCGGCTAATGTAATCAGGCAACCAACGCAGGGCAGGGAATCCTAGGCCTGCCCGCGCGTTATTTGCCCGGCGCCTCGCCGCTTGCCAGGGTGTGCAATTCCTTGCCGGGTTTAAAGCGCACAGCTTTGCCGGGAGTGATGCTGACCTCGGTGCCGGTGCGGGGGTTGCGGCCTATGCCGGTTTTGCGGGCGCGCACGCTGAACACGCCAAACCCGCGCAGTTCGATCCGCTCCCCGGCCGTCAGAGCCTCTTTGAGGCCCTCGAATACCGTATCCACCGCGGCCTCAGCCTTGGTGCGGGGCAGACCTGTGCGCTCGATTACGTGGTGAACGATGTCCTGTTTAATCAAAGCGGTTACCTCGCTGGCGCGACTGGAAACGACTGTACCACGCCCTACGCAATTGATGGTACAGATTTTGCTCCATTTGTGGAACAGGGGAATCAGGGCATCTTGGATATTGAGATGAGAAAAAGGCGCAGAGATTCTTTCCATCGGCTTCGATTTCCGAGTCCTTCGCCGCTTCAGCGGCGTAATCTGCCAGCCTCGGCGCGCGCTTTCAACCGGCTCTCCACTTCAATCGGCAATCCAATCTCGCTTACCTCAGGCTTAAGCGCCGTGCACAATGCGGCACGAAGAGCGTGACCTGCTTCAATGCACCCTTAGAGCGAAACCAGAGTCCCCGCGGACTTTTGAGTTTTGTGCAGGGTCGCCGCACCCTGAGGGTCGCGTCGACTTGAGTTCCGCGGTTTCGGGATACATCGACTCGGGTTTCGCTCGAGTTGCGCACATTGGCAGGTCACTGCAATCGCAAGTGTCGAAAGTAACCAGAAGGGGCTCTTCATTAGAGGTAGGATTCTATCTAGGCATCCGGCCGCGCGGGATCATCGCGTGGAATGAAAGCCGGTTTGCCGCCTGCCCTGCTCGACGAGCCCTGCATTTCGTCCGGCATGGTGTTTCCGGTTGCATTTTGGGGGGCCGCATGTCGTCCACGCACAAGCCGAATCCGATTCGCATCGGGCTGGTGGCCGGCGAGCCAATCCAGCTTGAAGGCATGACCAGCATGTTTGAGCTTGGGCCGGAAGACGGGCAATCTGCCCTCTTCCCGGTCATCGGCAGCATCGAGGAGCTGCTGAGGAACCCGGCGGTGGACTACCTGGTTGTCGATCTCAGTTCACCCTCAGACCGGCTTGAAACCCTGGCGGCAATTCGCCGCACCAGGCCAAGCCTCCGCTTCATCGTCATTGGCCCTGAAGACAACGATGAGCTGGTCATGGACGCAATCATGGCAGGGGCTCGCGCCTATCTTGACATGGCGGCGGATCCGCAGCTGGTGCGCCAGGCCATTGAGGTGGTTGTCTCCGGCTCGATTTGGGCGCCCCGGCGGCTGCTCTCAAAGCTGGTCGATCGCCTGCTGCCTTCCCTTGACCGCTCCTCCAACGGCAATGCCAAGCACCTCACCGACCGCGAGCAGGATGTGCTTGAACTCATTCTGAAGGCGCACTCGAATCGCGAAATCGCCCGCGAGCTGGGTATCGAGGAGCGCACCGTAAAGGCGCATGTCGGCCGGCTGATGCGCAAAACCGGCGCGGAGAACCGGATCGATCTTTCCATGCGGGCGATCAACGGTTCTCTCCCGCTGAAGGCGGCCGCCCGGTAGGGCGCGTAGCTCCGATCCGCAACCTACTGATTACCTGGGAGCTAAACTTAGGTTACCCTTGGCCATAGTCCTTAAGTACTCTTGTAACAAGGTCGTTCCTTAGCGACAATCCCCTATAGAAACAACGCAGATCTGGGGAAAGGAGTTCCCAGGCAGCATGTTTCACATGATGCCTGGGAACTCCTCCTTTTTTTTCTGCACCTGCCTCGCGAATCACCTCTTTCAGCCCACCCCTTCACCAATCTCCGCATCAGACATTGAAGAATGGAATGACCGTCTCCATGGCGGCATTCACCCTGCGGGCTGGGGCCTGTTCTGAAGTTGCCCTACCCGCTGAGTCTCCCGATTTTTTGCCCGCACGGTGTGGCGCGCGTTGCAATTGGTATGCTGAAGTCTGGTTTGGATGGTTCACGCACCGTGATGGTCTGGATGCGTTTTTTCCCCCGCAGTTACTTCGCGCATTATGCGCAATCTCTTGTCAGTAGTCCAAACATCCCGCGCCGAACAGGACGCGGACCGGAAAGGATCCACCGATGAAGAAAGCAATGGTTTCGATCTGCCTTTGTTTCATGCTCACTTGCTCGGCGTATGCCGCGTCGTCGCGCGCGGATTTGCAGGCCCGCATCGATGCGGCAAAGAACGTGATGGATGAAATTATGGCCGCCCAGGATCGCAGCATTCCCATGAACATTCTTGAGGATGCCACCTGCGTGGCAGTGGTCCCCGGAATGATCAAGGGCGCCTTTGTCTTTGGCGGTCAGTATGGCCAGGGTGTGGTCACCTGCCGCACCGGGCACGGGTGGAGCGCGCCGGTGTTCATTCGCATGGCCGGCGGCTCTTTCGGATTCCAGATTGGCGGACAGTCCACCGACCTGGTACTGGTTGCCGTGAATGATCGCGGATTGCAGGACCTGCTGAAGAGCAAGTTCAAGATTGGCGGCGACGCTTCCGCTGCGGCCGGCCCCGTTGGTCGCGCCGGACAGGCTGCCACCGACTGGAAGATGAATGCGGAACTCCTCAGCTACTCGCGCAACAAGGGATTGTTCGCGGGAATTGACCTGGACGGGACCAGCGTAAGCCAGAACCAGGAAGACACTGATACTTTTTACGGCGCCCATCACAACTTTGAGTCGATTCTCAAGGGCGAGGTGCCCGTCCCTGCCGACGCAGCTCCGTTTGTGCGCGATGTGGCCCATCACTTTGTGGCTGCCAAGCACCACGACTGAGCACGGATTTCCAATGCAAGCCTGAAGGGCGGCTCGAACCGGGCCGCCCTTTTCGTTTCCACCGCGACTTGCGTGCCTTGCGCGCCCGCCGCGCCCATGCCCTACACTTGATCTTTGCCCTTGAAGATGAAGGAAAAGGTCGAGTATTGGCTGGTGCTGGCGATTGCACGCGGCCTGGGCTGGATGCCGCGCGCGGTTGCGCGCATGTTTGCCGCGGTG
This sequence comes from uncultured Acidobacteriaceae bacterium, assembly GCA_963780515.1. Taxonomy (GTDB): domain Bacteria; phylum Acidobacteriota; class Terriglobia; order Terriglobales; family Acidobacteriaceae; genus Telmatobacter. The sequence continues at coordinate 201,198 of CAWACG010000009.1, forward strand.
CTGGCCTTCAAGGTGTATTGGCTCTTCGGCCGTCTGCGCCGCGTGGGCGAGCGCAACCTTTCTCTTGCTCTGCCGCAACTCCCGTCTGAAGCCAGAAAAAAGATTCTGCGCGGGGTGTATCGCCATCTCGGCTGGCAGCTCGTCGAGTTCTGCCGCATGACTGGCTACACCGCCGACAACACCCGCGCGTGGATTCGAACCGAGGGCCTGGAGCACTATGTTGCCGCGCAGGCCAGGGGCAAGGGCGTGCTCGTGCTTACGGGCCACCTGGGCGCGTGGGAGCTCTCCAGCTTTTACCACTCGCTGATGGGCTATCCCATGGGCATGGTCATCCGCCGTCTCGACAACTGCTACCTCGATGCTTACGTGAACGGCATCCGCTGCCTGCATGGCAACCGCGTGCTGCACAAGGACGACTTCGCCCGCGGCCTGCTCACCGCCATGCACGCCGGCGAAACGGTCGGCATTCTGATGGACACCAACATGACTCCGCCGCAGGGCGTCTTCGTGAATTTCTTCTCGCGCCCGGCCTGCACTGCTCCTGGACTTGCACGCGTCGCGCTCAAGACCGGCGCTGCCGTGCTTCCGGGTTTCATGCTGTGGGAACCGGCCGAACGCCGTTATGTGCTGCACTTCGGACCGGAACTGACATTCCAGCAGAGCGGCGATGCGGAGGCCGACACCCTGGCCGCAACGCAGCAATGCAATGATGTGCTCGAAGCGTGGATTCGACGCTATCCTGACCAGTGGTTGTGGATTCACCGCCGCTGGAAGACACGCCCCGAAGGCGAGCCCGCGCTCTATTAGGTCGTATCAACATATACTGGCACGACAGCGTTGTGAGAGAAAATCCGGCCAGACAGAGCCGAGCCCGAAGGCTGTGGCGGGTCCACCGTCGAGGGCGAGAATGAAGTATGGCCGGATTTCCACCACAACCCGAAGGGCCGGGGCCATTTCCCCCATTTCTTCGTCAATCGTCGCTAGCAGACACCCGGTATGCGTCGCGCCTCATTCCTCGAACTGAGAAAAAATGGCTCCCGGCGCTGCGCGTCAGTATATGTCGACACGACCTAAGCCCTCATCAGGCGATTGGAGGCACCAAATGACGCTCGCCGAACTGATCGAAAAGCTGGGCGGCAGCCTGGCGCAGGGCGATCCGGAGTGGAACATTGACGGCGTCAACTCCACTGAGGGCGCCGGCTTGTTCGATCTGGTCTTCGCCGACACTCCAGCCGCAACGGCGGCAGCCCTCGCCTGCAACGCAGGAGCCGTTGTGATGAAGCCGGGCCTCGCCGCCTCCTATCCGCACAGCAAATCGATTGTGGAAGCCGACCAGCCGCGCCTCTGGTTCGCGCGCGCGGCAAAGCTGCTCGTCAAGCCCCCCGCAGCTTCCGGAATTCACCACTCCGCCGTTGTCGCGCCGGATGCCATTCTTGCCCCGGGTGTTTCAGTCGCCGCCTGCGCGGTTGTCGATTCCGGCGTGCATCTCGGCGAAGGCACGCGCATCGAGGCCGGCGTTTATATCGGCCACGGCGTGCGCATCGGCGAGCACTGCCACATCTACCCGCGCGCCGTCCTCTACTCCGGCGTCACACTCGGCGATCGCGTGATCGTCCACGCCGGCGCCGTTCTGGGAGCGGATGGATTCGGCTACGTGCGCGACTCCGTGACGGGGGCTTATACGCAGTTTCCACAGCAGGGAACACTGGTCATTGAGGACGATGTCGAGATCGGCGCCAACTCCACCATCGATCGCGGGGCGCTCAGAGAGACAAGAATCCGCAGAGGAACCAAGATTGACAATCTGGTGCACGTCGGCCACAACTGCGATATCGGCGAAGACGTCATTCTTGTGGCCCTCACCGGCATCTCCGGCTCCAGCAGCGTGGGCAACGGGGCGGTCATTGCCGGGCAGGTCGGCCTCGGTGACCACGTGCACATCGGCCCCGGCGTTATTCTCGGAGGACAGGCCGGTGTCTTCAGCGGTTCAAAATTGACGAATGACGGCCACAAGCCGGGCACCGTTTTCTTTGGCACGCCCGCGCGACCCCTCAAGCAAGTTCTGCGTGAGCAGGCGACGCTGGCTCGTCTGGCAAGGCGGGCCAGCAAAACTCCGGAATAGGCTGCGAATCAAGATCCCGCGCCGGAAGGGATTGTTGAAAGAATGAAAAAGAACGCAATCGGAATTTTGGGAATTGCGTTGGCCATCGTGGTCGCGCTGCTCATGATGACTACGAAAACAGCGTCTTCAGTGCGCCACATGCTGCAACTGGACGGCGCGCTCATCGTCATCATCCTGGGGTTCGTCAACGCTGTGCGCGGTTCCTGGCTCTGGCTGATTCTCAGCGCAGTCGGCCTTGCTGAAGCTGCATTCATCATTTTTTAGTCTTAGCTGCAGGCTGATCTCAGCCTTTCTTCTCCGCCGGAAACGGCTCCGCCTTCAACGAGCCATCGCGCTGCTTTACCAGCATCTGCACTTTGCCTTCGGCCTCGTCCAGCTCCTTCTTGCAGGTCGCAGAAAGCCCCACGCCTTCCTCGAAGAGCTTGAGCGATTCTTCCAGGCTCAGGTCGCCCTTCTCCAGTTTCTCGACGATCACTTCAAGCTTCTTGAGCGAATCTTCAAACGACGGCATTGCGCTTACTCCATTTCAAGTTTGGCCCTGGCCGGCACACTGGCAATCACTTCGGCAGCCACGTTGTAGCGGCCAAACGGAGCGCTCACCTGAACGCCCTGCACCAGCGGGCGAACCGCTTCCACCATCTCCTGGGCAATCCGGATGCCTTCTTCCCGCGCCGCGTCGGGCGTATCGGCCTGGGCCATGCGCAGCATGATCTCCTCCGGCATGGATATGCGCAGGTCGTTCTTCATGTACTCGGCATTGCGCAGGCTGGTCAGCGGCCAGATGCTTGCGATCACCGGAATGCGGTGCTCCTCGATGCGCTTGAGAAAGCTTTCCAGCAGGCGCAGATCGAAGACCGGCTGCGTAATGGCGTACTCCGCGCCCGCCTCCACCTTGTAGGCAAATCGGCGCAGCTCGTGCTCGATGTCGGCCGCGCCGGGGTTGGCCGCTACGCCAATGGTGAAGTTGGTGCTGGCCCCGATGGCGTTCGCGCCCACATCGAGACCGTGATTCAGCCGCCGCACCAGGTTCACCAGCCCGATGGAGTCCACGTCAAACACCGAGGTCGCATCAGGATAGTTGCCCAGCTTGGGCGGATCGCCCGTCATGCAGAGAATGTTGCGCAGCCCGAGCGACGACGCCCCCAGCAGGTCCGACTGAATGCTCAGGATGTTGCGGTCGCGGCAGGTGTAGTTCAGTATCGTCTCGATGCCGGTGTGCTGCTGAATCTGGATGCAAAGGCTCTGCGCCGCCATGCGCGCCGAGGCCCGCGGCGAATCTTGCACGATGATGGCGTGCACGCCCAGTTGCGCCAGCAGCATGGCGCCCTCAATCTCCTTTGAGCAGTCAATGCCGCGCGGCGGAATCACCTCCACCAGCGAGATGAACTTGCCCTGTTCCAGCAATGCGCCCACGCGCGAACGCTTGCCCAGCGGCTCCGGCGGTGTCTCGGGCGACGCGGCCGCGGCCGCTCCGCCTTCTGCCACGCGCGCCTGCGCGTCGATGGCCCGCATGGCCGAGCGCATGGCACGGATGTGATTTGGCGTGCTCCCGCAGCATCCGCCCACAAACTGCGCTCCCGCGGCGATGGCCTTGCGTGCGAAGTTGGCCATGTACTCCGGCGAGCAGAGATAGATGTTGCGGCCGTCCACCTCGCGCGGCACTCCCGCATTGGGCATCGCCGCCAGCGGCAGCGTGGTCGCCCCGCGCATGGCCTCGATCGCCGTCAGCACCGTGGATGGGCCTGTGGAACAGTTCACTCCGACCGCGCCCGCGCCCCACTCCGTCAGCAGGGCTGCGGCATGTTCCGGCGACGAGCCGTCCAGGCACGTGCTCTCGTCGTCCACCGTCACCATGACCAGCACCGGCAGGTCCGGCGCGGTTTCCTGCGCCGCCCGCAGCGCCTCGCGAGCCTCGTTCAGGGCAGGCATGGTTTCAATAATCAGCATGTCCACGCCGGCCCCGGCCAGGGCGCGAATCTGCTCGGCAAACGCCGCCCGCGCCTCTTCAAGGCTGGTCTTGCCCAGCGGCTCAAGGCGCACGCCCAGCGGTCCCAGCGAACCGGCCACCCAGGCCTCGCCCGCCTGCTTTTCCTTGAGGCGATTTGCGGCTTCGCGTGCAATGCGCGCGCCGGCGGCGTTGATCTCCGCCACCTTTCCGCCCAGGCCGTGCCGCGAAAGCCGGAACCGGTTGGCGCCAAAGGTGTTGGTTTCGAGAATCTCCGCGCCGGCCTGCAGATATTCCTCGTGCACTGAGAGAATCAGCGCCGGGTCGGAAAGGTTCAGCTCGTCGTAGCAGCGATTGATAAACACGCCGCGCGAGTACAGCACCGTGCCCATGGCGCCGTCAGAAAGCACGGGACGGCTGTCGAAGATGTCGGCGAACTGCGGCATTCTTTTGTCATGCTACCGCATTGCCTGCGAAGCCGTCCGTAGAAGACCAGGCGCCGTTGGGACTTGCGGGCAATTCGGAATCCCCAGGCCTGCCGCAGGGCGGCGGACACTCCACGCCGGGCGGGTGGCTCGCTTTGTTATACTTCGGGAGTCATAAGAGATATCGGAACCGGTTCCGGACTGGCCTTTCGGGCCGGTTCGAGGAAGCGGAAATCGCAATCAATATTGCTACGCAACGCTGCGGCTTGCTCCGCGCTTTCCGTCGAGGGTAGGGATTTTGAAGAAGAGAAGTCTTTGGTTCGTCACCGCGGGTGCCCTGGGGGCTGCGGTCGCACTGGCGGGATGCGGCAAAACAACTTATTTTGCGGGCCGTAATCTACCCCCAAGCGGGTTGATCAACCGCGTGATGATCGCCATCCAAAACCCCAGCTCATTCACCAAGGGCGCCTTGCAGATCGTCGACGCCTTCTACGACATCCGGTACGCCTACAACAACCTCAATAAGGAATTTCCCATCTCCGGGTATTCCGGCGCGCTCCCCGTTTCCATCCAGAACATGCCCGAAGAGCAGCTCGGCGCGGTCTACAGCTCCGGCGACGGCAACCTGGCCCTCGTCAGCTATGCCAAAGAAAGCTCCAGCGGCACCGCGGTCACCGCGCTCTCACCCAGCATTTTCATCACCCGGAATCAGAACTTCGGCTTTGCCGCCAGCCAGGCTTCCCACACGCTGGTGGTGGCCAATCGCGCCGCCGGCCAGACCTATAACCTGAGCCTTCCCGGCGTCTACCGCGTCAGCGTGAACCCAGGCGGGTCAATGGCGCTGGCTTTTGTCCAGAATTCAAACTACATCTACTACGTCCGCCAGCTCACGGCCGCGCAGACCACCGCGTACTCCGGCGGCTCCAGCACCTGGCCTCGTGCGGCCATGGATTGCGAACCCCAGAACGCCCCCAGCTTTTGCCTCTTTCAGGTGCAAAGCCCCGACAACGTTGACGCGACAGGGAACTACTACGGCGCACCGCTGGTGTTCGATCGTCCCGTCAAGGCGGTCTTCTCTTCCGATGGTGGAACTGCCTACGTGCTGAACTGCGGTCCCGAGTGCGGCGGCTCGCAGGCTTCAGTCTCCCTGCTTCCCGTGGCGCCGATGATCTATCTCACCGGCCAGGCATCGGGGACGCTGCCCAAGAGCGGCACCGTGACAAAAATTCCCATCCTCGGCGGCGCAAGCAACGCCCTCGTCACGGGGTCCACCATGTACGTGGTTGGCCAGCAGCCCCAGCCCGATGGGCTCTTCACCGGCAACCTTACAGTGGTGAACCTGAGCAGCAATACCGCCGCCAGTCCCACGTCCATCAGCGACGGCCAGCCGGGCGCCGTGAGCCGCATCATCCAGGCTGACGACAACACCCTCTGGATCGGCATGACCAAGTGCAACAATGGCGAGCGCTTTGCCAAGGGCATGGCCTACGGCTGCCTCACCATGTACAACACCTCCAGCAACACAGTCACCATGATTGAGCCTTATCTTGGCGACCTCACCGGCATCGCCGACGTCGAGGGCCTGCACAAGGTCTACGTCGCGCAGGGCGGGCAGGTGTACATCTACTCCACCAAGGACGGCTCATCGATCAACAACCAGTATGTGACCGTGACCGGTACGGCTTACGATGTCGCCTACATCGATGGAACCACCGACTCCAACAACACCGTCTACTGATCAAGATGGTCGACGCGCCTGATCTGCTTCCGGCCGATGTACTGGCCATCGCCGCGCATCGCGACGACGTGGAGCAGACCTGCGGCGGGACCCTGTTGCGCATGGCGGCGCGCGGCCTGCGCACCGCAATCCTCGATCTCACCCAGGGCGAAGCGGGGACTCGCGGCACCGCCGAGGCTCGCGCTGCCGAAGCCGCTGAAGCAGCGCGGCTGCTCGGCGTTGGCTGGCGCCAGGCGCTCGACCTGCCTGACGGCGCGGTCGAAAACACATTCGAGAACCGGCATGAAAATCGTGCGCGTCCTGCGCCAACTGCGCCCCCGCGTCGTGATCCTGCCTTACTGGCAGGCTCGCCATCCCGACCACGCAACATGCGCCACTCTGGGCTACGAAGCGTGTTTCCTCTCCGGCCTGGCAAAGGCACCTGCGGTGCGGCCAACTGCGCCTTCAGCGCTCGCTGAGGAGAAGCCGGTAGATGCCGGTTTGCCTCCGCATCGTCCATTCAAAATTGTCTACGCCAGCCTCTACGCCGACGTGCGCCCCAGCTTCATCGTCGACATCACGCCGTTCATTGACCAGCGCCACGCCGCGCTGATGGCCTACAAGTCGCAATACGCCACGCAGCCCACAGGCAGCGGCCTTTTTGTTCCGGAAGAAGAAATTCGCGAGCGCACATTTGCCGAGGCGCGCCACTACGGCCTGCTGGCCGGCGTGCGCTACGGTGAACCCTTCGTGCAAAAGGAAGTCGGCCTGGTGGATGATTTGACATTGATTCCGGTGCAATCGATCTGAGGCTCTCTCCCAGGACTGCATCGCCCGCGTAAACCGCGCACACATGCTGGTGCCGGGCATCACTGAGGCCGTCCTCCTGCCCGGCGCACAGTCATCTCAATGAGAATTCCGTTGCGCAAGCATCTTGCATTCGTCCTGGCCGTATTCGTTGTCGCAACTCTGTCCGCGATTGCGCAGACTTCTTCCTCCACCAACACAAACCCCGGCGTGGCGCTGGTGGGATTGCCCGGCCCATGGGAGTGGCAGAATCCGCCCGTCAGTTGGAAGATCGAGAACGAGAAGACGCTTTCCATTACCGCGTCCGGCAAAACAGACTGGTTCGCCTCTCCCATGGGCGACGACCGCCGGGACAACACCCCGCGCCTGCTCTTCAAGCCCGCGGCCGACTTTGCCTTGAGCGCGAAAGTGACCGTGGATTTTCATTCCCAGTGGGACTCGGGTGTTCTGGTTCTCTACGTCAACAATTCGCTGTGGGCCAAGCTGTGCCTTGAGATGACCATCGAAAAACACCCCGCGATCGTCTCCGTCGTCACCAGAGACCTCTCCGATGACAACAACTCCATCCCGGTCAGCGGCTCGTCCGTCTACCTCAAGGTGGCCAAGGTCGGTCAGGCGATCTTCTTCTATGCCTCGCAGGATGGCGAGAGCTGGACGATCATCCGAACCTTCAGCCTGGGCGCCAATCCAGACTTGCGCATTGGGTTCTCGTCGCAGTCGCCGGTCGGCGATGGATGCACCTCAGTCTTCTCGCAGATCATTTACCAGCCGAGGCGAATCGATCTTTGGTCGGGCAAGTAGAGAGGATTCGGGGCATCGTTCATCCTCATAAAGAAAACTTATCCGCAATCAAAATAGAATAACTTTGCCTTATGCATCCGCTTCCGCGAAACTGGCAGTGGAGGCGTTTCAATGACGCAGACCTGGGACACGCAGGCGTACGCGCAAAACGGCGCGTTCGTGCACGGCCTTGCGGGTGCGGTGATCGAGTGGCTCGCGCCCCAACCGGGCGAACGCATCCTCGACCTCGGCTGCGGCGACGGACAACTCACGCAGCGCATCGCCGCAACGGGCGCAATCGTCACTGGCGTCGATGCCTCGCCTTCCATGGTCGCCGCTGCCCGCGCGCGCGGCCTCACCGTCGACGAAGCTCCCGCAGAATTGCTCCCTTACGCCAACGCCACATTCGACGCCGTCTTCTCCAACGCCGCGCTGCACTGGGTGCGCGACCAGGACGCGATGATGGCGCAGGTCCATCGCGTGCTCAAGCCCGGCGGACGGTTTGTCGCGGAGATGGGAGGCCAGGGCAATATCGCTGCGATTCGCGTTGCGCTCATGGCTGTGCTTGCCCGTCACGGATTTGGCGATCGCGAAGACGGCGTCAACTACTATCCCACTCCCGATGCGTACACGCGGCGCCTCACGCGCTACGGCTTCACGGTGGAGCGGATGGCGCTGATTCCACGCCCCACTCCGCTGCCCGAGGGTGGCATGAGCGCATGGCTTCGCACTTTTCGCCGCGGCGTTTTGGATGGATTGCCGCAAGAGATACAGGATGTCGTTGTACGCGAAACGGAGAAGTCTGCTGGCGCCTGCATTGCGCGACGAAGATGGGAACTGGGTGGCCGACTATGTGCGCCTTCGCTTCGTGGCCCGCGCCTGACGAGTGATCCCAGAGTTGGTCGTTTAGCCTGGAGACCTGCTCGATCTATTGTTGCGGCCGAGGAGCCGCGCAATCTCAGCGTAGCTCCTCGGGTGTTTGCTCACCTGTCCCTGCAAGCTAAACCGCTGCTTCGTTCTCAACTCCACGGCGTTTCCCGATCTCCGGCATGGGCTCTTCGGCCTCAAGGGCTTTGGTTCGGAACAGCAATCCCGCCACAATTCCGCCGATACTTGGCACCAGCAGGAACAGCCACACCTGCGCCAATGCCTTGCCGCCCACCAGCAGCGCCGGTCCCAGGCTGCGCGCCGGGTTCACGCTCACGCCCGTAATGTGGATGCCGAAGATGTGGATCACGACCAGGGTCAGCCCGATACCGAGGCCGGCAAAGCCTGCCGGAGCGGCTTTCTGTGTCGCGCCCAGGATGACCACGACAAAAATCAGCGTAGCCACAAACTCAAACACCATGGCCGACATCATGCTGTACTCGCCCTGGTATCCGGCGCCCCAGCCGTCCTGTCCCAGTCCGCTGGTGCCGATGCTGTAGCCGCCGCCCACGCCGCTGACGATCACCGAGAGCACCCATGCCGCAATGATCGCGCCCGCAAACTGCCCAACCCAGTAGCCAATCATGTCTTTCAGTGACATCCTTCCGGCGGTCCACACACCCAGGCTCACCGCCGGGTTAATGTGGCATCCGGAAATCGGTCCAATTCCGTACGCGGCACCGACCAGAGCCAATCCAAAGGCAAACGCAATGCCGAGAATGCCCACCTTGTCGCCGGCAACCACGGCCGTTCCACAACCAAAGAGCACCAGAATGAAGGTGCCCACAAGTTCTGCCAGAATTTTCTTCATAGTTCCTCCTGTACGTTCGTGGAGTTTTCAGCGCCCACGCGCTGATGTCGTGCATGTTGTCGGCGCGCATGAAACATGGGGCGACGGGGAGGAGGAAGGTGCCGCTGAACCCAAGTAGCGAGCCGAATTTCGTAAGCATGTGCGCAGGGAGTGTTGCAGAGGCTACCCGGCTTCGTCAAGCACAAGGTTCGGCATCTTCGTCTGCGGTTTGTCTTCTTCTTCCGGCCGTCCCCCAGGTCGTCAAATTCACACAACGTTTGCAATCTGTTTGCCTCATTGCATTAATCTGGTAGCGGTTCCGTGCGGCCTCAGAAGCTGAACTCCAATGGCCGCCGGCGAGGACAGACCGGTTGAGCCAAACCGTATTTCTACTGGAAGACGACACGGATATCTCACGCCTGGTGCAGCATCATTTAGAAGCAGCGGGATTTGCAACCCGCATCTTCGGCACCCCAACGAATCTCATTCCCGACGCTGAGCGGCAGCCGCCCGCCTTGTTTCTGCTGGACATCATGGTGCCCGGCGGCGACGGCCTGGATGTTTGCCGCCGTCTGCGCAGCCACACCGGCCTCTCCACCATTCCCATCATCTTTCTCACTGCGCGCGCCGGAGAAAATGACCGCGTCCTGGGTCTGGAACTGGGTGCCGACGACTACATCACCAAGCCGTTTGCCACCCGCGAGCTGGTGGCTCGGGTCAAGGCTGTGCTCCGCCGCTTTGAGCGGCCCACCACGCCCAGCGTCATCAGCTTTGAAGAAGTCGTGATCGACGCCAATGCCATGCAGCTCAAGGTGCGCGGCGCGGTCACCACCACCACGGCCACCGAGTTCCGCCTGCTCGACTATCTGGCGCGCCATCCCGGCCGTGTCTTCAGCCGGGACCACCTGCTCGACGCCGTCTGGGGCGATGCGCGCTTTGTCACCCCGCGCTCGGTCGACGTGTATGTGCGCCGCATCCGTGAGAAAATTGAAGTCGACCCCGAGAACCCGCGCTATCTCAGGACCGTGCGCGGCGCCGGCTACCGCTTTGAGATTCCCAAAAGCGAGTGACAGACGAGTCCCCTGGCGGCTGCCCGCCGCACCAGGCCGGATGGGAGCGAAATTAACGTGACCCGCAAAGCATTCATCAAGCTGCTGGCGCTCTTCGTTCTTCTGCTCGTCTTTCAGACGGCGGCAATGGAGCTGATTCTGCGCAGCTTTGTGGGCCACTCTGCGGGTGAGGAACTGCATCGTTTGGCCCGCGAGGCGCTGTGGTCCGGATTGATTGCCTTTGCCGTGGCACTGCCGCTGGCGGCATGGGCAGCCAGCCGGGTCACCTCCCGCCTTGACCGCGTGGTGGATTTTGCGCGCCGCATCGCGCAGGGTGACCTTGACGCGCGCCTTGACCCCTCCGGCGGCGACGAGCTCGCTGCCATGGAGGCCGCGCTCAATCAGACTGCCGAGCGCCTGGGCCAGAACTTTGCCGAGATCGAGGGCCGCCGCCACGAGCTGGCGACCATGCTCGATTCCATGCAGGAGGCCGTGGTTGCCGTCACAGCCGAGGGCCAGGTGCGCTGGTCCAACGCGGTCATGCAGCGCATTGCCGGCACGCAGATCCGCGTCGGGCGCCCGCTGATCCACTCCGTGCGCGACCCCGAACTGCTGGCCTGCATACGCAGCGCTCTCGAAAGCGGTGAGGTGCGTTACGGACGCTCCAGATCGCTGGCGCAGGGCCGCACATTTGAAATCAATGCAGCGCCACTTCCCAACGGCGGCGCGTTGGCCGTGCTGCACGACGTGACCCGCATCGAGGTCGCTGAAAAATCGCGCCGTGACTTTATCGCCAACGTGAGTCACGAGCTGCGTACGCCGCTCACCTCCATCCAGGGATACGTTGAAACCCTGCTCGAGGACCCCAATCCCAGTCCTGAAACGACCACCGAATTTCTCGGCGTCATCCTGAAAAACGCCACGCGCATGAATCGCCTCACTGAGGACCTGCTCGCGCTGGCCGGAGTGGAAAGTCCCGACTACAAGCTCGCATCTCAGCCCATCCGCGCCAGCGCGCTGGTGCAGGACGCGATCGAGTCGCTGGGCGGCATCGTAGTCGACTCCGGCATCGGGCTTGAATCCGCCGGTGCGCCCGACGCCCTCGTGATGGCCGATCCCGATGCCATGAACCAGGTCTTCGGCAATCTGATTGAGAACGCCGTCAAATATGGACGCAGCGGAAAGCGCATCCTCGTCGGCGCGCGGCCGCTCGAAAACGAAGTTGAATTCTTTGTGCGCGACTTTGGCCCCGGCATGGCTTCGGAACATCTGGAGCGCATCTTCGAGCGCTTCTACCGCGTCGACAAAGCCCGCTCCCGCGAGTCGGGCGGCACCGGCCTCGGCCTCGCCATCGTCAAGCACATCGTGCAAGCCCACGGCGGGCGCGTCTGGGCCGAAAGCGAGCTCGGCGCAGGCGCCGCCTTCCATTTCACGCTGCCCCTTGCGCCGCACAGCCAGCACGCGGACGAAGCCGCCGTATCCCCAGTGAATGTAGCCAGTCAGGGCTGAAATCGCCCCAAATGCTGGCCGATTCAAATCCCCGTAACATTGCGCGTAGACAATCAGAGGCGGCAGTGATCCTGCACGGGAGATATCAGTGAAAAAGACATTGATTGCAGTTGGATTGTTGATGTTCGCTTTGAGCACCGCCCAGGCGCAACACCTGACCGCGGCGGGCTGCTACTTTTCCTTACCCGATCTATTCCAAATGGTTCGCCGAGTACAGCGCGGCCCATCCAGGCGTCGAAATCAACTACCAATCCATCGGCTCCGGCGGCGGCATCAAGCAGGTCACCTCAGGCCTGGTGGACTTTGGCGCTTCCGACATGCCCATGACCGACGAGATGCTGGCTGAATCCAAGGTCAAGCTGATTCACTTTCCCACTGTGCTCGGCGCCGTGGTTCCCGTCTACAACGTACCGGGAGTCACCGACCTGAGATTCAGCGGCGACGTGCTGGCTGATATCTACCTGGGCAAGATCTCCAGCTGGAACGACCCGCGCATCGCGAAAGACAACCCCGGCGTCAAGCTTCCCGACCAGAAAATCATCGTGGTGCACCGTTCTGACGGCTCCGGCACCAGCTTCATCTTTACCGACTACCTGAGCAAGGTCAGCAAGGAATGGGCGGACGGCCCCGGCAAGGGTACATCGCCCAGCTGGCCCGTGGGCGTCGGCGGAAAAGGCAATGAGGGCGTGGCCGGTTTGGTTCGCCAGTTGCCCGGAGCCATCGGCTATGTCGAACTGATCTATGCGCTGCAGAATCACATCTCGTTCGGCGCCATGAAGAACGCCGCCGGAAACTGGATCACCGCCTCGATTCAAGGTGTGACCGATGCAGCCGCCAGCATCAAGACAATGCCCGCCGATTTCCGCGTCTCCATAACCGACGCGCCGGGAGCCAATGCCTACCCCATCTCCAGCTTCACTTACCTGCTGATTCCGGTGAGCGGCACTGACCAGGCCAAGCGCAAGGTGCTCAAGGACATGCTGAGCTGGATCGTCAAGTCCGGCGAAAGCGAGGTCTCAGCTCTCTCCTATGCGCCGCTGCCTGAGAACGTGGTCGACAAGGAACTGAAAGCCATCTACGCATTGCAGTAGCTCTCAAAGCAAGAAGCGGGTCCGGCAAACCAACCGGACCCGCCCACTTAAAACCCGCAATCTCGCTCCGCTCTAGCCCTGCCCCTGCTCCCCAATCAGTCTGTCCACAAGCGGCTCAAGCAGCTCGCCCGTCCGTGGCAGCACAAATGCGCCTGCCGCCTGATCCCAGTCGAGTTTAAAGCTCGTCGAAAGCGCAGAAATCCAAATCTGCCGCACCGGCGTGTTGGGAGTAACCACAAACTTGGCCGGCGGATCTTCAAACGTCACGTTCAACACCCCGTTTTGCTCCTCCACCTCGAAACCGGCTTCGTCCTCTTCCTCGCGCTCAATCAGGTGCTGTTTCAGCGAATCTAGAGCGATTTCGACCAGACGGCGGAATTCAAGTTCGTCCAACATAGAGCCAGTGTACCAAGTTCGGAGTGCGTGAGCAGACGGTTGCCCCAGTTCGGCAGTTCGCCCGTTCACTTCTGGAATTCTCCGTCTTTTCACGGGATTCTTGCCGGCCTGTTACTGGCTCATCGTCATACTGCGCTTGAGCCGCACTCCTTCTGTTTGGAGGGATTGAATGCGCGTGTCGTGGACGATGGCGGGATTCGTTGCCATATCGCTGGGCGCTCCGTGTGCCCCGGCTCCGCCGCAGATCGCTCCCAGCCAGCTGGTGCGCGAGGTCGTCTACAACGAACTCCAAAACCATCAAAGCCACGGCAGCTGGCGTTACTGGATCGAAAGCAGTATCCAAAACGAGCGCCACCGCGAGGAGCAGGTTGAAACCGCCAACGGGCCGGTCACGCGACTGGTGCAGAGCGCGGGCCAACCGCTCACTCCCGCCGCCGAGTTGCAGGAACAGGCACGGCTCAACAACCTGATGAATTCACCCCGGCAGCAAGAGGCGATGCGACGCAAATACGCCGACGACGAAAAGCAAATCGGCCGCATCCTGGCAATGTTGCCCGAGGCATTCGACTTTCAGTACGAGGGCGACGCAAACGGTCTGCTATCGGCTCGCCTTTCGCCCCAATCCCAGCTACCCCGCGAGCACCATCGAGCAGCGCATCTTTCACGCGATGAGTGGAGAGCTGCAAATTGACGCGCGCTCCAAGCGCCTTGTCCTCCTCGACGGACATCTCGACAACAATGTCGACTTCGGCTTCGGATTGCTGGGCCGCCTCAACAAGGGAGGCTGGTTCCGCCTGGAGCGCACCCAGGTCAGCGCCACCGATTGGAAGACGGAGCGCATCGAGGTGCATATGACCGGACGGGCCCTGCTCTTCAAATCCATCGCTCGCGAAACCAGCGAGCTTCGCGGCGGCTTTGTTCCGGTGCCTCCGCACCTGAGCTTTGCACAGGGAATGACGCTCCTCGATCAGCCATCTGAAGAGGATGCAGCGACCACCGTGCGCGCGATCAGACCCCTGACCCTCACTGCACCTGGGAATGACCTCTCACTCACTGTTCTCAAACAGGGCAGCCCCCACTAAAAACTAATCTTCGCTCCGATTCTGTCGATATTTATGGCATGGGAATCCCGAACGAGGAGTGAGTAATCATGGAAATTGGCCCAGTGACCGGCGTCCGCGCAGTCTCGCTTCTCAGTGTGCGAAAGGCCGATGCCGCGCAACTCCCCGTCTTCGAGATTGACCCTTCGGCGCGTGCCGGCGACGAAACCTATTCCTCCAGCAATCAGCAATCCGGCAGGGGCCTCGAAGACGAAGACTCCACAACGCTCGAGGACGATGATTCCGAGCCGTTCGCTCCGGCTATCCAGGCCAAATCGGGCGGCGGATTCAGCTGCTTCGCCTGAACCGCACAGCCTTCACTTCAACCAGTCGATGCCCAGCCAAAGCGCATTCCGCCTTCTCGATTCAAACCCGCAAATCGAATCGAGCCAGAAATTCGCGCCGTCCCGCGCCGGTGATTGAAAGCTCCCTACTGTCCAGTTCCTGGCTCACCCACCTTCGCCGCAGCAGGCATTTCATCAACGCCGCCCCCAGCGCTCCGCCCAGGTGAGGCCGCCGCTCGCTCCAGTCAAGGCATGCATACGCAAAGCGCCGTCGCAGCATCCGCGCCTCATCCACGTCGATGCCAAGCGCATTGAGCGCTTTCTCCCCGGCAGGATTCAAAGCGTAAGCGCGTTGGTCGACATGCGCCAGCCATCCCCTGGCCCGAAACTTGTCGTGGAGGGCCACTCCCAGCGTTCCTGCGATGTGGTCGTAGCAGGTGCGAGCAGCCCGCAGACGGCTTGGCGTGTTGGGTACAAAGGTCTTTCCCGCGCCCGCCAGCACGCTCAATCCTTCAAGTACCGCCGCCACCTGCGGCCCCTGCAGGCTGTAGTAGCGATGCTTTCCCTGGGCCAGCACTTTAACCAGCCTCTCTGCCCGCAGGCGGTTCAGGTGCACACTCGCCGTCGACGGGCTCACCTCCGCCACAATCGCCAGTTCCGTGCTCGTTCTTGCATGGCCGTCAATCAGGCAATACAGCATGCGGGCGCGGGCCGGCTCGCCAATCGCGGCCGCGATTCCTGAAACTGCCGCATTGGTTTCAGAGACTGCATCCATTGTTTGATCTTAAGCGAAGTATGCTCGCAGATCAATCGGCATACTCCCTGTATGCGGTCCAGATTGCTTCACGACCCGCACATCACACGACGCGAAGCGATTGCCGGCATCGCCATGGCGGCAGGGACGGGGTTTGTCGCCGAATGCGATGCCTGGGCCGCACTGTCGCCCGAAAGGTTGCCCATGAAAATCACCTGCATCATCCGTTATCAGATCGATCCGTTTCAAAAAGACTTGTTCAGGAAGTACGCCGAGAACTGGGGACGCATCATTCCCCGCTGCGGCGGCCATCTCGTGGGATACTTTCTTCCCCACGAAGGAACCAATGACGTTGCCTGGGGTCTCATCGCATTCGACAGCCTGGCTTCTTATGAGCGTTACAGGGCCCGTCTCTATTCCGACCCTGAAGCGCGCGAGAACTTCGCCCTGGCGCAAAGCCACCGCCTTATTCTCCGCGAAGAAAGAAATTTCGTTGAAGTGGTTGACGGTGCCTTCAACTTGCCGTCAGGGATTAAAGGAGGCTTGTAGCAGCCATGTCCACGCAGGCAGAGAAGGGGATCATCTTTCGCGCGCTTCACAGGCGCAACCGCGCCTTCATCATTCCCAATCCCTGGGATCCGGGGACCGCGCGGCTGCTTGCGCACTTCGGGTTTGAGGCCCTGGCAACCACCAGCGCAGGGTACGCCTTTACCATCGGGGTGCAGGACGGGGCCGTCGGCCGCGATCGGATGATTGCGCACGTCGCCACGATTGCCGCGGCCGTTGATCTGCCTGTCAGCGGCGATCTTGAGAACGGATACGCCGACTCCCCTGAAGAAGTGGCAGAGACCATTCGCCTGGCCGCGGATGCGGGCCTGGTCGGCTGCTCGATTGAAGATGCAACCGGAATTCCTGACCGGCCCATCTATGAACTTGCCCATGCCGCCGAACGCATTCGCGCCGCCGCCGATGCCGCACGCTCGCTCCCTTTCCCCTTCACTTTGACCGCGCGCGCCGAGAACTTTCTACACGGGCGCCCGGACCTCGACGACACCATCCAACGATTGCAGGCTTTTCAGAATGCGGGCGCGGACGTTCTTTACGCGCCGGGCCTTACCCGCAGGGAAGAGATTGCCTCCGTGGTTGCATCGGTCGACCGTCCAGTGAATGTGCTGGCAGGTTTGCCGGGTTGCGACCTGAATCTCTCCGACATGTCTGCCCTGGGAGTCCGCCGGGTCAGCGTGGGCAGCGCTCTCTCTCGCGCGGCGCTGGGCGCTTTCCTCGGCGCGGCGGAAGAGATGCGCGCGCGCGGCACCTTCACCTTCACCGGACAAGCCGCAAGTTCGCGCGAAATCAACGCCATCTTCTCAACCTGACTGACCCCTAACTTCTGGAGAGATCGAGCGGGTAACAGGGCACGACTTTACTCGTGCCGCAAGGGCAATAAGACCGTTGACGCAAATGCTGCGTCGGCCATATTGTCGCCTGAGCCGTGACAGGATTGAGCTTCTGAGATGTTTCTGCGTTTCATTGCTCTCGCTTAATCTAAACCTTTGTTTAATTTGCGAAACTGTCCATAAGAATCAATCGAACGTCGGGTTGAGAGCCGGTGGGCTTCAAGTCTCCCATCCATGCACCACTGTTGCCCTGCGGGATGCCCAAGTCGAATCCGTAAGAAGTTTGGTGGTGCTCGGAGTCAAACAATACCTGATAGTCAATGCAAGCAACTACATAGAAGCGCATGAAGCCAACGTGTCGAAAGGGACCAGCCTCTTCCTCTTTTCTCGCTCTTTCGATGTCTGCCGAAGAAATCGAAGCGGGCCAGTCCCCACTGTAAGCCGGTGCGTCGTCGGGGAAAATTGGTGGCGCTATCTGCAAACGACCGGAACTTGTCAAAATGCATTCGTCCTGCTCAGCTTTTCGCAGTTCAACATTTATAAATGTTTTCCATGGAAGGGTAACAATATTAGCTCGATAACGGGGGTTGATAGCTGGCGTGTGCCCAACATTCTTCAAACTGAAGTTGATCGTCATGGAGGCTTCATCCGCACCAAATTCGAGAGGGCCTTTTTGGGAGATAGCGGCGGTCACCCAAGGTCGATTGCTGACTACCAGGGTCTCTCTGGCTGTCTCAGAAGCACTCTTGGCTGCGTTAGCCGCCTTATCATTAGCTTCCCACTGCAAGCGGGAATAGACTGTGTAGAAAATGCCCGTCAGGCAAATGACAGCCGTTGCTATAGCGGTGATTGCATTGGCGTGCGACGGGTCAGCTATCCAGGTGAAAATCATTCGCCAAATTTCAAATGGATCTGGCTCTGCACCACCGTTGGAGGGGCGGTAGTCCCCATTCATGATTTAGCTCTCATCATGGTTGGATTCCTGCTTAGAATTATATATTTGCCGCACAAGATGCATCGGGGAGACAATTGTCTATCGGGAGAGTTATGTGGATTTAACGACAGGATTGGCAGTTGGCTGTTTTGTTTGCGGCCTGCCTCAAGGAGTGGCGGCGATAGTCTTTTTAGTAGAGCGCTTCGGCTCAAAACCGGTAGAGGCAAAAGGGGTCTCATCTAAGGGTCGGGCTCTCTTTTTGGCTGTCTGGCTGATTTTTGGTACCGCTCTAACTGCTGGACTCGGTGGCTGGATACTTGGTCACCCTCTTAAGCCTACGGAGAAAACTGTATATGTGGAGAAGTCAATTCCTTGTCCTACGTGCCCTGTCTGTCCTGCCATCAAAACAGGATCGGCAACAGCCCGTTCAGGACCAGGTGGAACATCAATTGGTCATTCGGGAAATGGTGACACCTACACAGTCCCGCCTGCCACCAAACCACGTAAATAAAATGGAGGGAAAATGAAGGCTCTCGTAGTGGTCTGCCTTCTTGGAGTTGGATTGATCGCGAACAGTCAATCAACTCAAACAGGGCCAGCTACGGCGACAGGTGAATGCGCGGTCTCGCACAGCGGCAATTACGACAGAATCACAATCCAAAATTGTGGCATCGGAAAGGAACAAGGCGAGAAGATTATTCAACTTCTGCAAGCCTTGGCGGCAAATAAAGACCGTGATGATCAAAATGCGAAGCTCGATGAACTACTAGAGATCACAAAGAGAATTGCGAATCCGTATGGGAGCGTAACAACCTATCAGCCAGAGGGAACGCGGCGTACTGTAACGCAATCATCTGGAATGACGAACGTAGATAGTGCGGCGTTGCCAGATTTTCAATTGCTTAGTGGGAAGGAAAAATCTGGCGATTGGCAAGGGCTACTCGATTTGGCGCAGAAGTCTATTGAACAATATCCCGGCTGGTTTACACCGATGGCCTTCGTCGGAGAAGCGCAAATGAGACTATGCCACCCAAATGAAGCGAAAGAGGCATTTACCGAATTTCTCACAGATTCAGAAGGCGCTGATGCGTTCGCTCCAATGCGGACAAGCGTGCAAAATAGTCTTGCGAATCTTCAGAGCGACAAGTACAAAGCGTATTGCGCAAATAAAAAACCCTAAGGGAAGATGAGATTTTGTGAAGCACGAAGATGACGAAGGATCGAAAGCCGGAGAGAATTTCGAGCAGTTGGCGCGTGCCGTTTTCAGAAACCGAAGGTAGCGGTCTCAAAGAAACAGCCCAATGTAAAGCCTCGACATCGTAAAACGACAGGCAGGAACAAGGGCGAGAAAGGTTCCTCTAGCCCCGTCCCTGCCTCAGGGTGTTGGTGCCCTTCCCGGTCAGCCGCTCATAGGTGTGGCGTTTCCCGGCAACCTGAGTCATAAGCAGCGCGAAACCGTCAACGTCGGTGAGCTTGGTATCCTTTGTCGCCCGATTGTCGTACCGAAACACCTGCTCGCTCAAACGCTGGTCACGGTGAAACGGTCCCACCGCCACGTGTGCGCCGCGCAGATCCTATAATTGACTTAAGAAACAGCTATTTAATTACTTGAAATTAATATAGTTAAATCACAAGAAGAGGAAACTCGCAGAAGGCACTTGCAATTGTCGCCGCTTAGGGTTAATTTACTAACTGGTTAGTTAAATATGACCCCTCAGGCTGCCACTCACGTCCCGTCCGACCGCTCCGCGGAAACCCGCGCCCGCATTCTCGAAGCGGCCCTCAGCGAGTTCAGCGCCTACGGGCTGGCGGGTGCCCGCACCGACCGCATCGCCGCATCCGCCGGAGTCAACAAAGCCCTCCTCTATTACTACTTCGAGAGCAAAGAAAACCTCTACTTCGCCGCCCTTGAAATGATCTCCGGAAGAATCCGCGATACGTCGATTGCCTTGTTTATGCGCGGGGAGACTTCAGGCGAGAGCGTCTTGCGCGTGGCATTGAATCACTTCGACCGCATTCTCACCCAGCGGGAGTTTCAGAGCCTGATGCAGCAGGAAATGATCCGCTTCCATCAAGGCGAATCGGGCGCGATCCCGATCCTTGCCAAAAGGGTGTTCGCGCCGCTGCACGCAATGTTTCAGGCCATGGTGCGCGAAGGCATCGCGTCGGGCGAGCTGATCGAAGTGGACTGGATGCAAATCGTGCTTGCCGCGCTTGGCGCCAACGTCTTTTTCTTCCTGAGCGCCCCTGTATGGAAGATCGTGGACTCGGAAGATCGATACAGCCCCGAGAGCCTGGCGGCGCGTAGGAAATCACTGGTCGAGTTTTTGGGGCAGGCAATTTTTATCGATCGAAAACGCGGCGCTGAAATCGCTGCGCGCGTGCTGGCCGACACGCCGATGCCCGAAGTGAAATGCGATCCACTGTTGTTTGGGAGGAAAGATGAACGCGCGAAATAGAGTTTTCATGATTCTGGGCCTGCTCACCCTGGGCTCGCTCGTTTGGTACCTGCTTACGGCGCGGGCTCCCAGCGAATTGAAGCTGATTGGAACCGTCGACGCCAACGAGGTGCTGGTCAGCGCCAAGATTCCGGGCCGCATTCAGACACTCGTCACCAACGAGGAGGGCCAGGAGGTGAAGGCCGGTCAGCTCATTGCCACCATCGAGAGCGCCGACCTCGAAGCCGCGCGCCAGGCTGCGGAGGCCAACGTTTCCAGTGACCAGTCCAAGCTGGGCGAGACCGTCGAGACAGAGCGCCAGAATCAGGGCGAGACATCCAGTGCCGCCGCCAACGCTGAGGCCCAGGTCCGCGTGGCGCAGGCTTCGCTGGCCCAGGCGCAGGCGAACTTCGAGCATCAGCAAGCCGACACCACCCGCACCGTGGCCCTGGCCAAGCAGGGAATCATGAGCGAGCAGGCCAAGGACGATGCGGTCACCAGCCTGCAGGCTGACCAGGCCGCCGTGCAAACCGCGCGCGAAAATGTGGTGGCCGCACAGGCTGCGCTGCGCCAGGCCCGCGCCCACGAACTGCTTACGGCCGCTTCCGCGCGCACCGTTGCCTCCACCCGCGCTCAGGTGCAGAACGCACGCTACCTCGCCGACCAGGCCGCCGTTGAACTGGACTATTCAAAGGTCTTCGCGCCGGTCAGCGGCAGGGTTAACGTGCTCGCCGCGCGCCAGGGTGAGGTGCTGCCTGCCGGCGGAACCATCGTCACCATCATGGACCTGACCCAGACCTGGGTCTATGCGCCGCTGCCTGAGACGCAGGCCGACGCTGTGCAGTTGGGCGACAGCCTCAAAGTCGTTATGCCCAGCGGTGAGCCGGTGTGGGGCAAAGTCATTGCCAAAACCACTGAGGCCGACTTCGCCACCCAGCGCGACATCAACGGCGGCCGCAAGCGCGACATTGAAACCGTCCAGATCAAGCTGCTCATCCCCAACCCCGGCGAGCGCTTCGTTCCCGGCATGACCGCCGAAGTCTTTATCCCCAAGAGCAAGCTGGAGAAGAAATGAGCACCCGCATCTCTGATCCGGAACGCAAGAGCGCCCACGGCGCCAAGCTGGTGAAGCAATGAGCGAGTCGCCGCACAATTCGGCAAAAGCGCAGGAGAGCCCTCGTCCCCCGGCCATCTTCGGCAACGGCAAGAGCACCGCGCCCGTCGCCATGGCGGTGGAAAACATCGTCAAGCGCTATGGCGATTTCGAGGCCGTCAAGGGCGTCAATTTCTCCGTCTCCGAAGGCGAAATCTTCGGCCTGCTCGGCCCCAACGGAGCAGGCAAGAGCACCCTCATCCGCATGATGACCACGCTCATTCCCGTCACCAGCGGACGCGCCATCGTCGCCGGCCACGACGTCAGCAAGGATTCCGACGCCGTGCGCCGCATGATCGGCGTCATTCCCCAGGCCCTCACCAGCGACCAGGACCTCACCGTCGAAGAAAACCTCAGCATCTACGCCAAGCTCTACAGCGTTCCCAAAGCGCAGCGCGAAAAAAACATCCAGGAAGTCCTTGAAGCCGTCGACCTGGTCAAATGGCGTGGCGCGCAAACCAAGACCCTCTCCGGCGGAATGCGCCGCCGCCTCGAAATCGCCCGCGGCCTGGTGCACGATCCGCGCATCTTCTTTCTCGACGAGCCCACCACCGGCCTCGATCCCGTCTCCCGCATCGCGGTGTGGGAGATGCTCAACAACCTGCAAGAATTCGCGCAACCTCACCATGCTCATCACCACCCACTACATGGAAGAGGCCGACAAGCTTTGCGACCGCATCGCCATCGTCGATCACGGCAACCTCGTCGCCCTCGGCACCCCCATCGAGCTCAAGCACAGCGTTCCCGGCGCCAACGTAGTTGAAGTGCATTTCGATCGCGAAACCGAGCAATGGCAGGGTCGCCTTGAAAAGCTCGACGGGGTCACCAGCGTCCAGGCCGAGAGCGCGGGCTTCTATCGCGTTCTCACGTCATCTGGCTCGAAGACGACCATGCAGCTTGTCGAATTGGCCGCCAGTCTCGGCGAAACCCTCACATCTCTCAGCGTGCAAAACACCACTCTCGACGACGTCTTCGTCCACTACACCGGCCGCCAGCTCCGCGATGAGCAGGTCAAGGCCGTATTCACCATGCCGCCCCGGCCGGGAGTTCAGCCATGAACAGAATGCTCGCCATTGTCGAGCGCGAGATGCGCAAATTCTTCCGCTCGCCGGTCCTCATGATCATGTCGATGATGCTGCCCCTGGTGCAGCTCGTCATCCTCGGCAACGCCTTCGGCGGCAAAATCCGCGGCGCGCGCGTTGCGGTGGTCGACTACGATCACGGTCCGCAGGCGGTCAAGGTCCGCGAAGCCTTTGACGCTGTTGCCGCCAACATCGCCACCTTCACCACCGTCAACTACTCTGACCAGCAAATGGCCCGCGAAGACGTCCGCACCGGCAAAGTCGATGCCGCCGTCATCATTCCCGCGCAATACTCCCGCCGCGTCTACGCGCAGGACGCACCCAAAATCGGCCTCGTGGTCGACAACTCCGATCAGTTCATGAGCGGCAGCATCGAGGCGGAGATGCAGTCCCTCGTCGATGCTCTCAACCAGCCCGTCATCCCGGCCCGCATCGTCAACAAAATCGCACTCCAGATCGTCGAGCTCTATCCCTTCGTCGAATACATGAAGTACCTGCTCTCCGGCTCCATCGCCCTCGCCATGTACATCTCCGTCATGATCGGCGGCGGCATGCTCTACATCGACGACAAGGCGCGCGGCGTCCACGAGGGCTACCTCGTCACACCCATCACCAAGCTTGAACTCGTCATGGGTCTCAACGTTGCCGGAGCCATCAAGGCCGTGCTGGCTGGCATCTCGCTCACCATCATCGGCTCGCTCATGGCCGGCCTCGGCACCATCTTCAACCCCAGGGCAGACCTGGAACTCTTCATGCTTATCCTCGGAACTTCCATCGCCTTCAACGGCATGATGTTTCTGATGATGGTCCGCGTCGACGATCCCCTTGTGCCCCGCGCCATGTTCGGCGTCCTCAACACGCTGCTCTTCTTTCCTTCGGGAGCCATCTATCCCATCGCGGCATTTCCCAAATGGCTTCGCGCCATCGCCTTCGTCGATCCCTTTACCTACGCTATCCACGGCTTCAAAGCCATCCTGCTCAAAGACGGCGGCTTCGTCGCCATCCAGTACGATTTGCTCTTCCTCTTCGTCTTCGGCATCGGCACGCTTGCTGATCGCCACGCCGCTCTTCAAACGAACGCTTTGATGCCGCACTCAAACGCGGCCTTGTAACAGGGCACGACTTTCGTCGTGCCGAAAACGCCCAATGATGATCGAGGGCTTTAGCCCCTGCAAATTGCCTTGCAAAAAGTTTGCCGCACCGCAGGAGGCCCCAACAAGTTTCCGGCAGCCCTGCACCACACTCCGGAATGCAACGAGGCGGTCCACTCCTTGTGGGAGGGTGGGCCGCCTCTGTGCTTCTGCGCCCGCACCCCAGCGGCTTTCGATTTCTCAATAAAATCACTCGACTCCTCAATCGCGCGTGGCGTATACCTTTCCGCACCCGGGCAACGCACTTCAGAAACCCGGCGAAAGAGAAAGAGGAGGTTGTTCATGTTAGGCGAACAAATTGGAATCACCAAAGGCAAGCGGCTCGTTCGGCGCGTCCTTTCCACCGAACCCCCGACGGCGGAAGTTTCGTTTGAAGACAGTGGCACCCTATGCGGCGTGGCTGTCACCGGAATGGGTACCTACACATCCGTGATTGCTGCGGATGGCTCTCTGCACGGCGAAGGGCAGGGACTTGAGATGACGGCGGATGGCGAGGGCGCCGCGTGGAAGGGAACGGGCGTGGGAAAATTCGGGCCCGGCGGCTCCGTCAGCTATCGCGGCATGCTCTTCTTCAAGACCACTTCGAAAAAGCTTGCCCGCCTCAACAACGCATGCGTCGCCTTCGAATATGAAGTCGACGCCGCCGGCAAAACCGTTTCCAAAATGTGGGAGTGGAAGTAAGTCAACCAACCATCCGCGCGCCCGGCGTCAATCCCAATTATTTTTCCCCTCCATGGGAAGTATCGCTGGGCGCTTTTGCTCCGCTTCCAGTGCATTTCATAACTAAGCCTCCCCCGCAACCAATGCGCTCCAACTAACCCCTACTTAGACGGAAATAATTTCCACCGAAGTAGGTGAATTTCCACAGAAATTAACCTACTTCTAATATTGACAGCGCGATTCCGCAAAGAGCATAGTTACGTTCATTCCGGGTTGCTAGGCGGAACCTGAGCATCTTCACTTCGTGACGATTTTGAGGGTTCAGCCGAAAGGCCCCAGTACATGAGCACTAAGTGTTGAACGCGGAGCAATCCGGGTTCAACACAGGACGCCAAGTGTGGAATGCGGAGCAATCCGCGTGAAGCATAAAGCGCCAAGTGTCGAGCGCGAAGCAATTCGCGAACGGTGCGAGCGCCAAGTGCCGAGCAGGGAGAAATTCTTGAGCGGCGCGCAACGCCAAGGGAAACGCGCAGAGCAATCTGTGTGCGGAACTGGGCGGACGGGTTGAGAGCGGAGCAATCCGCAAGCAAAACGAAGGCGCAAAGCGATGGGAACGGAGCGATCCGCAACCAGCGCAGGACGTAAGAAGCGAGGAATGGAGCAATCCAGACCAAGTATCGAGCGTCAAGTGTCGAGCGCGGAGAAATCTGCGAACGGTGCGAGCACCAGGCGTCGAATGCGGAGATATCCGCATACGCACATGGAGCTAAGTGTTGGACACGGCGATATCCGCGGCCAGCACAGGACACTTAGCGTGGACCACGGAGCGATCCGTGTATAGCGCCGAGAGCCAAGTGTCGAGCATGGAGCAATCCATGACCGGTGCAAAGTGCAAAGTCTTGGGACCGGCAACTCGGGACGCTTTTTTTTTGCCCTGAAATATCCCCATCACAATTCCCGCGACTAACTCCCCGTGATAAGACACTCCTGCGTCTAACTCCGCGCAACTAACTATGGCGTCTAACTGTGCGCGTCTAACTCCAGCATCAATCGACACTAATTTGGGTGGCCCATGTCTCGATTCTGAGACATGGGAAAGCACAACGGCTATGAAGGGTCTGCTTTTCTTAGCGCATCAATCCGCAAGAAAATGGGTGGGCGGATTCAACCTGATCTTCCTCATCGAGGAGAGTGATACAATTCGGCAACGTGCAAAGAATCAAACCACAACTCACGATTGAGATGCAGGCGCACGTGGGTGACCAGGAGGTCTGGCATGCGCCGCCTTTCAGGCTGAGGAAATACCGTGAGCTTGTAGAGCACACCGCGAGACTTTCTTATGCAAACCGAGGACAGCTTCTGTTCTTTCGAGGGCAAGACCAGGACTATCAGAGTAAAGCCCGGGGCTCAACGCTTTATCCAGCTATCTATCGAGGGGATAACCTACCCGTCGCCGAGCTAGATTTCAAACTTCGAACACTCGATGCGGCATCTCAAGAACTCTCTGGTTTCTGCGAAGGGCGAGGAATTGAGGGTTGGCGTGACATAAAGCGGAAAAAGTATGTGCAATGGAGCATTCTCCAGCATTATGGAGTTGTTCCGACTCCTCTCATCGACGTTACTCACTCGCTCAGAGTCTCATGTTCCTTCGCTCAGCTGTTGAGCAAGGGAGAACAATGCTTCGTTTACGTCCTTGGATTTCCTTATCCGACAAACCGAATCTCTATCAACTCCGAGGACGAAATTGTCAATATTCGGCTTCTAAGCATCTGTCCGCCGCAAGCACTTAGACCCTACTTCCAAGAGGGTTACATGGCTGGGACCCCCGATGTAACCTCAAACTACGACACAAAGACGGAGTTGGATTTTCGAAACCGCCTTATAGCAAAATTCGAAATCCCAAGCGGGAAGTCGTTTTGGGACTCCGGCGTTGAGATTATGCCAAGGGCGGCCCTATACCCCGACAATGATCTCGTAGGTGAGATTTGTAAGGAAATTACTCTCGAAAAAAGTCTGAAGCATATGGCAACAGACGAAGTTGGAGATTTCATCTTTCAATGGGCAGAATTGGAGGGGATGGTCCTAGCGCGTGCGAGGCAGGTAACGAATCGGAACATAACTGTCTCAGATGCATTCAAGTCTCTTAATAGGTCAAGGCTGATATCCCCGGGAGATTTGCGTGAGTTGGAGTCCCTACGCCGAACTCGAAACCTCGCGGCACACTCTCCGAGCGATGCCAGCGAAACTGATTTGAAGGCCGATCTTGAAAGGCTGAAATCCCTATCCTCTCGGATTCGGCCATTGCTACGTTCTTGGAATCAAGCCTAGATTCTCCCTTGCAAAGGAAGCTAAATAGCTACATCAAAGTTAGGGCTGAGTCTCACTTTGTTGACCAATTCTGGTGATTTCTGCTGGACATCGAGGCGCGCGGAAGCAGGCAATCGCCATTTGGACTACGCATCCAACATACCGCAGGTGCCTTCCCCAATGGAACCGCCTACAATAAAGATAGAATTTCAATCCCGAGGATAAACATGCCGCTCTCCGGAGAAGCCATCCGCCTGATGAATCTGATTGATGATGTTGCTGTCACCTTGCGCCGGGTGCTGGCCGCTGTTCCCACACTTTCCGCAGAAGAGCGCGCCCGCGTCGCCGAGCACCTGATCCAGACCAAGCCCAATGCGGAAGACGTAGCGCAGGCCCTGGCCGTCAAGTAAGGCCCTCGTGCCAATCACAGTCGCCATCATCGGAGCGGGTCCGTTGGGACGCTGGCTCGCTCTCGCGGCCGCGCGCGCCGGCTATCGCGTTTTGCTCGAAGACGTGATGCCTGCCAATCTGCACCATGCGCGCGAAGCCCTGCGTCAGGAGCTGAGCCCGACATCGCTTCCAATGGTTGACTTCGTCTCCACCATTGAAGATGCCGTGCGCGATGCGGACCTCGCCATCGACTGTGTCCCCGACGAGCTCGAGTCCAAGTTGGAAATTCTCTGGCTGCTCGATCGCATGGCCCCGCCGCGCACTGTGCTCGCCACGCCTACCACGCGTCTATCGATCACCGACCTGGCTGCCTGCACCTATCGCGCGGAAAAATGTGTTGCCATCGCGGCGGAAGCATCCGCCCTGGCGGGCAGCGCACCCACGGATATCGTCCTCCGCACCACCCCGCAAACCTCCGCGGAAACCGTCGCCCTGGTGCAGGCTTTCTGGCGGCAACTAGGTTTCAACCCCAGCTTCGAGCCCGAAAAACCGGCCGTTTAGCCCGCCTTCTCAAACCATGCGTGGCGTACCGTTGCCTCGCTTTTGCCCAACCGTGCCAGACCGTTGCCACGCTTTTCGCACAACCGTGGCATCCCATTGCCACGCTTTTGGCAAAACTGTGGCCATGGGCCGCCACGGTTTTCGACCAACCGTGCGCTGGAACGGCCACGCTTTTCAGCCGGCGTTTTCAAGCACCGATTCGTAGAATTTGACATACTTCGGTACCACCAGCGTGGCGCAGAATCGCCTCTGCGCCTCCTTCCGCGCCGCGTCCCGCATGATGTCCAGCCGCTCCCGATCTTTCAGCAAGCCGAGCGCGCCGGCGGCCATATCTTCCACATTCCCCACGGGATAAAGAAGCCCAGTGACGCCGTCGTCGATCAGCTCCTGCACCCCGCCCACGCGCGTCGCGATGGCTGGAACCTTGCACGCCATGGCCTCTAGCGCCGCCAGCCCAAACGACTCCAGTTCGCTCGGCATCAGCATCAGGTCGGCCAAAGGAAGCAGCTCGTTCACCCGCTCCTGCTTGCCCATAAAGTGAATCTTGTCATGGATTTCGAGGTCATGCGCCAGCCACTCCGCCGCTGACCGGTCCGGCCCGTCGCCCACCAGAACCAGCCGCGCAGGAATCTCCCGCACCACCTCGGCAAACACTTTCACCACGTCCACCACGCGCTTAACGGGCCTGAAATTAGAGAGATGCATCAGGATCGCTTCTTCCGGCAGGGCCAGCCTCTTGCGTGCCTCCGACCGCACCCACTCATCCTTGATCGGCATATACACGTCGCAGTTGACGAAGTTGGGAATCACTTCGATGGGTCGCGTAATGCCAAAATCTTCGAGTGTTTTTGCCTTTAGATAGTTGGAGATAGAGGTCACCCCGTCGCTCTCCTGAATGGAGAAACGGGTAATCGGAAGGTAGCTGCGGTCGAGGCCCACAAGCGTGATATCCGTGCCATGCAGCGTGGTCACAAACGGCAGCCGGCGCCCCTTCGCAGCCAGCATCTGCCGCGCCAGCATCGCGCTCACTGAGTGGGGAATGGCATAGTGCACATGGAGCAAGTCAAGATGATTGAATTCAGCAACTTCCGCCATGCGAGAAGCCAGCGCCAGGTCATAAGGGGGGAACTCGAACAGAGGATAACTCGACACTGGAACTTCGTGATAAAAGATCCCATTGTCGCGTCCGCTGAGCCGAAACGGCTGCGAATACGAGATGAAATGCACCTCGTGCCCCATCGCCGCCAGCTCAATTCCGAGCTCCGTAGCCACCACGCCCGAACCGCCGTAAGTTGGATAGCAGGTAATTCCAATGCGCATGGTGCCTCTTCGCTTCTCGTTGTCTTTCTTGGGTTTGGACGTTCCCAGGGGAAGGGAAGATTCAAACGTCCAGGTTAAACGCTGCCTGCAATTGATGTCGGCGAGCTCAGACCGGCAAATGAAATCAACTCAATTTCAGGAAAATTCTTCACAGAAAGCAGTGCATTTCGCTCAATCTCTCGCGAAGCGTGCAGCCGCGTGCGCACTTTTTGCAGGTCCGCATCGTTGTAGCCGGGATGCGTGACCAGTTCCCACGTGCCGCGGGGAAGATTCCTGAGCAGCGCCTCGACCGCAGCGTCATCCAGCATTCCGGTGCCGACCACGGCCACGGTTCCGTCCGTGGTCAACATTTCCTCCCGCGCAATCAGCCTGCGAAAAAATGGCCCAAGCCGCCGCAGCGCAATGACTTCCGCCGTTCGCACGAATGAAGCACGCGGAGTCGCGCGTACTGCCCACTCCGGCTCAAAGGGATTGCGCACCGCACCAATGCCTGCCGCGCGCGCGGCTCGCAGCACCGGGCGCAACACATTCGGGAACATATGGGTGTGCTTGTGGGTATCAATGTGTGTCAAGCGTATGCCTCGGTTTTTGAGAAAAGCAATCTGGGCCGAAGCTTCCGCTTCAATTTCGGCGCTGCGAATCCGCCCGGAAAAGAGCCGCATCAGAAATGTCCCAAGCTTGGGTGGAAAGCAGCCCGTCTCGCGGTCAACAAGCGTGGGAATCTGGCGTGGTGAAAGTACCGGTTCGCCATCGACCAGGACGATGTGGCACCCCGTGCCGAGCGAGGGATTCGCGCGCGACAATTCGATGGCTTCTTCAGTCGCCGCGGCTTTTGCCATCAGGGTGGTGCTGGTCAGCACTCCGGATTGGTGCAGTTCGACGATCGCCCGGTTGACTCCAGACGTCAGACCGAAGTCGTCGGCGTTCACGATCAAGCGGCTCACCGGCCAAGTGTATCAATCAGGGGTGACGGCACCGGGGTCGATGCCTCGCCCGCAGCAAACACGCTGATATGATGAGTGAAGGCCATTCAAGGCCTCCCACCCTTAGGGGGCGGTTAGCTCAGTTGGTTAGAGCGCCTGCCTTACAAGCAGGAAGTCCGGGGTTCGAGTCCCTGACCGCCCACCACGCAACCTTGCGAAGGCGACAAGTAGGACGGTGCGGCGCTTCAACGGGCAACGTAAACCGTTGCGTTCCCAACCGACAGTCTTTCGAACCACTCCTCGACGCCGAATGCGGTCTCGACGCCGCCCAGCAGCAGCCACCCGCCGCGAAACATGGTTCCATGAAGTTCCTTCAAAATGTCTCTCTTTGTTTTGGCGTCAAAGTAGATCATGACGTTGCGACAGAAAACGAGTTCGAAAGGTCCCAGCGCGCGCATGCTGCTGCGCAGGTCAATGGTTTCAAAGCTGACCATCCGTCGCACTGCATCATTCAACTGCCATTCCGCGCCGGTTTGGCGAAAATGCTTTACAAGGAGAGCGGCGGGCAAACCCCGGTTGACTTCAATCTGCTGGTATTTGCCCGACCGCGCGCGCTCCAGCACCTGCGAGGAAAAGTCAGTTCCCAAAATCTGAGCGTTCCAGTCACTCAGCCCCAGCGCCAGGAGAAGCATTGCCAGGCTGTACGCTTCCTGTCCGGTGGATGCGGCGGCGGACCAGAAACGCAGCTTCTTCGTGGACGGCCGGTCTGCCATCAGTCGCGGCAGCAGTGCATTTCGTATCGCGTCGTACTGCGCGGGATCGCGAAAGAAGTAGGTCTCGTTGGTGGTCATAGCCTCGACGACCTGGCGGCCAACTGCGGTCTGGGATTTGCTCTTCAGGAGTGCGCACAAGTCGTTAATTGTGCTCAGCCCGAGTTGTCTCACGATGGGCGCGAGGCGGCTCTCAAACAGGTAATGCTTATCCTCTTCGAGCACGATACCCACCTGGGAATAGACATGCTCCTGAAGGAACCTGTAGTTCTCCGGGTGGATTTCCGCGACGGTCGATTGACTTTGCATCCCATTCACCTTAAGCACCGCGCGTTCTGCGCAAGATCTCCGGCACAACCTGGTCGAGCGGCAGTACACATTCGGCGAGGCCGGCATTGGCCACTGCGCCGGGCATTCCCCACACCACACTCGAAGCCTCATCCTGCGCGAGGATGCTTGCCCCGCGCGCCTTGAGGATCTGAACCCCGCGTAGCCCGTCGTGGCCCATTCCGGTAAGGACCGCGGCGACGACGGCGCCGCCATAGACCTCGGCGATGGAGGAAAACAGCGCATCGACGGAGGGACGGCAGAAGTTCTGCGGCGGAGACTGATCGAGACGCACGCGCACTTCGCTGCCGCATGTAGCCACCTTCAGATGAAAGTCCCCCGGTGCAATCAATATCTTGCCGGCCTCCACCCGGCGGCCCTGGCTGGCCTCTTCGACATCGAGCGGGCAACAGGAGTGAAGACGCTCCGCAAGAAACCGCGTGAACAGGGCCGGCATGTGCTGCACAACAAGAATCGGCAATGGAAATCCAGCCGCAAACAGCGGCAGGATCTGGCCCAGCGCGGCCGGCCCCCCGGTAGAGACTCCGATGACGACAACCTTGGGGCGCGCGGAAATGCCTGGCATCGCCGCGTTTCCGGACCAGAGTGCGGGCGCTGTGACGGCCTGTGCAGTTTGCGGCCATGCAGCGCCGCGACTACGCGGAGGCAGGTGAAAGAACTGCTTGATTTTCGGGATCAGCTCTTCCTGCAGGCGCGTCATCGATTGATCGAGCGAACCTTCGTTGGAAGCCTTCGTTACATAATCGTCGGCGCCGAGGGTTAACGCTTCAAGCGTGACCGCAGCACCGCGCTCTGTGAGGGTGCTGAACATGATGACCCGCAGATGGGGGTATTCGCGGCGAAGATGCCGCAATGTTTCCAGGCCATCCATTTCAGGCATTTCGATATCGAGGGTGAGAACGTCGGGATTGTACTGTGGAATTCGCTGCAGTGCGATGGAGCCGTTGGCCGCCGCGCCCACTACCTGAATCTCCGCATCCCGCTCCAGGGCATGAGTGACCAGCCGCCGGATGACCACCGAGTCGTCCACAACCAGCACACGGATTTTTTCGCCCGGTTGAAGCAATCTTCGATTCATCGCGGCCATAACGCACCCTTCAAAGCTGGATTCCCGTGAGCTCGATCTTCCCGGCGAGAATGTCTTTCGTGAACGGCTTCATCACATACTCGTTGGCGCCGGCTTCGAGTGCTTCTGCGATATGCCCCTGCTCGGTTTCTGCGGTGACCATCACAACTACCAGCGAAGAGAATTCCGGCGTATGGCGCAGGCGCTTGAGCAGCTCGAGCCCGTTCATCTCGGGCATGTCCCAATCCAGCAGAATCAGAGTCACCGCTGCATTCTCCGACTCAATCACATTCAGTGCCTCAAGTCCGTTGGCAGCTTCGAGTACCTCGAATCCAAGCTCCCCGAGAGACTTGGCGAGAATCGTTCGAACGGTTCTCGAGTCGTCCACTACCAGTGCTTTTGCCATCACTTCACCCGCGTTCGTTGACTGAGTGTTTCGGCGCGGCAAGGCGGGTGTTGAGCTCCCGCCTTGCCGCAACCGTGAAAGTTGCTCGATCAGAATGTGAACCTCGAAACGACTTTCTGAAGCTGGGCCGCCATATGGCTCAGTTCCTGCGACGCCTTTTGGGTATCGCCGGCGCCCTGGGTGGTGTTCTTGGCAGCCAATGCCACGCCGCCGATGTTCTTGGCGATGTCGCCTACTCCCTTGGCTGCTTCTGCGACGCTGTGCCCGATTTCGTTGGTCGTCGCTGTCTGTTCTTCCACCGCCGAGGCGATGCTGTTGGAGATGTCGTTGATCTGGTTGATGATCGTGCTGATCTCCTCGATGGCCTTGACAGCGCCCTTGGTGTCGCCCTGAATCGCGTCAATCTTCTGACCGATTTCCTCGGTGGCCTTGGCGGTTTGCTTGGCAAGCTCCTTTACCTCGTTGGCCACCACCGCGAAGCCCTTGCCTGCTTCGCCGGCGCGCGCCGCCTCGATGGTGGCATTGAGCGCCAGCAGGTTGGTTTGCTGCGCAATCGAGGTAATCACCTTGATCACGTTGCCGATCTCCTGGCTGGACTCGCCCAGCTTCTTTACCGTTTCGTTGGTCGAGTGCGCTACGCTGACGGCATTCTTTGCAACCCGCGCCGATTCGTTTGCGTTCTTTGAGATCTCGCGGATCGAAGACTGCATCTGCTCGGATGCCGAAGCGACCGAGGCAACATTCGCAGAAACCTGCTCGCTGGCTGCCGAGACTACGTTGGCCTGCGTCGCGGTTTCTTCCGCATTGCCCGCCATCTGCTGGCTGACCGCAGTCAGCTCTTCAGACGAGGACGCCAATGCCGTTGCGTTTTGAGCGGTAACCTTCAACGGCTCGACAACCATTTCGAGAGTCTTGTTGATGCCCTCAACGATTTTGCGGTAGTCGCCGACGTGCCGGCTGGCATCTGCTCGGGTGCCGAGCTTACCTTCTGCAGCCGCCTTGACTAATGTATCGGTGTCTGCAATCAGCGCATTGATGTTGGTCTTGAGCAGAACCAGCCACTCATGAATCTGGTCCTGTTCCGAGGCCTTGGCCATCGTGGCCGACATGTCTCCATTGGCCACCTTGGTGATGTATGCAATCAGCTCAGTCAACCAGCCGTGCACACCGTTGATGGAATCCTTCATCTTGGCGTGATCGCCCTTGCACGCAATCTCAACCTTCTCGCGCAAGTTGCCGCCGCGCACGAGTGTGAGCACCCGGTTGCCTTCACCGATAGGCACCAGGATCGCATCCAGCATTTCGTTGACGCCTTTCACGATGCCTGCGTAGGCGCCCTGGAACTGCTCGGGTTTGCCGCGTTCTGAGAGCTGCCCTTCACGCGATGCCTCTGTGAGACGGGCCAGCTCTTTCTGCAGGCCCTGCAGAACCACGGCAACAGTATTGATGGCCTGCTTCATTTTTTCGTGGTCACCCTTGTAGGTCTCGGTGATCAGTTCGTCGATTTTGCCGTTGGAGATCTGGGCCAGAACGCGGTTGCCTTCGCCGATAGGCACCAGGATGGCGTCGAGCATCTCGTTCACGCCTTCGAGAATCCTGCGGTAATCGCCCTGGTGCTTGCTCGCGTCCGCGCGTGTGGTGAGTTTGCCATCTGCCGATGCCTTGATCAGTAATCCGGTCTCGTTCACCAGCGCCTTGATGTTATCGATGCAAGCGTTGAGGTTGTTCTTGATTTCGTTGAAGTCGCCGTTGTAGCTGTCCGTGATCTTGGGCGGGATGTCGCCCTTGGAGATACGGTCCACGTACTCGGCAGATACGTTCAGCGGACCAATTACCGCGTCCAGCGTGGCATTGACGCCTTCCACAATCTTGCGGTAGTCGCCCTGGTGCTTGCTGGCTTCGGCGCGTGTCCCGAGCTTGCCCTCGACAGCAGCCTTTGAAAGCATCGCAGCGTCGGCTACCAGCGCATTCACGGCGTCGATGCAGGCGTTGAGATTGTTCTTGATTTCGTTGAAGTCGCCGTTGTAACTGTCGGTGATCCTGGGCGGGATGTCGCCCTTGGAGATCCGGTCCACGTACTCAGCCGACACGTTCAATGGCCCAATCACCGCATCCAGAGTGGCATTGACGCCTTCGACGACCTTGCGGTAATCACCCTGGTGCTTGCTGGCATCGGCGCGCGTGCCCAGCTTGCCCTCCACCGCGGCTTTCGACAACATGGCGGCATCGACGACGAGTGCATTCACGGCGTCGATGCAGGCGTTGAGATTGTTTTTGATTTCGTTGAAGTCGCCGTTGTAACTGTCCGTGATCCTGGGCGGGATGTCGCCCTTGGAGATCCGGTCCACATACTCTGCCGACACGTTCAATGGCCCAATCACCGCATCCAGGGTGGCATTGACGCCTTCGACTACTTTGCGGTAGTCGCCCTGGTGCTTGCTGACATCGGCGCGCGTGCCCAGTTTGCCCTCGACTGCGGCCTTGGTCAACATCGCGGCGTCGGCCAGCATTGCGTTCAGGGCCAGCTTCTGCTCTGTCATGTCGGTGGCGAATTTCACCACTTTTACAGGTCTTCCGCCGGGGTCAAGAATAGGGTTGTACGAAGCCTGAATCCAGACTTCTTTGCCGCCCTTGCCGATGCGCTTGTACTCTGCCGCCTGGTACTCGCCGCGGTTGAGCCGGACCCAGAATTCCTTGTAGTCGGCGCTCTGACGGTAGGCCTCATCCACAAACATGCTGTGGTGCTTGCCTTTGACCTCATCCAGGGTATAGCCCAGGGCATGGAGGAAATTATCGTTGGCGTCGAGGACCGTCCCGTCCATACCGAATTCAATGACCGCTTGCGACTTGCGGATGGCGGCAACCTGACCGGCATAATCTGCGAACTGCTCCGGATCGATAGATGATCGAGAAGGTTCGGGACTCCTTTGTCCGTTGCCAGGCCTGGTTGATGGTCTCTC
Organism: uncultured Acidobacteriaceae bacterium; assembly: GCA_963780515.1. GTDB lineage: Bacteria > Acidobacteriota > Terriglobia > Terriglobales > Acidobacteriaceae > Telmatobacter. The sequence continues at coordinate 236,760 of CAWACG010000009.1, forward strand.
GTGCTCCGGAGCTTCCAACACGCTGGCGCCGGCGGACGAATTGCGCGCGGGGCTCATTCCCCGGTTGTAGCTTGCTTGTCTTGCCATTGTCTTTCTCCTTGTAAGTTGCCTTGCTACGCCGCCACCGGCGTTTGTTGTTTTGACCCACTATTGCTCGAACGGTCCATGGACCGCCGCGACTGATTCCAAAACTCAGGTTGCGCACACCACTTTGCGGAATAACTGCCCGTCGGGAATCACCTGCTCAAACATGGAAGCCAGTTCCGCAGGCATTTCCTGTGTCTGCTCACTTGCGAAGAGACCGCCGGGCGCCAGTGCACGGTGAAACATTTTCAGCACCTCAACCCTTTCCGCCGGTTGAAAATGGAGCAGCACGTTCTTGCATAAGACCAGCGCATATCCATGGCCAATCTCCTTGAACGACAGAAGATCGTGCCATTGATAAGCCACACGCGATCGGACCTTATCGATTACGCGAAGGCAGCCCGGTTTGTCTCCGGGCTCGAAGTATTTCTCGAGGATGCCCTCAGGCAATCGCGACAACTCCTCGCGTGGATACACGGCCTCCTCGATAACCTGTGCGAACTGTCCCGTACTCTCCACGTCAGTGGCCTCGATGCGGAGATTGTTGAAGGCGAAATGGCCCATCCGCTCGGCAAATAGGATGGACACGGTGTAAGGCTCTTGTCCCATCGCCACGCCGGCGTCCCAAATGCGCGGATGGTTGCGTCCCGCCAACGTCGGAAGACAGTGATCCACGACGCGTTCCAATATGTGCTGGTCCCGAAAAAAGAACGTGAATGCCACTGCCAACACCTCTTTGCGATCTGAATTAGAGTTGGCGCCCTGAACCCCGGCGCGCGAACTGCGGCCGTTAGGCAACTCTGCCAACGGCGAGATCCACCGTTCGTTCCGTGTCGAGAACCAGGAGTAACCGATCCTTCAGCTTGTAGACGCCACGAATAATCTCCCGCGCAGCAGGGTCGAGATTTTCCGGCGGCCGCTCGTAGGTTGCCGCATCCATATCCAATACATCGCCTATCTCGTCGACCAGCAGACTCACGGCGCCGTCGTCGGTGCGCACCACCATGTTGGTCGGCATCTGATTTCCGGCCCGAGGCGGCAATCGCAGCCGTCGCCGCAAATCAATCGCGGTAACGATCTGGCCGCGCAAGTTGATCAGCCCCTCGATGACCTCCGGTGCCTTGGGCACGTGCGTCATCTGCTGAAAGCGCAGCACCTCCTGCACGCGAAGCACGTCGATACCGAAGAACAGGTCCGCCACAAAAAAGGTTGAGAACTGCCCGCTGTTCTGCGCACACTCGGTTTTCAAATTCAAACTTTCGGCTGTCATCGCTTATCTCTCCTGTTCCACGCATGCAGGCTCGGGCTCAACGAAAGCTTGTGCTGAGGACAGCCGGGCAACTGACTCGAGTAGGGCCTCCCGGTCAAACTTCGTTTGGCAATCCTGGAAGCGCGCTTTGAGCGCTGAGGAAGACTGAACTTCCAAAGCCGAATCGGCCAAAGCCACGACGGGAATCTGTTCCCATTCCGGCCGTCGATGCAGGGCATCCAGCAAGGTTGCGCTGCCGTTGAGAGGAAGGCCGAGCGCCGCCACGATGAGGTCTACAGGCTCCTGTTCCATGCAACGCATCGCATCGTCCGGACTCGCGGCTTCGATGACCCGGTAGCCCGCCATATCCAGGCTGCTGCGGATCAGGCCTCGCGAAAAGGCTGAGTCTTCCACGACGAGAACGGTCTTGCCGCTCGCTGGCCCGCCGGCTGCCTGGAACCAGGCTTCTGCGGCCGCATGGATGATCTGGTTGAGATCAAGGAAATCGGTGACTCGTTTGCCCACGACACCGGAGCCAAGCAGTCCTTTCCTGCTCGACTTCTGTCGCACCGTCACCACGTCTTCGGCTACATCGAGGATCTGGTCGACCACCACGCCCACGCTGCGATCGCCGTCGTTGAAGACGATTACCTGCACCGGATCGGCGCTGCTTGCGCTGTCCGGTTCGTTGGGCTCCAGCACGGCGCGCAAAGGTACGAGGGGAAGAATGCGATTCCGGTATTGCACCACCTGGCATCCGCCCGCATTCTCGATGACGCTGCGCGGGAACTCCTCCAGCCTTGCGACCAGAGAGAGGGGCACGGCGAGGCGGTCAAAGGAGCCGGCACGGAACAGAAGAAGCCGTTGCTGCTCGATTCCCGACTGCATCTTTTGCTCCGCCGTTGCGCGGGCCTGCTCGCGAGACTCGGAAAGCACTCCGGCGCTCTGGCCGATGCCGAGCACGTCGAGGATGAGGGCAACCTTACCGTCGCCCATGATGGTGGCCCCGGCGTAGACGGTAATGCCTTTCAACTGCTTGCCCAGCGGCTTGACCACGATCTCCTGCGTGTCGTTGATGCCGTCCACAATAAGTCCGAACTGGCGATCTTCAGCCTGCAGCACCACCATGCTGACCGCCTCGTCGCGTTGGGTCGATTTCAACCCCAGCACCTGGTTGAGGTAGGCAACGGGCAGCAGGCTTCCGCGCCGGCGATAAACCGGCGTTCCGTGCACATGCTCAATGCGCTTCTCCGATGAGTCCCCCTCGAGACGAACCAGCTCAAGCAAACTGACCTGCGGTATCACAAACCGTTCGCCACCGCTGGTAATCACCAAGCCAGGAATGATGGCGAGGGTGAGAGGGATCTTAAGTTTGACCGTGGAGCCTTGTCCCGGACGGCTGAAAATATCGACAACGCCGCCGATCTTTTCAATGTTGGACTTGACCACGTCCATGCCGACCCCGCGGCCGGAAACGTTGGTGACCGTTTCCGCGGTTGAAAATCCGGGCTGAAAGAGCAGGTTCAGCACCTCGCGATCGCTTAGCTTTTCGACCTGCTCGGAGCGCAGAAACCCCTTCTCCACTGCCTTCTGCTTGACGCGCGCAACATCAATCCCTGCACCGTCATCACCGATTTCGATGTTGACCTGCCCGCCCTCGTGATAGGCGCGAAGAGTCAGTTTTCCCTGTGCGGCCTTACCGGCCCGCGTCCGAATCTCAGGCGCCTCGATGCCGTGGTCGCACGAGTTGCGCACCAGGTGGACCAGTGGGTCCTTGATGGCTTCGATGATGGTGCGGTCGAGTTCAGTTTCGGCGCCGTCCATCTCCAGGCGGATTTGCTTCCCCAGGGAAACGGCCATGTCGCGCACCACGCGCGGCAGCTTGTTCCAGACCATGCCGATGGGCTGCATGCGGGTCTTCATGACGCCCTCTTGCAGTTCACTGGTAATCAGATTCAACCGCTGCGAGGTGGCATTGAGGGCAGCATCTTCGCGTTCCGTGTTGAACTGGAGAATCTGGTTGCGCGTAAGCACAAGCTCGCCGACCAGGTCCATCAGCTTGTCAAGGAGACCGACACCGACGCGGATGTTGGCATCGGCCACGGCGGACGACTTCACACTAATCTCTTCCGGCTTCAGCCTGTCGGACACCTCGGCGCCGTTGACTCCCTGCTGTTCCGTTTCGGAAGCGGACGCAGGGATGGAAGCCGGCGGATCTTCGCCTTCAGAGGGTGACTGCGCGGCGAGTCGAAGGCGCTCGGCAATCTCTTCAAATTGATCAGGCCCTTCTTCGCCCGTAGCCTCGATGGAAGCCAGCACCTTGCGCGTGGCATCGACTGTTTCCAGGATGAGTGAAATCAGAGACGGCGTGAGTTGCCGTTTGCCGTCCCGTAACTGGCTCAGGAGGCTCTCGGCCTGATGGGTAATCCGCTCCAGTGTCGAAAACGCAAAGAAGCCGCACGTTCCCTTGATGGTGTGAATGGTGCGGAAGATGCTTGCCAGCAACGCCGTGTCCTGCGGGCTCTTCTCCAGTTCAACCAGCTCCTGATCGAGCCTCGAGAGGTTTTCGTGACTCTCGACTAGGAACTCACGAATCACATCCTGATCTTGCATGCGAATGTTCTCCCCGGAGCCAGAGCGGTTCGGCCCCATCTCTTCAAAACGCTGACGAGAGGCTCTATTCTGCATCCGGCTCTTATTTGCGCTGGCGGAATGCGAATGCACTCAAGCTATGTCTCTTATCGGCCAGCGAACGGGATCGTTCACCGGATCGCATCCCTTCCATTGTTCTTTTGGGAATCCGGAGAACGAGCAGGTGCAGATTGGGAATCCCCGGAACCGGGGAAATACGCCGAGGTTGGCTTAGCGTCCGACTTTGCGCGCGTCGATAAATGTTTTGCGGTGCCGGCCGATAGATCCGTATTGACCCTTGTCATATCGAGGAAGCCGTGAACAGCGCAATTGGCAGTATTGATCGGGACGGTCTTGTCACGGCGGTGGAGCAATCCGCCGACTCTATTGTCATCACGGATGTATCGGGGCAGATCCAGTATGTGAACCCCGCGTTCACGGCGATGACGGGATACTCATTTGAGGAGGCCGTCGGGCAGAACCCGCGCGTGCTGAAATCTGGATGCCATTCCAAAGAGTTTTACCAGGACCTGTGGAAGACGTTGCGGTCGGGACAGGTTTGGCACGGCGAACTCACTAATCGGCGCAAGGACGGAACGCATTACCGCGAGGAGATGCGAATCAGCCCGGTGCGCAACTTTGAAGGCGAGATCACAGGGCACATCGCCATCAAGAGAGACATCACTGAACGACGGCGGGCTGAGAGCGCATTGCACGACAGCGAGGAGCGGTTTCGCGTCATGGCGGACGGTTGCCCGGCCGTCATGTGGGTTACTGACGCGGAGGGAGGAATCCAGTTTATCAACCGGGCGTATCGAGAGTTCTTTGACAGCACCTATCAAGAGGTGGACGGAGAAAAATGGCGCATGCTCCTCCATCCCGACGATGCGCCGGGATACGTTGCCGCATTTAAGAGAGCGGCGCATGACCAGCGGCCATTTCAGGCGGATGTTCGTGTCCGTCGTGCGGATGGAGAGTGGCGCTGGTTCGCTTCCTCGGCAGAACCGCGGATTGCTCCGGACGGTGAATTCATGGGGCACGTCGGACTTAGCCTGGACATCACGGATCGAAGGCAGGCCGAGCAGCAGAGGGAATTCCAGCTCTCTCTCATACGTGCCATTCACGAAGGTTCACTGGATGGAATCCTGGTGGTTGACGAAAACCAGCGCGTCGTCTCTCACAACCAGAGATGTCGCGACATCTGGCGAGTTCCCCTCGAAAGTGCTTCAAACAACCCCTCCGGCGCCGTAATCACAGACGAACCAGGGTCGGTCAGACAATTGGCTCTCGATCGCGTAGAAGATCCCGAATCGTATCAAAAAGGAGTGGAAGAGCTTTACGCCCATCCGGAAGCAGACGATCGCTGTGAGCTGAAGTTGAAGGATGGCCGGACGCTGGAACGCTATTCCACCAGCCTGCGCAACGAGGGCGGAAGCTATCTCGGTCGAGCCTGGTTCTTTCGCGACATTACTGCCCGCAACAAGGCAGAGGTGGAGTTGAAGAAGAGCGAAGAGAAGTTCCGCCAACTCGCGGCCAGCATTAGCGAAGTCTTCTGGATGATGAATGGACAGGGCACTGAGATTCTCTACGTCAGCCCTGCGTATGAGCAGATATGGGGGAGAACATGCGCCAGCCTCTACGAGAGTCCTATGGATTGGCTGGAGGCGATTCATATCGACGATCGCGAGCGGGCGCACACGGTGTTCCTGAAACAATTGCAAGGCGACCCGGTACTTTCGGAGTACAGGATTCTGACCCCGGGTGGCGAGGAGAAGTGGATCCGAGATCGCGCCTTTCCCGTTCGTGACGAGGCGGGCCAGTTGATCCGCGTGGTCGGGATTGCGGAAGAGTTCACGGAGCGCAGACGAACACAGGCCACGTTGAAGGAGGCGGCCGATCGGCTGCGCATGGCCGCGCGCGCGGGAGCCGTAGGCATATGGGACTGGGATACTGTCACCAATCAACTGGTCTGGGATGACGAGATGTTTCGCCTTTACGGCACCAGCCGGGACAAGTTCTGCGGGGCCTATGAGGCCTGGCAATCCGGCCTGCATCCCGACGACCGCCAGCGGGGAGATGAGGAGATTCAAAAGGCACTGAGGGGAGAAAGGGATTTCGACACGGAGTTTCGCGTTGTGTGGGCAGACGGAAGCATTCACAGCATCCGGGCACTTGCGCAGGTGCAGCGAGACGACGCAGGAAGACCTGTGCGCATGATCGGAACCAACTGGGACGTCACCGCACAAAAGCAAGCCGCTGAAGAACTGCTCGAGAGCAACCGCCGCCTGGAGCAAGCGACACTTCGTTCCCATGAACTTGCAGCCAAGGCGGCCGAGGCCAATGCCGCGAAGAGCGAATTTCTGGCCAATATGAGCCATGAGATTCGAACGCCGATGAACGGGATCATCGGGATGACTGATCTTCTGCTCGATTCGGAACTCAGCGAGGACCAGAGGCGCTGCGCTGAAATCGTGCACAGCAGCGGACAGTCACTACTCAAACTGATCAACGATATTCTCGACTTCTCCAAGATCGAGGCGGGCAGAGTCGAGTTGGAGGAACTTGATTTCGAACTTTCCAACCTATTAGACGAGTTCGCGGCAACTCTCTCGATGCGGGCGAAGCGCAAGAATCTCAAGTTTTCCTGCGCTGTGGAATCGGGTGTGCCAAATCAGGTTCGGGGCGATCCCGGCCGGCTTCGTCAGATTCTCACCAACCTTGCCGACAATGCCATCAAGTTTTCGTCGGAGGGCGAAGTTGCGGTCAAGGTCTTAGTCGAACGCGACGACGACGGCGAGTGCATGCTGCGCTTCAGCGTGCACGATTCGGGAATTGGGATTCCCGCGGATAAGATCGAAGTGCTCTTTAATAAATTCAGCCAAGCGGACCCATCGACCACGCGGAAGTACGGCGGCACAGGGCTCGGACTGGCGATCTCAAAGCAACTCGTCGAATTGATGGGCGGCGAAGTAGGAGTGGAAAGTCAGTACGGTATTGGATCGGAATTCTGGTTTACCGTCAGGTTGCGGAAACAGGGGGATCGGGTACGATCCGACGGGCCAGCCCGCGCCTTGCCCAGCGCGAGAGTCGGCTCAGAACCGCATCGCAGCTCGATGTTTGCGGGCCGCAGTGCTCGTATCTTACTTGCCGAAGACAATCTGACCAATCAGCAGGTGGCCGTAGGCATTCTTAAGAGATTTGGCCTGCACGCCGATGTCGTGGAGGACGGCGCCGAAGCAATTAAAAAGCTCGCCGCAGCCGCATATGATCTCGTCCTGATGGACGTCCAAATGCCGGTTATGGATGGCTTTGATGCGACGCGCCAAATTCGTTCTCGCGGATCGGTCGTGCTCAATCACCGCATTCCAGTCATCGCGATGACCGCGCATGCCATGAAGGGCGATCGGCAGCGATGCCTGGATTCAGGAATGAACGATTACATTACGAAGCCGGTATCGGCAGCGGCTCTGCAGGAGGCGCTGAATCGTTGGCTGCCTTTGAAAGAAGACCTGGGACAGACCGCTCGCGGCAGCGAAAAGCCTCCATCCTGCGGTGCCTCACCGCTGCCCGCGATCTTCGACCGCACCGGGATGTTGGATCGGTTGATGGGGGACGAGAACCTGGCGCGGATCGTGATCGAAGGATTCCTGGATGACATGCCGCAACAGATTGAGACGCTGAGGCACCAGGTCAGTCGCGGCGATGCGCACGCCGTCGAACTTCAGGCACACCTGATCAAAGGCGCGGCCGCAACCGTGGGCGGCGAGGCGCTCCGCGCGATCTCATTTGCGATGGAGAGGAGCGGCCAGGCAGGAGACATTGGCGCGTTTGCCGCGCAAATGGATGAAGTAGAACAGGAGTTTCATCGCCTACGCAGGGCAATTGCTGAGGGAGAGGACGAGTTTCGGGAAGAAGCGGTAATACTGCCATGAAGGCTTTGATAGTGGATGACGATTTCACCAGCCGCTTGCTTTTGCAGGAAACCCTGAAAGAGTACTGCCATGTTCACGCCGCAGTGAACGGCAGGGAAGCGGTCGACGCAGTGCGCATTGCGCTCGAATCGGGCGCACCCTATGACCTGATCTGCCTCGACATTCAGATGCCTGAGATGGAAGGCCAGGAGGGGCTGAAGCGGATTCGAGAGCTTGAAGCGAGTCATGGATTTCCCTTCCCGAACGGGTCGAAAATCGTGATGACGACCGCCCTCGCAGACAGGTCCACAGTACTGGAATCGATGAAATACCAATGTGACTACTACCTCGCCAAGCCGATTCAAAGGCGAAAGCTGCTGGACGAACTGCGGCGCATGCGGCTGATTTTTTGAGGCATCGGGGTAAGAATTTCTGAGTGGGCAGCGCAACTGCAAATGTGCACCCCGCACGCCGGCTCTGCGACGGTGTAAAGTTGAGGGCATGAGCCTCTATTGCGCCGTTGGAGGCGTGGAAAGCGACCTTTCGGGGCAGCAGTTGAAACAGCTTCTCTTCGAGAGCCTGGCTAAGTTGGGTCCGCGTAATCATGTGCTTGCGGTGCCGCCGGATATGTCACGTCTGCACTCTCAGGCCGGCGAGTTGACCCACGCTGCATGGGAGTATTTCGGCGACCGGCTCAACGCAGTGCTGCCTGCGCTTGGCACGCATGCCGCGATGCAACCCGAACAGATTGAGCGCATGTTCGGCGATGTTCCGCAAGGGTTGTTCCAGGTGCACAACTGGCGCGAGGATGTCGAAACGCTCGGCGAGGTTCCGGCGGAATTCATTCACGAGCAGTCAGAGGGCAAGCTGAACTATGCGATTCCGGCGCAGGTCAACCGGCTGATTGCGCAGGGCGGCTTCGATCTGATTCTTTCCATCGGCCAGGTGGTGCCCCACGAAGTCATCGGCATGGCCAATTACAACAAGAACATTTTGATCGGGACCGGGGGCCGCGAAAGCATCAATCGCAGCCACTACCTCGGCGCGGTGTTCGGACTTGAGCGCATCATGGGCCGCGCGGAAAATCCGGTGCGCGCCGTGTTGAACTATGCGGCAGATCATTTTCTGGCGCACCTGCCGATAGTGTATGTGCTCACTGTGGTGGGCCGGAAAGCGGATGGTGCGCTGGCGGTGCGCGGACTGTTTATCGGCGACGATGTCGGAGTGCTTTCATCGCGCCGCGGAACTCAGCTTGAAGGTTAATTTCGAGCTAGTCGATGAGCCGCTCAAGAAGGCGGTTGTCTATCTCGATCCGCACGAGTTTCATTCCACCTGGCTGGGGAACAAGGCTGTCTATCGCACCCGCATGGCGCTGGCAGACGGCGGCGGAGTTAATCATTCTTGCGCCGGGCGTGAAGAGAGTTCGGTGAAGACAAGGCGATTGATGGATTGATTCGCAAATACGGCTACCATGGAATCGCGGCCACGCTGGCCGCGGTGAATGCCAATGCGGACTTGGCCAACGAACTGGGCGCTGCTGCCCACCTGATGCATTCCTCGTCGGAAGGACGCTTCACGATTACCTTATGCCCTGGACACCTGAGCAAGGAAGAGGTGGAAGGCGTTGGATTTGCCTACGCCGATTTGGGAACGATGATGGAAAGATACAATCCAACGAAGCTGAGCCACGGGTATAACCGGGTGGATGGGGAGGATGTGTTCTTTATTGCCAGCCCAGGGTTGGGGCTTTGGGCGCACAAGTCGCGGCTGCAATAGGCATGACTCACCTTAGTGACAGTAAGCCTTGATATTGCCAGTTTCAGACCGCAGGGGCTTTTTACTTGGCAGGCGCAAAACCGGCAAACTCAAGATGAACGGTGACCCTTATCGGTACAATCTTTCCATTCAGATTCCCCGGCATGTACCGGGACTTAAGCAAGGACTCAACCGCGGGTTTTTCAAGGATCGGCTTATCGCAGCGGACAACCTGAGCATCAGACGGCACTCCGTCCGCGTCGATTGTCAGATCGACATCACAAGCGCCGTTCCCAACCATCCCAACTGCTGCGTTGCCGTAACCTTGATCGGAAAACACGCTCATTTCTGGTGATATGATCTGCCTCGCCAGCGGATACACGCCATCGACTCCGGGAGCTGCAGACGTGGTTCCCAGAGGCGATAGGAACGCAAACCGAATTGCGAATTTCGGAATGCTCGAGTGTTCCAATTGGAACTTGATTTTGATGGTCACTTTCATTGCAGTGGGCGTACCGTCTGCAGTGGTTGCGGGCTTGAAGCGATATTTCGAAACCGCATGCAAGCTCGGCTCGGCGAACATTGGATCTGAGCAGCGGACGAGATGAATGTCTTGTGGGTGCCCTGCTATATCCACATTCAATGATAAAACGCAGATGCCGCCAAGGTTCTCCTCTCGCGCCTCTTCCGGCATTTGTGCTACTGGCTGAAACGTTGGCATGGCGGGATGCGCTGGAATCTTTTCAGCCTGAGCCGCAGGCTGGGCTTCCGCCGATGGCTTAGTCGCCGATTGAGCAAGGGCTGCTCCCCACGCAGACAGTACGAACAAAGCAATCAAAAGAGAGCGTTTCATAGCCTTCACCAGGATTTGCCGAGAATCCTAGCACACAATCCCTAACTCGCGCAGAAGGAAGGCATAATCGAACGCTATCTCCTTCAGATAGTCATAGCGGCCGCTGGCGCCGCCGTGGCCAGCCTGCATATTCGTTACGAGCAACAGCAGATTGTCATCATTCTTCAGCGTGCGCAGCTTGGCCACATACTTTGCCGGCTCCCAATACATTACCTGGCTGTCGTGGAGTGATGTTTTCACCAGCATCGCTGGATAACTCGCCGTCTTGAGATTGTCATAGGGCGAGTAACTCAGCATGTAGCTGAAGTAAGTCTCGTCATTGGGATTGCCCCACTCCTCGTACTCGGGAACCGTAAGGGGCAGGGAAGCGTCGAGCATAGTATTCATCACGTCGACAAACGGCACGTGCGAAAGGACCGCGCGAAACAGGTCCGGGCGCAGATTGACGACCGCGCCCATCAGCAATCCGCCTGCGGATCCGCCCTCGATGGCCACGCGCGCCGGGTCGCCGTATCCGGCCGAGGCCAGGTGCTCCACCGCGGCAACAAAGTCGGTGAAGGTGTTGCGCTTCACCAGCATCTTGCCCGCATCGTGCCATGGCTTGCCAAGGTCGCCGCCTCCGCGGATGTGCGCGTAAGCCATCACCACTCCGCGATCGAGCAGGCTGAGCCGGTTCCCGCTGAATCCCAGCGGCAGCGAGTAGCCATAGGACCCGTAGCCGTAGACATACAGCGGATTCCGTCCCGGCTCGCGCTTGTCTTTGCGATACACCAGCGATACAGGAACCTGCACTCCGTCCGGCGCGGTAGCATGCACGCGCTCGCTTGCGTAGAGGGTCCGGTCGAAGCCGCCGGGAATCTCAACCTGTTTAAGCAGAGTCGAGATTCCGGCCGCCGTGTCGTATTCGAAAACCGAACTGGGTGTGACCAGTGACTGGTAGGCATAGCGGTAAGCATTGGTGTCGAAGATGCGGTTGGCATGCGGATGCGCACTGTAGGCCGGCTCGGGAAAGGCAATTTCGCCTGCCGGTACGGCCTCAGCGCCGTCGCCCTTGAAGCGCCACATGCGCAGGCGGGGCAGGCCGTCTTCGCGCTCGCAAGCTATGAAGAAGCTCGCGAACAGATCCACATCCTCGAGCATCACGTTGTCGCGGTGGGGAATGCGCTCGACCCAGTGCTCGCGCCCCGGCGTGGCGACAGGCGCAGTGACCAGGCGAAGATTCCGTCCGCGATCGTTGGTGCGGATAAACCACAATCCGTTGCGGTGGTCGATGGAGTACTCGTGCTCATCTTCGCGCGGGCTGATGAGCTGAAACTCTCCGAGCGGTTCATTCGCAGCAAGCGTCCAGCACTCGGTGGTGGTGTGGCTGGCCGACTCCAGCACCAGGAATTTGCCGTCGCGAGTGCGCCCGGCGGCCACGTTGAAGCGCTCGTCGTCATCCTGGTAGACCAGCACATCCTCGGCGTGCGGTGCGCCGAGCAAGTGCCGCCAAAGCTGATACTGGCGTTTCTGCTCCTCGTCTTCAACGCTATAAAACAGGGTGCGGTTATCTGCCGCCCAGACTGCCGAGCCCACGCGCTCAACCTCGCCTGGAAGCGTCTCACCGGTGGCAAGATTCTTGATGTGCAGCGTGTATTGGCGAAATCCCGTCGTATCGGTCGTGTACGCCAGCAAGTTACCGTCTTCTGAGATTGCCGTTTCGCCAATGGCGAAGAAGGCGTGCCCCTTGGCCAACTCGTTCCCATCCAGAACCACATGCTCCAGCTGCATCGCTGTCCAATGCTGCGCCGGAACCCGGCTTGCGGCAATGGATTGCGTACTGCTGGCCCTCCTCTGTACGGGTGTAGTACCACCACGCCCCGTCGCGAAAGGGAACTGAGACGTCGGTCTGCTTGATGTGCGAGAGCATCTCCTTGTAGAGGTCTTCGCGCAGGTCCGCCAGCGGAGCCATGACAGCTTCGGCATAGGCGTTTTCGGCTTCAAGATAAGCGGTAACCTCTGAATCCTGCTTATCGCGCAGCCAGGCGTAGTCGTCTGTCAGCACGGCGCCGTGAAGTTGCGTCTCGGTGTGTACCTTGCGGGCGATGGGCGGCTGGTTCTCGTTCATCTCCTTCCCAGTTTAGTGCTTAAGGCGGAGCTGAGCCGCGTGACCGTCCCCGGCCCCGAAAGCGAAAGCTGCTAAGCCCGGCGTACCTCGGCGTGGGAACCGGGCGCGCCCCATCCACGTACAATTAAGTGCGATGAAAGGTTTTCGCCGCGCAATTTTGGCTGTCTTTCTGCTGCCGGCGGCAGCATTGCTTGGGGTTTTTGCAAACGTCGCCATGGCGGAGCAGGTCAAGGACCTTCCCCAACCCACAGATTATGTGAGCGATTACGCCGGGGTACTTTCGCCGCAGACGATTGCGCAACTCGACGCCATCTGCGCCCAGCTTGACCATACCAAGGCCAACGCTCAGATTGCCGTGGTCACCGTGCACAACCTTGACGGAGACGACCCGGCCGACTTTGCCAACGCGCTTGAGGACAAGTGGAAGATGGGGCGCAAGGGCTCCGATCGCGGCGCACTCGTGCTGCTGGCGGTGGATGACCACAAGTACAGAATCGAGGTCGGCTATGGCCTCGAGGGAATCCTGCCGGATGGCAAGGTCGGCGACATCGGGCGGGAGATGGTTCCTTATTTGAGGGCCAAGGACTATGACAGCGCCGTCAGCATGGCTGTTGGCCAGGTGGCGCAGGTGATTGCTGCCGACTCAGGGGTCTCGCTCACCGACCAGCCGGAACAACCGCAACCACCGCCGCAACACCACTCGTCGGGGGTAGGGATCTTTCAGGTTATCGTGATATTGATCTTCGTCGCGCTCTATCTCACGCGGGTCCTGGGTAGTTTTGGCCTGCTTTCAGGCATCTGGGCCGTTAATTCGATGGGCGGCAGAGGCGGCGGAGGAAGCGGTGGCTTCGGCGGCGGTGGGGGTGGTGGTGGTTTTGGCGGTTTTGGCGGCGGCGGTTTTGGCGGCGGCGGAGCTGGGGGCAGTTGGTAGGCTTTAGGAGTCTTTTTGAACGGGTCCGCCGTGGCGGACCGGAGGAGAAGGGTACTTTATGAGTCGTGGACTTGTGATTGGTCTTGGAGTGTTAGGCGTTTTCGTATTGGTCGTTCTCATGGTCTTTTCAAGCTATGTGAGCGCCAAGAATCAGATGGTTGCCAACGATCAGAATGTGAAGGCCGCGTGGTCCGAAGTAGATGTACAAATGGAGCGGCGCGCCGATCTCATTCCCAACCTGGTGGAGACCGTGAAGGGGTTCACCAAGGAAGAAAGCACGGTGTTCGGTGACATCGCCAATGCGCGCGCCGGCATGCTGAATGCGCAAGGACCGTCAGCCAAGATCGCCGCCAACAACCAACTCGACGGAGCCATCGGCCGCCTGCTGCTGCTTACTGAAAACTATCCACAGCTGCGTTCCAGCGATCAGTTCATGCGCCTGCAGGACGAACTGTCCGGTACGGAGAATCGTATCGGCGTGGCGCGCAAGCGCTACAACGATGCACTGCAGAACTACAACACCTTCGTGCTCCAGTTTCCCAACAGCATTTGGGCGGGCATCGCCGGCTTCAAGCAGAATACGGCCTACTTCACAGCCAGCCCTGCGGCTCAGCAAGTGCCGAACGTGAAGTTCTAGCAGAACGGGCAGGTGACGTAAAAAAGGCCATCCCACTTCATTGGAGATGGCCTTTTAACGTTTCGGCCCGGAGGCGGCCCGAGGTAACTACTTGTACGAAGCTATGGCGCTGGCTTCATCGTCATAGATGTCGAAGACGGTGTAGAGCTTGGTGAGTTGGAGAACATCCTTGACCTTCTTGGTCAGGCTCAACAACTTCAACGCCGCGCTCTGGTTCTTCGAGGTGGTGTATGCGCTCACCAGCTCACCCAGTCCCGAGCTATCGATATAGTTCACGTCTCCCAGGTTCAGCAGGATGCTCTTCTGTCCTTTGCTGATGAGGTCGCGAATGGCCTCTCGCAACTGCACGCTGCCCTCGCCCAGAGTGATCCGCCCGCTGAGGTCCAGAACGGTGACGCCGTCCACTTCACGGGAAGCAATAGTTAGTGCCACGGAAATTCCTCCTTTTCGAGTAATACGGTTATAGCACCTTTGCCTGCGATGGGGGAGTGGAAGAATCAACCTTCCTGAGTCGCGAGCCGAAAAAACTCGGGCGCCCGGTCCCCTTCTGCTGCCTGCGTCCGTGCCTTACGTTTTTTCGTCCGCCGGCGTCAGATGTTTGACCAGCGTCAACTCAGTGCCTGGATTCAGTTGTCGAAAGTGTACCTCATCCATGAAGGAGCGGATAAGAAAGATGCCGCGGCCGGTGCCGCGCATGAGGTTTTCCGGCGCCAGGGGGTCTGGGAGTGTCTCCGGGTCCAGCCCTTTGCCCTGGTCGGCAATGGAAATCACCAACGATTGCCCTGTGTTTTCAAAGCTGGCTGTGATTTGCTTGGCGGGGTCGTATTCGTTGCCGTGAAGCACGGCGTTGACCGCAGCTTCGCGCACAGCCATGGTGAATTTAAACCGTTCGTCCTCGTCGAGCCCAGCTTCCGCGGCAAGCTTCTCGGCAGCGGCTTCCACCTCGCTAACGCTCTCCATGGTGGAACTGAGTGAGAACCTCAGCGGTCCATCTTTGGGTCTGTCCAATGCTGTCGTCTCCGCCTCTGCCGGAAAGGGAATTGAATGTCCCGTCGTCCGAGGAACCTTGCTGGAAGTTTCATTGCTGGAGCGCGTTGTGTCAAGCAGGGAGCGCGCGGCCGTGCAGAACCGGTCTTGCGCGCGTTTCAGGTACCCATCCGGATGCGTCCTGACCCGCAAAACGTCAGTGAGGGAATACACTCTTTTCATGCAGCACCGCACCACTGCACGCGTTAGCCTGACCGCGCTGCTCGGCACCCCCGTGACCGATTCGCAGGGCCAGTTGCGTGGCCGCCTGAAAGACGTTGCCGTAGCTACTGGCGCGGATGCAGGCAAGGTGGTGGGGTTGGTGCTCAAGACCCGCGCAGGCCTCTCGATTGTGCCCTCGCAGGACGTGATGGAGACGCCCGCAGGCACACTGGAACTCCGCTCATCGGGAGCCCTCGTGCCGCTGCAGGATCAGGGCAATTACCTCTACCTCCAGCAGGACCTCGTCGACCGCCAGATTATCGACATCCATGGCCGAAAGGTTGTCCGCGTGAACGACGTGGATCTGGAATGGATGGGGCAGGGCGCAGCGCACCTGTTGAGAGTTGCCGAGGTCGAGATCGGCTTGCGCGGAGCCTTTCGGCGGGTCTTTAAAGGATTGTTGCCGCGCGCTTCACTTGAATCGCTCTCCCGCAAGTTCGCCGAGCACGGCATTCCCTGGCATTTTGTCGATGTCATCGAGGTCGATCCTGCACGGCGGGTCAAGCTGCGCATTGAGCATGAGCGCCTGGCAGAGATGCACCCCTCCGATCTGGCTGAGATTCTCGAAGACCTGGCGCCCGCTGAGCGAGAGGCCGTCTTTACCTCTCTCGACGAGGAGGTAGCTGCCGAGACCCTTGAAGAGGTCGATCCCAAGCTCCAGAAGTCCCTGCTTGAAAAACTTGACGAGGAGCGAATCGCGGACATCGTCGAGGAGATGGACCCTGGCGCAGCGGCCGACCTGCTGGCCGAACTGCCGGAAGAGCAGTCCGACGCCATTCTCGAAGAGATGGAGCCAGAGGAGCGGCAGGAGGTTGCCGAGCTTCTCGAGTTCGACGAGAACTCAGCTGCCGGATGCATGACCACAGACTTCGTCTATCTGGGGATGAATGCGACGGTGTCACAGGCCGTCCAGGCTCTGCGCAGCTTCGACGGCGATCCGGAGAGTGTGACCGAGATCTACCTGCTGGATGAAAAACGCATGCTGCGCGGCGTCATTCCGCTGGCCCGGCTGGTGATGGCGCAACCGGAGACGCGCCTCTCGGTTCTAACCGAGCCTCGCGTCCTTTCCTGCCCCGCCGACTTGCGCCAGAACGACCTTGCTGAGCTGTTCGATAAGTACAACCTGCATGCCCTGCCCGTGGTCGACGTCCAGGGCCGCATGGTCGGCGTAGTTCAGGCCGACCATGTCATCAGCTTTTTGCGCGAAAAGCTATGAACTCTCGATAAAATCCTGTTACTCTTCAATCGAAATCAAATACAGAAATCCAGGCACACTGGCTCCCAGGAGGAGCTTACTGGCTACCCAATCCTTAACCTGTGCAAGTAAGTCCGATCAGGACAGGAGGAAATATGCCGCAAGAGATGAAGGGCATCGTTCGCCCACCGCTTCCGATGCCCCCAGACAAGGAAGATCGCCGGAATTCGAGACCCAAGGTCAAGACCCCGCTCTTGATCACACTTTTTGCCTGGCTCTGTTTCTTTCGCGCGGGAGTTTACCTGGTGTTCGCGCTGATTGTCGGCTTGGCCCCGGATTCGGATGTCACGAATTACCTTTCGACACACTTCGATTCTGTCCCCCGCGAAGTCTCTCCTGAAGCTGTGTTCTTCATCTCCGCGGGGCTTTACGCCTTAATCGGATGGAGATGGTACAGCCGGGACTGGCGCGCGCGCTGGGTTGCGATGTTCTTTGCCGGCGCGAGCGTGGCGCGCACGGTCGTGCTGCTGCTTGCCGACCGCGCATCGGGAGTCGACACTCCGCTTACGCAGGGAGAGCAATTTGCGTTGATGGCAAGTACAACCTTCAATCTCTTGATTTTTTTGTATTTGGCCTTTTATCCCGGAATGGATCAGGCATTCCGGGAGACACCGTGGGACTGAACTGTCAGCTCAGTCCTTTGTAGTGGTTGCATTGATTTTCGAAAGCCTCCAAGCTTTCTGTCGATTGCCATTCAAGAGTTTTTGCAGTTCAGCCCGTCCCAGAATGAGTATCTCCGTAACGTTTGTTCCGTAAAGTCGAAATAAAAGGAAGGTATGTTTCTGAATCTGTGAAACAATTCATAGATGGTCCAGTTTCCAAAGATTATTCAGGGTGGGATGGGTGTCGGTGTGTCCAATTGGCGCCTGGCGAACGCGGTCTCCCGCCTCGGTCAATTAGGAGTCGTTTCCGGCACGGCGCTCGATTCACTCTTTGTACGCCGCCTCGCTGACGGCGATATCGGCGGTTATATGCGCCGCGGACTGGACGCATTTCCGTTTCCCGACATGGCCAAGCGCATCTGGCAGGACTACTTCGTCCCCGGCGGCAAGGTCAGTGACGCTCCCTATCCGACCACCCCGATGCACCAGAGGATTGAACCGCGCAAGTTGATTGAACTCTGCATGGTGAGCAATTTTGTTGAAGTGTTCCTTGCAAGAGAGGGTCATGTAAATAAGGTCGGCGTCAACTTTCTCGAAAAGGTGCAGTTGCCTCATCTGGCGTCCATTTACGGCGCCATGCTCGCGGGCGTTGGCTACGTGCTGATGGGCGCGGGCATTCCGCTCCATATCCCCGGTGTGCTCGACAACTATGCGGCGATGCAGCCTGCCGAATACAAACTGGCAGTGACCGGCGCGGCGCCGGGCCAGGATACGCAGATGCGTTTCAACCCGGCAGACTACATCGATGGCCCGCTTCCCGTGCTCTCCCGGCCGAGATTTCTGGCCATTGTTTCCTCAAACACCCTGGCTACAACCATGCTTCGCCGGGCCAGCGGCCGCGTCGACGGCCTGGTAATCGAAACCCCGACTGCGGGTGGGCACAATGCGCCGCCGCGCGGCAAACTTCAGCTGAATGCTGCCGGAGAGCCGGTATACGGTGAGCGCGACCGGGTCAACATCGCGGAACTGCGCGAGCTGGGGGTTCCGTTCTGGCTGGCCGGAGGCTATGGCAACGCGGACAAACTGCGCGAGGCGCTGGATCAGGGCGCGGCAGGCATTCAGGTAGGCACGGCCTTTGCGTTCAGCAATGAATCCGGCATGCGACCCGATTTGAAGAAGCGTTTGATTGGGCAGGCCATGACCGGCGCCGGCCAGGTTTATACCGATCCCCTTGCGTCTCCGACCGGATTCCCATTCAAGGTTGCGCAACTTGAAGGCACTTCGTCTGCTCTGAATGTCTATCAGGAGCGAAAGCGCGTCTGCGACCTGGGCTACCTGCGCGATCCCTACGCTACACCGGACGGAAGCATCGGCTATCGCTGCTCCGCCGAGCCCGTGGCTACCTATGTCGCCAAGGGCGGCAAAATTGAAGACACCGTGGGCAGAAAGTGCCTCTGCAACGCGCTCATGGCCAACGTCGGCCACGCACAGGTACGCAAAGACCAGACCGTTGAGCCGGCCCTCGTGACCGTGGGCGACGATCTTAACTCGATTGTGCAGTTCCTTGAGCCGGGTCGCGACAGCTACAGTGCCTCACACGTGGTTCATTCTCTGCTCAGCAAAGTTGAAGTTGAGCCGGAATCCGTCGAAGAGCCGGTACTGGCGGGAATGGCATAAAGCAAAACCAGAGTCCCTGTGACCTTTTGAGTTTTGTGCAGGGTCGCCGCTCCCTGATGGTCGCGTCGACTTGAGTCCCCCGATTTCGGGATACATAGACCCTGATTTTGCTCTAGCCGGTTCAGACACAAATTCAAGCTGGCCCGGCTTTCCGCTGATGCTCGCCTTCCGCGCATCAGCTTTCCCCAGTGCCCCTTATTGATTCGCGTCTTCTTCGGCGAGGAACCTGCCGAGGCGATCAAGCTTCTTTTCCCATAGCGTCCGGTGCGCTCGAATCCACTCTTCGAGTGCCTGAAACCCCGCAGTCTCAATGCGGCAGGTGCGCACCCGTCCCAGTTTTTCGGTGTGCACCAGCCGAACCTCTTCAAGGATTTGCAGGTGTTGCGCCACTGCCGTGAGGGTGACGCCGAGCGGTTCCGCCAGCCGCGATACCGACATCGGCCCCTCACTAAGCCTGTCGAGAATGACCCTGCGCGTGGGGTCGCCAAGCGCATGAAACAGACGGTCGATGTCGATGGGACGAACCGTCTTCGCGTGTCCTTCTCTCGCGTGCACTACTGCGCCAATTCCTTCTGGAGACGGTCGAGAAGAGCGCTCCAGCCAGCCTCGATCATCTTGGGCCCATCCGGCCAATCAAGATACGCCCCCTGGTGGGTAAGGATCAGGTCCGTTCCCGTGCCTGCGGGCAAAAACTGAAATGTTGCCAGCATCACGACGATAGGCTTCCCGTTCAAAGACATCTTCGAGACCATCACAATGTGCTTCTCGGGCACGATGTCTTCATAGGTGCTTTCGTTCTTGATCTCCGAGCCTGCAATGGGATGGCCCTCCTTGAAACGGTAGCTGAACCGCTCGAAGCCGCCAACGCGGAACTCCATCTCGAACTCCTGAATCTCGTGGTCGCCCTCGGCATACCAGCGGCGCTTGCGAGCAGGCTGCGCAAAGGCAGCGAATACGCGGTCCGGAGGCTGAGGATAGTTGCGCTCGACTACAAAGGTGCTATGGATTGTCGATTGATCTGCCATGTGAATCCTCCAATCTGGCTAATACTGAAGCAACAACTTCAGTATCGGAAAAATCGGAGGGATTGTCAAGTGGATACTTCAGTATTTTTCGAAAAGATCCTCAACTGCCTTCGGAACTGCGCCGCATCCTATTTGCCTTCTGCTGCTGCGCCCGCTCCGCCTCCGATTGAGAACACCCGCGGCACACGCTCTTCCGGTTTGGGGAGGGCAGGAAAGGCAGAATGCGGCTCAGTCTGATACCAGTACGCGGTCGTATAGAAATTGTCCGACCGGTGGTTGGCGTGCCCATGCTCAATGGTTACGCGAATCGACTTTTCAAATGCGATGGGACCCTCGGTATGCCAGCGATAGAGGCAGTAGCGGCCGCCAATTCGCTCCGGATCGATGATGTAAGGCGCACCGTTATGGGGATAGGCAAAAGGCTGGCCGCCAAAGTCCCAGGCCCCGTTGTAGTAGTCCTCGGTGCCGGTGCCATTGATGGTGGGCGCTGCATCTCCGTCAATGAAGACCATGTCGTCGCCCTCGCCGAACCAGCCGTTCTGGTTCTGCAGCACGGCCTGTGTCACCCCCACAAAATGTCCCTTTCCCGTCGCTTCGAGAAAGACGTAATTGTCCGCCCCGCTCAGGTTCTTGCGGTCGCCGACAGGTCTGTCCCAGTTGTTGGTCCAGTCGTCTGTCCACCCCTTGCAAGGAGCGGCTTGCCGGTATTGCGCGTGAAAGCGACCCAGGTTCGCGGGCAGGTTCGGCAGAGCGACGTAATCGATGGCGAAGTAGAGATTGTCCGTGCGCACGTTTCCTTCGTTGGTCAGCGTCAAGCGGGCAGAACTCGAAAACGGCATCTGGAAATAGGCATTCAGCGCTTTGATGGGCGCCACAGCCAGCAATGCCGACTGGTAGACGAAATACTCGCCAAGACCGAGACCGAAGAAGTCGCCGATCGGCACTTCGACCGATGGCGAATCCTCATCGTCCCACCAGGCGCGGAGAACCAGGTTCTTCAGGTGCATTTGGTCTGGAGAATTGATGGTGAACCAGATGTGCGTCACCACACCCGCGCCCTTCACGTCGAGCAGTGTGGCCGCCTGGCCGGGTTCCACGGGAACCGCGTCGCCGTTACCGCCCGTGCGGTCCCAGCTCGAGGACCGGCGCGCCTTGTAGTCGCGAAGGCGGGCCTGCGTAAACAGTTGCTCCGGCGCCGCGAATTCCGGAGCTGCGGGTGCTTCCGGTGCACGGTCTCCGATGGGCGAGGCCGCTGCATGCGTCGCGCTCAGGCCAAGCATGGAGACTCCGGCAGCGGAGGCCATTGTGGCGAGCAGTTTTCGCCGTCCCGGCAGACTTTCATTGGTTTCTATCGGATTCATCAGGGAGTCCCTCCGGGCAGGTGAATGGTGAAAGCGTGTTGTAGCCCCGCATGCCGGGGCCTGTCAAGGTGGATGGTGCAAGATGGCGTCGGCCGCGTAGCACGACATCGGCCCCGCGAGGGCTGGGCCTCGCGGTTCGACGGAGCGTTCAGCGCTTCCGCTCCTTCAAATGATGACTGTCTGCGGCCTTCAACGTCATGCCGTAGAGACTCTTGAATTGTTCAATCTCTTTCAACGTTTGTGGTGAGAAGGGTGTCTTGCCGTCAAATGCGTGCAGAACGATCCCCTCTAATAGATCGCCAAGCGTTATGTCCTTCTGTTCGGCGATGGCTTTGAGTACCTTCAACATGCGTTTCTCCAGCCTGACTCCAGTCTGGACGCGCTCAACTTCAACCGGTTTGTGGTCTCGCGATTCTTGTGACATGGGTACAAATGTACCACGGTAAATAAGGTATTGCAAGTTTCAACCGGTTCTCTCAAATTGCCGCGCCTTCAAGGCTTCGCGCATAGCACCCTTTCCTGTTATGGTCTTTGAGGAAACCTGCAACAAGACCCACTATGAATCCACCATAGGAACCCGCGCACATGGGCAAGCGTTGGCGAATTCGGATATTGCTATTCCTGGCCGTTCTCGGCCCCGGATTCATTACCGCCAACGTTGACAACGACTCCGGCGGCATTCTCACCTATTCGCAGGCGGGCGCCCAGTACGGGTACACCCTGCTGTGGATGATGATTCCCATCACCATCTCGCTGATCGTTGTGCAGGAAATGTGCGCCCGCATGGGCGTGGTTACGGGCAAGGGCCTCAGCGACCTGATCCGCGAGGAATTCGGTCTACGCCTCACATTCCTGGTGATGATTGCGCTGGTGGTGGTCAATTACACCAACGTAGTGACAGAGTTCATCGGCATCGCCGGATCGATGCATTTGTTTCATGTGACCAAGTTCATCTCGGTGCCGTTTTGCGCGATTTTGGTCTGGTATATGGTGGTGCGCGGCAATTACAAGAGCACGGAAAATATATTCCTCGTCGCTTCCGTGGTTTATATCGCCTATATCTTTGCCGGTGTGCTCTCGCAGCCAAGCTGGCACGATGCGCTTTTGGCCACCGTCAGGTTGCCGCAGGAACGCGTCTGGCGCGACAAGGCGTATATCTATATGGCCATCGGCGTGGTGGGGACCACGATTGCTCCATGGATGCAGTTCTATCTGCAATCGTCGATTGTGGAGAAGGGGATCCGAGTAAAGGACTACGGAGCGTCTCGGCTTGACGTGATTGTTGGCAGCTTCTTTACAGACATTGTCGCCTGGTTCATCGTGGTGGCTTGCGCGGCCACCCTCTACGTGCATGGCATGGGCGCGATTCAGGTGGCTTCAGACGCTGCCGAGGCAATGCGCCCGTTGGCCGGCGACTACGCTTTCATACTTTTCGCCTTTGGCCTTTTCAACGCATCGCTCTTCGCGGCTTCCATCCTGCCGATTTCAACTGCTTATACGGTGTGCGAGGGCCTGGGTCTCGAATCGGGTGTGGACAAGAACTTTAAGGAAGCACCGTTCTTCTACTGGCTCTACACCTTATTGATCGTCGGCGGGGCAGCCACAGTGCTGCTGCTGCCGGATGCACAGCTCATCAACTTCGCCGTTCTCTCCCAGGTGTTGAACGGAGTCTTGCTACCGGTCGTGATCGTCCTCATGCTGCTGCTCATCAATCGCAAGGATTTGATGGGCGACCATAAGAACTCGCGCATGTGGAACGTGATTGCGTGGGGAACCAGCATCATTGTGATCGGCATGACGCTGGTGATGCTGTGGGGGATGATGCCGGGGCACTGACCACCTGCAGTGGGGCCAGCGGCCTTCGGCGTGTTCGCGCATCCGCGATAGGGTCGGCTCAGTGTAGTATTTGGCAGTCTTGCCCTTGACGTCGAGTTGCTGGGTGCTCGGGAAACCTCCTACAGCAACTTCCCCGCCGCCAGGTCCTGGATCAGGCCTCGATCCGCGGCCAGGAAGTCGTAGGTGGGCAGATCTTCCAGCCGCACCCATTGGAACTGCTGAAAGATGCGATTCTGAAGCTCTCCGGCAAATTCGTGCACAGCAAAAAACTGCAGGTCTACCGCGCCGCCGTGGCGGTAGTTATGGCGAATGTGAGTTACCCGCGCACCCACTTTGGCCTGAATTCCCAGTTCTTCGTCCAGTTCGCGCGCCAGAGCCTGCTCGGGGCTTTCGCCGGCCTCAATCTTTCCCCCCGGAAACTCCCATTGCAGCGCCATGGGCTGGTCCGGGCGCCGTTGGCAGATGAGAACTTCGCCGGCACGAACGATCAACGCGGCCGCGACAAAACGAAGCGCGGGCCCTGAAGGTCGGGGATTGGAATTCGATTGTCCTTCTTCCACACCTTAAGTGTAATCGCTTTGAACAGGTTGCAAGCCGCGTAAGCAGGTCGGCCGCTTTTGGTGAGATGAAAACCCCGGCGGCTCCTTGTTGCCTGCCTTCAATACGCAGAATGCCTCTACTCTCCGCCCACTGCGGCTTCCAAACCGTCTGCCGCCGAAGGCCGAAAGTAGCCCCAGCCCCTCTTCGCCGCTGCCGCAAGCAGTGCCGGGGAGGGGTTAACCGGAAATGCATAAGCGGCAATTTCAAGCATGGCGAGGTCATGAATTGAGTTTCCGAAGACGGCGTCTGGTTTTGGCAGTCCGACGCGCACCAGAGCAGCGGCCTTGGCTTCGTCAGTAGGCACGTCAACCAGTTCGCTGGTAATCGTGCCGCCATCCACCGCGACCTCGGCAGCGAGGACGCGCTCCTCGGGAATGCCGAACTCACGCACCCCCTCAGCCACCACCCATTTGTTGGTGGAACTGACCGCCCATAGCTTGACCCCTGCACGGTGAAGGGCGGCAAGCAGCGACGCCATCTCAACAAAAACCCGCGTGCGCACAAACTCATTGAAGTATTGCGCCGCGGCCGCTCGCAACTCCTGCTCGCGCAGCCCTGCGTAGATTTGCACCATCTCGCCGCACATCTGCGCCTCGCTGACGGATCCCGCCAGATAGCCGCGATAGCGCGTGTCGATCCAATCGCTGGTTGAGCGCGAAACCAGCCCCTGCTCCAGAGACCAGACCATGAAACCGTAGCCTGAGTCTCCACTCCACAAGGTTCCATCGCAATCGAAGACAGCAACCTTGGGCTTGCTCTTGAAGACCTGTACTTCGAATTCCGGTGCCGTCCACCCGTGAACTTCAATCTGTGTCGGTGTCAAGCGCTTTTCAGTTCCTTTCGAAAACCATCCAACTCTATTCTCTTCCACGACGGCGCGGTTTTGCACGTGAAGGTTTGGAGAAGAACCCAGTTCCGCACTGTTCACTGGGTGTTTAGGATCGATAGCAGAGCCACTTAGCACTGCGATATCATCGCAGACATGAAACCAAATTCATTTGCAAATGGTTTGTTGCGGCATGGATGCATCGCGCGGGCTGTTGACGATTGCGGTAATTACAATACTGGCGATTTTTCCGGCCGCCCCAGGGTGCATCGCACAATTCTCCGGTGGAGAAGTTTCGTCGGCGAGCGCGTTTTCAATCCCTCAAGCTCAGCTCATCCAGCCGAATGTTCTTAACCAATTGTTGCAAGGCGCCGCCAAAAGTAGGCCGATGGTGCTACAGGTGGGTTCGCATATCATGTTTGGCCAGGCGCACATTGCTGGTTCCCATTATGCGGGCCCCGGCTCGCAGCCCACCGGATTGCAGCTGCTTGAGAGGACCGTGGCCTCGGCACCGAAGAGCGGGTTCATCGTCCTTTATTGCGGATGCTGCCCATGGAATCATTGTCCAAATGTCGGGCCTGCCTACAAGAAGCTTCACGATCTCGGCTTCACCAATGTGAAGGTTCTCTACCTTGCCAACAATTTTGGCGATGATTGGGTCAATAAGGGCTATCAGGTTGAACAGGGTGACTAACCATGCAGGCGCAGCGACTCCTGCGATGATCGACGGCATTCATCAACGAATGCCGCTATCTGCGAATCTTTGCAGCAGCGCGCCTGGGACTGATTCTCGTTCTGGCGCTTTCGGCGGGCATGCTGCACGCCGCGCCCCTGCAACGATCGTTGCTCAACAAGCAAGCCCCGGCTTTCACTCGAATTGACTTGAGCGGCGAACGAGTTAGCCTGCATGCCTACCGCGGAAAGCTCGTATTGCTCAACTTCTGGGCCACCTGGTGCGCCCCGTGCCAGGTTGAATTGCCGCGCTTCGCATCGTGGCAGCGCAAGTTCGGGGCAAGCGGACTGCAAGTGATTGCCGTGTCGATGGACGATGACCAGGCCCCCGTGCGCGCCGTTGTCCGACGATTAAACCTCAACTTCCCGGTCGTGATGGGAGACGAAAGGCTGGGGAAGAGGTTCGGCGGAATTCTTGGACTTCCGATCACATTTCTTATCGGGCGAGACGGCAAGGTGATAGCCCGGTTCGAGGGCGAAACGGATCTGGGGACGATGGAGAACCAGCTCAAGGCGATTCTTGCAAAACGCTGAGCGCGGGACAGCCGGGTTCCAGCCATCATGGCCTCTTGCTTGACAGGCCGCAATCGCGGAATTTAGCTTTAATTCGCCATTCGAACAATATCGTGCTCGAAGGCGACGATCGATTCAAGGGCTTCTCCGCGCCAACATCCAGACTGAATCCGACACAACATCTCGCGCTAAGGCGCTAAACTGAAGTGCCGCAATTGGTGCCCGGCGCGGCGATCTGAATTGACTCCCATTTGCCTCGGCAAACTTGAATCGAACCCTGTGAGGCAGATGCAAAGTTGACTCAAGTCCAAGATGCGCCTCGTAAACTTAACAGCACATTGACATCACGTCTTCATTGTGAAGATGGAGAGAACAAATGGTTACACGACGGGAGTTTCTCGACACGCTTGCAGCAGGAGCCGCGGGGATGGCGATCGCTTCCTCTGCAAAGAGCTATGGTCAGATACTCGGCTCCAACGATCGTCTTAACTTTGCGGTGATCGGGCTTCATTCGCGGGCCTATGCTCATCTTTCCGCGCTCAAGGCAAACAAGGACACTGCGCGCATCGCCTATGTGTGCGACGTTGACACCCATACCATGGGAAAGTTTGCCGGCGATGCGGAGCGCGCGTTGGGCTACGCCCCTGAAACGGATCAGGATTTCAGGCGCATTTTGCAAAAGAAAGATGTGGACGCAATTTCGATAGCCACTCCAGATCACTGGCACGCGCCGATGGCGATTCTCGGCCTTCAGGCGGGCAAGCACGTGTATGTCGAAAAGCCATGCAGTCACAATCCAGCCGAGGGAGCGCTGCTGGTTGAGGCGCAGCGAAAGTATGGAAAGCTGGTGCAGATGGGCACGCAACAGCGCTCGTCGCGTCACACAATCGAAATTGTCGACAAGATTCACAATGGCCTGATTGGCAGGGCCTATTACGCCAAGGCCTGGTACAGCAATACGCGGAAGTCGATAGGAATCGGTAAAGAGGCGCCCGTGCCGCCGCAGCTCGATTGGGATTTGTGGCAGGGTCCGGCGCCGCGAACACCGTATCGAGACAATGTTCAACCCTACAACTGGCACTGGTTCAGAATCTGGGGTACCGGCGAGACGCTGAACAACGGGACACATGAAGTGGATGTGTGCCGCTGGGCGCTCGATGTCGATTATCCGAAGAGCATCTCGTCGTCGGGGGGAAGGTACCAGTTCAAAGACGATTGGCAGTTTTACGATACCCTCGTGACCAGCTTCAACTACGACGACAAGATGATTTCCTGGGAGTGCAAATGCTGCCAGGGCATGAAGTTTTATGGCCGCGATCGCGGCTCAGTCGTCATGGGAACCACGGGTTCGGTGCTTGTGGACCGCGACGGCTACGAGATATACGATTTGAACGGGAAGAAGACGGATGAATTCAAGACCGGCGGCCAGACCTCGTCTTCTGATCTCACTGGACGCGACTCCATGACGGATGCGCACTTTGCCAACTTTATCGCAGGAATCCGCACCGGCGAACAGCTTCACGCTCCTGTTTCAGTGGGCAATGTGGCCGTTACGATGCTGCAACTCTCCAACGTTGCATGGGAAGTGAATCGCGAATTGCAACTTGATGCGCGCGACGGCAAAATCCTCAACGACCCGGAATCGATGAAAATGTGGGGGCGCACATACCAGAACGGTTGGGCGCCGCATCTATAAGTTGTAAGAAATCAAAGTGCCGTCCAGAGCACCGAGGAGTCTCCGCTTATGAAGCAATCCCTATCGCGGCGCGATTTCATTCTTTCAAGCACGGCGGTTGCAATTGCATCCGCATCAAACTCCCGCTCAGGATTCGCGCAGTCATCGCCGACAGCAGGGAAGCCGTCGCCGGTGCGCCTGGGGTTGGCAAGCTACACGTTTCGCAATTTCAGCCGTGCACAATTGATTGGCTTCATGAAACAGCTCAATGTTTCCGACTTGAACGCGAAGGACACCAAGGACCATCTTCCGATGGATCCCGAGGAAGAGGCGAAGGCGCTCGCCGATTACGCCGCAGCCGGAATCAAGCTCCATGCGGCCGGGGCCATCTATTTCTCAAAGGATGAAGACGCCGATATCCGCAGCAAGTTTGAGTATTGCAAGCGAGCCGGCATCGGCGTGATTGTGGCGGGTGACCCAACGCCAGAGACCCTTCCACGGGTCGAAAAATTTGTGAAAGAGTATGACATCCGGATCGCCATCCACAACCATGGACCGGAAGACAAGTTGTGGCCTTCACCTCTGGACATTCTGAAACTCGTGAAGAATATGGACCCACGCATCGGTTGCTGCATCGACGTTGGACACACCGTGCGCGCGGGCACCGACGTGGTTGAGGCAATTCACAAGGTGGGTCCGCGCCTGTTTAACATGCACATGAAAGATCTCGCGAACTTCCAGAGCAAAGAGAGCCAGGTGGCGGTGGGAGAAGGCCTCATGCCGGTCCGCGGAATCTTTGACGCGCTCATCAAAACTGGATACCCGGGGTTTGTCGATCTCGAGTACGAGATTCATGCAGATGACCCGATGCCCGGCGTCATCGAAAGCTTTGCCTACATGAGGGGCGTTCTGGATGGCATGGGGTATGCGAAGAAAGCCTGAAAAAGCACCGCATTTCAACGCACTCCAAGACCTGGCCCGACCCAATGGTGCAATCATGGACCGGTATTTGAACATTCAATGTGGCCCATCCATGGGCCGACAATACAGGGTTGAATTCGTATGACTTTGCTCCATGAAGACCGCCTGTTTCCTGTCGAGCCCAACACCCGATCGATCGCAAAGGCACTCTATGCGCGGGTAAATGCGCTGCCGATCATCAGTCCGCACGGGCATACGCAAGCGGAGTGGTTTGCGCGCAATGAGCCGTTTCCCGATCCGGCTACTTTGTTCGTGCAGCCGGATCACTATGTTTTCCGCATGCTTTACAGCCAGGGGATTTCGCTTGAAGATCTTGAAATTGGTTTGCCTGAAATAAAGAATCCCCGCAAGGTCTGGAAGATTTTTGCCAGCCACTACTATCTCTTTCGCGGAACGCCGACCCGCATCTGGTTGGATTATGCTTTTCAGGAATTGTTTGGACTCGAAGAACGGTTGTCGGAGAAGACCGCGGATCACTATTTTGATGCGATCTCTGAGAAGCTGCTTTCCCCTGCCTTCCTTCCTCGTGCGCTGTACGATCGATTCCATATTGAAGTGCTGTCCACGACGGATTCACCGCTCGCCTCGCTCGACGACCACAGAGCAATACGCAACTCGGGTTGGAAGGGGAGAATTCTGCCGACATTTCGCCCCGACCCTGTAGTTGATCCCGAGTTTCAGGGGTTCGTCGAATCGATTGCAAAGTTGGGTGAGCTGACCGGCGAGGATACCTCGACCTGGAGCGGTTATTTGAGCTCGCTGCGCAAGACACGCGCACGCTTCCGCGAACAGGGTTGCACGGCAACCGATCACGGACACCCGACGACGCAGACCGCTGATCTCTCGACAGCCGAGGCGAAGGAGCTTTACCACCGGGTGATAGACGGTTCAGCAAACGGCTCTCAGCAGGAATTGTTCCGGGCGCAGATGCTGACGGAAATGGCCAGAATGAGTCTGGAAGACGGCCTGGTGATGCAGATTCATCCGGGCAGCGTGCGCAACCACAATCGCGATGTTTACCAGCGCTACGGCCGCGACGTGGGCGCAGACATCCCCAGACCAACCAACTACGTGGATGCACTGCGACCGTTGCTCGAGCGTTTCGGTAACGAGCGGGAATTGACGATCATCCTGTTTACTCTGGACGAGTCAACATATAGCCGCGAATTGGCTCCTCTTGCAGGACATTACCCATGCCTTCGCCTGGGTCCGCCGTGGTGGTTCCTTGATAGCCCCGAGGGCATGATGCGGTTCCGCGAACTGACGACAGAGACGGCCGGCTTCTACAATACCGTTGGTTTCAACGACGACACACGTGCCTTTCTTTCGATTCCTGCTCGCCATGATGTGGCACGCAGAGTCGACTGCTCCTTCCTTGCCCGGCTGGTTGCAGAGCACAGGCTCGGAGAAGATGAGGCATTTGAAGTGGCACACGACCTTGCCTACGGACTGGTAAAAGAAGCTTATCGGCTGTGACAACGAGAGGCAGGTGTGGTCACACTTTTTGTGTGAAGGCTGGCTCCTAGTTGGGATAAGGATCGCCGGGGTGCACGATGCGAATCTCGTGATCCGTGAAGCGCAAATGGCCGCCAGGAAGATCAACTTTCGGCATGTGGCAACTTACACAATTCGCCTTGGCCACCGGGCAACTCTTCGCGGTCGCGGGGGCTGCAGTCGGCTTTGCCTGCCCGTGACAAGCGAGACACTTTGAATCGTAGAAAGCGTCATCGCGGTTGGCCGGTTGGTGCGGGTTGTGGCATGCCAGGCAGCTAATCCGCTTGTCGCTGCCGTCATAGCATTTGCTGTTCTCGAGCCGGTAGGGCTGGAAGCGTACGAACGCCGGTCCCTGCCAGTGATTGCGGACCACGGTTTCCCAGGTGCGGTGACACTGGCCACAGAAAGTCGATATATCGTCGGCTGGCAAGCTGCCAAATGCCCTGGGCAGAGATTTGAAGTCGTTGCGAGCCGCGTCTACCTGATGTTGCAGGGCGCCAATGTGGCAACGCTCGCAGGCTACGCCAGGCCGCAGCTTGTCGAGGGTCAGCTTGTCTCCGGTGACGGCGTCAGTAGCGTGGCAGCTAAAGCATTGTCGCGTCTCCCACATGGCCAGTTCGCGTCCCATCGCCTCGGTGAGGGTGTGGGGAGTGACGCGCTCATCTCCAGGAGTGATGCCGAGCGTTTCGCCGCGCGGGTAGTAGCTCACCAGTCCTTCATAGAAGTGACCGTCTTTTTCAAAAACCCACGTCTGGGAGTGTTGACCGAAGATCCAGTGGATGGGCAAGCTCATCGTAGCCGTCCCGTCGGTCACGGTGTAGGTGCTCTGTCCGTCATGAGTCTCGACGCTATAGCTGTACGTGCCCAACTGATAAGTGAGCTTCGGGATGTTTTCCAGCGCCGGATTGGCTCCCTGGCTCTCCATCGCATGAGCCATTGGCGCGTGCGCAAAGTCCTGAGTGACCCGTGCGTGACAGGATGCGCAGGTGACGGCAGCTACCGGAGTTGTCCTCGCCTGCGTGGATGCGGCATGAGAAGCAGGGAAAAAGCATAACAACCAGCCCAGCGAAATCATCAGGGCAGGTGAGACGGTCCGCACGACCTTATTTCGCAAGCTCAAGGCACACCATGCGCTCACGCCGGGCGTCCTCTCTCCTCCCCTCGCGGGAGTAAATGGCGACCAGCGCGATATGCGCTTCCATGTTTTTCGGGTCGAGCCGGAGCACTTGCTCCAGCACTTCAATTCCACGCTTCGCGTCACCGGTTTCGCCGAGGGAGCGGCCCAGTGCCAACTCTGCGATCTCCATCCCTGGAGCTTCGCTCAAAGCGCGCTCGGCCTGCGGCAGCGCATCGCTGTATCGGCCCTGCAACATCAGCGTAAAGGCGAGAATGGCGCGCGCAGGCGTGTTGTTGGGCGCAATGGCCACCTCGCGCTCGAACTCTTCTAAGGCCAGGTCAGGATCGTGCGGATAGAGCAAGTATCCGTAAAACATGTGCAGGTTGGGAGTGGCCGGGTAGCGTTCAAAGAGTCGGTTGAACATCTGCGCCGCGCCGTCGCTATCTCCAGCCATGAAGGCGAAACCGCTCTCGCCAGCCGCAAGGTACAAGTCTCTCTGCTCCGGGGAGGCATCCTTGGGCAACGCCTGGACTCTGAGGCCGGCCATGCCAAGCCCCACCAACATCTCCGGAGCTGACACGTGCTTGTCGGCAAAGAATGCGTAGGCTTTCAGCGCGTCCTCAAAGCGGCCGGCGCGGGTTAGCAGTTGTGCCAGGTGATAGCGCAGAATCTGCTCGTTGCGCGGTTGCCCGGCTGCGCCGAGTGCGAGGCCGCGCTGAATATCACGGAGTGAGTCGTCATAGGCTCCTGCCTCAAATTCGCACAAGCCACGCAACGCAGTGGCCGGGCCAGCGTTTGGCTGCAGCTGGATGTAATGACTGAATGCGTCGATGGCGGCGGAGAAGTTGTTGCTGCCGTAGTTTAGTAACCCGAGATACCACCAGCCTTCGCTCCAATCCGGCTTTAACTGCTCGGCCTCAGTGTAGAGCTGAATGGCGAGAGGTAGATTCTGCTGATCGCGCGCAGTTGCGGCGCGAGCGGCAAGATCGTCAAAGGTCGGAGGCGTAGCCTGCGCGGGGGCGCATGATGGGCAGCAGGAAACAAGCACGAGAATCAGCGGGAACCAGATAATGCGGGAAGGGAAGTCTTGCTGCACCGTCCTGACCCTTTGTTGGGACGGGGGCCGGATGCTCTTTGTGATCTTTTCCGTGGTGGGCGCTGCCAACATCGCCGGCTGGATTCCTGACAAGAATTCGATTCCGGCGCGCTTCCTGCCGCAGCCTGGAGCCTATCGTAGCACGTTGCGGCAAATACGCGTGCTTGCCGCTGTAAAACGATTCACTCCGGGCGCACGTCAATCTCCAGGGTTAATTGCGTCTTTCCATGGCATTCGTTTGGCCCTTGGCGAAGTCCATTCATTCATGCAAGTGCGCGCATCCGGGCACAATTCTCCCCGGAATCGCGGGTTCGGAGTAGTACGATAATCCGAAGCCTTGATCTGCATTCATAAGTATCATGTTGGGTTTATGCAGACTCGAAAACTAGTGGACCGATTGACTCCCGCAGTCCTCCGCTTAATCAGTCAGCCACTCGAGCGAGACTTCGAAACGGAGCGAAGCACGTGTATCACAAGCCAACAATGAGCGACGTCGCGCGACTTGCCGGCGTCGGTACCATGACAGTTTCTCGCGTTCTCAATGGGACGGCACGCGTTTCGACTGACACGGCGCGGCGGGTGCAAACAGCGATCGAGCAGCTTAACTACCGCCCCAACGAGTTAGCTCGCGCATTTCGAGGCCAGCGAAGCAAGACGATCGGCCTCATTCTTCCTTACCTCTACGACCCATTCTTTGCAAACTGTGCTCATGCTGTAACTTCGGTTGCCAAGGAGCACGGTTACTCGGTGATTATCACGACTTCCAACGAAGATCCGGATACCGAGTTTGTCGAGGCAGAGCAAATGCTGCAAAGGCATGTGGACGGCCTGGTCGTAATTCCGGCCCGATTCCGCCAGTCGCGCCTGACGCGTGCATTATTTGGAAAGACTCCCGTGGTGGCATTTGATCGCCCGGTGTCTGACCCTGCGCTCGATGTCGTGCTCGTCCAAAACATCGCGGGCGCGCGCCGCATGGTGGAGCATCTCATCGAACATGGGCATCAAAGAATCGCTTTTATGGGCCTCAGCCGAATCCTGTTTACGATCAACTCGAGATTTCTCGGTTATCGGCGGGCGCTGCAGGATGCCGGCTTGCAGGAGGACACGTTCTTCGGCTGCGAGTCCTACGAAGAAACCCTGCGCGCGCTGCAGGAAAAGTTGCGGAGCCCCAATGCGCCGACAGCCATTCTTACGTCGAATACGTTGGCAACACGCTATGTTCTCAGTGCGCTGATGCACCTGGGAGTGAAAATGCCGAACGATATCGCCTTTGCCGGGTTTGACGATTTCGACATGGCGGAGTTCACCTCTCCACCGCTTACAGTGGTTCGCCAGCCGGCCCTCGAAATGGGCCGTGTCGCGACAAGCCTCCTGTTTGATCGCATCACACGCGGAGAGTTGCCGCAAACCGGCAACAGGATTGTGCTACCTGTGGAGATTGTGTTGCGTCGCTCCTGCGGGTGCAAACATCGCGCACCATTCGTAATCCAATAGCTACTCCACGGCAACTGTCGCACTCGCCAGGTTCCATCCACGCAAACCAATGGCGGGCTTGCTGTCGCCGGCCGGAAACGAGATGGTAATTGTGCGCTCCTCGCCGGGCAGAAGCGAGACATAGTTCTCGCTGTAGTAGGCGGGCAGGATGCGGAGGCCGGTTGTGGCGTCCTTGAGCGTCAACTTGATCATCAACGCCGGCGTTGAACTGGAGTTCACGATCTTGACCGTTGTTCTGCGTTCTCCTCCAGACAGAGCTTCGGTCGCGGAAGCGGTCAGCTTCGCAGGCGGCAAGTCATTCAACTCGCGCAGGGTGGATTCCTGCTTCGCCCACCAGTAAAAGTTGTCGCTAACTGCAAGCTCCATTTGCGTCGGTCACTTTCAACACCACAAGCACTGTATGACCATCTGCGAGCTTGGCCAGATCCGGCTTGCCCACGGGCGTGCGCGCGTCGGCTGCAGCTTCAACCTGGTTGGTCTGGTCGCTCAATACCTTTCCGTCAAGTCCCACAACGCGCGTTTCTACCTTGAATGATCGCGCGTCACCAAGGTTGATCAGGTCCACCGCGCTATCCGTCAGATCGAGTTGAGCATGGATCGGCTCGCAGGCCTTCTGTGTTCCATAAAAGCTGGATTGGGTATCGTAATCCCAGCTGAGAAAATTCCATTCCATGCTTGGCCACGCCGGCTGCGTCATCCAGATCATGCGCGCGGAATTGGGCTGCCAGAGATGCGCTGCGAAGCCCTCGAAAATGGCGCGATGGCCTACGTAATCGAGCATCTGCGCCTTACGTACGAAGTCTTCGAGGCTGGTCGCGGCGCCGAATTCCGTCTCCATGTGCGCCAGGAATGGAGCTACTGCTCCGTTTCCGATCTGGTGCCAGTCGTGGTAGGCCCAGGTGTCGCTGATAGGCCAGCGGTCCGGCTCCGGGATAAAAGACTTCATGCTTTCCAAAGTGGGTACGCTCGGAATGCCGAGTTCAACGCTGAAGCCGCGGTTGATGCGGTAGTAGGTTTCGAGGGGTTGGAACTGGTACGGGCCCGAGTTGCGCAGATTCACCTGGTTTGAGCTGCCCGTGTAGTAGCGTGTGTGGTCCAGTGTTCTTACAAGCGTTGCCAGGCCTTCATTGATAATGGGCTGCGGCACGCCCTCGTTGCGCCCGCACCACACCACGATGGACGGGTGGTGGCGATAGCGCAGAATAGTGTCTTGCGCGTTCTTGAGAAATAGCTGCGGATCCTGTGCCTCAAGGTTGTAGCCCTGCGTCGACTCCCAGAAATCGTTCCAGACCATCAGACCGTACTTGTCGGCAAGAGCATAGAAGTTCTCTTCTGTGTCCTGGCCCATCCAGTCACGGATCATATTCACGTGGGCATCGCGGTGCAGGCGGAAATAGGGCTCAAGGTGCGCAATGCTGACGCGCTTGCGGCTGTCATCCATGCCCCAGTTGCCGCCTCGTGCGGCAATTCGCACACCGTTTACTTTGATCACCAAGTCGGTTCCGGGCCAACCGCCTTCAACGGGCCTGATCGAAGGCGAGCCCTCGGCGGCGGGTTCGAGCGACTGCACCCAGGCGTGCCGCATCCACTCGGGGAGCTGTTGACCCGGCGGCAGCAGATTCGGTGTTTTGTCGTCGATCTCGCGAATGCCTTCGTGACTCTCATCAATCAGGGGCAACGCGGAATCGTGGGTGCGGCTGGGCAAAACCTCAACCCGGCGCAGGTGGCCGGTCTCATCAAAGAGCGAAGTCTCGTAACTCACTTCTCTCATGCCAAATTCGATCTTCTGTTGGGAGCTCGTTTTGCCGCCGGTCGCAAAACTCACCGTGAGCGCGTGCAGCGTCGGGTCACCGTAGCCGTTCGGCCACCAAAGCTTTGGATGCTGCACTTTGAGTTGCGCATAGTCGGCAGGTTCAAGCCGCACGACCGTCTCACCTGGGGCGAGTTTGACGAGCTTGGTGACCTTTAGGTCGTCGAAGCTTGCAGTGAGTTCACCATCGACGGTGGCGCTGGATGTATTTGTCAATGGCGCCTCGATCTCAATGTCGGCTTCGCTGCGGTCAGGTTTGGGGAGGGTTGTAATCACGTTGAGGTCGCCCACTTCGACCGCGCCGGTGGCCGTAAGCGTCACGTCCTGCCAAATGCCGGTGTTGCGATCTCGAATGCTCGGAATCCAATCCCATCCTTCTGCAGCAGAGAAGGTAGGTCCGTCCAGCACTTCCATGCCACCGTTCTCGCCGGGCCCGCCCTTGATCGACTCCTCGTTGGGAAGGCCAGGGTGCGGCGGAGGACTCACGCGAACAGCCAAAGCGTTTTCGCCGCCGGCGGAAAGCAATCCAGTTACGTCGAACTTGCCGCGCAGAAATGCTCCCGTAAATCCACCCAGCTTCTTGCCGTTGAGCCAGACTTCGGCGGCATAGTTCACTCCTTCAAAGGTCAATGTGAGCCTTTGTCCACGCGCTTGCGGCGGGGTTTTGAATTCGACACGATACCAATAATCCTGGTGCGCAAGGCTCTCGGGAATCGCGAGATTATTGAGACCATAATCCGGGTCGGGATAGACGCCGCGATTGATCATTGTGGTTAATACGGTGCCGGGCACCGTGGCCACCATCCAACTCTTGCTCGCGAAGCCAGGCTTTGAGATTTCATCTCCCTTGGCCGCTACATCAGGAGCCGCAGCCAGTTTCCAGCCGCCCTCGATTTTCCAGGGATCGCTCCCAATCAACGCTGTTCGAAGATCCGCAGGAGTGAGGGGCGTTGCCACCGGCTTTTGAATTCCGCCTTTGCCGTGGGGCATCGTGGAGGGATCCTGTACTTCAATTTGGCCGGCCATTCCGCGAGTCTGCACCGGCCAGTGCGCCGTCGCCTCTTCGTACGTGGGCAGCGCAAAGTCAGGCGGCGCAGCGGAAATCGCCTCAACTTCTGCAGCAGTCAATGCATGGTGGTAAATCATGAGTCCGGCGATCTGGCCGCCGAAGTGCCGGTTCGTCAGGCCTTCCAAGGGTTCCGGCGCCATATCGAGGCTCGCGGAAATATCGCCCTGTGCCAGGGGGCTTGCGATCACTGGTTTGCCATCGGCATAGAGCGTCACCGTCCGCCCATCGCTTGCCGCGACAGCCAAATGCCATTTCGCGTCGCTCAGCAAACTGTCTGACGTAACCAAGCGCGTACCGCCCGGTCCTCGGCCCAGCCAGAGTCCCAAATGGTTATCGGAGACACCAATAAAACGCGCATCTTCCGCACCAGGGTCGCCGATTCCGGCGATGAGCACGGTCCCCGTCAAGGGATCAGACGAACGAAACCAGAAGGCAAGCGTCCACGTCGCCGTGCCGTCCAACAGCGCATCATGCTGGGGCGGCTCGTTGTTCAATCCGAGCCTGTCTAATAGCGCGGCTGCCCGGCCGTCCATCTGCGAACTTGGGGTCAACGATTTGGTGAGCCCTGGACCGTCAGCCAGAAACGTTGCGTTATACGGCCCGTAGTCTTCCGGCGGTGTTGACTGTGCATTGGCCGGAAGAGCAATGGCCAGCATCAACGCCATACAGGCAAGAGATGTCGAAAGAGAAGGAAATAGACCGATAGTGAATCTAAATGCGAGACGAAGTGAAGTGCCGTTTGAAATCTGCATAGCGAGAGACATCCTAAAGAGCTCAGACCCAGATGGTCATCTAAGGCGACCGTTGAGGTCGGTGAAATGGAAAGAAACGTGGCTGGAAAGCATCGTGACTTCTCTCAATTCAATCGTGAAGCACAATGGTGCCGATTCTACTCCGGTTGCTCCATGGGTTCGCCTTCGACATCGTACCACGGGCGATGAATCGAGGCGCGCAATGGCAGAGCTCACCTCGATGACGGCAAGATTTGCGAGTCAATCTTGCCCCGCCGGCGGTGTCAATCTCGACGGGCTCCATCAGGCAATCATCGCGAAGTTGTTGAAACGATCCCCAGTGTGAATTCTCCAAAATCGAAAAGAGATCGAGGGGCTGCCGGACTGCCAGACCGGGCCCGAAATACAGATCTTCGAGTCCGTCAAATCGGCTCCGAAACTGCGTTTCCGAGAGGAGCCTCCGATCTTGCACATGCCAACAGACTTGCAAAAACCAACGTCAGTAACATCTCACTTTTGGGAACCTTATCATGTATTGAACATTGTGGTCCGAATGGGAAGCTAAAGCGATGAAAATGCAGCCTCATTGCCTCAGTTTCGGCTCCAGATGCGAACCATGTGGTACAACGCTTTGCAGCGTTGGCATTTGCAACGGTGCTGCAGCGTCAGAAGCCCTTTCCTAAAAGCCTTTTGCGACAACGCGCGGCTCCGTTCAGCCAATAAAACGATTCACTCGGGCGTTTTTCTGAACATAAAGGGACGCGACGATCCTCATTTAGGCACCAGAATCGGAATTGGTAATATCGAATAAGTCTATATATATCATTCGTTTACAGCGCTAACTCTGGCAAGCCATGGGCGTCTCGCTTTTTCTCCTTGACAGTCGCAATTCAGAAGGTATATCAAGCTTGACGTGACTACCTTCAGTGAAAATGCAGGCTGAACGATGATAACGATAACACCTGGGTGCTCGTTGTCAGCTGTAACCGCCGTACGGTGACGGTTGCAGGCTCGTTTTTGTTTACGCTTTTATCACAACGAAGAGTGGGTCACAGAGTCGATTTTAGGAGGCAGTGCATGTACCTGAATCACAATGGTTTATCGCCAACTTCGCGCTCGCAATGGCGACTCATGGCGTACTTGATACCAGGGCTATTGTCGATCGCGCTGTTGGCGATCTTCACTAGACCCGTCAACGCGCAACAGTTGACCGGTACGCTCAGCGGCACGGTCTATGACCAGACCGGGGCAGTTGTCATCGGTGCCAATGTCCAATTGAAGAACGAAGCCAGCGGTGACCTTCGTGGCGCCGTCAGTGATAAGTCTGGGTTCTTCAGTATCACGGCAGTTCAGCCCGGCACTTACACAATCACAATTTCTGCAGAGGGTTTCGCAACCTGGCAGGAACCTGGCATTGCAATGGCCCAGGGCGACACCCGTAGCGTGGCGAATATCAAGCTTCGCGTCGGCGGCAAGACAACTGAAGTCGAAGTGATCTCTGGCGAAGACGCAGTTGTACCCGTAGACACAGCCGAAATCAGCACGACACTCAATACCGAGATGGTCGAAGACCTGCCCCTTGGCGGCCGCGACGCCGGCGAGTTGATGAAGATGATGCCGGGCTTTGCGCTCAACAATGGACTCACCCAGGGATCAGCCTTCAACCCTAAGGTTGTAGGCAGCAACACCGGCCCGGTGGGCGACTACTCATCGAACGGAACCCAGCCTAACGGCACCATGGCTTACATGCTCGATGGCGCGGACCTTGTCGATCCGGGCAACTTCGGAACCCAGATTGCCAACATCAACCAGGACATGGTCTCCGAAGTAAAGGTTTTGACCTCGTCGTACACGGCTGAATACGCAAAGGGCCCGGTGTTGTTTGAGGCCTTCAGCAAGAGCGGCGGACAACACTTCCACGGCGAAGGTTACCTCTATGCGCGCAACAGCGCCCTGAACTCGTGGGACTGGTACGCCAAGAATCAATATGAGGCCTCCCAACCAAGGGGACGCAATCCTCGCTCTTGCGGCGACATTGCACCCGGACGAGCACTACTATTACATGGGTGGCAACGTCGGCGGCCCGGTGATTCTGCCGTTTATCCCCTTCAACAAGCACCATGACAAGCTCTTCTTCTGGGGCGGCTATGAGTACATGGATCAGCATCCGGCCGCGACCCCGATGAATTTCAACGTGCCAACTCTGGCGCAGACGAGTGGAGACTTCTCCAATTCGGATGTGGCGGGTCCGGCAATTAAACGGCATCAACAGCAACGGAAACATCAACTACGCCTACCGCACCATCGATCAGACGGGGAACCTTCCGAAAAATGCGCTACCAGTACCACATCCCTACCAGCGACTTCGATCCAAATCTGGCGGGATTGATGGCGGAGGGTGCGTTTCCAAGGCCGAATATCACACCCAACAGCAACAACAGCTGGAACAACTACGAATATGTCAGCGCTATTCCCCAGAACCGATGGGAAGGGACCGGAAAGCTCGACTATGCATTCAGCGAAAACACCAAGCTGACCGGCTCCTATACCCGCCAGGATGAGACCGATCAGCATCCTCTCTCGATCTGGTGGGCCGCGCCCTGGACGTTGCCCTATCCGTCGCCTGTGGTTGCGGTGGTGGTTGGCAACTTCATCATGACCAACTTCACCCACGTGTTTAACCCAACCACGACGAACGAATTCGTCTTCACCTACGCGCGCTGGATCAATCCCAGCACACTGGGCGATCCCAGCAAGGTTGATCGTACAAAGCTTGGATTCAACGTACCCACTTTGTTCAACCATGGTCATCCGGTCTCCCAGATCCCCAATATCAGGGTCCATGGGGCGGCGC
Organism: uncultured Acidobacteriaceae bacterium; assembly: GCA_963780515.1. Classification (GTDB taxonomy): domain Bacteria; phylum Acidobacteriota; class Terriglobia; order Terriglobales; family Acidobacteriaceae; genus Telmatobacter. Next base: position 276,914 of record CAWACG010000009.1, read on the forward strand.
TCTCCCGAACATCTCGGAAGAGTCGTTCGATGGCGGTTTTGGCGGCGGCACGGCGTTCGGCGGCACCAAGCTGGCCTATGGCACCTACGACAACTTCACCAAGATCGTCGGATCCCACACCATGAAGTTCGGCGCATACTGGGATTTCGCCGGTGACACGCAATCGAGTTCAAGTGCGGATAACGGCACCTACAAGGTCAATTGGGGCTCAAAAGGCACTGGAAACGTGGTTGCCGATATGTTGCTTGGCCGTCTTGCAAGCTACCAGGAGCAGAGCTCGATTCCTGTCTACCAGATCGGGTTCCATCAATGGTCCCTCTATGCTCAGGATGCATGGAAGATGAACAAGCAACTCACCATCAACTATGGCGTTCGCGCCGATCACGAAGGCCAGTGGTACGGCGGTGTGGCCAGCGGCAACTTCTGGTGGGGCGGCGGCGGCACCAACATCCTCGGCTTCCAGGTATGGGATCCGTCCACGTATGTCAACTCGTCCAGCGCTCCTGGAAACACCGGCCTAACCTGGCATGCAAAGGACTCTTCGATTCCTGAGTCTGGGTTCCCTTCGAAGTTTCTCGAGTTCTCACCCCGCGTAGGTCTGGCCTACGACATCTTTGGTACAGGCAGAACCGTGCTCCGTGCAGGCTATGCGGTATTCCAGTATCAGGTCACGTCGCAGGTTGGTTCGGCATGGGGCGGACCACAAGATTCGTTCGGATTCACAGTCAACAATCCCGACGCAGCAAGCTTCAACACCACAACCGGAACTGATGCTGGTTACGCTGGAATCGCGGGCGTCACGCCGCCTTCGGGCTCGGTTCAGAACGGCTCCTCCGTCTATGCCATGCAAAAGGGCGACAACCGCAACCCGTACACCTCGGATTGGAACGTCACAGTCTCTCAAGCACTTCCGTGGCGCTCCGTATTTGAGGTTTCATATGTCGGGAACAAGAGCACGAACCTCTACCAGGACGGCAGCAATGGCAACATCGGCAACCTGAACAACACTCCGTACGGCGGGGTCTTCTTCCCCGACCCGGTGACCGGGTTGAATATGTCGCCTGACCCGCCCTCTTGCGGCACAACCAGCCTGCAGGGTCAGAGCATCTACTGCGCAAATATCCCGAAGGCGTGCAAGATACACCAACTCCTTCAACTCGTGGGATTGTGCGCCGTTGAATGCCTACCAGAATGTTTATTTGCTGGCGCACACAGGGTACGCGAACTACAACTCGTTGCAGGTCACGTGGCAAAAGCAATCGGGCCCGGTCACATTCCTCACCAACTACACCTTCAGCAAGGTATTGGGCATTCTGGACTATGTATCCAATAATGGAGCCGGCAGCGGTCCTAACGTGGATACGTTCAACCTCAAAGACAACTACGGACCACTGGCCTACGACCACACGCACATTTTGAACCTGGCGTATATCTGGAACCTGCCCAACTTCGTCCATAGCGGCAGCAATATCCTCAGGGAAGCCGCGAACGGATGGCAGTTCTCGGGCTATACGGCGCTTCAAAGCGGCGCGCCTCTCCAGCCGGGACTTAACGGGAACATGAACGCCACGTTCCCCGGCGGCCTCACAGTTCCGACCGAGGATCATCCCGATCTCCCCGATAACAGCTACCTGCTGCCTAACGGGTTGAGGGCCGTGTCCATCACTCCTGCGACCTGGTTTGGTACAGACTCACAACGCGTGCTGGTGCCCCAAGTAACATGCAATCCTCGCGCGGGCCTGGCGAAGGGGCAGTATTTCAAACCGGAATGCTTCACCACTCCGCAATATGGACAACAGGGAACACTCCAGTTTCCCTATATGCGCGGGCCAGCCTACTTCGACAGCGATCTTGCGTTGTTCAAGAACTTCAAGATCACTGAAAACCAGAAGGTTCAGTTCCGCATTCAGGCAACGAATTTCCTGAACCATCCGTTGAAGCAGTTCGGCACTGGCGAGCTGATAACAGCCTCAACTTTCACACAGCAAACACCCTCGGCCGAATGACCCGATCGATATACGATCATGTCGCTTTCCCCACCAACACCAACACGACACCACCGGCATTCCTGCAAGAGCGCGTGGGCAGCCGGTCTATCCTTGATTTCGGCCAAGTACTACTTCTAAGCCGAGTTCGGAATTGCAGCTACAAAGAGGGGTGGCGAAAGCCACCCCTCTTCTTTCTACTCTTGGTCATATGGCTCCGCTTGCGGCTTCGCCGACTCACCCTTAAGGCCTCAGCGGAAGTTCCGGCTCGTCACGATTCCCTGTCCTTCGCGAATGGTGACAAGCTGGCCGGCAGCAAGCCCCTGGATACTTCTCCACCGAGCCCAGCGGCCAATGAATCTCGATGTCGGCGGTGGTTGCGGCTCCCAGTCCGAAATGCAATCGCGGATCGCTGGCCGATAGAAAGCCCGATTGGCTCAACAATTCCTGTGCCTGCACCTTGCCTCCATACCGCGCTAAAACGCGTGCGCCGATCGCGCTACGGTTGCTCTTTGTGCCCTCTAGACGAATTTTGATCCAGTGATTTCCCGGGGGTGCGTCATTGCGCAGCAGTGTCGGCGGCTCATTCACATTCATGATCAGCACGTCCATGTCGCCGTCATTGTCGAAGTCGCCAAAGGCAACGCCTCGGCTGCAGTGGCGGGCATTGATATCTGGACCCGCCTCCGCACCCATCTCGATGAATGTTCCATCACCCCGATTGCGAAAAAGGATACGCGGGCTACGTGCCGGGTACTTGGGCGAGATCTTGTCAAGCTCTGGATAAACGGTCCCAGTGGTGATCAGGATGTCGGGATAGCCGTCATTGTCGAAGTCGGCAAGCCCGGCTCCAAAACATATAAAGCGTGTCTCTTTGTTGAGCCCAGCTTCCGTACTTACATCTTCGAAGTTACCTTTGCCATCGTTTCGGTAGAGGCCGGTCGCCTGATCCATGAAGTGAGTCTTTACCAGGTCAGTGTGGCCGTCAAGGTTGTAGTCGCCTGCGCCCACTCCCATTCCTCCCAGTTCACGGCCATCGGCACTCAACGCAACACCGCGGATCAATGCCTCTTCGCGAAATGTGCCATCGTGATTGTTCATCAGTAACAACGACGGCGTTGAATCGCAGGCTACAAAAATGTCGGGCCAGCCATCCTCATCCGCATCGATGCTGATGGCGGTCAGACAATACGACCCACGAAACCCAGCCACGCCGGACTCTTTGGATACATCGGTAAAGGTGCCGTCGCCATTGTTCCGATAAAGGTAGTTCTGCGCCTTGGGCAGGCCGTTAGGACCGCAGTTGACCGGCACTCCCTCGTAGTTGCAATTGATCACCGAGAGCGAGGGCTTGGGAGCGGTGGCGAGATCAAATGCAAGATAGTTGGTGACAAAGAGATCGAGCAGGCCGTCGCGATTGTAATCCACAAAAGTACAGCCTGCGCTGTATCGAGATGTGGGGTAAAGCAGGCCTGCTTTGTCAGTCACATTCGTGAATGTTCCGTCGCCATTGTTGCGATAGAGACGATTCTGGCCGTAGTAAGTGATGAAAAGATCTTCAAAGCCGTCGTTGTTGTAGTCTCCCACACAGACGCCCTGCGCCCAGTCCGTATCAAGCAAACCGGATTTAGCCGTGACATCGCTGAACGTGCCGTCGCGGTTGTTCTTGTACAGTCGGTTCGTGGCGTAGGCCGGGGTGTTTTCAAGTCTCCGGCCTCCCAGCATGAAGATGTCCATCCATCCATCATTGTCGTAATCGAAGAAGGCGCAGCCGCACGCCATCGATTCGATGATGTAAGTGAAGCTGTCGATTTCACCATAAACGGTCGTTTCAGTGAGGCCGGCAGAGTGACCCACATCGACAAAGCGGGAGAATGGGGCACCGGCGATCGCATTGGGAAGCGCAGCCCGGATCATGCCAGGAACAGAAGCTGAGGCGATCACGGCTGGAACTGTGCGCAGCACGTTGCGTCGCGTCCAAAGGTTGTTCAGTTTGCGGTTTGGCAATGCCAGCATGCTCCAGGATGCATCAGTAATTTCGTACTATGGTTGGCCGTGATCGCCTGCCAGATTCTTGCTTAGTTCAAGTGCATCCGCATCGTTGGGATCCAGCTTAAGAGCAGTGGCAATCGCTTCGCGCGCTTCAGGAAAGCGGGATTGCATCGCCAGGCTCGCCGACAGAGCGATCCAGGCCTGTACATAACCTGGCGCTGCCTTAACAGCGAGTCGGAATTGCTGCTCTGCCGCAGCGGCGTTGCCCTCGCGAGATTCAACATAGCCAAGTTGATATTGCGCCAGGGCAAACGTCGGATCAGCTTTGATGGCCTGCTGCAACGCAGCGCGCTCGCCCGCAAAGTCGTTTTCGTTACCCAGCACTAAGCCAAGCTGGTAGGCAAGTCCGGCGTTGTCAGGCAATGCGGCGCAGGCCTCGCGATACAGGTCGGCGGCCTTCTTGTAGTCGCCTGCCGCGGCAGCCTGTGCTGCCTGGGTCGATTTCTGCGCCGCCAAGGTATTATCGGAGTTTCTCTTCAGCGCCTGCTGGTAGAGCTTCAGCTGCTCCTGCGCGGCCTCGGTTTCGCCCAGCGTGCGCAGAACCTTAGCCAACTCGAAACGGATTTCCGGTTCGGTGGCGCCCAGTTCAATAGCTTTTTCGAGCTGTACCTTGGCCCCTGCCGGGTCATTGAGTTGCGCAAGTACCACACCATAATTGTAGCGGGAGTTGTAGTGGTTGGGGTTCAAGGTGACGGCTTCCGCAAGATGCTTGCGGGCTGTGTCGTAGTCGCCCGCTGTGCGATCCAAGATGCCATTTAAATAGAGAAAGTCGGCATCGTGGGGAGCGAGTGCCAGAAGCTTGTGTGCCAATGGAGTGGCCACGTCGGTCTCTCCGTCAAGAACAAGTATTCGCAGGTAGATTCGCTGCGCCTCAATGTCGTGAGGATGGCGACTGGCAAGCTGTTCGGCCACTTTCGATGCTTCCTGATAGCGCAGTTGTTTCACATAGATAGTCGCCAGGGTTCGCGTCAGATCGTCGGACTCGGGATATGTTTTGAGGCCTTCGGTCAATACTCGAACGGCGTCGTCGTACAAACCCGATTTGCCGTAAGCGATTGCCAGATCAAGAGTCAGGTTCTCGTCGCGCGAAACGGAACTAAGGTGAGCGATTACGGTTTCGTAGTCTCCGGCTGCGAGAAGTATCTTGGCCAACCCGTCAAGCGCCATCTTTGAGGAAGGGTCGATTTTCAAGGCCGCCTGCCATTCGTTAAAAGCGTCCTTTGTGCGTCCAAGGCTGGCAAACGCGGTACCCAAAAGAAGATGTGTCTTATCCTCATTGGGGCTTAGTTGGATGGATTTCTGCAGGGGCGCGACCGCTTCCTGAACATGCCCGGCCGTGTATAAGCTAAGGCCCAGCAGATAATTGAGAATCGGTGAATCGGGCTCCAGTTTGACGCCGGCGCGAAACGTTTCGACTGCGCACTCCATCTTATGATTCTCGCCAAACCAGTCGCCCAGCGTAGCATAGGCTTCGGCGCCGGGATGAGCATGGACCCTGGCCTCCAGCTGGGGCGGGCCGGCACAGATCGGAGTTCGCGTAGACGGGGCTGCTGCGAGATTGGCTGCGCCAAAGTAGGCCACCAAAGCAAGCCCGGTCCTGGCACATATCGGAAACACGGACATGCTGTCTATCGACTCCTTGAACCAGCAGGGTGCATGGTTCCTGACTCCCCAAGTATACTTTCGCAGCTTTGCCGCTCGCAAAGGACCGGCCGGGCAGGTTCCGCAAATGCGATTAGCTCAAGCAGAGTCTAAACTTCGTCCCATAGAGGTAGACAGTGGGGCGTTCGGCGGCCAAACGAAGGCGTGCTTTCCAAATACACCAACTCAGGTTTTGCTATAACTCCGCCACCTATTGCGCTTTGGGAATCACGATTGCCGTAATACCATAACGGGGCACCTCCACGTTGAACGACGCACCCAGATTCTCAATTGGCGCTTCCGTGATACCCTTGCCTGCCTCCGATTCGGCCTTTCCCCAATCGTAGCGAGTTCCTTTTGTAGCGTAGTTGTAACCCGGAACCGTAACCGTAGCGATCGCGGAACGGCTCAGATCCTTATTGATCAACAGCAGTCCGAGCCCTCCATCGCGCCGTTTCACCGCGTGAACCACTAGCGTTTCAAGCTGCGAACTCGCTGTGACAAATACGTCACCAGGCTGCGCCACCTTGTGGAGCATTTCGATGCCGTAGTAGCCCGGCTGCGGTTTGTTTTCAAAGTCAAGGAAAGACGGACTCGTCGCTTTGACCGGCCCGTGGATCGGCGACCAGATCACTGTATAGGCGCCCGACTCTAGCAATGTGGCGACCGAGTCGGCGGTAAACAGCCCTATCGCAGACGGGTTCTTGGCGGGCAGCCAGAGCGGCACACCGAAATTTGTGACCGCCAGTTGCGGTGCGTGACCAGACGGACAAAACTTCTTGTACTTCTCGACCAAGTCACTAGCCAGCACATTATAGTCGCGGCTCAATGCATTCTGATGTGGATAGTGGTTAAGAGGGTCGCCCATGTATCTGCCATGCATCAGCAAGTCATCCTCATCCACCCAATCCTGAAATGTCGGGGGTGCTCCCATGCCTTCCCAGAATGAAACGGCGGCGAAATCCATGCTGCCGCACGCGGCCTTCAACACACCCGCGTTCCAACCCGCACCCATCGGGTGCGGATCGGTGCTGATGGGCGGCTGAGCCAGCGATGCGCCGATCATAATGGTAGGGTCAACGGCCTTCATGGCTTTCGCAAACTCAACGACCGCTGCACCATAAGCCTGCGGCCCAACTTTGGAGTTTCCGTTATGGCGGCCCCAGTCTTTAGCAGTAGCCACCGGTCCGGCGTGCAGGTCGGGCTCCAATGGACTGGTCTGACCGTATTGGCCGGTGAAGTCCGCATCAGCGCCCGCAGTGTGTTCCTGGCCGTAGAAGCCGTTGCTATAAGTTTCATTGCCAATGGTCCACAATTGAATGCCGATCGGATCGGAATGCCCGATGCGCAGCGCGTTATAGCCATCGTCTGTGGCGAGCGGACTGGCCGCGCGCAGACTGGCCCAGTAGCCCACCGTCTTCCAGTCGTTGCCCTTTGAATCCTTGCCGATTGGCTGGGTGCTTGTCGGGCTCCCGTTGGCATACGCTACCCAGGCTGCGGCTTCTGCAGGCTCGCCGCCGCCGGTACCATCCGCGTTCGTTCCGTAGTTGACGGTGATCAGCGCTGAGCCCAGCTTGTCGATCGTGCCTACTACCGCCGGGAACTGCCTGTCGGGCGGGAAATCCGGTACTCTGTCGTTGGTGTACGGGTTGTCAAGCTTGCCCGTGGACCAGTGATAAAGCGCGTCAATCCCGTTGTTACCGGGATAGCGGATCAGGGTGATTCCGGCGTCACGCATCAGTTGGACCGTGGCCGCGTCGTAGGCCTTGGCATCGTAGCGATCAGCGGCTGCGCCGATCGATGTCGTGTAGATCATCGCCTTCGGCTGCGCCGTCTCCACGTCTACCTTGGCCTTCAACTGAGCGTGAACGGGCAAAGCGAAAGCCAGAAATATTCCCAGCAAAGCAGCGAGTGAAACATAACCGCCCGGCTGCGGAATCCTGGAATTCTTTGCAAAACTTAAAATTGAGGGAACGTTATCACGCTGGCGCAATTCCTTCTTGAAAAACATTAGCAGGCACTCCGATCAAGGCTGATTCTCAACCCGCAACTATACCCTCCGCGATAGTGACTTGGAAAGGGGATAACGTTAACTTTATGCGTTGCAACCGCTTAGAAATGGGAATGAATCGCAGGCAAGAGCTGTTCGATTCAAATGTTGAAAGCCTTGGCTGCGACTGTGAGAATCGGGCTCGGTATGAGCCTGAAGTTCAAACGTTCCTGGTGGGGAATCCCCGGAATAAGGCGATAAGTGACCTCTCTGCCGGCGTCTGGTAAACAGTTTTACCTCCATCTCTGTTCCCGTCCATAAACAAGAAGTCAGCGTATAATTTCTGACTGTGGTGCATGAAATGAAAATCAGATTTGCTGTCATCTCTTTCTTGTTCTTGGCTCTCGTAGTATGGCTCCCAGCTGTCTCATCAGCCCAGGCCGGAATCATCCCACCAGGGGCCGGGACCTCGACTGCCATTCACCCAGACTCCATTCAAGACGGAAACATGTACGGCTATTACATGGACATGGATGCGGCTGGAGTAGCCGGCGGAGCCCTGATCGGCAAGGTTCAAATTGCAGGCGATCCGCTCATATGGGATCCAACCCCAATCCATGTAACTTGCGCGGGCAAGGTTGCGTACACGACATACGCTGGCGGCAAGGGCAATTTCGTCATCCGTGCCGTCAATGCAAATGGCGCCCTGAGCACCGAGGGAGATGCAAAGAGGCAAATGGAGACGCACTTTGAGGGTTGTACGGTGTCTGCTGATCTTACCGGATTCACATCCACTGACATCACCCTTCAGAATCGTAACTTCCGCGATACCCCTGATATCGGAACCATCACGCTGAAACGCATCGAAAACGCAAAGGGGACCGCGGTCAGCAGTAGCACCGAGGATGTCTCTCCCAAGGCAGTGAAGCTGTTTGAGAAGGCGCGCAACGAATGGGCGTCTCAGAGTCCGGACCACGTGGAGGCAGATCTTCAAGAGGCGGTGGCTGTCGATCCAAAGTTCGCCGAAGCATGGTATGAGCTGGGAAGGCAGGAGCAGGTTGCAAAGCCGGATCAAGCGCGCGAAGATTATGCCAAGTCCCTCGCAATCGATCCACAGTTCGTTTTGCCTTATGAACAGCTCATGGTGCTTGACTCTGCGGAAGGGAAGTGGAAGAACGCTCTTGAAGATGGAGCGCACGCTCTGACATTGAATCCACACGGCACGCCGCAGGTCTGGTACGCGTACGCTGAGGGAATTCTGAAGGCCTATGCTGCGGGAGCACTTCCGGCAGCCAAGCTCAAGGTGGCTGAGATCAGCGCGCATAACTCGCTCGCCCTTGACCCGCAACACACGCTGCCTGCCGAGCAGCTTCTTGCCTTGATCTTGACGCAGGAGAAGAACTACGACGCGGCCATCGATCATCTGCGCAACTGCCTGACTTACCTGCCGAAGGGTTCCAGCCTCGATCAGGTCAAACAGCAGATAGCGCAGGTTGAAAAGATGAAAACGGGCGCGCCAAACTGATTTTTGGGATGGTGCCGCGGAACCCGGCTGCCGTGATTCCTCGACTTGAATGCTTGTAGCATCATTCAGATGGAGCGTTGGCGCTCGAGTCCGCTGCAGTCAAAAGCGTTTCGAGCGAGCTCCGTCTTCTTCCGTGCTGTCTGCCGATCATGATGGAATCCCGATCCAGAAGGACTCGTGAGGTATAACTAGGTAGATAGGTTGCGCGCCTCCCTTTTTCTATGAAGAAAAGATTCCGCAGCGTTGGGCCGATAGTCTCCTGCGCATTTCTGGCCACGACCTTCATCCTGCTTCATGCCGCGCAGACTTCTCGCCAAATCCGTTTCGTGCTGAAGACACTCCCTTTCAAACTGGAGAACGACGAAACTCCAGGCCGGAACGCGCCTGAAACCATGGCCGGCGGCCTCGCAGTCTTCGACTATAACGGCGACGGACGTCCAGACATCTTTTTCACGAATGGCGCAAATATCGCCACCCTTACCAAGGACTCGCCCAAATACAGCGATCGCCTTTATCGCAATGACGGCAACGGCGTATTCACGGATGTGACAAAGGAAGCCGGTGTTGCAGGTACCGGCTACGACATCGGAGCTGCGGTTGGAGATTACGACAATGATGGACATCCTGATTTGTTCGTGGCTGGAGTCCACCACAACACGCTCTACCACAATAACGGAGACGGAACCTTTACCGACGTGACCGTGAAGGCCGGTCTCGATAAATCAAACGACCCGCAATATGGGCCGCTTTGGTCTGAGGCAGCCGCCTGGGTGGATGTGAACAACGATGGGCTCCTCGATCTTTTCATCGTCAATTACATGCAATGGACCTATTCACCGGAGCCAATGTGCTCCTATTTGGGTGAATCGGATTATTGCCATCCCCGCTACTACAAAGGTCAGCCTGACCAGCTTTTCCTGAACAATGGCGATGGCACCTTTACAGATGTTTCAAAGCAATGGGGCATTCGCGATCACGTCGGGAAAGGAATGGGCGTGGGAGTTGCGGACTACGATCTCGACGGCAAGCCAGATTTATTCGTCACCAACGACGCCGAGTACAACTTTCTCTTCCACAATCTGGGGAGCAAATTCGAAGAGGTTGCATTCGAGGCGGGTGTCGCTCTTCCTGAGGATGGAGGCTTCATTTCAGGAATGGGTCTGGACTTCCGCGATTTCGACAACGACGGCTACCCTGACATTGCGTTCGTGGCACTGAATCACCAGACCTTTCCCCTCTTCCGAAATACCGGCAAAGGCGATTTTGTTGAGGTCACTACCCCAAGCGGGATGCGCGACCTCAGTTACAAGATGTCGGGATACGGCCCCGGTCTCTACGATTTCGACAACGATGGATGGAAAGATCTGTTCGTCAGCAAGGGCCATGTGGAGTCCCGCCCGCTGCCCGCCACAGAACTCGAAGAATACAACACCGTCTTTCGCAACCCCGGCCCGACGGGGAAGTGGACGGCGTTGACAGAGGAAGCTGGATTCGATGCCGCTCCGCCAGCTCGCCACCGCGGTTGCGCTTTCGGAGACCTGGATGGAGACGGGCGAATCGACGTCGTAGTGACCGCTCTGGGCAGAAATGCAGAGATATGGATGAATCGTACTGAGAATTCCGGCCATTGGTTGGATATTGCTTTGCGGGGAACCAGGAGCAACCGCGACGGCATGGGAGCGCGTATCAAGGTGGTGACAAAAGGCATCGGCGCCCAGTACAACCACATGACGTCGAGCGTCGGCTACGCCTCATCCAGTTACGGTCCAGTGCATTTTGGATTGGGGGCCGATGACCATGCGGAGTCGATCGAGATTCACTGGCCCTCCGGCATCGTCCAGACGCTTGAGAATGTGTCGGGAGACAGGGTCTTGAAGGTCACTGAGCCGGCGCACTGATTCTGCTCTCAGGTTTAAGGCTTTGGGCCTTCCTTCTGTTGTTCTGCAGTGATGCGGTCGACAATCTGCCGCTCTCTGGCTCCGTCGGCTGGACGATGCAACTTGTAATACAAGGTGGCCAGTTCCACATGCGGCTCCAGCCATTCAGGATCGTCCTTGACCAGCTTCTCCAATTCTTCTGCAGCCTTCTCAATCTGACCATCAGTGCTCTCCAGCATGGCGACCTCGTAGCGCGCCATGGAGGACTTGGGATTGAGGCTTAGCGCGTGTTGCAGGAACGGCCTTGCGTCGTCCATCTGGCGCCGCTTGTAGAGAATCGCGCCCAAATAAAGATTTGCTTCAAAATTGTTCGGATCAAGCTCGAGAGCTTGTCTGAAGACAGGCTCCGCTGCCTCAGGTTGGCCGGTCTTGTCTCGTGATTCGCCATCCATACTGTAGATCGCTGCCGGAAGCTTAGGATCGAGTTGGATCGCCGTATCCAGGTCATGACGAGCTTTTTCGTATTCGTTCACCTGCAGCAAAGCCGATCCAGCCAGGGCGTACGCGTCGGGGCCGTTTCCGATTTGAGCGGCTTTTTCGGCGCGCTGCGCGCCTTCGCGCAGCTTGCCCACTTTAATCAGGGCTGAAGCAAAGACAAAATCGAAATCAGGATTCTCCGCGTTGGCGGCCTCAAGCGGCGTGAGCAGATCGACGGCGGCGGCTCCGTCGCCTAGCTTGACCTCGGCATCGCCAAGAAGAATCGCGATTCTCACGTCACCTGGTTGCGCCTTCGCCAACGGCGCGAATTGGTCCCGCGCGTCCTTCCAGTCGCCTTTCTTGAAATATGCGAGACCGATATTGAAGAGGACACCCGCCTTATCGTCCATAAGGGGAAGCGCCGCCCGGTACTCCGAAATCGCTGCGTCGAACTGGCCAACATGCGCCAGGGCCGCGCCAAGATTGACCATTGCTTCTACCATTTTGGGGCGAACCTTGAGCAGGCTGCGATAGTCCTGAATCGCGGTTTCGAAGTCTCCGCGCAACTGCGCCTGGACCGCGCTGTCATAAAGCTGATCGGGATTTGGGCTTTGGGCAGGCACCTGCGCGGCAGACATTGCAACCAATAGAACTGCGGCAATCATAAGTTAAGAATAACGCAATCGGAATCGGGGCTCCAGCGCAGATCCAGTAAGAAGCTGTAATCGCATTTGCAGGTTCTGCGTCCAACTTCAAAAGAAGCCTGGGGGCCCAAGAGTAAGCCCTGGACTCCCCGTTACGTTCGCGAACTGAATCTCTCATAGATAAGGCGGGACAGGCGGATGGAGTGGCGATCAGCCGCAGGTGACGACCTGCACGGCGCGTCCACGAATCGCGGATCTCGGGAGCAAGGGCGACCCCGCAGCGTATCCGGTTCTGCCGGATGCGCCAATGTGTCTTGGCTCAATCTGACCATCAATTCAGCCTTCTGTCCGCAGCGGACTGAGCTTCGCAATTCAGCGCGCAGTTCGGCTGTTCGTTTGGCCAAGTCAGCCCCATTTCGCTCATTTCTTTTGCTTATGCTCACGGCCCTGCTGCCCGCTTTCGCGAACGCTCAGCACGAAGATACTTCACCCGGCCCGCTCAGCCCAGACAATCCCTTTCGAAGGTCAGATGAAGCCAATCCCCTTCGAGGCCTATGCGGGAGACGCGGCGTGCGCCGATTGTCACAAGCAACAGGCGGAGGCCTATCTGAATGACGCTCACCACCTTACCTCCAGATGGCCCGACGCTCATTCAATCAAAGGAAGTTTCATCCCCGGATCAAACGTTCTGCAAACCGCTGTTCCGGAGCTGACTTTTGTCATGACCTCGAACGGCCAGAAATTCTACGAGAGCGCGGAGATGAAGGTTGATTCAGGCAAGACTGTCTCGCTCACGAAATCCATCGATATCGTGGTTGGTTCCGGACGGAAGGCCCAGACCTATCTCTACTGGGACGGTGACCAGCTCTTTGAACTGCCTGTGTCTTACTGGATCAAGACTGGTAAGTGGGTGAACAGTCCGGGCTACGAAGATGGCGCGATCCACTTCGATAAAGCCGTTGTTCCGCGTTGCCTGGAGTGCCACGGAAGCTACTTCGAGTCACTTGCGCCGCCGCTCAACCGCTTCAGCAAAACAAGTCTGGTGCTCGGCATCATGTGCGAGAAGTGCCATGGCCCGGGACGTGCCCATGTGGCTCTTCACAGCTCCAATGCTGCTCCCCTTCCCGGTGCCCCGGAAGATATCGTGAACCCCTCGTCGCTGTCGCGGGCAAGGCAGATGGATTTGTGCTCCCTGTGTCATGCAGGCGCGGTCAGGCCGATTGCGCCTTCGTTGTCGTTTGTGCCAGGAGATGCGATCGATAAATACTTGCGGATTTCGGATCCAGGCCCGAATATTCCGGTCGACGTGCACGGCAACCAGGTGGAGCTCCTGAAGAGAAGCCGGTGTTATCGGTCAAGCGCTATGACGTGCACCACCTGCCACGAGGTCCACAAACCCCAGCGCGATGCGGCTTCATTTTCACAGTATTGTTTGACTTGCCACAAGGCGAATGCATGCGGCATGTATACGAGGATTGGAGAGCGGATTACCCATGATTGCATCAGTTGCCATATGCCTCTCATGAAGTCCGAGCTCTTGTATTCCGATACCGGAGGCCAGAGACTGCAACCACTCGTGCGCGACCATCGCATCGCGATCTACACTGACGCGCAAATCGCCCAGCACACCATGTTTCCTTCAAACTCGTCTCAAAGCCGCTAGCAAGTGCTTTGGTCTAACACTTCGCGATGCCTCACGCCAGCCCGTCAGGGCCTCTGCACGGCATCCGGGTTTTCCCCCCTGGCCTGCCGTTCATAGCGCGCGATATTGCCCCTAAGCGAGTTTGCCAGTGAAGCGTTCTGCTGCTGGATGGCCAGTTCAAGGGCGTGCTGTGCGGTTGTCACTGCGTCTTTGTATCTGCCCGTCTCCGAGTAGGTGCCCGCAAGCATCTGGAGAATCGCCGGATCCTGCCCGCCGCTGAGCTTGGCAGCCTCTTCGAACTGCGGCAATGCCTCACTAAACACGGCTGCTGGCAGCGAACGCGCGCCCAAGATTGAACCGGTACTCGGCGGACTGCGGAGCCAGCTCCACAGCCTTCTGCATGTGAGGAATGGCCTCGTCCAGCTTCCCGGACCGAGCCAGAATAACCCCCAGAATGTTCTGGCCGTCGCCGGAATTCGGCGCAAGCTCAATGCCTTTGGTTAACTCTTCAATGGCTTCCTGCCTGCGTCCGCCCTCCTGTTCCAGGGCATGGCCAAGGTTCACATGCGCCGCGCCATTATCAGGGTTCAGCTCGATTGCCTTTCGGATCTCGGCGATGGCTTCATCGAGATTGCCTTCTTCTGCCAGCGCGCTTCCCAGGTTGTTATGAGTTTGCGAGCTGTCAGCATTCAGAGCCAGCGACTTATGGTATTCATCGATCGCATCGCCGGTCTTTCCGGTTGCGGCCAGCGCCACGCCGAGGTTGTTGTGGGTGCGTGGATCGTCAGGATCCTTTGCCAGCGCCTGCTTCCACGCCGAAACAGCCTCAACGTATTGATGTTTGTCGTCCAGTTGCGAGGCCGCATCGAAGGCCTTGTAGAAGTCAACAGCGGGCGTCTCAATGCGGTCCAGCCCCTCTGGGCCGATATTCATGAACTCCGGTATATTTACGGCGCGGTTGGCCGCCGTAGCGTTTTCAACCACAATCGCCGGACTGGCGTTCCCTTCATCGTCAATATGGGTCAGGTAGAGGTGCGTATAGAGAGAAGGGCTCTTGGATGAAAATGCGAGCCAATGCCCATTCGGAGAGAAAGTGTGCCACGAGTTCATGACCGGGAGATTAGAGCCCAACGGCCGCGCGACACCGCCCTCAAATGGAACGATGTATAACTTGCTGTCGGGGCGCATCAGCAGTCCGTTCTTACATTCCACAAAGACAATCCACTTGCCGTCTGGGGAGACTTTGGGAAAGTTGTTGCTCATTCCATTCTCCGAGGCGCCGACAATTCTCTCAGGAGCTCCGCCCTTGCCGTCGTTGAAGGGAATCCGGTACAGATCGTACTGGATCTGAGTTTCATTGGGGTCGTTTGCATAAGTTGCCCGCGGCTGTCCCGGCCTGTACGGGTCTCGGGCAGCAGCTCGTGAGAAAACGATGTACTT
This sequence comes from uncultured Acidobacteriaceae bacterium, assembly GCA_963780515.1. GTDB lineage: Bacteria > Acidobacteriota > Terriglobia > Terriglobales > Acidobacteriaceae > Telmatobacter. Next base: position 292,187 of record CAWACG010000009.1, read on the forward strand.
GCCATCCGGGCTCCAGAAGGCAGCTGTCTGGACATAGTTGGGATCGTCCGCCCCCGACAGCGGCGCCATCTTTCCGCTCGCCTTGCTATACCAGCCCAGCACCCCGCGAGTGGGATAGAAGACCTGGCCGAACCCATAGTTGGCGTAGAACCCGTTGTAGAGCCGGTCGACAACCCGCGTTCCATGCGCATGCGGCACGTCGATTGAGGTGACAACGAACTTGCCATCCGGCGAAATCTGCGACATGAATCCGAAACGCTTCTGCGATCTCTCCTCTGAAAACGCGCTCCAATGAATCACGTATTCGTTACTGATGGAGCTGACTTTCTTGATGGGGATAATGGCGTAAAGACCCTTGTCATTCTGCGGCCCGTCCACATCGATCCCCATGGTCTTTCCGTCGCGTGAGATCGAATGGCAGTTGGCGCAGGTAGGCAAACCCTCCATCACTGTTTTGCTTTCTGTATCGGAGACATAGCGCAACCGCCACTTGATCATGGGAAGCACCGAATCCGGCAGGGGCTTGATGACTCCGCGCTGCTCGGTCTCAGGAGGAGGTGGCAGCAGGGGGACGTCGCGGTAGAAAATCGGCGCGCCCACCGGGTCCTTCGAGGTTTGTATGGAAGCTTGCGCGTGGGAGAGTGGCTGGCCCTCTCCTTGGCTCGAATAACCGGTGACGATCACCGTTGCCGGCTTTTGCAGAGAGTGCTTCTTGATCGCTTCCCAGGTTTTCGCGTCTGGTCTCCAGGTGTGGTCCGCGGCTTGCTCCGGCGACAGCGTCGGCGGAACATATCCAATCAAACCGGTGTCCAGCGGGCCAATCTGCATTTTCTCGCCCCGCGACCAGACTTTGATGGAACGCATATGCTCGCCGAAAATGACTTCGATCTGCCACACCGTTGCGGCAGGGTTGTCGTCACGCCACGAGAATTGCGGTGGGGCCAGGTCAGGCGGATAAATTGACCCGTCAACTGGGGTATCAATCGTGATTCCGGCTTCTGCCGGGGTATCCATCGAAACTGGCTTCAGAAACGCGGGAACCGGCGCGCCGCCCGCATTGCTTCCCGCGGCCTGAGGCGCGGGGTTCTCCGGCGCGGACGCCTTGTAGGCCCCGTTGCCTGCAACTCCCATTCCCGTCACAAGCAGAACCGCCGTGGCCACCGAAACCATCCGCTCCATGCAATCACCTCATTGGCCGCATCGGATGAGGATCCGGGGTCTCTATCAGAACACCGCATGAAGGTCACGTCGGGATGTGATAAAGCTCACACATTGCCGATTTCAGCGGAGACAAAAACGCCAAATCGATCGCCTCGAAACGTTCGTTGAATCTTCGAGAGATCCCTGCCATCTGCCTCTGGCCCAACACCTCACGCGAACAGAAAGAGATGGAACGCACCCCGGACTTGCTTCGCGCGGTGCGCAGGATCGAATCTCTGCTCTTGAATAGAGATTATGATAACGTTAACAAGTTCTTCAGTATGACCAACTTTCTGACTTTGATGAATGAGCATGGGGAAGAAACTGACTTCGCCTCCTGTGCAGTGCAGTGTCAGCCGAGTACAATTCCATCGACGCTTCCGGATGCTTTTGAATAAACCGATAATCTCTGCATGCGAAGGTGTTTCTCGGGAAAAGTGACCCGTTACGTCGCTCCTGCCTCTGGCGGGTAGGTTAAGGGAAGCCGAATGAACAAGTATGGGACGCGAGGCGCGGGAACAAGGTGGCAAAGCAAGGTTTCCAGCAGGATGTTGACACTGACGGTATTGCTGTTCCTCGCCTCGTGGTCACTCGCTCAGACGTCACCAAAAGATCAGGCGACCCCCGGGGCGCTGAAGGCTGCAGGCGTGGAAACGGTGTCGAAAACGGCGTCGCAGACACCGAACCTCACTGTACCAGCGGACGAGGTTTCTCTTGACTTGGTTGTACACGACAAGAAGAAGCATCTTGTCCGCGATCTCAAGACATCCGACCTTGCGGTCACCGATAACGGTACCCCGGTCACTCTCAACAACCTGCGTCTTGTAAGCGGCGATTCAAATTCCGACCATTTGATCACCATGATTTTCGATCCCATGGAGGGTACAAATGGGCATAACGCATTGGAAATTGCGAACAAGATCCTGAGGCTGGTGCCGAAGAATGGGTTCGATCTTGCCGTTTTGACTTTAGGCAGCCGCCTGCGGTTGGTCCAGGGGTTCACCAACGATACCAAAGCGGTTGAAGATGCGGTTCAAGTGGCTACGCAGGAAGGCCCGGTGCAGCAGGGGATCACCATCGGCGCCGCAGAGAAGAATCTCCTTGCCGAAGCGCAGACCGGAGTCGATGAATCGGGCAAGATGGCGAGCCTGAAAGAGCGCGCGCTTGCTCAAACCCTGATGGCGGCCCTTGAAGGATCGCAGCGCATAATTCAGGACCAGCACACGCGCCCAGCCCTGGCGGGCCTGTTGGCGTTGGCGCGCTCGCAGCAGCAGTTGACTCAAAGAAAGACCGTCATCTACTTCTCGCTCAACGGACAACAGGATATTGATGCGAAGGAGATGGTGCAAACCATCATCGGGGCGGCAAATCGATCCAATCTGAGTATCTACACCGTGGACATGAGTGGCATCGGCCCACAAGCTCACAATCAGTTGATGACGATGATGGTGATGGGGAACCTGGCAGGGCAGAATCCAATTCCCACTCCAGGCCAGGGGCAGGCGGGCGACCCCGCGGGGCCGGGAGCGGGCACATTTATCGCCAACAATTCCACCCGTTTTGAGGGGCAGGGGATGGACGAGAATAGAACTCCCCTCGCAAAACTTGCAGCCAGCACCGGAGGGTCCTACATCGACGGCCAGGATAATGTGAAGAAGCCCCTGGCGCAGATGTTTCAGGACCTGACGACCTATTATCAGGCTTCCTATGTCCCGCCCACTCAGGAATATGACGGCTCGTTCCGCGAGATCGCCGTCAAGCCACTTCGCGTAGGGCTGAATGTGCGTTCCAAGTCAGGATATTTTTCCTTGCCCTCTGGTGGCGCGGAGGGCATTCGGCCCTTTGAAGCGCCGCTTCTCAAGGTTCTGTCTGAATCCCAATTGCCCAGCGACATAGATTTCCACGCCTCAATTCTGAGGCTAGGGGATCTGCCCGATGGAAATACAAACACCCTGGTAATTGAGATTCCGCTATCAGATCTGGATTTAAATCAAGACCCAAACACCAATCTTTATTCGGCGCATTTGTCGATTGTTGCGCAGATTAAGGACAAGAACGGCACCGTCATCGAGCACTTCGGCGAAGACATTCCCCGTCACGGCGCGTTGGAATCGATCGAAAAGGCGAAGTCGGAATTCATCACTCTGCAGCGCCATTTCATTGCCGTTCCAGGCGAATACCTTTTGGAGGCTGCGGTGATGGACCGCAACAATGGAAACGCAGCCGCCCAGCGAATCAAGTTCGAAATCCCCGATCCGCCTCCCGGCCCATCGCTCAGTGATATGGTCCTTGTCCGGCGATTGGACACCTATCGTTCCGAAGCGGATCCCGACGAGCCACTGAGGTACGGAAACGGCAGAGTGACCGCGAATCTTTCCGGCCGGGTGCCTCGCGACGAAAAGAATGTTTCCATGTTCTTTATCCTCCACCCCGATCCCAAATCCGCCGAACAGCCAACGCTCGAGATGACTGTGCTTCGTGATGGAAGCCCCGTAGGGAAGACGGCACTTCCATTGAGCCAGGGAACCGCGACGGGGGCAGTTCCATATCTGGCGACGATCCAGACCAGCTCTCTTCCGCCCGGCCTTTACGACGTAACCGCGCAGATGACCCAGGGAGGAAAGAGAGTAGACAGGACTCTTGCGTTCACCGTCACTGGCAGCCGGCCGGGCGCGACCCCGGGGTCCGCCAATGCAGCGAACGAAACGGATGAGCCGCTCCAGACTCCAGGCGTCAAACCGCTCAACACCAGCCAACTTGTCATCAGCGTCCCAGGCAAAGCCGTGCCACCCCCTTCAAAAGATGAACTGCAAGCGATCATCGCGGATGCGAAGCAGCGCGCAGTCCGATATTCCGAAGGACTGCCGAACTTCATGTGCGTCGAGGTAACGAATCGGTCGATCGCGCCGCGGGGTGAAGGCAGATGGAAGCATCGAGACACGATCATTGAGCTTCTGCGATATCGCGACAAGTCGGAAACGCGGACCATTCTTCAAGTGGACGGCAAGCCGGTCAGCGAAGATAGTGCGGCGTTGAAGGGCGCGCAATCGGTCGGGGAGTTCGGTGGCGTCCTCAACGCCGTGTTTCAGGACTCGTCAAAAGCGGATTTCCAGTGGAAAGAGACAGACACGCTCGGGACCGGCACACTCCAGGTGTTCAGTTACCGCGTCGCTCACGATAATTCCGACTTCAAGGTCACAGGTGTGGGCAACGACCAGGTAACGGTCGGCTTTCACGGGGAGGTCTTCATCGATGGCGCCACCAGGAGTGTTCGCAGGGTAACGCTGGTGGCTGACGATTTGCCTCGCACATTTTCCATCCATGCAACCTCCATCTCGGTGGACTATGGCTATGTCGTCATCAACACGCACGACTACCTGATGCCGATTGCCGGAGAGGTCGGCCTCCAGCAGGGACGCAGACAGGCTGTTCTGAATCAGTTTGAGCTCCGAGATTACAGACGTTTCGGATCCAACATAAAGATTCTTGGGTTTACTCCCCTGGAGAAGCCTTAACGCTTTTCGCCCTTTGCGAAATGCGATTGTATGAGGCGCACAATCCTGCCGGTGGCTTGACCAATCAGCCGGGTTGAAAGCTTGTTGAAATGAAGAGTTGGAGCGCAGGTTGTTCGACGGCAGGTTGTCGTTATGGACGGACCGGAACGAGCTGCCAAGCCGTTGCAAATCGTTATAGTCTCCAGAGGTGTCTAATGCGGCTTCGACTCTCGTTTCTTTTGCCACTTCTCGGGTGCCTTTGCTTTGTGGTTCAGATTATTCCTCAAACTGCCCAGGCTCCTCCTGAGCCGCTTCCCGCTGCCTCCTTTCGCACTACAGTCAGCACCGTCGTCCTCGATGTTGTTGTCACCGATCATGAAGGCAATCCCATTCACGGTTTGACCAAAGACGAGTTTCGGGTTTTTGAGGACGGAAAGCCGCAGACGGTCGATTTCTTTGAGCCGCATGTCGATGTCGCACCCGGGCCTTTGGCGAAACCACCACAGGAACCCCCGGGAATCTATACCAATATTCCTGCTACCAAGGTCTCAGGTTCGGTCTACGTTTTGCTCGTTGACTCGCTGAATACAGAACTGGTGGACCAGGCCTATGTTCGCAGGGAACTGCTGAAGTTCATTCAGACGGTGCCTCCCGGAACGCGCGTCGCGATCTTCACCTTGAGTTCGCGTCTCCGGCTCCTTCAAGGTTTTACCTCGGATGCTTCAGAACTGCGAGCAGTGCTGGCGAGCAAGGCCGGGAAGGCGCTGCTGCAGAATCCCGCCTTGCTCGTTTCTCCTGAAGAGACTTCAGTCGAAAACCAATTGACGCAAATGTATCAGCAGGCCGTCACCGACGTCGCCCAAAACGGAGCATCGGCGGGCGAGGCTGGTCTTCAGTCGCAGCTGCTCGCTCTTCAAGGCTTCCTGACTGAGACGCATACATTTCAAACCGACTATCGCATCTTGAATACCATCGAGGCGATGCAGGCTATTGCGCGTTATCTCAGTATTTTCCCTGGCCGCAAAAACCTGATCTGGCTCTCGGGGGCCTTTCCTCTCGCCATCGCGCCCAGTCCGTCCGGCGAAAGCTCGACACTTCTCGTTGGCGCCCAATCGGCCTTAACAGGCACTTCCACCTATAACCGCGACTACGGTGACGCACTGAGGAAAACCGCGAACCTGCTGACGAAAGCTCAGATCGCCGTCTATCCAATGGATGCGCGAGGCGCAAATGTGAACACGATGGATCAAGCTTCCGTGTCATCCGATTTCGTGAACGATGGAACGAAGCCTATAGCTGAGGTCGGCGGAGACCAGGTCCAGAGATTCGAGCAGCAGCAGGCCGCGAGCCAGATCACAATGGAAACGCTGGCTCAGGAAACAGGTGGCGAAGCGTTTTATAACACCAACGGCCTCACAGAGGCTCTTGACCGCGTCGTCCACCTCGGCTCAAGTTACTACTCGCTTGCGTACACGCCAACCAATAAGGAAGCGGACGGCAGGTACCATAAGATAGAAATCAAACTCGACAAGGGGAAGTACAAACTCTACTTCCACCACTCATATTATGCAGACCAGGCTCCAGCGCCGCTGCAGGACAAAACACCCGACCAGCCATTCCGCGTCGCAATGGTGCGCGGATTGCCAGTGGCGACTCAGATCGTCTTTAAAGTTCGCGTTGCGCCGACTGTTCCGCAACCGCCAGCCGGACCCATCGCAGGCGACAACGGCAAGCTGAAATCTCCCTTCAAGCGTTACTCTCTCGACTACGCGGTCGAGCTCCGTGACTTTCAACTAACACAGATGCCGGATGGAATTCATCACGGAGCGGTAATCGTCTCTGCAATCGCTTATGACAAGGACGGGGACGAATTGAATTCATTTGGCAGGAGCATTCCCATTAATCTCGATAATGCCGGTTATGACATGTATTTGAAAAACGGCTTGAGGATCCATGAGGAATTGGATGTGCCCGCGGGGGAAGTGTACTTGCGCACTGGCCTATATGATCCGGCTTCGGGCAATATCGGAACGCTGGAGATACCGCTGAATCAGAATACTCACGCCGACCAGGGTGCCGAAGTTCAACACGGTCCGCAGTCACGATAGACTGTACGGTTCGCATTCAAATATTGTGACGATATTGGTGGCGAATCAAATTAACCGTAGTCCTGCTGATGCGCTTCGGTAATCGACCAAAGATTGGAATGAAGAGGAATGGATCAACTCTCTGAGGGGATTGGAATGACGATTGAACAAATTCTGTCTTGGATGAAGAACACGCGAACGGTCACCAGAACTCTGTGCATGATCACCCTCTTCACCGTACCGATTGTTCCCTATGCTCTCGCACAGCCCGGTCAAGCGACTAGAGATGCTGTCGAATCGGTTGAAAAGGCAGACGGCTCCGTCAATATTCACCTGGTTGACGGCCTTCTTCGCATTCAACCGTGCGCAGACAATGTCGCGCGAATTACCTTCTCGTCCGCAGAGAAGATTCCTGACCTTGCGAATCCGTTTCTTTCGAGTTCCTCCTGTGCATCTACTGCTTTCAAGCTTCAAGGCGATTCCAGATTTGTGGTCGTCCAATTGCCCGACCTCGAGGTCGAGGTTGATCGGCACAGCGGCGCCGTGCGATTCGATGACGATCATGGGAATGAACTGCTTCGCGAATCCGATTATCCGCATCCCAGGCAAGTCAAACCAACTGTGACGGATGGGGATGCGACGAATCGCGCGTCCGTGTGGTTCGCCCTGACACCTGAGGAGAGACTCTACGGTCTGGGCCAACATCAAAACGGAATCTTGAATCAGCGCAACCTCGAGTTTGAGCTTTCGCAGGACAATACAAATATCTCGATTCCGTTCTTTCTGTCGTCAAAAGGATATGGCGTCCTGTGGAACAATGCGTCCGTCACACGATGGAATAACCGCTTTCAGCCTGTCCTGAATGTGAGTTCCAGTGTTGCGGACGCCGTCGACTACTTCTTCGTGAACGGCCCGAGTTTCGACAGGATTATCTCCGAATATCGAAAACTCACCGGGAACGCACCGCTGTTTCCTCTCTGGGCGTACGGGTTCTGGCAATCACGGTTGGCGTATGAAAGCCGGTCAGAGCTTCTCGATACCGCTGCTAAATACCGGAGTCTCCATATCCCCCTCGACAATATCGTGCTCGATGAGGGCTGGGAGACGGTGCTGGGCTCCCACATCTTCACTGACAAGTACCCTGACCCTCGATCCATGGTCCAGACGCTTCATGATGAGCACGTACATATCATGGTTTCCATTTGGCCTGTCTTTCAGCCGGGAAGCGCCAACTACGATGAGTTCTTGAAGAACGGTCTCTTTACGGGCGAGGGAATCAACAAGACTCCGCCCTGGGTTCCTGGAACGCGCCTCTACGACGCCTTCAGTGCAAAGGGTCGCGAGGCCTACTGGCAGATGGCAAAGACTTCCTTGTTCGACATCGGGGTCGACGCGTTCTGGCTCGATTCTACTGAGCCTTCAGATAACTATGGTGAGGAACAGGGTTCAATGCTCGCCGGCGCACACACCGCTATGGGTAACGGATCTCGCTATGCCAACCTGTTTCCATTCATGACTACTTCTGCGATCTACGATGGACAAAGGAGCACAACAGATCGGAAGCGTGTGTTCATACTTACCCGCTCAGCCTTCGCCGGAATGCAGCACGAAGCTGCTGCCGCGTGGTCAGGCGACACCGCAACAAATTTCCAGACATTGAAGCGGCAGATTCCCGCCGGGCTGAACTACTCATTGACCGGTCTGCCCTACTGGACCACTGATATCGGCGGATTCGTTGGAGGTGACACATCCAATCCCGCGTATCAGGAGGTTTTCGTACGATGGTTTCAGTACGGCGCCTTCTGTCCCATCTTTCGCGTACACGGAGTCAGGATCAATCATCAGAATGAACTCTGGTCTTACGGAGAGAAAGCGCAGGCCATCCTCACGCTGTATGACCGCCTCCGTTACCGTCTATTGCCCTATATCTATGCGCTTGCCGATAAGACCACAACAGAGGGCTATACCCCGATGCGTGCGCTGGCTTTTGACTTCCCGCAGGATTCGAAGGCTCTCGATATTAGCGATGAATTCATGTTCGGTCCCTCGCTTCTGGTAGCGCCTGTTGCGGATGCTGGAGCAACATCGCGGCGCGTCTATCTGCCGGCGGGTGCAGACTGGTATGACTTCTGGACAGGGAAGCGCACCGCTGGAGGCCAGCAAGTCAATCGCGAAACGCCCATGGAGATTATGCCGCTGTATGTCCGTGCCGGATCGATTCTTCCCATGGGCCCTGAATCTGAATACACCAATCAGCATCCGGACGCTCCCGTTGAACTACGCATTTATCCAGGCCGCGACGCTTCCTTCTCGCTGTACGAGGACGATGGCATCTCCTACGACTACGAGAAGGGGTTGTCTGCCACGATCCCGATCAAGTGGGACGACCAGGCGAAGGTACTCACAATTGGTGCGATTCATGGCCAGTATCCCGGCATGCCGGCGCATCGCGATTTCTCCCTGGTGATGGTGAATTCGACTCGCGGTGTGGGTGAGGCAGTCAGCGCCCAAGCTCGAACAGTTCATTACGATGGATCGTCCCAACAGATTCACTTCTGAAGAAAGGCTAGCGGGATCCTTCCATCTTGCGTGCGACAAAGAAGAGCAAAGCTACTGAAAGAGCCGTGATGATCCAGCCTGCGACTTGGTCCGGCGTATGACTGTAAGCAATGTCGATCTTCGACCTGCCGCTTGGGATCGGAATCACGATGAGGCCGTCAGGTCGGTGAGGCAGGTTCGCAACCGGTGCTCCATTGACTGAGATCTTCCATGCGGGGTAGTCCCGAAGGCTGACCACCAGAAATCTCGGGACGAGACTTGAGACATCGAAGTGAAGTCTGCGTGCCATCGCAACGGAGTAATCGTCGGCGCCCGTTTTCGGTGCAGGGTCAGCGGGTCTGTCAGCAATCCAAGACGCCGGGTTTGAATGCTGGAGGGCGAGAGCTTTTGCGCCGACAGGAGTGTACTCATCCGTCGGGTCATACTGTCCGCCATGATAGAAGCCCGCCACCTGGCCCTGAATAGAGACATTCGGGTAACATGCCTGGCGAAACAAGCGGTTGCCGCCGAGAGTAAACGACAGCGTGAGCGCACAGGCGATTACCATCGCGACGGCCGGCCGTGGCGAACTTCGAGAAATTGCCAGCGCAAACAATGCAGCCGTTGTCGCCCCGAGAATGGCGCAGAATCGCCACGGGAATTGCAAAAAGCGAAGCTCGGGCAAATGACGCCAGAGCACGGCGCTCGCCGAAGTCAGCAGGAAGGCAGAAAAACAGGCCAGAACTGCGAGCGCGAAAAGGCTTAATTTTTGTTCGCTGCTTTGAACTGATGAAATTTTCCGATCTCCGCTCAAGGAGCGGAATGCCACCGCGAAAGAAACTCCTGCGACAACGAGAAGAGCCACGCCGCACAATGACGCGGTTCGCAGAATCACGTCGTGAGACGGATCTCCAATACTGCCGAAGGAAAAATTGTCCTGATACCGCACTCCCCGTAGGAATGGCATGTTGATCTGGACCCAATGCTGTTCGATCGTCGCGGGCAGAACATAAAACCCCGCGAGCCCAATTCCCAACGTTTCGCCGGCTCCGATGTTAATTGCTTCTTTGAGCGCACGCCGTGAGTCTCGCGTGTTTCGGTAGGCATATGCAACTCGAGTCACGCCCAACAGACCAAGCGCATAGCTGCCCATGACTGCGGCAGGATCGTTGGTTAGCCAAAGGAGACAGATCGGGATTGCGATGCCCGCGATCGTGAGGCGCGGGCGCAGAACCCCCAGGATTAGCAGCGGAATCCATGCGGCGGCGAGGAGTTCAGCGTAGGCAGCACGTTCGTAGAACGTGAAAAGCATGTAGGGCTGAACCATGTAGAAGGCTGCCGCAATCAACGCATTGCTCGATGAGGTCCATTCACAGGTCAGCCGGTACATCGTCAATCCGCAACCCAAAAGCGCCAGAAATATAAAGGTCGTAGGGACCGCGCCCCAGGGCAGCATGAGCCCAAGAAGAGCGCCAATGCTCCATGAAACTGGCGGATAGAAGACAAACCTAGGCTCGCCTGAGTTCCAGGCGGCAGTGAAGTCCCAATGCGGAAGAATCACGCCTTGTTTCCACTGAGAGCTGACTTCCAGCCAGTTGCGCATGTGGAACTCAAAGTCGTGGCCGCACGATGGGCCCTTCAGAATAAGCGGCGATACGGCGACCAGCGCAACGATTGGAATGAAGATGAGTTGGCGATCGCCTCGCATGCACTCATAGTACGCGCCCGACTCGAAAGGTAGGTCGTGTCGGCCGAGCCATTCGAGTTGGCCATCTCAGGGTAAACCCAAGCTCCTTGACTACATCTTCGGCACCACGAGGATGGTAATGGATTGCGCGGGAAACGTGGTGCTGACGGTACTCGTTGTCCCGCTTCCCACGGGTGGCGTCACAGTCAGGGCAGGTTGGGCAGCAATCCCAGACAGGTTGGCGTTGCTGTAGAGATAGACTTGCGCTGTGCCATTCGGAGTGAGGTTGGCGAGTGAAAGCGTCGCGGTCAAATCGCCGTACGTCTTGTTAATCACAACCACCGTAACCATGCCGTCCGAGGACCGCAGCGCCCCATAAACCGAGAGCTTGCTTTGGTCAACGCTTGTAGACGCCAGCGCAATGTTTCCGAATCCTGAACCCGCGCCGTCGTAATTGCGGAACGCCTCAAATGCCATCAATCCCGGAATCTGTGTGGTTGGATCGGGAGGCCCCCAAAGTGTCCCCAGGTCCAGGCCTTCGCGGCCAAAGATACCAAGAATATCCGCCTGCGCCAACGCGCCGTTGATGTGTTCCTGCCCGCCCCAGTTGTATTCAGTGATCGCCAGCTTGGTCCCGGGATAATCAGTATTTACCCATTTGTGCATCATGGGGATTACCTGGGGAGCCTGCAGCGGCGGATTGCAACTCGCAGTGTAATTCGAGTCTGTGATGTAGTTCGGCTGCTGGAAATTTGGATCGGTGTAGGTCGGGTCCCAGAAGACGCGTGTGGAATTCAGCCGCGCCTCCTGTGCAGCCGTGTCTCCCGCTGTGCTGAAGGCAAGGTTGTCCGCCGCAAAATAGGTGTGCAGGTCGACGTAATCCAGCAGACGCACGTGGTTTTGATCGTCGTATTGCTTGAACTGTTGCAGGTAGTATTCGATAAGCGGAACGCCGCCGTGCGCGGTGCGGTCCACAGGGTTGCTCCACGGCGCGTAACAAGGAGCGCCAGAGGACCAACCCGACTCAACATCCTTCTTTGAATAAAAGTAGTCCCACCAGAAGTCCATTACCGGGCCGCTCACCTCGGCCGATGGGTCAGAAGCCTTGATCGCTGCCGCCGTTGAGATCCCGTTGTTCGTTACTTCGTCATACGTGAAGGGAACGGGATGAACGTCGCGATGGACCGCGTCCCACCAGCTTGGTTCATTGTCCAGGTCATAAATGGCTACTCCCCCGTTTGCCGCGGTGCCAAACTTGCTCACCAGGTACGCCACCCAGTTGCCTGCCCACGAAGGGCCTACCGTAGTGCTGGTGACTGTGGGATCGTTGCCGGTTATATTCGTCTGGTTGGACAGCTCTCCATCGCCGCACCTGCCGCTGGGGTCAAATGCATACTGGTTGGGATATGTCGTTGCCGGAAAGCTGCACGCAGTACCGTTCTTTGCCACCCACCCCTGCACCGGTACCGTTCCGATGGTTTTGGCCCCAATGGCCTCGTCGCTTGTGACCTGTGCGTTAAATGCGCCTGTGGCCTCCACGCCCGTGGCGCCAACGGAGTTTTCAAAATACCAGTCGCTTGCGGAGTTGGTCACGTCAAGCAGGTAGTTGTAGCGCGATGTTGCGTCTCCGCCCCAACGATCTGCGGTCAGGCGAGCGGCCTTGGCCGCATCGGGGTTGAGGGTGTAAAAGTTCATGCCGTAGATAAGGGGGCTGATCGCATGTGTCTGGTTTCCCGCATCCACGGTTAACGAGGGACCGGCGACCGTGCCTGGAGGTGTCAGCGTAACAACTGAACTACCGCTCATCGTGCTGTCCTGGTTGCTCGTGGCAACCACGGTAACCGATGAGGGAGCAGGGTAGGGCGTGGTGTAAAGGCCGGTGGAACTGATGTCCCCGGCGCTTAAAGTGCTACCCGGAGGTCCAAGCACCGACCACGTGACTGTGCTGTCAAACGTGCCGGTCCCTGTAACAGTTGCCGAAAACTGCACAGTGGTTCCGATAATCGCAGTGGTCGGACTAGGTTTTACCGTCACTGAGGTGATGGGAGAGGCCGCGTAGTTGGCACTGACCGTGGCGTTCGCATTCATCGTCAACGAACAGGTAACAGTGTTCGCGGTGGTGCATCCCGACCAGCTTGAAAACTTGCTGCCGCCCACGGTCGAAGGTGCCGTGAGAGTGACCGCTGTGCCCGAGCTATAGGTTCGCGAAAAGCTGGTCGTTCCGTTGCCTGCGCTATTGTTGTCGCTCGGCGTCACCGTGATGGCTACATTGGTAGCAGGGTTGGTGGAGTTTACAGTCAGCGTGTAGGTCATTGGAGGAGGTGTCACACTACCTCCGCCGCCACCGCATGCTGTCATGACTAAACCAAGTCCGAATGCGAGCCCAATTGCAGATTGTTTCGTCAGCCTCTCAATGATAACGTTCACATTGCGCTCCAGATTATCCGGTTAGTCCTGGATGCGTCTCCGCATGAAGGCTACCAATTCAATTGTCTTTGAATCGCAACCATCTTAGTCCAAATCGACGATATCGTCACCATTACCAATTCTCGCGACCCAGAAATAGCAACAACCTCAATTTTTGGCAATGATTAACGTTGAAAATCGCACGAAGGGACTTGCTGCAAAGGACCCCAGCGCAGTCACTCGAGAAAGCCCTCAATGGGACCTCGTTTTCACAAAGAGAATGCGAAGTGTGCCGCCTGAATGGTCAGATGGTCTCGCCTGGAAGAACCGTGAAACGCCGCCGGATGACCCACAGCAGAATGCCGGCCAGCGCCCAGGCAGTGCCCGCGATCCGCGCCAGCGTGCCGAGATTGATCCACAGGAGGAGACAGGTAATGAAGCCGCCCAGTGACAGCAGCATGGGCATCCACTGTGAAAAGCGGCCTTGACGCCAGCCGCGGATCATGGAGGCGAGATTGACCCCCATGAAGGCCAGCAGCGCTCCATAGTTCAACAGTTCAGTGCCAAGCTGATAACTGAAGACCATCGCACCCGCCAGGCAAATGGCGCCGATGAGCAGCACATTGTTCCGCGGAATGCGATTCTTGGGATCCACGGCGGCGAAGAAGCGACGCGGCAGGGCGCCATCCTGGCCCATGGCGTAGAGCAGGCGCGCCGCGCCAAGCTGCGACGCCATGCCTGAGCCGATGTTGGCCAGCAGCAGGGCGGCGTTGACGATAAGAAACAAAATCGGTCCGCCCATGCGGCCTGAAACATGGACGTAGGCGGTATCGATGTCGGGGAAAGCCAGTCCGCGCGGCCAGACGAGCTGCGCGACGTAGACCTCGATGCTGGCCAGTATGCCGGTGATCAAGCAGGTGAGCACGATCGCTCTGGGTACGCTGCGCGACGGATCTTTCGCTTCGTCAGTGAGAGTGGAGATTCCGTCGAATCCGATATAGGTGAGCACGGCGATGGAGGTGCCGCGCAACAGACCAGCGGAGCTGAACGTGGCGCGATCGTAGAAGGGTTGGAAGAAGAAAGCTGCGGTCGGATGCGTGAGATGAAGAATCCAGTGCGCCGCTGCCGCCAGCACCAGCACGATGACCACGCCCAGAGCCGCGGCCATGCCGGCGTTGATGCGCGCCGAAGTCTCAACTCCATTCAGGTTTAGCATCGTGAAGAAAAGCGCAAAAAACACGGCGAAGACGATATAGGGCACGCCAGGCAGGAAATTCATGGCCGCACGACTGCACCAGATCGTGCAGATAAGCGGGTTAAGGACGTAGTCCATAACCAGGCACCAGCCAGTGAGGTAGCCAAGGCTGGTGTGAATTTCCTTGCCCACGTAAAGAAACGCCGAGCCGCCGTGCGGGTAAACGCGGGCCATCCGGCCATAGCTCACCGAGGTCAGGAGCATGGCCACCATGGCGAGCAAAATCGCGGTGACGACGTGGCCGCGCGACTCCTTGTAAATGACGCCGAAGACCGGCATGGGCGCCGTCGGTTGGATCAGGATGATGCCGTAAAGGACCAGGTCCCAGAAGCTCAAGCTGCGCTTCAGGCCAGTCGTCGAAGAGCTTTCTGTTGTCCCTGCCATGCGTGTCCTTAGCGTGCCGCAACGGCATCCGTGGGGGTGAGGGTGACCGACGCAACATTCCAGCCCGCAACCTGAATGGCCAGTGGGCCGGATTCGCTCTCCGGCAGGAGCGCAGTCAGGGTGGTGGATTCGCCGGGAGTGAGTTCGATCCAATTGTCTGACCAGAAGACGGGCGCGATGAGTGCCCCGGATGATGTGCGCGCGGCAGCGCGGACCTGGAAGGCTAGCGCCGCGGAAGTGTTTTCGAGATGCAGGCGGACCTCGCGCCCTTGGGGGGTGGACACGATCTCCGCGCTGGAAAGCACCTTGGCCGTCGGCAGAGTGGTAAGCGCGGTCAGGTCGGGATGGCGCTCGGCCGGCGTGTGCGTATAGTCGGTTTTTTCCCAGTCAAATGTGGTGAGGGTGCCGGGCACCCAATAGAAATTGCGGCTGAGCACGTGACCGGCCGCATCTGTCAGCGACAAGTCGATAAAGAAGATTCGGTCCGCGCCGGAGTAGAGGCTATCCGGTATCTGAAAGACCCGCTGAGCGCTGTCAACGCCGGCGTCGACCGTCGATTCCGCTTTGTACAACTCTTTCCATGCCAGATTGTGCACGTTGACGATTGCATGAAGTCCGTTGGCAGATTTATACGTGCTGTTGACTACTACAATCGAGCGGTCGTCGTAGGAATACTGGATGTGAAGCGGCTCGCAGGCCTTTTTCGCTGCAAAGTATCCTGCTCCCGCATCGAGATAATAGTCATAGAGATGCCAGATCATCGAGGGCCAGGCGTTGTTGAGCATCCATTGAATCACGCCGGTTGAGACGTATTTGTTTTTGCTGTAGGCCTCGAACATGGCTCGCTCGGAGTCGTATTCCATCGTCTGCGCCATGCGCTCGTAGTCTGCGGCCGAGTCCGGCTTGGCGTAGACGGCATCCATGGCCTCGTCGAAGACCTTGAGGTTGACAAATTCACCGCCACCGTAGTGCAGGCTCCAGTCGGCTGTCGGCGGCCATGCCTTTGGGTCAGGAAGAAACTTTTCGCGGCTGGCGAGAGAGGGAATGGCCGGCCCTGGGCTGGTCTCGGTGTTGAATCCGAAGGCTCCGCCGTAATGAATTCCGAAATACCAATAGCTGGGAGCGACATAGTCGTACGGACCTGTCATCTTCACGCCGCTTTCACCCGTCACTGTGGTGGGTGTAGCGGATGCGGAAGAGAGCACTGGATTGGGCCAGTGTGTTTCGGATTCGACCTTGAGGTAGGCGCTCTCCACTTTGGCGGGCGGAGGATTGTCGCTTCCGTTTAACCACACAAGCAGGCTCGCGTGCTGGCGTAAACGCAGCATCTGTGAGCGCAAGGAGGCAGTGGCGATAGTCAGGTCCTGGGGGGTCCAATCCTTCCAATGTTCCCAGTGGTCGCAGCAGCACCAGCCAAGCATCACAAGGATGCCCTTCTCATCGGTCAAATGAAAGAAGTCCTCAGTCTCGAGCTTGCCTTCCAGGCGGATTGTGTTCAGGTTCATGTCGCGGACCATGCGGATCTGGTCGCGCAGCCGGGTTTCATTGGTGCGCAGCAGCATGTCCTGCGACCAGCCGGCCCCGCGAACCAGGATGCGCTTTCCGTTGACGCGGAAGAGCCGGCTCCCGTTGGTGGTGAGTTCAGAAGTGATCTCGCGGATTCCAAAGTCTGTGCTTTGTTCGTCGGTGACTTTGCCTTGAGAGGAAAAGCTGATCGTGAGGCGTTCGAGATGCGGTTCGCCCATCTGATAGGGCCACCAGAGTTTTGGATTGTGAATGTGCAGGGCAGGGAACTGCTCTGGGGCAAAGACTATGGTCCGGTCTTCATTGGCCGCGAGTTCAATGGGCTGTTCAAAGCTCGCCCCGGCTGCTGACCCTGAGACAACGCCTTTCACTGGCTGGTCTGTAGCGTTATGAAGTTCTGCATACACGGTGAGGTCGGCGGTGCTGAGCGTGTCGTCTTCAAAGTGCGTCGCCGCCATGGGCGAACGCACCGTAACGGCGCCGGTTGACACGAGATTGACCGCGCCCCAAAGACCCATGTCCTTATCGGGCGGGCAGGGATTCCAATCGACCCAGTTGATGCCCAAATCCTTATCAGTGGGGGCAAAGGCCTCCACCGCAAGCACATTCGTCTTGCCCGGCAACACCAACTCGGTAACATCGAAGTCGTAGGTGCGATAGGCTCCGGCAATAGTAGACGAGTCCGCGACCTTGTGACCGTTAAGCCAAACCTCGCCGCGGTAGTTGATGCCTCCAAAGTGCAGCCAGGTGCGCGCATCCTGTGCTGTGCGCGTGGGCACCGTGAACTCGGTGCGATACCACCAGCCGCAGTGGTATGGACTGTCGGGCGACATGGGCAGGTTAGAAAAATCCTCACCGATGGGATAGGTGGTGCCGGGAATCCGGCGCAGATTGTCGCCGAAGTAGGGATCGGGAACCGCTCCGGCGGCCGCCTGCGCAGCAAGCACCGTACTCGGCACCGAGGTCTTCAGCCAGCCGTCAACCGGGAATCCTGCCGAGGCGATCAAGTCCCCTGTGGCTTGGAGTTTGCATGCTGACTGCAGACGCCATCCATCGTGGAGAGGGGTAATCTTTTCAGCTTGAAGAGCCAGTGGCAGCGCAAGTAGAGCGAGGAGACATGACGCGGACCTTTTCATCATAAGCGACACCAGTATTTCTCTGTTCGAAAGAAGGCATGGACGAATTGGCACGACGCGGAGCGATGATCTAAGCTCTTGCGCAGCCCGTGCTTCAAAGGTTTGAATCAAGGGAATATCATCTGGACCTCCCAGCTTTGTCAAGCGGATTCATTTCCGCACCTTTGGCGCATGTTTCTTTGAGTTTGGCGGTTCGCTCGTGGATTTCCGGGTCACCAACTGGGGCGAAGCTTTGTACAACTGCGGTTTGCCTTTAACGCCGCGTTCCCTGGCATCCAGTGCCTTGAGCGCCCACGAAACCGCCTGCAACCCCATCTCCTTCAAGGGTTGCCTTATAGTCGTGATGCCGGGGGTGGCGACCTCCGCCGGCAAAACGTCATCGAAGCCAAGAACGGAGCAGTCTTCAGGGACGCGCAGGCCCGCCTCAGAGAGCCCTCTCACCACGCCCAGGGCAGTCAGGTCGTCGAAGGCGAGCACAGCAGTGAACGGGCATCCAGATTCCAGCATCTGCTTTGCGAAACTTCGCCCGCCCCGAAAACCGGAAATTGCATCCACGATGCCGGGCAGTTGATACACCAGGCGCGGCTCGATGCGAATGCCGGCTTCGGTGGCTACCCGCTGCACGCCCGCCCAGCGCGGCTCGCTGTCAAACAGCTCTTCCGGGCCCCGGATTACCGCAATCCGCCGGTGTCCTAGCTCGCAAAGATGACGCATTGCAAGCGCGCCTCCGGCCTCATTGTCCACCAGCACTGAGCTGATTCTTCTGCTGGTCAAATCGCGGCCCACAATCACGATGGGGACGTGGTTTTTTTCAATATCCGCGAGCAGGTTTGTTTCTTCGAAGACCCAGCTGGCAATCACGATGACGCATTCCGCACGGCGCTCGAGGATCATCTTCAGATAGCTGTCGAAAAGCTTGCGCTGAGTCTGCGCGTCCATTAGCAACGGCAAATAGTTTGTGGGATGAAGGCCGGATTGAATTCCGCGCACAATGGGAATGCAGAATGGATCAGTGAGGTCGTAAGCCAGGACCCCGATCGTCTGGCTGTGGCGACGACGAAGCGAGCGGGCGAAGGCGTCAGGATGGTAACCAAGCTGCTGTGCCATGGCGCGGATTCGTTCTCGCGTAGTGGCGGCAACGTTCTGCGACAGGGGAGCCTCGCTGAGCACAATTGAGACGGTGGAAACAGAGAATCCACAAGCGCGTGCAATGTCGAGCAGCGTGACGTGGCCGGATTTTTGTTGGGCCATTTCTTTCCTCGCAATTCCGTTGCCGAGGCTCAAACCGCGGCGAGACGGCTCCGCGCTATTCTTCCACAGCAGTGAAACTCGCAACTTGGCTCGTGAAGTTCAGCGATCGAACAAGCGAGCCAGGCCTATTGCTCAGGACCTCAGGGCGCGGCAGAAACCGTTAACGCTGCGGACTCCGGCAATGCGATATCGAATGCCTCAGGGCGTAAATCTCCCGAAAAGCCCGAATGGGGCGATTTTTCGCTTGACACGCCAAAAGTTTGCTCCTACATTCGATTTCTAATATTCAAACGTTTGAATGTCAACATTCATTTGGGGGCGGACATGAAAACAGAGAATCCAGATAGTTCCACAGAATGCAGGTTCCTCTGCGTTTTGATGCTTCTGCTTTGTGCTGCTGCGACTGCGTTCGGCCAGGCGGGTAGGGGAAGCATCAGCGGTCTCGTCACCGATCAGACCGGTGCCGTTGTCCCCGGAGCCAAAGTGACTGCGCTGAACCACGCAACCGGAATTGCGCAGTCGACCGTCTCCACTGCTGCCGGCCTTTACTCTTTTGTTTCGGTTACCCCCGGCGTCTATATGGTGACTGCCAGCCGAAAGGGCTTTGAAAGCGTGGCCCAGGACAACGTGGCCGTAAGTGTGGATCAAACCTCTCCTGTGAATTTCGCCCTCCACATCGGAAATGTGACGGAGGTAGTCACAGTCACAGGGTCATCCGATTTGGTAGACACCAGCAATTCCACCGTCGGCCAGCTTATCTCTTCAGAGACCATCGACCGCGTCCCGCTGCTCACGCGCAATGTGTATGACCTGGTGCAACTGAGCGCCGGTGTTACGCCGGCCAATGGATCGCCCAACTCGTCCAGTTCTGAGGCCATCATCAATATCTCTTCCGGCCGTCCGGGCGTCGATGTCTCGTCGTATACCATCAACGGCGCTATCATCGGCTCGGTTTACTACATGCTCGACGGCAGCCCGCTTGGGAATCGCAGAAAACAACGCTGCCGCAATCATTCCCGCAATGGAGATTCCCGAAGACGGCATAGAAGAGTACCGCGTCGAAACGCAAAACACGCCGGCTTCTTACCAAAGTGGAGGTGCGGGGGTCATCAGCCTCGTCAGCAAGTCGGGCGGCGACCAGTTTCACGGCGACGTCTTCGGAGTGTTTCGTCCCGACATTCTCGCTGCCAACGACTACTTCAACAAGCAAAGCCAGCTTGCAAACGGCACGTCCGAATCAACCGCCTGATTTTCACCGCTACCAGGAAGGCGGCTCGATCAGCGGGCCAATCCTGCACAAGAAGCTCTTCTTCTTCGGCGATTATGAAGCAACACAGCAACAGATGTTTGACGGTTCAAATACCTTTGCTGTTCCCACCACGGCCGAACGGACCGGCGATTTCTCGAACATGGGCTTCACAATCTACGACCCGACACTCCCCGACAACCCCGACGGGACGCGTCAGCCCGTAGCCGGCAACATGATTGCCAATCCCAATCCGATCGCCTTGAAGTTTCTCTCCGAGTTTCCCAAATGTAATTACCCCAGCGCCTCCACATGCGATACTGCCACCTCCGATGTGTCTCCGAACCTCTATGTTCCCGGCCTGGATCCCACCACACAACAGAAGTTCGACGTGCGCATCGACTACTACAAAAGCGAGCAGCAGCGCATCTTCGGTCGCTTCTCCTTTGACCGGCTCTTTACTTCCGGCGTGAACGCCTTCAACAATCCATGGGATCTCAACTACGCCCAGAACATCACCAACGGGCGCAATTTCATCATCGGCGACGACTTCACCCTCAACCCGACGACCGTGTTGCAGTTGCGCTACTCCTTCACGCGCCATTATGAAAATCAAGGCGGCGACCCCGGCCAGAGCGCGGTCGACAGCCTGTCGTCATTGGGGTTCGTCACGCCGACCGCCGCGGACGAGGTGTACAAGACGCTGCCCTATGTGAATTTCGACGACGTCGGAGGCGGCATCGGCGGTACCGCGAACTACAACACATTCATTTACGCCAGCGAGAACAGTGACGTCAGCGCGACCCTGACAAAAGTGATGGGCAAGCACGAACTCGGCGCAGGCTTTGAGTACATGAAGCGGTTCTACAATGCCGGCCAGCCGCCCGCGCCATCCGGCGCCTATGCCTTTGATGTTTCTGCCTCAGATCAAAGCACCGTCAACGGCGGAGGGGGCAGCGATTTCGCCTCGTTCCTGATGGGCATGGGAGAGCAGCCCGGCTCTGAAGGCAACGATGCTCCCAATTTCACCAAGGACCTGTTTGTCGCGGAAGCGAACCCTTATTACGCGGCCTTCATTCAAGACACCTACCATCCCACTCACGCCCTCACCATCACCGCGGGCGTTCGCTGGGACATCTTCGGCGGCCGGACAGAGCGCCATAACCGCCTTGAATACTTCAATCCCAATGCCGCGAGCTCAGTCAATGGTGTGTCCTACACCGGCGCCGAGGAGTATGTCGGCAGCGGCAATCGCTCACCATTCACCACAAATCTGAAAGACCTCGGCCCTCGCCTCGGCTTCGCCTGGCAGCCTGCGAGCAAACTGGTGGTCCGGGGCGGCGCGGGATTCTACTTTGGTCCCAGCGCGGAGATGGTCGGCAGCGCCAACCTCGACAGCGACGGATTCGCCACACAAACGTTCTGGAACGCCACCTGTTTCAACGCAGATGGCAATACGGTCTTTAACGGATCCGCAGGATGCGGGGCCCAGGTGGGCCCCGGCGATGCCCAGGTTTACACTGCTCCCTATTCACTCACCGATCCATTTCCCCAGGGCGTTGTGCCCCTGATCACTTCGCCAACGGGGCTGGGCAACAATCTTGGCAACACGCTCAGCACAATGTTTCACTCGCAGCGCACGCAGGAGACGTATAACTTCAACTTCGGCGTTGAATACCAGTTCCCGCATGAATTCGTTGTAAGCGCCGGATACGTGGGCAGCAGGGGTCTCTTCCTGCCTTTGGGCAGCCTGGATTTGAACGAGCTCCCCCTGGGCGTGATCGCGGCGAACGGTTCCTCGTTGTGCGTCAATACCGCAGATCCAAGCTGCGTGATGGTCCCCAACACCTGGGCCGCAATTCAACCTTCCACAAATGCAAACTATGGATCGGCCACCGTCCCGCTTTGGGTAAGCCTGCAGCAGTTTCCGCAGTTTGGCAGCGGCAATTATGGAGCAGGCAGCGGCGTCGTTGTCAACGGCTATCCCGGCGGCGATTCGGAGTACAGCTCCTTGCAGACCAAAGTGCAGAAGCGTCTCACTCATCACTTCACAACACTGGCGTCTTTCACTTGGGGAAAAATCATGACCGACGATGGCAATCCTCCGCTTGGTTTCGTCGGATCTCATGCCGGAGCTCCGCAGGACGCGAAGAATCTGAACCTCGAGCACTCCATCAGCCCGCAGGACGTGAAGTATCAGTTCACATGGCAGGCATCCTACGACCTGCCCATTGGCAGAGGGCGCGCGCTCAATCTCAGCGGGCCGGCGGATGCCGTCGTGGGCAACTGGACGATCGACGGCGTTTTCTATCTCAGCAGCGGAATTCCCATCGCTTCGCCGCTTGTCAACGCGCCGATCGCCTACTTCAATCAGCGCCCCAACTTGAATTGCGATCCTGGTAAAGGCGCACCCCACACGGCTGCACAATGGTTCACTCCGGCCTGCTTCTCCCAACCGGGCGATAACCAAAGCCCGTTCGTTGCCGGAACCGCGCCGGCGTATCTTGACCACGTGCGCACCATGGGAGCGAACAACCTGGATATCACGCTCTCAAAGAGCTTCAAACTAGGCAAAGAGCGGGATCTCCGATTTGAAATATCTTCGTTCAACGTCGCCAATAGGGCGCAGTTTGCGCCGCCGGGCGTTCCCTCGGAATATCCCCTTGATGGAGACAACAATCCATATGACGCTTCGCCATTCGGCCTGATCACTGCGGACAGCAACTCGCCGCGTCAATTCCAGTTCGGATCGCGCTTCACGTTTTAGAGCGAAACCAGAGTCCCTGTGGCCTTTTAAGTTATTTGCAGGGTCGCCGCTCCCTGAGGGTCGCATCGACTTAGGTTCCGTGGTTTCGGGATACATCGACTCTGGTTTCGCTATAGCCCCGGACGGGCGGCCTGGCTCCGCTCCTCGCATCGGCCTGCTATCTCCGATTCGCGCGGCTGGAAATCGGCCAGAAAGCGCAACGCAGCGGGAAATATTCTCTACCGGCAACGCGAATCTTGTTATACGGAAATCACCGCGTGCCTCCTTCCGCAGGGGAAACATTCCCGTGAGGTCTGGAGTAATTCTTCCTTGCGGCAAGACCTGAACCTCTGACCGGCAACAAGCGCATTTCCCCTACCTCTCCTCCAATCCCAATCGCTCCGAACACTTCTCACACGCGTGCTCAGATAGGTGGGTTCGCTTCGCCGTGAATCCTAATGTGGGAAGTGTTTGCATCCCGGACCAGAACGATAACGGGACCCATGGGTCGGAAGCACAGGCGGCCTTCGTCATTTCATGTTGAGGCGAACTTGGTCGATGAGAGCAGAAGCAGGAACTGGAGGCTCTCCTCGATGAATCGGCATGCATTCGTTATGGTCATGATTCTGGTCGTCACCTGCGTCGCTTCAGCCCAGATCGCTGCGCCGTCGACTGACGTTCTCGGTGCTCACCTCAACTACGGTCGCGGTTGCACAGCCTGCCATTCTCCCCATAGTGGTTCATCCGGCAACGGCAGCACCAGATCTTCCGATCCTGCGTCCAGCATAACCGCACTATGGGGCGAGGATGCCAGCGGCCTCTTTGGCAAAACGATAACGACCGGCGGCGGCAAATTCGTCGAGGTTCTTCCCACAAGCATGTCCGCGAACACCCCGGACGTCTCCGGCATGCTCACCTGCCTCAGTTGTCACGACGGCAACTATGCACAAAAACCAATGATGCAGAACAGAATACTTGAAACCCTGCCGCCAACCTACGGAACCAGCAACGCCATCCCCACCCTGCTTGGAAACAATGGCGGAGGTGTGGGGGACTACCTCAACGATCACCCGATGGGGCTCAGTGCAAAGGTCAGTTGCGGCGGCTCCTCCAATTGGGATTGCGCCCAGGTCAATGGCGTGATCAGCATGAAAGGCGCGAATTCCAGTCGATTCGTCAACCACTATGGCTTCTTCGTCAAGCTGGGAAACTACAACAATACTTCCGTGGTCGTCTGCACCACCTGCCACGATCCGCACTCGATGAGCGCGGTCACCATATCCGCGAACTCCACGTCCGGCCTGCCTGCAGGCACCTACGCCACCATGTTCTTCCTTCGCGCACCCTACAACCCGAACGACACCAACTCCGCGTCCAACCAGACGGCGCAGTTCTGCCGCCAGTGTCACGCTGACAAGTCGAACGAAATGAACGGGAGTACTGCAGGGACCGTTTTCTAGAGCACCTAAATCTAATTTCGCGTCAGCCTTGGGGCTTCACTTCCCCTTGCCTTTTGCCTCGACGATCATCTCTTTCACTTTGCCCTTTTCCTCGTAATTCGGGTTGGTCGCCAGCAGCTTTTCCCAGGCCGCCACTGCGCTCACACTGTCCTTCTTCCCCTGCCACTTCACCAGGCCGAGGTTGAAAAGCGTGCTCGACTTATTGGGCTGGTAAGTGAGCGCCTTTTCAAACTCCGCAATCGCCCGATCAGCGTTGCCCATATACCAGTAGGCGGTCCCCATATCGGTGCGCACGGCGGCGTCCGCCGGATTGGCCTTGAGCGCCCGCCCGTAGTAGTCGACGGCAATGGGATACTGCTGCGCGTCGTAATAAATGTTGCCGATGCTCGCCAGAAGATCCGGATTCGCAGCGTCGGACTTGAGTTGATCGAGCAACGGCTCCGCCTGCGCATCCGCCATTTCTTTCAACCGGGCAGGAGTGGTTGCCTGCGACACCGGACTGGACCCCGCCGCTGATAAACCCGGGACATTGGACGAGCGCACGGAGTTCGCTATTGGCGTACTTTGCGATCCACGGATGAACCAGCCGCCGGCGATTCCCAGCAACAGGCAGACGGCTGCAAGGGAGTTCGCCTTCACGCTCGTCCATCGCTCAATTGAGGGTCGATTTGTGTCCGTCATGGCTCTCTGCTCCTTGAATCCCTTTTTGGTCGCTGAGCATGGTCAACACTTCAGCCATCAGCTTCTGTACGGTGGCCTTCTGGTCTGCGCTGAGTTGAGGATTCGACTTCAGCAATTCCTGCCAGGCGGTCAGAGCGCCCTTCCCATCTTGCTTCCCGTGCAACTTGATCACGCCAAGGTCGAAGAGTGCATTGGCGTCTTTGGGGTCATACTTCAAACCCTGATTCAGCTGCGCGATCGCTCCATCCACATCGCCGTCCCGATAGAGGCTGGAGGCAAGCTTGGTGCGAAGAGCTACATTTTTGGGGTCAGCCTTTACCGCCCTTTCGTAGTAGACCCCAGCTTCTTTGAACTGATGAGTGGTGTGGTAAATGGCTCCGACCTGGCTCAACAGAGTGCTGTTATTCGGGTCGCTTTTCAGCTTTTCCAACAAGCGGTGCTGCTTGAGTGTCGGCCATCTGCTTCATATCGCCCAGGCTGGGCATCCGCCCGCCTCTTATCCGGCCCGCCTGCGCGTCGCCCGCCGGGGCCGGCTGTCCCGGATTGGCCGCAATTCGGCTATCCATGCTTCCCCTGGCGCGACTGGGTGGCCGGTATTCTCGATGGTCGGCGCCGGAGACACCGGCGATCGCGTTCCCTTCAACACGTATCCCGCCGCTAAGCCTGCGACGAGGCAGATGACTGCCTTCAAATAGACCCGTCTCGACGGCGCCCGGGAACTCACGGTTGATGTCGGGTTTGGTTGGTTTTCCATTGCGGGTTTCTCTGGTCAGAATTGCGAGTCGACTAGAGCTATTCGATCGTCAAAATCGGACCGCTAGTCACTCATTGTGCGGTTCTTGCGACCTGCAAAGGCTTCTGCGCCCTGCCAAGCCGTCAAGTCACAGCAAAGGTGAACCAAAGACAGGAGAGCATTCAACGGCCTCCAGGCATGTGACGACTGTCACATGAAGAGCAAGAAACACATCGGTGTACGTAGTGGCGGTTACTTGAAATCGGGTGAAGACAGCAAAGAAGATAGCGGGGCTCACAGAGAGCCAGGCGAACAGATTAAACGGGGTGACGACGGTCACATTAAGACAATCTAATGCAAGCTTATGCTCCTGGAGACGATTGGCGGACGGACATCTGGTCAAGTTCGACCTTCGATCGTCGACAGCCGAACGCGAACACGTTCTTGGAGGCTTTATTCAATGAAACGGAATTTGCTTGTAATGCTCATGGTTCTGGCGGCCGCCAGCTTCGCGGCGGCTCAGATCTCAGCGCCGACTTCTGACGTCCTTGGCGCCCACCTCAACTACGGACGCGGTTGCGCGGCCTGTCACGCACCACATAGCGGTGCATTCGGAAACGGAATCAACAAATCCGGCGACAAAACGACCGGTGACTCCATTCTTTGGGGTGAGGATGTCGGCGGGCTGCTCAACAAGCCGCTCACGTTTGCCGGCGTCAACGGAACCAGCAGTACGCTGGAAACTCTGCCTGCCAGCATGGTGGCCGGGACGCCTGACGTAAACGGCGTGCTTACCTGCCTTAGCTGCCACGACGGCAACTATGCAGAAGGCGCCATGATGAAGAACTGTGCTCTATGAGACCCTGCCCTCAACCTATGGTGGTGGCACCGTCCCAACCCTGCTCGGAAACGATGGCACCGGCCTCGGAAACTACCTCAACGATCACCCGGTGGGTCTCAATGCCGCGGTAAGTTGCGGTGGCCAATATAACTGGGATTGCACCGAGACTGCTGGCGTGATCAGCATGAGCGGGCCCAATTCCAGCCAGTTCGTCAAGAACTACGGCTTCTTTGTCAGCCTGTCTGCCTACAACAACACTGCTGTCGTGACGTGCACCAGCTGCCACAACCAGCACCTCATGAACGTGGTCAAGGTGACCAACGGCGCGAAGTCGGGATTGCCCAGCGGCATCTACGCGACTATGTTCTTCATTCGCGCCCCCTACAACCCGGCCAGCGGTACAGCTAATAGCAACCAGACGGCGCAATTCTGCCGCCAGTGCCATGGTGGCGAAGCGAACGAGTCGAATGGATCTTACGTGATTCCCACCACGTTCTGATCTCTATGCATAAGGGGAGGGACGAACATTTCTCTCCCCTTCTTTTTCAGACCCAGAGGTCAACATGAAGCACAAATTCACAATATGCGGGCTGCTGCTTTGGGCCTTCGCAGCCGCAGGGGCGCAGGTAGCCTCTCACGCGCCGACGGTGTTCACGCAGCGGCCGGCAAAGAACCCGTCGATGGTGACCCTGACGCCGGATAACAAACCGGTGGCGAGGGTGAACGGTTCAGTCCTGACCGATGCCGACCTGGTGCGCGAGGAATACGCGATCTTCCCTTACGCTCGCCAGCACAACGGGATTCCGAATGAGTTGGCGCCGCAGATCCGCGATGGCGCTCTCAAGATGATCATCTTCGAAGAGCTGGTCTACCAGGAAGCTCTGCGCCGGAAAATGACGATTCCAGAGGCGAAGATGCTGCGTGCAGAAGAGCAGTTTCGCAAGCAATTCGCCTCACCTGAGGAATTCAATACGCTCTTGCAAAGCGAGTTTCAGGGCTCGCACCGGTTGCTCCAGGAGAAGATTCGGCGCTCATTGTTGATCGAACAGTTCCTTAAGACCGAAGTTGACGATAAGAGCGCGGTTTCTCCGGCCGAGGTCAGAGCATATTACGATCAGAACCCGGTCCGATTCCAGCATCCGGAATCGTTCACATTTCAGACCATCTCTGTTCTTCCTCCCGCTAACGCGACTGCGGACCAGTTGAAGGAAGGGCGCGTGAGAGCCGAGCAGGCGCTGCGCCAGGCAAAAGCGACAAAGACAGACGAAGAGTTCGGCCTCCTTGCGGAGAAAATCTCCGACGACGATTACCGCGTGATGATGGGTCAGCACAAGCCCATCCCCGTCAACCAGCTGGCGCCCCAGGTCGTCAAGGCTCTGCTTGCCATGCATGGCGGCGACGTAAGCGATGTAATTCAGGTCGACCAGATCTTTACCATTGTCCGTCTCCAGGTGCATACCCCTGCGGGGATGACGAAATTTGATGATGTGAAGGCGCAATTGCAGAAGGAACTGCAACAGAAGAAAACGAACCAGCTTCGCACCGACCTCGACGAGAAGCTGCAGCACAACGCGAAGATCGAAGAGATGTAAGCGATCGAGGAATACGGCCGGATTCGAGGTCCAGGCCGGAAGAAGCAACTGGATTCAGATAGCAACGGTTTGGCTGATGCGATACCTGATAGGAGCAAGAGGTCTTAAGCAGAAAGCTGAAGCTCTGAGAAGATGAGGATTGCATATAGTGGCGGGTTCCTGGCGAGCTGCGATTTTTCTGCAAGCGGGGCTTCTGCTGCTCTCCTGGCCTTGTGCCGCGCAGGTTCGGCTCGGCGAGGTTAGTGCAGACTCCAGCGGCACCATCTCCACGGGTTATACCGCAACCTACGGCAACATGACCGCCTCAGACCATAGCTGGACCCTCGGTGGGACCACTAGTTTGTCCGGGTCGTTCTACAATCCAAATTTTCTATCCTTTAATGCGAATCTTTACCTGAATCAATCGCGCGCGAATTCCAACTATCAATCCATCTCCAACGCCAGCGGAGTCGACGCTTCGGTCAACCTCTTCGGGGGCAGCCACTTTCCAGGTTCCATCACTTATTCCAAGGCCTATAACAGTGAAGGGAACTACGACGTTCCAGGTGCCGCCAATTTTGTGACCCATGGAAACAATGATGCGCTTGGCATCAACTGGAGCGAAAGCCTTCCGAATGAGCCAAGCTTCTCGGCTGGCTTTCAGACCGGCAATAGCAACTATTCGGTATATGGAACGAACGATCAGGGAAAGAACTCCTTTCACTCGCTTAACCTTCATTCGGCGTATGAAGTTGCGGGTTTTAACATGGGTGCCTACTACTCTGTCGGATCAAGTCACTCGCTCATTCCCTTGGTCGTGGCCGGTGAACAGTCTACAGAAACGCATGCAGACAACAGTGCTTACGGCCTGAATGCCACCCACGCGTTGCCTCTGAACGGTTCGTTCTCCGCAGGCGCGAACCGTTCCTCCTGGGACAGTGATTACCTGGGTTACCATTCCAGCGGGTCCATCGACACGTTCAACAGTCTCGCGTCGGTGCACCCGCTCAACAGGCTGTCGCTCTCAGCTTCCGCGAGCTACTCCGACAACCTCAGTGGTCAGTTGATTCAGTCCGTAGTTACCGCCGGCGGCGCGGTTCCTGGGCTCAACTCCAACCAGGCTTCAAATTCTCTGGACGTCATGGGGGTCGCCAGCTACACTCCATTATCGAATCTACAAACTTCGGCCTTCGTCGAGCGACGTTCCCAGTCATTTCTCGGAGAGGATTATGGAGTTAGTTCTTACGGCGGGGGCGCGACGTATTCGCACAAACTTCCCGACGGCAGCTTCAACGCCGCATTCACCATGAGCGCAAATGCCGCGGACAAAACTGGTGAGGATTCCCTGAGCTTTTCGACCAACGAGAACTACTCCGGCTTGATTCTTGGGTGGAATGTGACTACCTCATTCGGTTACGCGCAAAATGCGCAGACCTTGCTGGTCACCTACATGAACTCGTTCTATAACTACTCGGGCAACATCAGAAGGCGCTGGGGACAATTCAACGTCAGCGCGGGTGCTGGAGGCGCGAGGACCGCGCTGACACAGCAAGCCGGTACCACAAATAGCAGCGAGAGTTACAACGCAAGCATAGGCTATGGAGCGTGGATCACCGGCACAGGCAGCTACTCCAAAGCAAGCGGGCAGGCCTTGGCGACAGGGTCTGGCCTTGTAACCGTACCGGTGCCTCCCCCCACTCTGCCGTCGAGCCTGGTCAGCCTGTTCGGCGGAAGCAGTTATTCCGCCGGGCTATCCAGTTCTCCGGTCAAGAAGCTTATTCTCACGGCCACATACGTCAAATCAGTCAGCAACATTTCAAGTGACGCAATTACGTCTGCGAACCAGAACGAACAGTTCAATTCGCTCATCCAGTACCAGCTCCGCAAGATGTACTTTACCAGCGGATTCGCCCGGTTGGAGCAGGGCTTCAGCGTTTCCGGTCAACCGCCGCAAACCATTTCAACTTACTACGTCGGGGTGTCACGTTGGTTCAACTTCTTCTAGGAGGAGAGCGGCGGCAGTTGGCGGGCGCAGCCCTTATCGTGGCTGGCGTCGCGCTGGTGCTGTGCCCAACGGCCTGGTCGTCACAAAAATCGAAACCCCTGGGGCCGGCGCCGGAGATTTGGCAGATGTCGCTCGACGGCGGCCGCGCGCTCTCCTGGGAACGCAGTTTCAACTCCGAGTCTCAAGTCAAGCCGAATCGCGGCTTCTGGAACAAACTGGTCGACATCGTCGCCGGAGCGCCGGAGTTTCGCTTCATGGTGCGTCCTTACAGCGTTGCCACCGATTCCCGTGGTCGGATCATTGTGACTGATCCGGGTGCGCGGGGCGTGCACGTCTTCGATTTCACACAGCATAAGTACAAGTTCATCGAGCACCAGGGACGAAACAAGGACGGGATGCTCACTCCGCAATGTGTTGCGGTCGACGCTCAGGACAATATTTATGTAACAGATTCGGATGCTGGAGAGATATTCGTCTTTGAGCCCAGCGGAAAGTTTCTGCGAGTGATCGGAAAGCTGAAAGGCGGCGAAGGCTACTTCAAACGGCCAACGGGAATCGCAGTAGACTCTGCCGCCCAGCGAATCTACGTCACTGACACCCTGCGTGATGAGGTATTCATACTCGATATGCAGGGGAACGTATTGCAGACCTTTGGCAAGACGGGGAACGGGGCCGGCGAGTTCAATCTCCCCACTGAATTGCGCCTTGATGGCCAGAATCTGCTGGTTGTCGACGCCATGAACTTTCGCGTCCAGGCATTTGACCGCTCTGGAGTCTTCCAGTTCGCCATTGGAAAGATCGGAGATGGTACCGGGGCCATTTTCCGGCCCAAGGCCGTCAGCGTTGACTCGGAAGGCGATTTATATGTCGTGGATGCCCTCTGGGGCGTCGTCCAGGTCTTCAACCGCAAAGGCGAATTACTCTATTACTTCGGATCGAAGGGCACGCACCCGGGCGAATTCCAGTTGCCGACAGGGTTGTTCATCGATCAGGCCGATCGGGTCTTTGTCGTGGATTCATTCAACCGCCGCGTCCAGGAGTTCCAATACACCGGTCTGAAAGCTCCGGCTAATGAGGCAATGAAATGATGCGCAGAATATTGCTGGCCGGAATGACAATTCTTCATGACCGGGACCACCCTGCTTGCCCAAATTTCAGGCGACGTAATGGGCGTGCACAATCTTGGGCCGGGCAGCTAACTCACCCATCACCGGGGCTCGCCCAGACTCCTGTGCCTATTGCCACGCACCGCACTCCGGGCTTAAAACCGGCCTTTGGAATCAGAAGCTCACTACCCAGGCCTACTACAACCTACGGAAGCACCACCGAAAAGAATCTCGGCACGCAGCCGATGCTCGGCTCAGACAGCAATCAATGCCTCAGCTGCCATGACGGCACCGTGGCGGTTGGGGCCACTGTGGCCTACGGACAAGTCACCACTCACGGCTCGATGAATACGTCGGATGTATTTGGCAGCAACCTGCAGACATCACACCCGTTCAGTCTTGCGTTGCCTTTGAAAGATAACGTCGACCTGGTCGCTTCTCTGGTGGCGAGTGGCCATACCGGCGACCCCACTGGAGCTGTGAAGCTCATCAATGGAAACATCGAATGCACCACGTGCCACAATCCGCACGTGCAGGCAAAAGACCTCGTCTCGCAAAACTTTCTGGTGAGAGACAGTTCCAATGGCCAGCTCTGCCTGGCCTGCCACGACCCCGCAAGGCAGATTGGCGGCAAGGTGAATCCACTGGCCGATTGGGCCATCAGCGCGCACGCCTTGTCCACCGGCAAGATTGCGCCCCAGGCCCTTCTAGGAAGCTACCCAACCGTTGCGGCCGATGCCTGCATCTCCTGCCATGCGCCGCACAATGCGGCCGGCGCAGGGCAACTGTTGCGCGGGCAGAATGAACAGGATTGCATCGCTTGCCACAACGGCGGCACGAACATCTCTCCGATGGCGCCCTATGCCAATGTATTTGCGGAATACGCCGCGCCCAAAGTCGGGCATCCGTTTCCCACCTCGACCAATCCGCACGACACTTCCGAAAATGTCTTGCTCAACAACAACCGCCATGCCACCTGTGTCGACTGCCACGCTTCACATGGATCTCAGCCTGTCGGAGTGTTTCCTCCTCCGCCGCTGCTTCGGATCTCTCAAAAGAACATTGCTGGAATCAACGCCAGCGACGGAATCAGCGTGCTTACGCCCGCAATCAATCAATATGAAAACTGCTTGCGCTGCCATGGCACAAGTTCGGCCAAGCAGGTGTTGCCGATTTATGGATACTTCCCAGTGCGCGCAGTCTCCGCAGGCGATCCTCTCAACATGATCCCGCAGTTTGCTATCACCGCCACTTCCAGCCACCCCGTCATGCATCCAAGCAGCAGCCCTCTCCCGCAACCGAGCCTGCTGCTCAACATGTTGAACCTCGATGGCGTCACCCAGGGCCGTGCGATGGGCACCCAGATACTCTGCACTGATTGCCACAACAGCGACGACAATCGCGAATTCGGAGGAACCGGTGCGAACGGTCCACATGGTTCTCGGTGGACCCACATTCTGGAGCGCCGCTATGAATTCAGCCAGGCCCCGTTGCCGGGTCAACTTATCTCCAATCTCTTTCCCAATCCCGACCTCAGCGTCAATGGACCCTACAGTCTCTGCGGAAAGTGCCACGACCTGGCCAACCAAATTGTGAAGAACACCAGTTGGAATGAGCACAGCAGCCACATCAACGCCGGCTTTAGTTGTTCCACCTGCCACACTGCCCACGGCGTAGGAGCCACCAGCGGAACCATAAGCGGCGAGCGACTGGTCGATTTTGACTTGAATGTCGTGGCCCCAAACGGCGGATATCCCATTTCCTATAATCGCGCAGCGAATACATGCACATTGCTATGTCACCAGGTTGCGCACAATCCCGATGGCACGGTCACGACCGCCAGCTTGCGCAAAGGCATTGGAGTGAAAAAGTGAGTATTGCACAACATCCTTCTCTTCGCGCGATAGCGAGCTTCGCTGCCGCTCCTTTGTTTAAGGCAGGCGGGCGAATTCTCCTCCGTCGCGCCTGGTTCCGCAAATCGGTTGCCAACCGCAGGGACCGGCATATCTGCTCTCATGTTTGTCTATTCATCGCCATCGTCGCACTTTCGGCGATGCGCGCATCCGCCGAGGTTCATCCCGTTCCGCTGGACAAGAACACCGACGCCGCCAAGTGCCTTGAATGCCACGACGATAAAACGAAAGGCAAGTCCGTTCATTCCGCCATGGCCGCAGGATGTCTCAGCTGCCA
Organism: uncultured Acidobacteriaceae bacterium; assembly: GCA_963780515.1. Lineage (GTDB taxonomy): Bacteria > Acidobacteriota > Terriglobia > Terriglobales > Acidobacteriaceae > Telmatobacter. The sequence goes on from CAWACG010000009.1 coordinate 325,728, forward strand.
TGAAATCCGGGTTCACGGAAACATCACGCACGTCACGCTGATCACCGCCACTCCGGCTGCGCTTTGCATCACCTGCCACGCTGACAAGAACGCGGCAGACATCAAGGGGACGGTGCATCCGCCTGCGGTTCGCGACTGCCTCGCTTGCCACAGTCCGCACTCCAGCGACAACAAGAATCAACTCCTCAAGCCTCTCTCGGGAGATGCAAAAGAGAACCTTTGCCTCAGCTGCCACAAGACCGGATTGAATGTGCCGGAAAAGGGCAGCCGCCATGCCGCGCTCGATATGGGCTGCGACACTTGCCACGTCATCCACAAAACTGGCGCCGAGCCGACCATTGAGAACAGATTCCATCTCACAAAGTCAGCGCCGGCGCTCTGTCTTGACTGCCATGATGCCAAAGATGCTGACCTGCAGAAAGCTCATCAGAATCAGCCCTTCGCCACGGCCAACTGTTTGGAGTGCCATAATCCACACCAGTCGGACTCTCCCAAGCTGATGGTGAAGTTCATGCACCCGCCTTTCGCCGACAAGACCTGCGAAGTCTGTCATGCGCCTGCAAAAGATGGCAAAGTGGTCCTGACGCAAACCGACTCAAAGGCTCTGTGCCTAACTTGCCACGACGATAAGGCCAAGCAGATCGATGGCGCCAAAGTGCCGCATCCCGGCGCGATGGGCGATTGCACAGACTGTCACAGCCCGCACGCCAGCAACCAGCCCGGCTTGCCGAAAACCGACGCAGTGACGATTTGCCTTGGATGTCACAGCGACATCGACGACCTGCGCAAGAAGTCGGTGCACCATCAACCGGCATTTGTACAGGGCTGTTCCACCTGCCACACGCCTCACGGTGGCGACAATGATCACTTGCTGCGCGCTAAAGGCAATGCGCTTTGCCTTGAATGTCACGGACCCGACTCGGTTCCACAGCGAGATGAGGCAGATCATCTCCTCACCATCTTCAATGGTCAGGTCAGGCTGCCCGACGACTACTTCTCGAAAAATAAAGTCGCGATCCTGCCTCTGCGTTTCGGCCTGGGGCATCCCGTGGATGGTCACCCCGTCTCTGACGTGATGGACCCAACCAACCAAAGCAAGGTCAAAGTTCCGTTGAGCTGTCTTTCCTGCCATCAGCCGCACGCTTCGGCCCAGGCGGATCTGCTCGTGAAAGACCAGTCCAACAACATGGAATTCTGCGATAACTGCCACAAGAACAGGCTCAATATGATGGAGACCACGTCACCCGCAAACTAGATGGAGATTATGATGTTTTGCTTCCTTTTCAATTCGATGCGTACACGCAAGACGCTCGCCGTGCTCATCCTGCTTGCGCTCGGTCTGGCATTTTCACTTTCCGCCAATGCGGGCAAGAAGAAAAAAGTCGACACCACCGCGCCTGCGCCGGCCGCAGGTCCGCGCAAATTTCCCTTCGATCCATCCAAGCTGGTGTGGCCTGCCCCGCCCAATATCGCGCGCATCCATTGGGTCGATTACTTCGCCGGCGCCAAGATCGATTACACCCCCGCAGCCGCCGCCAAGCCCAAGCAGACCTGGATGGATCGCCTTGCCGGCGGGCAGTCCCAGACCGAGAAATTCAACCCCAAAACGTTTCCGTTCCAATTAATTGGACCCTACGGCATCGCCGTGGATTCTAAAGGCCTCGTATACGTAGCCGACCAGAGAGTCGGTGCCGTCTTCATCTTCAACACCCAGACCCACGATACTCAGCTCATCCGTAACGGCTACGAAGCCCACTTCAGTTGGATCAACGGCCTCGCCATCGACGACGACGACCGCCTCTTTGTCTCCGACGGAAAAATGCACCGCGTTCTGGTCTTCAATCCCAAGCATGAGGTCGAGAACCAGATCACCGAAGGTCTCGAAGATCCGGTCGGCCTCGCAATCGATACAGAGAACCGCTTTCTGTATGTAGTGGATACCCAGCAGGACCAGGTCATTGTCTATGACGCCGACACTCTCAAGCTGCTACGCCGCATCGGAACCGGCGGCAAGAACCATTTCCTCACCACGCCCGGCAACTTTGGCGCGCCGCAAGGTGTTGCGCTTGACAGCGATGGCAATGTCTACGTCACTGACACCATGAATAACCGCGTGGAAATCTTCGATGCGGAAGGAAACTTCATCAGCCTCTTTGGCAAACATGGAGATGGCCCCGGATACCTCACCCGGCCCAAGGGCATTGCCGTGGATAGCGATGGGCATATCTGGGTGGCCGATGAGATGCAAGACAGGCTTCAGGTCTTCAATCGTGAAGGCCAGTTGCTCACTTATATCGGCACCGGGCACGGAGACTTGCCCGGCCAATTCAAATCGCTGATAGGAGTCGCAATCGACAAGCAGAACCGGGTTTTCACCTCGGAGCAGGAGCCGGGGCGGGTGCAAATGTTCCAATACGTCACTGACGCCGAAGCAGCGGCTGAAAAAACGCGCCACGAGGAGGAATTGCAAAAAGCTGCGGAACGGCGCCAGAAAGCTGCCGCTCCGGCTCCAACCGACAAGCCTGCCGAAGCGTCGCCGCAGAAAGCCCCGGATGCGCACGATGCCAAGGCCGCACCTGCCACAGGAGACAGCGCAACACCCAAGCCGCAAAATTGAAAGAGGCGCATCTCACGGATATTGGAGTCTGTTCAATCCAGGATCTTCGATGTTGTTTGGGGCGAAACTTGGATCTTAGAAGCGAGTCCGGGCGAAGGACGTGAGTGAGAACGGCTCCAGTAAGTAATTCAACCGCGGATCACTTTATCTTGCCAACGCACAATTTCGTTTGCTACTGAGGCTTTGCACCTGCGCCCTCGAGTTCATAACGTTCAAGAACATCGCGCAGGTTCTTCGCCAGTTGCTCGTCGTGTTCCTTGGCGGCCAGATCGAGCGCCTGGCGCTCAAATTGTATGGCTTCGGCCGAATGGCCCGTTTTGCTGTATGCATTTGCCAACTCGGAGAGGCCGCGCCAGTTCTTGCCTTCGGAAAGTTCCACCGCCTTCTGAAGAGGAGCAACGGCTCCGGTGAAGTCCCCGCGCGATTCAAGAACAAAGCCTAGATTGAAGCGATACTCCGCCGAAGTGGGGTCCAGTGCAATTGCAGTTTGCAATTGAGCGACCGCATCATCCATTCGCTCCATCTTTGCCAATACCAATCCGAGTTCGTTATGCCCATTCGCGAATGCAGGAGACCGTTGTACTGCTTTCGTCAGGTGCTCGTATGCCTCTTGAAGATGACCGGTTTCAAGCAGCGCCGTCCCCAGATCGGTCTCCGCGCCGGAATCGGAAGGATCGAGCGTCAGGGATTTCCGCCAGTTCGTGATTGCCCCCGCCAAATCCCCGTTCAATGCCAGCGATACAGCGAAGTGGTCGAGCCACGACGCATTGTCAGGATTGAGAACGCAGGCTTTTCGGTACTCCTCCAACGCAAGGTTCTCCTGGTCGTTTCCAGTCAGAGCTGTAGCCAGGGCGAAATGCGCCAGGGGATCGTCCGGGTCACGCTCCAGTGCTTTGCGCAGCGCTTGAATCGCTTCGGGCATCTGGTTGTTTTCAATGAACCCGTATGCTTTGTTGAAATATCCGTAAAACTCGGTCGCCTGCGGGTCGATCTTTTCCAGGCCGCCCGGTGGCACGTTCAGGAACTCCGGGATGTTCACTGCGCGGTTGGCAGCGGTCGTATTGTCCACGATGATCGCAGGGGAGTCGTTGCCGTGAGCGTCGATGTGCGTCAACATGAGCTGCGTGTAGGCGGACCGAGCCTTCGACGAAAATGCAAGCCACCGGCCGTTCGGCGAAAACGAGTGCCACGAGTTCATCCGCCACGTATTGCATTTCATCAGCCGCGCCTTGCCGCCATCAAAGGGAACAATGTACAGCTTGCTGTCTGGGCGCATCAGCAACCCATTCTTATTCTGGACAAACACAATCCAACGTCCGTCTGGCGATACCTTGGGAAAGTCATTGCTCATGCCATTCCCAGAAGCGCCCAGCACAGGGACCGCCTTGCCGCCTTTGCCTGCGTTGAACGGAATCTTGTACAGGTCGTATTGGATCTGCGTTTCATTCGGGTCGTTGGCGTAAGTCGGCTTCGGAGCGCCGGGTGGAGACGGATCGCGGGCTACCGCGCGGCTGTAGATCAGGTATTTTCCATCCGGCGACCAGAATGCGCTGGTTTGCACGAATTGCGGATCATCGGCGCCGGGCAATGGCCGCATCTTCTTCTCCAGCCGGTCGTACCAGGCCAGAATGCCGCGCGTGGGATAGAAAACCTGGATAAAGCGGATGTCCCGGTAGTTAACGCTGAACAGGCGATTGATGACCCCTGGCGCGAACCCGGGGGCTTCGTTCTCATGAGTGTTCTTCGTCTCCGGTGGACCGATCGATGTCACCACGTAGCGGCCGTCTGGCGACACCTGCGCCATAAACCCAAAACGCTTGACAGTGGGCTCGTCGCCAATGGCATCGGGATGTTCCTTAAAGGAACTCCAGCGGATGACATCCTGATTGCGGATGGTTACGTTCCTTGAGATCGGAACAATGGCGTACAGCCCCTTGTCGTTCCGGGGACCATCCATATCGATCCCCATCGTCTTGCCATCGCGTGAAAACGAATGGCAATTGGCACAGGTGGGCAGGTTCTCCATCACCGTGCGGCTCTCAGGCTCGCCAATGTTTCTCAACTCCCATTTGATGAGGGGAAGCGCCGATGGTGGCAGCGGCGTAATCGGGCCCTTTTCACCAATGGGCGAAAGCATCAGTGGAACATTGCGGTAGAAAATGGGGGCGCCAACTGGATCCACTGAAGTGGAAATCGTAACCTTCCCGGACGTCACCGGTTGGTTTGAATCGCCTTCCGCAAATCCAGAGATTGTGATCGTTGCCGGTGACTTCACGCTCAACCGCTTGATCGTTGCCCAGGTCTCTGCGTCCGGCTTCCACGTCCGAGTTGCGGCCTGCTCTGGAGTCAGCTGAGCTGCCTCACCTGCGCGTGGATCGCTCTCGCCCACTTGCATGAATTCGCCGGGCGTCTCCACGCGTATTCCATTTAAATGGTTCGCAAAGGACACCTCAACCACCCACCGTTTTGCGGTCTCGCTGGGGTCGCGCCAAAGAAACGTGGGTGGCGTAATCTCCGGTGGAAAAAGGGAGCCATCGACAGGGTAATCGATTGTGAGTTTCGCAGGTTCGCTCGCACGCGGTGCGGGTTCTCTGCCTGAAGAAGGCGTCAGCACGGCTCCGCACACCAGGAAAAGGGAACCTGCGCCGGTAATCCCTGCCAAAACGGCCGTTGCCAAGCGCACTCTCATTGCCCTCCGGAGCGGCGCCTGCAAGGAATCTTGCCGCAAGGCGAAGTTAGTGCGGTCTGGTCAATTATGCGGTGATTTCGATCACAACCAAGAAGAACGAGGCAACCGGAGAGCATGTTGGCGAGCAGATGGAACGAGAAGGCCTGTCTTCATGGCGCGCGATCTTGTGAGTGGCAAGATACAACCGCTAAACTATAGGCCTGCTTGCGGCAAGAGGGGTCCGGTCACGCTGTGGAGCAGCCGAACCTGAATCCGGTTTGCAATAGGGGGCGAGTCGATGTCTCGCGGCATTCGTTTTTTCTGGCTCGCCAACCTGTTCTTCTTCTTCGCTGTGCCGCATGGATTGTGGGCGCAGGAGTTACCGAATGGCCCAACCTTTCGACTCACCAGCCGCTTGGTATATATCGATGTCGTCGTTCGCGACAAAAGCGGCCAGGTCGTCCAGGGCCTGACCCAGCAGGACTTCAAAGTCGAAGAGGACGGCAAGCTGCAAAAGGTGGACTTCTTCGAAGCTCACATTTTGAAGCAGGCAGCGCCCTCACCGTGGAGACAACCGCCGGCTCCCGCGCAGCCGCAGTTCTTATTCACGAACATTGCGAATCGCGAAACCGCTTCCGGCGCGATCAACATCATCCTGTTCGATCTCCTCAACACGCCCAGGTCCGACCTGCTTTACGCCCGCAAACAGCTTCTCAAATTCCTGTCGAAGTTGCCGCCGGGGCAAAGTGTAGCTCTCTTTGTTCTGCGGAATCATCTGCAGATGGTGCAGAACTTTACCGGGAGTTCGGATCGATTATTGGCAGCGGCAGAGTCGATCAGGCCCAGTGACATGACGATGATCCGATCGAAGGATGAGATTTTGCAGGATGACGATTTTATTACCGATTTCGTTCAGGCGATCGGTGGCTACGATCCAGGCGGCATGGCCGACAAGTTCAAGGCGGCTGAGGGGGATCAGGACGCCATTCGCCAGGACAATCGAGCGTATATCACCGTTGCCGCTCTTGCGGAGTTGGCGCGCGCAACAAGCGGCTATCCCGGACGCAAAAATCTGCTCTGGCTCTCAGAGGATTTTCCCGTTTCAGTGGGAGCGCAGGCGACGGATGCGCGTTTCCGGGCCACGCCCGAACTGGCACAGGCTCGCGAGACGGCCAACCTGATCGCCAGCGCGCAGATCTCCGTGTATCCCATAAGTCTTCTGGGGCTGGAGACTGGCGGTGTGCCGGTAACAAGCAGCGGTTCAGGTTCAGTTTCACTGGTTGGCGGACCGGTGGGCAGCACATCAGCTCCGCAGATGGGCGACAGATTGCAAGACCAGTTCACTGCACGGTCAGCCCTTCGCTATGCGGCCAACGATATTGCGGATCAAACGGGCGGAGAAGCATTTGTCGGGACCAACGACTTTGATGGCGCACTGCGCCACAGCATGCTGGACGGATCGAACTATTACACCATCGCCTACCGCCCCACGAATGAGAAATGGAACGGCCAGTTCCGCAAGATCCATGTCGAGCTGGTGGGGAAGAGCGGATCTCTCAATTATCGACGCGGCTATTTTGCGGACCCGGATACTCACCCTCCCGCTGATAGCGTCAAGGATTTGCATATTGCTCTGCAGCCCGAAACTCCGGAGTCCACAATGCTTCCGCTGCGCGCGCGAGTACAACTTCCCGACGGGCAGCATCGTGCGCTGCGGATCGATTCACTTCTGGACCCTTCCAATGCAAGTTTCACCACGACCGCCGACGGCAAACGCCATGCGCAGTTTCTGGTTCTGCTCATCGCTTTGAAAGACGGCCCGCAGCAAGTCGCCGCGCCGCCGCAGTCCTCCGGAGTACTCAAACTCGATCTGACGCCGGAGCAATATCAAATCGCACTGACATCTGGAATTCCAATCCACCAGGAACTGGAACTCAAGCCGGGGAAGTACCGCCTCCGCCTTGGTGTCAGCGATATGGCCACGCACAATTTGGGGACGCTTGACATGCCAGTGGCCATAGGCATCTCGACGCAGGCAAGTCACTGATATCGAATCGGCGACCGATTTCGCGAGCCGCTACGGATGTTTGACCGGCTGGGGCCGCGCGACCGATGGGTCGACAATACCTTTGCCTTCCAATACATTGTAGTGCTTGTCGACTTCCAGATCCTTTAGCTCCTCGATCAGGCCGGATGGCCAATGGATCTCGACTTTATCGACCTTGGTGGCGCTGCCCAGGCCGAAGTGAATGCGCAGATCGTTCTGCGAAAGATAGCTGCCCCCGCTGTGAACCTCATCGGTCTGTGTCATGCCGCCGGCGACGATCTTGATGCGGGCATTGAGCGCGAGGCGATTGCTCTTGGTGCCGTCGAGTTCAAAGCTTACCCAGTGGCGCCCCGGAACGCCATGGTTGCGCAGGATCATCGGGCTTCCGTCAAGGTCCTCCACAACAACATCCATATTGCCATCGTTGAACAGATCCCCCACGGCCAAGCCGCGCGAGACGCGTTTTTCCATCAGGGCATTTCCGGCCTGGTTGCTGGCATCGCAGAATGTGCCGTCTTTCTGATTCAGCTCAAGCACGCCTGGTTGACGATAACCTGGCCCGGAGGGCAATGAATCAACCTGCGGATAGACATGTCCTGAAACAAGAATGAGGTCCTCCCAGCCATCGTTGTCGAGGTCGACGAAAGCGGTTCCCCATTTGACCAGGGATAACGATGGCAGCGCAACACCCGACTGGAACGAGTCTTCCTTGAAGTTCCAGTCGCCGTCGTTACGGTAGAGAAGGACATTTTCGTCAGTAAAATTGGTGACGAAAATCGACGGCCGGCCGGTGTGATTGTAGTCGCCGAGCGCAATACCCATTGAAGCCTGTTCGGAGCCGTCCTCACTGACCGCGGTCCCCGATTGAAGGCCAATATCTTCGAATTTGCCATTGCCCAGGTTCTTGTAGAGGTATTTCGGAGTGGAGTCATTCGTCACATAAATATCGGGGCGGCCGGTGTTATTGAAGTCGGCCCACACAACGCCCAGCCCATAGTAGCCCTCAGGATCGCTGACTCCGGCGGCTTTCGAGACATCGGTGAACGTGCCGTCGCCATTGTTGTGAAAGAGCGAGTCTCCGGCTCCACGCAGTCCGCGGGGACCGCATTGCACATCGATGCCCATGTACTTGCAGAACGAGGCGCTCCCGAAACCTGGCATGTCGTCGAGATGGAAGTCGACGTAGTTGACGACCATGAGATCGGCGAACCCATCTCCGTCATAATCTCCGAATGAGGCGCCGGCTGACCACCGGCCATCGCCTACTCCGGCCTTTGCCGTTACGTCAGTGAAGGTGCCATCGCCGTTATTGCGGTAGAGAACGTTGCCGCCAAGACAGGTGAGATAAAGATCGGGCCAGCCGTCGTTGTTATAGTCTCCCACGGCGCCGCCCATGCCAAAACAAGGAGAGGTCAGGCCGGCCTTGGCAGTGACGTCGGTAAACGTACCATCGCGGTTGTTGTGGTAGAGCACACCGATACTTTTTGCGCCCTTGAGAGCCTGGTCGACCGTCGGCGAGTTCGTAAAGTAGATGTCGGGCCATCCGTCGCGATCGTAATCGATCAGGATGACGCCACCGCTCATGGATTCGACGATGTATTTCTTGAGAGGGGCAGTGTTGTGTTTGAAGGTGATACCCGCAGCCGTCGCAATATCCTCGAGCTGCGGCACCGGACGGCCGCTACACCTGATCGTTTTAGCGCCCGGAGGTGGTGCGGACGGCGCGTTGTGGCCTGACCCCATCTGCGCAGCCGCAACATTCACGCCAATGAGCGCGACAGCAAGGGATCTCAGGAAACCATCGTGAGAGAGACGACTGAGCAAGCGGGTTGTTTCCTTCCCTATGGGTTTTGCCTCAATTGATCCGCGAGGCGTTCCCGCGATTTGGTTTTCAGTCCTTTGTAGATCTCAAGTTCGCGGTCAGCGTCCGCGCCCCTGCCCAGTTTGCGATAGGCGGCCTGTAGTTGGTAGTGCATGTAGTCCGTTTGGGGGCTGAGGCGGACCGCAGCTTCAAGATGTCCGGTCGCGTCCGCGGTTTGTCCGCGGTCAAGCAGGATCTTTCCCAATTGATATTGCGCGTTTGCGTAGTCGGGATATTCGGCAATCACCTTGAGAAAAAGGGCAGCCGCTTCGTCGGTCTTCGATTGCTCCAAGTATACAAAGCCCAGATGATACTGCGCATGCGGGTCGCCAGGGTCGAGGCTCAGTTCGGCCTGAAATTCCTTCGCGGCTTCCGGCCAATGCTCCCAGCGAATGTAAGCGAGTCCTTCGTAAAAGTGCGCCTTAAGCAAGGATGGATTCGAAGCGAGGGCCCGCTGCAAGGTAGCGATTGCCCGCGGGTAGTCGCCAATCTCAGTCCATAGCTGACCGACAAGCAGGAGCGTCTCTTGGGGCCGGGGCTGCGATTCGAAGGTGCTCAACACTTCTGTCGCCTTCTTCATATCGCCGATATGAGTCAGAGAGGCAGCCCAGGCATAACCAGTCTCACTGTCCTGCATCGCGCGTGCCCCCAGCGGCGCAAAGGTTTGCGCCGCTTGAACAAACTGGTCTGTGGCGAAGTAGGAGACACCAAGCATGGCGCGCAGCGCCGGTGAGTCGTCGTTGTTGTTCAATGCCAGCGAAAGGCCATGCACCGCTTCCGCATAGTTCTTTACCCGGAAGGCGCACTGGCCAAGGTTCTTCTCCAGGCCGGGAAGAGCGCTGTTCCACTGCTCTGCCTCCTGATAGTTGCTGAGTGCCAGAGAATATCCTCCCCGCATTACCTGCGATGTGGCCAGGTCGTTGAACGCCAGCGCCAGCACCGACCGAAGCGTCTTCTCGCTCGCTTCTGCTGCGGCGCGCTGTTCGGCTGAAATTTTGCTGTGAGCGAACAGGTCGGTGCCGCTCTGTGCCGACGGCGCGGCCTGGTCTTCCTGTTGATGGCTCAGAGGCATTACAGCGGCGGCTGCGCCGGTTCCACCCGAAAGCATAATGGCCGAGACGCTCTGCTGGCTTTCCACCATTGTCTTGTTCTCCAGCTCGCGGGCTTTGGCGGCGAATGCATCGCTTTCCTTGCTGCGCCCGGCTCTGGCCAAGATACGCGCCAAGTCCACATAGGCCCGGCGGATCTGATAGTTGGAGCGGGCCTCATCGCTCCCGGTGAGCTCGACCGCCTTGCGCAACATCTTCTCGGCTTCGTTCATCTGATCCTGTGAAAAGGCGTTCAAGCCCAGGTAGAGAAACGGTTCAGGCGCCGAGGGCAAGATCTTCGAAGCCGCCAGGAGATACTTGTTGGATTCTTCGTACTTGCGTTCTCCTGAAGTGATAAAGCCGAGCATGTAGTTGGCGAGGTAGTCGTTTGGATAGTACTCGGCTTCTGTTCTCAGGTCGGCTTCGGCGCCAGGAGTTGGCTTCCATTCGTTCATGGAGAGTTGCGCAAGGCCCAGGAAGTAATGGGCGTGAATCGTCCGCGGATCGATGGCTACGGCGCGCTGGAATTCTCGAATCGCCGAAGGCATATCGCCGGCATCGCGGTAAGCGCGGCCGAAAAGCACATGCAATGAGCCGCTGTCGCCCGCGGCCTTCTTCATCCGTTCGAATACCTCAACAGCCTCGAGCTTGTCATCGGGCTTGCCGGTATTCAGCAAGTCGATCGCGAGGGAGTAGAGATTCTCAATACTGGGCTCCGCATTCGCCAAATGTGTAAGCGGACCCACCGCGCTTACATAATCCCCTTTTTGTATAAGCGCACTCCCGAGCACATGGTTGGCACGGATGCTATCCGGGTCGGTCGCGCGTGCCTTCTCGGCCTGTTCGATCGCATTGTCAAAATGACCTGCCTGGAGTTCGGCGATTGCCAAGTCGATGCGCGTGTCGGGGATGTCTTCAAACCCCAGCGAGCGGTTGTACAAATCGATGGCTTGCAGATAATCCCCCTGCACCAACCGCAGGTGCGCCATCTCGCGAAAGCCCAGCGCAAGCAGGCGCTCATTGGCTCGAGCCACGGCCGCTTCATCGTTGGAATCGCGCGCATCCTTCGCCGCTTTCAGCCTCTTGGCGAGCTCCTCCTGCGACTGGTTGGCGGGTTCAGCTGCTTTCTGTGAATCTGCGGGAACTTTGGACCAGGAAACCACTGGGAGACCCAGCAGAAAGAAAAGTACGGATACGAACGCAAGGAAATTCTTTCGTCTCTTTGTAGATTGCAGGGCAGCGTTTCCTGAATGAGGTTTCATCGGAGGATTACATTCTATCGATAGAGACTAAGAGGCGGGGCTCGAGGTAATCAAGCCCCGCCTCTTAGGTTTTGGATTGGTTCCCGATCGGCCGCCCGGCATCTTGCACGCCTCGTGACCGAATTGGTTTCCGGGGCGGCGAAGCATGAATCATCAAGCTTCGCCGTCCGGTCTGACACGCCCTCAGTTGACGCTTTTAGAACGTCAATTTGAGACTGTACTGCAAGGTGCGTCCTTCATTCAGGTTCTCGCTGCCCGCCGCCGCGAAACCGGTTGGCGTGGCCGCGCTGGTAATGATGTTATTGGTTTCGCTGCAAGGTAGCCCACTGGGACCGCCGCCCTTGGTTGGGACAGTGGCTCCGCCGCAATAGACAGGGCTCGAAGAAGTGAAGCCTGCGGATTCGAGGTTGGCGCTATTGAAGTTCGGATGGTTGAAGAGGTCGAAGAAGTCCATGGCAAACTTGACTCTCAACTTCTCCTTGATCATCCAGTTCTTTGCTAACTGGCCATCGACGTTGGTGTTGGGAGCCCCGAAGCAAGCGCCGCGAGGAGCAATGTTCTTCGGGAATGTTCCGATTGCGTATCCAATCAGCGAGAAATGGGTCCAGTTCACAAGATTGGGACCATTCTTTCCCTGACTGCAGGAGGTGCTGGTAAGCAGAGGCCGCTGGTTGGAGGTGTATCCAGTTCCAACAAGCGAATTGAGAGTGCTCGCATAGCCTGCGATGCAATTACCGCTTGCATCAAGGTTAGTGCAGGCACCGCTGGCGCCGGAAGAGAAGACGCTGAAGGAACTGCCTTCGGCGACGGTGACGATACTGTTGACTTCCCATCCTCCAGCCGTGTTTTGCACCAGCTGATTCTGGTTGGCAAACTTCGGCAGGAAATACACCTCATTGGCCACAAAGATGTTGGGCCGGTTGATGTTCGTATTTCCCTTGTCGAGGCCCGGGTCAGCTTGATTGGTGATTGCTTCCTGGTTGACGCTGCCCGAGGAATTGTCCAATTCAACGTTTCCGATTGAATGGCCCCATGTGTAGGCTGCCTGGAAGGTTGAAGAGGCTCCGGTCTGTGCCCGGAACAATGCTTGCAGCGAATGGTAAGTGGCGTGGCCGCCGCGAGCGAAGCCGCCGATCATGCCGAAGTTATTTGCGGGACGCAACGCGTTCTGCGCTGTTCCACCCGCAAAGGCGCCGGCCAGGAAGTTGGCGGTCGGAAGGGCATTCGCGTCGCGCATCGAGGTAAGATGCTCGCCGGTATTGCCCACATATCCGACCTCCAGGGTAGTGTTGCGAGCCACTGACTGCTCGATCGAGACGTTCCATTGCCAGGCATTCGGAATAAAGCCCCCGGTGTCCTTGTTGGCGCTCGGGGAAACCGAGGCGCTGGTCAAGGGTGCGACCGTATCCATGGAGCGATTGGTGTTGATACCGAGGACAAACGGCGCGTTGCGCGCCAGGTTTTCCGCGATGCCTACCAACTCGCGCTCGTAGAACTGGCCGCCGCCGGCGCGAACTGCCGTTTTGCCGTTTCCAAAGACGTCCCAGGAAACGCCCACGCGCGGAGCGATGCTGTGATTGTTTTGCTTGACCAATGACGCGTTCGGTCCTGCCGTGCCACTGGAAAGATTCGCGGTTACCCCAAGACCGGCGAGGAATTTAACCTGATTCGCGCACGGCGTCGTGCCCGGCACAATCAGGATTCCGTTGCAGGCATCCCCTGGGTTCGCTGCTGCTTCTGAAGCACTCCAGGCTTTGGGATCCCAGTTTGCCCATTGGTGTGCGTAGTTGCCGCCCCCGCTATAGGCTGGTGAGGTATTGCCGCCGTCGGGACCGCCGTAAGGCTCACGGAGAAACGACCAGCGGAAGCCGAGGTCGAGCGTGACTTTGCGGCTGACCTTCCATGTGTCGCCGAAATAAGGCTCAATATCGTGCCAATGCACGTCGGCAATACCGTCGATGCTGTTCTCGCCGATGCCGGTGAACACCTGAGCGTTCGGGCCGGTGCCGGGTAGCAGGATGTTGGCCATCCCATTGTTGGTCTGTGCGCAATAGACACCTGCCGAAGTCGTGCAGTTTCCAGGCAATCCAGGCCGGTCTGCGCCATTTCCATTGCTCTCGACTTTCTCGTTCGAGCTCAGGAAGATTCCCGCTTTGAACAGGTGATTCCCGTGCACCTTGGAGATGTTGTCCTGCACAGTGTAGAGGTCTTCGTGGTTGCCGTAGGGCGCAATGTTCCACATCGAAGTCGTGCCGCTGCCGCCGCCCGAGGCGCCGCCGATGTAGCCGTACGGATTGAGCCCGCCCCATCCGCCGAAGAACTCGCCCTTTTGCTTGATCGAGGTCGGGAACGTTGACGGATATGCAGCCTGCAGCAACGGAACGTTGCCGGCTTCGGTTCCTGCGAGGGTTGTGATAATGCGGTTCTGGCCGAAGCCGAATTCGACGTCGTTGACCATGGAATTGGTAATGGTCGAACTCAGTTTGGCCATGATGCTTCTTGAAGGCTGGCTCCAGGACGAATCGATTGTCGGGAAGTCAGACTCTCCCCAAAACGGGGAACCGTCATTTTGCGCAGGATTGGTCCACGAATCGTTGGTCCAGCGCAAGGTAGCCCGGTTCGACTGGTTAATGTCGTAGTCGCCACGGACGTTCCACTCACTCCAGTTCAGGTGATTGTCGACCAACTGCGAGTAATTGTTTCCGTTGCTCGTAGTTGTGGGACCTGTCGGATAAAAACTCGCGATCAGCAGCCCTGCCGCATCCGGCGAGGCGATCTTCATCGAGTTTCCTGCTGCTTGCGCGTATCCGGGGATCGTGGGAAGGGTGGCGCCGCATTGATCGACAGTTGCGACACCGTATCCGCTGAAATCGCCCGATTCTTCCGCAGCCGTCGGTACGCAGGCGGCGAACGGTACGCCCTGAATTTCCTTGTTCCATTCTTCGTTCCACCAGAAGAAGGCCTTGTTCTTGAGCGCCGCACCACTGATGTTGTAGCCGTAATCGTCGCGGCGTTCTTTGGCCTTGCCCAGATTGTCGTGATCGGCAAACCAGTTGTTGGCGTTCAGGGCGTCATTGCGTCCAGAATAGAACGCGCCGCCATGCCACCTGTTCTCACCGGATTTGGTGGTGATGCTGATGATGGCGCCGGAAGCCTGGCCATACTCAGGACCATAGGAGTTGCGAATCATCTTGAATTCGGCGATGGTGTCAACCGATGGATAAACCAGGATGGTCCGGTTCGAGCCAACGTCGTTGTTGTTCACGCCGTCGACCAGGAAGAGGTTATTCGTGTAGGGGTTGCCGTTTACTGAGAAGTTGACGCCTCCGTCGAGCCCCTTGCCCACAAAGTTCGAGCCCTGGGCCGCGCTCACGCCCGGTGAAAGCTGCGTCAGTCCGACGAAGTTCTCGCCACTCAGCGGAAGTTCGCGAACCTGCGTGCCGACGACAACTTCGCCGACCATCGCCGAGGTGGTCTCCACCTGCACGGCATCGGCCTGTACAGTTACCAATTCGGTAACTGAGCCGAGTTGAAGGGTAGCATTTACCGAAGTGTTGGTGGACACGTGGACTTCGACGCCGTCAGCCACAAACGCCTTGAATTTGGGCGCGGTGATTTGGACGACATAGGTGCCCACTGCCAACTGCGGCAGAGAAAAGGCGCCAAGGTCCGATGTGACTGTCGAGGATTTTGCGTCCGTGCCGATTGCGGTGGCGGTCACTTTTGCCCCCGCAATCACGGCGCCAGTCGAGTCGGTTACATTGCCGACAATGGATCCGTAATAGGCTTGTGCGTGCAGAGCGGTGGATGCCGCTCCGAACAGGACCAGCATCGCGAACAGCGCGCTAATCCGCATCAATATTCTGGCCGAAGTACTACTCCCTCTGATTCTCTTCTGGGTCATTTGGTCTCCTTCAATTGCTCTTGCCGTTTTGCCTCCCATTTCTAAGGGAGGATCCTGTCGAATCTTCGAAGGTCTCGCGACCGGCTACGCTAAAACGTTTGAGCCAGGAATCCGAAGTGCCACCCATCCAAAGCGGTGTCGCTTGGCTTCTCGACTCGTTATTTCCATTGAGCAGAAAAACTGGTTGCCTCTTAATCTCAGTGAGGTGAATTCGATGGTCAGCTCGATAAAACGTTTGAGCAGGGCCATCCGAAAACACCTATAGAGCGTCAAAGTCACTCAGTTTGGAGCTCGCCCAGCATTCTCCGCGTGAAGTTAGTCGGTTGTCAACACAAATCGGAGGTTTTCTCCTGATTCATGGGATCGATAACATGTATGCGTTTTCAAGAAGTTGCGGGGTTTGCTTGCGCCACATGAAGTAAACGTTTCATCTCTAGCAAATCTGAGAAAAGTGCCCGCAGTGCCTATTTATTTTCGTGCTCAATGCCGAACGACTACCAATTTCGTCTCTCTTTCGCCTTCGTACGACCAATTAAACATTTGACAGGCAAATGGGATCACGGCGTCCTTTTTTCCGTGACTTCTTGTCGTCCGTCAAACGGTTGGTGAAAGCGTGCCTGCATGTGCTGCTCTGTAGCAGTTATGCTGAGCACAGGAGCCCGGGGATTGCGAGCGCAAAACAAAGTCGAATGGTCCGAAGCCTATCCTTCTACTCTTCTTCGAATCGCCTGGCCGCCGTCAAATCGGAGGTCGATTACCGCGCTGCCCAACATCTGGCGAAGTCACCGCTTGGTTTTTCTTGTGATGGCATTGACTTTTCAAACAGCCGTCGCCATGGGACAACTCTCGACGGAGGACCATCTCGCGGACCCCGGCTTTTGGCCGACGCAGAGCCAACCATCACGCAACGACTTTGTCGGGCCTGCGGCTTGCGCGCGGTGTCATGCCGCCAAGACCGCGACACAGATTGAAACACCGATGGCTCGAAATCTGATGCCGGCCGCGCTCGCGCAGATCCTCCACTCGAATCCTTCCCTGACCTTCTCAGTGGGCAAATTCGAGTACCGAATCGACACTGGTGCGAACCGGGCCGCCTACTCTGTCACAAATGGAAATCAACGCATCTCATATCCACTGGAGTGGGCGTTTGGAACGGGCCGTGTTGCCCAGTCTTATTTGTTCAAGAAAGACGACGGCGGCTTTTACGAGGCGCGGACTACCTACTTTACCAGTCTTAAAGCGCTCGACTTCACTCCATGGCGCGCTCTTGCCTCCCCATCCAGTGTCGAGGAAGCCATGTACCGGCCCGTCGGTCCGGCAGAGATTCAGCAGTGTTTCGCTTGCCACTCCACAGCGTCCACTATTGGTGGACGATTCGATGAGAAGCATTTGATTCCAGGGGTCACCTGCGAGGCGTGCCATGGCCCAGGTGCGAGCCATGTAAAGTCAATGGAAGCCGGCATCGCGGACGAGTCAAAGATCTCCGGGCAGGAAATCTTCAACCCGGAGGTTCTGTCTCCCGCGGACTCCGTCGACTTTTGCGGTGCATGCCACGGCACCTTTTGGGATACCAGGCTCTCGGGAACCAAGGGTGTATCCACGACTAGGTCCGCTCCATACCGCCTGGTGACAAGCAAGTGCTGGGGCAATGGGGACTCGCGCCTGATATGTACTTCGTGCCACGACCCGCACAAGCAGCTTGAAACCGATGCGGCTGCTTACGACCCGGTATGCCGGAGTTGCCACATTAACTCGCCGGGAGAGAAGACAACCGTCCGCCATCCGGGCGCTGCGTGCCCCAAGGCGGTCAGCAACTGCACAAACTGTCATATGCAGAAGGTCTATATCCCGGAAATGCACGCCAGTTTCACTGATCATCGAATCCGTATTGTGAAGCCCGGCGAGGCTTTTCCCGAGTAGCAATTCCTGCGGGCTATTTCCACTCGCCGGTGCCCTCTACGATGGTGACATAGCGGTTCAGGGGCAGGTCTGAGAAGCGCTCGACCGTGCCGCCCGGCAAGGGCCACTTTACTTCCAGGATGTCGACCTTCGACCGCCGGCCAATACCGAGCACCATCCTGGGATCGTGCGAAGAGAGAAAGCTTCCTCCTCCGACTTTCATCCTTGAGCGCTTCAGGTCCCCTGCCTGATAGCTAACGCGGGCTCCGATCGCATCGGGATTCGATTTGCGCCCGACCAGATGCACGCCGAGCCAGTTGTTGAGCTTGCCCACGTTGTTGCGCAGCAGCAATGGAGCCTCATCGTTGTTCGAGATCAGCACGTCCACTCCCCCGTCATTGGTGAAGTCACCGATTGCAAGACCTCGGGCGGGAAACTTTCCTGCAAACACCGGCCCGCTCTCTGCGCTAACATTGCGAAATGCTTTTCCTTCATGGTGAAACAGCAGCAACGGCTGCCTCCACTGGATAGAAGACGAGGCCTCGTCAAACAAGTCGTCGGGAAAACCGCTTGCCGCAATCAGGTCGAGATCGCCGTCGTTGTCGTAGTCGAAAAACTTGACCCCCCACCCGCTCATCCAGCGAGTCGACATGCCGATGCCAGCCGGTGTCGAAACATCGTCGAAAGTTCCGTCGCCGTTATTTTGGTAGAGCGAGAAGAACTCCTCGTCGATGTTGGCGACAAAGAGATCCATCAGGCCGTCATTATTGAAGTCGGCTGAGTCCACTCCCATGCCGGAGCGGGCGCGGCCATCCCCACTGTAAGCAACTTCGGCCGCCAGGCCTGTCTCTTCGAAGATGCCGCCACGGTTCATGTACAGGAAGTTCGGTACCGTGTCGTTTGAAACGAAGAGATCCATTTTGCCATCGCCATTCACATCTGTTGCCACCACTCCCCAGGCCTTCCCCAAATGATCCGCGATTCCGGTCGATTTGCTTACGTCCGTAAACGTGCCGTCACCGTTGTTGTGGAAAAGCCAGCTTGGCTCGGGGTTGAAAATCTTGGGAATGCAGTAGTGGCGTACGCCGGCCGAATCTACGCCGCACCCGTGTGCCATGTCGAATTCAGCGAACTGGCAGACGAATAGGTCGAGCCTGCCGTCGTTGTCGTAGTCGAACCAAACCGCGCTCGAGCTCCAACCGTCCGCCCCAACGCCGGCATGCTCGGTCACATCCGTGAATGTGCCGTCCCCGTTATTGCGGTAGAGAATGTTGCGGCCGCACTGCGTCACATAAATATCAGGAAAGCCATCGCCGTTGTAATCCCCCACCGCGACGCCCATGCCATAGCCCCCGCCGGTCACCCCGGCTTTCACCGTGACATCGGTGAAAGTGCCGTCGCGGTTGTTGCGATAAAGCGCATTCTGCAAAGGATGGGGAGGGGTGAAAAAGTTTGCCTTGCCGCTATTCACCAGGTAAATATCCATCCAGCCGTCATTGTCAAAATCGAGAAAGGCACATCCTGCTCCGCTGCTTTCCGGCAGATACTTTTCCGCGGACTTGCCGGCATCGTGTACCCAGCGAATGCCGCTTTTCGACGCTGGCACCTCCTCGAAAGTGTAGGGTGCGGGTGAAGCGGCGGCGCGGCTCAGCAGAGTCCCGTATGCCGGCGAGGCAGCGGCCATGATTGCCAGGTTGCGCAAAAGCTTGCGACGCGATGGGCTCTCAAACGGGCGGACAATCGGGGAGCTCGGTATACAAGCTTCTCGATCGGCGTCATCGATCTTGTCGGAGTGGAAGTTGGAAGATTCGGTAAGCCACCGGGAGATGTTCCCGCCTCGCGTGTTCACACTGAACGGCTCGCGAATGGCGTAGCCGTTGTCGTCCGCACAGGGGTCGAGCGGCAGTTTTTGGTTCTAAACAGCATCAAGCGCCTGCATCCCAGGGTCTCAGCGTTGGAATTCACCAGCTCCATTCCCGTCACTTCCCCAAAACTACGATTCTTCAAAAATCCCGCTCTCATTGTAACAACCCCCGTCCTAAGCAAGCAGCGCGAAAGCTGCGTTATGGAAAACGCCGCAATGAGAAGTATCCTGACCGCATGAGGAAACAGAGTTGATACCCAACGAAACCCCGGCCCTCAATCCGACGGAATCATCCACCGTGCTCGACAGGACACGCTGACTCTGGTTGCGTACGACTGAATCTAGGGAGAGGGCGGAGATTGATTTCCCGGCATAAACGCCGCCGCGGCCCTCATCTTCTCGCTTACACTGTGGGCGAGTTTTTCAATTTTAGCCAGCTTTTGGAGCTGGGCGGGAGTAAGCACACCTGAGTTTGCGACGGCGATTTCTGCGTTAAGTTCAGTCGTCAACTTCAGCAGCTTTTTGGCGTCGGAAACCATCCCTTTTTCCCGAGCATAATTCAGGGCGCGCAGACGCCGCGCCTCTTCGAGGGGATCGTTGCTTGGGATGCCGTAATCCTCCCTGCTGCCCACCGGAGCGCCGCTGGGTAAGGTTGGCAGGCTTGGCGTGCCGTGAGCTTGCGCGCCGGCTTGCACTGCCAGCAGCAACACAATGCACAGCAATTCACCCGCAGCCCAGGAATTCCAATGGACAGGCGGAAGGCACGAAAAATCACGGGCCTTCTTGCGCATGATCTTCCAACCTTGAAACAGCATTCTGAAATGGACGCCGCGGGCAAGCGGGAAGTCTTCTCGGTTTGGCGTCTCAGAAAGCTTACCCCTTTTTCGCATCGCAGGCCAATTTCTGCAGCTCGTCGACCGTGCAAATCGTAGTCAGCCAAAGCGTGTCCGCCCTGCGCTGCATCCTGCAGAATGAGTTGTGAACGCGAAGTATACTTGGTTGCGGGTGCAGTCTATGCCAATCCCGGTAATTCGATCGATTGGTCTGGTGGTTGCATTGATTCAGTTGGCTTGCGCTGGCCGGGCATCTGGAGAAATCTTTCCCATCATCCAGTCTGCGACCGGCGCAGTCACAATATCGTCCGATATCGAAACCCTGCGCAAACAAGCACTCGATGAGGCGGAAGCGGGAAAGACAGACGCCGCAATCCGCGACTACCAGCGCGCTTTGGAGCTTCAGCCCGACTGGAAAGAGGGCCTATGGAACCTTGGCATGTTGCTGTACAGCACTGACCGGTTCGCAGAGGCAAAACCCGCCTTTCAAAAAGTTTTGGAATATGCGCCCAACCTGGGAATTGCCTGGAGCCTCCTTGGCTTATCGGAATACGAAACGCGGGATTACGACAGCGCCCTTACCCATTTGGAGAAAGCGCAAGTTCTCGGAATCAAAGACGACGAGATCGCGCGCGTCTCCAACTATCACTTGGGGATTCTATGGATCCGAGCAGGGGAATTTGAGCGCGCTTCCAATCTGCTGCTGGCAACCTTCGGGGCCGGCATGGACTCGCAGCAGGCGAAAATCGCGTTAGGGCTTGCGACGCTGCGCGTTCCTCTATTGCCCGAACAACTTGACCCATCGCGTGAAGCGTTGGTGGTGGCCGCAGGAGAGGCCGCCGCAGCCGGACCCGATGAACCCAACCGCCTCTCGGCGTTGTTGCGAACTTATCCCGATGTTCCTTACCTGCACTTTGCGTATGGGCTTGCGTTTGCCAGGAATGGAAAACCGAATGAGGCGCTGGAGCAGATCCTTGCAGAGACCAGGATTTCACCTGATAGCCCGGTTGTCTGGACCGAAGTTAGCCGTCTCGAACTTCACCAGGGCGCGGTGGGCGAATCGCTTAAAGCGGCACAGAGGGCCGTCCGGGTCTCTCCCGAAGACAAGGATGCGCACGAGATCTTCGCTCAAGCATTGGGAGCGGCAGGCAAACGGCAACAAGCAGATATCCAAAGGAGATTCGTGACGCCCGCCATGGCCGTCCATTCGACTCCGGAGCCGCGCATTGTGGCTTTCTACTCGAATGCAAACGCCGCAAATAAGACAGGGAACGCGACGGAGACCGCTCAACAAAGTTGGAACCAAGCCATGCAGGAATACACAGCGGGCCAGTATTCCGCTGCAAGCGCCGATTTGAAGACCTGGCTTGTGGCCACTCCCGAGAGCGGCACAGGCTGGGCGATGTTGGGGCTCTGCGAATTCGAGTTGAAAGATTTCGATAACGCGCTCATTCACCTGGACCGCGGCGCCAAACTCGGATTGACCGCCAGCCCTGAGTCCATTGCATTGGCCAGGTACACTTACGGCATTCTGCTCGTCCACGCGGGCCAGTTTGAACAGGCCGCCGAAGTACTGGCTTCAGCCACGAACGCAGCCGGCCCTCTAAATGCAAAGGTGGAGTATGGACTCGGGCTGGCGCTTTTGCGAAGGGCGGAACTTCCAGGGAGTGGGAGCACGCAACAAACTGCCCTGACGACTGCCGCGGGGCACATTGAATCGCTTCTCCAACAAAGCAAGTACGACGAGGCCTTCCCGCAGTTCAAGCTTTTACTCGATCGTTATCCGGCTACACCTTTCCTTCATTACGCATATGGAACGGCCTTGATTGCGCTCTCGGAGTTCGATCAGGCTGCCGCCCAAATGCGGGCGGAAATGGCCATCTCTCCCAGCAGCGAACTACCCCTGGTGCGCCTGGCGTCTATCGCTCTTCGCCAGCACGACGTTACCAATGCGATCAAATGGTCGCAACAAGCTCTTACTCTCGCGCCCAACTCTGTCGATGCTCATTACCTGCTGGGACGGGCTTCCCTGGAGGCGGGCGACGTGACAACGGCATTGCGCGAACTGGAGACGGCAAGCAAACTGAGTCCCGCCAGCCCTGAGATACACTTCAACCTCGCCAAAGCCTATGCCCGGGCAAAAATGACAGAAAAAGCACAGTACGAGCGAGACACCTTTTTGCGCCTGAATCAGGCGGCGGAAAGCCAACGGAACAACCAGGATTCTCATGTCTACTTGGGCACGCGCAACGCCGGGGATGTCAACACTGCGTCGCCTCTGCAAACGCCTCCCACGCCGCAACGCCCATAACCGGCTCACGCTTCGGCGAACCCTTCGCTCACAGCATCATTGCTCCGTGAACGCATCGATCTCCTTCGGAAGCAATCGAAATGGTGCCTTCCACCTGAAAACAGCCGTTTGAGCATCGTTTTGCCAATGGCCCGCGCTCGTCCGGACGGGGGAATGGAGAACGCATTTCCCTAAAGATGAAGAGGAGAGCTTTCCAGGGAGGCAGGCGACGAGAGCAGTTACGAGTCATGTTCCCTGCGAGTATAATTCTGGCCGTACTGGGAGAAGGTTTATGAAGCTCAATCCTTTGATCACAGGACTTTTGACGATAGCGTTTGTTCCTATGGCGAACATTCAAACGCTTGCTCAATCCGCCGCCAATAATCCCGCGTTGAGCAGCGGCTCGGGGCCGCAGGTCAATTTCGGCGAATTAATGAATGCGCAAGTCGGGAGCATGCGTTTCGCTGGAAAGGTGGTCGTCGAAGGCGCCAAGCCGCTCTGGAATCCGATTCCGATTGTCGTAAAATGCGACGGCAAAACGCGCTACAACACTGAGGCGGATTTGAAAGGCAATTTCGACATCGAAGCGAGACTCCCGGCCAGCGAGATCGTGAAGACCAAAAGCGATCTGCAGAAAGTGACTGCCGCTGCCTTGGTGGGCTGCAAGGTCAGCGCGATTCTGGACGGCTTTGAGTCGACCTCGGTGACGATTGTTAACGGAACCATCATGGATGACCCGGACATCGGCACGATACACCTGCGCCAGGACGAGCGGGCCATCGGCTCCACGATAAGCGCTACCACTGCATCGGCCCCAGCCGATGCCGTCAAAGAGTTCGAGAAGGCCCATTCCGACGAAACCGATAAGCATCTCGAGAGCGCACGGCGTCACTTGCAGAAAGCGGTGACCATCGATCCGCAATTTGCCGAAGCCTGGTACCACCTTGGAAAACTTGAGGAGACAGACAAGCCACAGGACGCCTTGAATGCATATTCGAAGGCCGCGGCAGCGGATCCAAAATACATTCCGCCTTACGAGGGGATTGCGGCCATGGCAGCGATTCAGAAGAAATGGCAGGATGTGGTGAATGCGACCGATCATTCACTTCAATTGAATCCAGCGGGGACGCCGCAGATCTGGTACTTCAGTGCGGTCGGCAATTACAACCTCGGCAATGCACAGGTTGCCGAGACTGCCGCCGAAACATCCATGAGCATGGATCCCAGTCACGTGGCGCCCAATACCGAACAGCTATTGGCCGTGATCCTTGCGGGGAGAGGGGCTTACAAAGATGCGCTCGATCATCTCCGCCACTGCCTGACCTATACTCCCCCTGGCCCCAACGCGGATTTGATGAAGCAGCAGGTTGCGCAGTTGGAGAAGATCGTGCCGCAGCCAGCAAAATAGAGCCTGAATCAATTGCAGGAGTTTTTGAATCCGCAAATGTTGGCTAGCAGCAACATCAACGCTATCTCCCTAACTCGGCGGTCGAAATGGTCTTGTGCTTCGCCGAAATCTCGATCTGTTGTCCGATTAACTATTCGCACCGGATGTCCGATTTGCTCTGTTGCCGCATTAAGAATGGCTTCATCCCACGCAGGGTGACGCTCCTTCCTGTTTTCTTTGTTCGAAGTTTTCGTCCTCACCGCGATCTCGTCTTGGAAATCCTGACGCCTCAGCAATAACCTTCTTGTCTTGAAACAGGAGCTGGATTGCTCGGTGACTTGTACCAGGACTGGTGAGAAGGTACAGACGGACTGAAGGGCCTGGTTCTCTAGTTCCACACAGCTCTATAGCGATATTTTCTCGACAAATCGTTTCCTTGAGTTACCTTGAATGCAGACCCTTTGGGACAATTGTCAGAACGGTGCCGATCCGGTGATGAAGTCGACGGTTTCGATAGTGAGCACGCGCAAGGACGAACCGGCATACAAGCGGATTCAGAGAGCTATCCGTCAACGAATCGGCGCCGGCGAGCTCAAGACGGGCGACGTGGTTGACTCCGAACGGGAGCTCGCCCGCACCCACGGCGTCAGCCTGATGACGGCCCGCCATGCGCTTGCAGACCTTGCCCAGGAAGGCATCGTCGAGCGCCGCCATGGCGCCGGCACCTTTGTTGCGCCGCCCCAGGTCCACTTCAACAAGCTGCACAGCTATACCGAGCAGATGGCGAGCCTGGGCCTGGCCATACATTCCAGGATTGTGTCCGCAGGCATTGTGAACCGCGAACCTGAGATTGCGGCTCGCTTCGGCCTGGCGCCGACCAGTCCTCTGGTGCGTGTCGAGCGCGTTCGCTCCGCCGGCGATGAACCGGTGGCCTTGGAAGTCTGCTTTCTGCCCGCCGAAGAGTACGCGGCTATCTTGCGTGTTCCCCTGGACAGAACATCGCTCTTTGCGGCGCTGGAGCGCGAATGTGGAGTCGAGTTTGCCTACGCGGACGAAGAGATCGATGCCACCCAGGCCGATCGCCGCATTGCCAGGCTTCTGGGCATCCCCAACGGCGCGCCGCTGCTGCGAATCCGCCAGTTGATCTTTTCCGCCAATGGACGCGCCACCATGTACGTCACCGGCCTCTATCGTTCCGGTCGGCACACCCTGCGGATTCGCCGCTTTCGCTAGACCCAGGTCTCTTCAGCCACCCCAAATCGCCCCTCGATTGGACTGCCAGCATTCTCATAGAACAGCCGACCGACAGCCTCACCGACAGATGTGCGCCCCCGAAACCATTCCGGCCCCCTTAAGAAGCGAGCAAGGTCCGTGTGGCCGGTGATTCAGACATTCCCTTGAATCTGAGGTCTGAAGGGGACGAACGCTGACTCCTTGGCGGTTTTTGCGATGACTGTTCACCGGGAGGCAAAGCGGTGGCGCCAAGCGACTACCCGAGATGTTGAAGGCTATCAGAAAATTGGCGGCGTCGTGGTCGGAACAGTGGCGGGTTGGCTACCTCTATTCGGAAATTCAAAGGATGCGAACGTGCGGAAAGTGCGTGTGGTTCGGAGGGAGCCAGGGTCTGAATCCCTTCTTCGGCACCACAGCAATTCCCATCGCGTTGAAATCAATGATAAATACATTAGAATAAGCATTTTGCATGACCGAACATCCGTCACATGTGTCACCTGAATACGTCTCAATAGACCCAATTACTGCCAAAAACATTTGCAACCATAGCAAGCCAAAATCGGCTCAGATAATTGCCGCGAGCCTTGTGAATGCTGTTTCGATCGTCTCCTGCAGAGCCCAAACCTGCCACGCTTGTGCGCCTGTAAGCTGCTTCCTCCCCTTTAGTCCAGCAGAAGTGGGAGCTCTCCGATAAATTGGGGCGATGAGGCCCTGACGAGGAGGACTTTAGATTCGGAAGAGCCGTTACACGGAAGAGCAGATTGTGCGGATTCTGAAGGAGTCGGAAGCAGGTCTGGCGACTTCGGAACTGTGCCTCATTTTGATTCTAGGGCTTCACGACCCCACCCTCGTAGTGAGACTTTTCGACCTTGCCGTCGCTGCCGTCGCGTTCAAGGTCGATAGAGTACTTCATGATGCATCCGGTGTCCTTCGTCACCCAGGCCGAACCGGTAATGTTGTAGTCTCTAGTGCGCCAGGCAGTATTAAAGGCCCACTTCTCGGTCTGGCTTTGGTGTGTCGTGTCGACCGCGTACCTGATTGTGTCGTAGCCGTCGATCTTGTCTGTTCCCACAGGTTTCGTATCGGGCTTCGCTACAAACAGGTTCCACGGAGTGACGGCCATGACAAACAGATTCGGTCCGCTCGCCCAACCCGATTTGTCCGCGCGCGAGTAATGGATTGTGTTCGAGCTTTCGACAAACCCATCGCGAATTATGATGTCTGGCGCACCAGGCACACTTTTTGCTTCGCGATCCAGATCAGTTGCAGGCCGCCGCACGTTCCTTTTGAGGTCGAAATTGTCGCCATTGAGATCAGCTTCGTAATCCTTCGATGATCCGTCACTATCGCTGACCTTGTTTGAGAAGTGGATCGGCGTGGCAAGAGGCGGACCCTGTGTGATGGTCTGCACGCAATATGTCCCACCATCCAGCTGATGCTCTGCCTGGTTCACCGTTGAAGTGTTAGCTTGTGCCGATTCCCCCAGATTCGTCTCTCGATGTCCACTCTTGCATCCTTGCGCGGCAAAGAATATGAGCAACGCGACGATCGCGAGCCAACAGCCCGGAAAATAGTTTGCCCCTTTCATGATTCGCCTCCTTTAAGCTCTTCGCCCTCGCAAGGAACCTCAAGTCCGGCACGCGAGTAGCACCCCACTTCCGGGATGGCATATTGAATAACGCAGAGAGGTCGCAGGATCAAAGGATTCGACACTGAAACAAGGCTGACCCGATAAGGCAAGACGATTCATGGGATTAGACGCGAAGATGACTTGGACACGAAATGGGATTGGCGCAAGGGCATACTGTCCGCGGAATCGTCAAGATTCATCTGCAGGCTGTAAGAGAGATCAGAGAAGTGAAAAGAGAGGCCGTCTGAACGACCGAAGACAGGCGGGATAACTCGATCAGTGACCCGATTCGATTAGTGAACCGATCGGCTCACGGCAAATTCGCTCCCTGAATCCTTCATCGACTGTTCTGCGTGCCGGGCGAGCAGTTCGAGGCCGTGATTTCGTGCTTCCACGGCGAGGCTGGTGAGGAGGGTGCGCCCTGTGGCGGGGTTGAGCCTGGTCTCGATCTCGCCAAGCGCAAGTCGCGCTTCGCATTCCACATTGAAGTACCCGAGCCTTTTCGCCGCTGCTGCAGCGGAATTCAGACTCTGAATCGCCCCTGAGGGGTGTGCGGCATTTCTCCCGTTGGATCTCGACATCGCAGCTTCAATCCGGGCTCCTTCAATGGCCGCAGGCAGTCGGAGGGCCGGATCAGAACTGGTCAGGCTAAGGTCCGCCGCGCGCTTAGCTGCCTCCGCGGCTTCATTCAGTTTTCCTTCTTCACGCAGGACTCGACTCAGGAGGATGTAGGCAGTACTCGCGTCGGGATCTCCGTGCTCCTTCTCGAATTCAGAGATGACGCCATGCAAAACCGGTTCAGCTCTTTCTGGATTCCCCTCCTCCAGGGATATCTGTGCAAGTTCTTCCAGGCTCTCAGCTACCAGCCCCGTCTCCCCCATCTTCTTGCGGATTGCTAGGGACTGTTCAAACAATTGACGAGCCTTGTCTAGATCTCCCTGCTGCTCAAGAATGTCGCCCAATTCATCGATGGCAGACGTCATGTACTGATACGCACCGTTGTCTTTTTGCAACGCCGTGTTCGCCTGTTCGGCGTGCAACCGGGCCTCCTTCAATTTACCTTCAGTAAGTTCCAAGTCGGCCAACCGGTATAGAACATATCCCGGCCTGCTCGGGTCCAGTTGCGTTTCGAGTTCGAGAGCTTGCTGATAGATTTTCTCAGCAGCCTGCAGCTTGCCGCGAAGGTATGAGATATCGGCAATGTTAACCAGCGCAGTTACCGAGTTCCCTACGTTTCCGGCCAGTGCGAAATGACTCTGGGCCTCGCGGTAGAGCTGTTCTGCACGGTCCAGCTTTCCCTCGTTGGTAAGGACGATGGCCATATTGTTCAGGATCGCTCCGGTCTTCTCGTGTTCGCCCAGTCCTTCTACCAGATTTAACGCTCGCTGATATGTGGCGAGCGCCTCATCGACATGCGAAGTAGATCCCTCGTAGTCAGCTGTCAAGCGGACTGTGTCGGCCGCCGCAGCGCGATTTCCCGTGGAAAGAAACACATCGTAGGCATCCCTGCATGCCGCAGTCGCCTCTTGCGGACGATCGCTGTACAGCAGAGTCCGGCATTGATCGCGACGGGCTTGCGCGTAAAGAACCTTGCTGCCCAATTGCGAAGCAGTATTAACGGCCCTCTCGATCAACGAGAGTGCTTCCGGAATGCTCTTCGCAATTCCGGCTTCCGCCAGGTCAATGCGCGGATCCTGTGAAGATGGAGGTGGCAAATGCCGGAGTTGTTTCAGGGTCCCCATCGCTTGACTGCCATGCCCTGACTCGATGTCAGCCTTCGCGAGCAAAAGTCCGTAATCCACGTTGTCTGGATACAGTGAAAACAATGCGCGATAAATTGAGCTGGCCTGTTCGTGATGGCCGATATTCTCGTAGTACTGCCCCTGGACCTGCATTCTCTCGGCCTGTGGCAAATCCGCTGAAAGATCCAACGCCCTCTTCGCCTCGGCCGAGGCCTTCTGCGCATAGCCTAACTGGCCCAAGGCCTGCGCGAGCATCGCATGTGCAAGGGAAAACTTGGGGTCGACTTTCACAGCCTGTTCGAGGAGGTCCCTGGCTGCAAGAGCATCAAACTGACGCAGCTTTGCGATGCCGAGCGCATACAATCTCGCGGCCTCAGGATCCAGTGGCAAGGCAGACAGAATGCTCGCCAAGTCTGTCTCTTCCAGACGCGAAATCCCGAGCCGATCCCGCAGGCGGTCGCCGACTCTGGACACAAGCTGGAACAATTCCTGACGGGTTCCCAACTCGGAGAATTCGGTAAGGATCTGGCCGGTTTTTGCGTCCTGCAGTCGTACATCCAGCCGGATGTCTTCTTGCAGAGTCGAACCCAGTACCGTATACGACCCCAGCACCAGCAAGTCGCTGCTCAGCTCAGTGCCAATGCGTGCAGTGGTCTTTTGATCAAGAGTGTCGCTCTGCGACCATGGCTCGGACAGTCGCAGTGAAGCAACATCCTCTCCCGGAACCAACCTCAGCTTTCCGTCTCCTGCAAGTTCAGTGCTCAGCATCTCTGCAAACGCCGTCGACAACCAGGCATCGTCCGGTCGGTTCGACAGATTGTGAAAACCCAAAACCGCAATGGATTGGCGAATCGGAACCGACACTGTTGTGAACGGAGATGTTGACTCAGTGATCGGGGCCGGGCGTTCACGCAGCCGGAAGACACCGACGATAGCAAGCAAGAGAAGCAGAGTGAGGCAAGTGGCCAGCAAAATCCGGGAGGAGATGTTCGACTGCTTTTCGGTCAGTCGCGGCGGCAGGGCGTTGGATTGTCGGAGGCTGACCTGCGGAGCGGCCACCAGTCTGTTTTCGCTCTCCGTAACCGGAGCAATGAACCGATATCCTCGGCGCGGCACTGTTTCAACAAAGCGCGGGTTGTCTGAATCATCGTCGATTGCAGCCCGCAGCTTCTTGAGGATGACGTTCAGGCTTCCGTCAAAATCGACAAATGTGCCTTCAGGCCAGAGCCTTTGCTTGAGTTCCTCACGGGTAACAATCTCGCCCGGTCGCTCCAGCAAAAACAGCAAGACTCGTAGAGGTTGATCCTGGAGCTTGACCCGCATGCCGTTGCGGAGCAGCGTCTTTTGACCGCCATCTGCTTCGAAAAGGCCAAAGCGGAAAATCTTGGAGCAGGCGGTCAATTCTGGCACAGGAACAAACCTCAGGGAATGCAGCATAACACGCATTGAATGGCTTGTCAGCTTGTCATGCATGGCATTGATTTAGAACGTCTTTTCTGGTCATAAAGGAGTAAGGAGCGGTTCCTTTGACCGGCAGCTCGACAGCGCGTATCCAAGAAGCCAGGAGCGGCAGTGGTGCGCTGCTCTCCAACGGGTGACTCGGGAGCCAAGGGCATCTCAAGTGCCCCACTTGGAGGAGGAGCCAAATGCGAAAGATTGGGTTGAGTCTGGCTGTGATCTTGGCCGCTGCGGCGGCTGGCCGCTTTCAACCGCCCAGGATAAAGGCGGGACTTTGGGTGACAACAGGTACGACGACCACCCGCGGCATGATGCCTTTTCCTGAAGATCTGCTCCAGAGGATGACTCCTGAACAGCGCGACCGAGTCGAATCGAAAACGCAAGCCGACTCCGCGGGAAAAACCACGACCAGGACCTATAAGACATGTCTGAGCCAAGAGCAGTTGGATGACTGGCAGCTCTACGACAAATTTGAAAAAGGCTGCACGCAGTCAATTGACACCTCGACAGGATCGCGGCTGAACGGTCGCTGGAACTGCGACTTTGGCGGGGGAGTCATTGGAACCGGCGTCGTTCACCTTGAGGTGATGAGTCCGGAACGCACAAAGGCAACTCTCCACATGGTCGCACATGGCGATGGCCGTGAGTTCACCTCGGACGCAACCATGTCGTCGAGGTGGCTCCGCGCAGACTGCGGCGACGTAAAGTGAGTGATCGACGTCCATCCTCAACAATCCCTTCATCTCCGAAACAACGAAAGCGTAAAAAAGCCCTGTTCAGAAGAAGCCGCAAGATTCGCCTTTTGAGAGCGATAGAAGGTCAGATATTCGTAAGGAAGGCATCATTTGACTGGCGCGTACGGCACCCGCTATCGATGGGAGTCAACGCGGAGAAAAGGAAGATGGATTGCATCCCCGCTGGAGGCACGCCGTGTCCGAAAACAACGTGAATTCGAATTGCTCCAAGCCGTCCCTTGAGCCGAACCGCTTCTTTGGATTTCCGTGGGCATTTGCAGCACAACGCCATTGCGCACTCTGGAGCGGGTGCGGGCAACATCTCTGTCTTTCAAGCCGTCCGGCCATTGTGTTGGGACTGCTCGCGGCTGTGCTTTCGATGTTCACGGCGCAAGCCCAAATCACAAACTTGCCCATCAACAACAAGATCTATCTGGGGCCTGTCATCGAGAAGGCCTCGCCAGCAT
The DNA here is from genome assembly GCA_963780515.1 of uncultured Acidobacteriaceae bacterium. Taxonomy (GTDB): domain Bacteria; phylum Acidobacteriota; class Terriglobia; order Terriglobales; family Acidobacteriaceae; genus Telmatobacter. Next base: position 356,712 of record CAWACG010000009.1, read on the forward strand.
TTGGCCCTGGCGACACATCCGTCATGATCACCGGAGGTGACCTCTCCGGTGTCACGGCTGTCACCTTCGGCGGAATGCAGGCCGGGTTCACCGTGCTGAGCAACACTGCGATCAAAGCAATCGCACCTTTGAAAGGTGTGCCGGGGAGCATGGTGCCTGTCAGCGCAGTGAGCAACGGGCAGGTTGTTCCCACGTCGGCGTTTTATTCCTATCCAATCGGAGAGATGGATGTGACCGGGCCGTTCCCGTTTGCGCGGGGAACCGTGGGTGACCCCACGTGGTACGACGGAGTCGGACATCTAATTACGGTGAATCCACCGCAAACCCTTCCATTCACTTTGCCCTCCCCCGTTCTTCACATTGACGTCGCATTCCAGGACGACGCCAACGCCTACCCGCAGGGAAGCTATCAAGGCGATCTGGTTGGCGATGGCGGGTCTTACAGCGCAACGCCGGAGATGTGCAGCATCAACGGCTTGCCATCGTTTGCCATCGCGGACACTCACCAAGCGTGCTCGAATTTTGACGGCAATAGCGGTACATGGGTGGATATGCCGGAACAGACAGTGAACCTGCACACATCCGGTGCGGGACAAACCACATTTGGCGACCTCGCCCTGCAAATCGGGGCCGCATTTGATGACGCCGACACTGTGCGAACCTTCCGGCTTGTCCTGTCGATGCAACAAACTGACACGCATACCGCCGAGGCACAGAGCTACCGCACGGCGACCACCACCTCAAAACAGTTCAATGTTGTTGTGAGTCCGGCAGCTTTGATTCAATTGAGCGTCGTTCCACACACGATCGTCTATCAGCCGGTTGGAGACCAGAGCACCGTGACCTTCCAGGCTTCGACAAACTACGGCACGAATTTCAGCCTGGGCAACAGCTCAGAGTTGAGCAACACCTCTTCCGATACGCAGAAGACCTCAGACAATTTCAATTTCTCGCTCAGTTTCTTCCTTGGCGTCACCAATACTCAAAAGGGTACCTACGATACAACAACCAAGGAAAATTTCGGCACGACCAACACTTCAACGAATGGAGGAAGCTCAGGCCTCACGTTCTCCGGAACGTGGAATGCACCGGCATTCGTCAGCCTCTTGCCGGGCTCAGGTGCAACCTGCGCGACTACCACTGACTGCTCGAGCACCAAGATGGATCCGAACATCCGCCTGAAGGAGCCTTTCTGGCTGGACAGGTTCATCCTTCTTGTCCACCCGCAATTCGCGGCATGGGTGTTGGGGAACGATAAGGACAGGTATGTGATGTATGGAGCCGTTCCCGTGACTGCAAACGCGGACGTGGCTCAGTTGGATGCCTGCGCCGGCGGTGTGCTGTTATATGGGCAGGATCAATGCCAGATCGACTATACCGACGATGGCCTTACTGCATCGGGAGGCGGCGGAATCTTCTATTCAGGAAGCAGCCATTCGATCGAGCTTACCAAGGCTGACGCCACGAATCTCCTGCAGCTTGATCCTTTCTACGTCAGCGGACAAGGCGCCCAGTTGCCGGTGCAACGCGCGATTCCCATCGCCAGTGCAAACTATGGCGCCAAGATCGGCCAACCCCCAACCCCGTATACCGTAACCCTGAACAACACGACACAATCGCAGCAAGGCACCGGCAATCAACAGAGTTCAAGCAGCGACGTGACAGATGTGATCGGGTACGACAACAGCATCGGCATGGAGGGTGCCGTTTCGAATTCCGGCGCCGGTTACAAGGCGGGCTTCACCATCGATAACGGCGATCAAACCAGTTGGTCAAGCGGCATCAAGACCACGTATACCGACTCCACGGCATCCTCCATCCAGAACGTGACTTCTGCAACGGTAACGCTGAACGACATCGACGATACGACGGCTGGGGTGAATGGTCAGGCGTGCAAGTCCTGTCACGATCCTTTGCCCGCGGTGCCTTCAGTGAACATCTATATGGATAGGATGTTCGGCAGCTTCATGTTTCAGGATCCTGCCGCACCGCACAAAGCCGTGCCGCCAACCGGCATCTTGCCTGCGCCGCTTCAATGCAGTTCTGTGCTGTTGGCATCCGCCTCCAGTGAGGAACAGAACAATCAGCGCTTTTCAGATGTTCCCAAAGATGCTGCATCGCACACTGCCATTGGACTCCTTGCGCGCACGCACCTCATGACCGGCGAGGCAAACGGCCAGTTTGGCCCCAACGATCCGCTGACACGCGCGCAACTGGCGACAATTTTGACCAATGCGCTCAAACTGCAGCCGGGCGGGCGCCGGACTTTCTCTGATGTGGCTTCGACGGACGCTGCATCAAATGCCGCGCAGGCGGCGGTAAACGCAGGCCTGCTGCAAACGCCCTCAGCTTCGCTGTTCAAGCCGACTGACCCCGTATCGCGACAGGACCTGGCGACGGCCCTTGCGCGCGGATTCAACGTGACCGGCGGTACCGCACCATCTGTCGCAGACAGCAGCCAAATTACGCCCGAGGCGGCCAACAGCGTATCGGCGATGGTGAGCCGAGGGTTCATGAGGCTCAACGCAAACAATTCCTTCCAGCCGTCGGGTGTTGTCACGCGAGCTGAGGCGGCGGAAATCCTCGTGAATGTACTGAATGATCGCGAGGCAAAAATGAACGCGGCGAACCCTTCATGTCCTGCGTCGTCCACTCCGTTGAATTCAGCTCCACCGCCCTCTCCCTCGAAACCCACACCGCAGCCTGCACCGGCCAATTCCACCATCCTCGTTCCGGATAATGCCTATCCCGGCGGCCTCCTGACAGGAGTGGTGCTCGGTCCCGACGATAAGCCCGTGCCCAACACGCCGGTGAACATTGCCGGCGCCGTTCCAGCGGATTTGGGCGGAAATGTCGTTGGGGATCCGGTTCCTTGCTCGGCGAACGATCCGGCCTGCCAGCCCCAGCCCCCGCAGCGAACCGCCGGCACGACTCCGACTCCGTCCGGCGCTCCTCCGTCCTCCACGCCGAATCCAGCGGGCTCGCCGTCTACGCCTGGCCTCACGGTTCCGCACGTCAACTGCGCTTCGTTGCTGTCCGCGCCACCAGCGGCCGCCGGGACACCCATCGCCGGGGTACCTGCCGGTTTCACGCCTGCCGGCGCCCCCGCGTCGACACCGTCTGGCGCTCCAACTCCACAGCAACCCAATACTCCCTCCTCCGTCCCTCAGCCGGGCGTGCCCCCCGCAGGGACAGTGCAGGCGGTGACGGACGCGGCGGGAAGATTCGTTCTCTGCATGGCGCCCTCCGCACCAAAGCTTTCGGTCAGTCTGCCGGGAGGGAGCGGTGTAACAGTAACCGCGATCGCTGGTCAGCCGCCGGCTTCCACGGCACCGCCGGACTTTTATCAACCCGGCCAGAACATCCCACTCACAGGCAGGATTTCGGAACCCACGGCCACTCAAAACAACCGCACATGGAACCTGCCGATCGCGCGCGCATGGAGTCCGGATGGCAGTCAGACCGTGACAGTCGTGAGGACCCCCAAGGATCTCGGCCTCGGACCAGTGCAGCTCTCCTACAACGGACCGAATGGCGAGCGATATTCCACGCAGGGAACGGCGTTTCGCATCATTCGCGCATTTCTTGACCGCTCGCAACTGCACTCTAACCAGGGAGCGAAGTTCGAGTACGTCGTTCAGTTCCAGGCCCAGACCGGGCAACAACTGTGTGTGCAGATGCACATTGCAGGTCCCATCGTGCTGACCGAAGCACCGCCTCCTGTGATTAAATTCGACAGCAACGGAATGGGAACATTCTCCGGACACATTCGTGCAACGCCCGTCGTACCCGGATCGGCGGTACCGTTTGACATCTCACCCACGATCCATGCCTGCGGCGTGAACCCGTAGAGATGCGCAGGCGAGGGCGCATTGTTCTTCGGGCCGGCCGGAGTAATTGTCGTCGGGCCGATGGGTGCAATCGGCGGATCCACGATTGGACGGCGCACGGCAACGACACGTAGAACATTGCTGGTTGACAGTGCGGAAGTGGATGGACTTATCTGGCTGGGTCCGGAGGGCACGAAGTGTTTCTGCGAAGACCTTTCCGAGCAGGAGCAGAAGCTCGTATGGGCGACCCAAGGCACTCCCCAACCCCGACCTGTTCTAGGCGAAAGTCGAGGGAACCGCCTGGAAGTCGAAGCCGAGCTGGTACATCGTCGGCAAAAAAAAGACCACACGGTGCACCCCGATCTCGAACGCTTCTTTGCCAAGCGCATGAGTGCCACGACCTATGAGCTCGACAGCAGTCACGTGCCGATGCTCTCCCAACCGGAGCGGGTGATCGAAGTAGTCCGTGCCGCAGCGAAAGCTGCCTAATGGGCCACTGCAGCGGCATGAAGACCAGCTTCGGATCCGCCACTACCGAACTCGAAATGATTATTGAATATGCTGACGGCTGCCTACCCGATGAGACGGAATCTCGGTTAGTTGGGGGGCGAGGTACTCTTCCAGACTTCCAGACCCGGAACTGCAGGAAATGCGCATTGGCGATAAAGCGCTCATCGAGATTTCAACGCTAAATCTGCGGAACCTCGGCGCCTTCGCGCATCATGTGGCGTAAAGTGAGGAACTTCCCTCCATGTTCATCCGCATGCGTGACGGTATCAGGGCGCATGCTGTCGATCGAGATTATCAGGAAAGACGGAGCATGGGTCTGCAGACATGCATGCGATGGAAAGCAGAACGGCGGCAGAATTCGAACTTCTCCACCGCATTGTCCATTCCTCTCGTTATTGCGCATCGAAAATGAAGTTGGTTGCAGTTGGATGTGATAAGCGTCTGCGTAGCAAAAAAGAACACAAGCGGCCATCTGTTTCAGGCCGCCTGCGTTCCTCGATAACTGCTCTAGTAGATGAGCTTCAGCGCGAACTGGACCACGCGCGGGGTGAAGGTACTGCTGATGAATCCGCCTCCGCTGGCATTCGCTCCCTGCGTGCCGGTGACCGTGGAGGGAAGGTAGAGGTTGGTGTGATTGAAGATGTTGTACAGTTCGGAACGGAACTCGATATGCAAACCTTCGATCGGCGTGGCGAATCGCTTGTTGAGATCGAGGTCGGTCTCATACAGCGGAGGGTTGCGGCCCGGATTGCGCGACATATTGCCAAATGGTGGCTGAACGGCGCCGTCGGCATTATCGATTGCGGGCAGTTGGACCGCCGCGTAGTTGACGTACTGGACATATCCGGTGTTGGCTTGCCGCACTGCGCGTCCCTGCGTCAGCCTTACGCCGGTGACGCGGTTGGGACGATAGAGATTGACGCCGCGGTAGTTGGCCGTGATCTGCGTGGAGGCAAGCTGGGCGGAGTTAGGCCCGTAGGTGAGGTTGAACGGCGTGCCCGCTTGCGCGGTGTTGATTGCGCTCACCTGCCAGCCTCCCAGAATGCCATCCATCACCGGATTGAGATCCTTTCCGAAGGTGCGACCGCGGCCGAAGGGCAGATCGTAGACCAGGCTGGTGACGTTGCTGATCGGGAGGTTGTAGTCCGACTGCGCGTAGTCGGCTTTAAGGTTATTGGCATCCTGCGGCGAGGGGGTATTGGCCTCAAGCGAAGCGCTGGCGTTATCCAGCGAGTTTTCCCAGGTGAAGCTGTTCAATAGCGTCAGCCCGGCCACCATCCGCTGCTCATACCGCAACTGCAGCGCATTGTAGTTGGAAAAGAACTCGTCGGTGGCTTCGGTGATGTCGGAAGGCCAATTCGCAAATGGACGAGCGTAAGTGTATGCGCTTGAGCCGGGAGTATCGATGACATTGCGCTGATTGCCGTTCAGAAACCCTTCCAGCTTCAGGCCGCGGTTACCCACGTAGGCCATGTCGACCAGACTGTTCTTCGTAAGTTGCCGCTGCACTGCGAGATAGTAACTCGCCACATAGCTGTCGCGCTTATTCCTTGGAATCCATGTGATGTTATCGGTGGCGGGATTGAAGCTGGTCACCAAGCCCCCCGGAAAGCCCTGGTCCGCGGTCACATAGCAGCTCTCCGTGGTCGTTCCCGTGGCGATGATTTGCGAGGGCAGGGGCGAGGTGCAATGATTGCTGGTCGATGGCGCGATCTGGCTTACCGCGGCAAATTGCGCCTGCGGAGCGTTGATGGCGAGAATGTCGCCGGAGCCCGCGCGCGTGTAGTGAACGTAGCTGGTGCCAATTCCGCCGCGGATGGACATGTTCGTCGTGGGCGCATACGCAAAGCCGACCCGGGGCGCAAAATCATTCCGGTCCGGATCGACCAGAGTTTTGCCGTAAACGCCCGAACCGCTTGTCGGGGCAATGCCGTTGCCCGCGACCGCACCGGGAGAAAGCGTCAGGACCGTTTGCGTGTTCGGGTCCCAGTTGGAGACGTAATTATGCTGCTCCGAGTAGGGCGACCCATATTCCCAGCGCAGGCCGAGGTTCAGAGTCAGGTTAGGCCGCACTTTCCAGTCGTCCTGCACATAAGTGCTTTCCAGAGTCTGCCTGAGATGCGCTTCAAAGTAGTTGGCTAGAGCGTAGGCGCTGGTTGTGCCGAACAGGAAGTCCGCAATATAGGTGTCGGCTACTTTGGTCGGGGTGGGGCAGGCACCGCCTCCCGGAATCGGAGTTCCCGACGGGCATGCGCTGTAGCCGCCGCCATAGGAGAACGAGCCGTAGAGCGGGTTGTTGTCGAGCACCCCCATCCAGAGCTTTTCATATTCGTAGCCGAACTTGAGCGAGTGAGCGCCCTTGACCCAGGTGTAGTTGACCTTTGGATCCAGCAACGCGGGATTCTGGAACTGCGGGTTGGTGGTTTGACGGCCGAACGCCGTAAACCCACCGGAAATGCTCACGGCAGGCAGGCCGCCCGCGACGCCGGGCGTTGTCGGGAGACCGGGAATCGGCGCGCCATTCACCAGGACCGGGGGTGTTCCTTCGCTCAAAGGCGATTTGCCCGCCTTGGTCCGTGAGATACCCAGGCGCAGATCCAGAATCCGGTTGGAGCCGAATGTGCCTGTGTAACCAAGCGCAATTTGCTGGTCCAGAATGCGCTGCGTCCCCGCGGTTTGACCCTCCAGAGGGAGTGGAATTGTGGGGAAGTTGATGCCCGTCTCCTTGCGGTCGCTGATGCGCAGAAAATAGCGCGCATTGGCGCTCCGCGCATAATCCAGCCGCAAATCGCCCTTGTCGTAGTAATCGCGGAAAGGGATCAGCACTGAGTAGTCGGCGCTGTTTTGCCCGGTGCTCGCGGACCCGCTCACAGGCAAGCCGGCTATGGCTTTGAATGCGGACACAATTTGAGCCGAGAGCGGATTGATGTCGCCGGACGGGATGGCGGTCCCGGCCGGGTAGACAGTGCCCGTAATTGGGTTGCGGATGGGTACGACCAAAATGCCGTTCAACTCGTTCTGCGTCGGCAGCGTCAGGACATAGAGCGGGCTGGTGATAGCCCGCAGGCCCTCATA